>NZ_JAWRXU010000015.1:0-146065 GCF_046534895.1 Paraburkholderia sp. SIMBA_053 | reverse complement strand
AGGCAGTTGAACATGTGGGTCAATTTTCGATGCAAATTTCTATCGGAAATGGGTCAGTTTTATGCGCGTATCAACAGCCCTTCCCCGCTTCGTGGGCAAGACTACCGGAACAGCTGACAGCGCTGTCGCCAAAATGGCCGCGGCAATGGCTCCAAGTAACGATGACCTCAGGAATCGGGAAGCACTACGATTTCTGACGCACTCGCAGAGCGCCTGCCGATAGCTAAGCTAAGCCACGCGCAAGCTGGCAAATGGCCAAGCTCCCACCGGCGCTGGATTGCGTCGCCATCCGGGTTCAATCGGTGTCGCCCGCCGTGCGTGATTGCCGCTGCATCTGGTTCGCGGACTCACTGCCGAATGGACCTGCGGTGTGTACAAGTCCGAATCGTACCCGCTTCAACCCGAGTGTCGGTAGTTGCCGTGGCCTACCGAATGCGAAATGAGGACGTTATCGGGCCCGTCATTCATTCAGCCCGCGTTCACCGCTGATTCGCCCAGAAAGGCGGCGCGCTGGCGTGGCGAGGGGGCGTCAAACGTTTCGAGCCTGTCACGACCACGAAGCTCACTTCCGTCAGAATAGAACAGCCGCGTGAAGGTGAGCCGCCCCCCGAAGCCATCGCCCGCTGAATCGCCGTACGCATTTTTTTCGCCCGCAACGGTCCAGATAGCGACCAGACCTTCACGTTCGAGCAGTCTGAGGAAGGCGTCCCGGTCGACCAGTGCAGCGCTCTCGCCCGCCGTCGAGACGGACGGATCCATGAAGCGGGTGACCCCCTGAGCATCCTGATACACGATCGAGCGACCATCGGTGAGATGCAGGCCTAACCCATCCATCAACCACCGTGCCGGCAGACGCAGGTTGATGTGATCGCTGACCGAGCCATCGTAACCGTCTGCCTCGGCGCTGTACTCCGTCGTCGTTGGCCGGATAGCGAGTCTGTTCCCGCGTCGCACAGTTGGGTCGACAGGGCGCCAGTCGAGGATCCAGTCATCCTGCCCATCGTCGAGCGATCGCCACGGAAACTCACCGAGATGAACGCGGTAACCCCCTCCCGCGGCGGCAGGCACGTCGTGCGGGCCTGCCATCTGACCTGTCGACATCAACTCCAGCGCCGTGTCGCGGTCTGCCCTTCGCACGACCACGCTTGCTACACGGCGCCACGCCTCGCAGTGCATGCCCTGCGTCGGCGTGCGCCAGGTCTTAAATCCTGTGAGCACCAGCCAGTGACGATCGTCGTCTTCGGACCTGACAGCGATGTTCTCAACTCCATCAAGGATATCCTCGGACGAGTGCAGCCACGTTATCGCCTCGGCGGGCGTACGGGCAGCAAGTTCGGGGGCGCCGCCGATCCAGAACGGCTTCGCCGGAACGTCCTCCCAGTCATCTGCAGCAACATGATCGACCAGCAGCGAGGGGTCGAGGTTGCGCAACCGAAGCGGGTCGGTGTCGCGATCCGGGAGACGTTCGAGATTGTCGCTCATTCGCG
Organism: Paraburkholderia sp. SIMBA_053; assembly: GCF_046534895.1. Taxonomy (NCBI): domain Bacteria; kingdom Pseudomonadati; phylum Pseudomonadota; class Betaproteobacteria; order Burkholderiales; family Burkholderiaceae; genus Paraburkholderia; species Paraburkholderia sp. SIMBA_053. Next base: position 144,578 of record NZ_JAWRXU010000015.1, on the reverse strand, counting down.
CGACCAGTTCATAAAGCGCCAGCCACTGATACTTCTTGCCGATTCGCTCGAGGGAGTGCTCGTTGCGATCGCCACGGACCTGCCGGTCGAACGCGCCATGCAGTTCCTCGGACCAGCCAAGGTCATGTGCCCGCTTCACGACCCAGCGCCGGGCCCACGCAAGATTAAACCCGGTAGGACCCTGTTGGCGTGCATAGCTCTGATACATGCCTTCGGCTCGCCAGTGCTCGGCCCGCTCCCGCCATTCTTCGAAGATATCCGAGCCGACGGCCGCCCTGAAGACCGCCTTCGCCGCCCTGATCCGGTCGCGAGCCTCGCCCGTCACGACAGTGTTGCGGGGATTCTCGCTGGCGATGGTTGCAACGAGCCGGTCATGCGCCGCAATCATGTCCAAGGTCGCCGTGACCTTGAACTCCTCAAGCCAGGCGTTCCGCAGGTCCAGCGCGTTCGGCAGTAGCGAGGTGCCAACGGGTGCCGGACTCCAGTCCTGCACCGCGTAGTCGAGCACGTAGCGCCCAAAATCACCGTCCTGGCACGAGTTAACGATCTCGTCCGGATACCTTGCGTTGTCACCGTACTGGCGCGTGTAGCCTTCGATGGTTTCGTCGGGGACATGCTCGATCGGCCAGGAGCTGAGAAAGGGTTCCTCGAGATTTTCGCGATCGATTGTGCTGCCCAGCACGCCCCGATGCATGGCATATGCAATCAGTCCGAGGGCATGGTCGCGCAGTAGCGAATTTGCCGGGGGCGTGCGGTTGGCAAAAAGATCACGATAGAGGGTCGTGGCGACAGCCGACAGATCGTAATCCTCCCACACGCCCTGCATGGCCGCCCCGTAGAGCGCGGCAGTCAGACGCTCGGTCAGATATCCGTCGTCAACACCTTTGAACCCGGTCCACAGGCTGACCGCGAGCCGGGGACGACCCGCAAGCAGTGCGACAAGCGCCTTCGTCGCTCTATCGCGAAGGGGACGGAAGCTCGTTGTGAAAAACCAGGTGAGCTGTATGGCCGCCAGCTCGGCGCGCGCAGGCGTAACGCGTGTCTGGTCGGCGTTCCACGCCCAGTCGACGAGAGTCGTTGCACGGTTCGAATCAGCCAGATGGACCGACCAGTGGGCATCCCGCTCTGGCATCGCATGCCGCCGGAGTTCGCTGTCGAGCACACGCACGTTGAACGGATGCTCCGGCTCAGTCGACAGTGCAATGAGCGTGTCGAAACGCAGGCGTTCGTCGCCCATTTCATCCACGAGCTGCCAGGTCCTTTCACGGAAAGCCGTCGGCCGGCGGGCGAGGAGGCTGTGAACGAATGCTCCCTCCAACCATGACCGTGGCGGTACGCCGGCCAGATCCGGAAGCTCCAGCTCCAGCTGCTCGGGCAGCTGGATGGCGAGCGCCTCCAGAAGACCCGGCACGATCCGGGAATGCGGATCAGCCAGCGCCTGGTGCAGCGGCGACCCGGGAGCGCACACGGCACCAGCTCCCGCGGAAGCCATGCTGCGATTCAGGAGGCTGGCGGCAATCGCATGATCACCCATCCGCTCGAACGTGAAACGCACAACCTCCCTGGATTCGACGCGGGAAAATGAGTCCTGCTCCACTGCGAGAAGCCCTTCGTTTTCCAGCTGGAACAGGATGTCACTCGCGATCTCATTGCCATCGTAGATTGAGCGCACGAGCTCGTCAGCGCGCTCGAAACCAACCTCCCCACGCCCTGTCCTGGACATCTCCGTCGTCAATGCCTCGATCGCTTTCGAAACCAGGTTTCGGCGTGGCGCAACCTTCGTTGTCACTTCAATACGTCGTGTGACGGTCGACGTAAAGAGCCGGAACGCTTCGGAGATCCCGCTCAGGCTGTCCGTCATCAATACTTCGCCTTCGGCCTTCAGGGCATCGCAGGCCAGACGGAGGAAAAGCGGGTTGTGCAGTTCATCGAGCTGACGGGGAGCCTCCGGTACGCTGATGCCGCGCCGGCGCAGATAACGCATCACATCGTCGTCGTCGAAGCCCTCATGTTCAATGCGCGGCAGCTTCGATGCATCCAGTGAGTCCGGGATAACGACATCCAGATACGTTGTCCGACACGACAGCACTACCGTTATGAAGGGAAACTGCCTGAGGTCGTTCAACAGACCCGCGAGACGCTCCGGCCAGATCAACTGCCCATTCTTCTCATTGAGTGCGTCGATTACGACAAGCGCGCGAACATCCGCCGCTTCTCCGGCGGCATTGAGTGCACCGAGGAACTGCCTGACCTGGAGACGGCGCGGCAGATCGAGGTCCCGCAGGATCTCCCCCCACGGCTCGGCATCCGGCAGCTTGCCGCCGAGCACCATCATGGCCGGTCGACCGGTCTCGATCTGGTGTGCACAGGCGTCAGCTAGCAGGTGTGACTTGCCGCTTCCGGCGTCACCGGACACGAGAAGCGCCCGCGTGTCGAGATGGTGCCAATGATCCGCGCGGACATTGCGAGCGCAGGCACGCAACGCGTTCATCAGATTGGAAACGGCGATCAGCTCCGGGCTACGCTCACGACCTTGCCGCTGGTCCCGGAGTTCGCCATCCCACACGGTAGCCAGGCCGGCAGCGGCATCGATCCTGCCGCGCAGTTCCAGCAGCGGAAATGGATCCGGCTGCTCATCGGCGAGTGAGTCCAGTTCGGTCGCAACGCCCAGCGCGGCCGTGCATGCGGCGTTGTTCGCGCTGTCCGGCATCTGTTGCAGGCTATGCCTTGTTCGCGCAGCGAGCGGTTTCAGCGCTTCGAAGATTACCGGGTCGCGCACCGTCGCGAGAATCGACTGCCGTACCGGGATGTCAATGTGGGTTTGCGGACTGTAGCGATCCCCCAGGCTATCGGCTGTCCGGTCAAAGGCTTTCCGGAACCAGTCGGCGGTCAACAGCTCCTGGTCGAACCAGAAGGCTATCCGTCCCGCCGATCTCGGATTGCTGTCCGTCAGCCTCTGTTTGATCTCGTGCGCGTCCCAGCGATCGATCGCGAGCGTCCTGCCGGCCGCGGCGGCCTCGCCGATCCGCTGCTCACGCCACTTCGTCCATTTTGCGAATGCCGTCGTCACGTCAGCGCGGCGCGAATCCGCCAGATCGAACGGGAAGCACGCGATGAACCGGTGCATGGCAGGATGCTTTACAAGTGCTTTCGTCAGTGATCCGTCGAGCGAGCTGAGCAGACTGTCAATCTCCCAGTAGAACTTCACCTGCCATCCGGTTTCTGAGCCGTCGGCGTGCGTGGCAAAGCACTCGATGCCGCCGTCTCCTCCCCGTCCCTTCTTGTCGAAGCGGATGCGATCCGTCAGCGGTTCATCGCCCGCCAGCTGGCAGCATAGCTCCTCGAATGCGTCGGCCTGGCTGGTTCGATGAACGCGGATTTCCTTGAAGTCAATATCGGGAAGCGGCATGGGCAAAAATCAGTCAGGAGCAGTGAAGGCGAAAGCAGAGCCGTTTCCCGGATTCGCGCGATGGCGCTCGCAGTGGCAGGGCTTTGCGCCTGCCCTCCGCTGTCTCCAGGAAAAGTCCATATATAAAAAAAGCAGCCTGCTCGGTCGGCGAAGGGCCGCTCCGAAGTGCGGGCCGCAGCGTACACGCACAGAAGCGCGTAGCCCACACCGTTTGCGCGATGGCCCGTTCTTGGCTCGGCTGCTTTATGTCAGCCGGAGATTGTACGCGGCGGATACGCGAATTTCGACAGGCGACGCGACGGACAGTGACTTCATGCTGTCCCCCCCGTGCCGTTGCGACCGAACGCGCCCAGTCAGTATCGTTGACGCTGCGCCCGCTTCCCTGTGCTGAGCGAACGTTCACTGACGCGCAACGCCTGCGTCGGCAAACAGGGACTGCGGCCGTTGCCCGGGCGTACGCCAACTCCGCGTCCACTGCACCACGTGACAGGGCCAGCGTGCGCGAAGTCCTCATGCGGGCTCGCGCTGGCGATTGCGTCCCTTTCCTGGCGCGTCACGCTGCACCGGCGTCTGGGAGTTCAGCCGGTGCGCACGCTTCAGTATCGTCGCAAAGTAGTTCTTCCCTGCTCCGCCCGCGCCGGCGTTTTCGAGGAAGCTGGCGTCGCCGAAAAACACCAGGTGATGCCTGGCGCGCGAACAGGCGACGTTCAGACGCTTGCGGTCCAGCAGGAATTGCAAGGCGCCCTGTGTCCGCACCGTCGAATAGCAAACGAGATCCGCTTCGCCACCCTGGAACGCGTCGACGGTGTCAACCTTGATCGCGAGGCGTTCCAACACGTCAATCTGTTCCGGATGAGTCGTGCAGTAGGCATTCAGCCTGTCCCGAACCAGCTTCTTTTGCGCTGCATACGGGGTAATGACGGCGACCTCAGTGTGTGGTGCCGCGGACTCAGCCACACTCGCCAGGAAGTGCACTATGGCGTCCGCTTCGGCAAGGTTGCAGAGGCTCCTGCTTTTCGCGGGCCGCGTCTGGCGCCCTTTCACATTCACCCAGTTCAGGCTTTGCGACATGAGCGCCGAGCGTTCCCAACCGTCTGCGGCCACGCCATTGAACAGGGTGCGGGTCTTTTTACGCGTGTAAAAGAGCTCCCCCACCAGATCGCCGATCTCAGGCGCCATGCGGTACTGTTCCCTCAGGATCGCCTTGGACCCGGCAGGCAACTGTTCGAAAAGCAGTTCGAAAAAGCTTGTCTCGAGGAATGCCTCGCGCAGAAACGGCAACACGTCACGAGCCGAATCCTCGCGCAACAGCGGTGAGACGCACGGTGGCAACTGGTAGTGATCACCGATCAGGATCGCCTTGCGACAGCGAAGCATCGGAATCAGAAGTTCCGGCACGGTCGCGCGGCCCGCCTCATCGATGATGGCCACATCGAACACGAGATGATCCACGCCGCCCTTTGGGGTGGACAGGCCTACGCACGTCGCGCCCACCAGATTCTTGTCGGCGAGCAATAGCGTGCTGAGTTCTTCGAGCGTCGGCCTGTCGAGGAGATTGTCCGGCGTGTTCATCACGTAGTCGATCACGGTCGACCACTGGCACGCGATGTCGTGCCTGTCGCTGGCAGTCTCCATCACCTTCCTGCGGGCATCCTGCGACAACCGTTCCACGAACTGCGCGTATCGTTCGTCGAACTGGTAACGCGACAGGCTGGCGCTTACCTTGTCGGGGTTGCCAATGCGAATGACCTGCACCGCTGTCTGCGCGAGGTCCGGAAAGCGCTGGATGAAGCGTTCGAGGGCATTGTCCACGGCGGTGTTCTGCTGCGAAACCAGCAACACCCGGCAATTCGGGTTCGCCGCAAAAAGTTGATACAGCATCTCCACGATGGCCGTCGTCTTGCCCGTACCGGGTGGCCCCTGGATCAGTGCAAGGTGCTTTGCCTTTAGCGCCATGCTGACGGTTTCCCGCTGCGACGGCGAGAGCTTTCCTTGCCAGTGGATATCGCGCCCCGTCCAGAACGGGTCATCCACGGGCAGATACGATTGTGGGGAAAGCAGGATATCTTTCAGCGCTGGCTGCACCAGGCGATCATGAATGAAATCGTCGAGCGCACGCTGCTGGCGCTTGAGCGCCGTTGCCGGCAACTGCACGCGAAAACGGTAGCGCCCCTCAGACTCCTGCCATTCGCGCGGGAACTGTCCGCGTATCGCAAGCGCTCCCTCGTCGGTCAGTTCGTATTCGAGCGATGTCCTATGGCGCTCCGGTACCGCCGGAATATAGGAAAGGCGCTCACTGTCCCATCGCTCGATGCGCAGGCAATGCTCCCGGTGAAGCATGCTGTCCCTGTCGACCTGACGCAGGTAATCGAGGGCCGATGCATCACACGTTTCTTCTCGCATCTGTGCTGCACTGACTTGAAGCGAGGAGAGCCGGTCGTCGATCGCACTGGGCGTCGTGTCGAAGGTCACGGCACGTACGCTTTCGGCTTCTCGCTGATAATCCAGCACGCTCTGCCACCGGCGCATGAAGATGGACTGCGCACGTCGCAAGGCGTCTTGCCCGTCATTCGCGGCGATCTGCGTCGCATATTGCCGGAACGCGTCGATGGCAGGTTGCCAGTGCAGCGCGCGGATATCAATCGCGTCGGTGACAAGCGTGAGGGAAAAAGGAAGCTGGTGACCGACCTGCATGTGTTCCGTCTGGATCACCTCTTCGACCTGCACTCCCGCATCGTGCTCGCCGATTTTTGTGACGAGACGCACATGTGACTTCCCAAGCACGTACTGGTTGTTTTCCGGATCGCAAACCAGCAGGTTCCACTGCGCGAGGGGACTGAAAAACTGACTGTCGGATATAGCGTCGAGCAGTTTCTCCGGCACACGGACAAAAAGCGGATGCTGGTAGGACGCGCCCAGTTCGGGCGGCGGCAGTTGAGATGCACCGATCCAGCGCCGCTTCGATTCCGGTAGGAGCGGGTTGCTGTCCAGCGTGATATTGAATGCATCGGGATAGACGAATAGCGTCTGTCCCTGAAGCGGAAGGATATGTTTGTGCGTGAGTTTCGTGACGGGCACCGAGATTTTCACAAACTCGTCGAATGCGGTGCCCGACACCGCCATGCGATTCGCATGTGTGACGGTCATCGCGACCGGCTCGCCCGGAATGATGTGCTCATAATAAAGGGCACCACGCGCAACACATCCGTAGAATGCTCCTTCCTGATGTTTGTGTGCACCGGTGATCATCACGGGAATCTCGTCGCCGAATGGAACAGCGAGCGCGAGTTGCCTGCTCTCATGACGTCCAAAGAGGAGCCGGTGCCCGAACCGGGGCAGCGGCTTTCTGATTTCATCAAGGCTAACGATCACCAGCTTGCCGCGGTAAAGCCACTCATCCGGCAGCAATGGCTCGGTCGGCCGTAGCTTGAGCACGGCTGCCCCATCGGTCACACGTGCGATCTGAGCTTCCGCATGGTCGAGATATGCGGCGTACGCGTCCAGCCTGAGCTTTGCATCCTCGATGCGGCAAAACGCGTATTGCAACGCCAGGCGCCGGAATGGACTCGTAGTGTCCGCGCCAATCTCGGTACGCACCACCTCGTACAGACTGTCCAAGCCTTCGCGGATCGGCGCGATCTTGCCGCGGTTATCACTGAGGGCCTGCAGCAGTTTCTTGCGCCAGTGACCGGCCTTCTCCGTCGTCCACCGTTTGAGGTCCGCCTGCTTCGTCCTGCAGGCCTCTTCATACTCCTGGTAGATGGCTTCCGCTTCTTCCCGCAGCGTCTCGCTGCGCTCGGCCTCCTCCTCGGACATCGAGTTGAAGATCCACTTGGCAACCTTCGCCGCGACGAAGACGGCGACTCCGATGAGCGGCCACATGGGTCAGCGATCGTCCGCGTCAGTATGGCTGGTGAAAACGCGTGAATCCAGTAGCGCGCGACACTGCTCAGCCGTGATTTCCCCTCGTTCGAGCATATCCAGAAGCCGCGACCGCTCGCTCTCGTTCTTCATGGCAAGATCGTGGCGACTGTCGATCCTGCGCAGGTCGCGGATGTGCCCATCCTCGTCCCGCTTCCGTTCGTTCTCCAGTTTCTGTTTTTTCTCCGCGAAGTCAATTCCATGCTTTAGCACGTCGGCCTTGATTTCGAGGCGTTTGGTCTCGGCTTCGATCCGTGCCCGTTCGGTGCGCTGGCTTTCCGCACCGTAGTCCGCGATGCTCTTGAACATGCCCGCGGCCGAATCGACGGCCTGAATGACGTGCGTAGGCTCAACCTTGGACAGAAGACCGCCTGATTTTTTGACCGTGGGCGTGCGCCGGGTGTTGATGGGGGGTTTTACAGACTTGACCATGTCGTCCTCTCAGGGATAGGTACTGCTTATTTGATGTTCTCGTTCAGACAGGCGAGGCTCGATCCGACCAACGTATCGAGGATCGACTGTAGATTGTCCAGTTCCTGCGTGTAGCCACGCAGACGTGCCTCGCAAACCATGCGATGAACGCGGAAAACAAGTTCGACCTTGCGCTTGATCGCTTCAAGGATCTGCGCGCGTTCCCGGGCATGTCTTTCCAGACTTCTCGCAAGCGCCTCCTCACGGTGCTCCTGGTCGAGGCGGATCGTCTCGTGGTCAAGTTCGATCATGCGCAGATAGCCGTTCGCTGTCTCGCGCAACTCTTCATTGGCTATCTCAAGCTGCCTGTTCAGTTCTTGCTGTGTGAGATACCGCATGTAGCTGTGGCAGGCGTCGAACACAGCGATAGCGGCGTCGATCCATACCGCAACCGGGTCCAGACCTCGTAGGCCGCTGACACCGCCTTTCGCAAGGATCATCCCGTAGCGAAGCACGCGTGGGTCGTCGAACACCTCGTCGCCCATCTGCCTGAAGATCTCAACTGTTCTCATTATTCTGCGGTATCCAGACGTTATCCAACGTGGCGAGCGCGGAATAGACGGCCGTCCACGGAAATGCGCGCCTGCGCCACCGCGGCGTGAACACGTGCATGCGATTGAGCATGTCGATTCCCTTCGAGCCGGGTGGTCGTTGCGCCGCAAACAGTGCGCTCACCGCTACGTCCTCGTGCAGCGTTTCGTCGGGGAAGACGAGCGTGTAGCCGGTGCCATCGCCGGCGGGCGGCTGTGCCTGCATGACGGACTCGTCAAGGAAGTCGTAGTAGAGCACGCACTCATCGGGGACGATGGGCGCGAGGGTTGAGGGCAAACCATCGGGAACTGCGTATCGCGTGCGCAACTCCATGACCGCATTGTCCAGTTCCAGTGCGGGCTGGGAGCACTGCGCTTCGGTCCCGGTAGACAGCGTGAGTTCCACGCCGCGCAGCGCGGCGTCCGGTCCGTGCATGCCGTCGACGGCATCGCTGGCCGCACCGCTTGCATGTTCCGTAAAGGCATCGCTGCAGTGTGTCAGTTCCATCTCCCACTCGCGCCACCAACCTTCGTCCGGTTGCTGGGCAAGTTCCGCGAACGACGGAAAGAGAAATGGCAGCCACGCGCACTGAAAATCGTAGTGCTTCATGCGTGCGAGCTGACGCTCGAGATCGACCCGGCGACCCCTTGGCGCACGGCCGTCCTGCTGGCGGCGACCTTCTACAACGAGCTCATCCCGGGGAATCGTTGTGACAGACGGGTGGTTGCCATGCAACAGTGCCGGTGCCTGGTCGTGCTGCGTGTCCATCCAGAGTCGCGCCTTCTGCTCGTGAAGTGTCGCGAGCATATGTGCGTACTGGCTACCGGAACGCGTCAGCCCAGAATCATCGAGAATCCGCAGCCCGCGAAGACGTTCAAGCACGGGTTCGAGTTGCGCGCGACCGAGAGACGTGATGGCCGGCAGATCCGCAGGGTTCGTGTCGCTTCGACTCTGGCAAAGGATAACGAAATGCGAAATTCGCCCGAGTTGTGCGAGCAGTTTGTGCCGGATCTTTAGCTCGTAGCACTGCAATGGGAGCCAGACGCCGAACTGTATGTTGGTTGAAGCACTACCATGCTTCGACCCTGTAGAGTCTTCTGCGGTCATGTTGAGGCGGCGTCGACATTCTGCTGACTGCGGAGCAGCACTGCCGTCGTCCCGGCGAGCGCGCGACCCGATGTGCGTCCAGTCGGCCGTGTGCGAAGTTTCCTGTTATGGGTTGCGGCGAGTCGGCGCCGGGAAGGCGAGCCGGTCGCCTGCCATGACCGCAATCCGTTCTTCAACGAGGGCAGCGGCAACATACGACGCGAGCTGGCGGCCGGGCCGGTTCTCGATCAACCATGCGCCGATCGAACCGGCCGGCGGATTGTCGCGGGACGCACCGACGGCGACAGGTCCAGCCTGAGCACGGAAATGCCCGATCAGCCGTTCAAGCAGTTCGGGAGCGACGAACTCGTGCGTTCCATCGGCTCCTATCCAGAAGTGAAAGCCCGCCGCCAGTGAGCCTTCATACTGGAAGGGAGCGCGGTTACTCAACGTATGAATGGTAAGCGGCATATTGTTGATCTGTCTTGGGCCCGGATCCAATTGCGGGTGAAACTCTTCCTGCATGCAAGCGAATTATCGGCATTATTCAGCGGATCTTGAATTCGACAAACGCCGCCGTGCACGGCGTTCATTCGGCAGACGAGGCGACACCGGGCATGACAGCCCGCCCGGCTAACCTTGGCATTACGACGCGGCGTCGGGAAATCATGTAGCCTCTTCGCCTTTCGACGATCCGTCAACGCCGTCGGCGTCCCCCTCGCCATCAGCGCGGCGTGGGCCAAGCGAAATTCGCCAGCGCCCGACGGAAGCCGCTGCGTCTTCCTCGCTCAGGTTCTGCTCGAGGCAGGATAAAAGGTCCTCCTGTCGCGGCTGCGCAAACACCAGGCGGTACAGCGCGAGGCTGCGTTTGAGCTGCCGGTAGCGGGACTCGTCCCGGCTGAGCGGTAGCGCCATCACCGTTCGCTCGATATATGCGCCGTCATCATCTTCGTAGATCCAGTAGGGAATCAGATCGTTAGTGCCGGGCGCGCGTTCCTGGACGGCGAGATCGAACAGGGTGTTCCAGAGATCGCCGCGTGCGTGCCGCAATGCTGCCGGTCCATGCTTGCGAGCGACGTTCTTGCGAACCGCATAGCCCTTGTAGCGATGCACACGCCCTTCACGCTGCTCCATATCAACGGGATTGGAGGGCAGGTTCCAGTGCACAACGGAATGACACCAGTTGTGGAAATCGAGCCCTTCCTGACCGACAGACGTCGACGCCAGCACGAACGGCCAGAACGGCGAATTGAACGCTGCCTGCACGACCTTCCTGCGCGCAAGCGCGCCGTCTTCCCCCTGCTGGTTACCGAAGCGCAATGCAAAGTGGGTGCGGATTCGCGTTTCAAATGGCTTGATGCCCAGCAGGTCGTTCTTGAACTCCACTTCATCAGGCTGCAACGGTGCGCTCCGCAGGGACATGGCTTCATACATGGCTTCGGCGAGCATCTCACATCCAGCCTCCGCAGTGCGATCAGCGAGCCCGCTCGACTCGAAGAGTATGTGCGCGTATTCGTCAAGCAGTGCCTGCAGATTGCCATCGGCGGCATATTGCAACACGCTCTGCCAGTACGAATCCTCGTCCTCGACAGTCTTGAGCATGGCGACCGCGCGCGACGAGTTGAACTGGCTGCGCAGACCTTCCGCGATGCGCGCCGCCGCGTCCAGCATGTCCTCGGGCGCCATGTCGTGCGGCCATACGCGCAGTAGGGTCCGAAGTGCGCAGGTAGCCGGTGCGCAGAGCGCGACGCTTGCAAGAACAGTCACAAGATCATCGGGCACGCGACCCATGTCTTCGGATTTGCCGTCCCATGCGTCGAGCCACAGTCTGACGTGCGCATCGAATGCACTTTCAGTATCGACCTCTTCATTGCCACGCACCCTGCGCGCCTCAGCCCAGCGAAGCGCGCACCATTCGCGTGCCCCTGGATGAAGGCCTGCCTCAAGGCGGGCGAGCACGAGCCAGTACCAGCGCCTGTCGAACGGGCCTTCCTTGACGCGCCGATCGATGAGCGGCTCGATCGCAGGTCCGATGATGGCCATTGCCCGCTCGCGCAGCTCCGCATAAGCTGGCGTTACGTCCACGTCCACGTCCACGTCCACGGCGGCGCGCAGCGCAAGGGGATCGACCATTCGCGCCAATGCTTGCGAAGGAAATGCGAGAAGGAGCGCGGACATGCCGGACGGTCCACTCCCGCGTCTGATCGAGAAGCGCAACTGCTGCGCAAAACGATCGGGCATGTTTGCGTATGTCACGGTGCGCTTCGAGTTCCGGGTCAGCCGTCGCTCGGCTTCGTAGGACAGCAGCGCGGCGAGCGCGTCGGGCACGACGTTCCAGGCTGAGAACACGAGTTGTTTGCTGACGGGACCGACATCGGCGTACTCGCCTCCCGCCTGCCAGTAGTTCAGCGACGGTGGCATCCAGAGCAACTTCCAGAGGCCGTCCGCATCGATGCGCCCGATCAGTGCTCGAAGCCGCGCATTGCCGGGATCTATCTCACGGTAGCTGTCGAGATCATTCTGACTCAGAAGTGCCAGTCCACGCTGCGCAAACGCTGCATGAATGGGAGAAGACGTGCGTGCAACCTGCTCACGCACCGTCTCCTTGAGTTTGTAGCCATGCATGAAATTGAGCAGATACGGGCTAGATTTCCAGTACTCGATCGTCTCCGGCTCCTTGATGGCCTGCGCAATCGACTCCAGCGAGCGGAAATCAGCCAGATCGCGCGGACGCAGAGACGGTACAAGCAGGCTTTCGCGAACCATCGAGTCCGCGCGCCGTGTGGCCTCGACGCGCTCCGTACGGCACATGACATGCCGCAGCGTGTGCTCGATCCGCTCCTTGACTGGTTCAAGTGCCGCAAAATCCCCGATTCCCCGCGCGCCAAGCAGGCCCGTGCGCATGGCGCTGATGTCGGCTTTCAGCGCATCGACTTTCGCCTGCTCGCCCGGATAGAGAAATTTGAGCGTATGCAGGAAGTCGTCGTAATGATCTTCGCTCTCCTCGTTGCGGGCGTACATCTTGTACGGCGTCGCGGATAGCAGCAGCACGCGCGTGCGCGCTTCGTAGTTGAACAACTGATGCGCGAGCTCAGCGGCGGGATTCTCGGTCTCCGCGGGATCGTCGAACAGATCATTGAAGCGCTGGAATTCATCGAGAACCACCAGCGCGGGCCTGAGCGCGACGAGACACGTCCGCGCGAGCAGCGTACGCAGCTCGCCAGTGAGGGCCGCCCGGCGCTCCCTGTCCTCATCGCTCACCGTTCTGCGTCCGTCATGGTGGATATCTGCGATGTCGCGCAGTTCGCGGTAAAGCGCCCGATCGCTCCTGATCGCCCGCCGGTAGGCCTTTGCGATGCCCTGGTCATACTCAAGCGGTTCTCTTGCCTCGACTTCCCAATCGTCGCCAGCCGTCGCTTTCAGCGCGCGGCACAGGCCACGCTCGGACACACCGGGCAGGTCACGCAGCATCTGATAGATCAGATGGCGCTCCTCCTTGCGCCCGGTGCGACGACCTGCTCCGTTGTTCGACGGCAGCGCAGTGCCGGGCGTGAAGCCGATGACGTTCACCGCATTCCGCTCGAGATTCCGGGTGTACAGAGGCAGCAGCGTTAGCCGGTTGGCCTTCGACATCGCTGACTGACCCGGCAACAGCAGGCGCCTGATGTTCTGTGTCGCGATTTCGGCGTTCGAGCAGACGTAGACAATGTCGATGCGCTCATCCGTCCGAGCGTAGCGATCGATGATCTTCGCGAGCACACCTTTCGCAATCATCGTCTTGCCCAAGCCCACCTCGTCCGCGACAAGAAAGCGCGTGGCTGGCTTAGCGTCGTCGAACATGCGCCTGAATACGTATTCGACGGTGTCCCGCTGGAAATCCTTGAGTCCTCTCAGGACCATGCTGGCAGCAACGTTGCGCGTCATCATGCTTCCCCTTCTGCCAGCGCTGACTCGAAGACCGACCACAGTTCCATCAGGTCAGCCGTGAGGATGGGCTCGCTCCCGCGCTCATTGGAGTCGGGACGTCGCAGGCGTTCCACGAGATCTCGGATCTGCACGAGGCGTTCGGGGTCACGCGCATAGGCACGGGCAAGCATCTCGAAGAGCGGCACATCGTCGAATAGGGGCCGCCGTTCATCGCCAGGCGACACGCCGTCGCCCTGCCCGTTGCCATCATCACCCTCCCAGTCGCCGAGCAGTAGCATGAGATAACGGACCAGTCCGTCACGATTGCGGATCGCCGCGCGAAGGATTTCCAGGTCCCGCTCCTCCGGCCCGCCGAAGAGTGGCAGCTTCAGGGCGAAACTCAACGCGGCCTCGCCCCGCGCGAGCGAGAACCCTGTGAAGGACGTGATCTGCTGGGGAGGGAATTCGCCAAGCGAAACACTTTGTTGCAGTGGATCTTGGGTGACATTCACCGGTCCCGGACGAACCGGGACGGCGCGCGCTTCGTCTGATGACACGAGCCATGCGCGCGCCGCTGCGCCGTTCCAGCTAACGCCGTCTAGGCCGCGAAGAACAACATGCCAGCCCTGCTCCGCTTCTTCGCAATACAGTGCCAGTGGTGCGCGAGCGAGCTCGTCGCGCAGATGTTCCAGTGCGCGTTCGTCTTTCATTGCCTGTTCGTCAACAGGCACAGAGCGGACATAGTGCTCAAGCAACGGTCCGATCCCGTCGCCGCCGATCCAGTCGGACGGTCCACCCACCTTGCTTGTGCGGCCGATCAGTTCGACTACAAACTCGACATTGCGGCCGCCCACGAGCGCGGCGTCCGTCGCGTTGGCTGATCCCACAAACAGATGTGTGTCCCACGCCCGTCTGCCGACATAAACCTTTGCATGCAAGCCACGTTGACGGTGCACGGCATCGTCTTCCGTGTCACCACTTGTCGCATGGTCGCTCAACACGCGCACGTCCGAAAAACGCCCGTGCGAAGCGCACCGGTCGAGCTCCTCAGCACGTGAAACCAGAAAGAGTGACTCTCTGGCACGCGACGAGAGTGCGTCAAGTGCGTCGGCCGAGACAAACGGCGAGATCACGCCGAGCTGGTCCCACTGCATGCCGCTCGCGGGCTCAGGGAACCATTGTGTCGCCTTTGCGCCGATGCCGAGCGGATGAAAGCGCACTTCACTGAACCTGCCAGGCGCCGTCCACTGGGTATGCCGGGCATCGGCGGCGAGCCGGTCGATCTGTTCGCGCCGTCCGACGCTCATCGTTTCTTTTGCCGTGCGGCTCAGCCATTCGATGAAAGCCGCCAGCGGCCGGCTGGTGCCGACGGGCTTTTTGCCCCGTTCGCCCTCCAGCCACAGCGAGAGATCCCAGGAACGGTCGTCGGTGATATTCCGGGTGAGGACGAGCAGGCGCAGGAGCGTAGGTGCTTTTCCGCCCGGCTCGTCCGGCACGAAGCGCAGCAGCCACACCTTCGGGTGGAAGACGCCTTCATGCGGTGCCTGTGTTTCATGGACCATGTCCTCGAGCAGTCCCAGCAGCGCATTCGATTTGCGCGGAACCTGCAGACGTCCGCGCTGGCACACGACTGTCAACCGGTCGCCCATGCGTCTGAGCGCATCCAGTACCGGCAACGGATCATGCCGGTCAGGCGACGTATCCTCGGCATCGCGGCGCGCGAGATGTAGCGGTAAGGTCAACAACGTGATCAGGTCGAGCGAATAGGTCGTCGCGACGCCGCATTCATAGCGATAGCGATCCGGCGGCGTAAGCGCATCGGTGAGCAGGCTGCGTTGTTCTGGGTTGATCATGCGGCACTCCAGCCAGCGTGCCATTCGCGAAGGAAATCACGCGCCACTGGCCATCGATAACTGAGCGGTACGAGCCCCGCCTTGCCGCTCCATTGAGCGCGCGCGGCCATGTTCCCGAAGCGCGAGCGATTGCCCCCGCTCTTGATGCTCGACTCTCGGGCCCGGATGAGCTGGCGGCAATCGGTCGATTCGGCCACCCGCTTGTGTTCGCGCAGGGCGAGGTCGAGCCAGTTGTGAACGAAATCCTGCGTGGGTCGGGTGATAGTGTGACCCTTGCCTACTACGCGAGCCCAGAATGAATTGAGATCCCAGCCGGCGCAAAGGGGTAACTCCTCCGCGGCCCATGCCGCAAGCTCCGGCGCACGTTCATCAATGATGTTCTCGCGCCGCGGCGCGAGCCTGGCAAGCTCCAGGTTGTAGAGAAGCGCCGCGCCGCGGATGAGAACGCTCAGGCGATGCGCGTCGTCGATCAGCGACCGGATCGTCTGGGGAAACCGCTCCCTGTCCGGATGCATCCAGATCTGCTCTGCGTCCGATACTGCCGCGCCTTTGGCGAGCTCATGCGCAAGCCGGGTGAGGAGCGAATCCCGATGCTTCAGCGTCCAGCGGTCGAGCAGGAATGCAGCTTCGTCGCGTGTGAGCTGCAGGCTCGCCGCGACCGGAAAGCATTCAGGGCGCAATGCGACGAGCTTTTCGTCCCATGGACGGCCGGCCTGATCTCCATCGTAGCTTTCGCCGTCGTCGCGCCTGCGCAGAGTGCGCCGTTGCGCGTATCGGCGGTCTGCAAGACCGAAGTACTGCTGCAGCGAAACACGCGAGCGCCGCATCCCCCAGCTCCCCAATGCCGCCCAGTAGACGGAACTCGGAAGGCGTTTGAGGTCTCCGCGCGCTTCCCGGCCGATAATACCAGGCTCGTTCGGGGGCGCATGAGCAATCAGCTGCTCCAGCAGCCGGAGCTCCGCCGCGCGAGCGGCACCGGGAAACGCTGATGATGACGTGTTCCGCGACTCAAGCTGATCGAGTAGCCAGGGCACGAAGAACACATAGCGCAGCCGCGTCTGGATCGTTGATGTGCCGGGAAACAGCTGGTCCGCGATGGAATCGCGAATGCCACCAATGCCCAGTTCGTCCCGCGCATCGGGTTCGTTGAAGAGCGAGAGTATCTGCAGGCTACGCTGTGCCGCGGATGCGTCGTGATCAAGCCATGAAAGTTGGGATGCCATGGATCGTTGTCGTTGTATTTCTTGCTGTCGAGAAGTGCGGGGACCTGACTTTCATACTTCGGGTGCGAGAAGCCGCGGAATCCTGCGCCGCATTGACAAGGATTAGACCGACCACGGGTTCCAATTGAGTGCCGCAATGCGGGGTGTCATGTCCCTTCGTTGCATACCGGTGAGTTCGCCCGCTGACGAAGTTTGCAGAGTTGCCTCCTGGCCGGACAGCGACTGCCCCCGGTGGGAGATCGCTGAAGGCTGCTACGGCCCCTGCGGTCACGTCAATACCGGAAGCAAGCGACTCGGTGGTGGGCGTGGATTTCCAGATGCCCAGGACAGGCCTGCACGTCCGGTAACACAGGCAGATCGACATGGAAACAATCCGGTTCGAAGTCAACCACTTCGTGCGAGCCTATGGTTGCGCCGGTGCGCTCGCTGGCCCAGCACTTACCCAAGGTGCCTGTTCTCCGGATCTAAGCACGATCCCGGCGTAAGGTGAACTGGCATCAAGGTCGAAGCGAAATGCGTTCTTCTTATCGGTCAATCTGGGAATGGCGCCATGCCAGAATAATGTTGCCTTCTTGCCTGCCAGTGTCGGGAGGTAGTCGGGCAGTATTTTCTTTTTGCTTGACACCAGCAGCAGGGGAACTTTCTTCGCTTCGTGGAGGAATCGCTTTCTGCTTTCTATAAGAAAGCTATAGTCCGCCTCCCTGACGGTTGACGCGCCGAAAATGATCCGCTCGCGCGGATTCAGCGAATCGATGTCATCGGAAGCACTGCCAAGAAACGTAAACGCGGTCTCATATGTCAGTTGCTGGTTCCCGATAGTCAATGGCTGTAACGCACGTTCTCCGGGCGTGAATTGTGACCACGCATCTATGACCTCTTCCAGCGTTCCGGGATAGTACGCTGGGAGCGTACGCACCGTCACTGCCAGTTGCAGCAGTTCCGCCTTCGTTGGTTCTCGGGTCTTCTTTCGCAGGGTTGGTCCTGCACCGAGAAGGTTTGGAACAGGTTTGCGAGGTTCATCCGCAGGTCTCGGGCGAGGCTCTCCGGGGTTTATTGACGGCTCGGTAGAGCGCGCCTCGTTGGGGCAGCCAGCGACGTGCCGTTCAGGAGCGTAAAAGTACGTGTTTTTCAGCTTCTTGGGATGCACCTTGACGAGACAAGCTTCGTTTGGGCAATAGCAGGAAAGATCAAACGCTGCCTTTGCCTTGTACGCGTAGTCCGCACTCACCTTCGATTCCACTTGCCAGCATAGAGCTTCCGTCATTAGCTCATCGCGCATACGATCTCCTGACCTGGATGTTTTGCTGTTGGTAGCGCCACAGCACCCCAGAAAAAACCCTTCATGTTCACAATTCCCTGATCGACTGCCCACTCCGTCCATTGGCCCGGTGTCCCGCCTCGGTGAGAAACCGTACGCACCCCGGCTCGCGTCAATCTGGCTATGCCTGGCTGAGCCAAATTGCTGATGGAAACACCTTCAACGCTCCTAAACGATGTTCCCGCGATATTCAGAGAGTGGGCAGATATCGGTCTAGGATAACGTGGGTAAGCTGCTCGCCGCGTAACGACAGTGCGTCAAGATCTTCCTTCGCCATCGCAGCGAAATTGGTCGGATAGTCCTTGACCTTCTCACGCGGCACGAGGTCCGG
Source organism: Paraburkholderia sp. SIMBA_053 (assembly GCF_046534895.1). Classification (NCBI taxonomy): domain Bacteria; kingdom Pseudomonadati; phylum Pseudomonadota; class Betaproteobacteria; order Burkholderiales; family Burkholderiaceae; genus Paraburkholderia; species Paraburkholderia sp. SIMBA_053. The sequence continues at coordinate 126,529 of NZ_JAWRXU010000015.1, read as the reverse complement.
CGGCGCGTAAGGCAACTGTTCGTCCATCTGCCCCAGGTACACCATACCGAAGCCTTTCAACAGTCCATGGCGTGCATATTGATGCAGGCGGTTATAGGTCGCATCCTGTACCTTGCGATGGACCGTCTCGAAAGACAGTTTGACGCGACTGACCCACCAGAATGGACTGGCTTCACCACCCACCTGCCCTGCTCCCGCATTCAAACTGATGATATGCGTCGCCTTGAAGCTGTTCACACTGATGCCTGCGTTTCTGCCCGGTTCGAGAACGGTCACGCCGAGGTTTTCGAACACGCCGCCGTCAGTGAGCACCACCTTTTGCACCGACTGCCGGTTACCGCGGACAAACGCGAATTTCTGGATCAACGGCGGTAGCAGCAATGGAAACGCCGCCGACGCTGCGACAGCACGGGCAACGGGAATTTCGTTGTTTGCAAGGCGGCCATATCGCCAGCCTCCTGACGCTTGCGAACCGAAGCGAAATGCCGTGCCTGTGCGCAGATCGCAGGCGTTGATAATGACCTCCACGCCCTTCCACCTGACGTCAGCGATCACGGTGTCACCGAAGATCGTGCGTGCCAGTGCGTGTTCGAATGCGGTCGTCAGGCTGCCCCAGATCGGTAGCAGACCGGATAGCCGGGCAAGACTGGTCTCGAGTGGTCTCGTAGGTAATCGCGTGACGGCACGTATGAGGGAAAGCACTGCACCCGTTGCGCCAAGCATGAGGGCGGGTATCGCTGTAAGCAGAATGGTCGCGAAAATCCTGGGTGTCTCGCGGCTGAAGAAAACCGACCTTGCAATCGACCCGTTGAAACCCCTGCGCAGGATGTCAACCATCCGCCGGTCAAAGTCAGCGAACTCCGCGCCCCAGTATGCCAGGCAGGCGCCGATCACGCTTCCGCCTGAGACAGTGGAAACCACTCTGACCTTCTCCAGCAGCCCGCGGTCGTGGAGCGCACGCAGGCATCCGAGATGAAAGGCCATCGCGCGGGATCCACCTCCCGACAGCGCAAGCGTCAGAAATGTCCTGGGGGACTCGCGGGCTGTGTCAGTCATCGCGGTCGAATACGTTGCCTGCTATCAACGGCGCTTTGGCTGACCCGCCGACAATCAGCATCAGAAACTGATGAGCCTGAAAATCGGTACCTTCGAACAGCCGCACCATCGCGCTCCGGTCTGTATGGCTTGGATCGGGTTGCGAGCCTGGATGCGTATGCCACATGCCAATGAACGCCACCGAGCCTCTCGATCTCGAGGTCTGTTCCGCATTCATCTCGGCTACGCCGCGGGTGCCGCAGATAAACCCGGCTGGACTTGCCTGACTATCGGGTGGCGGGCCACTTACGGCAGTGATCCACACAATCTTCAGAAACCGGTCGAGCTCCCCGAACAGGATTCCGCCTGTCTCCGGCGTTGGGCCCCACATCCTTTCCGACTTGCGCATCCATCCGAGCATCGCCGATTTAGCCGCAGGGGCAAGCCGGATCTGATAACCATGACGTGGATCGACAAGCACATCATCGGATGGCCACGAATACTCTGCTTCATGCGGTTCGTCGGCACGGATGCGCGGGGCTTGCGATATCTGCATGCCGAACCCAAGGGCGTGTTCCTCCGTACCGCCGGCAAGCCAGTCGGCTGCCACGTTCAGCATGCGGCCGGTCAGGATCGCGATATCCGCTGCAGAACCAACAAAGGTAGGATCAGAGCAACCTGGTTCTGGCTGAAACAGGCGCGAAGTACGGGCGTCTGTCGGCCAGAATTCGTCGAGCAACGTGCGCGCACCCTGGGCATTTGCAAACTCCAGCTTCATACGTCTGTCGAGGTCGAGTGCGACGCCTGGTCCGTTGCTCCGGGCCAAGGTCATAAGGCCTGTTTGCGCCCGATGGCCTACGGCCATTGAGATGATCGGCGGATGACTACCCGGCCGGTCTCGCAGGCACAGTTCCAGCGCAGTTGCAACGCGGATCGATGCGGTTGCATTGATGACGACATCCGCCTCGAACAGTGTCTGCGCGCTTTCGGGATTCCCAAGGACATGAATGATATTTGTCCGCTGCGGATCAGTAACGATCGCCGGGTTGATGAGGCGGACGTTTGCGCGTGTTGCGTACGCCTTGTTGACGCCCACCTGGTGTCGATTAAAGATCTGCCGCGCGAGCACGCCTGGCTTAACGACGGATTTGTCGTACAGCGTGAGCTTTCCCACACCGGCTCGCGCGAGAAATGTCGCGATCGTACTGCCGAGTGCGCCGCACCCCAGTATGGCGACGTGGCGGCCGCGCCAGTATGCCGCTGGCGTGCCAGCATCCCTTGGCACCACGATCTCCGGGCGGTCTTCGAGTACCGAACACCAGTCAATGGATGCGTTCTCGGCCCAGCCATCGAACAGGCGCTCGTCAACTGGATCGTCGTTGGTTCTGGCGAGCACGGCCTTACGCAACTCGATGGCATCGTCTGCCTTGATGCGCCAGGCCGCAAGATGCTGACGCCGCTCTTCGCCGACAATGCCCCGCATGGCCGCACCTAGGACGAATACCAGCGGCTTGTTTTCCGGATTGTGCAATGCGCCGATTGTCAGCAGCAGCCGGATGACGTCGAGCGGAATCCCCCTCGCCTGAAGTACGGTCCTCAGGGCCGCGAAGGTTTCGGGATACTCAAACGGCATGTCCGACGGCAGAAGGATGGCGGGTGCCATGCTCCCTTGGGACGTTGGCGATCTGTAGTCCAGCCACTCGCCGAGTTCAACACAAAAATCGTTCTCGCGGACAATGCAGGCATATCCGGCCCAGAAAGGTGCAGCCGCAACCGGAGTGTTGACAGTCGGCACCACGACCAGCGCCCGACCGTCATGATAGGCGACGGGCGGATGGAGTGGCAGACCCACGGGGTCAAGCTGGTTTAGGGCTGCTGCGCGTAACCATTCGTGCATACGCTGGACGAAGCCGAGCATTCCATCGGCCGGCTGCCATTCAGTTTCAGGCGACTGGTAAAGGCAGATCGTACGTCCCCACTGGACATGCGGGAAGCCGCCGTAATCGGAATGCGCGAACCAGAGTGCCGGAATATCGAGAGGGAATGTCACCGGCACAAAGATCAGCAACCGTTCTCGCGGCCGGAATGGAATCCCCCCTTCCGCCTTGGTATAGGCGCTGCATGCGACGGAAACCGAGATCCTCAGGTCGGCGCCGGTCGAACCCGGCTCCGTGACGTTGACGATCTCAAGCGCGTCATTGGACTGCTCAGCGATCTGCACCAGCTGCTCGAGTGCCCAGCGTTGTCCTTCAGACCTCATTGCTTGCCAAACCCGACCTTCGCGGCGGGTGGTGCATTCGTTCCACGAACAGCAGCAACGGCCTTGGCAAGATCGTCCTTCGCCTGCTCTGACAGCGTGAAGTCGCCGTCCACCAGCCGGATGCCCGCATCGGTGACGGTGAAGATGATTGGTCGGAGCTTCTTCGGCGTGCTGTACTCATCGGTGCACAGAAAGTTACCCGGCGCATCGACGATTTCCAGGTAGCGATTCTTTGCCTTCGCATGGGGCGGGTTATCGCCCGGCATGTTCCTGCCGGGTATGGTTGGCGAAGACGCCACAATATACGCGCCGTTGCGCTTGCCTGACTTCAGGTCGTCCAGGATATCCTGTTGCACCGCTTCGTCGTTATCGAACATCACTTTCCTGGAGCAATGATGCGGCGCAAGCAGCACATCCCACGACAGCCGACTAGCGTTATTGTGCTTCCGGGTCTCATCGAACACGCGGCGCAGCGTCGGATGCGCGAGATCGCCGAAAAACAAGCCAGCCATCGATCGCGTGGCGTTGCCAATCAGAATCTGTAGCGCAAGGCTCGTTTCGTTTCGCTCCTCGGCCGAGTCGTCCTTGAACGGCGCATGAATAAATGCGTTGAAGCGGCTTGCGACGTTGATACCGTCCAGCAGGGTGACAGGATTGCCCGGTATCGTGAGAAAAGCTCTCGGCAAACCTTGATATTTCTGTTCCTTCAGCAGATCGTCGTAGCCGAACACCCGAACGCGGTTGCCCGGACCAGGATCGCCCTGCGCCGCGATGGTCTCTTCGCGCCGCCGCCCGGCTTCTTTCCTGAAAGCCTGCGCGTCCGCACACAAATCCTTATGGTATTCGCGGAAGATCCGCGGTGTGTGCCACAACTCCCCGATCGTGACGTGCTTCAGCAGGTTCGCAAATCCGCGGCAATGATCTTCATCCGGATGCGTGAGAACAAAGCAGGACAGATAGGGTTTGCCATTGCGCTTGGGCAGCTTGGCGATCAGCTCGTCGACGACAGGAATCCTGCCGTTGTCGATTTCGTCGGCCAGTGCGCAATCATTGAGATCGATCTGCACGACTTCGGTATCGCTGATTACGACGGTGGTGGCGTCACCACAGCCGACCGGCCAGAATATGAACGACGGTCCATCGAGCTCTGCAAACATATGAGTCTCTGTCCTTCAAAGGTGATGTGCACCGTCAGCGAAGGACGGCAACTTTTACCTAAACCTGACGCTCAATGATATTATAAAAAACTACTAAATGTAGAATATAAATTTCTCTGAATACCAGATATTGTGTGGCAACGCAGGGCCTGTTGGGCGAAGGCTGGAGGAAAACGTTTGCGTTGTGCAAAATCGGCAAGAAAGCGGTCAGTTTGACTGAATGGCTGAGACGCCCCGCTGGCGGTCTAGAGGCGACTCGCCGATGTGGGGCGATATAAGATGGCGCAGGTCGTCTTCAGAGGAAGATAAACGCCGTTGTCTGGACCTATGCGATGCGCATGTTTTTTTCTGGATGAAGCTGAGGTCGGTGTCTGCATTGCCCTGATGTGAAGCGGTACTGCGGCGCAGCCAACGTTTCGATGCACGTTGGAGCGTTTCAGCTCCGACCATGTCGCCCGCCTCCAGCTGATCAGCGCCGCGTCGAAACACTTCCGTCATCATCAAGTAGAGCACCGCCGGCGTGAGATGTCCGCGCCCGTCACTATCGACGCTCGTTACCGCAGCGCCGTCTCGTTGCCCCGCAGCATCGGCGCCAACCCATGAAAGAACCGGTGCCGCGCAAACCTGGCCATCAGCGCCGCGTTTCCGGCACGTCCCCTTCCCCGCTACTCTTCTCCACTAGGTGCAGCCACGCGGTCGCCCGGCGCGCGACTCTTGGCGGTAGGTACTGTTGATGCCGAACGACGCGCAATCTGCTCATGCCGGGCAGACCGAAGGGATGCCCGTTTGTTGATCGCAGTCAGCGTCTCGCTTGCCAATTATTTCCCTCCCATCGCCCGGCAATGTCACCGCTCGCGATGTGCCGCGGATCGGGCCGTCGGGTCCAATTCGCTGCGTCTACCTCCCGACTACCGCCCGTCGTCTTCCCGCACGGCGCCGCTCCCTGACCAAGCTCCACGAAGCTTGGAACCTGGCAATATCTGGAGTTCGCCTATTAACGCAGGGGTTAGGGAGCGGAATCGGCCGTGGTTCTGGTGTCAAGAAATTGAAGAAAGCTCGTGAGTTCGTCGTTGAAGCGCTCGGATGCCTCCATCGGCAGCATGTGCGAGGCGCCATCAATCACTACCATCGCGGCTCCAGCGATATCCCGCGCAAGGAGAGTGCTCGCATCCGGTGGTGTATTGCGGTCTTCGTCGCCAACGAGGAGCAAGGTGGGACATCGGATGCTGCTGAGGCGTTCTGATGCATCGAAACTGGCAATTTCTCGCCAGGCAGCTGCGTAGACTTCCGGCTCCATGGCGAGGATCGTTCTGGTGAGCCGTTCGAGAAGATCTGGTCGTCGATTAGCGGTACGCTCTGCGAGCGAGAGCGGCAGCGACGGGATCGCCGCGCTCATACCTTGAGCGCTTACCGCGGAACCGTGACTGCGCATGTACTCCCTGGCTTCCTCCGAAAAGCTGGCAGCCGTCGCTGCCAGCGTCAGGCTTCGAACGTGGTCCGGATAGGAAATGGCTAGCTCTTGCGCAACCATCCCGCCAAAGGAGTGGCCGACGACGTGCACTGGTCGGGAACCAAGTTCGTCAATCACCATCGCCACATCGCGCGCAAGATCAACGATGCTGCCGTTGTGTCGTATACGAGCGGAGCGCCCATGGCCTGGGAGGTCCAGCGCAACGATGTGATGGTGCGCCGTCAGCGCTTCAATTTGACGATCCCAATAGGTGAGGTCGAGTCCTACCGCATGTATAAGGACGACCATGCTGCCCTCAGTCGGGCCGCCCTTCACGATGTTCAGCTTTGAGGAAGCCATGAGTGCTCCTGATGAGGTCACAGACGTACGACCGTGAGACTGAAGGCGCCGGCGTTCACCGAGGCGTGCTCGATCGCGCGATCGATGTCCTCGATCGCAAATTCGGCCGATGCGAACTGTTCGAGTTGTAGAAGACCGCTGCGCACAAGTGCGATGCAGTCAGGGATGACCTCGCGCGAATACATCCATTGGCCGGAGACGGTGATGAGGTTTCGCATGATCCAGGGATAGGGTAATGCGAGTTCCTCACCCCCGAGCATCCCGACGCCGCCCATCAGTACCGCACGGCCATAGGGGCGTACCGCCATGAGCGCCCTACGAGCTACCGAGGCGGGCGCCGAAGGTGGCAGAAAGTCGAGTACAGCGTCGATCCGTTGCGGACTAGCCTGGTGCATAGTCGCGGCGTCCGTCTCCGCGTTGCCAGTGAGATGGACTGGGCATAGGCGCTTTCCGAAACGGCGTACGAGGTCAGAGAGGACTTCGCCATTGCGGCCGGCGGCAAGGACACGCCCCGCGCCCATCGCCAAGGCGATGGCGACGGCAGCGCTGCCAAAGTTGCCGGTTGCGCCGCTTACGAGCAGCGTCTCGCCAGCTTGCAGTTCCATGCGACGCAGTCCGCCATAGGCGATCAAAAGCGTCGCCAGCGCGCACCATCGGCCGGCATCCCGCTCCTCAATATCACCGATCGGAATGGCGTTCTCAGTCGGAACCCGCATCTGGCTAGCGAAAGGGCCATTGCCGAAATAGCTCTGCAATTTAAGGCCTCCTTCGCCGCGAGCACTCCATCCTTGCAAGGTGATGTCGGGCGTCCGGGCATCATCTCGCGAACGAACGGTAGGATCACAGAACACCCAATCGCCGATTGCGAGCCTGGTGGCATCGGGGCCGACCGCTCGCACACGGCCGATCGCGCCGCAACCGGGAATGGTGGGCAGCTTGAGTGAGTAGCGTCGCTGGCCACTGAAAACCTCGTCTGTGTAGGACAGGACAGGCGCGGCCGCGACGTCGACGATGACTTCGCCCGTTCCAAGGACCGGGTCATTGACTTCGCTTATCTGGAGCGGGCTTCCAAATTCCTTAAGTATCACTGCCTTCATATCGCCTCCCTTGGTTGCGTCAGAGCAGAATACGCAGCCTCGACAATCGTCTCCAGAGCCGGCAGTATACTAGTATGAGACTAGGCTACCTTGGAGCAAGGCAGTGACTGCGACTAACATCGCGCTTGGCAATTTTCTGCGGGCACGGCGTGAGAGGCTGGACGCGGGTGTGAGTGGAACGGCAGGACGGCGCCGCCGCACCCCCGGGCTGCGTCGTGAGGAAGTCGCCGAAGCGGCGGGAATCAGCACCGAGTGGTATATCAAGCTCGAACAGGGTCGCACGGTCGGGCCGTCGCCCGCCACGATCGATGCCCTCGCAAGGGCGCTCAGACTGAACGCAGTTGAGCATGCTCACCTACGCCGTCTCGCGGATGCGAAAAGTCAGCCTCCGTTCTTTCGCGAGAAGTTGCCTTCCACCGTAAAAAATTTTGTCGAAAGCCTGCCGCATCCCGCATACATCACAGGTCGTCGTTGGGACATCCTGGCGTGGAACGATGCAGCGGCTCGACTCTTCGCGTTTGGCGAGATGCTTTCGGAGGATAGGAACCTGCTGGTCTACATGCTCACCGACCACCGAGCGCGGCGCGTATTCGGAGAACGCTGGCAAAATGAAGCGCAGCGGATCGTTGCTTTGTTCCGGCCGACATACGACCTTTGGGCATACGACCGCGCCTTCGTTGAATTGCTTGAACGCGTGCAGAAAGGGTGCGATGAATTTGGGCACTGGTGGAAAGCCCACGCTGTTCGATCGGCCTCATCGGGAACCAAGCGACTTCATCATCCGATCGATGGTCCTACCTGTTTCGAATATGCGACTTTCCAGGCCAATGACGACCAGGGACTCAAATTGGCGGTTTATCTTCCAGTCGCTAACAGTTCGTCGTAAAGAACGCACATCGACTGCTGCGCAACGACGCAGCTTGATGCCGCACCAGTCAGATAGGCAACTCGCCCATCTTGACGGCACTTCAGCGCCCGTTCTTTACCCTTTCGGTTCGCAGCACGGGCCGAGTCGCAACTGGCGCGCAGAACGTGGAAAAGGTTCGCGAACATCTTCAAGCATCGTAATCGTTATGTCAGATTACGTTGAGACGAACCAGGCGGACGTTCGGCTAACCATCACGCCCCAGCCGAACACGATCGACAACTAACTCAACGAGAACAAACGGCTGCCGCTCCGCCCCACCCTCCGCTCGCTCGACAATTTCTGCGTCGTAGTCTCCGGTCCATAGGCCAATCACGTCATCCACGAGCCAACTGCCGATGCCCTTGCCAAGACCGGCCGCTTTAGCGGGTGCAATCTGGCTGGCCGAATCGCCGCGCTCCACCAGGTCGAGTATCAGGCGCGCGGGAATCACCGGTATCGTGACTCCTTCGCAGGTCGGGCCGAGAAGTAACAGGAAGCTCGCCAATGTCTGATCCGCGAGGTCCTCAAGCTGGACGGTCTTCAGCGGGTAGTAGTCGGCGGCATGGCCGCGACCTCGGTACAGTCTTTTCGCCTGTATGAGGGATGCCCTGCGTGCGAAGCGAACCCCGTTTTCTCGGGCGTCAATAAGCAGGCAGATGTCGGTTGAGAAGGTTTTCGTACGGATTCCGGGACCACCTTCCTCACGCTTGCCCACAATTCGGTAATCAAGACGCAAACTCAGGTGCTCGTTGGCCCCGGCCTCCGTTGCAAGCAATGCCAGGCGTCCGGAGATAGCGGAAAACGCGGAACGCAACCTCTCGAACAGAAGCATTACGTGAGTTTCTTCGCCGCTGTCAAGCGACTTGCCGATCGCCGACGCTGCCCCCGACGCCGCTTCATCCAGTGTCATCCTGATGAGCCGCTCAGTCCGCACGTCGCCAATCCATGTTTTGGGCGATTCGACCGGCTCCGCCGAGATTGACGCACGCAGTCTCTCGTTCTGTCGAGCTGTCTGGAGCTCCATCGCATCTGGTTCCACCCGCATCATGTCGATTATGGCTCGCGCGCGCCGACGCACAAGTAGATCCGGATGTTCCAGATATCGTCGAAGCGGCTCTTCTCCTTCCGCCTCGTAGAGTTCCAGGACAGCGAACAATACCGCACGGTCGCGCCATTTCTCGCCGTACCAGAGCAACGCTTCAGCCGCCGCATTACGAAGCTCGGTGTCATCTCCGATAACCGACTTCAACTCTCGCCGCCAAGAGGCCCGGGTCTCTGGTGACAGCTCTTCGAGCGTGTACTCCGAATCGTCTGCAAGGATGCCAAACTCCTTCAGCAAGGCTGCGGTACCCGTCACGCGCTTTGAGAAGGAAACAGGCAACCTTGTTGCGATCTTTTCGCCGGCTGTGTCATTCCACAACAGATACTCAAGCTGCCCCCAGACGGTGTTTGTGGCCCACCCATCAATCAGCGCGGAGTATTCACCACGCCAATCAAACGGTCCGCGCTTCGAGGAACTTGACTTCTGAGCCATTGCCGCCGCCCGCACCCTCTGCGCAGCGGTACAGTCCCCTTCCAGCAGGCGCAAACGCGCGATCGCCGTAGCAGGCGAGAGAGCAGATCCCCTCATCGCTTCAACCAACCGGTCAAGCAAGGTAGCATCGCTGCGAAGTCGGTCCCAGCGGAACATGAATTCCCGAAACTTGTCATCCGCAGAATACCCATGCTCAGCGAATAATCTGAGCGACTTTTCGCGCAATGACTCGACGAATGTGTCCCAGTTCTCGTCCGCCCGCAACCGCAACATCGCGCGTATGCTTTCACAAGCGTCGTCGTCATCCACGTATTCTGTCAAGGCGTCCAGATACGCAAGGAAAGGCCCGTCTATCGGCAATGTCTCTGCCCCCTCCACGATCGCTAACGCAGCCGCGCGATCATTTAGCGGTGGGCCGTCTCCGTAAATGTTAAAACCCTTTCTCAGGACAGAAATACGCTCAATTGCGCGAATGGCTTCTTGAGCAGACGGGTAATTTTCGGGAGGCATCTCATTGGAGCTTCGATTCATTGTTGCATCGCTCTCACCTGACCAATCTTTGTTTGGAAACTCCACAATTCCCCCATTTCAGCGACAGCCCCGATATACGGAGGTTAATAGGCAGGTTGCGCACGCATCGCAGTCGGTTTCCTTGCCGCAACGCAGGCGAGCCCGAAGCGCTTTCCCGCTCCGACGGCGCTGAATCCGGTCCGATGCAACAGATTGTGTTTACCAGTGGGCATGCGGATCTCCGCTGAACTCCTCTCTCGCCACTTCTACCACCCGCTGCGGATCGTGCCCAAACACTTCAGCCGGAGCTTCGCCCAAGAGCAACGGATGCGGTGAATAGAGCCAGAAGGCACGTCGCCAGCCATTGCGGTCCTCCTCATTTCGCGGCAAAGCCTTCAACAGATCTGCAAGCGCCGGGTGTAACACGCCGTTGTCGTCGAACTGAAAGTCCGGGTGCCGGTAGGTCCGCTCCGCAGCTACCCAAACGCCAAGTAGCGCTGCGTTCGCGCGCAGGCGGGCCGCATATTGATGAGGGTTGCTCCGCGAGGCGGCACCGACGATTTCCGCCACGCGTTTGCCATCTGGCCAGTTCTTCGCAAGAAGTTCGTTGCGAAGCGCAATGGCCTCCTGATGAGCCTCGTCTCTGGCGAGCCGCGGTGTATGCGCTCGCCCTGTGTCATCAGGGGCGGCCGTGTTCCCGTCACGAATCGCATCCAGCAGCTTCAGGACGTCGCACTGAGGGCCCTCGATCAAGATCCACAATGAACGCACGATATCTGCTTTCCAATGCGATTCGAACTCGTGCCATGTATCCACATTCATGGGCTCGAGGTGATCCAGATGGCTCATGTCGGTCTTGAAGAAAAGCGGGTGTACGCCGCGGGTCTTTCCCGTCCGGGCCCGTCCTTGCACCAGCTGGCTCCGCAACGCCGAGTCAGATCTGGCAACCCAGTTCACCAGCGCCAGGATGAGCATTGCCGTCGAAAAAGTGAGCGAGGGCTGACCAGGCACACGCTGCGCGAAGACGCGCAATCGCGCAGTGCGACACGGTTCCGGGGTCACCACTTCCTGCACGTTCACATGTCCCATGACGACGACCGGGCGGCCCGCCTTCCGGGCGACCTCGACGTATTCGATCGACGACATGCTGACCTCCTTGACGGGGCGGTGCCCACGGCGACGCCCGCGTTGGGGAGTCACAAGATCGCCCAGTGTAGCCAACGATATGCTGGTTATAAAGGTTAGGCTGGTTATGCTGAACGACGCCCCGTCCTCCCGCGCGCCTTGCCCCTCGGCCATGCGATGGCGCGACGGTCTGGCCATGGGATACATCTTCGTCATTCAATCCATTTCAAGGTCTCGCCGCCCTTCTCTTCAAAGTGAAGCGGGCGCTTTGTTCTCCGTTTCACGTCTGCCGAAAGGTTTGCGACCTGGCCATCCCTGATCAGACGCGCAAGCGACGCCTGAAGATCGGACTCGAACCAGTCCGTCTCCTCGAGGATATCCGCGAAACCTGACATATTGATCGTCCGGGGCCCCGCGTTCAGGTACGTTCTCCAGAATCTGACAACGTCCAGCGCGCCGGCATGGCCCGCAGACGGGTCAAAATATCCCTCGGCGCCAAAGAGATCTCCCGTCCCTGACAGCTTCCGTTTCCGCACTTCGCGTTTCTCCGCGCGCACCTGATGCTGGACCTTGTCGACCTGTTCCGAGATGCGCTTGAACTCGATGATTCCCTTCGCATGCGACGTCAGATAGACGAGCTGATACTTGGTACGGTCTTTCTCCGGGTCCATGACGCGTACATGGGCCGCGCGCGGCGGATAGGCACGATTGGAACACGGAACACACGCTTTCAGATTCTGGCGGTAAGCGCGGACGATGCGCTGTTCCCGCTCTGTAGGGGCCAGTCCCGCCAGGTCAAGCTGTTCGCCAATAAGTGCCGCCATCTCGTCCTTCCAGTCAGCCATCGACATCGTGCGGTTCACGAAGTCGTACATGAGATTGATCAGGAACTCCGAGCGCGGGCGCTCAAGCATAGGACGCAGGATCGGCACGCTAACTTCGCTCCAGCCCTTGGGATCAATGAAAAAAAATCCGAATGCGCGCGACCCGAGCCATGTGAGAATCTGCGTTCTCAGCGCCACGAAATCACCTTGCAGGCACGCGGACTCGATTCCGACCGGCGTACTTTTTGCCAGATACGCTTCTAATCGGGCGTAGGCCCGAGGGTTCTCTTCGATATAGAGCGCCCGCATGCGCACTGGCACGTTGAGCTGTTCCAGCTTCTTTCGACAAGTGTCAAGCGTGCGCAGCGAGATTGCGATCGAGGTCGATTCCATTGCCTCACTATCGTCGCCCCAAGGTCCGGCAAAGCAGTCGACGTAGCATAGTTCCATCACCTCCTGCTGGCGAGAGCCCATGCCCATGATAAGCATCAGCTTTTCGAGGTATTCCCGGAGAAGATGATGTTTGACGAGCGCCTGCTCCCTGCCCAGATAGGAAGTCGGAATAAGCGAGTTTTCCATGATGCTTCTTCTGCCTTGCAGATGCTGTTTGCGCCGGGGCGCCTCGTGATCCTGATCAAGCAAAGGTGAACGACTTCTGCGATGGCAACCGGATGATGTGATTGGGCTTCAGGCTCGTTCGCACGCTGCGAATAGCGCCGACGTCGTCGACCACCTGTATCTCTTTTGCGCGCACCAGTTCGAGCACCGATGCTTCGACCATTCTCATGGTCGCGGGCGTTGAGTTAATGTGTGAAAGGAAAAACTCCCCGAAAGGAATGCCATCGGGCTGCGCCGCCAACTTTCTGGGGATCTGTTCAAGCATGGCGTCGGTACTCGCGGCCCGCGCGACATCATCGAACTGGAACGTTGCTTGCGGGCTGCTCTCACGATTAATGACGGCGGCATAGCCAGTGCGCAACATGTCGAGCCCGGGTGGCCCGTAGTGCCCGAAGTGATTGTGGTGCTGCCAGTGAGCCTGCGCCATGACATCGCGGGCTTTCCAGTGCTTGGATAGATGCAACAGCCAGAAATCGCCGTGTCCCCGCTCGGGCCGGATGAAGAACGGCGTAAAGAAATCCGCGCCAGAACTGCCGGTGATCGTTGAATAAAGACTGGACTGGATGTGATGACGCCATCCTGGACCTCGCGTACCGCGGTCGAGGTCGGCAGCGGTGACGGCGCCTGTAAAGCCGGTCCTGCGCTCGAAGGCACTGAGCGTCCCGGGCGACAGGTAGTTGATCAGCGCGTCGACGTTGAACGTCAGGATGACTTCGGCGCTCGGCAGCGTGCGGAAAATCAGCGCCAGGGCACTCCGTGGCACGGCCTTATATCCGTACTGGTCTAGTACGAAAATGGCGCGCCCCGCTTCTTGGCGAGCGCTCGGTCGCCCTCTGGACAATTTGGGGTGCCAGTTTGGCGAAGGTTCCACAATGCAATTGCACCGAGCCGGAGTGAAGAGCATGACCATAGCCCTGCGCTTCGAGTTCCTCCCTCAGATAAGCGATCGCGTTGGCTGACTCATCGATGCAGACCAGTTCAACGTCAAAGTGAATCTCCTTGCGACGTTGCTGAAGATCCATCACCTTGGCTTGTGCCTCGCGCATAGCGTTCAGGATCACAAGAGGTGAGCCAGGCACGCGTTGCCCGGCACCGTTGATGTAACACCCGCCCCCGCAGAATCCGTCGACGATTGTCAACTTGATCCGATCCTGTGCCGGCGAGGAAACGAGCGTCAGGAAATAGTCGACCAGATAAGACCGCAACAGCGAATGTTTGACTTCGCTATGCCGCTTGATTAACGGCGGCGGTCCCCCGGGAACCCAGTCGTAGTGGTTCGAAATCATGTGAGGTCGTCCGCGACCGGCCTCGTATCGCGGCGTATCTTTTTATCAGGCAGACAATTTGCCTCAATTACCTCAGTAAAATCAAGCAGGAAAGTTGGCGACTGGCCTTAAAAACAACGGAGCTCTTACGCCAGACGCTCCGAGACTGCCGTGGGCATTTCATCCCAGGTGCGTCCATCGAGTAGTCTGCCATTGGCCGCCTTCGCCCGTTTCTTGCCATCCGCCCCCCAGCCGCCCCATTGCTTGAAGAAAAACGCCACCTTCTGCTCTTCGCATTGCCTCTGGATTGACAATGCCCATTCGGTTTTCATGGGCCGAGCTTTTGGGCCCGACTCGCCACCGACGATGACCCAGTGAATATCGGAAAGGTCAAGTTCGCCGACGTCCTGCAGAAGGGGTTCGACGGACAGAAACCTGATCGTCGCATCGATCGTGCGGAGATGGTCGATCCGCGGAACGCCGTACTTGCGGTCTTCGACTGATACACCAAGCCATGCATTGGCCGGCACGACGCGCTTCCTGAAGTAGCGGGCCATCCGCGGAGCGCGCTTCGTGAGAATCTGGTAAGTGTGATGCGGGGTGCGCGCTATAACATCAAACACCTGTTCAATATAGGCATCAGGCACCCTGTCATGAAACAGATCCGACATCGAATTCACGAAGTAGGTTGTCGGCCGCTTCCTCTTGAGTGGATCTTCAAGCCGCGTTGGTAGCAGTGTGAGCGAAAAACCATTCTCATAGCCCGGCGTGCCCATTGCCTTCAGACGACGAGCCATGCCTTCCGCATAGCAATGCTTGCATCCCGGAGATATTTTGGTGCATCCAACGGTAGGGTTCCAGGTCTGCTCTGTCCACTCGATGCTGCTGACGGTTGTCATGGTCCTTTCCTTTTCGAACTCGCTCGAATGCCGCTGGCTTTCATCTGGTAGCGACGGATGATGCCTGTCACTATGCCCAGCAGGCTCAGTTCACTTTGAGGAACGATGGTCTTGTAGTGTTTGTTATGAGGCACGAGAACGGGCTGCCCCCGGCGATAGCCCAGTTCCTTTAACGTAAAGCCCCCGTCGACCAGCGCAACCACAAAATCACCAGCTGTCGCGTTGCTGCCTTTACGCACTATTGCGATGTCGCCGTCGAGGATGCCTGCATCGATCATCGAGTCGCCGCGGATTGTAACAAGGAGCGTCTCTGCTGGCCGCTCTATCAGCAACTCCTGAATGTCCTGAAACTCCAACGCATCTGAAACACCGCCGGTTTCGGCAGGACCAGCGGGGAGTCGATCGCTTACCCAGGGGACCTGGAAAAATCCGGGGCCTGGAACCAATCGTCCGCCTGGCCCCGCTTCCAGAAACCCGGCGG
The DNA here is from genome assembly GCF_046534895.1 of Paraburkholderia sp. SIMBA_053. Classification (NCBI taxonomy): domain Bacteria; kingdom Pseudomonadati; phylum Pseudomonadota; class Betaproteobacteria; order Burkholderiales; family Burkholderiaceae; genus Paraburkholderia; species Paraburkholderia sp. SIMBA_053. The sequence continues at coordinate 111,007 of NZ_JAWRXU010000015.1, read as the reverse complement.
CGGTGAGCCGTTCGGCCGCCTTGAACGCCGCGTTCTTCGTCTTGAACCCCAGCATCCTCCCAAGCTCCGCGTAAGACGGCAACGACCGGTACATCCCGAAATACTCGCGGATTTGCTCCAGATAGATGTGGTCTTTATTCGGCCGCCCCATGGCGCTATATTAGTGTACGTTCGTCCACTTTGGAAGTGACTTCTGAGTAGCCGTTCAGTAGCCTGCGTGACGCAATTCGAACGCCAGCGCCTCGTCGCCGACTCATCTCAATCATGTTCGCGCGATCGGTTTCGCATCGCTTCAGGTGCCCGTCGTGCTGGCGCGTACCGCCGTTGCAATGCTGTCGTCGATCCTGCGCGACGTGCGTCGGACCAGTTGCGCACCAAAATTGCGTTCCAGAGAAGCAATCTGCTTGCTGACGGCCGGCTGCCCGATGCCGATTTCGGGCGCCGCGGCAGCGAAAGTTCCCCGTTCGACGATGCGAATAAAGACCTTGAGTGCGTCGAGCCGATCCATCTTCCCCAATCTCCGAAAGCTTCAACGATGGAATAGTTATGTTCCGCCATGCCTGGTTCCGGCGTGTAGCCCGAAACAATATCATCCACCCGCGGCGGCCTCGCCCTTGCCACGCTCGGCGATCGAAACGTGGTTCGTTGAACGACCTGTACGGCAGTCGCTTCTTCCCTTTGACCGATCTCGCGTTGACCGGTCCGTCGTATCTCACCGGAAACACACAAACACACAGGATCCCGTTCCCAGGCGTTCTTTGCTCGCCAATGCGGCCGTTGCTTACCGGGGCTCCATCGCACAAACAAACTGTTGCTTGACGACGCGCGCCGATGCAGTCGCTGCAGTGCAACGGGGAGGGACGGTCTAGTTCGAGATCTACAAGGAACTGCATGACGTGTTTCAGCGAGCAACCCACGACCTCGCAAGCGGCCGGCATGCGCTGGACAGAGCCGCGGGATTCCTGGCCCGCTGCTGGACTGTCGATTAGGCCGCGCCGTGCTCACCCGAAACGGTAGCGATGTCCGTTGCAACGATTCAGGCTTGCCTGATTCCGTTCCCTCTGCGTCGACATACTGTCAACCGTTCCGGCATTTATCGCCACGTACGCTTGCCGTAAATTCGCTGTAGCCAACTCAACTGGAGAACAGCAATGAAAATTACCGTAGTGGGATACGGCAACGTAGGCGCGGCGATGGTCAAGCAACTGGCGGCGGCGGGCCATGAAGTGGAAGTGACAGGCCGCAAGCTTGAAAGCGTGCAGAAGGTTGCCACGCAATTCGGCGCGAAGAGCGCGTCGTTGTCCGCGGCTGCAAAAGATGCGGAAATCGTCGTGCTTGCGGTGCCATACGGCAATGCCGGCGCCGCGCTGGCCGAACTCGGTTCGCTCGAAGGCAAAGTGCTCGTCGATGTGACCAATCCGCTCACCGACGACTATATGGGCCTGACTATCGGCCACACCACGTCCGCCGGGGAAGAAATCTCCAAGCTCAGCCGCGCTACCGTCGTCAAGGCGTTCAACACGCTGTTTGCGCAGGTGCTCGAGGGCGGTGCGGCGTTCCCGTCGCAAGCGGCATCGGTTTTTGTCGCCGGCAACGACAACGACGCGAAGCAGAAAGTCGCAAAGATGGCTGAATCGATGGGCTTCGCGAGCATCGATGCGGGCGGCCTGCACAACGCCCGCTATCTCGAAGCGGTCGCGGGCCTGAACATCTATCTCGGCTATGGCGCGGGTCTCGGCGTGCAGATCGCGCCGACATGGATCAAGCGCTGAGCGACCGGTTCAGCGGCAGGTTCAGCGGCAGGTTCAGCGGCAGGTTCAGCAATAGGTTCACCACCGCAGGCCGCTTCCGTCGACGCGACGGAAGCGGTTTTTTCATGTGCGCCCAGCATGGGCGCACTCCTGCGGGTGCAAGTCCCGCCATAAGCTGATCACGGCGAATGAAGTGAAGCGCAACTGCATGAGGGCGACCGAGTGTGGGGAGGAAGCGTGGAGCGTAAATCGCGAGCCGATGAACAAGAACTGCATAGAAGGCGCTGCCGAGCAGGGCGAGCGGGCATGAAACCGCAAAGCTCTCGTGATCAAGGCGAAGCGGCGTAGATGCGGCGGTTGTGCGATGAAGGAGTGCGTTCTTACCTGGGGACGCCTCGCCTCATGCCTGAAAGGGCGACGGTGTCGAACCGGAGCGAGGTCTCAGCAGAGGTCATCGTAGTCACAGGACAGGCCGGCGAGGCTGAAGCTGGTGGCGAAGGACCGAACGGGAAGGAGTGTTTAACGACATGCCGACGCAACAGGCCAGGCGTCAGATGCCCGCGCGAGCGGGGCGAGCGGTGGCAGCGCGCGGTGAAGCTGCGCGTGAAGCCGGGAGCGACGAAGCCTGTGGCTCGCGGCATGAGACGAGAGACACAGGATCGGCGCTGCTGGAAGCAGCGCTGACGAGAGAGAACCTGCGGCAGGCGCTTAGACGGGTGCGGGCCAACAAGGGTGCGCCGGGTGTCGACGGGCTGGACATTGACCAGACTGCGCGACATCTGGTGACAGCCTGGCCGGCAATACGGGAGCAACTGCTGCGGGGGACGTACCGGCCGATGCCGGTGCGACGGGTGACGATCCCGAAACCGGACGGTGGCGAGCGCGAGCTGGGCATCCCGACGGTGACGGATCGACTGATCCAGCAGGCGGTGCTGCAGGTGCTGCAACCGGTACTGGACCCCATCCTCAGCGAGCACAGCTACGGCTTCCGGCCCGGGCGGCGTGCGCACGATGCGGTTCTAGCCGCGCAGTCGTACGTGCAGTCGGGGCGGCGGATCGTGGTGGACGTCGACCTGGAAAAGTTCTTTGACCGGGTCAATCACGACATTCTCATCGACCGGCTGCAGAAGCGTATCGGAGATCCGGGCGTCATCCGGCTGATCCGGGCGTACCTGAATGCGGGCGTGATGAACGATGGCGTGGTTCAGGGGCGGCATGAGGGGGCGCCCCAGGGCGGTCCGCTCTCACCGTTGCTGGCAAACGTGCTGCTCGATGAGGTGGACAAGGAACTGGAGCGACGGGGTCATTGCTTCGTGCGCTACGCCGACGATGCGAACGTGTACGTTCGCTCACGCCGTGCGGGCGAACGGGTGATGAGACTGTTGCGACGGCAGTACGAGCGGTTACGCCTGAAGATCAACGAAGCCAAAAGCGCGGTGGCGAGCGTGTTTGGTCGCAAGTTCCTGGGCTACAGCCTGTGGGTAGCTGCGGGTGGCGCGATCAAGCGCAAGGTGGCAGTCAAACCATTGGCCACGTTCAGGCAGCGCGTGCGGGAACTGACGCGTCGGGGCGGACGTAGTCTGAAGCAGGTGGTGGAGAAGCTGCGCCCCTACCTGTTGGGCTGGAAAGGCTACTTACGTCTGGCGCAGACGCCGGGCGTGATGCGGGAACTGGACAAATGGGTGCGCCATCGCCTGCGCGCGATCCAGTTGAAGCACTGGAAGCGCGGCACAACCATGTATCGTGAGTTGTGCGCACTCGGCGCGGCTCATGACGTGGCGCGACAGGTGGCGGGGAACAGCCGTCGCTGGTGGCGCAACAGCGGCAAGCTGCTCAACGGCGTGCTGCCCATTGCATGGTTCGACCGACTAGGCCTACCCCGTCTCTCCTGACCTCAACTTCCCGAACCGCCCGGTGCGGACCCGCATGCCGGGTGGTGTGGCAGGGGCGTAGCCTGTTGGCTACCCCCTATGCCGATTCGGCTTCGTCGATCACCACGCCGCCGCCCTTGCGGCATTCTCGCGGCGTCATGTCGAACCTCGCGCGGAAACTACGGCTGAAATGCGCCGCGTCGTTAAAGCCCCAGCGAAAACAGATCTCCGACACCGACAATGCCCGGTGCGCCGGGCTCATCAGTTCCTGCCTGCAGCGTTCGAGGCGGCGCTCGCGGACGTAGCCGGTAAAACTCATGCCCGCGTCCTCGAAAAGTTTCTGTACGTACCGCGACGATACGTGTTGCTGCTCCGTAATCGTGTTCAGCGAGAGATCCGCATTGCCGAGCTGCTGATCGATTGCCTGGCAGATCCGCACGAAATGCTCCGAACGCTTGCGGTCCCCGAGCGTGTACGCCGCAACATGACCCGTCAGACTCGCGGTCAGGAACTCCGACACCGCCACCTCGATCGGATGAATGTGATCCGCGTCGAAGTACTCCAGCTCGTCGCCCACCGCGCGCAGCATCGCCGCGAGTACGCGGGTGAGGCTCGAATCGGCCGGCAGCATGCCGGCGCTCAAGCGGCGCGGATCGACGAGGCCAGGGTGCAGCAGGCTCGTCGGCACGCGCACATAGAGCAGGCGGAAATCCGCGTATAGTTCCAGCGTCGAATCCAGTCCGCACGGCCCGTACAGCATGTCGCCGCGCGCGACGGACACACGCTCGCCGGAGCCGACGAACATCGAGCGCCCTTCCAGCAGCAACGCGAGCCACAGCGCCGGCTGCTGGTTGCGAAAGCTGCCGGAGATCGTCAGCGGCGTCGCGCGCATCCGCGAGAACTCGATGCCGATGGGCGAAACGATGCCGTGGACGTCGCCTTCGAAAGCTTCACTGATCGGCGTGGCGGAGTGCGGAAGGCACGCGGCCGTCATCGCTTCGCGCCAGACCTGCGAGCGCTGTTCCGTCGATATCGCTTGCGTGGAAAAGTGCCAGGACTTCAGCGACATAACCCTGCTCTCCAACAAACATTGACCTGCGTCAATGCATGCAAATGTCGCACCAAGTCGTCATACGCCGCGAATACGTGGTTTGAGCGTCGCTCCTGCCCATTGACTGGCGCAGGCCGACTCGTAGCGGTGCACGCTGCACCGCATTGATCAACACGGCGCGGACGGGATCACGGGCGCGCCGGGGCGACCGTCCACGGCGCGTCGCGCCATTGCTCGGCGAGGTAATCCACGGTGACGCGGGTTTTCGCGGGCAATTGGACGCGGCTCGGATAAACCGCGTAGACGCCGATCGGCGGCGGCGTGAAGCCTTCGAGAACCGGCAGCAGCCGTCCGCGCGCGAGACTCTCCATCACGAGAAAGAGCGGCTGCAGCACGAGACCGACGCCCGCCTCCGCCGCCGCGACGCAGGTCTCGCCGTTATTCGCGCTCATCACCGGACGCGGACGGCCCACGTGTTCGCGCCCGCTGGCGCGCTCACACAACCGCCAGTCGTGGCGTTCGCTGAAATAGCCGTAAGCGATCGATTGATGCGCGGACAGCTCGGCCGGCGTCAGCGGCTCGCCGTGGCGTTCCAGATAGGAAGGCGCCGCGCACATCACGAGCGGCGTATTCGCGAGGCGGCGATGCACCAGCGAAGACTCGGCCGGACGGGCGATGCGGATCGCCAGATCGAAGCCTTCCGCGACGATATCGACAAGCGCATCCGACAGCGCGATCACCGGCCGTACGTCGGGCGCACGCGCCAGCAGCCCGGCCCAAAGCGGCGCGAGATGAGCGATGCCGAAGCTCACCGGCGCGCTGATTCGCAGGTCGCCCGACGCATGCGCGCCCTCGCCTTGCACCGCGCGCTCGGCCGAATCGAGTCGCTCCAGAATCTCCCGGCACGAGCGATAGTAGGCCTCGCCCGCCGCCGTCAGCGCGACCTTGCGCGTCGTGCGATGTAAAAGCCGCGCGCCGAGCCGACCTTCGAGCGCCTGCACGGTGCGCGAAACGAGCGCGCGCGACACCCCGTTCGCGTCCGCGGCGGCCGCGAAGCCGCCCGCGTCGACGACACTGACGAACGACTCGATCTCGCGCAGCCGGTTCACTTCTTGCCGAGCTTCGGGAAGATGCCGCGCGGCAGCCGCACGTGCGCGCCGAGCGTCGCGTCGACCACCTGCGTGATGCCGACGTCGCCCGCGACGCTCATCAGCGAATACGCGTCGTTGCGCGACAGGCCGACATGCTCTTCGAGCAGATGCATCGTGTCGAGCGACGCGTTGCGCAGCGCCTGATCGAGTTGCGGATCGAAGCCGTGCACGATCCAGCTGTCGGCGGTTTCGAGCAGCGGCGTCGGGAACGTGAAATCACGTCGCAGGATGATCTGCATCGTCACATTAAGCGACGACTCGATCGCGGTGCCGCTGATTTCGCCGTCGCCTTGCGAAACATGCGGGTCGCCGATCGAGAACAACGCGCCGTTCACCTGCACCGGGTAGTACATCGTGGCACCCGCGCCGATCCGCCAGTTGTCGATATTGCCGCCGTGGCGGCCCGGCGGAATGGTGCTCACGCGGCCATCCACCGCGGGCGCGACGCCGGCCGTCCCTAGGTGCGGACGCGCCGGAATGCGCACGCCATCGAGCGCCAGCTCGCGATCGCACACCAAGCATTCGGTGATCGTGCCGGGCGTCAGGTACTTGCCTTTGAAATCGTACGCATACAACGCCGACGCGTGGTTCGCGCCTTCGTCGAGTTCATAGATCGTCACGCGTTCCTTCTCACCCATCTCCTTGTACAGGTAGCCCCAGTTCGCCGCGAGGTTCGAGCCGTAGCGGCAGCGTGGCGTCATGTGCAGATAGCGCACTTCGAGCATGTCGCCCGGCTTCGCGCCTTCCACGTGAATTGGTCCGGTCATGATGTGCACGCCGGGATTGCGGTCGTGCTCGGGAATCGCGCGCCAGAGTGTGTGCAAGGCCTGATCCATCATCAGGTCGGGAGCGTCGCCCGCGTGGTGGGTGACGGCTTCGGCATACACGAGATCGCCGCTTTTCACCTGCAGGGCCGGTGCGAGGGACGCGTCGAAATAGCCCCAATGGACATTGCCAGGCGTCGCGCGCAGCGTGTGCAGCGCACCGGGTTCGATGGCGGCGCGCGCGGCGCCTTCAGTTGGAATCAATGGCATGGTGGTGCTCGTTGAGAGTTGCGAGGCGAAGAAAGCAAAGCGATCGAAGCGATCGGGCAAGCGGGAATGCAGACGGCAATGCAAACGGCAACTACAGGTCGAGAACCAGCAACGGCGTTTTCGAGCGCGAACAGCACGGCGTGAAGACCTTGCCAGACGCCTGTTCGTCGGCGTTGAGAATCCAGTCGCGATGGTCGGGAACGCCGTCGAGCACGCGCGTGATGCAAGAACCGCACACGCCCTGCTCACAGGACATCGGCACGCGCACGCCGACCTCGGCGAGCGCCGCGCATACGCTCTGCCCTTGTGCGACGTGCACGCGTTGCCCCGTCGATGCGAGTTCGACTTCGAACGGCTGGTCGGCTTGTGCCGGCGTTGGACTCGCGGCTGGCGAGGGCGCGGCGAAGCGTTCGCAATGCAGATGATCGTCGGGCCAGCCCAGCGCGCGCGCGGTGTCGAGCACCGCGTCGATCATCGCTAGCGGCCCGCATACATAGAGATGCCGCCCCGCCTCGAAGCCGCCGAGCAACGGCGCGAAGTCATGGCATCGGCTGAGATGGCGCGTCACGTCGGCGCGCCACGGCGCCCGCGCGATTTCGTCGACGAAAGCCTGACGCTCGGGCGCGGATGCGAAATCGTGCATCTCGAAGCGCGTGTCCGAGGCGTGCAGCGCCCACGCCATCGCCAGCATCGGCGTGATGCCGATACCGCCGGAAACAAGCAGCGCCGTGTGTTGCGCCGCATGCATCGGAAAGTGATTGCGCGGACCGAACGCGTCGAGCGTGTCGCCCACCTGCACGCGTTCGCACATGAAGCGCGAACCGCCTCGGCCGTTCGTCTCGCATTGCACGGCGATGCGGTAGCGCATCGGAGCGGCCGGATCGCCGCACAGCGAATACTGACGCGCAACGCCGTCGCAGTCGATCTCGATGTGCGCGCCGGCATCGAAGCCCGGCAGCGGCAGATAGTCGGCCGCTTCGAATTCGAACGCGACGATGTCGCGGGCGACCTCCTCACGGCCGACCACGCGCAGCTTCAACGCCGTCGCGGCGTGGACAAGAGAGGGATCGAGCAGATTCACGCGGCCTCCCGGACGCCGACGGCATGGCGGCTGCCGAGAACGAAGCTCAGCATGCTCAGCGAGCCGTATTCGAGAAAGTTGCTCTCGAAGCTGACGTGATCGTCGTCGTGACGCGCGCCGAGCGCATACAGCACCGGCCAGTAGTGATCCGGCGTCGGCACCGAATGGAGCGCGAGCGCGCCCGCGCTTTCGTAATCGATCACCTCGTCGGGCCGGTTTTCGGCGATCGCGTTGGCGATGTGGTCATGAAACGTCTGCGCCCAGGCGTAGCCCGAGTCGGGCTTGCTCCAGTCCATCGCCGGCAGGTTGTGGACGATGTTGCCGCTCGCCGCGATCAGCACGCCCTCGTCGCGCAGCGGCCTGAGCGCGCGCCCCAACTCGTAATGACAGCGCGCGTCGCAGCCGCGATCCATGCTCAGTTGCACGACCGGAATGCGCGCATCGGGGAACGCCTTGAGCAGAACCGACCAGCTACCGTGATCGAGGCCCCAGCGCTCGTCGAGCGTAACGGGCAGTGGCGCGAGCAGCTCGGCCGCGCGGCGCGCGAGCGCCGGATCGCCCGGCGCGGGGTATTGCTGCGCGAACAGCGCCAGTGGAAACGCGCCGAAATCGTGGATGGTGCGCGGCTGGTTCATCGCCGTCACGGCCGTGCCGCGCGTGAGCCAGTGCGCGGAGATCATCAGGATCGCGCGCGGCTTGCCGGCGGCCGCGCCCATCGCCGCCCAGGCGCGGGTCGCGCGATTGTCTTCGAGCGCGTTCATCGGACTGCCGTGGCCGAAGAACATCACAGGCATGCGTGTTTCGTTGGTGGACATGTGCTTTAAGCGTTCGATGCAGTGAAGGAATCGAATTGCGCGACGTGCGGCGCCGCGTCGATCAGACTTTGCGTATAGGGATGCTGCGGATTGGCGAGCACGTCTTCGGTCGGTCCGGCTTCGACCACGACGCCGCGCTGCATGACGATCACGCGCGAGCACAGATAGCGGACCACCGCGAGATCGTGCGAGATCAGCAGCAGCGCGATCTTGTGCGAGTCGCGCAGCGCGAGCAGCAGTTCCATGATCTGCGCCTGCACCGAGACGTCGAGCCCGGAGACGATTTCATCGGCGACCAGCAGACGCGGCACCTCGCACAGCGCCCGCGCGATGTTCACGCGTTGCCGCTGCCCGCCCGACAACTGCGACGGAAAGCGCGCCGCGTATTCCGGCGCGAGTCCGACTTCGTCGAGCAGATCGAGCGCACGGCGCGCGCGGTCCACGAGCATATGCGCGCGGCTTTCCATCGGCTGGGTGACGATGCTCGCGAGCCGCCGGCGTGGATTGAGCGCGGCGCGCGCGTCCTGAAAAATCATCTGGATCGCTTCGATGCGCTTGTGCCACATCGCGCGGCTCGCATCGAGCCGCTGGCCGTCGAGCAGGATCTCGCCTTCGCTGGGCATTTCCAGACCCATCACGAGACGCCCGAGCGTGCTCTTGCCGCTGCCGCTTTCACCGACCACGCCGACGAACTCGCCCGGCGCGATCGTCAGATCGAGCGGCTGCACCGCCTGCACCGCGGACTTCTCATAGCGCTTGCCGACGCCGCGCAATGCGAGGAACGGCGTCGTCGCCATCGCGCTGCGCGTGCTCAGAGGCGCGCGCGGCGAGGCTTCCGGCAGCGTGTCGGCGCGCAGGCAGCGCACTGCGCGGGGACCGCTCGCGAGCAACGGGATCGGCGCAACGCTGCACGCGGGCGTGAGCGCGGCGCAGCGCGCGGCGAAGCGGCAGCCATGCAAGGCGCCCAGTTCCTCGAAGCTCGGCATCTGGCCGTTCAGCGGTTCGACGCGCACGCGTTCGCCCTTCAGCACCGGATTCGCGCGCAACAACGCGCGCGTATAGGGATGCCGCGGTGACGCCACCAGTTCGCGCGCCGGACCGGTTTCGAGCAGATCGCCGGCGTACAGCACGGCGATGTCGTCGCATGCATGCAGCGCGAGGCCGATATCGTGCGTGACGAAAATCACACTGGTGCCGCGCCGCACCTGCATTTCGCGCATCAGTTCGACGACGTGGCGCTGCGTGGTGACGTCGAGCGCGGTGGTCGCTTCGTCGGAGATCACGAGATCGGGATTGCTCGCGAACGCCATCGCGATGCACACGCGCTGACACATGCCGCCCGACAGCTCGAACGGATAACGGCCGAGCAGACTTCGCGGATCGGGCAGCAACACTTCGGCCAACGCGTCGATGCTGCGCTGCTTGCGCTCGTGCGCCGCGATGCCGAGCCGCGCGAGATGCAGCGCGAACTGCCGGCCGATCGAGAGCGTCGGGTCGAGCGCGCTCATCGGCTCCTGCGGAATGTAGGCGATGCGCTTGCCGAGCAGTGCGCGCTGTTGCGCCGCGCTCGCGCCGAGCAGATCGATGCCGGCGAAACGCAACTGGTCCGCGCGCAGTTCGAAACCGCGCGGCAGACTGCGCGCCAGCACCCGGCCGAGCATGCTCTTGCCCGCGCCGGATTCGCCGACGAGGCCGAGCGTGCGGCCGCGCCGCACCGCGAGCGCGATGTCGCGCAACAATGCCACGCCGTCGCGTTCGACGTTGAGCGCGCCGAGCGTGAGCAGCTCGTCGCCGCTTCCGTGCGCGGTGGCCGCGCGCGCCGCCGCCGGCGCCAGAGACTTGAACAGGCCGATCATGCGCGCCGCTCCGAACGTTCGAGAAGACGCACATCCGTCGCGCGCCGCAGGCCCTCTCCGAGGAAGGTCGTCGCGAGCACGGACAGGACCATGCCGGCGATCGGCAGAATCAGCCCCCACGGCGACGTGAACACGTTGGCGAGGCCGTCGGACACCATCGTGCCCCAGCTCGGCTGGCTCGCGTCAGCCGACAGTCCGACGAACGACAGGCTGCACTCCGCGACGATCGCGATGCCTACTTCGAGACTCATCAGCGTGATCAGCGTGGGCAGCAAGGCGGGCAGCACATCGCGAAAGATCGTCGCCAGCGGACCGGCGCCGGCGATGCGCGCGGCCGCCACGTAGTCGCGCCGCCGGATCACGATCACCTCGGCGCGCAACACGCGGCAAAAACGCGTCCAGTCGACGAACACCAGCGCGACGATCACATTGGCGATGCTCGGCGACATCGACACGACCAGCACGAGCGCGAGCACCACCGCCGGAAACGACATCCACACTTCGACCACCCGCAACACCAGCCAGTCGGTCCTGCCGCCGCACCAGCCCGCCAGCACGGCCAGCACGCCGCCGATCAGCGCGGTGCCCAGCGGCGCGATGAAGCCGACCAGCACGGCGATGCGCGCGCCGTAGATCGTCAGACTCAGCACGTCGCGGCCGAGCGCATCGGTGCCGAACCAGTGCTCGTGCGAACCGCCGGCCGCCCACGCGGGCGGCAGCAAGGTCGACAGCAGATCCTGATCGTCGGGCCGATACGGTGCGAGCGCGGGCGCGAACAGTGCGAGCACCACGAGCAGCAGCAGCACGCCCGCGCCGAACAGCACGCGCGGTTCGCGCGCGACGCGCCGCCACGCGGCCCGCGCCGGCGAGGCGGGCGACATGGACGACATAGGCGACGCCGAGCGCGGGCTCACGCCGGAAACAAGCGGTGTATTCATAGGCCCCTCAGACGCGGGTTGAGCAGCACTTCGAGCGCATCGACCGTCGCATTCGAGAACTGGACGACGATCGCGTAAATGAGCGCGAGCGCTTCGATCACCGGCAGATCGCGCGCGCCGATCGCGTTGATCATCAGCGTGCCGATGCCGGGCATGCCGAACACCTTCTCGACCAGCAGCGTGCCGCCGATCAGCAGGCTCACCTGCATCGCGAGAATGTTCAGCGTCGGCAGCGCCGCATTACGCCAGCCGTGCCTGCGCAGGATCTGCGCTTCGCTGAGACCGCGCAAACGCGCGGCGTGCATGTATTCCTCGGCGTAGGTATCGAGCAGGCTCGAACGCAGAATGCGCATCAGCGGCGGCGCGATGCCCATGCCCAGCGCGACGCACGGCAGCACGAGGTGCAGCAGCGCGTTGCCGAACGCTCTGAACTGGCCGTCGAGCAACGTATCGATAAGCAGGAAGCCGGTGTGCGGGACAACGGTGTACGCGTTGTCGATCGGCCCGAGAAACGGCAGCCAGCGCAGCGCAATGCCGAACAGCAGCACCAGCAGGATGCCCCACAGGAAATCGGGCACCGCCATCGCCAGCCCGTTGAGCATTTCGCAGATGCGCTCGGCCAGCGTGTCGCGCCGGCTGAACGCATACACGGCGCTTGTAATTCCCGCGACCACGCCGAGCAGCAGACCGCCCGCCAACAGTTGCAGCGTGGTCGGCAAGGCGGCGACGATCAGCGCGCCGACCGGACGGCCGTTCTGCAGCGAATGGCCGAAGTCGCCGCGCACCAGATGCGCGAGCCAATGCAGATACTGCGCGGCGAGCGGCTGATCGAGCCCGAGCCCGTGCCGCACCTCGGCGATCTGCGCGAGGCTCGCATTCGGCGGCAACAGCATCGCCGCCGGGTCCGAGTGCAGCAGCCGCAGCGCGCCGAAGATCACCACCGACACCGCGATCAGAATCACGATGCGCCGGGCGATGCGCAGCGCGAACTTCAGCAGCCGGTGCGCCGCTCTCGATGCAAGCTCGTGCGTCGGCGCGGCGGCTCCCGCCGGGTTGCTCGCTGACGTGCTGATGGGCATGCTCATCGACGTCTCTCCGTCAGCCCGCGACCACGACGTCGATCGCGGCGAGCTTGCCTTGCGCGCTCGCGGCGGTTTCGCTCATGCGCTGGTAGGCCGCCTGGTAGCGCGGCACGAGCCAGGCGTTGAGTTCCTGCTGCGCGCGCTCCTGCCACGAGTAGCGGCCGCGCACCGCATAGCGTGAATTCAGACCAACCTGCACCATTTCATCGACATGCAGATCCTGGGCGATGATGTCCGACACCGCGCTCATGCTCATCTCGACGCGCTTGGCGAACAGCGGGTCTTTCATCGCGCCGGGCGCGTACAGCACGCCCTGATCGAGGTAGTGCGTGCCCGCCGAATCGGCGCGCAGGATCATGTAGATCACGCTGTCGACCGACACCACCAGCGACAGCGTCGGCGGCAGGTTCGCGAACAGCATCCGGTTGCGCTCTTCGTCGGTGAGCTTCGGGAACACCGGAAACAGCGCCCGTTGCGTCGGATTGAACGCGGCATCGGCGTGCAAGGTGCCATTGGTGCGGTAGTATCCGGCCGTGTTGCCCGGCAGTTCGGCCGGGAAGCTCGCCAGCGCGCTCGGCACGAAGTCGTGCAGCGGGCCGTGATGCAGCCGGTTCGCGTGATAGCCGTCGTTGTTGTTCTCGAACATCACCTTCCAGTTCCACCCGAAATGGAACGGCTGCTCGGGGCGCGGGCCTTCGGCGCTCTTCAGGTCGAAGTTTTCGAGCACCGCGTCGAGCGCGGTCAGACGCGGCGCGAGCGGTTCCGCCGCGTGATCAAAGTTGATGAAGATGAAGCCCTGCCAGCACTCCACCTGCATGGTCGGCAAACAGAAGTCCTTCTTGTCGAAGCCCTCGGTTTCCTCCATCGCGGGCGCGGCGATCAGCTCGCCGTCGAGCGAATACGCCCAATGGTGATACGGGCACAAGAGCGCGCGCGCATTGCCGAAGCCTTCGGCGACCACCATCGCGCGATGCTGGCACACCGACGACATCGCCTTGATCTCGCGCTTTGCGTTGCGCGTGATGACGAGCGGTTCGCCGACGATCGACGTCGTGAAGTAGTCGCCCGGATTGCGGATCCAGTCCTCGCGTCCGACGCATAGCCATTCGTGATTGAACAGCGCTTCCTTTTCGAACTCGAAGAAGTCCGCGTCGGTGTAGCACGCGGGCGGCAAGGTTTCGGCCTGGCTGACGTGCTTCGCGGAGCGATCGAGCGCGGCGAAAAATTGCGCGTCGAATTTCGGATGAAGAGGTTTATTGATCATTGCAGTGTTCCTTTGTCTCACGTAGCGCGGCGTGCTCACGCGCTCCAGTAGTCCGGCAGCATCCAGCCGCTCAGAAACGGCGTGTATTGCACGCCTTTGCGGTACGACGCGGTCGCGATGCCTTGCATCAGCGGCAATGCGTAGCCTTCACCGACGGCCCAGCGATGGAATTCCTTGTAGCCCGCGATGCGCTTCGTCTCGTCCAGCTCGGCGAGCAGCGGATCGAGCCGCGGCGATACATCGGCGCTGCGCCACACCGAGAAGCCCGTCTTCGGATTCAGATACGAGCCCGCGGACAGTTCGGGGTCGCCGCTGCCGTTCTGCCACATCCACAAGGTCGGGCCGGGCAGCGTGCCGGCCACGGCCTGGGCGAAGAACTGCGCCGTTTCGATCGGGCTCAGTTCGGCCTCGATGCCGACCTTCTTCCACATCTGCTGGATCGCGCGCGCCATGTCGTAGTCGCTCGGATAGACGCCGTTGGTCGCGAGGAATTTGACGCGCACGGGCTTGTCCGTCGAATAGCCGCTCTTCGCGAGCAGTGCCTTCGCCTGCGCGGGATCGAATGCGAACTTGAAGTCCGGGTCGAACGCGGGCGTGCCGGGCGCGGCGGGCGTCGACATCGGCGCGGGGACGTTGTTGAAGAACGCGCGCACCAGCGCCTGCTTGTCGATCGCGTGATGCATCGCGAGCCGCACGTTCCTGTCCTGGGTTGGGCCGCCGTTCACCATGTGAATCAGATACGAATCGATGGTCGGCGTGATCTTGCTGTCGTGCGTGCCGCCTTGCGAGAGCCGTACCGCTTCGCGCAGCGGCAGCATGCCGGAGACGTCCGCCTGCGATGCCTGCACCGCCGCCACGCGCGCGGTCGGATCCTTGACGACTTCGAACACCACGTCGCGAATCTTCGGCGCGCCACGCCAGTGCTTGTCGAACGCGCTGAGCGTGATGCGCGAGTCGCGCTCGTACGCGGCGAGCCGATACGGACCCGAGCCGACCGGCTTCGCGATGAAGCCTTGCGCGCCGACCCGCTCGAAGTACTTGCGCGGCAGGATGTAGCTGCCCATGTAGCCGAGGAACGCGGGCGCGGTGATCATCGGCGCCTTGAAGTGCATGACCGCGCGCGTCGGTGACGGCATCTCGATGCCTTCGAGCGCCCACCAGATGCCGCCGACCTGCAGCGATTTGTCGGCCTGGAGCCGGTCGAACAGCGTGAATTTGAAGTCGTCGGAGCTGAGCGTGTCGCCGTTGTGAAACAGCACATCGCTGCGCAGGTCCAGCTCGAGCACCTTGCCCGCCGTGTCCTTCCAGCGCCATGCGGTGACGACGCCGGGGCCGAGCGTGCCCTTCGCGTCGATGTCAAGGGCCGCGTCGAACACGCTGCGATAGATCGAAATCGGATTCGGCGCGACGCGCACCAGCGGGTCCCAGGAAGGCACATCGGTGGGAAAGGCGATCGTCAGCGGCACGGTCGCGGCGTTGGCGTTCAGGCTCGCGCCGAGTGTGCCGAGGGCGCCGAGCATGCCCGTCGCGCGCGTGCTTAGCCCCGCGAGCGTGCCGCCGAGCATCTGAATGAAATTTCTACGAGTAGTCATGGAGTATCCGTTTGCGCGAAGCGCCTCGTTGCGGCCATGCGGTGAAACCGTCACGACATGGCTTCAGATTAAGAGCCCAAAACCGCAGTGTCTTGTCCACGCGCGCACGCATTCCTGACCGGTGGGCGCCGGAAGGCGTCAGAACGTGTGAATCATTGCAATGCGCGACGTGATCTGCGTGCTCGTACTCGACGGCAGCGAATAGAAGCCCGCCCCCTGGTTCGCGTCGACACCGTCCTGCGCATGCAGATACGAGACGTTCACGTAGAAGCTGGTGCGCTTGCTCAGGTAGTACTGCGCGCCGATCGTCGGCTGATGCCAGTGCGTGTGGTCCCAAGTCGTGTACTGGTAGCCGCCGAGCACGGCGATGTCGGGCGCGACGAAATACATCGCGCCGGCTTCGTAGACGTTCATGGTCGCGCTGCCGGTGGCGGCTTCCAGATGCGTCGACGTGAAGTTGGCGGCGAGCGTCAGCTTGCCGCGCGTATAGCTTGCGCCGATGCCGAACTCTGACTGCGTGTCGACGACGAACGGTGTCGTGTAGAACAGATCGTTCACGCTGCCGTCCGGATTGCGCGTCGCGACGGTCTGACCGAGGAAGCTGAACACGCCGAACTGCGCGTACGGATAGATGTCGACGTCGTGAAGGCGCTCGTAGATCGCTGCCGTATTGAAGCCGCCGTTCTTGTAGCTCAGGCCCAGGCTATACGCGCTGTCCTGCCTGAAGTTGCCCGCCACGTTGCCGAAGCTCCACATGCCGCCGAAGCTGAAGCCATCGAAGGTCGGGCTCTGGTACTTGATCGAATTCGGCAGTTGCACCGCGGAGATGCGATCGATATCGCCCATATGGCCCGCGTACACGCTCGCATAGCCGTTGAGGTTGAACGGCGTGATGTAGTCTGCGATGAAGTCGTACTGGTTACCCATCGTCAAGGTGCCGTAGTCGCTCGACAACCCGACGAACGCCTGGCGGCCGAACAGCGCGCCGTTATTGCGCAACGCGCCAGTGCCGAGCGAGAAGCCGTTTTCGAGCTGGAAGATCGCCTTGAGTCTGCCGCCGAGATCTTCGCTTCCCTTCAGGCCAAAACGGTTGCCGAAGTTGGCGCCGTCCTGGAACTCGAACAGACGCCCGCCGCCTTCGTTGCTGATGTACGTGAGGCCGGCATCGATAAGACCATACAGCGTGACCGAGCTTTGCGCATACGCACCACTCATTGCCGTCAGCATCGCAAAGCCCGTCAGATACTTTTTCATTGGTTTGGTCCTGGATAGAGGGGAACGTGTGTCTTCGACCTGAATCGCTGCCGCGCGCCCCGGCGGGCAGCACGATTCGGTACGTTCAACGCTATCCAGACAATTTCGGCAGTTCTTGACCAAATGCGCGCGAGGAATTGATTAATACTCCGTCAAAAATCTTCCCGTCTCGCGTGTCAAAAACATGCGCGCGCCGACAAGCGCTTGCGCGCGCAAAGACAAGAGCCGGCGCGGTCTTCGCGCTTAAGCTCGTGGCGCTGCGCTCACGGCTTTCATCCACGGGAACGAAAAACATGTCGAAAGGTCTTGTCATCATCACGGGAGCGAGTTCGGGCATCGGTGAAGCCACTGCCCGTCTGTTCTCCCAACTCGGCTATCCGCTGCTGCTGCTCGCGCGCCGACTCGGGCGTCTCGAAGCGCTGGCCTTGCCCAACACGCTCTGCCGGCAGCTCGATGTCACCGATCGCGCTGCGCTGCTTGCGGCCGTGCGGGAAGCGGAAACGCAATTCGGCCCCGCCGATGCAATCATCAACAACGCCGGCGTGATGCTGCTCGGCGACATGACGGAGCAGCCGCCCGAGGAGTGGGACCGGATGCTCGATGTCAACGTGAAGGGCGTGCTCAACGGCGTGCATGCGGTGCTCGCGGGCATGGTGGCGCGGCGGCGCGGCACCATCATCAATGTCAGTTCGACGTCGGGCCGCAAGACGTATCCGCAGCATGTGGCCTACGTCGGGACCAAGCACGCGGTACACGCGCTGTCCGAAAACCTGCGCGAGGAAGTGTCGGCGCATAACGTACGCGTGGTGCTGATCGCGCCCGGCGCATGCAACACCGAATTGCAGACAATCACCACCAACGACGCGATCAAGGATGGCTTCCAGGCGTGGAAAGATTCGATAGGCGGCGTGATCCTGGAACCGCGGGAAGTCGCCGAGGCGATCCGCTTCGCGTATGAGATGCCGCAAAACGTCTGCATCCGCGAGATCATGCTCGCGGCGACGAACCAGCCCGTCTGAGCACCGAACCCAGAGTCCGTGTGAAGCCCCGTAGCCTCACGATGCTGCTGGCCGCGCGGCGTCGATGCTCGGCCCGTTCGCCACCGACAGCTATCTGCCGGCATTACCCGCGGTCGCGCGGCAGTTCGCGGTCAGCGCCGAACGGGCCCAGATGACGCTCAGCGCTTATCTGTTCTGTTACGCGATCATGGCGCTGTTCTACGGCATGCTCTTCGATTCGTTCGGGCGCCGCCGTGTGATGCTCGGAGCGGTGTCGATGTTCGCGCTCGCGTCGGTCGGCGCGGCGTGCGCGCCCACCTTCGCAGCGCTGCTCGCCTTCCGCGCGCTTCAGGGACTGTCGGCGGGCTCGGGCATGGTAATTGGCCAGGCGATTATGCGCGACACGATGGCGGGTGCAGCGGTGCAGCGCACGCTGGCCAACATCATGTTGATGTTCGCGCTCGCGCCGGCCGTTGCGCTGGTGCTCGGCGGCCAGTTGAACGCCACTTTCGGCTGGCGCGCGATCTTCGCGCTGCTCGCTGTGTTTCACTGACGCTGCTCGCGGTGTTCCGGCTGTGGCTCGCGGAAAGCCCGCCACTAGCCGAGCGGCACCCGTCCCGCCTGTCCGCTCATGCTCAATTACCGCGACGCGCTGCGCCACCACCGCTTCGTGCTGGGCGTGTTCGCGAACGGCTGCGCGTTCGGCGGGTTCGCGCTTACATCTCGTGCGCGGCCAACTTCGTGATGCACGTGCTGCATCAGCCGGGTACTGGCTTTGGCTGGCTGTTCGTGCCGTTGATCGCGGGCGTGATCGCCGGCTCAGCGCACGGTTCGCCGAACGTCACGGCAATCGTGTGACAGTACGCGCTCTGAGCGTGGCCGCGCTCGCGGCCGTGGCGTACCTCGCCTATAACGCGCTGCAGGCCGCCACGCTGCCCTGGGCGGTCATGCCGCTCGCGCTCTACGCATTCGGTATGGCGCGTGCGATGCCGGCCATGTCGTCCATCGCCCAGGCTCATCTGCCGACCATGCGCGGCATGGTCGCGTCGCTGCAGAGCTTCGTGCAGATGTTCATCTTCGCGCTGGTCGCCGGCTGCGCGGCGCCGTTCGTCTTCGACAATCCGTTGCGGACGGCCGAGGGCCTCGCCGTGGCTGTCGCGAGCGGCATCGCGTGCCTGGGACGCGAGCCTGGCGCCTGGCCGAAGGCGCTGGCGCAGCGCCTCTTCGTCCGAAGCCTGACGATCAAGCGGCCGTACGCCTGCGGGCAAGAAAGCCAGCGCGAATTTGACCATGATACGTTCGTGATCGTCGATCACGCTTCTTAACGCCTCAACCCCGAAACCATCATGACGACTTCCGTTGCGTTGCCCCCCGTCACCAGCGCCGCCGCCTGGCGCGGTGACAAACTTCTCGACAGGCAAGACTGGATCTACCATCTGAACGAAGCGCAGATCGGCGAGCTGGAAATGCTCGGGCGGCGCTTCGTCGAGGACGATCCCGACCTGCGCTTCGTGAAGGCCTCTGACTATCCGCTGAATGCCTGTGCCGCCGCCGTCGACGAATGGTGTAAAGACATCGACGAGGGCCGCGGCTTCGTGCTCGCACGCGGACTGCGCACGCATCTCTATTCCGACGCGTTGTCGGCGGCTATCTACTACATTCTCGGTCTGCACATCGGCGATCCGATTCGCCAGAACGAACTCGGCGATCTGCTCGATCATGTCTACGCGACCTCCGACAAGACGCTCGACGACCCCGACGCGCTGTCCGCCAAGATCCGCGATCTCCTGCCGTTTCACTCGGACAGTTCGGACGTGGTCGCCTTGATGTGCCTGCGTCCCGCGCTCGAAGGCGGCGCGTCGTGCATCGTGTCCGGCGCGGAGATCTACAACGAGATCCTGAAACGCCGCCCGGACCTTGCGCCGCTTTTGTTGGAACCGTTTCATTGGGACTGGCGCCGGCAGGATCACAATGCGCCCGCCAACACGTATGTGTCGCCGATCGTGAGTTTCGTCGACGGCACCTTCAGCATGTATGCCGGCTCGCTATATATCCTGACCGCGCAGGATTACCCTGAAGTGCCGCGCCTGACGTCGGCGCAGAAAGAAGTGCTCGAACTGTTCGAGGCGATCACCTACGAACCGGGCATGTCGCTCGCAATGGATTTCCGTCCGGGCGATATTCAATGGCTGTCGAACTACGCCGCGCTGCATTCGCGTACTCGCTTCACGGATTTTCCCGAGCCGCAGCGCCGTCGCCATCTGCTGCGCCTGTGGCTGCGCCGAAGTTCGCCGCGTTCGCTGATTCCGGGCTTCGGCAAGAATTCAGTCGTTCAGCAGCGTTACGAGTCGCGCGACCAAGCGAGCGGCGATACGGGTGGCAATTTCAGGATCGGCATCGCGGCAGTGCCGCGGATGTGAACGAGCCGCGCGGTCTTTCTTCGCTTCATGATTCAGGAGAAACGGCATTGGATGCATCACGTGAACGGGGCCGTGTGCTCGTGGTCGGCAGCATCAACACGGACCTCGTCGCCTGCACCCGGCGCTTGCCCCAGGCGGGAGAAACGGTGCTGTCCGACAGCCTCGCCACGGTCGCGGGCGGCAAAGGCGCGAATCAGGCGGTCGCCGCCGCGCGTATGGGCGCGAGCGTCACGATGATCGGCTGCGTCGGACGCGATGCTTACGGCGCGCAACGAATCGATGAACTCGCGGCCGAAGGCATCGATTGCGCCGGCATCGAAGTTTCGGATGCGCACCCTACCGGCCTCGCGATGGTCACGGTGTCCGCTGCCGGCGAGAACAGCATCGTGGTGGCATCGGGCAGCAATGGCGCGTTGTCGCCCGCCAGCATCCACGCAAACGAAGCGCGCTTTCGTGTTTGCGATGTGCTCGTCTGTCAGCTGGAAACGCCGCCCGAAACCGTCCATGCGGCGCTTGTCATCGCGCGCCGGCTCGGCAAGCTGACCATGCTGAATCCCGGTCCCGCGACGCACCCTTTGCCCGTGGATTGGCTTGGATTGATCGACTATCTCGTGCCCAACGAGTTCGAGGCATCAATTCTCGCGGGATTCTCGGGACTCGCGCCTGATGCAAGCGTTACCGCCGAGCAGGCGGCTGGCAGACTGCATCGTGCAGGCGCGCGCAACGTCGTGGTGACGCTCGGCGAACGCGGCGTCTATGTCGTCGGTGACGGAACAGCCGGCACGCACCATCCCGCACGAAAAGTCCGCGCAATCGATACGACCGCTGCCGGCGATACCTTCGTCGGAGCGCTGGCCGGGAAGCTGGCGATGCGCGCCGGACTCATGGATACGCTCACGCATGCGCAGGCCGCCGCGAGCATCTGCGTTCAGCGCCGCGGCGCGCAACCTTCGATTCCACGGCTTGAAGAAGTCCGGGCGTGCGTGGCGGCTTGACGACAGGGTGCCGTCTTGCTCAACGGCATCCGCGAAGAACAGCGTTGACGCCATAAAATGCGACGCAGAAAGGACCTGGGTCGAAACCGTCGTGTCGAGCCGAACCTGCGTCGGAGCGACGGGCGCTATCAATCCTCGCGAGTCTGACCGCGCTGCGAAAATTGTCGAGCGCAGAGCGGCGGCAACGAGTTCAGCAAATCGGCGTTGCCGTAAATCATGCCGCTTGCCGCCACTTCCAAGGCGTGGGGCGACTCATCTAGGTAGAACGAAACAGTTGCCTTCTCGACAACCGTACCTGCCACACCGACTAGACTGGAGACGTCGGACAGTGCGTCGGAAGTCGAGGCGGCGTCCATGCGGGCAGGTGTTGCGTCGGGTATTCTGATCGTGCCCAGCCGAATTTTCTTGATTCTAAGAAGCGTGGTGCCAGGGTATCCTCGCAAATCCGCCAGAAATTCCTGCACGTAGATCGGCAGTGCGTCCACTGGCAAACCGAAACCCACAATGCGGGCGAAGAAATCGACGAAACTCTTGAGATTTCGCGTCGGATCGGTGAGTCGTAGCAGGAATAGCCCCGCTCTCTCTCTGTCTGTTCAGGTACGCCCCATTTTCCGCAGCGGCAGCCATGCTAGTGCCACGGAATCCGATAAACAAACCTTCCGCAATCTGACGCAGCGCGAGAGGTTTGCAGGCAGCTTTCTGCCGTGCTAGACCCGAAAACAAAAGCGCCAACATCTACCCAGAGGCACGGTCCTCGCCTGCAGTGTTCAGTTACCCCTCAGGCCGAAGCGGCGTTGTAAGGGGCCCCCGCTTCACGCAACTCCGATGCAAGGGCATCGCCCTGATCCTGAACGGTCCTGGTGTGGCGGACATCGTCCTCGACGTGGAGATAAATTCCGGTTGTCTGGATTGATGCGTGGCGCATGTTTTTCTGAATGAAGCGCAGATCATTACCGGCATCGGCCTGATGTGTTGCCGCGCTATGACGGAGCCAGTGGGTGGATGCCCGTCGCAGCGTTTCAGCGCCGGCTGGATCAGTCGCTTCGAACATGTCCGCCGCGCGCCGGAATACCTCCTTGACGATCAGGTAGATCGCCGCCGGCGTCAGGTGGTGGTGCGGATCGCCCGCCACGCTCATTACGGCAGCCGTTGTCTCATTTCCCGACGGAGTCTGCGCCAGCCCGTGAAAAACCCGGTACCGGGCGAAGTCCGCCATCAGCGCCGTGCTCACCGGCACCTCTCCCTCAGCGCCACCCTTCCCCACCACGTGCAGCCACCAGTTACCCCGCCGCTGATAGAAGTCGGCTGCCCTTGCCTGCGCGGCTTCCGAAACGCGCAGACCGGTGCCGTACAGCAGGCGGATCAGCCAGCGACTGCGCTCATAGTGCTGCTGTTCGCGCGCGGTGACCCGTGACCACTGCTCGACGCTGGCGAGCACGTGATCCCAGAGCGCGTGATCCAGATACCGTTCGACCCGCGGCGTGCGCCTTGCCGCCGCCCCCGTCCGGCGGCGCAGTGCCAGCGGATTGCCGGCGAGATAACCGGCAGTGACTAGATAGGAGAGCAGGCCCGACACGATGCCGAGCGCCTGATGCTGGCTGCGCTCGGACAGCGGGCCGTCGAACAGCCGCCGCGCGCGACCCCGCCGCGGCCGGCCCGGATCTGCCCAGTCGCCCGTCGGTGCCGCAAGGAACTGCTCGTACAGCAGAAAGTCCTCGCGGGTAAGACTCGAGAGCGGCTTGCCCAGCGTCCTGGTGGCCCACAGCAGCAGGCGTACTGCTTCCTTGCGATAGCTGCGCAGCGTGTGCGGCGAACCCGCATATTCGGCGAGCCACAGGCGCACGGCCTCCACGTCCGTGTCGGCCGCGATCTGCAGGTGCCCGCCCCTCGCACGGTTGGTGCCGTCGTGGCCGTCAAGGGCGGCAGGCAACGACAGCGACAGGGCGATATCAGACGATTCCAGGGCGGTGACGGGCAGGCTCATAGTGCGACGCGTTTTCGGATGGAGTTTTCGCAGCGTACACGATAAAAACTTGCGATTATGGGCGTTATCACAAATTTTTGCGATTTATCGTTATAGATATAACGTTATATGACGATATACGTATATAATTTCCTGACGAAACCGCCCTTTTCCACGCCTTTTCACGGTGAAACGCCGCTCATGAGCCGTATCAGTGACACCCGTATCCGCACCCGGGAAGCCGCCGCGCACCTTGTCGCCTCCGGCCGGCCTGCACATGAACTCACGGTCGACCTGATCTACGCGCAAATCCGCCAAGGCAGCCGCACTACCATCAATGACGAACTGAAACTGTGGAAGGACGAACAGACGCGCAATGGCGCGCTCGCCTCAGCGCTGCCGCCGGCGGTCGCCAGTGCGATGCTGTCGGTATGGGCGCTGGCGGTTGCGCACGGCGAAAAGGTCTTTGCGCAGCGTGGCGAGGAACTCGAAGCGGAAACGGCCGCCGCGAATGTGCACGCTGCGACTCTCGAGGCTGCCCAGGCAGAACTTCAGGGCGAGCTTCGTATCGCGCGCGGACAGCTCGACGATCAGCGGGTACAACTTGCCGCACTGCTCGCGGAACTCGCGGAGGTTCAGGGCGGGCGTGATGCTGCGCTCCGGCTGGCCGAAGCTGCTGCAGCCGAAAGGGACGCGGTCCGCACCCAGTCGGAACAGGCGCTGGATGCCATGCGATCAGCCCATCTCCGTGAACTCGAAGCATCGCGGGCCGCGCACAGTGATCGTGAAGCTGCCCTGCGGGCGGAAACTGAGCGGGCGGCGACCCGGCTCGAAGGCGTCCAGAAGCGCGTCATGCTGCAGGCCGAGGAGGCGCGTCATGCGCAGAGGCAGGCCGAGGCGGCACTGTCGAAAACCCGGCAGCGCAACGAGCAGCTGATTGCCGACGTCCACCGTCAGGCGGCCGAGGCTGCCGAATGTCGCCGGTTTGCCGAACGACACGAAGCGCAGCTCGCGAGCGTGATGGACGAGGCTCGCGAGCTGCGTCGGGAGCGCGATGCCCTCGCCCGGCAGGCCGCATTGCTGGAGGGGCAGATTAAGGCGCGTCGCGAATCGAGGCCGGGCCGCGCATCCAGGGCTGGAGGTCGCGAGACCTGACCGGAGCTGAAGCTGTCCGACTCACGCGGGACTGTGCGGCAACCCGCTCACCGATCCCGCATCCGGCTGCGCGGATGTCACGCCGTAACCGATCCTGTGCGGTGCTGTCCACGGAGCGTCAGCAAACGCAAAATGAAGCGCGTCAGTAAGAGACGATGGTCGCAAGTTGGCGTGGCCAAGCTCATCCAGGGTACGTGCCGTTCAGGCAGGATGACGGCGGGTCTGACAGGCAGAAGTCGACCCCGTTGCGGTCACTCGTCAAAAAGCCGGCACAATGACCGCTTCAGATCGTGAAGCGGCCACCCGCAAATAATGTTTTTCAGCCAGACGTCGACAGGCGTTTCGCGCAGGGCAAGCGTTGCCAACGAATAGGTCAGAACTTGTGCCGCATGCCAA
Organism: Paraburkholderia sp. SIMBA_053; assembly: GCF_046534895.1. Lineage (NCBI taxonomy): Bacteria > Pseudomonadati > Pseudomonadota > Betaproteobacteria > Burkholderiales > Burkholderiaceae > Paraburkholderia > Paraburkholderia sp. SIMBA_053. Next base: position 86,340 of record NZ_JAWRXU010000015.1, on the reverse strand, counting down.
TGCGCAACGACAATTGCTTGTCGGCAGTGGATGGCGTGAGCCCGTTGATCTGGGCTACCGCGCTTTGTCCGAGCGAATCTGTGCCGCTCGCCTTCTCGTAGACTGCGACCGTGTACACGTCGGTGCGCTTCGACAGGAAGTAATCGACGCCCGCGCTGAAGAGGTTGTAGTTCGCGCCGCCCTTACCGCCCGCGCCGCCATTGCGCGTGTAGTCGTAGGCGACGCCGGACAGCAGCGACGGCGTGAACTGATACTTCGCGTTTACTTCGAAGTTGTTGAATGCCGCCGTGCCTGTGTATCGAAGCGTATTCGGCCCGGACGACGAACCCATATCCTCGAAGCGCGTGTTCGAGTACGCAAAGTTCACGTTCGCCGATCCGAAATTCACGCCCGCGCCGACGCCCACGATTTCCACCATTTTCGCCGACGCATATCCCGCGAAGACCGGGTTGCTCTCCGGGCTCGTCGGGCTGCCGAAGCTGCCGAGATTATTGCTTGTCGCCGGACCCGCATTCGGATTCGCCCCGAAGAACGACGTATTCGGGTTGCGAATGTTCAGATAGCCCGCGCCGATGGAAAACGGCCCGGCTGCGTAAGCCGCACCCGCCCCCCAGATCCAGTTGTTCGAAAACGAGCCCGCCGTGCCGCCCAAGTTCATCATCGCTTCGACCGTCAGGCCACGGTAGTTCGCGCTGCGGTACTTGATCGAGTTGTTGATGCGGCGCGAGTTGAGCGCGTTGTCGAGATCGCTTGGATGTGACGCCATGTAACCGCCCCACTGCGGCGCCGCGAGAAACGGCCCGTACATATCGACGACGGGATCGTATTGGCGCCCGGGCGTGACCGTGCCGAAAGCATTACTCAAGCCGACATAAGCCTGACGTCCGAACTCGGCGCCACCCTGATTCAATGCGCCGTTGTTGCTATAGAAGCCACTTTCGAGCACGAAAAGCGCCTTCAGTCCGCCGCCGAGGTCTTCGGTGCCGCGCAGCCCCCATCGGCTGCCCTGAAGCCCGGCCGAGCCGCCTTCGATCATCGCGATCTGGTGACCCCCGACGAGTTCCGACGCCGTGCGAGCCTTCTGCACGTTGTTCGTATAGTTAAGACCGCTATCGATGATACCGTACAACGTCACGTTGCTTTGCGCGTACGCGATAAAAGGCAACGGCATCAGTACTACTACGGGTACGAGTGACTTCTTGTTCGCGGTGAAAACTCCTCCTATAGTGTTTTTTGCTTCAGTGACCTTGTTTTGCCATGGCGCGGTTTCATCCGAGGCGCGTTCATTGAGGCGGACGAACAACGGCATCGGCACGAAGGAACGAGCCGTCCGAGCCCGTGATATAGCCGATCGCGAAGGGCTCGACGAAACTCCCGAGATTGCTCCCCACAATGAAAGCGGCCGTCGAGCGCGTGAGAAACAGTGTCGGCAATGCCCAGAACGCGACTCGAACGCATATAGACCGGGAAGGCTCAGGCTGATCATAGCGACCGGTACATACGGGTTCGTTGTCAGACCTGCGCCGAGCAGCGTGGCGACATCGGGCGCATGCGGAATAGGCAATGCAGGCGATGCTCGTTGCGGCGATCCGAGCTTCGCGACCACAGCGTCATGACGATCGTTAGAACAAATACGGCACCATCGCGATCAGATCGACCTGCGCATGGCTCGGCGTCTTCGGAAAGCCCTTGATGATCTGCGGCATGCAGCGGCCGACGCCGCCACCTGAACAAGATACTTGCGTTGACGCCATCCTCTCTGGCGAGTTTCGGAACCGAGACGCTCGGCTCACATGCCGCCGAGGCCGGCCGGGCTGCGGTTCTGGCTCCCTCTCCGCATTCCCGACGCTGGCTTGTCTTCTGATCCCAGAATGATTCCCGCTACTGGAAAATGATGGGAATCACCGTTGTGTTCCGATTGCGCGAACCAAAGACGGCCGTGCCCCGACGCTTACCTATCAACGACCGGCGGGGACAACGTGTGTGTGTGCGCCAACTTATGGCGGGCATTGTCTACTGCTCGGTTTGTTCCACACCTGCCATCTCAATCGGCGTGACATCGTCGGCTCGCAGTTTAGCGAAGAACAGCGCCACGGAGCCGCAAACGGCGAGCACGACCAGAGGAAGCAGCGCCAGTTCAAAACTACCGGTCTGCTCGCGAACGACACCGAACAACCAGGTCGTTAGCGCGGTAGCCATGCTGCCCACGCCACTCACAATCGACAGTCCTGCCGACACGTCGCGCGCCGACAGCCGTTGGGTGACGAGGGCCCAGAACGGCCCCTTCGACGAGTAGCTGCCGATCAGCATCAAGGAGAGCAGTACAATCGTCGCAGCCAGCGAATGGACTATGAACGTCGCCAGCATTGCGAACGCCGAGAGCATCAGCGCCAAGACCGTGTGCCACACACGCTCGTCGCTGCGGTCGGAGTTGCGTCCCCACAACACCATGACTACAGTGGCCACACCAAAGGGAACGCTGCTCAGAAGTCCAGTCTGGAAGTTCGTCAGGCCAAACGATTTGATGAGTTGCGGTTGCCATAACGAGAGACACACTCCTACGGACAGCACGCCGGAATAAGTCAGCGACAGCGCCAAAACCTGCCGGTCGAACATCAGATGGAGTATCGACCGCTGTGCGCTGGGCGGGTTTGCGCCCTCCTTGACGCGTAGCGCCTCGCTTAGCGCCCGCTTCTCAGAATTCGAGAGCCAGCTTACCTTGTTGGGGCCGTCCGCCATTAGCCAGAAAAAGCACAGGCCGAGCAAAATGGATGGCGCACCCTCGAGCACGAACATCCACTGCCAGCCGCTGAACCCATAGCCGTGCAATTCCATTAACGAACCCGAGACGGCGGAGCCGACAAAGCTCGACAGCGGGACTGCAAGTAGAAAAATCGATGCGATGCGCGCGCGATAGCTGGCTGGAAACCAGCAGGTGATATAGAACACCACCCCAGGGAAGAATCCTGCTTCCGCCGCGCCGACAAGGAACCGCAGCAAGAAGAACAGCGTCGGCCCCCTCACGCAGGCCATCGCCATCGACAATACGCCCCAGACAATCATGAGGAAGCCGATCCATCGGCGCGTCCCGAATCGCTTTTGGCCGAGGTTGCTAGGCACCGAGAACAGACAATAACTCACAAGGAAGAGGCTGCCGCCAAGACCGTAGGCCGTCTGGCTCAGGTTCAGCTCGCCGCGCATTTCGAGCGCAGCGAAGCCAATGTTGATGCGGTCGAGATACGAGATGAAATAGCACAGCATCAGGAACGGCACCAGCCGCCAGGTGACCTTCCGCAGCGTGACAGCGTTCTCTCCCTCGAAAGCACGGGGGCGTTCCTTCATGACGCCTCCGAGGACTTTTCAAGGTTAATCTTCGTCGTCAACTCGATCGATTCGCCAAACCATGCCGCGATGGCGGCCGAACGCTCGCCGGTGTATGCAGGACTGCCACTATCATCGAGCTGCATGCTCAGATCATGGCCCGGTATCAGAACGGTGCCAGGGGTTGCGCGCCATAGTCTCCAGATACGAGCTATCGTATCCTGACTCGCCGCCCTGTCAGCGGTCGCGTCCACGTCGTGCGACAGCAGTTCGGCGCGGTTCTTTGCGGCGTCGCCCGTGAACAGTACGGGTGGCTCGTTAGCTTCGAGATGGAACAGCAGGCTGCCCGGTGTGTGGCCTGGCGCGGCAATCGCGCGGATGCCCTCAATGAACATGTCATTGGCCGCCACACGGCGGACGCGCGAGGAGGCCCCCAACTCGCGGACATACAGTTCCGGCAACGGATTGAACCCGGGCGGCTGGCGCTCGGCCCACGCAAGCTCGTCGTCGCCGATCCAGATCGTGGCTGTTGGGAAAAGCGTGAAGTTGACGGAGTGATCGTAATGCGCGTGCGTGAGCACGACGTCGGTAATGGCTTCTGGTTCGACCCCGTGCTGGCGCAGTTGCTTGAGTAACTCTCGACGCACGCCGAATGCGCCTACGTCGATGAGAATCGTACGGTCGCAATCACGAAGCAATGCAATCGTGCTCCAACCTAGACCGCCGTGGCATACCGCATTGCCAGGAAAGCCCTGAACCAGGACATCTACCTGATACATATCGTCTCCATTCTTTAATTGTTCGAGCCTGCCGGATCGTATTTCAAGATGATCCGACAAACCGCGCAGCGGGTTAAGCGCAAAAAACCGGCTCATTCGTGTGTCGCACGCACGAATTGACACCGCGCACCGGTGGGTTGACACTGAGCGACTCTTTTCACCAGCCGGTGTGACCATTGAAATGAACTTCGAGATATCCGACTTACGCGCCTTCGTCGCGACAGCGGACCTGGGCAGCTTTCGCGCTGCAGCGGATTCGTTGCATCTCTCGGCGTCGGCGCTATCGCGTCGAATTGAGAAGCTGGAGGAAGCTTTGGGCGTCAGACTCTTCGAGCGAACCACGCGCAAGATGGATCTAACCATCGTCGGTCGAGGCTTTCTGGAACGCGCGTACCGGATCCTCAACGAGATCGATAATTCGATGCTCGAGTTCGACGATCTTGCACGGAACATGACCGGCGAACTTACGATCGCGTGCGTGCCCTCTGCCGTGCGTTATTTTCTTCCGGAAGCGATTGGGGTCTATCACCAACGATACCCGGGAATCCGCCTACGCTTGATTGACGAGCCTTCTTCGACGGTTTTTCTCGCAGTCGCGCGCGGCGAGGCGGATTTTGGTCTCACATATGTGGGCACACAGGAGCCCGACATCGAGTTCACGCCGCTCCTTGATGACCCTTTCGTTCTCGCCTGCCCGCGCAGTCATCCGCTTGCGAAGCGCAGATCCGTCACCTGGGCGGAACTGGGTGATCTCGACTATCTGGCCATCGCACAGGGCAGCGGCAATCGCGCGGTCATCGACGAAGGCTTGGCGGGCGTGGCTGTCCGGCCGAAATGGTTCTGCGAGGTGCGCCATGTGCCGGCACTCGTGAGTCTGATCGAAGCGGGGCTTGGCGTAGGCGTCGTGCCTCGCCTGGCCATGCCGCGAGGCCCGCACAAGGCGCTTACCAGCGTCGCGCTCGTCGATCCGCCGATCCGACGCACGCTGGGCGTACTCCAGCGTCGCGGACGCGGGTTGTCTTCCGCTGGACGCTTCTTCCTTCAACTGCTGAAGGAGATGCGCGCATCGGATGCCCTGTCCGGAAGCGCTGCTAGCTAGATCAAGCGTCCTCGGCAAAGCCTCCTGCTCTACAGCGCCTGCCGCCCAGGCGGCGCCGCATCGATTCCGCTTCCATTCGTGCGCCTGACACACCAATCGAACGAAAATATGCGTTTGTCACCCGGAGCTCTCCTGCCCGATCATGTGCGAAACAACAAGCGCTGCGCCACTGCAGCCGCTTGAATCGCACGGTTTTTGATCGAAGGAGACGACCCGTTCCATGACCCAGTCCACCTCAACCCATGGCACCGTCAGCAAGGCGCAACTGACCGAACTGACGATCGAAGCACTCTGCGCGCTCGGTCTGAATCGCACCGACGCCACCGATACTGCCACTATCCTCGTGCTCGCCGACCTATTCGGCTTGCGCACGCACGGCACGAGCCGAATTGAATCGTACGGCTCTCGCCTACGTATTGGCGGCATCAATCCGACGCCGTCGATCACCGCCCAACAGGTCGGACCGGCGCTTCACCGCCTCGACGGCGACAATGGCATTGGCCCGCTCGTCGGCTATCGAGCACTCGATCTGGCGATGACGGCCGCGCGCGAAAACGGCATCGGCTGCGTATTCGTGCGCGGCAGCAATCATTTCGGCCCGGTGTCGCCGTACTCGTACCTTGCCGCCAGGCAGGGGTTCGCCAGCATCATCGGCAGTAACGCGACAACGACGATCGCCCCTTGGGGCGGAACCGACGCGCGCTTGGGCAACAGCCCTGTCGGCTTCGGCGTACCGAACCCGGACGGCCATCCATTCATTCTGGATATGGCGATTAGCGTCGCCGCGCGGGCAAAGATTCGCAACGCGCTGAAGCGCGGCGAAGCGATCCCCGGCGATTGGGCAACGGATGCACAGGGCAAGCCGACTACCGACCCGAAAGCCGCGCTCGATGGCTTTCTGCTTCCGATCGGCGGACACAAAGGCTACGGGCTCGCGCTCGTCGTCGATCTCTTCGCTGGACTGCTTTCCGGTGCGGCGTATCTGACACACGTGAAGTCGTGGGAAGACGACCCTGAAGAGCCGCAAAATCTTGGCCACTTCTTCATTCTCATTGATACGTCCACGCTCGGTAGCGGTGCGTGGCTCGCCGCTCGTATGGCCGACTATGCGGGAATTTTGCACGGCTCGGCGCCGGCTGATCCCGATGCGCCGGTGATTGTGCCCGGCGAGATCGAACTTGGACGCCTTGAACGCCAGATGGGCGAAGGCATCGACATCGGCGCAGCACAGTTGGCGATGCTGCAAGCTGCCGCGCAGCCGCAGCGTTGAAGCGTCGATTCGTCGGTAAAGTCCGAGACCCTGCGCCGCTACACACGTCCGGCGTGGCAGCGAGCAGGCAGAATTGACGGCCGGGTGGCTCGATCGAGCGCCCGTTCGATCAAATACATAATAAGCTCCAAGGAGCAATAGGTGACAAACATCCGTTGGCGCATCGTCCTGCTGCTGTTCATTGCAGGCTTCATCAATTATCTGGACCGCTCGGCGCTCTCGGTCGCCGCCCCCGCCGTGGCGCAGGACCTGCACATCTCACCGGCCAGCCTCGGGCTGGTGTTCTCAACCTTTTTCATCGGCTATGCAGCATTCAATTTGATCGGCGGCTGGGCGGCTGACCGCTGGGGCGGCAAGCGCGTGTTCTCCGGTGCCATCTTGGCGTGGTCGTTGCTGTGTGGCGCCACCGGCCTCGCCACGGGGTTCAGCTCGCTGCTAGCGATTCGCACGCTCTTCGGCATGGCAGAAGGACCGCTCGCAACGACGATCAACAAGATGGTGAACAACTGGTTCCCTCACAAGGAGTCGGCGACCGCATTCGGCTTCGCGAATTGCGGACTGCCGCTGGGCGGCGCATTGGCGGGTCCCGTGGTTGGCCTGTTGACGGCGGCGTACGGCTGGCGCGTCGCATTCGTGGGGATTGCTTGTTTCGGGCTTATCTGGCTGATGTTCTGGCATTTCCTGGCTACGGACAAACCCCATGAGCATCGGCGCGTCTCGAACGATGAGCGCCGCATGATTGAATCCGACCGCAGCGTTTCCGAAGATCCCGCCGATGTAGAGCGCCTCGGTTTCTACCTGAAGCAGCCCGCCATCATGGCGGCCATGATTTCGTACTTTGGTTACAGCTACATCCTATTCTTCTTCCTCACATGGTTTCCGAGCTTCCTCATGATGGACCGTCATCTGAGTCTCAAAAGTATGAGTCTCGCGACAGTGCTGCCTTGGCTGCTGGGTTTCATCGGTTATGGCTTGAGCGGCCTCCTGTCCGACTGGATCTTTCGTCGTACGGGCAACGCGTTGCGGGCTCGCAAGTGGGTACTGATTGTGTGCCTCGGTGCGGCTGGGATATGCGTCACACTTGCAGGTACTGTCACGACTACGGCTAGCGCGCTGTTGCTGATGGCGATCGCGGTGTTCGCGCTGTATCTGAGTGGGAGTACGTACTGGGCGTTGATTCAGGACACGATTCCCGGACCGAAGCTCGGCAGCGTCGGCGGCTGCGTGCACGCAATAGCCAACTGCGCCGGAATCGTCGGCCCTGCCCTAACTGGGCTTCTTGTCCAGCAAAGCCATACGTTCTTTAGCGCGTTCGTGCTAGCGGGCAGTATCTCGCTCGTGAGTGTCCTCGCTGTAGGGATCCTGCTGCGTCCACGAGCCACGGCGCCGTTCGAATCGGATGAAGCGCGAATCTGTGGTTGATCGCCCTGGAGCGATCGCGCCAACACACTCAACACCAAAATCTATTGCGCACGGAAAAGAATCTTTGATCCCCCCTGATCCCATCATGCAGAAACCCGATTCGTCAATCATTCGAGCCTTCACCCCGACGGGCAAGCTGCGCGCGTCGATTAACCTAGGCAATCCGATTCTCGCGAGCACGGACGCCTCTGGCGCGCCGACCGGTGTTTCGGTTGATCTCGCGCGCGCGTTTGCCGCAACGCTCGACGTTGAACTGGAACTCGTGGTGTTCGATGCAGCCGGCAAATCCGTTCAGGCGGTAAGCGAAGAACGCGCGGACTTCGGCTTCTTCGCCGTGGACCCGCAGCGGGGCGAAACTATAGCCTTCACCGAGCCGTACGTGCTGATCGAAGGCTATTACCTCGTGCGCGACGCTTCGCCAATTCGCCGCAACGAAGATGTCGACCAGCCGCGAAACCGCGTGGTCGTTGGCAAAGGCAGCGCATACGATCTTTTCCTCACGCGCGAACTGAAGCATGCGCAGATCGTGCGCGCACCGACCTCACCCACCGTCGTCCGAACGTTTCTTGAACAGGACCTCGAAGTCGCAGCGGGAGTGAAGCAGCAGTTGGAAGCCGATGCCCGCGAGACATTGGGCCTGCGCCTGCTAGACGAGCGATTCATGGTGATCCGTCAGGCGATGGGCGTGCCGAAAAGCCGCGGTATCGCCGCAGCAGGTGCATTGCGTGCGTTCGTCGAAGAAGTGAAGGCATCGGGGCTCGTCGACCAAGCACTCGCGCAGCACAAGATTGTCGGCGCGTCAGTTGCGCCGCTCGCATAGCCGAGGCACATGCACGCGACGCACTCCCGTCTGAGGTCCAACGACCCTTGCCGGGGACAAGGCCTCGGTCGACGCTTCCTTAGGATGGCCGGTAGCACACGTTGCAATGCCGCTGACAGAGTTGCAAGGTTTCGAACGTATCGACGACAGATATCTTAGTGAAAGCGGCCGTCTGAGTGGACGAACTAGCGCCTCGGCGAACGACTCGTTCTTGCCGACCAGAGCCCGACACCGGAGAGCATCGCGCACACCCTGTGCTCGACGTAAAAGACTAAGCCCACCCACTCCGGTCAGATAACTTTCTCCGAAGCGGTCAGTCAGCTAATTTCAGGTTTTGCAAACTGGAGCGCCAATAAGCGGCCGTTGGCGACCTCACCCAATCGGCCATGTCCAGCCAGTCGCCGCGTGTTGCTTATGGCTGCTGGAGCGTCGGTTCGGCTCTCAACAAAAGCCAGTTGCATGTACACGAACGAAGGCTCATTTTTTTTTGCTGGACTGGTCGTCCTCGCCACTTGATCGTAGCCAATCGACGAAAGCCCTCATATGCACAGGCTTATCGGCATCCAGCGGTACCAACGCAAAGTAAGTCGCTCCCTTCGAAGTCAGATCGGGAAACGGTTTCTGTAGACGCCCTGCAGTGCAATCCGCATCGAGCGTTGGAAATGGTCCGATACCAAAACCGAGGCCGTCGACCACGGCCTGCAAGGTCACAAAAAAGTGATCGAATCTCAAGGTTCGACTGGCCCGAAGCGTCGGTTGACCGACGGCGTGGGTCCATCTCTCCCAATCGCTCGGACGCGATTCCGTGGTGAGCCATGTTTCTGCGGCAAGTTGTTCGACCGACGATATCGCGGTTTGCTCGATCAGCGCCGGGCTCGCGATCACCGTGTTGCGCTCCTCAAATAATGGCCATGCCTGATATTGCCCGTCTGCGGGCACTTCGCGACGAATCGCCAGATCGAAACTGCCGCGCAGTGCGGAATCGGTCGTCAGTGTCGTGGAGACGCGCACATCCACATCCGGGCAGATCGCCGTGAACAAGGGCAGACGAGGAATCAGCCAGCGCATCGCAACCGTCGCCGCCGCGCTGACCCGAATCACTTTACGGTGCCGGCTCTTGCCATAGCGTTCCGCCGCATCCGTGATGTGGTCGAAAGCCGCGCTCACTTCTCGCGCAAAGGCTCGTGCGTGCCCGGATGCGACCATGCTTTGCCCATCGCGCACGAACAGAGGCTGGCCGAGCCAGTCTTCAAGGATGGTGATATGACGGCTCACGGCGCCGTGCGTCAGGTTGAGCTCACGCGCGGCTGCTGAGTAGCTGCCCGCGCGCGCGGCGACTTCGAATACGCGCAGGGCGTTGAGTGGGGGAAGCTTCGAGCGCATGTGTGAGTTTATTTAACGCAATCCGGATAATTTTGTCGATTGTGTGAGTAGATTGATCATCATACGCTGACGTCACTTCATTCAGAAAGGTGTCCCCATGACCCAGCAGATCACCGTCAACTCTCGAACTTATCAATTGCCCTCTGCGCCGACGATCGTGGTGTGTGTCGACGGCTGCGAGCAGGAATACATAAATCAGGCGATCCTGGCCGGCAAAGCGCCGTTTCTGGCGAGCTTGCGTTCGCTCGGCACCGTGCTGGACGGGGACTGCGTCGTGCCGTCGTTCACCAACCCGAACAATCTGTCGATCGTCACGGGCGTGCCGCCGTCGGTACATGGCATTTGCGGCAATTTCTTTTTCGACGGGGAGACGCAGACGGAAGTCCTGATGAACGATACCAAATACCTGCGCGCGCCCACCATTCTTGCGGAGATGGCTCGCGCGGGTCAGCGCGTCGCCGTCGTTACCGCGAAGGACAAACTGCGCAGTCTGCTCGGACACCGGCTGGAAGGGATCTGCTTTTCGGCTGAAAAGGCCGATCAGGTGACCCTCGACGAGCACGGTATCGAGAACATCGTGGCGAGAGTCGGCATGCCTGTGCCCTCCGTGTACAGCGCGGAGCTTTCGGAGTTCGTGTTTGCCGCCGGGCTTTCCATCTTGTGTGAAGAGCGCCCTGATCTGATGTACCTCTCTACAACGGATTACGTCCAGCATAAGCACGCGCCCGGCACGCCAGAAGCCAACGCTTTCTACGCGATGATGGACGATTATCTGGCGCGCTATCACGCCGAGGGTGCCGTGTTGGCCATCACGGCTGACCATGGCATGAATGCGAAGACCGATGCCATCGGCCGGCCAAATATCGTGTTTCTGCAAGATAGGCTCGATGCGCGATACGGCGCGCACGCGACGCGCGTGCTCCTGCCCATCACTGATCCGTATGTCGTGCATCACGGCGCGCTGGGCTCCTACGCTACGGTGTACCTGCGCGATCGAGGCGAACAGAAACAGTGCGACGTGGCGGCGTTTCTCGAGGCTATCGATGGCGTCGACGCGGTATTGACCCGTGCACAGGCTAGCGAGCGATTCGAGTTGCCGCCCGACAGGATCGGTGAACTCGTGGTGCTCGGCGAAAGGCTCGCGGTGCTCGGCAGCGCAGCCGAAAAACATGACCTGTCCGGGCTCACCGTGCCGCTGCGCTCCCACGGCGGCATGTCCGAACAGAAAGTGCCGCTCATCTTCAATCGCAAGCTCGGTGGCAGCGACGGCAGGCGGCGCTTGCGCAATTTCGATGTCATCGATCTCGCGCTCAATCACCTCGTCCGATAACGAAAAACGGTTAGCGCGGCAAAGACCGCGCGCCCCATGGAGACAGTAATGCCCACAGATACGCCTGATGCGTTGCAATACACGTCCATCAAAAGGAGCACGACGTTCGCGCAATATAAGTGGCGTGCGTTGATCGGCGTGACCTTTTGCTACCTGTTCTACTACACCGGCCGACAGACGCTGGGTTTTGCCGTTGCCGGTATTCAGCACGACTACGGTCTATCGAAGTACGAGATTGGCTGGATCAGCGCGACCATGCTCTGGTGCTATGCCGGCGGCCAGTTCATCAACGGCAATCTGGGTGACAAGCTGGGTGGCAAGACGATGATGATCGCCGGGGCTGTCCTCTCACTTGCGGCGAACTGGCTATTTAGTTTCGGTCACACATTCCTGTTTTTTCTGGTGGCGTGGGGGCTCAACGGTTATTTTCAGTCGATGGGTTTCGCGCCTGGCAGCCGCCTGCTATCCAACTGGTGGGATCACAAACATCGCGGTTTTGTCTATGGCGTTTATGTGGGCTTCTCCGGATTCTCTTCGGTGCTCGCTTACGTTTTTCCGGTCATCATTCTGGGTACGATGCAACTCGGCTGGGTCTGGATATTCCGTCTCGCGCCGCTTTCCATGCTGCTGGGCGCACTGGTGTTGTTGCTATTTGTTTCTGAACGACCGGAGGCTCTGCATCTGCCGGCTGCTGAAAAATCGGAAGAGGCAACCTCTCTGGCGGAGTCGGAGGATGAGTTGACGAGCTCGCAGCGATACGCGCTTGTGATGAAGAACTGGAGGCTCTACATCACGGGTCTCGCAATCGGTTTCCAGAACGCCGCCCGGTACGCGTTGGTGGTCTGGGTGCCGGTCCATTTTCTCGGCATGGACTGGAAGACTTCATCGGCGCTGATCGACCCGAAATGGATCACGGTCGCGTTACCGGTAGGCATGGCGCTCGGCTCGCTGTCGAATAGCTGGATATCCGACGTATTGTTTCAAGGGCGCCGCTATATGGCGATCGTCTGGTACATGGTGCTGGCCTGTGCGACGGCAATCTTCATGATGTTCGTGCCGCACGGTAGTATGTTTGCGATCGTGCTTCTGTTTTTGTGCGGCTTTTTTGTCTTCGGCCCGGCGTCGTCTTTCTGGGCCTTGTGTCCTGATATTTTCGGGCGCCGCGCTGCGGGGACAGCAACAGGTGTGCTAAACACCATGTCGTACATGTTCGCTGGCATCGGCGAACCGGTTATCGGCCACATTATCGATGCCACCGGCCATACGTCGATCATCTTTCCGATTGTCGCAGGGCTTTGCGCAGCAAGCGCAGTGCTTTCGATGCTGATCAAGCGCTGAGGAATCGCGTCGCCCGAACCTGGCTGGACTTCTCGATGCTTTTGCGTTGCTGCGAGTCGATTCGTGGACGGCTGTTCTTTCTCGGGAGCGGCCGTTTGGAGCGTGCTGACTCGAACGGCCGAGTTGGGTCGACACCGGAAGCACGTAGACGGCGGCGCATGTGCGTGCCACCGCTACTTCTTGGCGCGAGCCCGTTGGCACAGACCGGGCGTCAGCCGAATTGTGACGAAATCACCGTCGCCACGGTAACGCTTTAATACGGACTGAGATTCGCGCCCCGAGCTTTCGAGCGTCGCAGTTCCTATCCCTACGGGTGCAATGGACGCACAGCCGCTCTCAAGGCTGGCAGGGTGCACTTACGTGCTCTCATGACAGCTCCCGGACATTGCGAAAATCAAAACTGATCAAAATAGCAATTAATGCGCGGGCTGAGATTTTCCTTGGACTCGGCGGCTATCGAAGCCGTTGCAGCAGTATCGAAGATCCCACTCTTAGGGCACGCGGATCGCGTGACTGTCCCCTGAACCGTTGCCAAAGAAGGCCAAACACATGAAGGCGGCATGGCGCTCGCCGCGTCGGTCCAGCGCAGGCACGAATCAGTCAGACAACGGAACGGTCTCGACCTCGTTCGCTTCGAACCAGTTCGGATTGCGCGCCGCAATCGGTCCAAGTGTGACCAGAATTTCTCGCAGATGCGCGCGCATTGCGTCCTCGGCTGCGACCGGATCGTGCGCGCAACGCGGCAAAAAATCTTCGCATGCTGTTTGATTAGATGATCCAGCGGCGAATCATCCGGCAGACTCAGATCGCACGCGATCCATCTGCGCCTTGATGTCCTGAATGGCTTCCCACGCCGCGCCGCAGTCGATGGTGTGCAATCGTGAAATGGAACGCTTCGTCGAGTGCAAGAAAGGCAGCGGTACCGTTGGCTCTGGCGGCGACGCGTTGATCGCGGATATTGTCGGCAAGGAGCTTAAGCTGTTCGTCGGTGATGTGCTCCGCGGCTTTGCGCGCGACAGCGGTTTCGATCGCCTCGCGAATGAAGCGCCCTTCACGCACGCGCCGCGGCGAGATGCGCTTCACGAAGAGGTGCCGCGTCAGAGCCACCGCCCTGCTTACGCGGATCTGGAACAGGAAAGCATGACGGATTAACCTGTGATGCTTATGCATTCAGAAGCCAACGCGGACAGATCCCAACGGGAAACGCTCCATTTGGTTCAGGCGCGTAGTGCCTATCCAATGACATTGGAGACGGCGCCGTTCCAACGCGTCGAAGTCTAACGGGCAAACAGCCTGATGACCCCCGCCTCTACCACCTTCGTGATCTCCTCCATCCGCCATGTGATGTGAGTCTCAACCAGCTCCCGGCAACGGGCGCTGTCACGCGCCTCAATCGCATCGAGAATCTCGAGGTGTTCTGCGAACGCGTCGTGCCCGCGTTCCTGCAGATCCACCCAGCGCACAAAATGAATCCGCGCATTGATGCTATACAAGGAGCGGACCATCTCGTTGTTGCCCGATAGTGCAACCAGGCGAGCGTGAAACTCCTCGTCCTTGGCGACGAGTTCATCCGCCGGCACTTTGCCCTTGATCTTCAGGACGTCCTTCCAGAATTTGCGAAGCGCCTTGATGTCCTTGTCGTCGGCGCGCTCGGCAGCCAGCACAATCGCTGCCGCTTCAATACTGCGGCGCAGTTCATAAAGATCGAACACGTCCTGCCGGTCCAGTTGGCGGACATAAAAACCGCGGTTGGGCACAAAGCTCAACAGGTTTTCCGCGACCAGCCGGTTGAGCGCTTCACGCAAAGGCGTACGGCTCACGTTGAAGCGCTCGGCCAGTTCGAGTTCGTTCACCCGCTCACCAGGGCGGATGGTGTACAACACGGCAATCTGCTTTAACTGCTCGTACAGATCGTTGACAGTCAGCCCTGCGCGCTTCGGTGCACTCGTTTCGCGTACGCGCGGGCGGTCCTCGCGAATCAGGGAAGTGTAGCGGGCCATGTCTCCGTCAACCTCGTATCGTCGTCGCACTCAGGCCGCTATCTTACCGCGCCCGCTGGCTGCACACCGACCCGCCTCCCTTGCCCCGCTTACATGGTGAACAAACGCCCAAACTGAGGTAATGAATCAGCCACGCCTGCGAGGCGCAACGCATGCCAGGCCATCGCGTGATTGCTCGAAGTAACCGGCTTGCCGATCTGCGCCTCGATATCAGCAACCGCCGCGGCGAGGCGCAGACTCGTGCACGACACGAACACGGCCTCTACGTCGTCACGTTTGCCGACCTCCGACACCGCGCGCCGCAGCGACGCTTCGTCAATGCGCGCCACTTCGTTGTCGTTGCCGTGCTCGAATGATCCCATCACGACGACGTCGATGCCGCGCGCGCCAAGATACGCCGCCATCGACTCGTTGATCTCGCGCACATACGGCGTCAGCAGCGCAATCCGTTTTACGCCAAGCGTCTCGAAGCCAACCCGTGCGGCGGTGATCGGCGTCGTGCACGGCACGCCCGGCCGCACTTCGCGGATGCGCTCGAACACCGTCTCCTCGCCGATCACCATCGAAGCCGACGTACAACCAAATGCGACCACGTCGATGCGTTCGCCGGGACGGATCAGCGCGACGCCGGTCCCGATTCGCCCCTCCATTTCGGCGAGCGTTTGCGGCGAGATATCTGCCGAGTTGAACACGCGGCTCTCGTAGAACGCCACGCCGTCGATTGCGAGCAGCTTGCGCCACTCATGCTCGATGGTGTGATCCGTTGCGAGCACAATCAGACCGATTGCAGCGCGCCGTGCGATGCCTTCATCCAGCGAGAAGTCCAACCGCATATAACTGTCGAGCGTATCGATTGAGTTCATGGCAGCGTCAGTCCTGTGAGATCGAGTTCCGGTTCACGTCCCTGCATGAGGTCGGTAAGCAGTCGGGCGGTACCGCACGACATGGTCCAGCCCATATGCCCGTGTCCGGTGTTCAAATAGAAATTTCGATGCGCGGTGCTCCCGATGATCGGCGTGCCTTCGGGCGTCATGGGACGCAGACCGGCCCAGTATGATGGCCGCTCGTAATTCGCACCGTTGGGAAACAGGTCGCGCGCGGCCTGCAACATGTGCCGGAAATCTTCCGGCGTGTGCCGCGTGTCGAATCCCGCGAATTCAGCGGTCGCCGTAAAGCGCAACCGGTTGCCGAAGCGCGCCCAGGCGGTCAGGTTGTTCTCGTCTACCCCGCCGACATCCGGCGGCGTATTGCCCGCTTCGATCGGCAGCGTCACCGAATAGCCCTTTACCGGATACACCGGCAGCCGATAGCCGAGCTGCCGCGCCACGAATGGCGAGAACGAACCGAGTGCAAGCACATAGCGATCCGCGCTCAGACGTCCGCGCGACGTCTCGACGTAATCGACGCGATCGGCACTCGCACTGAGATGCTTGATCGCGGTGTCGAACTGGAAGGTCACACCGAGTTGCACGCAACGTTCGTAAAGCGCTTTGGTGAACAGATGCGCGTCGCCGCTCTCATCGCTCGGGCAATAAATCGCGCCCGCCAGTTTGTCGCCCGACGCAGTCAAGGCTGGTTCGCGTGCGATGGTCGCCTGGCGGTCCAATGTTTCAAGCGGCAAACCGTTCTCGGCGAGAATCGCCATATTGGCGACGCCGCGTTCAAACGAAGCCTGATCGCGGTACACATACAGCAGCCCGCGGCTGATCCGGTCGTAGGCCAGGTTTTCCGCCGTGGTCACAGCCTGCAGTTGCGCCTGCGAATATCGACACAACCGCACCTTGCGCGACGTGTTGAGCCGCGACTTTTCCGCCGTGCAGTTCTGCAGGAACTGCCAGCACCAGGCCCACATGCGCCAGTCTGGGTGCAACTTCAGGCGCAACGCCTGCCCCTCGCTATACAGCGACTTCAACATGATTTTCGGTGCGCGCGGCGACGCCCACGTATATGAGTGTCCGGGCGCGACGAGCCCCGCATTCGCAAAGCTGGTTTCGAGCGCGACGCCGGGCTGACGGTCCACGACCGTCACCTCCTCGCCCGAGCTCGCCAGAAAATACGCCGTCGTCGTGCCGACGATGCCGCCTCCTAGTACGACCGTCTTCATCGATACCTCCCTAGACTGCCGCGATGACCGCGATTTCAACCGTGTATTGCGGGAACGCGAGTTTCGATTCGACACAGGCACGAGCCGGCGCGTCGTCCTTCGGCACCCATGCGTCCCACACCTCGTTCATCTCGGCGAAGGAGCGGTAATCGGCCAGCCAGATATTGGCCGAGAGAATCTTCGTCTTGTCCGAACCCGCCTCTTCGAGCAGACGGTCGATCCTGGAGAGAATCTGCGCCGTCTGGCCTTTGACATCAAGGCTCGTGTCGTCCGCAACCTGACCGGCCATGAAGCCGAGATTGCCGAAGACGACCAGTTGACTCATTCGTGCACCCGCTTGAAAGCGCTTGATCTGCATGTGTGGCTCCGTAGTAAACGTAATGGGCTTCGGGTAATCAGGCGGCGGCGCGACCGCCGAGATAGAGACTGCGCATGTCGTCGCTCGCCAGCAGATCGGACGCGCGTCCTTGCAGCGCGATCTCGCCCATCGCCAGCACGTAGGCGCGATCGGCGATACGCAGTGCTTCGACTGCGTTCTGCTCCACCATCACGACAGCAATGTGTTCACTGTCGCGGGTGCGCACAATGGCGTCGAAGACTTCGCCGACCATCCGCGGCGAGAGTCCTGCGGACGGCTCGTCGAGCAACAGCAGGCGTGGACGCGGCATGAGCGCACGCGCGAGCGACAGCAACTGGCGTTCGCCGCCGGACAGTGCGCCGGCCATCGCCAGATAGCGCTGTTTGAGTACGGGGTAAAGCGCGCAGAGTTGCTCGATCCGGCCATCGCGTTCGCGGGTCGAGAGGAACTGGCCGCCCAGCAGCAGGTTCTCGCGGACGCTCAGTGCACCGAACACGTTGTCGGTTTGCGGCACAAAACCCACGCCATGAGCGCGGACCTTGTGATGCACCGGCACGCGGGTCAGATCCTCACCCGCGATCATCACTCGGCCTTCGCGCGGAATCACAAAACCGGCTATCGACTTCAACAACGTCGACTTGCCGCAGCCGTTGGGGCCGAGAATCGTGACGATCTCGGTTGGGCCGACCGACATCGTGATGCCGCGCAGAATATCGACGTCGCGCGTGTAGCCGGCCGTGATTGATTGAAGTTCGATCACGATGCCTCCGCAAGACGGTGCGCGTTACGCGAGCCGCCGAGATACGCTTCGAGCACGCGCTCGCTTTGCTCCAGCTCCGACGGCGCGCAATTGGCGATCAGGTTGCCGCGGTCCAGCACGACGCAACGCGTGCACAAATCGCGGATGAAATGCATGTCGTGCTCCACAACGATCAGCGTCACGCCCGCCTGCCGAATCCGTTTCAACTGGGTGACCAGGTCGTTGCGCAAGTTGGGATGAACGCCGGCCGTCGGCTCGTCGAGTAGCAACACACGCGGTTCACTCATCATCGCGCAGGCAATACCGAGCAGCTTTTTCTGGCCCCCGGAGAGTGAGGCGGCTGAGAGATTGGCTACTTTGGTCAATAACAAATCGTCGAGTAAGGCCGTGGCCCGCTCCCGCGTGCGGGCTTCGAGCTCGCGCGCCGGTCGCAAGCGCAGCAAGGCGGCGAGCGGGCCATGCTGCGCGATTGAGGCGGCCATGGCCACCTCGAGCACCGTCATGCGGGCCGGCATCGCCGGTAGTTGGAACGTGCGGCGCACACCCAGCCGTGCGATGGCGCTGGCGCCGAGCCGGTCGATGCGTGCACGGTCGAGGAGAATTTCGCCGCCATCGCAAGACGTAAAACCCGTGATCGCATTGAGCAAGGTGCTTTTGCCCGAGCCGTTCGGTCCCAGCAAGCCGACAATCTCGCCCGTCTGCACCTGAAGACTCATGCCGCTCAAGACCTGATTGCCGCCGAACGCTTTCGAGACGTTTCTCACTTCGAGAAGAGGGGGTATGAGCCAGTTCATTGCGCCACTCCGAGACGTTCCGGCAGCAACCCGCGCGGACGCCAGATCATGCATGCCAGCAACAACACGCCGACGATCCCAAGCCGCACCGCACCCGCCATGTCGCTGCCGATCCCCAATGCGTCTTTCAGGAACGGCACCGACGAGTACACCGCCTGCACGACGAAAGCGCCGCAGATTACGCCCAGCCCGTTGCCGAGTCCGCCGATCATCACCATCGTCCAGATCAGAAAGGTCTCGGAGGCCAGCATCGAATCCGGACCGACGAAACTTGTGTACCAAGTCAGTAATGCGCCCGCCAGCGCGGCCGGAACCGCAGCGGCGACCGACGCTCGCGTCTTGAGCGCAATCAGGTCATAGCCGAACGCGGTGGCGAGCGCGGGCTCTTCGCGCATCAGCTTCAACGCACGGCCGAATCGTGCGCCGGCCAGTCGGCGCGACGCGCCGTAACACAGCAGCAGGCACACCGCGACCAGCGCCAGAAACGCCCAGTCGCCCTGCGCACCGGCTGGCGTCGGAAACAGTGCGGCGATGCCGCCGATGCCTTGCG
Source organism: Paraburkholderia sp. SIMBA_053 (assembly GCF_046534895.1). Classification (NCBI taxonomy): domain Bacteria; kingdom Pseudomonadati; phylum Pseudomonadota; class Betaproteobacteria; order Burkholderiales; family Burkholderiaceae; genus Paraburkholderia; species Paraburkholderia sp. SIMBA_053. The sequence continues at coordinate 67,012 of NZ_JAWRXU010000015.1, read as the reverse complement.
CACCGCCGGTCAGCCAGCCTTCGTTGAGCGCAATGGTGCGGAGAATTTCGGCCAGTGCGAGCGTTGCGATACCCCAATAGTCCGACGACAAATTGCGCCCGAGCCTCGCGATCACCACGGCCAGCACGCACGCCGAAGCGACCGCCGCCAGGAGTCCGACGCCCTGCGGCAATCCGGCGTTCGACACGATACCGGCGGCGTACGCCCCCAGCCCGGCGAACGCGACAAAGCCGAAATTGACGAGGCCCGCGTATCCGGCCTGCAGATTCAGACCTAACGCCATCAAGGCATAGATGCTGGCAATCGTCACGAAATGAACGATGAAACTAGACACGACGCACCTCCCTGTCGAAGAGTCCATACGGGCGCACCAACAGCGCGACAAGCAGCACTGCGAACGAAGCGGCACTGATATACGTCACCGGCAGAAACACCAACTCGCGTCCGAACAGGAAACCGAAATCGATGTTGGTGACGAGCGTTTCGGCCAGTGCGATCAGCAACGCACCAGCCGCCGCACCGAGTGGATTGCCGAGTCCACCGAGAATCGCCGCGGCAAAGACCGGCAGCAACAGACCATTGCCGAGATTCAGATGGACCTCTTCGGTGAGTCCCAGCATCGTGCCGCCGAGCGCGGCGAGCGCGCCGCTCGCAAACGTCACGATGGCCGTGACGCGATTCACATCGATACCGGTTGCGAGCGCGAGGGGCCGGTTCGACGCCAGAGCGCGCATTGAGCGGCCCAGGTTGGTGCGAAACAGCAACGCACTGAAGAGCGCTAGCACTGCGACGCCACAGCCAATCGACGCGAGTTGCGCGCCGGCCAGCGGCACCCCGGCGATCATCAGCGGCGCGCTGACCTCGAATGCATAGTGCAGGGGGCTGGAACCGGCACAGGCCAGCACGACCGCCACGATGATCATCGACACCGCGAGCGAGCCGATCATTGCGTTGGCGCTGCCCCGCTGCAACAAGCGGGCGAAGACGAACTGGTTCAACAGCACCGCGAACGTGCCGAGCACCAGACACGATACGCCTAGCGCCACCGCGAACGGCATGCCGGCGCGCTGACAGCCGAGCGTGATGAACGCGCCGAGCATCGCATATTGCACGTGGGCGATGTTCGGGAAGCGCACGAGGGAATACAGCGTCGATAAGCCCACCGACACCAGCAACAGGTCGGCCGAGCGAAGCAGAACGTCGATCAGGAATTGCAGCATGTTCAGCCCCTTGTACGAGCGTTGATGAAGGTGTCTTGAAGGCGTCTTCAGCGCGCCACGACGGTCTTGTCGTACTTCACCTTCTCGTAGGGTTGCTGTTCACGCTGGCCGTCTGCGTCGAATGCAATAGCGCCCGTGGCACCGCTCCAGGACTTGCCGACATCAGCCATCGCGGCCTTCACTTTTTCCGGATCCAGCGATTGCGCCTTGTTGATCGCCGCGGCCGACAGCATCGTCGCGTCATACGCATAGCTGCCAAACGACGATTTCACAGACTGCTTATAGGCCTTTTCATAAGCGTCCTCGTAGAACTTGCCGTTATTGCCGACCGACGCAACCTCGATACCCAATTGTCCCTGCGCGACCTGTGCAGGCGTGTCGCTCGTACACATCGTCAGATAAATGCCATACCACGGCTTCTTGCTCAGGCCGAGTTCGTAGGCCTCGCGATTGATCGTCGCCGCTTCCTGGCCGTAGGCGCTATAGACGAAACCGTCGGGTGCGGCGCGGCTCATCTGCTGCAGTTCCCGGCGATACGTCGACTGCCCTTCCGTGTAAAGAACCTCCGACACAATCGTTCCACCGAGGGTGGCAAAGCGCTTCCTGAACTCGGTCGCGATGCCCTGCCCGTATGAATTGTTCGGCACGATCAACGCAATCTTGCGCATCTTCAGGTCGTACATGTCCTGCGCAGCGAAACGTGCCGACAGGTCGTCGAGGCCGATCACGCTAAACGAGCCTGCCCCCACCTTGCGCACGGCAGGACTCGACGAACCGATGTTCACGTGCACACCGCCCTGCTTCACGACGTACTGGCCCATCGGAATCGTGATGCCCGACGAGAACTCGCCAAGCACAACCGGCACCTTGTCGACGCTCACAAGCTTGCGTGCTGCGTCGAGCGCGGTATTCGCCGTTCCGCCGGAATCTTCGATGCGCACGTCAAGCTTCTGCCCCATCACGCCGCCCTGCGCGTTGATCCTCTCGACCGCCAGTTCGATTCCGCGGCGCTGATCTTCGCCAATCGATGCACTCGAACCGGTCAACGGCAACACCGCGCCGATGCTGACTTCTGCCTGCGCGTGAACTGCACCTGCGAGTATTACCAATGCGACTGCGGACCGCCATTGATTCAGCTTCATCATCGACCTCGATCGAAGGGGTTCAGGGAAATGGAACGCTTCTCTGCGCACATAAGTGTGCACACTAGTGCGTAAAAAAATAAGTTGCAACGCAATAGTCAAGCTGATCGATTGATGCAAATTTCTATAAATATCAATTGCTTATATCAAATAGCAAAGACTTGTGACGACGTTGCACCGCAAAAATATTATTTATTTCTCGCTCGCCGACGCCGCGGCGATCGACTACTTTATGGTTCACCGAACCCGGCGATCATCGAACCAGCCGCGTAGAGCAACACCCATGGATCCAACCCAGACCATTCTCAGCAACCGCCCGCCAGAGTCCGCTGCAGCGCCGTTGGCTAGCGCCGCGCAGACGGCCGCCGGCATACCGATAAGCGAACGCGGCGGCGCAATGACGCTCGTCGCGGTAGCCGCCGGCTTCGTCATGGCGATGCTCGACGTCACGATCGTCAACGTCGCGCTGAAACCGATGCAGATCAGCCTGTCGATGTCGTTCACCGCGCTGGTGTGGGTCGTCGACGCTTACACGCTGAGCTTCGCCGCGTTACTGCTGCTCGGCGGCGCTTTCGCCAACCGGATCGGCGCCAAGGCCGTCTATCAAAGTGGTCTCGCCACATTCGTGGTCGCTTCGCTGCTCTGCGGCTTCGCGATCACGCCCGCCATGCTCCTCTGCGCGCGTCTGCTGCAAGGCGCCGGTGCGGCGCTCTTCATGCCGAGTTCGTTGAGCCTGCTGACCGAAGCTTTTCCTGCGGGGGCGCGTCGCCGCAAAATGATCGGCATCTGGGGCGCGCTCGTCTCCACAGCGATGGCACTCGGTCCGCTGTGCGGCGGCGTACTGATCGCGCAGTTCGGCTGGCGCTGTATTTTCTGGGTCAACCTGCCGATTGGCATCGCGGGCCTGTGGCTCACCGGCCGCTACGTCGCTCCTTCGCCACGCTTGCTGGCACCGCTGAACTTGCCGGGACATTGCTGCGGCGCAATCGCGCTCGCGTCTTTGAGCTATGCGCTAATCGAGGCGCCGGGCTCAGGTTGGGGAGCACCGGCGATTTTCGGTAGCGGCATAGCCGCCGTCGTGGCGGCTCTCGCGTTCGTCTTGCTCGAACGGAACGGGCAGCACAGGATCTTTCCACACGCGTTGATCGAAAGCCCCGCCTTCATGGGTGGCACGACGATTGGCCTGCTGATCAACTTTGCGGTGATCGGTGCGCTGTTTTTGTTGAGCCTGTATTTGCAGCATCAACGCGGTCTGCCGCCCCTGGAGGTAGGATTGCAACTGTCGCCGCTCATGCTGCTGTTTGCGATGGGCAATCTCCTGTCTGCGCGGGTGAGCCACATATTCGGCGCGCGACATGGATTGCTCGGTGGCGTAGTGCTTGCAGCACTCGCGTCACTGGCGCTTTTGCTAATTGGGACGATGCCGTACTGGATGATCCTGTGCTGCGTCGGTCTGGCGAACCTCGGCGCGGGTGAGGCGATTCCTGCCATGAATCTCGCAGTGATGCAGAGTGCAGGATCGTCCCATTCGAACATCGCGGCAGCCACGCTCAATGCAAGCCGGCAGATCGGATCGCTGCTGGGTGTGGCCGCTGTGTCGATCGTGTTGCAGGCGGCAGGCTCGCTTGTGATGGGCTATGCCGTCAGCTTCGGCGTAATTGCTGCAGCGTTTTTCGGCGCGGCGGCGGTGGCCGTATCAGCGTTTCGTGATTGAGGAGAGAGCCCTCTCGCACCGAAGCAGCGGTCTCCGATGCGCAATCTTACGAATTCAGCCGGCTATGGTTGCGCTGGATCCACTGACGCTCATACACGGCAGCCGTCGTCAGGCCCCACTGTATGTACCTCTGTCGTTTGGGCCTATTTTTTACAGAAGACGGAGCGTCTGTTCACCAGTTTCTGCATATAGCGCAGGACGGTTTTGCCAGACTGCAAGCGCGGTACGTCACTCGCAGAGGATGCCTTTATGGTCGTACCACTGCGCGCCGGCGCTTATGATTGAACATCTCAGGATCCACCGACATGTCACCGGTCGCGATGCCTTCGGCAAGCCTGAACGCAGGGCGCAGCTGCTCAAGATCGTCTTCCCCAAGATTGCACTCGTCGTGAAACAACGCACGCCAGGACGTGTGAACCGTACTCGCCATGTCGCGAAGCGTTTCCCACGCCTGAGCGTGATCATAAGCAAAAACCGGCGCGTCCAAAACCAGATTCTCCGGGGAGGCAACACGGCTGTGCCTGCTTACCATCATCGCCTGGACTAGCGGTGTTTGAGGAATGGCAACGATATCGTACGCTGGCGAGAGCACCCACCTGCCATTCCGATAGAGCAACCCATGATTTCGCGGGTGATCGTCATAGTTACCCACTAGGGCATTGAACGCCATTCTGCGCCACAGTTCCTGTTGCTGATCGTCAGCCCCTTGATGTCGATGATCAGCGGACCATCGCCGTAACTCATGAGCAAGCTTGGGATAAGAACGGTCGGGACTTTCTCGCGTAGTATCACTATCCAGGCGCAACACCGTCGCGGCGCTTGCGAAGAACGTGCGCGCGACGCAGCCGTTGATGACCTCCCGATCAAAACGCTTGACCAATACCACTTCATGCGCGCCAACGCGCTCAAACTTCACCTCTGCAACGTCGATTTTGCAGCGCTGCGCGAGCCTCATCGCAACGTACTCTCGTGCCGGTAAAAGGCGTGCGCCGTTGCGGGGCTGCAATTTCGCGATCCACCACTCAGTCTTACCATCGATCTGGCGCGAGACCGTTAGCTTCGGCTTTTCGCCGCCGAGGCTGGTGCCATCGTCGTCACCCGTCAACTGCCGCACAAGACCGGTGATTGACTCACCGATATCCGTCTTGGCCAGTCGGCTTCTGAGTTCTTCCTCGGACGGCGGGACGAAGGAGATCTTCTTTTCGAGCTCGTCGGGGCGGCACACTTCGATCGCACCCACGCCATCTCCGGTGGCAAGATCCATTCGCTCTATCTCGTTGAGCGTCCTGTTACCGTGCTTCGCGTTCAACAGGTCAAGACCAAAGCCCTCCGGCGCCGCGTCCCGCAATATCCCGAATACGCCATTCATCGCGCTGGTAGTAGCCGGTTTTTTCGACCTCGTAAACGGCAGGTTTATGGGGTCAATCGGAATAGCCTCACCCTTTCGCTCGAGATAATCGGCCAAGTAGGCGAACTTTCCGAACCCGGGCTCCCAGGAAAAGGTCCCGCACTCAACAGGCGACACTGAGCCGGGGAGCCACACCCAAACCGGACGTACCTGCTCAGCCATGGCCACGTCTCCCGCCGCGCTTGAAGCGGTTGATTGCCGCCCGTTTTATGTCCGGGACTTCCTCAGGGCGCAGAGCGTCGCGAAGTCCCCCCAGGAGATCCAATACCCATAGGGCAGTGAGCACCTGACCAAATCCAACGGAAGGTCTCCCTTTCTCAATGTTGACTACTGTATTGACACTTGTCCCCATTTTTGAAGCAAGGTCAGACTGGGTCCATTCCCTCGCCCGACGAGCAAGGGCCACAGTCTCGCCGAGGGAGCTGACGACCTCCTCAGCCTCGAAAGGAAGGAGGTCAGCGTGAAGGGTTCTTTTCACAATAAACTCAAAGAAATGCGGGTTAAATTTGAGTTTATACAAATTTGGCGAATTTCCAAAGGACTTCCGAACCTTACTGGGCGCGTCCGTTCCGGTTGCTTACTTTATGGGCTCGGCCACCCTCCTCCCTGCGCCCGCCCTTTTCAAACGCTGCTGCCGGCGTCCTCGGATACCCACGAATTCGACGAGGATGCGCACAGGTAGCCCGGAGGCAGGCAGCGTGCGGGTCATAATTGGGGACGCACCACTGCGGCGATGGTGAAAGGAATGTCCAGTGGTCGACGCGCGTTGCAGGGTCGCGGAGCCGTGACCGCGCCGGTGGCACTGACGCCGCCCTCGCGGGCGGCGGCATGGAGCCGCCGCGCAACTTCCCTGAAACCGTCGAGCAATCGACGAGGAGTGGCGTCGGACACAACTGGGTCAGTAAGCCACACTCGCCGAGGCACCATCAACTCCCGATCCTCCATGGACATGCGTATGATGGATGAGCATGTCACACCCGTGCGGTCGCCCGGCACGCAATCGAGCCAGTCATCGCGGTTTCGCTCCTTGCTGACACGCAGGCGGGCGGCCTTTTTATCGGTGATCTTCCGGATCATTGTCAGCGCCACACGATCCCGCGGGGGCGCTTCCCGGACGTTTTCCGCTTCACGCTCAACCGCCCCCGGCATTCCTAGGCTGGCAAAAGACCTGCTTTTCGATAGCTGTTGATTAGGGCGTCATAGAGTGCAAGATCGGCACGGCTCCTGGCAATAAGCTGAGCGCCGGCAATCGAGGCAAAGATGGCCCGCGCCCGGGGCTTGCTCTCGCGGGCTCCGACCAAACCCGCCGCGGAAAGTACCTTGCTCAGCCAAGCCACATTCACGTCGGCGAACGTCCGGACTTCGTTCATCACGACTTCCGGAAGGTCGTCAGTTTCAGCAGCCATGAAACTGCAAAGACATATACGGTTGCCGCTCTCCAGCGCTTTTCGGAAAGTATCGGGATAGTGGCGCAGACAGTGCAATGGATCCCCAGACTTTTCCAGCATGTCATCCAGCGCTGCCGAAGAATCCTGCCAGTATCGCCTCGCGACAGCCGCGCCGAGATCCGCCTTGCTCCCGAAATGATGGTAGATGCTCGCGGCCTTGATACCTACCGCTTCGGCGAGGTCGCGATAGTTCAGCCCGTTATAGCCGTGCGTCTGGGCGAGGCTCGTAGCAGCGGTAAGGATTTTCTCTTTCGAGTTCGGGCTCGCCTCGTTCTTCACGACCTTCGCCTCCATACAGGAAAGTGGCATATTGACCTAAGGCATTATAGCTTAAGCGACCAGGCTAGCGAACGTTAGGTATATGCATACGTCACGCGTTCTCCATCGCCTGCATGCTTGACCAGATCCGGTGCATCTAATCGCTCAATGCGCTCAAGGGATCACTATCGCAAATCATTCCCGAGTGTTCAAGCATCTGAACGAGTGTGTTGGCACCGTCGCAGACTAACTTCAAAACGGGTCCTTCGCCGGGACAGATTGCGAAGGACACTGGCGTGTCTCTGCGTACGGGCTACTGCAAAAAAACGTGGAAATATCTGAGCTAAGCCGCGTCAACGGGATCAGCCGACGGATACCCTTTCTCGAACGCTGCTGCTGAGAGTTCAGTGACTACGTTCCACTTCATGTCGGGCCTACCGTGCGCTCGGGATCGACGCTGCTGGGGTTGTTTCCTCGTCCGACGAAGTAACCATCGAACAGACTGAAATCGAGGCCGTCTGACAGGCTCCCGCGCGTTGGCCTGTACTTCGGGGCCTCGCATACCGCTGGCACAGGCATACGGTGCCCGTAAACAAAAACCGGCCACACGGCCGGTTTCGATTTGGTACAGCAGGCGACAGGTCGAGGCGGCGCGCTGACGCTTTTCGCTCCCCATTGCACATGTTGATCGAGTGGCCTGTCACTGTGCGCGGGTTACTCACCCTTCTTCGAATTTCACCCTTCTTCGAAATCCCTATGATGACGTTCCCATTACGGTTACACCGTTTCCTCTCGGGCATCGCTTTGGTCGCAGCATGTACCGTTGCCACAGCAACTGAAGCGCCGGTACCGAAGAGCTGGATCGATCCTGATACCGGCCACCGCGTTATTCGGCTGACCGATGAGCCCGGCTCGGCCAGCCTTTACTTCAACATCAACGCATTCACGCCAGACGGCAAACAGATGGTCTACACGACCGCCGATCACGGCATAGGCGTGCTCGATCTAACGACATTCACGTCGCGGTCGCTAGTGAAAGGTCCGGTAGGAGGCGGTCCGGGCGCGGTCGTCGTAGGACGCAGGACGCCCACGGTCTACTATTTCAAGGGCTCGCCAGACGATCCGAAATACGCGTCGCTATGGTCGGCCGATATCAATACGGGCAAACAGCACAAGATAGCTGACCTGCCACGTCGCGCGGGAGTGTTCTCGATTAACGCCGACGAAACGCTGGGCGTAGGCAGCTACATAGTTGGCGACGGCGAGGATTTCAACGGTCGTCAGGCCGGTGACGCGACGCCGCTGGGCTGGGTTGCAGAACCGCTCAACAAGGAACAGAAAATGGCTCGGCGTCTGGCCCAGCGGTTGCCGATGATTGTGTTCACTGTCGATCTGAAAACCGGCAGCACAAAGGCCATTCTCGCAAGCACCGACTGGATCGACCACTTGCAGTTCTCACCCACTGACCCAACGCTCCTGATGTATGCGCATCAAGGCGCATGGCAACAGGTCGATAAACTCTGGACGATTCGTACCGACGGGTCTGGCAACAAGCACATCGATCCGCGAATCATGGCAATGCAAGGCAGCGGACATCAGTGGTGGGACGCCAACGGAAATATCTGGTACGACCTGCACTTTCCCGAAAACGTGGATGCGTTCGTGGCCAGCTACAACGTTGAAAACGGCAAACGGGTCTGGTATCACTACGACCAGCAGGAGTCGTCAATTCATTTCACGCGTTCGGCAGACGGCACGCTGTTCGCGGGTGACGGTAGCAACGCGCCCGGCGCGCAATGGATTTATCTCTTTCATCCTGAGCTTGTTAAAGACGATCACAGCCTCGGGGAAAATCTGATCCAACCGGGGCGCTTCAAGGCCGAACGTGTGGTCAACATGTCGAAACACAATTACCGGCTAGAACCGAACGTTCACTTCACCCCTGACGGCAAATATCTGATCTTCCGTTCGAACATGCTCGGACCCGTCTATGTATTCGCGGTGGAAGTCACCCGCGCAACCGCCGCTTCCGGGGCCCACTAAGGGTTTGCGTTCCGGAGCCCGATAAGGCTCGGACCTTGAAGCATCTGCATCAAGGCCCGAGCCGGTCACGAACGCTTTACAACCTTAGAACTTATACGTGAGCGTGCCGCCAATGGTGCGCGGCTCGCCGATCCAGCCGATTACCGAGCCGTAGTCGCTTTCGACCAGACGCCGGTAGTAGGTCTTGTCGAACAGGTTATTTACCCAGACCGATGCGGTCCACTCGCCACGGCTGAACTTGCCGCCCGTTCCGGCCGAAAGCGCCACCAGACCGTATCCGGGGATGCGCGTGAACGCCGAATCATCAACGGTGCCAAACGCCCACGTGCGATACGAATAGCGGGCGCTCACAAACGATGTCAAGCCATTGGGCGAATGCCACGTATAGCGCGCCGTCGCATTGAAAGTGAATTTCGGCGCGTTGAAGACCTGATGGCCGGACAGATCACAAATCGCCGACGAGCCAGCCGGTCCAAGCGTGACTTCTGGCGGGCAAATTGCCGGGCGATAGTTCAGATAACGCGCATCGTTATAGACAGCCGATGCTTGCAGCAGCAAATGATCGTCAGGTGTGTATTGCAACGAAAATTCCGCGCCGCGCGAGCGAAAGGTACCCGCGTTCGTCAGATATGTCGATTGCGTCGTCGGGTCGTAGCCCTGCGTCTGAAAATCGCTGACGTAGGTGAGAAATACGTCGGCCTTCGCATTCAACGTGCCGTCGAGCAGCGTGCCCTTGATACCCAATTCTGCGCTTTTCGTACGCTCAGGCTGGATCACGAGCGAATCGATGCCCTCTTTTGCAGCCGCACCCGACGAAACGTTGAGGCCACCTGCCTTCTCGCCGTATGACAGTGCAAGATAACTGGAAACGTCACGCGTAAGCAGGTATTTGAAATTCAGCGTTGCCGATGGCAGCGTGTTTTCCTGAACCAGGTAGCCGGAATTAAACGGCTGCTTGTTGTAGCGGACGAACTGACCGCCCGTCTTGTTGTAGGTCAGACGCAGACCCGCAGTGATATCAAGGCGCGGCGTCGCGTGAAATGTGCCTTGCCCGAAACCCGACCACATTTCGTCGTGGAGTGTACCGTCACGAATAACGGTGAGGCCGTTATAGATACTGGAATCGTAGTAAAGGTTGGGCAAGTTGCTATGGGCGTAACGCGTGAATGCCTGCGTCGACTGGTTCTCACCCATATAGGTCGCACCAACCGCGAAATCGAAATACTTACCGTGCGGAGAATCGAGGCGGAAATCCTGCAACCATGACCGGTCAAGAAATTGCGTGCCGCTGTTCGCATAGATCGGGACGCTCAGGCTGTCGGCTGTGGAAGGCACATAGCTGAAATAACGGTACGAACTTATCGAACGCAGGTTATAGCCGTTGTCAAAGCGGTAATTCACTTCGGCGGAGGTGCCGCCCTGCACAAGATGGAAGCTGTTTTCGTCGTCCAGCGCGACAAGGTGATCGTTGCCACCATAAACCACGTTGTTACCTACCCGCCGCGAATGGGTAAGAAAACTGTTGACGCCGTTCACCGAGTTTGACGCATACGTAACTGGCGTGGGCGTCCCGTTCTCGTTGTCGTAGTCGGCGCTCAGGCGCACGCTGAGTTGACTGTTCGGTTTAATCAGCAACTGCCCACGCACGTTGTTGCTCGAATTACCGTTGAGCGTATTGCCGTTGGTGATGTTGGTCACGTCGCCGTTGGTGCTGCTATGCACGTAGTCGATGCGTCCTGCCACGGTATCCGAAATCGGACCAGACAGCATCGCATGATTCATCACCGTGCCGCGTTCGGCGATCGACAGACTTTCCGCCCCTGTGAGCTTGAAACTCGGCAACGGTGTATGAATGTCGATCACACCGCCAGTCGAATTTGCGCCGAACAGCGTGCCTTGCGCGCCGCTCAGCACATCGACGTAATCAACGTAGGAGAGCGCGCCGCCAAGCATGCCGGGACGTGGCAGATAAACATTGTCAAGATAAACGGCCACGCTGCTCGGCATGCCGATGTTTTGCTCGCCGCTCATCTGCCCGCCGCCGTCGCCAATGCCCCGGATCGTAACCTGCACATCGGACGGATCGGTCGTCTGTACGTTCAGTCCCGGCACGATCTGCTGTAGGTCCGCCAGCGACGTAATGCGCTGCTGCTGCATTTCCGTACCCGTCACCCGGTAGCTTGAAGTGGGCGCGCGCTGCGGATCGTCCCGACGCGAGCGTGCCGCGCTCACCGTCACGGTGCCAAGTTGCGTCGTCTTGTCGGCGACGTTCGCGGACGCAGGAGCCGGCCGAAGTGGCCGGCTAGCTTTTGGGCTGTCATCCTCCGTCGCAGCCGGCTGCACACGACGCACAGCCAGCGCCTGCCCGTTTGTCGTCACGACTTCGAGCCCGGTTCCCTTGAGCGCTTGAGTGATCGCGTCCTGTGCGCTGAGTGTGCCGCTTACGGGCGCGGCCACAATGTGCTCCACCAGTTTCGGATCATAACTGAGTGGCACACCGCTTTGCGCCGCGATGGACAACAGCGTTCGATTAAGCGGCTGTGCCGCAAGGTGAAATGTCTGCGTTGTCTGTGCGAGCGCAGCGTTTGCGATAAAAAAGAGCGTAGCCGCAAGCGCGCTCGGTGTGCGCAACGGTCCTTGTGGCGCGCGGGTACGCGCAGTAGTGCGTGGTCGTTTCACGTTATACCTGTCGTTGTCCTGATTGCTTTGCCGGTCCTGAATCGTTCGAAATGTCAGTGCGTTTCGCACGGTGGACATGTGCAACGTGCAAGCAAAAGCGTCAGCGGACAATGCCAGATCGCACGGCTTTTTTACGACTTTTTATTTGTGGGTTGCGCAGCACACCAAACCTCATAACGATCCAACAAACCGAGCTTTGGCAACCCTCAAGCTCCCTTTAGAATCGCGGGTCCAGCCTTTGCATACCTCTTCCTCGATGCGTTATGGCGATCCAACCTCAAAGCCTGCCCGCTGGCCGCGCCGCCGATACTGATGCGCTCGTCAACCGGGCGTGCTTGCGCGAGCGCTTTCTCGCCGACGAATTCCGCCGCAGTTATAGCTGGCTCACAGGCTGCATGCACCGTCTCGTAGGTTCGAGTACCGACGCCGAAGATCTGGCCGCGAGTGCCTTCACCGAACTCGCCGGTTATCCCGACGTGAGTGCGATCCGGCAACCGCGCGCACTACTCACCACCATCGCACGACGGTTGACGTTCGAGCACTGGCGGCGGCGCGACATTGAACGCGCCTACCTGGCACGGCTCGCATCAGCGCCGGAGCCCCTTGCTCCGGCTCCCGAAGTTGCGCTCGAAGCAGTGCAGGAAATCTTGCTGATCGACGCGGCCTTGCAGCAGTTGTCCGCGCGAGCACGCGAAGCATTTATCCTGAGTCAATTCGAAGACATGAAATACGCCGATATCGCGGCGCGACTCGGCGTATCCGTGAGCATGGTGCGAAAATACATCGCTCAGGCGCTCGCGCTCTGTTGCCAGATCACATGACCGGCAATAACGAACGTGCATCGGAACTGGCGGCAATCGAATGGGAAGTCCGATTGCGCGAAAAAGGCATAACCGCGCGTGAACAAGCCCGCTTCGAAGCATGGCGCAGTGACGAGACGAATGCGCGCGCATGGGAAGCGTTGCAGGCACGGCTTGCGCGCATACGCCCGACGGCTGCGATAGAACGTGCCGCCGTGGCCGACGCGCTGCGTGTGCCTTCGGAAAAACGCCGCAAACTGTTGCGCGCGGGTTTTGGTGGCATGGCCGCTGTGCTTGGGTTTGTCGCGGTGCGCGACGGCGTACATCGTCTTGGGCTCGATGCTGACTGGCGCTCCGACATTGGTGAGAGGCGCACGGTCAGCCTTGCCGATGGCTCGCGCATGACAATTGATGCGGGCAGTCGCATCTATCGCACGGCGGCACATGACGATCTATCGCTGCGCGTCTCGGCAGGACAGGTGCTTATCAGCATGCCCGAATCTCGTGCAGGTGCGTCGCGCCGCATCGAAACCGCTCATGGGGTCATCGAGACAGCCGGGGGCACACTGAATATCGGGCGCATTTACCATCATGGCGTGCTGGCTGTCGGCACGGGAAATGCGGCGTTGTCACTGCCCGAGCGCAAACCGATACGGGTCGCCGCTGGTGAAAGCGTCATATTCTCTGCCACTGGTGCGCACCGGCTCGCGCAGTCATTCGACATGGTGAGCGCATGGACGCGCGGCATCTTTGTCGCCGATAACCTGCCGCTGCCGGCGCTTGTTGATGTTTTTAACCGATATGACACCGGCTTGATCCATGTGACGGGATCGGCGGTAGAAGTGCGCGTAAGCGGTGTATTCCTGCTCGGCGATATTCCGCGCGCACTCACGCAGGTTGCCGACAACGCCCCCGTCGAACTGACCCGAGTTGGCGACTATTTGAGCGTGTTCAGCTAGTTTTTTCAAATGCGCTGACGGTTTGCGCGTCTCGTCGCACATGGTTGGTGGGAGCCGCAATTGAAGGCAAAGCGGCCGGTCCGACAACCTGTACACAATGTGACGGAATCTATTCGTGCGCAATTCTTTAATCACGGCGCTTGCGCTGCTGGCCGCTGCGCCGTTGCACGCTGCGCAGCACATGATCCTTAAGGACGGTTTCACTTCGCTCGATACGCGGCGCTGGATTGTCGAAGCCGAACGGTCCACACAAAGCAAGGGGCAACCTGACGATACGCAGCCAGTCTATGCACAATCGCATGCACTCGTGCTCGATAGTGCGCGCGGGCTCACGGTGTGGTTAAACCAGCGTCTCACGGGACACTATGAAATCACCTTCACGCGCACCGTGCTCGATGCGGGCGGTCCGCATGATCGCGTCTCGGACATGAACCAATTCTGGATTGCGAGCAAAACGCAGGCGCAACAGCGAACAGCGCCGTTCGGCGGATCGGGGCGTTTTTCCGACTATGACACGCTCGACCTGTATTACGCAGGTGTGGGTGGAAACGACAACACGACGACACGTTTCCGCCATTACAACGGCACGTCTTCGCGCCCACTGCTGGCCGAATATACGGCGCCGCCGTGGCTGCTGCGCGCCAATCATGCCTACCACGTGCGCATCGTTGTCGATGCAAACGGTACGCGCTTTTATCTCGACGGCCGGCCGTGCTTCGCGGCGGCGGGCCCATTGCCCGACGCGGGCTGGTTCGGGTTCCGCTCGACTGCATCGCGCCAGACCATCCGCGATTTCGCGATTCGCGCACTGCCCTGAACGGACCGCAATGAAACTCAACCAATGTCAAATGTCGATCCACTTCGACGCTTTTCGGTTCATCGTTAATCCGGCAGGAACTGCGCAATGAACGCCGCCGTCAATCATCGTTATGCCGCTGCGCGCCGCGCGGTGCAAGCGCGCACTTCAACGCACGCCATTTCGACAACCGCAAGCGAAACACTGCATGTTCAACGAGCCGTGAATCCCGCTGGTGCGTCGCGGCGAGCACGCGGCACGTTCGCTCTGACAGCGATTGCCGTCATTGCTGTGCATAGCGCCATCGTATGGCTAGTGCATGCGTTGCAAACGCATGAGGCCAAGCCGCCACAGCCCCTACCGATGACCGTCACGCTCACAAGCGCGCCGCGTGCGCTGCCACAGGCGGCACCTGCCGTGGCTACTCCTCAACCACAACCTGCGAGCGAGGCAAAGCCGCCCAAGCTGGTGAAACCGGCAGCAGCGCGGCCCGTGGATCACGCGCCAGCGCCACAAACAGCCGCGCCAGCTCCTGCTGCACAACAAACGACGCAGCAATCCGGTGCGCAACAATCCACTGCGGCACCTGCCGCGCCGCCATCCTCAGCGCCGGCTCAGGAAACCCACGCACCGCAAACGTCCGCACCAATTGGCAACGCCGCCTATCTGCACAACCCTGCTCCCGACTATCCGCAGGTCGCACAGGATCAGGGTTGGGAAGGTCACTTATTGCTGCGTGTACATGTTCTCGCCGATGGTTCGCCCGATTCGGTCGCCGTACAAACGGGATCGGGTCGCCGAATATTGGACGACGCTGCTCGCGAAGCCGTGCAGCATTGGCGTTTCGTGCCTGCAAAACGCGGCGACGAGGCGGTCGATGGCTGGGTGACAGTGCCCATCGATTTCAGACTGTCACAGTAAAACAGGCTTTGAAGCTGTGGATTTATAGACTCGATACCTTCAACACTCAGGAACTCAACATGAACGGTTTGGCAACACAATTCATCGTGCAGGGCGCACTGTGGCTGCTCGGCATCTTTTCGATCGTCACGTGGACGTTGATCGTCGTGAAAGGCATTCAGGCCGCGCGTGCGACGGCGGGCAACCGACGCTACGGCAGCGCGTTCTGGGCGGCACGCAGCTTCGCAAGTGCAGCGGCGCTTACGCGTACGGACAGCCCGCTAGGCAGGCTCGCGGCCGTTGGTTTCGACACGCTGGCGGACGCCGACGAGAGCGGCGCGGAAGACCTCGAACATAGCTATAGCCGACATGATCTGTTAGAGCGGCACCTGCGCCAGCAAATCCAGACTGAGCGCCGCCGCGCTGAGGCGGGTCTTGCGGTACTGGCTTCGATTGGCAGCACAGCCCCGTTCGTCGGATTATTCGGCACAGTATTCGGCATTATTCACGCGCTTAGCGCAATCTCGCATGCGCAATCAGCGAGCATCGCAGTCGTAGCCGGACCAATTGGCGAAGCACTCGTCGCTACAGGCATCGGTATTGCCGTGGCCGTGCCCGCCGTTCTCGGCTACAACTTCTATGTCCGTCGAGTGAAAGGTGGCGCGGCCGACCTCGATGCATTCGCGACCGATTTCGTTACGCTCGCGCAGAAGGCAGGTTTCCGCGTGCCACGCACGCAAGGCACGGTCAATCAACCGCTCACGGAGGCACTTGCATAATGGCTTTCTCGTCCTCTTCCGATAACGACGACGTGCTCAGTGAAATCAACATCACACCACTCGTTGACGTGATGCTGGTGCTCCTGGTCGCCTTTATCGTCACGGCACCGCTGCTCAACAACGCCATGCACATCAACCTGCCGAAGACCGAAGCGACCGCCCCCGCGCCTGCCGCGAAGACGGTGACCGTGAGCATCGACGGTCACGGTCAGCTTTACGTGGATCGTGACGCCCGAAGCCTCGATCAGCTTGGTTCGGCGATGCACGAACTTGCGCAGAATCAGGCCGACGCGATTGTCACGCTACAGGCCGACGAAGGCGTCCCTTACGGCACCGTAGCAAAAGCGATGTCAGCTATCGAGCATGCGGGCGTGACGAAGCTCGCGGTGCTGACGGCCGGCGCTTCATAAAAGAACGGGAACCGCAAAGGAAGAAGCCGCCCAATCGACAATGCGGCTTGCAGCTAGTGTAACGGCTGCGCGGACGATGGCAGATGCGCAGACCTTCGGACGCTCGAACCAGCGGCTTACGGAACCGACGCGAACCGCTCTTTCCCCGGCGGACGTCAGGCTTGCACGGACCCGCGTCGATCGACGCGAGCATGTTTGTCCTCATCATAGCGGGCCCGGTTGTTCTCGATCTCGTCGAGATGCTCTCCCGCCCATGCACCCAGCGCACGAACCGGCACGGCGAGGGATTGTCCGAGCGGCGTCAGGGCATATTCGACCTGCGGGGGCACCGTCGGGTAGACCGTGCGGCTAACCATGCCGTCGCGCTCGAGTGCCTTCAGGGTGCGCGTAAGCATCTGCTGCGAGATCCCGCCGACGGTCCTTTTGATCTCGTTGAAGCGGCGTGGCCGATCGATCAGTACCCTGACGATCATCACCGTCCATTTGTCGCCAACGATGGCGAGCACCTTGCCAACCTTATGGCATTGGGTGCTGACGCCAGGTGAGGCAGGCATATCCATGTGACCTGGTCCTAAAATTATGCGTTCTTGGCGGATCGCCTCCACTTACATAACATAGGGCTGGTCACAAATCCAGACCAGAGGCCAAAAGTGAACCTGCTTCATCTCGATTCCAGCATCATGGGCGCAAACTCGGCGAGCCGCGTGCTCTCCGCCGCCATTGTCGAGCGGATCGTCGAAACACACGACGCCGTGAATGTCACCTATCGCGATCTTGCCCGCGAACCGCTCCCCCATCTCTCCTTCGACGCGTTCATGGCGCTCGACACCGGCAACGACGTGCAGCAGTTCCTCAACACCGACATCGTGGTAATCGGGGCGGGCTTCTACAATTTTTCGGTTCCCACCCAGCTCAAGGCCTGGATCGATCATATCGTCGTGCGCGGCAAGACCTTCGCACGCGGCGAGAACGGACCGATCGGTCTTGCCCAGGGCAAGCGCGTGATCGTCGCGCTGGCGCGCGGCAACGTTTACAGCGAGGGCTCCCCGTATCAGGCGTTCGAACACGCCGAGACCCTGCTTCGCTCGGTATTCACGTTCATAGGCGTCTCCGATATCCAATTCGTCGTCGCGGAAGGACTCGGGCGCGGTGAGGAGGCGCGCCGCGCCTCGATCGCGAGCGCACTTGAAGCGGCGAGCAAGGTTTCTACGAACGCTGCCACCCCGGCTACCCTTGGAGCTTGACAGCGGCGGTGCCCTCGCACATTTTTGAGTGCGAGGGAACGTCCCCCGTTTATATTGATTGCATCTGGCGGGCAGTCGATAGCGGGGACGCGCTGCTCCGACCGCATGGACCTGGCTCAACTTCATTTCGGTGATCGGATATGCACACAGCCGCGGAGATCGAACAGGCCGGCTTGCCGGCATCCTCACAACTGACGTCCTGCTACCGCAGAGCCGATTTTGCTGACGCATTTTCGGTCGATCTGCCGGAGGCCGCGTCCCACGACGCGGAATGTATCGCCCGGCACATCTTCGACCATCAGCCCGAATGGATTGCGGCGCTGCTGAAATTGCGCGACCTGCTGGTACTACCGCTTGGTCTAAAGCGCGCCGCGGACCTCTCGGCCGCAGGCGGCGACAGGCTAAACATTTTCCGCGTATTCGGGCGATATCCGAATGAGATCGTGCTCGGGGAGGACGACACGCATCTGAATTTCCGCGTGTCGGTACTAGTGCAGCCGCCCTCCGATGAACACCCCAGCCGTGTAATCGTGACAACGCTCGTCTTCTACAACCGCCTGCTCGGCCGCGCCTATATCGCGTTGATCGCGCCGTTCCATCGCATGGTCGTGCGAGGCTCGCTTCGTCAAGCTCAGAAGATCGGATGGCCCGCCTGAGCGGATGCGGACATCGGTGCTGCGACGAGGCGTCGTCACCTATTCGTAGTCGTCGGCTAGCCAGTGGAGGGCCGGCCAGAAATATAGCGCGACGAGGCCGCGCCGGCTTGCTCGACGAACCGCGGAGGCCGTGCGTCCCCGGAACAGGAATGTATTGGAGACCACGACAGTGCCCGGCTTCAGGTTCCTGTCGAGCAGATTGGTTACCGCCGGCATAACCGACGGCATCAGATAGCAAACGATCGCGTGGGCGCTGCGAAGATTACTGCGATGGAAGTTGCCCCACCTGAGCGTGACGTTCGACAATCCAGACGCTCTCAGGCGTGAAATCAGGTACGGAAATGGCGATATCTCGACCCCTTCGACCGTGGCTTCGGGAAACGCGCGTGCGATTGCCACCACCAGTCCGCCCCACCCGCTTCCCAGATCGATGATCACGGCAGACCGGGCGACGTTTGCCTGTTTGAGCAGTGCAATGACGTCGGAGGCTTCGACGCCCCTCGACGAAAGTGTCGGCACGCCTGTGACCGCCGCGAAAATCACGAGAGAGAGGCCCGCGAGGAGTGTCAGGGCGACGGTCACATACGACAGCAGCGTCATCATCAACGCGGAATGCGCGGCAGCATGAGGTACGACGCATGGTCCCTGCCGGTCGCGACCGTGTTCGTTCCGCCATACAGCTTTGCGTCCCGGTTCGGATGAGCGGCGAAAAAGAGCCCTGAGTTGTGGGCGTCGGGAAGGGGGTAATCGTTAGCGTGCACAATGTTCGCATCCGGTCCGTATCCGAAATCCTTGCCCTGGATCGTTAAGGCAAGTCGATAGCCCCTTGGAATGACGATGCTAGTCGGCTCGGTAAATTCGACGTCGA
Source organism: Paraburkholderia sp. SIMBA_053 (assembly GCF_046534895.1). Lineage (NCBI taxonomy): Bacteria > Pseudomonadati > Pseudomonadota > Betaproteobacteria > Burkholderiales > Burkholderiaceae > Paraburkholderia > Paraburkholderia sp. SIMBA_053. The sequence continues at coordinate 47,688 of NZ_JAWRXU010000015.1, read as the reverse complement.
CGGGATAGAGCCGCCCGGGCGTCATCGGCTCAGAAGCGACATGAGGGTGGAAAGGCTGGTAGAGGGTCGATTTCGTTCGGTCGACAGCGCGGTGCGACACGCGCAAATATCCGAGATCCAGTGGCACGTTCGGATCGCTGTTGCCGATAAAGGTAACGTCCCTTCCCTGCGGATCAATCAGCCTGAGGGCCGCGAAGATATCCATATCCGCCGTCGACGAACCGACCCACAACCTCACGCCCATCGGGCCGGTGAATTCCGTCTCCTTGCTGAAGGGCTTCGTCGTGAAAGTGAGCCCATCGCCAAGTCCGGCGTACGATTTCTGGGCGGACGCCAGATGCTCCAGGCCCGGCGCCATCAAAGCGTTCGCCGCATCGAGATAGTAGCGTTGCCAACGTGTGCCCGGTAGCGGCCAGGCGGCAGCATTCCTCCAGACTGTTCCGTTGGGTCGCCGGATCTGCACCGCAACGCGCGGCTCTTTCTCCCAGCCATTGTCCACGCCCTTCAGGAAATGATCGAAGAAGCGCTTTTGCAGCGCGAGCGCCTCGTCCGAATAGAAAGGCGTCAGATGGTCGCCGGTCTGAATCCGCAGCCATTTGTCCTTGCTGGCGGCGAAGCGATAGCCGGCGGTACTCCAGTCCGTCCAGTTCGCAACGTCGAGCAGCGGGACCTTGATCTGGCTGGCGTCGGGCGTGCGCTGCCGATAATAGGTGTCGTCGAACGGGTGCTGCGCAAAGGCTTCAACGGGATCGACGCGGTTTTGCTTCAAGACGTCCGGGGCAAGAGGCGCCCCGGTATCCGTGCCACCATTGATCGAATCGACCAGGGGCGTTTGCGCATTGCCATTCTGATTGGGGACCACCTGATGGGTCCACCAGAACTCCCATGCAACGTTCAGAATGCCACCATAGTATGCGATCTCCCGATACTGATCGAACGCGCCTTCCCAAGGCAGTATCGCGGCAAGCCCTTCTGGCTGTAACGCGGCCACCTGATACTGATTGATCGCCTGGAAAGAAGTGCCGAGCAGACCAACCTTCCCCGAACTCCAGGCCTGCCGGGCCGCCCAGGTAATCAGCGCGGCGTAGTCTTCAGTCGCCCGCGATGAGAAGGGGTCGAGCACGCCCGGGGATGCGCCGGCTCCGCGAACGTCGGCGAGGATGACGATGTAACCGTCGGCCACCCACCGCTCGGGATCGGGCGCCTCGAACCGGATGTAGCGGCACGAGGATTTCCTGCAGAGGTCCGGATATTTCGCGATCAGCTTGCCCCACGATGTCTTATAGGCTGGCGCATCCGCCATGCTCGTATCCTTGCCGTAGGGCCCCATCAACATGAGCACCGGATATCGGCCGGACTTTTCGGGACGATAGATGTTGACGCGCAACTGTACGCCATCGGTCATCGTGACCGGTACGTCATGGTCGAAAATCATGCCGGGAACGCCGCTATCGACCTGCTCGGCCAGACAAGGCTGGGCAAACGCGATGAGCAAGCCAGTGACCCACAGCACAATTCGCCTGGAATGCATGATAAGAACTCCTGATTTGTTGGTGTGGCAATTGCGCCGCCTCATCCCGGCTCGGTACCCGCCGCTGGGCGAAGTTGGCTTTTAGCGGCCCCGATCGCGCAAGGCGGCCGCAAGGTCGTTCATCAATGACGGATGCTGTGGCGTCCAACCCAAGCGCTCCTGTGTCATCCGACTGGAAACGGGATTGTCCGCAGCGACAAATGGCGCAAGCCAGCCGAAATGCCTTGCACAGTCTTTAGAGGGCAAAGGCACCACAGGGACGTCGAGATAGCGTCCAATCGCGTTGGCGATATCGCGGAACGGCATGCCCTCCTCGGCCGCGCCGTGATAGCGGTCCCCGGGCTCGCCGTTTTCGAGCGCAAGCCGAAACAGCCGCGATGCGTCCAGCCTGTGAACGGCGGCCCATCGGTTGAACCCATCACCGGGACAGGCGGACATCCGCTTTTTCCGTGCAATCTCGATCAACCGCGTAACGAGCCCGAGCTTCGTTTCATCATGTACCGTGGGCGGCAGACGAACGATGGAGGCGTTCACGCCGGCCCGCACAAGGTCAACTGCGGCCTGCTCGGAACGCACCCTTGCACCGCCGACGGCTGCGCGATCGGCATCGTCGGTCTCCAGCGCGTGCCGCCCTGCTGCCATCGCCATGGTCGGAAAGGCGATGACCAGCGAGGCCTTTCGTGCCCCGAGTGCCTCGCCGAACGTCTCGATGGCGCGCTGATCCACAGCGACCGCCGCGGCCGCGAAGCGTTCGACGATACGGGCCGGCGGGCCGCCGAAAAGTATCCGTGCGCGAATGCCCAGGCTGGCATGCGCGAGCGCGTGGAAGAAGGCGGCATGGATCACACCGTCGGCGAGCGCAGCCGCCTGGCGCAAGATGTCGGTATCCTCGATCGTTCCGCGACATGCCCTCGCCCCCACTGCCTCGAGCGGGGCGACGGCATGCGCCGAACGCACGAGGCCTGTCACCGCGTGGCCCGCCGCGATGAGTTCGCGAACGACCGCGGAACCGATAAAGCCCGTCGCGCCAGTGATGAAGATCCGCATGGTTGTCTCTCCCGGTCCCGCTTCAATGGGACGAGCCGGCCGGTTCGACGCGGAAGTAACCGGGATCGGCAAGATCCGCGAGGAGGCACTGGTGCTGCGGCGACCAGCCCAGTATCGCTTGCGTGTGACGGCTGTCCGCAGGGGCGTCGATCGCCACGAAGGGTGCGAACCATCCGAAATGCTTGGCGGCTTCTTCCGCAGAAAGGGAAACTAGCGGCAGGCCCAGGCTACGGCCTATCGCCGCGGCGATATCCCTGAGCGCCACGCCCATTTCGCCGATTGCATGGAACGGCCCCGCTGTCACGTTCTCGAGAGCCAGGCGGTAGACACGGGCCGCGTCGAGCCGATGAACGGCGGGCCAGCGGTTGAGCCCATCGCCCACATAGGCCGACACGCCCTTCTCCCGCGCAATGGCCGCGAGACGCGGCACAAAACCGTGGTCGCCCAGACCGTGAACCGATGGCGCGAGGCGTATCGTGGTGGCGTGTACGCCCCGCGCGGACAATTCCTTCACGGCCGCCTCCGACGCCCGGGGGAATCGCTCTGAAACCGATGGCGCGACGTCTTGCTCCGTCGCGATTCGACCCGGGGCCAACAAGACCACGCCGGAGGTAACGAGGAAGGGGCGGTCCGATCCTTCGAGCACCGCACCGATCGCTTCGATCGCCCGCCGTTCTACGACGCTGTTCTCGGCAAAGCGGGACCAGTCGTGATTGAACGCGGTATGTATCACTGCATCGGCTTCGGAAGCGCCTTCTTGCAGGCGCCTGGTATCTTCGAGCGACCCCACGAGCGTCCGCACGCCGGCCGTATCCAGATCGGCCGCCCGCTCTACTGACCGGACCAGGCCCGTGACCTGATGCCCTGCCCCAAGCAATTCACTCACAACCGCGGAGCCCACCCAGCCGGTCGCCCCAGTCACGAATATTCTCATCGCACTTCTCCCGTTCAGTTATTGGTACAGCATAGGGCGTTGAACCGGAACGATCCATGCCTTAGAGTTCGTTTCTGGTATTCAATCGTTCGAACTTCGTCATGGATACACTATCGGATGTGTTGTCCCTCCTGAAACTGCAAAGCTACGTTTCCGGCGGCTTCGATGCGGCCGGCGACTGGGCCGTGCAATTCGGGCCATTCGACGGAATCAAGTTTCATGCGGTACTGCGGGGCCGGTGCTGGCTCAGCGTTGGCGGCGAACCCGAGCCCCTTGAGGTCACCGAAGGCGAATGCTTTCTGCTCGCGCGAGGCAAGTCCTTTTGCATCGCGAGCAATCTTGCGGCAGAGCCGGTCCCGTTCGGATCACTCGTCCCGCAGGTCAGGGACGGCCGTATCGTGACGCACAACGGTGGCGGCGAATTCCTCAGCGTGGGCGGATATTTCACGCTGGCCGACGGTCAGGCCGATCTGCTTTTAAACGTGCTCCCTGCGGTCATCCACATTCGGGAGGAACCGGGCGCGTCAACGCTGCGATGGTGTATCGATCGCATGAGAGAGGAATTGCGCGAGCCCCAGCCGGGTGGTGGCATTGTCGCGCAGCAGCTGGCTACCCTTGTTCTTGTCCAGGCATTGCGGCTGCAGTTCGCAGGCAGGCGTAACGAAGCCGTCGGCTGGCTTTACGCGCTCGCGGATAAACGGATGCGCGCGGTGATTAACGCCATGCACGAGACGCCCGGCGCAAAATGGACCCTACAGACGCTGGCGGAGCAGGCTGCCATGTCGCGCACGAGTTTCGCCCTTCGGTTCAAGAAGCTCGTCGGGCTCTCGCCGATGGACTATCTGACGCGCTGGCGTATGAACCTCGCCGCTGCGAGGCTGACGCACTCACGCGACTCGATTGCTGAAATCGGCCTAGCGCTCGGGTATGACTCGGAAAAGTCTTTCAGCGCAGCTTTCAAACGGATCATGAAGTGCGCCCCGCGACAGTATGGTCGCCGACAAGCCGACAGCGGCTAAAGCCGACGCAATACGACATTCGCTCTAACTACGAACCTGCTCACGTCCGGTCGACGATGCGTGCGAAGGGGGGCTGACGCAAGCCGCATTTATCTTCCCGTCAGGCGAGAGCGATGCGCGTCGACGGTTTTTGCGTTGATTGCGCGGAAAGCTGACCGACGGACGATCAACCATCCATATCGAGCAGACGAACGGCGCCGTTACTGCTCCGCACGCGTCTGTTCGCGCGCAAAGCGTGCCGGCGGCAGCCCGACATGACGGGTGAATGCGACGCTGAATGCACTCGCCGATCCATAGCCTACGCGCTCGGCAATCTCAGCGATCCCGTGGTTGGTCCGGCTGAGCATGTTTTTGGCCAGCGCCATACGCCAGTTCAGCAGATAGGCCATCGGCGCAAGTCCCACTGCACGGTTGAAGCGCTCGAAAAACACCGAGCGCGAGAGTGCGGCCTCGTTGGCCAGTTCGGCGACCGTCCACGCCCTGGCGGGGCTTTCATGCATACGGCGTAGTGTCACGGCAAGGCGCTCGTCGGCCAACCCCCGCACAAGGCCGGGCGATGCCGACGTCCCGGCCGTGGAGCGCAGCGCATCGATGAACAGCACTTCGACGAGATGGGCAAGGATCACTTCGCGTGCCGGACGGCGGTCGCGAAACTCATTTCTGATCAACTGAACGAGGGTGGCGAGTTGCGGTTCGCCCCGCACATGGACAACATGCGGAAGCAACGACACCAGCAGGTCCGCGTCAGGCGAGCTGAAGCTGCAATGCCCCGCGAGCATGCTTAGATCGGGCGGCCCTGACTGATCGCCGATCCGGAATTCGCTGGCGCCCAATGCAAGCGGCCGCGCCTCGGGAGTGCCGCGCGGGCACCGGCACGATACTGGACAGCGAGACACCGTGCGCGTCGGGGACGAGAATGAAGTCGCCCGAGCGCAGTTCGATCGCCCGGCCTCCGTCAACAGCGATCCGGCACGCTCCTTCGAGAACGACACAATAAAAGGGCTGCCCTGCGTCCGAACGCCTGATATGCCATGGCCCCGCCCCGACGACAAGCTTCGAATGGCGGGCGCCAGGCTGCAGCAACGTAACGACGTCCGCGAGCGGATCGATCATGTCAGGACTCACACTAATAAAATCCGGGTGAGCGATTATAGAAAGTCCGGATGCGCTGGTCTATCGTCCTATCGTTGTCAACCACTCCCGTGAGTCCCAATGAAAACCGTTCTGATCACCGGATGCTTGTCCGGCTTCGGCCTCGAGATCGCCAGGCACTTCCTCGAGCGCGACTGGAAGGTCCTGGCAACGATGCGCACGCCCCAGGAAGATGTCAGCTAACGCTCGACGTGACCGACCCGGAAAGTATCCGGCAAGCGGTGGACGCTGCGGGACCGATCGACGCGCTCGTCAACAAACGCGGGCATCGGCGCCGCAGCGCCTTTCGAGGTCACGCCGATGCCGACGATACGCGACGTCTTCGAGACCAACACGTTCGGCACGATGGCTGTGACGCAGGCGTTCCTGCCACAGTTCAGACAGCGAAAGACCGGCGTGGTCGTGAACATCACGTCGAGCGTAACGTTGCAGGCGATCCCGCTGATCGCCCCGTATTCGGCGAGCAAGGCGGCGGTCAACGCGTTCACAGAATCAATGGCGCCCGAACTCGGCGCGTTCGGCGCGCGCGCATCTCGTCCTACCAGGGCGGGCACCCGATACGCGCTTCGCCGAAAACGGACGTGCCTACATGCACGGTCTCGATCACCCGGCGTACGCCGGGCTCGTGCAGGGCTTCATGGCGGGACTGAATCAGCCCGGACCGGTCACCTATGCGCGCGACGTAACCGAAGCGGTGTGGCGCGCCGTCAACGATCCGGCGAGCCCGTGGCGTATTCCCGCCGGCGCGGATGCGCTGCTCCCGGCTGAGGGACGGTGAGACGGCCTGCCGATCATGTCTCAACCGTAGCGTGCGGCCGCCCGATCACGTGACATCTGTTGAGCGCACCTCCGGCCTCACGCACGCAATGCGGCTTCGACCATGCTCTCCCACGGAGTTGTGGAGCGGCCGATCAGCCGCGCCAGCGCGCTTGCGTCGTCGAACAGCGCGCCATGCGAGGCAGCGACATCGGCATCGGCCAGCAGCGCGGCAAGGTCAGCAGGAAGCCCGATGCCAGTCAGTACATTCGCATATGCGTCCGGCGCAAGGTCGTTGTAGACGATCGCTTTTCCCGACTGGCGCGACACTTCAGCCGCCAGTTGCGCAAGCGTAAAGGCGCGGTCGGCCGCCAACTCGTAAGTTCTCCCTGCGAGACCGTCGGTCGTGAGCGCAACAGCGGCGGCAACCGCATAGTCCTTCCGGGCGGCGGAAGAGAAACGCCCCTCCTTCGCGGCTCCGACAAAGGCACCGTGCTCGAGAGCTGCCGGGAGCGCGGCCAGGTGGTTCTCGGTGTACCAGCCATTGCGAAGAATGACTGCGGGAAGACCAGAGGCTGCAATGGCTTCCTCCGTCTGTCGATGCTCGATCGCGAGCCGGGCCGGAGACGTGTCGGCGTGCAGCATGCTCGTATAGGCCAGTAGCGAGACACCAGCCCGCTGGGCCGCCTCGATCACTGCGCGATGCAACGGCAGCCGACCCGTAACCTCGGTCGAAGAGATGAGCAAGAGCTTATCGACGCCCGCAAAAGCGGCCGCGAGCGTCTCTGGTCGTTTGTAGTCTGCCTCGCGCACGACGATGCCACGCTTCACAAGGTCCTGCGCTTTTGCCGGGTTCCTGACCGCCGCGACGATGCGATCAGCCGGAACTTTTTCCAGTAACGCGTCAATCACAAGTCGCCCAAGCTGCCCCGATGCGCCCGTTACTGCATACATAGCTAGTCCTCGTTCGTGATCAGTAGAAGAGGTTCGTAGTTTAGGTTCGTCAGTTTCCGTTGGAAAGCTCCTATCCATGGGTTACCATCATTTTCGAGTAACCGGACAGAAACCAGATAACCAACTGGAAACCGCTGTGAGAAAGCAACGATGAGCCTGAAGAGCCGCAAGAGGGTTACGCCACTGCCGGGCTGCCCGATGTCGAAATGCATGGCCTTGCTCGGCGGTCTCTGGACCCCCGAAATCATCTGGTGCCTGAGCAACGGGCCTCGCCGATTTTCGGAACTCCTTCGTGACAACGAGACCCTTACCGCGAAAGTGCTGACCAGCAGATTGCGTGACCTGGAAGCGCGAGGCGTGCTCAAACGCAAGGTGATGGCGACCTCACCACCGTCGGTGGAGTACGGGCTGACGGGGCTTGGGCGAGAACTGCTGCCCGCCATTACTTCCATCGTAGAAGTGGGAACCCGTCTGTTGCTCCGCGAGATACCTTCAAACGACTAGCGTTTGCCCGTTGACGAGGCTGCGGACTGCCCTCGCCCGTCGGCACCACACCGCATTCAGCAGCCGTTGCAAGCTCTGCGAAGGAGCTTCCGGTTCCCTCAACGGCTGCTGGGGTCGGGGCCCGCGTAATGTTCGCGCTCGAACCGGCCAAGGGGATCACCCGGAAGCCGGCAGCAGTGCTTCACACCCATGTCCAACTGATGTGAGGCGCGTCCTCGTTTTGCGGAAACGACTTTAACGACGCCACAACGGCCAAACCCGGATCGCCGTCCAATTCGACAGCTGGACATGGGTGCTCACCACATTGATCACCGGCAGCGACACGGCTTAGCACAATCCTCGAGCAGTGGACCAAACGTGATCGCGCGAATTACCCGTTCGTTCAATTGCTGGCGCATCAAGTGCTCACGCATGAAGAGCGGGAATGGCTCCTTGCGGGCCTTGGTCTGATCCCAGCGGGGGAAAGGTCAGTTCCTGGAGCCTCGCTGGCCGCTTCCCATCAGGGTGAGTAGTTAGGAAGACGGACCTCAAGACCCGAGTGATCCTGGAGGCGCATCTTTATGACGGGAGTACGGTTGCGAACAGGACGCGCCTGAACTGCTCAATCGGTCCTGGCGAACGATCGACCTTCATCCGCATCATGGCGCCCTGCCAGGAGGCAAGGATGAAGACAGCCATGTCGGCGGCATCAAGGTCGCTGCGGATCTCGCCCGCCATCTGCCCTGCGCGAACGACTTCCGCGAAAGATGACGTGAGCGCGCTGCAGACATCGACCAGATGACTGCGAAGCAACTCGCTCTGATCGGCGACCTCCAGACTCATGTTGCCGACCAGGCAGCCATATCGCCAGCCGGCCGCCTCGAGCCACTCGGCGATCGCGTCGAAGTAGGCGCGCAGTCGCTCGACGGCTGGCCTGCTTTCGTCGCGGAGCGTCGCGTCCATGATAGCCCTGGTCCGCTGCTGATACCGGTCGAGGACCGTGACCGCGAAGGCTTCTTTCGACCGGAAGTGGTTGGTGAAGCAACCTTGAGGGACGCCGGCATCAGCGGTGATCTCGCGGATGCCGGCCCCGGCGTAACCCCGCTCGTGCAGCGTCTGGACGCCGGATTCGATGATTTTCTCGCGAAGTGAAGGTCTGGCCATTGCATAAAAATACAGTTGGACGTATTAATATGCAAGAGGCAATGTCAGGTGACGAGCCCAGCGCGCCCGCCGGTACCAGAGTGCGGCTCAGCCCAGAAAATAGGAGAAAGAGAAACATGTCGGTGATTGAATGCACTCCTGCGGCGCTGCAGGCCGCTGGTGAAGGGCTCGGCGACGCTGGCCCGGTCTACATGGTCAACCTTGTCCGCTATCGCGGCGAGGCGGCCTATGAAGCCGGAAGCTCGCTGCCCCCCTGCTCGGGTCGCGAGGCTTATTTCAAACGTTACGCTCCCGCCTTCAACGCAGTCGCGCAAGGTGAGGACTATGGGCTCTTCTGGGTGGGCAATGTCCGTGGCGTGCTTGTGGGAACCGACGGCGAAGCGTGGGATGACATTGTGATCGTTCGTTATGCGAGCTTTGCGGTGCTGCGCCGAATTCTGGAAAACCCGGCTTATGCCACGCAAGCCGAGCCGCACCGCATCGCGGCGCTGGCGGACTGGAAGTTCATCGTGACGACGCAACCGGGGATGCCGCGATGATCTTGCCGCCCGCCATGGCAACCCAGATCGGCGTCGCGATCGGAATGATATTATTCGCCCCACTTGGCGACCGTACTGCATCGAATCTGGGCATCGCGTTGAGTGCCGCGTTTTGCGGAGTCTGGTTTGGCCCACCAACAATCTTCACGCGGTAGAAGACGCGCCGCGATTTTGATGATCGAGCTGCGTGATAATTGCAGCCCATGCTCCGGGCGAGCGTTAGCGACATTTCCGGCGACAGGCGCATGTCCCATTGCACGGGTTCGGCCCAACGTTGGGCCACGGGAATGCGCCAATCCACCGGACGGCAACGCTAGGGCCCGGGACTTTTACGGCGCAAAGATCAAATGACTTCAGTGACGAAGTCTTCACGGCTACGCCGGACTTTCTTCAGGCTCACCAGCCAATCGCCCTCGGCAGCTCGATAACCCAACGCCATGATCACGACGCTACGCAGCTGCCTGGAATTCAGACCGAGGATTTCATCGACTGCTGCCGGGTCGAATCCCTCCATTGGCGTGGCGTCCACTTTCTCGAAAGCTGCTGCAACCAACGCGATGCCCAAACCGATGTAGGCCTGCTGTGCGGCGGCTTGATGGTTGGCCTCCGTTCCTCTCTCAGCGACGATGCCCAGCAGTTTCTGACGATAGCTTTCCCAGCCTTCGTTCCTGAAACCGCGGACATCATTGGTGAGGTCGAACATCATGTTGACGCGCTCGGCGGTGATGTCGTCCCACGCCGCGAACACCAGCAGGTGCGAGCAGTCGGTGACCTGCGATTGATCCCAGGCCGCGGCGCGGATTTTGGCGCGAACTTCAGAATTGCTCACAACAAACAACTCGAATGGCTGAAGTCCGCTGGACGTCGGCGCCAGTCGTACTGCCTCAACGATGCGTTCGAGCGTTTCGGCAGGCACGGTCTTCGTCGTGTCATATTTCTTGGTCGCATAGCGCCATGCGAGCCGTTCATTCACGGTCATCATCTTGTCTTCTTCCAATTGAGTGAGATCGAAAGGATTGAGTTGGAAACCAACGGTGCTGCACGAGGAAGCGCCGCATCGGCGGCGCAAGGTCCAGCGGCAAATGAACCCGCTAAATGATGGCCTTGCCACAAGATAAGAAAAATCTGGCTGGATGCAGCACAATGCTGCACGTCATGCAGCAATCATCGGTTGCAGCAATACGATTCGTTCTTACGCTAACATCATGAATCTGGATCAGGGTCGAGCCGACGAACTCGCCGCGTTACTCGCTGTTGCACGGGAAGGCTCGTTCGTCGCGGCTGCCGCGGCGCTACAACGCCATTCGACAATCATTTCCAGGCGCATCAATACACTGGAGCAACGCCTTGGCGTACGCCTTCTTGAAAGAACGACGCGAAGCGTTCGCCTGACGGAAGCTGGCGCACGGCTTGCCGAACGCCTGCAGGCTGCGACCGACGCCATTTTCGAGGCCGAACAGGAAGCGGCGGCCGGCGGCATCGAGTTACGGGGCCGCCTGCGCCTCGCTTTTCCCGCGGCAATGGGACGGCAATGGCTTGCGCCAGTGCTACCGGCTTTCGCACGGCAATATCCGGGCCTCGAAATCGAGGTTGACTATGCCGAGCGCTATGTCGATCTCGTCGGCGAAGGCTTCGATGCCGCCTTGCGTCTTGGTACGCTCGGCGATAGCCGACTGGTTGCCCGCAGGCTTGGCGAGCACCGGATCGTTCTCGGTGCTTCGCCGGATTATCTCGAACGCCACGGGGTTCCCGACTCGCCAGCGGCATTGACCCACCACAACCTGTTGCGATACACCGGGCCGGTCTCGACGCCCGAATGGCGGCTGCGCAAAGGCAACCTGCGCGAGACGATCCTGCCTGCGGGAAATTATCGTTCAAACGATATTGGTGCCCTGTTGGAGGCGGCGCGCCAGGGTATCGGTATCGTCGGCTTCGGTGACTGGTCAATGGCGCGCGACTTCGCGGCGGGCACGTTGGTCCGTGTCTTGCCGCAATGGCGTTTCGACGCAGACGAAGGAATTTTTCTGGTTCGACCGTCTCGACAGTTCACGCCCGCACGAACTGATGCCTTCATTCAGTGGATCACCGAGCTGTTTGCCACGGGCCTCCCTTGGGAGGTCAACGCGGCAATCTAACTCGGTCGGGTTTCCAGGAGAGGACCTCCCTGTATTCCTCAATACCATCATCTCCAGAGCGATCCAGTTCGTTCAGTCACGCCGCTCCTCTCCGCCTCATATGTGAAAGCGTCAGCATCTGGAAGGCCGAGCCTCGAATGTGACAGGTTTCGCGGGATTGTCGCGCGTCATGCGGTTTATGTCCCGCGTGTTGCGAGAGTGGATCGATAGGAAAATGCCCCCAACGCAGACAAGTCACCCTACGCACGGCAGATATCCTGGACGCCGCGTGGCGCACGACCCATTTCATTTACCCGACGTAGCTCACGTTTGCGGAACGACTACACGAGGGTTCCACCGCCATCCACGACCACAGCTTGACCAGTCGTGTAGCCCCCTCGCATGAACGACAAGTAGGCCTCAGCGAGATCGTTAGGTATGCCAACTCTCTCCACGGGCAGCTTCGCAGCAGTTTCGCGGAAAATGTGTTCGCGCGTCTCGGTCGGAATTCCGGACCAGAGATCGGTGGCGACCATTCCGGGCACGACGGCGTTGACCCGGATGGGAGCGAGTTCGATGGCGAGGGCCCGCGTCAGCGACTCGATAGCCCCGCAAATGCTTGCCGCAAAGGCAAAGCCCGCTGGCGGGCGCCGTGCCGAAGTCCCGCCAGTCAAGACGATCGAGCCGCCGCGTCGCATATGGGGACTTGCCGCCTGCACCGCAGCGAGCACACCCCAATAACGCAACTCGAAGAATTCGCGAGCGGCCACCAGGTCGGTGTCCACGACGCGTGGACCGAACGGAAGCGGCTCGCCCGCGGTATAGGCCAGGTGGTCGAACTCACCCAGTTCTGCGAAGAGCTGTCTCGTGGCATTCGCCGATTTCAAATCCACGGCCCTGCCTGTAGCGGACCCTTTCGGGAGTCGATCCACCGCATCGGCGACGCTTTTGGGCTGACTGGCGACGATGACGATACTGGCTCCTTCGAGCGCGGCCTGCTCGGCCACGGCGAAGCCAATGCCGCGAGACCCGCCGAGAACGACGATACGTTTTTCTTTCAGCATGACTTGGATCCACGGAGAGTGTCGATGAACAGGTCCGATACGGTCGGACTCGCTGATTGCCCAGTCATCGTAGACTGCGGTATAAGTACGGTCGATAGCTAAATATGCGAAAAACTTTATCTCTCGTCCAAATATGGATCCTTTCCTCGATCTGATCGGCCTGCTTCGACCGCGTGCCACCCTGTGGGGCGGCATCGAGGGGCGTGGAGCATGGGCGGTATCGTTTCGGAAGCGGGACGATCTCCTGTTCTGCTGGCTGTCACGCGGAGAGTGCCAGCTGGTTCGTCCGAGCGTGCCACCCTTGCGTTTGCGCGCCAACGACTTTGTTCTCGTTCGTACTGATGCACCCTTCGTGCTCAGCTCGGACCTCTCGATTGAACCGATCGACAGCGAGGCGGCAGTCGCCCGGACGAAAAAGACGACACTGCGAGTCGGCAGCGGCGGGAAGTCGCCGGTCACCCTTCGCGGTGGCCGATTTCTGTTCGATACGGCAAACGAGACCCTGTTGACGGGCTTGCTCCCTTCGCTGGTTCACATCCCGGGAAACGACACGTCCTCGCCGCGCATTCGCGCCCTGATGAGCATGAACGAGGCAGAGTCCTCCCACCTAGGGCCTGGCAGCGAATTCGTCGTCGCACGTCTAATGGAATTGATCCTGGTGGAAATTCTGCGCGGTGCCCGACTTTCTGCGCAGCCGCAGCACGCGGGGCTGATCGCGGGTCTAAAAGACCCGATAGTGGCGCGTGCGCTCTCAGCCGTCCACCGCGACGTGCAGAAGGACTGGACCGTAGCTGACCTGGCTCGGCTTTGCACCGTCTCACGTTCCGCATTTGCCGTTCGTTTTCGTACGACCGTCGGGATGGCGCCCGTCGAATACCTGCAGCATTGGCGTATGGCGCTGGCAAAGGACGCACTGCGACTCGGTACGAGAGGTATTGGTGAAATCGGGCTGTCTATCGGATTTCAATCGCCAAGCGCATTCAGCACCGCTTTCACCCGAGTTGTCGGAATTTCACCGAAGCGGTTCGCGGCTTCCGTTCGACAGCGATAAAGCGTGCGCTCCCTGCGCCAGCCAACTCGGTCGCTGAAATCGGCCCCTCCCTCGGGTACGAATTGGAAATCCTTCAGCGCAGCCTTCAAATGGATGATGAAGTACGCTCCTCACCAGTATGGGCGCTAGCCGCGCTCATACGCGTGAAGGCGAATCGTCCGGGCGGGAACAATGGACAGATCGCCCGCCCGGGGTCGCCCACCTCTGGACGCTGACCTCTGCGAGCGCCTGGAATACAGCAGGCGAGCGCTCGAGACGGGCGATCGTGCGGGCGCCCTCGAGTGCGGCTACCAGTGCGGCGGCGGTCGAAGAAGCACGTGCAGAATCGAAACCGCACCCCAGGAAATGCTCCGCAATAAGTTGCGTCGAGTCAGCAAACCCGCGCGCTACCCGCCTGGTCAGTTCAGCATCGAGCGCGGGTAGCTCGTTCGCAAGATTCTGCATGAGGCATCCATACTGAAAATCGGTGGCGACCATTTCTGCCGCGAATGTGGCGAAGAGCTGTTGAACGAAATCCAGAGCATTACCGGACGTGTTCGCCGAGATGACCCTCAGTACGCTCATCCGGTTCGAGATGTAGTTATCGATTGCTTCTTCGGCGAGTTGTGCCTTGCCGCGTGGGAAGTGAAAGTAAAACGATCCCTTGGGTGCACCGCTTTCCTTCAGGATCTGTATCAATCCGGTCGCAGTGTAGCCCTGGATACGAAACAGCCGTTCGGCCGTGGCAATAGCGCGAGCGCGCGCGTCTGTCTTCCGTGTCATGCCGGAAAGGTATCACGTCTTGCTTGACGAATCTATGGTGATCGCCATACTATGGTGATCACCATATACCGGACCTCACCAATGCCCCCTTATCCGATCAAGCCATCGGCGTCCCGGCGAACCTTCCTGGCGACGGGCGCGGTCGGCCTCGCTGCGGCTTTGATCCGACCTGCCGCCTGGGCAAACCCCACAGGAGCAATCGACTTGTCCACATCAACCTATGGCGGGGAAACGCTTCCCAAGGGCGTCCGCTCGCGCATGATCCGCGGGGTGAACGGCCTCGATGTCCATATTCTCGAGGCCGGTTACGAAAGCCCTGCCCGGCCGCTCGCACTGCTTCTGCACGGTTTTCCCGATCTTGCTTACGGTTGGCGACACCTGATCCCGATTCTGGCTGACGCGGGCTACCACGTCGTAGCGCCCGACCAGCGAGGGTTTGGTCGCACCACCGGTTGGGTGAATGACTATGACGCCCCGCTCGCGCCCTTCAGCCTCCTGAACATGACGCGCGATGCGCTCGCATTGGTTCTGGCATTGGGATATCGGCGTACGGCAATACTTCTCGGGCACGACCTCGGCTCGCCGGTGGCCGCCTACTGTGCACTAGCCCGACCCGACGTCTTTCCATCGGTAGTCCTGATGAGCGCACCTTTCCCCGGTCCGCCAACGTTTCCATTCAACATTGGGGAAAGCGGGGGATTGCCGGTTCAACCGAACACGGGCAATCAAAAGCTCGCGGCCGCGCTGGCGGCGCTCGACCCGCCGAGAATGTATTACCAGCAATACCTGAGCTCACGGGAGGCGAACTACGACATGTGGCACCCCCCTCAGGGCTTACACGCGTTTCTTCGTGCATTTTTCTATGTCAAGAGCGCCGACTGGCCGGGGAACAAGCCGCATCCGTTGAAGGCGCTCACCGCCGCAGAACTTGCACAGATGCCCACCTATTACGTCATGGACCTCGGCAAGACGATGCCGCAGACCGTCGCGCCCTTCCTCCCTTCCGGCGCAGAGGTCACGGCGTGCAAATGGCTCACCGAGCCGGAGCTTGGCGTGTACACGGAGGAGTATCGCCGCACCGGGTTCCAGGGCGCCCTGCAGGCTTATCGCGTCTTGTCCGACCTCGCGCTGAACGCCGAGTTGCGCCTGTTCTCGGGCAAGACTATCGATGTCCCTTCGCTGTTCATTGGCGGCAAGAGCGATTGGGGCACGTATTCGGCGCCGGGCTCCCTCGATCTCATGAGGACGAAGGCGGCAACGAGAATGGAGAGCATCGAGCTGATCGACGGCGCCGGCCACTGGATCCAGCAGGAGCAGCCGGCACGCCTCAGCGAACTCCTGGTTGCCTTCATCAAGGAAGTGGGCGGAGCGAATCGCACCAGCGGTTAGGTCGGTGAATACCACATCGCTGCTCTTGAGAACATTGGCTAACTTTCGGATCACGGGCCCGCGCAGTCCGACACATTCAGTGAAGCGCCCCTGGTCGGGTGGTCCAGGTCCGATTGGCTTACGGCTTAACTGCCCATCGGTGAGTCGGGCCAGATGCGCTCGCCGATCGAATGAGTTTCCACTCCGGGCACCTACTTCGTTTCAGTCCGAAGAACCGCCGTCGGTCCTTCCACAGAAAAAGAAATGAAACGCTACCATCGGCAGTTGGCGCGGTCGGAAAGCGCTCGCTGGGTAACAGCAAAGCTCATCCTTCCAACGAACGGAACGAACGACTGCGATTCAGAACCGGTAAAGGAGCATTTGAATGCTGTATGAACTGACGACCCTTTCGTGCGCTCTCCTGGAGCAGGATATCGTATCTGACGGTGCCCGCCGCTGGGTGTCGGACCGGGACGCGGCTGGCACCCTCCTTGGTTCGTGGCGAACGGAAATTGGCGAGCTGGCGCAAATCGTTGTCTTGCGCAAGTTCGAGACTATGCACGAACTGCAGGGCGAACGTGAGCGCGCTTATATGGCCACACAGCCGTTTCATGTAACGGCCTCGCACATCCGGCTAGACATGGAAAGCTACGCGCTGTTTCCTTTTTTGCCCGAGGTCCAACCAGCAACGTTCGGCAAGTTCTACGAACTTCGACGGTATTGGTTGAAACCTGGTGGAGTCGCGCCGACCATCGCCGCCTGGGAGAAAACCATTGCACCGGCCAAAGCTTACACATCGCATCTTGTCGCAAACATGTACGCGCTCCATGGGCCGCCTCGCATCGCACACATCTGGGGATTCTCAAGCCTGGAAGAGCGTATGAGCCTTCGGGCACAGCACTATTCCGCGGGGCTGTGGCCTCCTGACGGCGGCCCACAGCAGATCGAAAAGGCTACCTCGACGATTTGTCTGCCTGAAGCCTGGTCGCCGATGTGCTGACGTCAGTAAGGGGCGATGTGCACATCTTGAGCACGTCGCTTATCGATATGGACGTTCTTTTCGACGGCTGGTCACTGTCTTACTAGGCCGCGCTCACGACGTTTCCTGGGCTGGTCGGCTTGCTCTCATTTGTCGGGTGACACAGAAAGTGAAAACTGTGCCAGGCAAGTGAAAAATTGCTGCCACGGAAAGTGGAAAATTCCGTCGACTTTGAGAATCGAGCGCCCGTGGCACCGGGGCTCTGTTTTCAGCGAGCAGCCTTGAAGGCGCCGCTTGGCGATACCGACATCCGATCGATCGTCGGGCAACTGCCGTTAAGGGTTATTGGACGTCTGCCTCGTTCACATGACCGTGAGTCTGCCGCGGCGCGTGTGGGCAGGCGTCGAATAAGCCTCGAGGGAGGAAACCGCGGAGTGGTCCGGGACGCCCGGAATTTCGGGGTTTCTATGGCGATTGATGGTCTGTCATCCTCAGTATTTCTGAAGGACGGCGGCTTGAACAGAATGCTGGCAGAGCGCGGACGTCGTGAGGATGCGATGCACTAACGCGAGGGTAACGAGGAAGTGGCCGTACGGGAGGCTGCGTGACGCGCCAGGCACAAACGTCCGCTTGTGGGCCGCGTTGCCGCAAAGCCGACGTTGGGTTGGGATATCGAGGAAGCGCCGCATTCATGGGCGGGCCTGCATCGGGGGCGCGCGAATCGGTGCGGTGCGCTTGAGGATGTCGATGACGATCATCGGGGCTCCGCAGTGCCGACAGATGAAGACGGCCCGGAGCGCGACGACGGGCTCCCGGGATGGCGGTTCGGATTCGGGCGTGACGTGCAGCAGCTCACGCACCTTCGCGAGACTGGCGCGGCGCACCGGGTTGGCGAGCAGCCCGTAGTGACGGATGCGATGAAACCCGCCGGGCAGCACATGAAGCAGGAAGCGACGCATGAACTCGCCAGCCTCCAGCGTCATGGTCTTGTAGCGGGTACGCCCCTTCTGGCGATAGTCCTTCCAGCGGAACGTCACGCCGTGCTCATCGACGGCCAGCAGACGCTGGTTGGAGATCGCTACGCGGTGCGTATAGCGCGAGAGGTACGCGAGCACGGCTTCGGGGCCCGCAAAGGGGCGCTTGGCGTACACAAACCATTCGCAGCCACGCAGGGGTGCGAGCCACTGGGCGAAGACGCTCGGATCGGCGAGCGCCGCGTACTCGCCGAAGAACTGCAACTGGCCGCGCCGGTGAGAATCAGCGAGGGCTTCGAGGAAGCGGCGCCGGAACAGGCGCGAGAGCACGCGCACCGGCAGGAAGAAACCGGGCCGGCTGGCGATCCAGCGTTCTCCGTCGGGCGACAGCCCGCCGCCAGGGACGATGCCGTGCACGTGCGGATGATGCGTGAGCGCCGAGCCCCAGGTGTGCAGGACGAGCGTGGCGCCAATCTGCGCGCCGAGATGCCGGGGATCGCCGGCGATGGTGCGCAGCGTGTCGGCGGCGATGTCGAACAGCAGCCCGTAGACGACCCGCTTGTTGTACCAGGCGATTGCGCTGATGGCAGCGGGCAGCGTGAAGACGATGTGGTAATACTCGACCGGCAGCAGATCGGCCTGACGCGCTTCGAGCCAGCGTCGTGCGGCATTGCCCTGGCACTTGGGGCAATGGCGGTTGCGGCAGGAGTTGTAGGCGATCTCGGTGCGCGCGCAGCTGGAACAGCGCAGCACATGCCCGCCCAGCGCCGCGCTGCGGCACTGTTCGATGGCCGACATCACCTTCAGCTGCCCGAGACTCAGGTGGACTGTGCGACGCCACGCTGGCCCGTGGGCGCGGAAGATGTCCGCGACCTCCGGCATGAGGCACTGCGCCGGGTCAGTTGGCGGCCAGGCGCTCCAGCGGACTGGTGACTTCGCGCAGCAGGTCGGTGGCCACCTGCGCGTAAAGCGCGGTGGTTTCCAGCTTCTTGTGGCCAAGCAGCACCTGGATCACGCGGATGTCGACCTTCTGTTCGAGCAGGTGCGTGGCAAAGCTGTGCCGCAGCGTGTGCATCGACACACGCTTATCGATCTGCGCGGCCTCGGCGGCCGCACGGATGGCACGGTTGAGTTGCCTCGGCGTGAGGGGATCGACGGGGTCGAGCCCGGGAAACAGCCACCCGCCGTCGGGCATCTTGCCCTGGGCACGGGCCACACGCCACCAGACCCGCAGGCGTTCGAGCAGTACCGGTGAGAGCATTGCGTAGCGATCCTTGCGCCCCTTGCCCTGCTCGACACGCAGCGTCATGCGCTGGCTGTCGATGTCTGTGACCTTCAGCGCCGCCACTTCGCTGACACGCAGCCCCGTGCCGTAGGCGACCGAGAGAGCCGTCTGGTGCTTCAGGTTGCCAGTGGCGGCGATGAGCCGCCGGACTTCATCGGGGCTGAGCACGACCGGTAACGTACGGGGCACGCGCACGGGCTGCATCCGGGCCATCAGTTCGGGCTCGTGGAGCGTGGTCTCGAAGAAGAACTTGAGCGCGGTGATCGCAGCATTCAGTGATATCGGCGAGGTGCCATGATCGACCAGATGCAACTGGTAGGTTCGCAGGTCCTCGACTGTGGCGGTATCAGGCGAGCGCCCAAGGTAACGGGCGAACTCGCGGACGATGCGCAGATAGCCGGCTTGCGTCTTTGGGGAAAGCTGGCGCATACGCATGTCGTCGATCATGCGCTGGCGCAACGGGCTGACGGTCGGTTGGGAGGAGGTCATGATGCGGCTCCTGTTGAGGAACGAGGCGGATTGCCTCACTCGCAACATAAACCGCGCGACCGGCCCCTCCCTGACCTCCAGCGTCGGACCGCAGCCCCCTACCGCGCGAGCGGTTTCGTTCTTCGACCCTGAAGGGACCGTCAACTCTCTCGATAGCGGACGGTCGCAGACCAGACAACGGCTCGGCTCGTTGATCCCGCGTACGGACCTACTATGTCGCATCGATGTCGCGTTCAACTCAAATAGTGCTCATGCACGGGATGCCTCATCCTGTCCATCGGCGGCCATATCCGCAGGAGCCCGAATTCGCTTTCCCATCTCGAATGCACGAATTTCGTAGCCAAGCTCCCGGTACAAATCGACCGCCTGTTCGTTAAAGGCCCAAACGGCCAGCCTGACGTCGGCGGCGCCGCGTTTCCGCGCCCACTCTTCTGCGAGCTTCATCAGTGTGCTGCCGATTCCGCGTCCCCGCAGTTGTTCGGAAACAGCGACCGAGCCGATGCGGCCAACGGCCATCGGCTGCAATAACGGGCTTATCGGCTGCACCACCTGAACGGTGATAAAGCCGATTGCCTTGCTGCCAAGCTCGGCAAGAAACGTAGCTCGATCTTCTTCCTGAACGCTGGAGAGCCAGTGCGGTTTGTCCCGAGCCATCACAGTTGTAGCATTGGCATAGATATCGGGGCGTGCCAAGTGGTGAATCGCGTTCAAGATTTGACCCAGCTCGCAGATTTTAAAAATGTCGTCGATAGTTGCGCGGCGATAGCTTATCGAGTCGGTCATCTTCAGCTCTTGATGGTGGAGCGATAAAAAAAGGCGCCTTAAGCGCCTTGGTCGTTTGCACATGGAATGGACCGTGAGGTCGAATTCCTTGCTATGGACGCAACGAACCACGGCGCAACGGATAGCGACCGTGATGATGGTGGTGAGTCTTGCTCGAGACGTTATGAAGTTCCATGCTGTCAATATTGACACAAAAACAATTTCTGCGTGAGCACATCTTCTTTTGAGTGGCGGCTGTGTTTAACCCGCCATATCGGCCAGCAACGCCCATCGCTCGTGGTCACGCCATTCGCCATTTATGCGGAGATAGCTTGGCGAAAGGCCTTCCTGTCTAAAACCCAATCGACGCACAAGTGCAATCGATGCTGCATTTCCTGGTTGAATGTTTGCCTCCAGCCGATGCAAGCCAAGTTCGCTGAAGGCATAGCCAACAGCCGCCCGCAGTGCCTCGGTCATGAACCCGGACCGGGCGAAGTTCACCATCCCGTAATACCCGAGATATGCACTCTGGAAAGCGCCTGCGACTATCTCGTTAATATTTACTACGCCGACGATTCTATTCGTTGCTACGTCACGCGCAACGAGACCGACGTTCGGTCCGGTGAGTCCACGCGCAAACCAGTTATCGAATCCCGTTTGGTCGGTAAATGATGTGACCCAAGGCAAATGGTAGTCCTGACTTGCTAAGTTCGCGGCGATCAACTCGGCGGCGTCGGCGCGGATCACGCGGCGTATCTGAATGACACTCATGAGGCTCCATTTGATAAACGGATGCGGGCCTGGATTGTCGCCGATTCGGGAGCGCCGGATCAAGGTCCGGTTGACCGAACTCTGCTTTATTCAAAAAGCATGAGTTCCGGGATCTCGCGGGAATCGCTGTGGACTGGGCAGGACCCGAAGCGGTCAGTTGCCGCTCTCATCAGCGGCCATTCGGTATCAGTCAGCAGGGAGTTGGTCGAGTGCATTTCGGCGGTTGACCAGACGCTCGCTCGGCTCGTTTTTTCAATGCGTCATTCATCGCACGCATGGTAGTAGCCGTGTCCCTTAGGACGCTCTGCGTCAGAGTGCCAGCAAGAATGCCGGTGAATGTTTCAGCCTGGATAAAGCGCGTTTTTTTGCCCGCGGTTTCGAGAATGAAGCTGTGCTCGCCGTCAAAAAAAACGGGGAAACCAAACGTACCCTTTCCAACGTAATTCTCGAACAGCCTGCACCGCCAATATCCTAGGATGGAACACCATTGCGTCTGGCCCCGTCCCCTCAACAAACTCGATGACGTTGCCCTCACGAAGCTGCCCTCGTAACTGTGAAATCTCCGGGTTCCACAACGGATAGTCGTCGGTCGCCGTGAGGACCGTCCACACCGTCTGAGGTGAACTGTCAATCAAGGTGTCTGTTTCGATCGAGCCGTTGTGGTGCAGCGCCAGTATTGCCAGGAAGCCCACAAAAACTGCTCCTGCAAAACCGCACATAACGCGCTTTGCAAAATTCAAGATGAATTCCTTGCGGTCGAAGAAGTGGCATATTAACC
Organism: Paraburkholderia sp. SIMBA_053; assembly: GCF_046534895.1. Classification (NCBI taxonomy): domain Bacteria; kingdom Pseudomonadati; phylum Pseudomonadota; class Betaproteobacteria; order Burkholderiales; family Burkholderiaceae; genus Paraburkholderia; species Paraburkholderia sp. SIMBA_053. The sequence goes on along the minus strand of NZ_JAWRXU010000015.1, from coordinate 25,712 downwards.
GCTATGGCGTGCTCCCCCCGGATTCAGTAAGGCTTTAGGACTGTTGCGAAATCGACCATCTCAAACTGACCGCCCCCCAAGGATCCGTGCGCAGGCGTTTGCCGATAGCGGCATGTATGCAAAGGGCATGAATCGACTCTTGAGCGGCTTTCGAATTGCATATGATGACCTTTCAATAGTCACCCAAGCAAATTTCATGCGCGGCCTTGACTGTGAAGCGGGCAATCCCGCCGAATCGGCATTCAGGCGACTTTGTTCGCCGTTGCGTTGCTGTTTTATTTTTCTCGATAGAATCACCGGCTGCCAGCCGCTTCGTCACGTTGCTCCCGATACATTCAGCTTTTCTAACAATCCACTTTTGATTAGAGGGAAGACTCTATGTCAAACGAATCGAGCAAACTGGGTTTGGGCGATTTAGAGAGGTATATGCAAACGCTCGTGCGCGACTGGCACGTGCCCGGTCTCGGTGTGAGTATTGTCAGAAATGATGAGGTCGTGTTGACGCAGGGATACGGCCATCGCGACGTTGCGAACGCGCGGCCATTCACTTCGTCGACACTGTTTCCAATCGCGTCGAATACGAAGCTCTTTACCGCTGTCGCCGCAGGTTTGCTGGTGGAGCGTGGCCTGCTGAGTTTCGACGAACCGATTCGTCATGCGGTCCCCAGTTTGCGGTTTTACGACCAATCACTCGATGTGGCAGTGACATTACGCGACATGCTCGGGCACAAAACCGGTGTGCCGCGTTACGACATGATCTGGTACGAATCGAACTACTCGACGAAAGATCTTTTCGATCGCATCCGCTTCATGAAGCCGATTGCTCCGATACGCTCGCGGCTCATCTACAACAACATGATGTACGAAGCGGTTGGCCATATCATCGAGTTGATAAGCGGTAAGCCATGGCAACAATTCATTCGCGACGAGATTCTGGTGCCCCTTGATATGCACCGAACCTTGTTCACGTATGGCGACGCAAAAGCGGACAACCACGGAGACTACGCGCTACCTTTCTCCGAGCGACGCGACAGCAATGAATTCTGGCAACCACCTGCGCCGAAAGATGACGAGTGCAGTCCGGCGGGCAGTATTCTCGCCAGCCTGAATGACATCGCGCGCTGGTCGATCATGCTAATGAACAACGGGTTGATCGACGGCAAGCAAGTCATACCTGAGAGCGTTCTAAAAGCGACACTCGCTCCGGGCTTGCCGTGGCCAACCGAAATGAGTGACCTGTTCGGCTTCAAAACCGATCTCAACGGCATCTATGGTATGGGACGTATTACGGCCGCATTTCGCGGCCATCTTTTGACGAGCCACGGCGGCACGCTGCGTGCGTTTCATTCGCAGGTGTCATATCTGCCGGAAGAGAAAGTCGGTGTTTCCGTCTTCGTCATAGGTGACCATTGCGCTCCGCTAAGCAACGCGATCGGCTTCGATATCTATAGTCGTGTGCTTGGCCTCAAAGAAACCGACTGGACGGCACGCCTGCTGGATTTTCGCCAGAAGGCAAAGGCAACAATGCGCGAGGCACGAAAACGTGCCGTGCCACGCGCGGTTCCGAATACGCAGCCGTCGCACAACTTGGCGGATTATGTCGGTTCCTACGAGCACCCCGCGTATGGAACGTTGAATATCACCACTGACGGCACGCAACTCCAGTTCGCATTCCGTCAGGTCAAGCTGCCCCTCAACCATTTCCATTACGACCGCTTCGACACGGCTAATGACGAGACAAATGGCGCGTGGTCGGTCTCGTTCCTCACAAGCATGCTCGGCGATATAGATCGCGCGACGATATGGCTTGATCAGGCGGAAGCGGTGTTCGCTCGCCTGCCAACGCGACCCGGTGCTGACGTCCTTGAAAAACTTGTCGGCACGTACGAAACGCCTCTTGGCAGGAAGGTCGGTGTCAAGCTGAGTCGAGACGGCGATATCTCGCTGTTCCATCCGGGCGAACCGGCCGATGTCCTGAAACCATTCAAAGGTCTGCAATTTCGCAGCAACGACTTCCCGGACATCACGTTTGAATTCGCTCTCGATGAGGACGGTCGCGCGAAAGCGCTTCGCCACTGGAACGCCCATGTCGAGCTGGAGTGGCCGCGCATCGACGACTCGGTCCCCTCTGACGCGCTTGAAAGCGATGGGCTGCTCAAGAGTTAGCCTGGCGTTCGCAGCAGACGGCTGTGGATACGGCTAAGTGCCCAGACACGTCGCCTGCGCACACGCTTTAAATGAATCACACTTTCCCGATGCACCGCATTCGTCATGACAACCTTTGAACCGGTCACGTTGACCACCACGCGTCTGATTCTGCGGCCGCTGCGTCATGAGGACGCGCAAGAGCTGTTTGCGATCTGGTCAGATCGTGAGGCAATGCGTTTCTTTCCGTTTGGAGCGATGACATCGCTAGACCAGGCAACGGATCGCGTCTCACGCAAATTGAATACGTCAGCCAGCGGCCAGGATTTTATCTGTGTGCTTGAATTGCGGGCGACCGGTGAAGTGGTCGGCGACTGCGCGCTCTTCAATGCAAATGAGCAATGCCGGCGCGCGGAGATAGGCTTTAGTCTGAAACGCAAGCATTGGGGAAACGGACTCATGCAAGAAGCGGCTTTTGCGCTCATAGAGCATGGTTTCAGCACGCTACAGTTACACCGGATTGAAGCGGATATCGACCCACGGAATTCAGCCTCAGCACGTCTTCTCGAACGGCTTGGATTTAGCCGTGAAGGTCTGTTGCGTGAACGTTGGATAGTTGGCGACGAGGTGTCAGATAGCGCGTTGTATGGCCTGCTCGAACGTGATCGTCTGGCTTGGAAAGACCCTGACGGCTGCTAGACTAGTGAAGATAGCACTGTCGCTTGCGGGGCTGCACGCTCAAGGACGGCGCAAACTCATCTTGGAGTGTCGACTTACCGGAATTGGCTTACCACTGCTGCATTCTCTGACGCGATGGTGGTCACCGACAAACGGAAGCGGCGCACCTTCGCAGACTCGCCCCATATCCATTTTTCGCCGCACACCCCAGGCGAATGAAAGTAAGGTGCCGTCTTCCATTCGGCGATCATGTGGTCGCAAGTTGCCATCTACTTCAGCTGCGACGTGAATAATCCCAGCTACGCCAGAGGAGCATCATGCCGTCGAAAGATCCACTTACACCCAGTACTCGCTTCCTCGATGACCATGCAATCCGCCGCATCCTTTCGGACCGGATCGATACCCGCCGCGAAGGCGTAGGAATCGTCGTTGGAATGGTGGGCGACGGCGAGCGACGCATTGTCGGCTATGGCCGATTCGATCAAAACGACGCCCGTATCCCCGACCAGCACACGGCGTTCGAAATTGGATCCGTAACGAAAGTATATACCGCGATCCTGCTCGCGGACATGATCGCGAGTGGGGAAGTGTCGCTTGATGAGCCCGTTCAGCGTCTTTTGCCCGGCAATCCGGCCGTCCCACATCGCAGCGGTAGGACGATCACTTTACATGACCTCGCGACGCATACATCCGCGCTGCCTCGCCACCCCGATAACATGGTCCGCAACGGTTCACCCGACCCATTCTCGGGTTACACCACCGATCTCTTGTACGCGTTTCTGGCCCGCCACGAACTGACCCGAGACATCGGCTCGGAGTTCGAGTATTCGAACCTTGGCGTTGGTCTGCTGGGATATGCGCTTGCATGTCGGGCAGGAACGGACTACGAAACCATACTGAGGGCTCGCGTCCTCACACCGCTTCAACTGGCGAGTACGGCCATCGCGCTGCCTGATGAGATTGAAAGGAGGCGTATCCCTGGTCACGACCTTGACCTGTGCTTCGCGCAGCGGATGGACCTCGGTCAGGTCTTTGGAGCGGCAGGGGCGTTGGTGTCCACGGTAGACGATCAACTGCAATTTCTCGAAGCCGTGATGGGGTACCGGCCGTCCGCGCTCGATCGAGCCATTGGCAATACGCTCGACATACGTCGGCAGCTTGGAGACCAGGTCATTCCCCTTTGTTGGGCAATGGGCGTGGGCAGCACAGAAGGCGAACCAGAATGGTTCGGCCACACCGGAGGAACACTGGGGTGCCGATCGTTCATCGGCTTCGATCGTCGCGCATCACGGGGCGTCGTGGTGTTGGCGAACTCGGCGTTCGACGTCGGCGACATTGGCTTGCATCTCTTGAAACCCGAAAAACCCCTACGCCAACCGGTCAAGATTCGAAACGAGATCGACGTCGATCCTGTCCGCTTGCGATCCTATGTAGGGCGTTTCTGGCTGCGTCCGGACTTCATCCTGACGACGACGGTCGATAAGGGACAACTTTTCGCTCAAGGCACCGGACAACCGAAAACCGCGTTGTATCCCGAGGCCGAACACCGATTTTTTGCAAAGTCGATTGACGCGCAGATTGCATTCGAAATGAACGATCAAGGGATCGCCGAAAAACTAACGCTTCACCAGAACGGACTCGATCGGGTCGCGTGCAAACTGGATTCTTGACGACGCGAACTTCGTACCGCTATTGCCTCGATTGTCTGCACAACATGACGATTCTCAACGGCAGCAATGTTCAGCCGCTAAGCAAAGCGAGAAGTCTGCAAGGCGATTGTCAACAACCTAGGCCTCGGGGACGAATGTCTCAAATTGGCCGGCTGCTGTCTCATGCGAACTACATGTATCGCGAGATCTCGCCCACGGCGATCGGCAACACGCGACCCTGAGCGGCGTGGCATTTCCTGACCCTTGCCGTGTTGCGATCTACGTAGTCTGTCTCGATTCGGGCACCGCGGATGATGCGAATGCATGGGGATATTCGTGACGAAACCAATCTTTCACCTGCTCGTGGTTGAGCGCAAAGAATTCGCGCGATCGCGGTATCAAGACAAAACCAAAAGCGAGCAGACAAGTGGCGAGACCGAAGCATGTATAGACCTTGCCCACTGCCCAATGCATGAGCGCCGCGCCGGCGGCCATCGGCCCAAGAATGCCCGCAATCTGCGTGGTCATCATGCTCGCAGCGAGAATGCGCACGCGGAAATTCTGCGGGATAGCCAATGAGCGGTGAGTCGCGCCAACGAGTCCCATCGATGCATTGGCGAAACCCACACATGTAAGCGTCAATACGAGAACGATGGATGAGTGGGCCCAGCCCGAAGCAGCAAGTGCCAGCCCTTCGCACATCGCGGCCCCAACCCGGACGTTGAATCGGCCGAAACGGCTGACCAGTGCATCAGAACCACGAAAGCTTCCCAGTAGTAAACCGATGGATAAGGCCGCTTCGCAAACACCTAGCCATAGACCCGACAGCCCGAGTGATTGAACTTTGAGCGGGATCAGCATGCCGACTGCGGGGCCCTGGAATATCCAGACGAGGAAGTTTACAAGTGTCCAGCCGCGCTCTAACGGGACGATCCATTTGGCATGCAGTCCGGCGCGCAGGTCTTTCCACCAACGGACTGAACCGCGATGGTGTTCGCGATGGTGTTCGCGATGCTGAGATTGGGATGGAAGATGCAAAGTCACGTAAGCAGCGACGCCGAGCAGTATGCCGTTCATCCAAAATGTTGCAGCTATGCCTCCCAAGGCCAGTGTCGCGCCAGCCAATGCTGGCCCTAAGGCACGGCCAACTGCCTGCGTCGATTTACGAAGACGAAGCGCTTCGGCCAAACGATTCGGCGGAACAAGTTCAGCCGAAATCGTGGAACTGGCCGGATCGATGAAAGCTTTCGCTATAACGGTGACCACGCCTATGCAGATGATGAGCATAAGTCGGTAGTCGGACAGCGAGGCGAGCGTAGCGAGGGCAAAGGCGACGACCATCAGGGTGCATAGACCCCATGCAATCTGCGTTCTCTTTGCGTAGCGATCACCCAGTGGCGAAAGCAGTAGCATTGCAAAAATCGTGGTGATCGCAATGCTTACGCTGTAGATCGCCAAGTCATGCGCACCGCCCCGGTGAACAATCCACCAGGGGAGTGTGATATAGCCAACCATTTCTGCCAAGATCCTCATCAGATCGCTGAGAAGCAGACTGACAAGAGGGACACCGATTGAGTTTATGCGAGCTTTGATTTTCCCAAACACCGTCTTCCCCCTGTTGAGTTCGATGATGCTACCTCAACGTTTTTCTCGCCGTTTAGATGCACCTCTCCAGAGGCCGACGTTTCGTTAGCGGACGCCGTACGCGGCCGATTCGCGACTGGCGACGATTCGGAAAGTGATTGTCAGCAATTCACTGAGGTATGTCGACTGGCCGTTCCTGGCCGTCTCCGGAAGATCGCTGGCCTGCGCCGGTCACCACGTTAGCGCGACAGGCCAACCACTAGAATCGGGGCAGTTAAGTCGATCCGTGCGCCGAGCGTAGATCGCGATCGCATTAACCGCAAGAGAGAGAGAGAGACGTACTATTGTTGCCGCGGATGATCAAGAAAGAAGCGCAGCATTTCGGCACTCGCATCCGGACCCGTCGGATCCGTATAGCTGCCTTGTGCATTGCCGCCTGCCCACGCGTGCCCTGCGCCATCGATGGTCCACAACTCCGCGTCGATTCCATCGCCGGAAACCAGCCGTGAAACTCTGCAGGCACGTCGGCCTGTGGCGATCCCGCGCCGGTCGACGCCGGCGTCCGGCCGGGGATCAAAGCCGTGTAAAAGCCACGTCGCATTGGCTACGTTGACCGTGGCATCGGCATCGCCATGAAAGACGATCAGAGGCCGTTTCGGTGACAAGGCCGTATCGCATTGCGCGCCCCGTGTCTTTCGGAGGGACTCGCCGCCTTTCATCGCCGCTAACGCGGAGGGTAAGTTGTGCGCGCACCGTGCTGGAAGACCGGAATGCACGCCGGCAGCAGCATACAGCTCGGGTTATTCGGCGATGATGATTGCCGCCATTGCGCCCCCCGCGGACATCCCCGCGACGTACACGCGCGCGGGAGCGACGTCGTACGCCGAGATGATTTCGCGCGTGATGCCTGCGATCAACGACGGCTCGCCGCGCTCACGATGCTGATCGTCAGGTTTGAACCAGTTCCAGCACTTCGACGGATTTGCCTGCTGCGGTTGCACCGGATAAGCGACAAGAAAGCGATGCCGCTCGGCAAGCGCATTCATCTGGGTGCCCGCTGCGAAATCGTCGGCGTCCTGAGTGCAGCCATGCAGCATCACAACCAGTGGCAGCGGCTCGCCAGCGCCTCCCGGCGGCACATACAGCCGATATTGACGGCGACCGGCAGCATTGGCATACGCAAGCGTGCAGAAATGTCCGCGGTCCTCCACCTCCACGCAGTGTTCCCGTGCCTTGAGCGCGGCACCGTCCTTTGGCTTTGCAATCGGGATGGCGACGGGTTCCGGCGCCTCGTGTTCGTTCACTGTGCTCGCGCGTTCCCCTCGCAGTGCTCGTTGAATCGCTTCGGTCGCTTCGGCAACGCCGCGAGTACGCAGCAACGTCATCGCTTCGTGCATTGAGTTCAAAAAACCTTCGTTAAGTTTCATCACTTATGTCCGGTTACCGGTTTGGGACCGGGCGTCGCGCAACTAGCGGATTCTGTCGGCGAGCGCCGCCTTGACGGCGGGCGAAGCGTGGAAAGCGCCTAGCACCACAACGCTTTCAATAGTCGCGAGCGCGAGTTCCGGCGAAACGTCGGCGGCAATGCTGGCCAATCCCAGGACGTGAATGTTGAGACGCTCGCGCGCGGCTCGAACCGCTTCGAGATCCTGTGCGGAAAAATGCTGGAGCCCCAGCACGAGCGACCGGCGTGCAACCGTGTTCTCGACGAACCGCCATGTAGCGCTAGCTGGTTGCGAATTGCCGTCCGAATCAGGTCAGTCCGGTTCGCATAGAAGCCCTCTTCAACCAGGAGATCGATCTGCCCCAGATCAACCGGGCCAAGGTTAATCGTGATCTTTTCCGAGTCGCCGCTTTTCGCGCGGGGCATCTCCCGTATCGCCGTTTTTTTCACCAATCCCTCCGAAAGCCATCCAAGTGGATGGTTATTGGTTTATGGTGTGGCGCAACATGAACATTGGGGTCGTGTCGTTACGGCAAGACGTAACAAAGCCGCCCACAGTCGGTCCCAGGATAGCCAAGGTGCGCTAGAATCAGGCGCATTGCTCACCGATGGATTGCTCACCATGCAGATGGAAAGCTGGGTTGGAACAATTGAGCGCGAGTGGCAGCAATTGCGTTGCTCGGACTCCACGCTCGATGTTGAAAAATTCGCCCGTCATGTCGTGGCAGCAAGCAAGACGGGATTTCTGTCACCCGAGTCGCTCGCAGCCATCGCAAACGCACTTCTCATCAGCACATTGGAAGGTGCGGCTTGTCTGGGCCGTCGGTTACTCGAGCGGATCGGCGCAAACCGCCACCCGGCCTGGCGAGTCGCCATGGCCATTTCGCTGGTTACGCCGACAGGTGGTGAGGCGGACCTCGACAGAGGTAACGCGATTTTTGAAGACGTGATGAACGACGAAACCGCGGACGGTCGTTTGCGCGGTCTGGCGGCCGCCGCGCTGGCCGACAGTGCGCGGCTCGGACGGGGCATACAGCCAGACGTCAGCCGTGCGCTCTCCCTCTACGAGCAGGCCGTAGATCTCGGGTATAAGGCGGCAGCGCAGACTCTTGGATTTTTCTGGGAGGGCGTGTGGGGCGCAGATGACAATAGCGTTGAGCCCGACCGCACAAAGGCCATGCAGAGCTACCGACGCGGTGGAGATGACGTGCGCTGCCAGCGCCGGTTGCAGGCGTTGCGCTGAAGGAACCCTGCTTGCCTTCCGGGACCGGGATCGTCGCACATGCCCCGGCAGAATCTTTGACGTGTCGACGATCCGCGATTGTCGGAACCGGTTGCCGCCTCCCGTTTGAAAAGTTTCCCCAAGGCGATACGGACCGTCGTCACGATGATTCACGAGTTCGCATCTGCGAGGCGGCCGCCGTCGGCCCGTACGACCAGAGCATGGCCCGGTTCGGGCCCGGGAAACGCAGACAGATCATGTGCCGTCCATGGACCTGCCGATTGGCAGAGATCATCCCCGCGTGATACAAAGTCTTCCGTCCCGGATGATCGCTTCTGCGGTATCGCGGTCCAGAATACGACTTACAACATCTACAGGTTCAAAATGGCAACTGGCACAGTGAAATGGTTTAACGACGCAAAGGGTTTTGGTTTCATCACGCCGGACGAAGGCGGCGAAGACCTGTTTGCTCACTTTTCCGAAATCAAGACAGAAGGCTTCAAGTCATTGCAGGAAAACCAGAAAGTCAGCTTCGAAGTGAAGATGGGGCCCAAGGGCAAGCAGGCCGCTAATATCAAGCCGATTTAAACCGCATACGGTACCCTGACACATGACCCGCCTGGCGGGTCACGTTTTTTCAGCTACAGCGTGTAGGCGTCCGTGCAAATAGTGGCATGCCCATGCACCGGATGGTCATCGAAACAGGACAGACAAGTCCTGCGCATGACCGGGTCACCCACCACTGACAACCTGGCCACACCAATCAGGCTGCGGCGGGCGCCGGCGTGCTAACACTGGTTGGCTCAGCCGCTACCGCATTCTGCGGTGCCCGCTTCGCCGGTGCCTTGCTCGCCACTGCTTTTTTCGGCGCGGTCTTCTTCGGGGCAGCATTCTTCGCGGACGTCGGTTGTGTCACTGCCCCACCTTTCTTCGCGGCGACCGTCTTTACCGTCACCTTCCTGATCGCGGCTTTCTTCGCGGTCGCCTTCCGGGGCGAAACAGCCTTCGCGCCCGACGTTCCCTCTTCCACGGCAGCAATCAGGAACTTCGAACGATCTTTGGCCGCAGCCAGCCATGCGGGCGCCGGACCGCGGCCACTCCATGTCGCCCCACTCTTCGGGTCACGGTACTTCGGCGCCTGAGGGCCCTTCACGTAGTTGCCTGCCTTTGCCGGTTTCTTCGCAGCAAGGGCCGGTCGCTCAGCGCTGCCATCGATCAGAAACTTCGTCCGGTCACGTGCGCTTGCGATCCACGCTGGCGCGCGGCCATGCCCCGTCCAGGTGGCACCCGTCTTCGGATGACGGTACTTCGCCACTGTTGCAGGTCTGGCAACCGTCGCGGCGCCGGGCTTGCGACCACGCTTCTTACCGCCGGTGTGGGCTTCGATGTCGGCCACGGTCAGGCCGTGCTTTTCCATGATGTCACGGATCTTCGCGATAACTCCGTTCGACTGCTTCGCGGCAAGCGCTTCGGCCTGAGCCTGCAACCTGGCGATTTTCGCCTGCACGTTTTCGAGCGTAGCCATGCTTTCCTCATTCTGTATGTTGTGGTGGCCGAACTATGCCAGCAAGCAAGACGCACGTCGATAGCAGCGCGCTACAATTAATAGAAGCACGGACTTCTAAAGAACAATTGGAAGTTTACGTCGGCGTGGGTCGAGACAAACGAACTGATGAGCGAACCACGACCGCTGATACGCGGCTGACGAGATACGTGCTGCTTTAATCTTCTGCTGGAAAAACGGCCCCCTTCTCCTATCCAGTACGATTGAGCAGATTAAAATCCGATTCAGAGCGGCTGTCCGCAGAACATGTGGAGGGACGGCCGGACGGCACTCACCGACGGAAACGACATGGATGAACGTAAGCGGGACAGCATGATTGCTTATCTCCGCCACCGGATGGAAGAATATGGCATTGAGCAGGCCGACCTGGCTTCGGCAATTGCGGGCGATCAGGGAATGCAGGAGCCAGCCCGATATCGAAATGCAACTGGAGATACATGGACAGGCGATGGCGAAATGCCCCAGTGGCTGAAGCAGGCGATTAGCGCAGGACAGAAACTCGATCACTTTGAGACGGCGCCAGCGTCACCGATGCCTGATGCGCGACAAAAAACCATCGACTGGCGCGACGACCCTTTCGCAGGGAGCCCACTCGCGCGACAGCACGCCGACTGACGGGTTCGCCTTCGTACTGGACGAATGCCGCTCGCGACGTTGAGTTCGATAGAGCAAGCCTTATTCCCCGCCAGTCAGTGGAATGAGCGAGAACGGACAAACCGTCCGGCACATCGCGTCGACAGCATCTCCACTTCTTCGGCTCTTTCGGCTAGAACCGGCGACTCCTGGAAATCCTCACCTTTACCGGCTGGGCGCCTGAAAACGACGTGCGCATGGCGCATCTGGTATGGTCGCGAAGGAGAGAATTCAGGCCACAGCGTAGAATGGTCAACGTCGCTACCGGCGTGTCGAATGAAACACGGCCTCGCCTATAATTGAACCCTCCGATTTTCAACGTCGCACGGAACGCTAGTTTATGAGTCAAGCCCGCGGGCGATATGCGGGAGCTCGTCAGAGCGGCAAACCCCACTACGGAAAAAAATCCGCGCCCGACCGGCGGGGACAACCGTATGCGAAGACGCCGCCTCGAGACTCCACCGACACGGCCTCCATTTTCAAGACGCGATCGTTTCAGTTTCTCGTCAACGCGGTAGGCGCAGAGAATATCGCCATCGCGCTGGAATCGAACATGACGCGCGTGGGGGAACTGATGAAAGGCGAAAGGTTCACGCCCGAGACCGCCTTTCACATGGAAACCACGCTCGGGTTACCGCACGGTTTTTTCGATCAGCCCAATCCCGCGCTCGCGGAGGAGACCATCGCTCGCCTGAAGTCGCCGCTCGACTTCGTTCAGATCGACGAGGGATTCGACGCAGGGTACGACGCACTCGCGCCGGCCTCTGCCGGGACCGTCGACCCGCAACCAGTTCCAGAAGATAGTTTGTCCGAGGACGCGCAAATGCCCAAGAAAGTAGCTGATGGCTCGCCGAGTGCCGTCAAGAACAGTCGAAAGAAAATGCCTGAACAGCCTGTAGTTCGGGCACCGCGTAAGAATTCGCGTTCGAATGACACGACAGCGTCCACGACACCGCAACAGCAACCGCTGGCATTGAGCGACAGCGCCGAGGTCGAAAACATTCGACGCGCCAATCTCCGCCTTCTCACCAGTCGCAATGGATCGAAAGTAAGACTTGGCGTGGTCATGGAGATGAGTGGATTCAACATCGCTGATCGGCTAAATGGCAAAAAGCGCATGGACAGTGTCGAAGCAAGCCGTTTCACGGAGCGACTCGGACTGCCAGTTGGCTGGCTGGACAGCCCGCGCAGCGAAGCCGAGATTCCAGAGTCCGTATCGGGCATGCTTACACCCGCGCCGCGTGGTCGCGCCTCCGTTCAGCAACACGAGCCACCTACCCCAGCGGCGATCGACGACGTAAAAGCTGACCACGCCGGTGGTAAGGCCGGCATCAGGCGTGAGCGTGCGACCGCCTTGCACGAGTCGGACAGCCCCTCGCCTGTTTCGTCGGACCTCGCGGAAGACAACGCGTCGATCGTCGTCAGCCCGCGAGCGAACGTCGATGATTCCCCCGACGACGTTGGTGAACGATCAGTCGGAGAAAATGATCAGGCGGTTCCGGCAAGCGCAACTGCCCCCGCTGTGTCGATGCCCGATTCGTTGCCCGTCTCCGCGAGTCCGCAGCAAAACCCGGCTCCACTCGCCGTTGCTACGGTGGCGACCAGCCTGGACAATCTTCACGGCATTGAGCCGATCGCGGAAGCATTGCTCAAGACACTGGCGGGTAAAGCCCGCACGGGAAGACTGGACGAAATCAAGGCGTTGGAACTATTGCAGCAAGCGATCCTCTTGTGACGCACTGTTAGTGCACAAGCGTCTGCGCGGCGACGGCACCTGATCTATGGCAACGCCGCCTGCCCGGGTGCCCTGACTGTCACTTCGGTTTTGTTGTTGCGTACGTCAGCGGTTTTTACGTCGGGCGGAGCTATCCTTGCGCGCCCCTATCCTCCCCAGCGGCGCCGCTATGCCCGCTGGCCGAAGCTGACGTTCAGGCATCGTGGTTTTGCTGGGCCGCTTCAGATCTTTTTCCTGTTGTTCGGATCTGCGCGACCGCGAATGTCTCGTCCCGTGTCACCGAGCGCACCATCTCGACCCTCGAGGGACAGTCAGCTTTCCACGAAGCGGACATTCAAACAGAATGAGATCTAGCCGCGGAGTGACACCCGTCGCTCGGAAAGCATCACGTCAGGCAACGCCGTCCTTCCTTGCTTCACGAGCGCGATATGCTGAGACTTTCGCAATGGTGCCGCACGCCCGTCCGTCTGGACCGCCTTTTGTCATACCGCACCAGCGTTTGCTGCCATTGCGCGTGTGATCGTAGAATGCCCATCGGCAATCAGGACATGTCTTCAGGCGAGCCCATTCTCCCGACGCAATGGCATTTGCCGCTACAGCGACGAGATAACCAACAAAGCTCGCTTCCGACGCTTCGATATTCAACTTCATACCGCCACCTACCCATCGGGCTTTCAAGCGGAGCGCAGCGGTGTTGAACCATTCGTTCAGTGCCTCGCTACTGGAAGGCTCTCCTTCGCAGGCGCTGCGCAGATCATCACGTAGCCGTTGCAGCCTTGCCAGAGAGTCGGCTCGCGATAGGGACTGGTGCGGAAACTCCTTGTGCCACATGTTGGGCGCGCGTGCCAATTCGGGCAGTACGTCTGTTTCTTCACGCGTGTCGTTTGGAATCGACCACGTGTTGATGAACCGGCGCAAGACTTCAAGATCTCCCGGCGCAGTCTGATTGTGGTCCGGCATCGCGTCTCCGTGTTGCAAAAGCGCAGAGTTTGCGTAACCATTAAAATACTACAGTGGTTACAAGGATGCAAGATGCTCGCCAATATCCATTCGATCGGTCCGACTTTTTCACGCGACATTAGGGCATTGTTGCGGATGCAAGGTGTGATGAACGCCTCGCACTTCATGACCGTTCCGCTTCTTGCGTTGCACATGTCAATGACGCTGCACTTCAATTCCGTGGCGCTTGCGACCGTAATGTCGGCGAATCTGCTTTCCGCACAGACGTTGCCGCTGATTGCCGGCGCGATCGCTGACCGCTTCGGCTCCCGGCGAATGTTGGCCTTGGGGCTTTGGTTGAGAGGACTGGGATTTCTCGGATTCAGCGTCACGAACGACGTGACCGCCTGGGTATCCTTCGCTTTCGCGGCTGGGTCGGGCGTTGCATGCTACGAGGCCGGCCTGTACGGAATTTTCGGCCGCCAGCCGAAGGCGTCACATCCTGCCCTGTTCGCAGCGAACAACCAGATGCTGAACATGGGCACGGCGGTCGGCCCCATGGTCGGCGGACTGGCGGCCCTGATCGATGCCCGTTTCGCCTTCGCTGCAAGTGCACTTTTATTTGGCGTGCTGGGTGCGACTATGTCCCGATCAACAGTCGGATCATCCGAGACAGCGGATCGCCGTGCCGTTCTGGTCAATTTGCGCGCCGCTGTGACTAATCGCGATCTATGGCGCTTGATCGTGGTTTCTTTTCCATGGTTCTTTCTGTTCCCGCAGGTTTATGTCGCGTTTCCGTTGCATGCCGAGCGCCTCGCGGGTCCGTACGCCGCATCAGCCGTCTATGTTGTGAATGGCGTGATCGGACTGGCATTCATGCTGGCTGCGAAGCGCTGGCTTGTCCGGATAAACCCAGCGATCTCAACCATGTATGCCTATATGGCTGCTGCGGTCGCCTTCGCCAGCGTGGCTGCGTTCAATAACCTCGCATGGTTTCTGCTTTTCATCGCCGCATATACAGTCATCGAGACAGTCATGCTTCCGGCACTGGAAACGATGACCGGCTCGCTAGCGGTTGATGGAAGTCAGGCCACGTGCTTCGGCGTGCTGAGTGCTACAGGGGCATTGAGTGGCGCAGCGGGTTACTACGCCGGAAGCTGGCTGATTCTGAACGCTACGTCGCTCGAAACGTGGGCGACGTTTGGAAGTGTCGCTGCGTTGGGCTTCGCGGGAGCCGCGCTGATTCTTCCGAAAACTCTTCGTCGGACTTCGATGCTCTAAGGTAGAGGCGCTGCGCTACATGTCAACGATCTTGCTGTCTCAGTCGAATGTCCCAAATTGGCCGGACATGCTATTCCAGAGAGCCAGATAAATGAACTGCCCTTCGAGAACTGCTTTTGACACTGATTGCAGTGTCGCAACAGCTCGCCGACAATGATGTAGGCGTGCTATTACGCAGATGTCTCAAAGCGCGGATCAGGTTGCGGCCCACAGATCGGCCTTGCGGCCGTCGACCGGCACATCGCGACTGCAGCGCCGTTCACGATGGGCGCGCGCTTCATCGATCGGCCGGCAAACTCCACCTGCGCAATGCCTTGCCGGAGGCCGCCACAAACGCGCCCCGCTGCCCCATCGATGCAAAACCGGCGCAAATGCCACAACGACACGACCTGAATACGATGGACAACCCAGAATCGATTTCCCTGGCACTGCCCGACGGCACTAAGGTC
The DNA here is from genome assembly GCF_046534895.1 of Paraburkholderia sp. SIMBA_053. Classification (NCBI taxonomy): domain Bacteria; kingdom Pseudomonadati; phylum Pseudomonadota; class Betaproteobacteria; order Burkholderiales; family Burkholderiaceae; genus Paraburkholderia; species Paraburkholderia sp. SIMBA_053. The sequence goes on along the minus strand of NZ_JAWRXU010000015.1, from coordinate 10,389 downwards.
TCTGCGCTGCTCCGAGTGCCGGAGGACGCGCGAGCCCTGTATGTCTTCGCGCACGGTGCCGGGGCGGGCATGCAGCACGCCGGCATGTCGTCATTGGCCGACGCGCTTGCGGCGGCCAATGTCGCCACATTGCGCTACCAGTTTCCGTACATGGAGCGCGGCTCCAAGCGGGTAGACTCGCCGGCCGTGGCGCATGCTACCGTGCAGGCAGCTGTCGCAGAGGCCCGCCGGCGGCTGCCAGCCCTGCCGCTCTTCGCGGGCGGCAGGTCGTTCGGCGGCCGCATGACGTCCCAGGCCCACGCCATCTCCCGGCTCGACGGCGTGCGTGGCCTCGCTTTCGTCGCGTTCCCGCTGCACCCGGCGGGCGCGCCCGGCGTGGAGCGGGCACGGCACCTGGCGGACGTCACGGTGCCGATTCTCTTCCTGCAGGGCACGCGCGACAAGCTGGCCGAGCTTCACCTGCTGAGGTGGGTCGTCGAGACGCTGGGGCCACGCGCCACGCTGCATGTGGTGGACGACGCAGATCATTCGTTCCACGTGCGTGCGTCCTCCGGCCGGACCGACGCGGAGGTCGTGCTCGAGCTGGCACGGACGATGTCGGCGTGGTTCTTCGCCGAAGGAGAGCTCGCGCCCGTTACCTGAGCAAGCGCATGAATGCTTGTAGCAGAGTCGGGACGGCGAGCCGGCGAATTCGCCGTGCCCACTCGCCCGCTCAATCGCTTCGCTATCCGCAGTTGGTCTAGCCGATCACTGCCCGACGCGTTCGCCCGAAACCGACCCGAAGCGGTCCTACGCCGCATCTTGGTACCAACGGCTCGTTTCAGGTGGGACTCGGTCATTCGTTCTTGGTGACTTTACCGGGAGAAAGTCGGTAGAAATGGCAGAAAGATCGGACTACGGTAAGCTCGGGAATTGCTGGACACCGGTTAACGAGGGCGGGAAAATGGTGTAGTCACGTGTGTCCTTTCCAGTGCGACGCAGAGGACCGAAGGATGTACCGTGTTGGCGGAAGTTACTTCTTGCAGACATCAAGCCTCCGGCCACATCGAAGCTCCCGTTTCTGGGCCAACCGGGCTCTACTCGGCGGCTCGGAAATCGATAGACGGGAAAGAGCCGGAATGGGCGCGCCCGGCCTAAGCTTCAGGCGAGCGACGCGAATTGGCCGAGATGGCCGTGTGAAAAGGGTGGTCCGGCTGAACACATCAAGCATTGCTTCACCGCTCGTGCTTCGCTACATATTGTTGCCAATGCGGTAGGCGACCACGCACCCAACGGCACATAAGGCAACCAGTGAAACTCACGCCTTACCTGCGCGTTCTGGCACCATAGCAAGCAACAGATTCAGTCCTTCTGCCACTGTCGGATGCGCAAGCGGTGCGTCGCGCAGCACGGTATAGGGCAGTTTGCCGAGCATCGCGATCTGCACCGCGGAAACGATCTCGCCCGCTTCGCTTCCCAGCATCGCAAAGCCGAGAATGTCATCCGAATCCGCTGCGACCAGCACTTTCATGAGGCCCCGCGTGTCGGAGTTGGTTCGTGCACGCGGCACGGCCTTCATCGGCAGCGTCGCGGTTCGCACCGCAATGCCTTTCTCCGCCGTTTCCGTTTCGTTGAGGCCAATCCGGCTCAATTCGGGCTCGATAAACATCGCATATGGAATCTGGCGGCCACGCGTCGTCTTGCTGCCGCCTTTCAGTTGCGAACTCAGCACGCGATAGTCGTCGAACGAAGCATGGGTAAACATCGGCGTGCCCGCCACCTCACCAATGGCGAAGACATTGGCCGCCGAGGTCTGCAGTGTTTCGTCGACGATGATAAAGCCACGCGCGTTGGTTTCGACACCGGCCACATCGAGCCCGATATCGCTCGTATTCGGCACGCGGCCGGTCGCCACGAGAATGTGCGAGCCACGCACACTTCCACCACCCGAGATCTCGACCGATACGTCCTCGCCCGAGCGCCCTGTTACGGCGACGATTTCCACGTCCGTTCGAACGTCGACACCGTCTTCCTTCAGCACGTCCGCAATGGCGCGGCTGACGTCGATGTCTTCGCGCAGCGCCACTCGCGACTCGCGTTGCAACAGCGTGACTTTGGCGCCTAGCGCGCGAAACGCTTGCGCCATTTCGAGCCCGATATAGCCGCCGCCGATCACGATCAGGTGCGACGGAATCGCATCAAGTTGAATGGCTTCGACGTGAGTCAGGGGGTTGGCTTCGCGCAAACCCGGCACGGGCGGAACGGCCGCATGCGTCCCGGTATTGATGTACACGCGCTCGCCTTCGATCACTCGCACGCCGCCGTCGTTGACCATCACTTCGATGCGTCGCGGCGCCACAAAGCGGCCGTTGCCTAGCAGCAAGTCGAATCCCGCCCCCTTGAAGCTCGCCAGGTTGACGTCGACCAGACCATCGACCACGCCTTTGACCCGGGCATGAACATTTTTCATGTTCACGCGCGGCTCGCCAGCCTCGATGCCGAACGATCCGGCATGACGCACCGTCTGCGCGACGCGCGCGCTACGCACGAGCGCCTTCGTCGGAATACAGGCCACGTTGATACACGAGCCGCCGATCATTCCGCGTTCGATCACCGCCACGCGCTTGCCGGCCTTCGCCAACTCGGTCGCCAGCGACTTTCCGCCCTTTCCGCCGCCCAGAAAAACATACTCGAACTGCTCCGTGTTTTGCATGGTGTGCTCCCAAGAGTGTTATTCACGTGCCGAATTTTTTTCCGGCTGCCTGACGTTTCGGAGCCGTTCAGGGCCGTACCTCGAGCATCACGATGCGGCTTCGACGCTACTTCCACTTCGCAATACATCGCCGTTTATTAGCCACCGCACTCCGCTTCCGATGCCACCTCTGAGGCAAGGATCATCCGGTTCCAGTTCGCCGGTACACACGTCGTGCTGCGTCGAGGACGGAACACTTCATCGCCTTCCATAATCGGAAGACCCGAAAGAGCGCAGTACCCGTCATTGCGCGCTAATCCCAGACGCCAGACCTGCTCGGCGTAGTGCCCACTCTGAGAATCACTCCAGCAAACACTGACCGTATGGGCCGACAGTACTTCATGCACAAAGATCCGGGCGGGTTGCGGAAGCCAATTGGCCCGGTGCGCCCGTCGCACACTTGGGACTCTCTCCCGGCGCATCTTTTTCTTGTAGGTCGTTTCCATCTCGTCCCTGCAGAGCGTCGTAGCCGGGGTCAACAAGCGTAGTAGCGCACGCTCGATAATATCGTCCTCACCGGACGGCGAATGGGTGAGTGCTATCGTCGAAGTTTGCATCTGGCGTGGTGAAATCAGTGTCCAAAAATTATGGCCGGCAAAGACGTCGGCATGGTCGCCTAGAATCCCTCCAGAACGATTTTCCCTACCGCTTTCTGGCTTTCGAGCAAAGCGTGCGCCTTTCGCAAATTCTCTGCGGTAATGGCGCCGCCGTGCTCACCCATCGTGGTTCTTAGCTCTCCCTGATCGATCAGATTGCTGACGCGGTCGAGCAATTCGTGCTGCCTGATCATGTCGACCGTCCTGAACATCGAGCGGGTGAACATGAACTCCCAGTGCAACGAGATCGACTTGCGCTTGAGAGGCATTGCGTCCAGTGTGGCCGGATCGTCTATCAGCGCCAGTTGCCCCTCTGGCTTCAGCAACTCGATGATTTGCGCGTAGTAATTGTCCGTATGCGTCAGACTGATGACATGATCGACCTGATTAATGCCGACGGCAGCCAGTTGCGCCCGAAGCGGCTTGCCATGATCGACGACGTGATGCGCGCCGAGTTCGCGTACCCACGTCTGCGTGGCCAGCCTCGACCCTGTGCCAATCACGGTCAGTGCAGTGAGCTTGCTGGCCAGTTGCACGAGCACCGATCCCACGCCTCCACCCGCCCCAATTACGAGCAAGCTCTGCCCGTTGCCGCCGCCTTCCGGAACCCTCAGGCGATCGAATAGCAACTCCCAGGCGGTAATTGCAGTCAACGGCAACGCCGCCGCCTGCACAGCGGAAACGGAAGCAGGCCGTCGAGCGGCGATTCGTTCATCGACCAGGCTGTATTCGGCGTAACTGCCCGGTCTCGTGATGTCGCCCGCATACCAGATCTGATCACCTGCTTCGAATAGTTTGACTTCGGCGCCTACGGCCTCGATCGTACCGACGGCATCCCATCCCAGGATGCGAGGACTGGCAGGCTGCACCCCAGCGCGCAGTTTCGTATCAACGGGATTCACCGAAATGGCCTCGATCCTTACTAGCAGGTCGCGCGGACCGGGCACAGGCTTGGGCACTTCCAATTCGAAAAGAGCCCGGGGATCGTCGATGGGTAGACCTGCCTGGTCGTAAACGATAGCTTTCATGCGTAACTCCTGAAGGGAACCAAGATGTTGTCTGGAACGGCATTTACGATGCAGAACTTCGACTGACTACCGTTCCAGAAGGAACTCGCGCACATGCGCGACGTATGTCCGCGCATACTGAAACAGAGCGCCGTGACCGGAGTTCGGGTAGATAATCAGCGTTGCGTTTCGCAGACCCTCCGCCAATACCAGACTGTTCCGGGTTGGAATCATGGCGTCGTTATCACCGTTTGTGACCAGCACCGGATGCGCAATCCGGCCGAGTTTTTCCCGCACGTCCCCCTTCCAGTTGGCCCAGGCGATCATCGCCTGCAACTGCGCGGAAGCGACGTCGGCGGTGGCCGGCAGATCGCGCTCTGCGCTGCGGGTCTCCAGCCGATCGACAAACGCGGCAGCGGCGGCCTGACCGTCCGACGTTGCGGGAAAGAACAGACGCTTCAGCTTCTCGTTCATCGCCATCCCGCCGTCCGTATAGATTGCGATGAGTTCTGGCCGGTCCATACCTGCACCGCTGCCTCCCTCCGGGGCGCTGCCGGAAATGATCAGACGCTCGACAACAGCGGGTCGCGCAATCGCGATCTCCTGTGCCAGGAAGCCGCCTAGCGAAAAGCCCAAGATATGAGTCTTCGGAAGGCTGATAGTATCGATGAAGCGCATCACGTGGTCGGCCATGTGTGCGATGGTAGTGGGGACTTCTCCACTCGAGCGCCCTACGCCCGCGTTCTCGAAGAGGATGACTTCCCGGTCTTCTGCGAGCGCATCAACAATCGCTGGATCCCAGTTGTCCAACGTACCGGTAAAGTGCTGCAGGCAGAGAAGCGGTAATCCGCCGTTGGTGTTTCCGAATCGCCGATAGGCATAGCGGACCCCGGCTGCGTCGACATAGAGCGTCTGTGTATTCGACGAAGTGATAGCGTTCATGGCATGTTCCTCACGGGGCGCGTCAAGCGCCCCGACGGCAGCATTAAGTCAGGGTGATCCCGCTCAGATCGATCGAAACGACCAGCGGCTCTGCAACGGAATTTCCGTCCGGCAGCCGGGGATAGATCCGTCGCTTGGTCGGAATCCGGATTCCGGACACGGTGGTGTAATCGCTGACGTAGTGCGCGCCTGGCGTCTTGCCTGCGATCTCCACGTCGTAATCGAGACGGCGAACGAGATTGTCTGGTCCGACGTAAATCGCTTGTGCCTTGCTGAACACCTCGAGCGAAGCGGGATACCGGACAAGAATCTTCCGCCACGTCTCACCCTGTTCTACCCATTCACCGGCCTCTTCGCATTCGACGCCGTCCCAGGCGAGCAGGAACGGTGTGTTCAGATACGTCCACATCGCACATCCCGCGAAGAACGCCAATTGCAGCGGGTCCCATGGCGTCTCAAGCGTGTGACCGTCGAAAGAGTCGCGTGCTCCTTCGAGTGACTGTTTTACGTCCCCAGCCTGATCAAGCAGGGAAATCCGCTCAGCGGTGAACTCGCTCTTTGCGGCCAGTGTCCCAAAGGGCGCGTGAGAAGCCCATTGACGATCGGTCGCGACCGTCACCGTCGTGCGATCCAGAACGCCAGACTGCCCTTTCAGCGCCCAAAGCGCTCCGCCCTGAACCAGATCGGCGCGAACTTGCGTGAACTTTCGCCACTGCGTCAGGCCGCCGTGTGCGTCGATGATGGACTGTGCAATTGCCTTCATAAGTTGACTCCCGGCTTGTTTTGATCCATCACCAGCACAGCGCGGAAGCGCACGTCAGCGCGCATCATGCGGTCATAGGCAGCCTGCGCCTGCTCGAGAGGGAAGGTTTCAATCATTGGGCGGATGTTCTGCAGCTTGGCAAACGCCAAGGTCTGCTCGTTGTCCGCAACGGTGCCCGTCAATGCGCCCACGACTGAACGTCCGCCGAAGATCAGATCAACGGCGTTCAGCGCCACAGCGTCGTGCGGCACTGCGACGACGATAAGCTTGCCCCGTGGCGCGAGACCTGGAACGAGCTCAGACATACCTTTGCCGGTTGGCGCAGTACCCAGCGCGACCTTCGCGCCGCCCAGCGTTCGCAGCGCATCGGTCACGCTTCCGGCGCTGGCATCGATGTAGCGATGGGCGCCAAGTTGCAACGCCAGTCCCGCCTTGTCGGCGCCACGGGCGATGGCGACCGTATGGAAGCCCATCCTGCTCGCGAATTGCACTGCGAGATGCCCGAGACCGCCGAGGCCATGAATGGCGACCACGTCGCCCGCTCGGGCGCCCGAGTTGCGCAATGCGTTGAACGTCGTCAGTCCTGCGCAGAGCAGCGGCGCTGCCTCGGCTGCGTCCAGTTCCTCCGGTACCCGAACCAGACCACGTGCTTCAGCCAGCATGATTTCGGCGTAGCCGCCGTCGGTGTTCATTCCCGTGATGACGGGGTTCTGGCAGTTCACGATGTCGCCTTCCCGGCAGGAAGGACAGCTGCGGTCTTCTCCAGCGAGAAAGCCGACGCCAACGCGCTGACCGATCTGCCAGCCCTTGACACCTTCGCCCAACGCATCAATGCGTCCCACTACCTCGTGCCCGGGCACAAGACGTTGCACGTCGTCATCAATGTCACGCTCGACCGTGGCGCTGTCGCTATGGCACACGCCACAGGCTTCGACACGGATGCGAACCTGCCCGTGCCCCGGATCCGGAACTGCGCGTTCGACGATCTCCAGTAGACCGCGCGCTTTGACCACTACTGCTCGATAAGTTGCTGGCTTAGCCATAGTTCACATCTCACTCGAAACGAAAATCAGACAGATCGACGCCCACGATCAGGGGTTCGGGCAATGCGACGTTCTCCGGCGTGCGCGGATAGATCCTGAAACGGGTCGGCATCTGAATACCCTGCACTTGCACGTAGTCGCTAAGGTAGCGGGCAGCTGAGTTACGACCCTGAATGTCGACTTCATAGTCATGCCGGCGAAGCAGCCCGTCGACGTCGAAATAGAAGGTTTGGACTGCACTGTGCGTTGCCACATCAGAAGGAAATTCCACGCGCAGACGCCGCAACGGCAATCCATCGACGGTCCACGGCTCGATCTCCTGCGCGCGAATCCCTGGATGCCCTAACAGGAATGGCGACGTCAGATACGTCCACATCGTGTAGCCGGCGAAGTACGCCAGTTGCGCGTTTGACCAGGGCGTTTCCATCTCATAGCCGTCAAACGATCCACGGGGCGCGTCCAGATCTTCGACGAGACTGCCGTCCTGCTCCCGGATTTCGACGCGCGATGGCGTGTATATGGAATGAGCTGTCGTGGGGACAAACGGACCATGTGAAACGCGCTGCTCGTGCAGTTGCACTGTCACGCGGGAGTTGGTCAGAACGCCTTCTCGCTGCTTGAGTGTCCAAAGGCCACCCGTGTGATGCAATTGCGCCGATACAGTCCGGAAACCCCGAAAGCGCTCCAACCCGCCGGCAGCCTCAATAGCAAAATTTAACAATCCGTTCATTAGGTATCCTGATTGTTTATAACTTACAACTTTAAACACATATTGATGTGGTTTCAGCTTACGTGTGCTTCCGGATGAAACCCGATCACGGAAAAAAATAGCGCCGAAGGGACAGGCGTTGCACTAATCTTGCGCATTGACAAACGCAGCAATGTGCCGTGCAGACGAGACGGGATATTGGAGATGAGGGCCGTGGCCAGAGCGAGGAAAGGTCACTAGCTGGAGCGTCGGGCAATCGCCGTTGAGCGCGTACCAGTTCTCCACCGGAAAAGCGATGTCGTGGTCTGCGCCGAGATGAAGCACGGGAATCGATGTCGCCTTCAAGGCGCCAAGCACAGCATCGGCAGGAAACGCGGGATTCCCGGGACCGCCGCCGAGTTGTTGCGCCGCCCACTGCCAGGGCACGACGGGACTGACATCCTCTTTTCGATCCGCCAACCGCTTTGCCGATTGCACGGCCGCCAACCGGCTTTCTGGCGATTCCGGCTCGAAGAACAGTGTGACAAAATCCTCGAAGTCGTTTTCGCGCCTGGCCAACGTATAGAACAACTCCTCACCCGGCTTTACAAGCACGCCAGGAGGCGCGGTGGCGATGAGCACTGCATGGCTGACCAGTTGAGGCGCTCGCGCCAGTACGATCTGGGCAGCCATCCCACCGACAGACCACCCTCCTATGATGACCCGTTGAAGTTCCAAAGCCGTGATCAGGTCAATGGCATCCTTGGCCAGCGAAGCCGGTCCGTAGGTCTTTTCACCCGTAGACTGCCCCAAGCCGCTGTAATCGAAGATCGTTACGTCGAAGCCTTGATCGACTAGCGCGTCAAGGAAAAGCGGATCCCATGCATCCATCGTTCCGCGAAACCGCACGCAGAGCACAAGCGGTAGCCCCCGGCCAAACCTGCGGTAGGCAAGGCGCCGCCCTTCGACCTCGACAAACTGGGTCTTGGCGGCATTGCACGAATAAGTGGTATCCATTAGATGCATATTTCCGTTAGAACTGGCCGGTTATTCAAAATCGCGGTTCTGAAATAAACTCGAGAAATCGTCGACTCTTCCGTGCGCGGTAATAACCACTCCCGTGCGATACATGCTGAAGCCGACTCCCATCGAAGAAAACTTTTTTACCGCCGCATCAGTAGCCACGAGATCCGGATCCAGGAGACCAACCAGTGCGTTCGCCTGCCGGGTTGATAGCGATGCGTGATCGTTCTCATCGGCTATGTCGACCACGAGCACGATGCTGGCATCCTGTCGGATCTGTGCCTTGACTGCAGCGACGTCCAGCGAGGATCGGTGGTTCATTAAGGCGACCTCCACGGCCTGCCGCGTACGTGTCGTCAGCTCTTTCGCCAGCGCGTTCAAGCGCGGTCGATGATCGGCGATAAGCACGAGGTCATAGCCGTTTCTGGCAAGGTGCTCGGCATACGCCGCGCCAATAATCGACAGCGCCCCAGATACAACAGCGGTTCCTTGAGCCATTGGCATAGCGTTATATTCTTCCGTCTGTGCGAAATCAGGTGCTTATGATCCATGCTACGCACGTTATTTTCCAACGACATTTATAATCAGGTTTTCGGACATTGCGCCTGGCGGAAGGGAATGCATCGGATAGGGTACTTCTTGACGGACGGATTTCAGGTAATGGCCATCGGCACGCAATCCGTCTTCGAAATCGCAAACATCGTTGCGCGGGAGCCGGTCTATCGCGTAACGAACTACTCGATAGCAGGCGGCGAAACGCGCTCGTCTCTAGGTGTATCCGTCATCACACAGCCGGTTGATGCGGATACAACCGAAGACTCGTGGATGATCAGCGGCGTGGCAGACCCAACGAACCGGGTCACGGCTGACGCAGAGCTGGAATTTATCAATAGCGCCTACCAGCGCTCGCGTCGCACTGCGGGCCTGTGTACGGGCGCTTTCGTGCTCGGCGAGGCTGGCCTTCTTGATGGAAGGCGCGCAACCACGCATTGGGCCTTCGCAAATGCCTTGCAGGCGCGCTGCCCGACTGCCCAGATCGAAGCCGACCGGATCTTTATTGTCGACGGTGCGATATGGACGTCCGCGGGGTTGACAGCGGCGATGGATCTGGCGCTCGGGATGGTCGAAAAGGATTTTGGAGCCGACTTTGCGACATCGGTAGCTCGAGCGCTTGTCATGCACCATCGCCGATCGGGTGGGCAGTCGCAGCATTCGGAAATGCTGGCACTTGCACCAAAATCGGACAGAATCCAAATGGCGCTCGAATACGCACGCCTGAACTTGTCCAAACCACTGCGCGTCGACGATCTCGCCAAAGCCGCGCATCTCAGTACGCGGCAGTTTGGACGCATTTTCCTCGCCGAAACCGGCGAGTCTCCCGCAAAGGCGATCGAGCGGCTCCGTCTCGAAGCAGCAAGAAACATGGTCGAGCGCGGCCGTCATTCGCTTGAAACAATCGCTCGGGAAACCGGCTTTCGTGACAGAAGTCATCTTCGCGAAGTCTTCACGCGGTCTTTTGGCTCACCGGACAGACCGTGATGCTCGTCGTCGATCCGCATGCCGGCACGGTAGTGCGTATCGAAAGCCAGACGGGTG
>NZ_JAWRXU010000106.1:0-461 GCF_046534895.1 Paraburkholderia sp. SIMBA_053 | reverse complement strand
GTCACGCGAGCTCGGGCCCGTTCGTCCGTGGCGAACACCCTCCCAAGGGGTGTAACAAGGTGCTCATCAGAGCGTTCGTCCTTTCGGCCTTTGTTGCTCTGACGAGGCACAGAAGAGCCTACTACATGCCGCATAACGCGCGGCCGACCACGACACATGTCGCACAAACCAGGTTGACATAGCCAGCGACGCAGAGCGGCCGCCGGAATCACGGTTTCTTCCGGCCAGTTTGGTTCGGCGACGAACAGATCGCACCATCGCAAACCAATAACGTGGTGACTCGGGTGACCCACCCTAATCCCTAAGTGAATCATCCCGCCGCAAGCGACCGGGGTCTCAACTGCGCTCCCCAAACGCCGGTCTTCGAGCGGCCTGCGCCGCAGCGCGGCGCTTGCATGCTACGGAAGGATCTGATCATGAAAGATCTGGAGCGCCACGGCTCCGCCGAGCGCGTTATGTTT
>NZ_JAWRXU010000731.1:0-270 GCF_046534895.1 Paraburkholderia sp. SIMBA_053 | reverse complement strand
AAGAAAATTGGAATCTTATCAAGAAGGGGGAAATGCAGTAGCGGTTGCTAATGGTTTAGATGCCTTGCGTCTTATCTTTAAAGCTTACATTCAATTAGGAGTAATGAAAGAAGGAGATGAAATTATTGTTCCTGCAAATACTTACATAGCTTCTGTTTTAGCAATTACCGATAATAAATTAATTCCCGTTTTGGTAGAACCAGATTTGAATACATATAATTTAGATTTAAATTTAGTAAAAAGTAAGATTACTTCAAAAACTAAAGCTAT
>NZ_JAWRXU010000730.1:0-270 GCF_046534895.1 Paraburkholderia sp. SIMBA_053 | reverse complement strand
GACACGACGAGGTGCCATGTGTCCGCGCACCCAGGCCGCTGAACAGGCCGAAGAACTGCGCGCATGGGCGTCGCTCTGGCTTATCGGATGCGCCGAGACCGGGCTTCCTCCAGCCGCCATATCAAGCCCATGGTGAACTGATTGAGCGTGCGCCGTGCCTGTACGACGCCGGGGCTAAACCCGACTGAGGCGGCGCATGATATGTTCGGTGCGCTGCGCTGATCTCCGCTCGACGCCGTCACGTGCAGGTCGGCTGCACGGAACACACCC
>NZ_JAWRXU010000729.1:0-270 GCF_046534895.1 Paraburkholderia sp. SIMBA_053 | reverse complement strand
GACGTCTCCTGGATGCGCTGCGGCGCCGCGCCGTCCGATTGCGCCGCATCGGGCGCGGGCCACGCGTCGGCGCCGACGAGCGGCACGAAGCTCACTTCGCCAAGCGAGCTGCTTTCGTAGTCGTCCTCGCTGCGGCGCACGAGTTTGACGAGCTTCTGATAGTGCCGCTCGCAGCCGACCGGCATCACGATCCGGCCGCCGATCGCGAGCTGTTTGCGCCATATCCCCGGAATATGCGGGCCGCCCGCTGCGGCGATGATCGCGTCGTAC
>NZ_JAWRXU010000728.1:0-270 GCF_046534895.1 Paraburkholderia sp. SIMBA_053 | reverse complement strand
ACCGCAATTTGTTTACCATGCTGATTAAAGTTTGAGAATAAAAGTGGAACTACAATTAAAGAGATAAAAATTCCTATTATAGATCCAATGAAAGCAATATAAAAAGTACCTCTAATCATCATCGATGTATAGGAAAGTTTCCCATTTAGGTCTTTAACTTGAAAATACTTAGGTAAGAATGTTTCTTTTATTCCTGTTAAAAGAAATAAGATACAGATGTTAGGGATGTTCATAGCTGCAAAGTACGCATCAGAATCACTAGAAAGGCCA
>NZ_JAWRXU010000105.1:0-462 GCF_046534895.1 Paraburkholderia sp. SIMBA_053 | reverse complement strand
GCGGGCAACCGCTGCGCAGACACTATGGCAGCCATCGACAAACTCAAGACCACGGCCACCGCGCCCCGCAAGCGCGCCGCCGCCCCGCTCACGTCCGACGTGGACGCCGCCGATAAGGGCGAATCGCTGTCGTCGATCGCGCGCGTGTTCGCGATCCTCGGCGCGATTGGCGACAGCGGGCAGATTGGCATCAGCGAGCTATCGCAACGGCTTTCGCTATCGAAGACGACTGTGCATCGCGTGCTGCAAACGCTGAAGGCGCTTGGGTATGTGACGCAAGAGGTCGAGACCGAGCGCTATCACCTCACCATCCGGCTGTTCGAACTCGGTGCGAAGGCGCTGGAAAGCGTTGATCTCGTGCGCGAGGCTGATATCGAGATGCGGCGCATTGCGGGCGCGACGCGTGAGGCCGTGCACCTCGGCACGTTTGACGAAGACGCGATTATCTATATCCACAAGATC
>NZ_JAWRXU010000727.1:0-270 GCF_046534895.1 Paraburkholderia sp. SIMBA_053 | reverse complement strand
GCCGCTGAACATATCGGGACTCAAGCTGGACGGGAATGTTGTGACGGGGTCGATCAGGGTCAATTCATCGACGTGGGTCGGCTCTCGCATGCGGCGATTGAGAAGCGACGACTATGACGTCATAAGAGGCCCGAAGATCATCATGGAGGGGCTCAAAATTATCAGTTGATTGGCTGAACGCATATCGGCCCGACAGGCCGAAGTTCGGCGGACCGTTTCGTACTACAAAGGATTGAAAATGCAAGACGAACGCACATTAGAAAATGGGCC
>NZ_JAWRXU010000726.1:0-270 GCF_046534895.1 Paraburkholderia sp. SIMBA_053 | reverse complement strand
ATGGAAAATCCGACAATTCCTAAAATTACGACATGCTTCCGTGAACATAAAAAGCACTCAGGAGATAGCTACTGCAAGCGTAGGAAACTCGAACGGTCGCCGTCAGGCATCACCGAATAACACAGGGAAAATGCACACGAGAGCGCCGCGAGTGCAACGTGCGGCGAGGGGATCTGATTGACAAATAACGAGTGGCCGAAGATCAGACGTGGCCCCGTGAAAGAGCATCGCCAGTTAATAGTAATGCGAACTTTTGCCTCAATAAAGACA
>NZ_JAWRXU010000725.1:0-270 GCF_046534895.1 Paraburkholderia sp. SIMBA_053 | reverse complement strand
AGGCCATCTTCACTGGACCCGGCGACAATATCCTGTAAGTTTTCGCTAAATTCAGTCAGTTTAATTTTGCCAAATTCGTTTGATATCGCCAGCAAAGCGCTTTTCAGCTGGCGGGTTTGCAACATGCCCAATATTACATACGCCATGCGTACTTTACTGTCGCCATAAGCCAAAGAGCCATACACCCAGCCCCGCTCAATGGCATCTTCGATATGGCTCGATAAATCCGAAATCGAGCTGGCACCGCGCGGTAAAGCTTCAAGACAGTCG
>NZ_JAWRXU010000724.1:0-270 GCF_046534895.1 Paraburkholderia sp. SIMBA_053 | reverse complement strand
ACAACGCCAATCCTTAAAGCATGAAGCGCAGGTTGGCCCGCAGGATTCGAGCACCTGTTTTCCTTATTCCTGTTTGTGACACAGCGCCAGTAGCACGAAGGTCCGGCTGAAAATTATTTGGCAAAGCGCCTGTCGTTTGTTTTGTTGCATTATCCAACGCAAAACCGGTTCGCATTTTTGCTGGAAATGCGCGAGCCACAAAAGGCCAGTTGGTTATTCTGGAATTGAGTTTCCCTTGGCAGCAATTTTAGGTACGAATCCAGCATCGTG
>NZ_JAWRXU010000723.1:0-270 GCF_046534895.1 Paraburkholderia sp. SIMBA_053 | reverse complement strand
AATGCAAATAGATGGTCGAACCACTGTCTCCACTTCAAGAGGTACAAGTATAGGTGGTGCAATTGTAGGTGGAATAATAGGCGGTGGCATAGGAGCAATAATAGGCGGAGTAAGTGGTGAAAGAAAATCTATAGAAGAAAAAAAGGTTTTTTCAGCAAAACTGATTGTTACCGTAAATGACATGGAACGTCCATATATTGAAATTGTAATAGCAAGCTATTTACTGCCACGGGAACTATATTATGGGGATGAAAAAAATGCTTTGAAATG
>NZ_JAWRXU010000104.1:0-464 GCF_046534895.1 Paraburkholderia sp. SIMBA_053 | reverse complement strand
ATGCGCGCCTCCGGAGACACGCAGGTCATTTCCGTCATGACGAGCGCGGCGCCGCCCATTGCGCGCGCGCCGAGATGCATCAGGTGATAGTCGCCGGCAATTCCGTCGACGGCCGAGTATTGCGCCATCGGCGACACCACCACGCGGTTTTTCAGCGTGACGCCGCGCAACGTGAACGGCGTGAACATGGGCGGGACCGAATGCTTTTGCGGCGCTCGCTCGACGCCCGAACGCCGCGCGAGCCAGTCTTCGAAACTGGACACATAACGCGCGTCGCGCTCGCGCAGGTTCTCGTGCGAGATGCGCTGTGAGCGCGTGAGCAGCGAGTACGCGAACTGTTCGGGCTCGAACGATGTATAGCGCTCGACGTGCTCGAACCATTCCGTCGAATTGCGCGCGGCGTTCTGAATGCGCAATACGTCGACACTGCGCACTTGCGTGTAGTGCTCCAACGCCGCATGCAG
>NZ_JAWRXU010000722.1:0-270 GCF_046534895.1 Paraburkholderia sp. SIMBA_053 | reverse complement strand
ACCCGCGAGCGATGCAATCGAATTACCGATTGCGAGTATCGCGCCGCGCTGCTTGAAAGGCGTGACTTCGTCGAGAATCGCGGGGCACATCGAGTAGCTCAACGTGCCAAACGCTATCGCGCAAATAATGGCGATTTCGCGGACCAGGAGCGAGAGGTCCGGTACGACAAGACAGATGAACATCGTGCCGCCCACGACCTGACACGCGGCGGCTGTCCAACCGCGCGCGAAGCGTGAAGGCACGCCGCGCGCGATCAGCCGTTGCACGCC
>NZ_JAWRXU010000721.1:0-270 GCF_046534895.1 Paraburkholderia sp. SIMBA_053 | reverse complement strand
AACAAAATCGGACAGACACCCAGCTTGTTTGACGGATTAATCCGTCATTCGTGTAGGAATTTTTCCTACTTTGCCAGGTTGGGAGAGAAAGGAATGAGACTGCGCGATGCCGCGCGGCAACTCTTTATGCGCGGTGAATACTTAGCGCCCGAGGATTCGGCGTAAATGAACTAAACGGTGAGTTTTGCGGAGCCGCGCCTCGCACCGTACGACGGTGAGCCGGATTATAAGGTCTTTTCACCACTGCGTAATATTTTGTGCGGCGGGAGC
>NZ_JAWRXU010000720.1:0-270 GCF_046534895.1 Paraburkholderia sp. SIMBA_053 | reverse complement strand
TGGTCGCGTATTCAAAGCGCAAGAATAGCTGCAGCTCGTCCGGCTGTTCGATGGTCATGGTCAGCGAGCCGCCGACGTAATCCGCCGTCGGCAGGATGTCGTAGCGCACGCTTTGGCTTTCGTGCAGCGTGACGCGGTCGCGGACCGTCGCCTGGCCGTAGTGCAGTTCCCGCTCGAGGGTATTGCCTTCGCGCGAAAGAATCGTGCAACTGTCGAGTCCGATCACGAACAGTTGCGGCTGTTCGGCGCGCAGCACGAGCCCTTCCCACA
>NZ_JAWRXU010000719.1:0-270 GCF_046534895.1 Paraburkholderia sp. SIMBA_053 | reverse complement strand
CCGATTGCGCGAAAAATTTAAGTAACGATCCAGTTCGTTATTTAATACCCGAGACGAAGCAAAGTCAAAAAAGGGTTTTCCCTTACCGAAGCGGAAAACCCTGCGAGATTGGGATTTTGGGGAAAGCGAAGGAAGGCGATGTCGCCGCGGTTAGCGCGGCCGCAGGAGGCTAAACACCGTGTCGATATTGAATTCAAGGCGTTTTTGAAGCGCCTCTTTAGAAACGAAATCGAAGCCAAAGATAACTTCGCCGGTGAACCGGTTCGTCAG
>NZ_JAWRXU010000718.1:0-270 GCF_046534895.1 Paraburkholderia sp. SIMBA_053 | reverse complement strand
GAAAGATGCTGGTTCAACCATTCTGTGAGCAGCGTGTCGCGATGACGCGTCAGCACCTCGACGAGGGCCGCGCTTTTAGAAGCGGTCATAAGGTCTCCGGGGGAGTGCAGGTAAATTTTGCCCAATTGTTTGTGTGCAAACTGTTCGCACGCGTTCGATGCGCGCAAACATTACCGGAAGGCGTGTGATGACGGCAGATAGCAGCGCCTTGCGGGATGATCGCCCAATACTACAGGCGCGCTGCGTGATTGCGGGTGAAATGAGGGCCGA
>NZ_JAWRXU010000103.1:0-464 GCF_046534895.1 Paraburkholderia sp. SIMBA_053 | reverse complement strand
CTTTGACACGCCGGTTAGCCTCGACATGCCCGTGAGGAGGCAATGCCCAGCCACCGTGGCGTACCGGTCGAGGGGTAGACATGCTGCATCCGGCCAAGTTCCAGAATCCTCGCGCGAAGTGCCCTTGAAAGACCGTCACCGACTGCCCGAGACATCTGGCCGCAAGTGGAGGATCAGGGCCCCGCAGATCAGCCCGAAACTCAAGCCCGGCGCGATGAGCGCAACAGGCACAGCGGTCGCGAAGCTTGCGAGGACAGCGACTGATCTACGCCGCGCCATGCGCCGCATAGACGAGGACATCTGCGGGGTGTTTGCGCGTGCCAGCACTTCACGCTCGAAAAGGTTATAGGCAACGTCGATGCACACAAACAGGCCAGCGTAAAACGCTACAGGAGTGGATGCCAGCTTGGTGCGCGCAATCCATGCGGTCGCAAAGGGCAGCAGCGATACCAGGAAGAGATGAA
>NZ_JAWRXU010000717.1:0-271 GCF_046534895.1 Paraburkholderia sp. SIMBA_053 | reverse complement strand
GGAAGCGGCGGCTCGTCGACACGCTCGACGTAGCTCATGGCATTGGCGTGGGCGAATCGTGCGAGGCGGAACCGAGTGACGTTGCGCAGGCGAATGCTGCGGCGCACGAGCATCACGATGCCGACGACGAGGCCGGCGAGGAGCACGAGCCCGATGAGCGCGGCGACGGCGAGCACGATCGCGCTTCCGATCAATGCCAGCATCGCCACAGTCGACCCTACCGGGGGATCGATCGGCCTGGAGAGGAGGAAGGCCAGGAGTCCTGCGCCGA
>NZ_JAWRXU010000716.1:0-271 GCF_046534895.1 Paraburkholderia sp. SIMBA_053 | reverse complement strand
GAAACCAGGCAGCATCTGGATACGCAGCCGCCCGGTGGGCGTGGCGCGCAATTCGCGCATCTGATCGGTCAGGTCGTTGACGCGCCCCACCACCTCCGCACATTCACGATAGAACGCCTCGCCGACTTCGGAGAGGCGTACGTGCCGCGTGCTGCGGTGAAACAATGGGGCGTTGACGAAGCGCTCCAGTTGCTGGATGCGGTTCGTCACGACCGAACTGGTCACGCCGAGTTGTCGTGATGCCTCGGCGAAGCTGCTTGTTTCCGCAACC
>NZ_JAWRXU010000715.1:0-271 GCF_046534895.1 Paraburkholderia sp. SIMBA_053 | reverse complement strand
CGCCAACCGACCAGCGATTCCGGCTGCACTATCCCGGTGATTCGCTTAATGAGCCAGCACCGGCGGTGCACCAGCCCTATCGGATTACGACCGACGACGGGCGCGTAATCGAAGGCACCAGCGATGCGAATGGCTTGACCGATCTGGTTAAGGACGACTCGATGCGTATTCTGAAGATCGACATCTTGAGGCCGGATCTTTGAGGCCGGCGAGGCAAAAAACATGAGCGACACAGGAAAGGAACACGGCGTCATTGGATCTGCAAACGCAG
>NZ_JAWRXU010000714.1:0-271 GCF_046534895.1 Paraburkholderia sp. SIMBA_053 | reverse complement strand
CAGATCGGCGTCGCGCGCGATCTGCACGCGGTACGCGCGGGCGTTCGCGTCGGGCACGAGATCGAACGCGACGTCCTTGTCGTCCTGCACCTTGCCCGGGTTCACCAGCGCGGGCGCGGGCAGCAAGGCCACCGGCCCGCCGACGCCGCCCGTCGAACGCGTAACGCTGCCGAAATGTGCGCCAATCAGTTGCGTCGATGCCTGCAACGGCACGCCCGGCGCACGTGGCCGCATGCGCGCCGCATCGACGCCGACCGCGCCGTCGAGCACG
>NZ_JAWRXU010000713.1:0-271 GCF_046534895.1 Paraburkholderia sp. SIMBA_053 | reverse complement strand
ATGCCCGTCTGGATCAACGCCTGCACGCGCTCGAACTGGTTGCGGTTGACGAGCGGGCCGAGTTGCGTCGAAGCATCGTCGGTCGGACCGACGCGATACGTTTCCGCTGCGCGCTTCGCGATCTGCGCGGCGTCGTTCATCAGATGACGCGGCACCAGCATGCGCGTCGGAATCGAGCACGACTGGCCCGAGTTCACGAAGCACGCAGCCACGCCGCGCTTGACGGCCTCTTCGAGATCGACGTCGTCGAGCAGAATGTTCGCGGACTTGC
>NZ_JAWRXU010000102.1:0-465 GCF_046534895.1 Paraburkholderia sp. SIMBA_053 | reverse complement strand
CCGGCGTGAAGCCTGCCGTCGTCAGCGTGGCCGAGTTCGCCACCGAGTTCGAGCCCAGTGCTACCGAGTTCGCCGTCGTCGCCTGTGCGTTGCCGCCGATCGCCACTGCATCCGTGCCCGTTGCCGACGAATCCGCCAGCGTGGAGTTGGCGTGGAAGTACTTGATGCCGCCACCGTTCACGATGTTGTTCACCGTGTTGTTGATGTTGGTGACGTTGCCGCTCAGGTTCGCGACGTTGTTGTTGGTGTTCGCCAGGTTGTTCGCGACGTTCGAAACGTTGTTCGAGACGTTGTTGACCTTTGCGTCTTCCGACTGCAACTGGCTCACGTTGACTGCATCGGTCGCGTTCAGACCTGCTGCGACGTTCGTGATGCGGCGTTCTGCACCTGCCTTGCCCACCGACACTTCACCACCAGCGGCCGTCGCTGCTGCGATCGCCGTGCCGCCGACCGGCGTGAAGCCTG
>NZ_JAWRXU010000712.1:0-271 GCF_046534895.1 Paraburkholderia sp. SIMBA_053 | reverse complement strand
CGTTCCGCCGTCAGATAGGCCGGCCAGAACGGCTGCGAAATGACGACGTCGGCATCGACCAGGTGCTTGTCGAAGGTGGAGTCGGCACCGTCCTTATCGCTCGTGACGACGAGTTCATGACCATGCGCTTCCAGATAGCTGCGCAGACCTAGCTCGCCGGACACGCAGCCAACCAGTTCGCCAGGCTTGAATCCGAGCGGTCCTTGCGGAGACGGCACCGTTTGACCGTTTGGATATTGCGTAATGACGGGAATGTCGTCGCGCACGTACC
>NZ_JAWRXU010000711.1:0-271 GCF_046534895.1 Paraburkholderia sp. SIMBA_053 | reverse complement strand
GGCGCGGACGCCATGACCGCCGTCGGCTCGTCGATCGCGACGACTGGAACAAACACTGATGATGCGACCGGCACGTCATGCCTGATTGGAGGCTGGCCCCGTTCTCGCGCCTGGACCCATTTATGCAACTGGTTGGCGTTCACGCCCGCCTTCAGAGCGAGGCCCGATAGTGAGGCGCCTGGCCGCAGACAGGCTTCGACCAGTCGTCGCTTGTCTGCCGGGTCGAAGCTTCGCTTGCCGCCGACACCGACACGCGTCACACGCAAGGGCA
>NZ_JAWRXU010000710.1:0-271 GCF_046534895.1 Paraburkholderia sp. SIMBA_053 | reverse complement strand
ATTGCTGGCGACTACGTCGCGCGGAACTACGCGGCGTCCGCGATGAACGGCCGCATCGTGCAAATCGGCATCATCAAGGGCCCGGCGCCAGCACTCGACCTGTTCCCGATGCTGGCGAAACGCCTTACGCACATCGGCTCGACGCTGCGCTCGCGCACGCATGAGGAAAAAGCGGCGTTGATCGAGGATCTCGAGCGAAAGGTGTGGCCGCAGATTCGAAGCGGCGCGGTGAAGCCCGTGATCTATCAAACCTTCGATCTCGACGATGCGC
>NZ_JAWRXU010000709.1:0-271 GCF_046534895.1 Paraburkholderia sp. SIMBA_053 | reverse complement strand
AGCGACTGCGCGCGGGATGGTGCGTCACCACCGTTCATCTGATTGGCGGCGCCAATGGAGCGAATTTCGCCTACGTGCAAAAGCGTGAGGAAGCCTCGCGACTGGCTTATGCGCGTCTTGCCGGAGTCGGGAATACGTGGGACGAAGCGACAGTGCAAATTGCGGGAAAGCCGGTGTTCCAGCTCACATTGAAAGCGCAACCGCGCGTGCGGCTTCTCGAACTCAGGCTTCCCGGCGGCGCGGTCCGCGGCGGCCGCGTGCCGCTTGCCCT
>NZ_JAWRXU010000708.1:0-271 GCF_046534895.1 Paraburkholderia sp. SIMBA_053 | reverse complement strand
AAACCGAACTTGGTGGCGATGACGACCTTGTCGCGATTCGCCGACAGAGCGTTGCCGAGCAAGGTCTCGTTCGTGTGGGGGCCGTAGGCTTCGGCGGTGTCGAAGAAGGTGACGCCCTGGTCGAGCGCCGAGTGAAGCAGACGGATTGCCTGCTGCTCTTCCGTCGCGGGGCCGTATGCGAAGCTCAGTCCCATACAGCCCAGTCCGATGGCGGATACCTTGAGACCGGACTTGCCCAGTTCGCGCTGCTGCATGATTTCCTCTTTGATAG
>NZ_JAWRXU010000707.1:0-271 GCF_046534895.1 Paraburkholderia sp. SIMBA_053 | reverse complement strand
GAGTGGCCCCATCCAGCTATCAATATGAAAACTCAACTTGTTAGCATTCAATACAGGCTGTTGTACGACAACCGGTGAGCGGCCATCAAACTCCACTAAAGCGTGTACTTTGCCATCCGTAAGAGTAAGTAGCGCCAATTTGCCTTTTATTGCACTGCCGCGCAGCCGCTCGAAGTGAAAATGCCAGGCAGACCATCTGCCCGGTGCTGATAAATCTGGCTGCGGCCGTTTTGCCGGTGCCGGGTCGTTACGATAGTGAAAGGCGGCGAAC
>NZ_JAWRXU010000706.1:0-271 GCF_046534895.1 Paraburkholderia sp. SIMBA_053 | reverse complement strand
ACTCAATGCCCTCACCGTGCCTAACCGGGTAGTCATGGCTCCGATGACACGGTCTTTCTCCCCAGGCGGCATACCGGGCGCCGACGTCGCCGCGTACTATCGGCGACGTGCGGCGCACGGCGTCGGTCTCATCATCACCGAAGGAACCGGTGTTGGTCGCGCGGCCGCGCTCGACGATCCGAACGTCCCGCGCTTTCATGGCGAGGCGGCGCTGGCCGGCTGGAAGAAAGTAGTCGACGCGGTCCACGCGGCTGGTGGACGCATTGCGCCG
>NZ_JAWRXU010000705.1:0-271 GCF_046534895.1 Paraburkholderia sp. SIMBA_053 | reverse complement strand
AGATCGGGTAAAGGGTCCCACCGAACTACAAAGTCGCCGGCGTAGGAAACCGGATGCGCAAGAATGTCTATCCTGACGATATTATAAAAGTGCTGCCCCAACGGAGGTATCGACGAAACGAAGAGCGGCAATGAGGCCACGAGAGTGGCGATTAGCCAGACGGCCCACAGAGTCAACGGCCTGCCGCTCTGCACGGGTCCTCTTTGTGCAGTCATCAAATCCCCTTTCAGGTTGTTAAAGCGCTTTGCGTCGTGCGGGTAACGAACGAATC
>NZ_JAWRXU010000704.1:0-271 GCF_046534895.1 Paraburkholderia sp. SIMBA_053 | reverse complement strand
ATTATTAGTTAATTTTGATTACCAAGAAGCATATCCACTTAAAAAACAAGTTCAATTTGCTCAAAAAAACTTTGAGAAATTCCCTGAATTTGCATCTGACTTCTTATGTAAACCAGTTTCGAACAATAAATTCTTTATAGATGTTGATAATTTAACTAAATCTATTGATCTTCTTTCATCTTTTGACGTAGTGGGCTTTACAGAAAAGGAATTAGGAAATTCCATATTTGACAGAGGCACAAGCATTTATAGAATTAGGAAAGCTTTGATG
>NZ_JAWRXU010000101.1:0-465 GCF_046534895.1 Paraburkholderia sp. SIMBA_053 | reverse complement strand
CGTCTGCGCCGCCCGTGCCGACCGAACCAATCAGCAATGGCACCCTGGCGGGCACAGTGTTTCGCAACAGGGTGGTGAGGTCCCGCAAGATCGCGTCACGTGGAAACGCGCACACGCCCATCCCCAAAGCAAACGGACCGGCGTCCGTAGTGCCCGCGTCGGCAGCAACGAAATGTGGCTGGCACGCCATCGCCTTTCGCAAACTGTCTTCGGGGACGCCAATGCCGAGCATCCCGCTCGCGGCAATAAACCTGCATTCCTTCATGTTGTCTCCATCCGGATGATTATTGAGCCGGTAGCGACAAGTGTCGATCCATGTGGCATCCTCAGTCAATCTCGATGATAATCGTCGATATATCGACCGACCTCACATCCCATGACAAGCACCGCTCCCGTACCACTGGGCTCCAGTGACAGCCTTTACATGACGGCGGAAGAAGCCGCGAATGCACTGAATGTCAGCGT
>NZ_JAWRXU010000703.1:0-271 GCF_046534895.1 Paraburkholderia sp. SIMBA_053 | reverse complement strand
CATCTGGCTCTCCAGTGCGGCCACCCGTCGATCCCGTTGCGGTTTGACCGTCCGGAGCGGTGACGGTGAAGGCCGTCGCTGCGGTGAACAGAATGTTGTAGACGCCGATCATCGTTGAGGTCGACGTAACCGGTCATTGGACCCGCGATGTAGAGCTTCATGCGGCAGCCCTTCCCGTCGAAACCATTGCGTGGAAGGCTGCGCTGAGGGAGTCGAGGACGATCATTTGCCGCTCCATCCGCGCATCGGCACGCATGCGTTGTCCGATCCA
>NZ_JAWRXU010000702.1:0-271 GCF_046534895.1 Paraburkholderia sp. SIMBA_053 | reverse complement strand
CTGGTCTCGGGCCGTGAGGTGTCGTCTCACCGCGGCGGAGGGCCGGTAGCGGTCGACCGCGAGAAGCGCTCCGGTGATCGGGTGTGTCAGGACGCGATCCCACCCGGCCGCCGTGCCGGCGAGCAACTGCGCGGTGCGGATGTCGATCGGGATGCACCCGTCGAGTTCGGCCGGCACAGTGCTCGCGCCGATCAGCGACATCACGGGGACGGTGATCGACACGGTCGCTCGTATGGCTCCGAGCATCCCCGCGGCGGTGTCGTGCCCTGCC
>NZ_JAWRXU010000701.1:0-271 GCF_046534895.1 Paraburkholderia sp. SIMBA_053 | reverse complement strand
CGCCACCGTCGGCTCGAAGAACCATCCCTGTGCGGGCACCTGTGTGACGCGCAGCAGCTCGGCACCGGCCTGCGCCAGCCGCTCCCGCTGCTCGACGAGCTCGTCGCGGCGCCCGGCGAACGCGACCGGCCCCACCTCGGTCGCATCGTCCAGGCTCGACCCGATCGCCCGGCGGCCGAACTCGGCGATCAGGAGACCTGCCAGCTCGTCCCGGCGCGCACGGTCGACGAGCACCCGGCGGGGTGCCTCGCACCACTGGCCCGACAGCTTC
>NZ_JAWRXU010000700.1:0-271 GCF_046534895.1 Paraburkholderia sp. SIMBA_053 | reverse complement strand
CTGGCTGCGCGGCACCACAGCGAACACCGGCACGCCGAGCACGGCTTCCAGTTCGTCGGGACGCTCCACGCCGCCATACATCGCGCGCCTGAAGAAAGTCAGCATGATGCCGAGCACCAGACCGCCGCCCAGCGCAATGAGAATCGCGATCACGCGCTTCGGACGCACCGGCTCATCGGGTGCTTCGGCGAAATCGACCACGCGCACGTTGCCGACCTGGCCCGCCTTCGCGACGCGCAACTGCTGCGCGCTATTGAGCAGGTTCGTATAC
>NZ_JAWRXU010000100.1:0-467 GCF_046534895.1 Paraburkholderia sp. SIMBA_053 | reverse complement strand
CCATTGAATCGGCGCGCCGCCATAGCTGCCGAAATGCAGCGCGTAAATCGCGCTCGTGGCGGCGGCCCAGTTGTCGCCGTTGCCATCGCCGGGCAGGAACTTGTGGTTCACGAACTCGCCGCTGACGGGGTCCATCAACGCGAAGCCGCCGCTGCGCGCGAGGTAATGCGGGTCTTCGCCGCGCACGAAGACAGTCGCGCCAGGCTGTCCCGCGCGCCGCCATGTCAGCTCTTCCGGCTCGAAACCGGGCGCCTGTGCGCGCACCTTGTCGAGCAAAGTCGTGGGCGCGAGCAGTTTCGTCGCGTCCTGTTCGGGCTTCGCGGGCGCCTTGCCGAAGAACGGATTCTGTGCGACGAGCATCGGTTGCAGCTTGCCGTCGTAGATCAGCTTGTCTTGCGCACTGTAGATGTAGTCGTGCAACCCGAAGCCCACAACCGACAGCGCCATCACCAGATGAAACGGCAAGC
>NZ_JAWRXU010000699.1:0-271 GCF_046534895.1 Paraburkholderia sp. SIMBA_053 | reverse complement strand
TGTGCTCGTTCGAGTAGACGGCCGCCGCCTTGAACGGGCCATTCGCGTAGTTCACGCCGAAACTCAGCGTCTTGCCCGTCGAGAAGTTCGTCGTATTGCCGAGGCCCATCATCGCGCCGACCGTAAAGCCCGCGTAGCTGGCCGACTTGAATTTCACCGAGTTGTCGAACGGTACGACACCCGTGTCGGCCAGTTCGTCGATGTTGCCGGGGTGGAACGCAAACCAGCTCGCCGCGAGGTAACCGGTGCTGAGCGGGCCGAGCATGTCGAA
>NZ_JAWRXU010000698.1:0-272 GCF_046534895.1 Paraburkholderia sp. SIMBA_053 | reverse complement strand
CTCCGCACATATGGTGCAGCACGAATCGATGATGCTGATTGCTGCACCGTTGCTCGTAATGGGCCGGCCGCTCGGCGTATGGATATGGGCGCTGCCGAAGCGTGCGCGATTGCGGCTTGGACGGCTGGTCAGGACGCGCTCGTTTTCCCGGTGCTGGTACGCGCTGACCTTACCACTGGTTGCCTGGCTACTGCACGCCGTGGCGCTGTGGGCGTGGCATGCGCCTGCGTTGTTCCAGGCGGCGCTGGTTCATCAATGGGTACATTCGCTAC
>NZ_JAWRXU010000014.1:0-155353 GCF_046534895.1 Paraburkholderia sp. SIMBA_053 | reverse complement strand
GAGAACCCCATCGTGGCACTTTGATGCCGTTACCCGCAACGGGCGCTTGATTCGGGACGGGGAAGTCCCTTTCATTCATAGATGCCGCGGCGTGGAATGCCGCCCCAGGCGACGAACGCGTGATAGTGCGCGTCGAACAGCATCTCGTGAGTCTGAAGCAGGTAGGCGCGCAGGAAGAAGGCGCGGCTATGGCTGAGCTTGAGCTGTGCGACCTGCAGCTTGGTGCGCTCGCCATTGATAACGGCCCAGTCCTCGCTCCAGTCAAACTGGAACGCTTCGCCAGCGGCAAACCGCAGCGGCACGAACGTTCCCCGTCCCGTTGTCTTTGCCTGCTCGTGCTGTTCCTGCCGCCAGCGCCGAGCGAACGCCGCCACCCGGTCGTAAGAGCCGGTGAAGCCGAGCGCGCACAGATCTGCGTGGATCTGCTTCAGGGTTCTTCGCTGCTTGCGGGGCCGGTTCGCTTCGGTCTTCAGCCAGCTCGAGAGCTTCGCAGCGAACCCGTCGAGCTTGCTGGGACTGTGTCGTTCCGGATAGGCGGGCAGGACCGTACCGGCCCGAATGTAACGCCGGACCGTGTTTCTCGACACGCCCAGTCGTTTGGCAATCTCGCGCAACGAGACATGATCGCGAAAGTGCCAGCGTCGGATGATGCTCAATATAGCCACGTCGATCACTCCGTTCCCCTGCCCGTTCCCGAGCAGGTCAGTGTTCTACGTGGGTCAATATTCGATGCAAATTACTGCGTAGGGTGGGTCAGGATTCAGTGCAAATCAACACGAGCACTTCATTTTGTCGGTACGTCAGTGTCCACACACGCGGTTGCGGGTGTAGTTCAGTGTCGACCGGTTCGACCAACTTAACCATCTGTCGCACGGCTGGCGAGTTCCCGATGATTTTCGGTCGACGCTGCGCTCGAGGAGCAGTCACGAAGAGTTCTCCGTCATATGGCCCGCTGCAGGACGTGCGTGTCCCCCGCAGTGGGCGATAGTGAAAATGCAAGTTGCCTCTCGCGCGAAGAGTTGACATCGGATGTCTTTGAGGGAAACCAACTAAAAGGCGGGTGGACGGTGCGACCGCAGTGTAACCAGGGAAATATGTCGTGTAAATACTGCCATTATTTTTAATGCCATTTATATGGCTGTAGATTTCAGGCTCGTGATGCGTAATGCTCCAGCCCGATATGGCAGAGAACCTCAACCCGCGTCAGGCGCTTTTGCGCGAGCGCATCGCAAAGAATCTGAAGTTTTTCCGTAGCAAGCTCGGTATGTCCCAAGAACTTCTCGCAGACCGTGCTGGCTTGCATCGCACGCATGTGGGCCTGATAGAGAAGGGGCAAACCAGCGCGCGGATGGATACGCTCGTCGTTTTGGCGGGCGCATTGGGCGTTGATGAACTCGATTTGCTTATTGAGCGAGACGAAGCTCCGCTGCCCGCGCTCAAGCGTGGAAGAAAGAAGAAGATTGACGGTCCTGCAGAGAACTGAGCGCCGCATCAACTGTCATGATGTCGGCGCAGACGTGTCGATGAAGGCATCCCGAGTGAAGCTGCGGGCGAAGAAAGCTGAGCCACCTGCAGCGCTTCTGTGCACTATGCCAGTTCCGCAGGCATCGGGGTCCCGTGCAGACTCCACACTGTTAAACATCTCCCCCAGTCGTTGGGGAAAGAAACCGAGGGAACCTCACTGCATGCTCCACAGTGTCTAGCGATTTAGGGGCGTTCTCTTTTTCCTGTCGGCAATGCCGTCAACGATCACCGCGGGCGGCGGTCGCCTCGTCTGCTCAGCAATGGGGGCATGTTTGTAAAAGTCTGGCAAGAGCGGTTTTCAGAGCGCCGCTGCCGTCCGTCAGGAATGTCAGCACCCACTAGTACGCACCAATGCGGTCGACGGCCGCTAGTAGTGCGGTGACTCTCGGCAAGCGGCCACCGCCGGCGTCAGACTTTGCGGTGATTACGGCTTTTGAGCAATCGCCTGCACAATCGCTGCGCGGCCGTCACGAAGGTTCTTAACAAGTGTCTCGACCATGTGGGGGAAATCCGGCCCCATCAGACATTGCAAACCGAAAGCCGGGTTACTTAAATTTATGGCGCGTGACTTCTCGCGCTCCGCAAACCAGGCCAAGCTTGCTTCGGTGCGATCGGACCACGACGTGATCTCGAAGCCCCCATTGGCAAGCAGCTCCCGTGTTTCCTCGACAGTTATCGGGTGGCTCGAATCGGATTCTCGCGCCCATGGCACTGGATAGAGCAAGGCTTTGTTAGCCGATACCACGACGTCAAACATTGCGAAGCGTCCGCCGGACCGGAGTACTCGGAATATTTCGCAATAGAGTGCGGCGCGATCAGCGATGTTCATGGCAACATGCTGTGTCTACACGACGTCAAAGGCATTTGATTCGAAGGGAAGGGACAGCGCATCGGCGCGTGTATATCTAACGCGAGGCGACAATAAAGTTTTCTCTGCGAGCAAGTTTGCCGCTTCAACCAATGACGGACTGAGATCGACCCCATCGACAGAGCAGCCGTAGGTCGCCGCGACGTAGTGTGACGGGCCACCAAGCCCCGAGCCTATGTCAAGAACGCGATCGTCTGCCAAAAGCTTCAGCTCACTGGCAAGTTCTATTGTAGCTGCTAACCCGCCAGAGTGAAATTGATCTAGCGGTGCAAGCCTTTCTACAGAAAGCGGGGTGCGGTCAAGGCCAACGGCGTTGAGAAGTTCCTCAACACATCCGGTCCTGCTGTGAAACCTGTAGTGTTGCAGCGCCTGCGCGATGTTCAACGGAATCTCCTGAATGCGTTGGTGGTAATGAATGAAGAGCAGTACGTGGCGCGAAAGAACTTTGCAACGCGAGCCCGGTGAAAAATCGCCCCTGAAAGATTCGCTAGTGATTGCGGCTATATCGGAATCACTGAATCGTTACAACCGCGTCTGGCAATGGCACGCCCGAAACATCATCGAGATCGACCGGAAACGGAGCGTCGACTTTGTCACACGTTCCGGGCTCCTCTGGCGCGACGGAAGGGCACACGAGGACGTTTGCTGCGATGCTCGTAGGCTATGCGTTAAACCCTCGTCGATAATCGGCGCGTCTGTCACGGTCACAGTGTGCGACAAGTTTATGTGAGGAATTTGCGCAATTGATAAACGACGCCGTGCACGGTGTGGAGCAAGGCGCGCTTGATACGGCTAGTTGATGATCTGCCGACGCTGACCGAAATTGGGGGTGCGGGCTGTCGCTATCGGGCGGCGAATCGAGCCATAGCGCTTCTACGAGGATCATCCTCGACCGCGAGAATTCGCATAGTGTTCGGTGTCGATTCATGAATACGGTGATGCCCTGTCTTCATGCCCGGCTGGACGGCAACGCCGCGCGCGTCAACGGCTTGGCGGACAAACGCGCCGGCACAAGGTGCGGAATCGCGCGATAGGTCACCGCCGAGCCGCCTACCGCCAGCAGCAATGGAAACAGCAGGTCGTGGTTTGCATGCGTGAACTCGACAATCAGCGCGACCGCCGTGAGCGGCATTTGCATCGACGCGGCGAGGAACGCGCCCGCGCCGACAAGAGCGTAGGCGCCCGTCGGCACCTCGGGCATCAGATGATTCCACAAGCCGCCCAGTACAGCCCCGAGCAGCGCGCCGTTGGTCAGGCCCGGCGTGAGCAGGCCGCCTTCGGCGCCGGCGCGCAAGCTAGACGCTTCGATGGCTACTTTCAGAAAGAGCAACGTGGCGGCGAGCGAGATGCTGAGGTCACTGTCGAACGACAGCGTTGCGGCGCCCTTGCCATTGCCCGCTAGCTGCGGAAAGTAGCCTGCCAGCACCCCAATCAACAGAAAGTTAAGGACCGACAGCATCAACAGGCGGGTCCCGCGTGGCGCATTCGCCCGTGCCCCCGAAGTCAGCATTACGAAGAACCAAGCGGCCAGCCCGAACATCGGACCGCACATTGCTGCCCATAGCATCAGCGGCGCACTCACATGGAATGTTGGAACTACATATTGCTGTTCGTTTCCAAGTCCGATCCAAGCCACCACGGCTGCGATCGTCGAGGTGAAAATCGCGCTGAGCAACGCACGCGGCGCGAACGTGCCGAGAAGAACTTCCAGGACGAACACAGCGCCGCCCAACGGTACGTTATAGACGGCGGCGAGGCCAGCGCCAGCGCCGCACGCCACCAGCAGACGGCAATCGTCGACGCTGAGACCGGCGCGAGCCGCGACGCGTCCTGCGAGTAACGAACCAATCTCTCGCGGCGCGACCTCGCGTCCTAGTGGAGATCCCAGCGCTACGGTGATGATCTGCAACAACGCATGCGTGATGGTGCTTACGATCGGCATGCGCGGATCCGGTGATGCAACCGCCCTGCGAATGCTGACAAGCGGCTTGCCAAACCGATAGAGTGTGGCCCATCCCGCGCCCACGACCAGTCCGCACGTACTCAATACGAGCATTCGGCGCAGCGGCGACGCCATGCTGACACCTTCCAGAAAGGTCTTCGACCCAATCAGATGCGCGGTGTCATAACCATAGGCGACATGCTGAATGCCATGCAGCAGGAGTGCCAACACTAGGCCGCCGCACCCTGCTCCGACGCCAGTGCAGGCCAGCGCGGAGGCGAACTTGAGTGCGTAGCTACGTCGGACCGTGCAATTAAAAAAGTTCATGAGCGTGGGGCGTTGACAGTTATCTCCGGCATGATAGGGGATGGCGCGTATGTATTTGTTGACTGATTTTGCTTAACTTATGCGACGATCGCATAAGTTAAGCATCCGAACGGGTCCGGAAGCGCCGGCCGAAAGGCGCCCGATCGGATTACGACCGATCCGACGTTGACCTCGTCAGCGGGATACTCTCCACCCGGGAATCGTGTAGCAGAGTCTTCCAGGGTGGCACTCGAACACTATGCCCGGAATCGCGATCGACTCTGTCCTGTACGATTGAGCGAGGCGTTCCTAGTTAGTGAGCGCGGCAAGCGACTGAAGGCAGGCACTGCACGAAGCATGTTCGTCAGAATGTCGCGCGCTGTGGGTCTGCGATCGGCGACAGAGGACGGGCGCGATGGTTACGGCCCGCGCTTCCAGGACTTCCGGCATAGCTTCGCGACTCGAAGGCGGGTCGAATGGTATCGCGCCGGTCTGGACGTGAGTCGGGAATTACCGAAACTTGCCGCGTACCTCGGGCATGTCAACATCGGCCTTACGTACTGGTACATCGAAGCGGTTCCTGAGCTGCCTGGACTCGCGGCAGCCTATCTCGAAATGGACTGTCCGGGAGAACGGCCGTGAGCGCCGCCAGCCTCCCAGCCCTCGTTCAGCGCTTCTTCACCCAGCGCCTGCTCGAGCAGCAAGGTCTGAGTTCGCATACGGTGGCAAGTTACCGGGACACTTCCCGGCTGCTGCTGGCGTTCGCTACGAAGCATATCGGGCGTGCGCCGTCAAAGCTGCGAATCGAGGACTTCGACGTGTCGTTGATCGAGCAATTCCTGCAGCACCTCGAACACGGCAGAGGCAATTCGGTGCGCACACGCAACACGCGGCTTGCCGCCGTGCATGCCTTCTTCCGGTTCGTCGCGGTCAGTGAGCCTGCGTTGTTTCTGCCGTGTCAGCATGTCCTTGCAATCCCATCCAAACGCTGCGAGCACGGCCCGTTTGAGTTTCTGACCGAGAGCGAGGCCGCCGCTTTGGTAGGGGCGCCTGGCGTACGAAACTGGATCGGCAACCGCGACCCGACGCTGCTTCTTGTAGCGGTTGAAACGGGCCTGCGCAATAGCGAATTGACCGCACTCCGGCGTCAGGATGTGACGCTCGGCACAGGCGCCCACGTTCGTTGCCTCGGCAAAGGCAGAAAGATGAGATGTACTCCGCTGCGACCGGATGTAGTTGCCGTCCGGAAACAGTGGCTGCTATATCAACCAGGCGAACCAGGCGATCCGGTCTTCCCCAGTTCGCGCGGTGGTCATCTCAGTGCCGATGCTCTTCAGCAACTCGTGTCGCGCAACGCCGAAATCGCGCGCCTCTCGTGCCCCTCGCTGAAGAAGAAATCAATAACGCCTCATACGCTTCGGCACACGGCCGCGATGAGCCTGATGCATCACGGCGTCGACCTGACCGTGATCGCGCTCTGGCTCGGTCACGAGTCCTCCGAGACTACTCAGATCTATTTGCACGCCGACATGCAACTCAAGGAACGCGCGCTCGCGCACGCGACGGCGAGTGGTGTGGCACCGACACGCTACAAACCTCGATCCGTTGCTCGCCTTCCTGGAGGCTCTCTGATAATGCCGACAACCGGAGCGACCGAGAATAGAGATCGCCAACCGTTGTCTCCGTGGTCATGACGCGGCATAACCGGGGAGTCTGCATAACTGGGTCGAGAACCAGATCCGTCCATGGGCAATGGGGCGTTCATTGTGCACCTCCTTGCGAAGCCTCGGTAAACATTGCGATCTGGCCTTCCGCATCATCGCGACACGGGCGATGTTTACGCGATAAGGCCGCTGTAACCGCATCGCTGCGCAAATCGCTCGCACGAATTTGCTAGGGAGCGTCGGGCACCACCTGCTCAGCCGGCAGAATCCGGTCGTTGATCAAACACCGGATCATGTGGTGGGTGACGCCAAGCAATTTCGCGGCATCGGACATCGTGAGCCACTCACCATCCTTCTCAGCCGACTTGTACGCATGGATGTCCCGCACTCGCCGTATGGAACTGACACGTTGCGCAGTCCAGGTCTTGCCCTGACCTGTGCGCAACCCCATCCGATTTAACGATGCGGCGATGTTCTGATCTGACCATCGGCTTGCCACGCTGCGAACAACCGCGAGCGCCTCATCAGAGGTGCTGCAACTATGCTCGCCCGTTCCGGGCTTGCGAATTCTTAGCTGGGAATGCTGGCCGCCTTGCCAGTGGATCGTCAGCATGACTTCGTGAGCATCGTCGTCGACGTCTGCAACAATATCAACGATGAGCGCGCGGACTAGCTGCTGGCGCATGCGCATGGTCACGCCAGGAGCGTTCCAGGCCGCCTGGAGATTCTCAGCGAGCTTTGAGAAGTCAGGGCAAGCTGCCGGGGCCATCGATGCTTCCGCCGTCTCCAGACGCGCCTGGCATGCCTGTACCCGACGTAATGCTGCCTCCCAGTTCTTTTCCAGTTGCGCGGCAATCAGACGGTTATCCGGGTCGCAAGCGGCGTATCGGCGCTCGGCGAGCATTGCCAACGGTTTCACGACACGCAGAAGTTCGTTTCCAATGGCAGCATAAATGCGGGAACCGCCGAAGCTCATGCATCGCGGCGGGATGTCAAAGCGGTCACATCGATAGACGGCCTGCGGGACTCGTCCAGTATAGGCCACTGACAAGCGACGCCCGCAGCGCGCACAGGCAAGCAGACCGGCGAGCAGCGCCCGTCCACCGCGGCTCGATTTTACGTCGCCCGCCTTGCCGTAGGCGTTGGCCGAGAGCTGTTTCTGATTGCGTTCGAATTCCGCCCAATCGATGTAGCTTTCGTGATGCTCCCGAAGCAGGACATCCTACTCCTCAAACGGCTTGGGATGCTTATAGCTCTTGCGCGCACGCCCATCTACTATCGCCATCTGCTTACCACTCTTGCCATACACGTAGGCGCCGGCATAAAACGGATTCTTGAGTACCGAGATCACGTTACGGTAGCGTACGGGTATCCAGTCAAAGTGCGTCAGCGTCCTGCCGTCAGAGGGGCGCGGGAAGTGGACCTGTTGAGCCCGTAGCGATAACAGAACCTGTCTTGCGCTACCAAGTTCGCGGAAACGGACAAATATCAGGCGTATGACTTCCTGCAATTGCAGGTTTGGATCAATGCCCAGACCGACTTCACGATGCCAGATATAGCCGATCGGCACACTGATACGAAGTTCGCCGCGGTGCGCCTTCTGGCGCTTGACATCGTGCATACGGGTACGAAGCACATTAAGCTCGAACTCGCTGATGCTGCCCTTCATGCCTAGGAGCAGGCGATCGTTTGACCGGCACGGATCGTACACACCGTCGAGGTCGATTACGCGCTTCGACAAGTCCGCAAAGCTCGAGAAGATGGTGCCAGTCGCGCCGGTTTCAAGCGAGGCGTGAGGCATCCGCGCATAGTACTGCTCCGACCTCACCGGCAGACAGCAACGCAACCAGCCGCTCGAAACCGGGTCGGGCCACCGTGCCGCTCGCTGAACGTCGCAGATCGTCGTCGATGACTTCAATGTCACGGAATCCGCGTCGCCGGGCCTCCTGCACGAGGTCGTTCTGTCGGCGCTTACTCTCAAGGTTCATCTGGACCTGCGTCTGCGTCGATTGCCGAACATAAACCACGGCCTTACGCTTCGGTGGCAGCGAGGGCAACGGCTCATCGTTGTTCATCGTCACGCTCCCTTGTTAGCGCGACGCCGGCGGCCTGCGTTAGCAGGGTTGCAAGGTGTCTGATGACGTTTTAGCGCTGTGCCGGACTCATCCCCTGAAGCTCGACCGGGTCGAACGTCATGTTCAGCTGGTGCGATATCGGTCGCAACGACTGCGGGTCTACGGGACCGACGTTTGGTAGGGCTTGTGCATTGCGCTTCTCCCGGACGATGGTGGAATCGTCCGGTGAGTTTCCGCGCAAATGTCGATCGATAAGAAGTTGGTGCAGATTGCGCAAGACCGTTACGTTGACTCGGGGCTCACCAAGGATCAGGGCGGAACACACGGCAGCATCCAGCATCCATCCGGCAATGACCCGAACCTCGCCGTCGCCCGCGTCAACATGGACGACCCAACCTCCGCTACGCTGCTCAACATCTCGAACCTTGATGCGACGACGATACAGCGGATGCCAACGATAGTGGACTTCAACTTCTTGCACGATATGGGCAGAACGAACGGGAACTGGCCGTCGGACGCAACAACTGGCTGTTTGCCGGCTCACTTCGTGCCGGTCAACGTTCGGCTGCAATCATGAGCCTCGTCCGGTCAGCGCAACTCAACGGCCACGAGCCGAATGCGTACCTCAAGGATGTTATGACGCGATTGCGGACACATCGCCACAGCGATATCGCCTCGTTGCTGCCCCATCGATGGCAAACAGCCGCGACCAGCTAACTCCTTCCTCGCGCGTCAAGATGGGATGGCTAGCCGCTTACCCTTTTTGCAATGGAGCGGGACGTAGTCAGGTTTGAAAGAACTACTTTTCGGGTTTGTTTGAATATCTTTCAAACAGCAGCCCGGTAATCAGCAACTAACGTGTGCTGTCATAATGCGGCGGATAGTCATTCGGCCACCGCCATCGTGGCGCTAGCCAGTGCTGGCATCGAGCAAGAAGCCGCTACACCGAGAATACATGGCGAAACGCTTCGCGGAGGCCCAAACCGTGCACACTCCACGGAATGCCGCAACAACTGTTTTGCGGGCGAGAGATTCGTCCAGAAGGGGCTGGCGATCGCATCGAAACGTACGGTTTAATAGTGGCTTAAACGCCGACCGGCAACATTGAACATACAATGAAAGGATAAGGAAATGTTCTCTTATCGCGGCTCGACCGCCCTCATTACTGGAGCATCTAAAGGACTAGGGAAGGTCTTTGCAAAGACACTAGCCTCGCGTGGCATGAACCTAGTGCTCGTAGCGCGATCAGCGAATGCTTTGACCGCCCTTGCGGGCGATCTCGGGGACAGGTATGGGGTGCTATGCATTCCTCTGAGTGTCGACCTCGGCGATCCTGGGACTCCTGTTTCAATTCATCAGGAACTCAATCGTCGCGGAATCCAGGTAGACCTGCTGATCAACAATGCGGGACTGGGGCTGAGCGGAAACTTCCTTTCGCACGACCTCAAAAGCGAGCAGCTAGCTATCCAAGTTAATGTGCAGACCGTTGCGGCGCTCGCCCATCTGTTTGGCCAAGGAATGGCGGACCGCGGTATCGGCGGCATCATCAACGTTGCATCGAATGCGAGCTTCCAACCACTGCCTCATATGGCGACGTATGCCGCAACCAAGGCGTTTGTCCTGTCCTTTAGCGAGGCGCTCCAATTCGAGCTGGCCGGCACGGGCGTGCACGTGATGGCTGCTTGCCCAGGGCCAACCGCAACAAGCTTCTTTGATGGAATTTTAACCAATTTGACGCCAAGTGATATGGACAGCCCAGAATCGGTAGTTCATAGAACGCTCAAGGCCTTCGACCGGAGGAAAGCAGTGGCCTACCCCGGGCGCGCTAGTGTACGAGCCGCCACATGGTTGTCGCGAATGTTACCTCGTGCGCTGATAGTGCGCCTCGCAGCGATGGCGAGCCGGAAAATGGGATTGCATACACAATAGCATGTGCGATAGCCATATCAGCCATGTCGACGTATTCGGATGGCGGCGAAGTCCTCTTCCGGTGCGATGGCGTAAAGAGATTTCCTCGGCCGGAGGGGGAAGGGCGTTAGTTAATCGGTTGCGAAGCTTGTTGGAGAGAAATCCGCGCCTGGTCGACCACACCGATTTACGTTTTCTTATGATCCGCGCTGTCCAACAGGATAAAGGACCGGCTGCGTGGGCACTTCGGAACGCTCTGACGGTCGTCTATTTTTGGCGCGCATAGGCCGATTTGCTGGATAGCTCGGTGTGCAGTGACTTCCGAGCCCGACTACTGCGGACTAGAAACCGGTTGAACGGCGAGTCCGCCTGAAGCGTATTCGGCATCGCTGCGAACGTCTTCATCGTGTGACCGCAGATACGATTTAGCGCCTAGAGCGCAAGAATAGGTAGTATTGCAGGCGCAAGTTCACCTCTTGCGTTCGATTTCCTGACCAGGGAGACGAGAAGTCCGTCTTAGCTCCTGCTGCAGGTACTGCACGATTGCCCGCACCGCGCTCGGCACGATCGGGCTGTAGGCGCGGATAGCGAAGATCGAATCCCCGAACGCGCCAGACGGCCGCCATCCGTCCAGCAGGCTAATGAGGCGGCCCGCGTCTACGTCGCGTTGTGCGCTGAAGTCAGGTAGAAGCGCGACGCCGAGTCCGCCGAGCGCTGCCTCGCGCATCGCTTCACTGTTGTTCGCTGAGAAGCAGCCGCGTACCGGCACACTGACGCGGGTGCGGCGTCGATCGCTTGACTCGAAGGTCCAAGCCGTTGGTCCGTTGCCGCGCAAATAACAGAGGCAGTCATGGTCGACGAGCGCGCTGGGGTGTTCCGGCGTGCCGCGCCGTTCCAAATAGTCGCGACTTGCGACCAGCAGAGACCGAGTATCGCGGAGCTTCCAGGCAACGTGCGTTTGAGGCGCGGTCGTAGTGTGACGGATCGCGAGATCAACGCCATCTTGCGCGAGGGAATATAGGCGGTCCGACAGTTCCAGTTCGATCCGCACGGCCGGATAGCGGTTGATGAAATCCGGGATGAGGGGCACGATCTGCTGACGGCCCAGCGCAACAGGTGCCGTAATGCGCACCAGTCCGCGAGGCTCACCCGCCAGGTCTTTGACGCGCCCAAAGTTCTCTTCGATGGTTTCATACGCTTCGCGGGTGCTGTCGACTAGCGTCTGCCCTGCTTCCGTAAGCCGCATACTGCGTGTCGTCCGGCGCACGAGCGGAACGCCCGCGGCTTCCTCCAGATCGGCGATACGCTGGCTCATAGCCGCCTTACTGATGCCTAGGCTTTGCGCTGCAGCAGTGAAACTGCCGCTGGCGGCTAGCACCGTCAACGAGTAGATGTGCGGCCACAGGAGGTGGACATTTTGAGGTTTCACCCATGCATTATTCATCCTCCTGAACAGTGAATCAAGCTGTCTTGTCTTCTCCGAATCAACAGCGATGCCTAAACTGAGGCCATTCCATAAACAGCTCAGGAGACAGCAGCATGGCTACAGTGCCCGCTTTTACATCGACCGACGACGTCGTCCATTACATTAACGGCGCGACGACGCGTGGCGCATCGACGCGCAAGCAGCCCATCTTCAATCCGGCGACGGGCGAGACGGCGCGCGCGCTGCTGCTCGGAGAAATCGCCGATGTTGATGCCGCAGTGGCAAGCGCCAGAGCAGCGTTTCCTGCTTGGCGCGATACGCCACCAATCCGCCGCGCACGCGTAATGCTGAAATTTCTCCAACTGATGAACCGGCACCGCGACGAGCTCGCCTCGATCATCACCGCGGAGCACGGCAAGGTGTTTTCGGACGCGCAGGGCGAAGTGTCGCGCGGTATTGATGTCATTGAATTCGCATGTGGCATTCCGCAACTGCTGAAGGGCGACTACACCGAACAGGTCTCGACCGGTATGGATAACTGGACGACGCGCCAGCCCCTTGGCGTCGTCGCGGGCATCACACCGTTCAATTTCCCTTGCATGGTGCCGTGCTGGATGTTCCCCGTCGCCATCGCGGCGGGCAATGCCTTCATCCTCAAGCCGAGCGAGCGCGATCCGTCGGCGGCGCTCTTCATGGCTGGTCTGCTAAAGCAGGCCGGCCTGCCCGACGGCATCTTTGGCGTAGTCCAGGGCGACAGGGTCGTCGTTGATGCGTTGCTCGCCCATCGGCAAGTTGCGGCGGTCAGCTTCGTCGGTTCGACGCCCGTTGCGAACTACATCTACGAGACCGGCGCCAAGCACGGCAAGCGCGTGCAGGCGCTTGGCGGCGCCAAGAACCACATGGTAGTGATGCCGGATGCCGATATCGAGCAAGCGGTCGATGCGTTGATCGGCGCGGGCTACGGTTCGGCTGGCGAGCGATGTATGGCGATTTCCGTTGCGCTGCTTGTAGGTGACGTCGCAGACAAGGTCGTGCCGCTTCTCGCCGAACGGGCAAAGCAACTGAAGATCGGCAACGGCATGCAACCCAATGCGGAAATGGGCCCGATTGTCACGCGTCAGGCGCTCGAACGCGTCGAGGAGTTTATCGCTTCGGGGGTCGACGAAGGCGCGAAGCTGATTGTAGACGGTCGCGGTTACAAGGTACCGGGCCACGAAGAGGGCTTCTTCACGGGCGGAACACTGTTCGATCATGTCACGCCGGACATGCGTATCTACAAGGAAGAGATCTTCGGACCTGTCCTCGCGTGCGTCCGGGTGAAGAACTTTACTGAGGCTGTCGATCTGATAAACGAACACGAGTTCGGTAACGGCGTGGCCTGCTACACGCGCGACGGCCATATCGCACGCGAATTTGGCCGCCGCATCGAAGTTGGCATGGTGGGTATCAACGTGCCCATCCCCGTCCCTATGGCGTGGCATGGCTTCGGCGGCTGGAAGCGC
Source organism: Paraburkholderia sp. SIMBA_053 (assembly GCF_046534895.1). Taxonomy (NCBI): domain Bacteria; kingdom Pseudomonadati; phylum Pseudomonadota; class Betaproteobacteria; order Burkholderiales; family Burkholderiaceae; genus Paraburkholderia; species Paraburkholderia sp. SIMBA_053. The sequence goes on along the minus strand of NZ_JAWRXU010000014.1, from coordinate 142,138 downwards.
AGCCTGTTCGGTGATGTGCACGCATATGGCGAGGAGGGCGTACGCTTTTATACGAAGCAAAAGTCGATCATGCAACGCTGGCCGGAGAGCACCGAAAAAGGCGCTGAGTTCGCGATGCCGACGGCGAAGTAGGCCCAGTCGCGGGCACTATTGCGAGGCATCGGTGCCCCACCAAGCTTTCGATGCATGGCTCGGCTTTCGCTGAGATGGCGCGTTTCCACAATGAACCAGCCATGTCTGTCCGGGGCAAACGCCTAGTTCGCGTTGCTCAAAATGCCTTGTTGCCGCTCCCATTGCGGCGAGCCGCGGGTTTCGGGCGGTCAACGACGTGCAGCGGGTGTACCGTCGTCCTCACAAGCGTGATGGACCCATGGCCGGCGAGAGGTAGCGAGTGGCTGTCTACTCTTCATGGTTGATTGTGAGCTTGCTTTTCGGGTGAAGATCTGACCGCTTTTTTCACAGGGCCCGCATCATTCCGGAAATTTCACCGGGCGTCACACCGTAGCAGGCCTTAAACCTTCGACCTAGATGACTTTGATCGGCAAAACCACTTGAAGCCGCTACCTCAGAGATTTGGACGCCGGTCTTTAACAAAGACTTTGCCCGCATAACTCGCAAAACAGTTTGATAGCGATGGGGCGGCAAACCGAACGTTCGGGCGAAAAGTCTACAGAAATGAGCAGACGATAAACCTAGCCGCTGTGCAAGGTCTTCAACCGAAACGTGTTCGTTCCAGTGCAAGTCCAAGTATTCAATAGCCTCATGCATGCGCGGATCGGCTCCCCAATTTTGCGTGGCTACCGTAGCTCGTGTAGAAACGCCGTGGCGCTTCAAGAGTTCCACGAACAGCGCCGACCAGCGATCGAGCTCTGTGCCCTTTCCGTCGGACGAGGAAGCTCTGGAGCGGCATTCGGCGACAAGTGTTGCAAATTGCTGTACCAAGCCTGGATCGAAGCGGGCATCTTCCGGCAAAATCGGAGCAACGTCTGCTCTGTGCGCCCAGTCGCTAAGAAGGCGCTGCGGCACATAGGCCATCACGTATTCGCACGGCTCATTTCCGACTACGCGGCCTCCGTGAACTTGATGCGGACGAAGGGCCAAGATCTGACCGGCTTGGGCAAGGTTTGGCCGGGCACCTATGACGTTGTCTTTCTGGCCGCTTATGACTGCCGCGATTGCCCAAGTCTCATGCATGTGCGGCGCGAACCTGTGGGACCAGAACCTTGCGTGCAACAGTTCCAGCCCCTCCGGCCCAACCGGTGCGGCAAACCGAGCGAATTCCCCGGCATGATCTAGAGAAGAACCCATACGCAGACTTATGATCGTAACAACTTTGATAGCCTAGCTTAGGCGTTCGCCCGCGGGAAGGCGTTTGCGGCCGAATCCCGTGCGCGCTGCGTCAAGCCGCCTTTCAGCGAGAGTGATCGCCGCCGCGAGGGTGGTCTGGTCGCGTTCGGTGGCATCCTGCAAGAGCGTCGTTACGTTGCGCGCGATTGTCGCCCGGGTGTGCTCGTCGGAAGCCTGGGGAGACCGGTGATGCACTTCAATGCCAGAGGCGTACATTAATCCGCCCGCGTTTGCAATGAAGTCTGGAATATAAGTAATCCCCCGCTTTTTCAATCTGTCGGACACGTCGTCTGTCGACAGTTGATTGTTCGCGGCGCCGCAGATCACTTGCGACGCCAAAAGGTGGACGTTGTCGGAGGTCAGCACACCTCCTAGCGCGCACGGAGCTAGAACGTCGCAAGAAACCGTCATAGCTTCGTTAGGTGCAAGCCAGTCAGCACCCAGTTCGTCGGCCAGTTCGCGCCGACTGTCATCGATGTCCGAAACGCTCAGACGCGCGCCTTCGGCAGCGTAAGTTCTCGCAATTAGTGACCCAATTCCACCCAACCCGACCACACTGACATGTAGCCCTGCCATTGACTTCGCTCGCAGGACCTCGAGTGCCGCGGTCCGGATGGCAGTGTCCAGTCCGATGAATGTGCCATATGTTGTACCGCCTGCTCCGCCTGCCTGCTTCGAAAAGCCGCCAACGTAAGGTGTGCGGCGTCGGATAGCATCCATGTCCGCTTCGCCGGTACCAACGTCCGGTCCAACATGGTATATACCGCCTAGCGCATGGACATGGTCCGCAACGTCGAGAAGAATTGCATCTTTGAGCGCAGGGCTAAGTTCCATGCCGAATGGAAGTGGCACTACCGTCTTACCCCCCCCTGTGCCATTGTCGATGGCGGCTGCTTTGACCGTCATCGCTTGCGACAAGCGCAGCACGTCCGCTACGGCATCTGAGTTGCGGAGATACTGCTTTATTCGCAAGCCCCCGATAGCAGGCCCCAGAAGTGTCGAATGGACGCCGATCATAACCGGCAATCCGCTTCGCTCGCCCGGCTTGATTTGGAAATGCTGGTGATCCGTCGGAATGGACAGTTCGTTCACGACCTTTTTCTCCATACTGGTTGGCTAGGAAGCCCGTTGCGGAAATCGCTCCATTATTTCGGGCTGGCGACTAGGATTGTCGGCATGTTGCTCGGGACAAGATAGAACGTTTTTGATCGACGACAGAAGCCGTGGAGATCATGGCCGGACCGTCTTATCAATCGATCGGGTGCGTCCGATGTAGATTGGAAAACGAGGACCAAGATGGGGCCACAATGGATCATGAGCGTGGGTATCCCGTTGAAGCGCTGGACCTCCAGCGATCTGTGAAGCAACTGCACTTACGCCGCGTGACGGGGGGCAATCGGGGCGCTTCGACGGCTCCACATTTCGTGGCGCCGCGCATGCGGAACGAGCAAGCGTTGATTCGACGGGGCACGAGCAAGCCGGCTCTATACCTCTAACGTTTCCCCGAACGCGAGTGCTCTTTAGCCATTGGCTGGGCCCAGTGGGCACTGAATGGTTGGGCGGCAGTCGGGGAACAGATGCAACCGCGCTTGTTCGTCAATAAGAAGACAAATCCGTAGAAGTCGGCCAAGTCAGTAGCCATCGGAGACCGCGATAGCCAGGAGAACGAGGAACGTTGCGTCCTGCAAGACGCTAATGCTTCGGCGATTGCATGAATGGTTACTAGGCCGCAGGGTTGCCTTGCTAAAGTTCCGCGGCCAAGACTTCTAAACGTATTGCTGGGCTTCGTACGCCTGGAGATGAGTGAATGCGATCTTGAGGGCAGGCACGTCAATCTCAAGACCGTCCGCACGCTCGATCATGTTCCCGACAATGGCGTGGGCTTCGATTTTGTTTGCGCCCGCTCGTATGTCACGCATCATTGACGAAGCCCAAGTCGAGTTGCGATCAAGTAACAGCCCTTCAATCGTCGAAATCGCGGAATGATCGAGTGCGTGGCCGGACTCCCGTGCTACCGTTAGGCACTCGTCGAGCAACTGTTGAACAAGCGCTGGGCCAAATTGTGTTCCGAGAATTTCTCGAACGTTCGCGCGCATCAGGCATGTTGCGGACGCTCCAGCGGATAGCATCACCCACTTTTGCCACAACTGCTGATCGATATTGTCTGTAAGCGCCCGTGCGCCGGGCGTTTTTCTAATTGTTTCATAAAAGCGGCACATTACCTCCGCTTGAAGTTCCGACCGCGCGCCGATGACCAACTTATCGCCGACGCCGAAATGCTGAATCGACAGGTCGGGGAGCGACGTAACGGCGATGTAGGCTGCCCCTCCAGCGACGCGATCTCTCCCGTAACGGCTGTCCAGTTGATCATATGGCCATATGCCATTCAGTAAAGGAAGGATCACCGTATCGGAACGTAGCGCTGGCTGGAGTGAAGCACCGGCGTCGTCAAGATCGTAGGCCTTGCAGGCTAGCAGCACGAGATCGTATTCCGGCCGCACTCTTTCCGACACGACAGCCTCCACAGGAGCACCGAAATCGCCCAACGCACTCGACAAGCGAAGACCATTGTCACGGAGCGAGGGAACCTTGCTAGCCCGTACCAAAAACGTTACGTCGGCTCCGGCTTGAATTAGCCTTGAGCCGTAGTAGCCACCCATGGCGCCGGCACCGAGTACAAGAATCTTGAGGTCACTTTTCATAATATCGTGAGGTGCGTGGAAGGAGCTCGCCAGCCTCTGATGCGCAGTGGAGTAGGGCGACGCGTTGATGATACTATCATGATAGTATAGATGCGCGGCTTACGTGTAACGCTGGTTGGTGGAAACACGGATCAATGCTGTTTCAAATGAGGGAAACGATCAGAACCCGACAGGCTACGAAGCTGGGCGCCAGATCATCGGGCGACTCGCTTCCGTAGGCGTTAAGCTTGGCACGTTCAAAGGATAGTTATGACTGGGAATCCACTTTCGAAGACCTTCGTGGGAACACATATCGAGTATCAAACAACGCTCCGCTCGATACGGTCCTTTGCCGGTTGCGCGATATGTGTGGCAAGTCAAGTGGTGCAGAACTTGCCCGAGTCGCTGAAACTGCAAGAGATTGGAAGGAGTTTGAGGAAGAGGTGAGTGCGCGATACGTCGGTAGAAGCGGCTTCATGATTTTCGCCGAATTCGATCACGGTGCATGACTTACAATCTACTGAATCAGACGTCCCGCGGTTCGCATCATTCTGGGTAACCCGCTCATCGCGATTACCGTGATGAGGCTCGATGTCACTGCCGGCCTCTTCGCGCCAGTTGAATTGCTACTTTCTTAGAGCCCGAATGGCAACGGTGCCGTTGCAATCCACGTTGAACCCTCCGAGCTGATTTGCGCGACGGAGAATTCGGAACTTCACGCCGTAGCCGTTGTTCTCGATGAGAAGCTGGGAAAACTCGCTTGTGACGCGTGCCTGTGGTAGAAGCTCTGTCGCCGCTTGCCCAGAGCGCATGGGCTTTGATGCGACAGGTCGGAAGCGGGCGGCCGATACATGGAAACATCTTGCGAACAAGGCAGCGAGGGTAATGTGAAGCGAAAGACGGCGTGCAAATCAGTGATGCGGCGCATGGCCAGTCCGGGCAGATAGGCGACGAGTACGCCTCCAGCGCGGGAGACGGCTGACCTTGGTAAGGAGCCCCGAGCAGATGAGTTCGTTCAGCCTCCTCGTCAGCAGCGTCACGTTGTTGAGTGTCTTGCATCGAAGTTTACGCAGAGTGAACGGATTGGCCTGCAACAACGGTGGCAAGTCTCGGCATCCACGTTACGGACGGCGTCGGGATATCCCGGACGCACCCCTGTCAGCGATCACCAGCCACCACCAGGCCCGGTGACAACACCCCCGGATCATGACTGCGACTGGGGGGCGAGAATCATGCCGGGCCTGGCTGGCCATAGCCCCCATTATCGGGGCATGAGGATAGTAACGGGGCGACGGTGGCGCAGTCGTCATATGAATGGGCTGCGCGCAATCGTGCCATCGTCGAGGTAGCCTCACCGGTCGATGTTGCTGACGCGCGGCACGTTCTCCTTCTCGTAAGGCGTGTTGTGATCACCCAAGATTGGTAGCAGAATGTTTCCTAGCCAATTGAGCCTCTGGCTTCGCTCAAATCGTCCCAATTCGACCTCGTGAGGTCAAAACAGTCGAAACGACACACTAATTGTTCAATGCAACCGCGAAGGTAGAGGTGGCACCAAGGAGGGTATGAGCCTGTTCGGCCATTGAATGCGCTGCTGCGGCAGCCTGCTCAACGAGAGCGGCATTCTGCTGGGTTACCTGGTCCATCTGGGCGACCGCTTGGTTCACCTGCTCAATGTCGACGCGTTGCTCCTCCGACGCAAGTGAAATTGCAGTCACCAAGGTTGCGACTTTTTCGACGGAGGCGATCGTCTCGCTAATTGTCGCGCTCGTCTTTTCCGCTACCGTGGTGCCGTCGAAAACCTTTTCGATTGACTGTAGGATGAGCGTCTTTATCTCTTTGGCCGCCGAGGCGCTCCGCTGGGCTAGCGTTCTGACCTCCGCTGCGACGACGGCAAATCCCCGCCCCTGTTCACCGGCTCGGGCTGCTTCAACTGCAGCGTTAAGCGCTAGGATATTTGTTTGGAACGCAATGCCCTCGATTGTGGCGATGATTTCCGACATGGTCGCGGAGGACTGGTGTATGTCGCGCATGGTACTTACCATCTCGTGAACGGACTGTCCCCCAGTTCGAGCTATATCGGAAGCGGTTTCTGCAAAGTGCGAGGCTTTCCTTGCATTCTCGGCATTGCGTTGGACCTTCGACGTCAAATCGTGCATGCGCACGGCTGTTTCTTGCAGGGACGCCGCCTGTTCTTCAGTGCGTTGAGATAGATCGGTGTTGCCTTGGGCGATTTCTGACGCTGCAACCGAGATTGATTGGCTAGAGGACTTAATGCGGCGGACGATCGACGAAAGCTGGTCTTTCATCTTGTTCAATGAGAATGAAAGGCTCTGATAATCGCCCTCCTTTAAACTGATGCTCACAAGAAGATTTCCGGAGGCGATCTCCCCGGCGAAGCTCACGGCTTCAAGTGGCTCGCTACCTAGCTGTCTCGACAGTGTGCGCACTATTAACGTGCCCACGACTGCAGCGGAGACAATTGCTGTGAAGATCAGAACGACTACAATGGCTACGGCACGCCTGTGATCAGAAGCGGCCCGCACTCCATCTTGACTTGTAGCGGAAATAGTCGTGTCAACGATGATTCCTATGTCTTTTTCTATATCAGTGCGCAATGCAAGCCCTTGGAAACGCATCATATTGATTGCGTCAGATCCTTTCCCTGCGGTCACGAGTCGTCTGATTTCCCGCGTTCCGTCTTGATATTGAAGGAACTTCACAAGGAGATCCTCGTAAGCCTTGGCCTGAGCTGCAGTAGCCGGCAGCTGACCGTATCTGTTTGCGGCTGAATAGAAGTCGGTGACTGCGGCGTCGATTCCAGCGTTGAATTTAGCTATCTCGTCGGGTGTTGTGGAAACCAGCATCCGGTACTCGTTCAGCCGCGTGTCCCTCATTGCAGCAAGCATCGCGAGGCCGTACCGAACAGATGGGAGTCGAACGGTCCGGAGCTCGTCTGCCTTCGCGTTTTCTTTCCTGACCTCTATGAGGCCGGATATGCCCACCATGAAAAGAAAGGCAATTACGATGCCGAACGCCAATATAAGCTTGGTCCCAACCTTTAGGCTCTTCTTAGTTGACACGGATTCTCCTTCCGAAACAATTTCCGGTAAACAGTTGCACATGCATCTGTTTACGGTCGGTCATTCGCTCACTTTAGGCCGTGCGCTAAAAATTCCGTCCGTCAAGAAGCGCGTTCGCACCGCATGTGTATCTCGTGTGGCGATGGGCGAGCCTTGGGACCTGAAGGCGTCTGGATATCGAATACAAAGTAAGCGGTCTATTGACCACGCTCCTCAGAGGTCGGGAGCAGCCAGCATCGCCCATGGCATGAGCGCCGCATAGTTGTCAGCGGTTGAAGCGAGAGGTAGCTTCGTGAACAGCGAGACGAGATAGCGATATGGGTCAATGCCATTCGCCTTGCAGGCCTCGACCAGTGAGTAGCGATTGGCGCTGGCCTGCGCACTGGCAACAGTGTCGGCAGCCGTCCCTTCCTTCCGGCTCCTTTACGGCTCCTTTACGGCGAAAGGCAACACGGGGAGCACAAACGCGTCGTCGGTGCCGTCGCCGTCAATGTCGTCGGCCTCGGCGCTGGCGAGCTGTTCTGCTTCGTCGAAGACGCGATCCTTTAGCTTCTCGCTGCTCGGGGCGAAGTGTCTGCTCTGCGCGAGGCGAAACTGCTCCTCGAGCTGAGTGACCCGTTCGCCCAATTGCCGATTTCGTGTCTCGAGTTCACGAATATAGGCTTGAGCAGCTGGCGGCAATCGAGAGAAGTCGTCCTCGTTCATACCCCCACGATAGCGAAGTGTCGCGCGCCGCGGGTTCACGGAAATGAGTAACAGGTTGACTAATACCTACCGGGCGGCACGCGATGCGCAACTGGCGTGATGATACGATCGCACCGGGTGACGCCGCACCGCGTCAATGTCAATGCCAATGCCCTCGAGGAGCCAGTGCAACTGCTCGCTCGTCAGCTGGATGACGGTCTGCTGCCCGCGCGGCCATACAAAACGGTCTTCCTCTAGCCGCCTCAACATCATTCAGAAGCCGTTGCGATCGTAGAACAGCAGCTTGACACGGTTGCGTTTGCGGTTGTGGAAGGCAAAGACGGCGCGAGCAAACGGATCGAGTTGCATGGACTGCTCGACGAGCGCCACGAGGCTATTGATGCCGGCTCGGAAGTCAATTGGTTCCCGATGCAGGAAGACTGTCATGTCTGCCTCGAAGCGGAACACAGCTTGCTCCCAATGCAACGACCACCGCATTGATTACTGGTTGTTCGACCCCTGCGAGCATCACATCACTTACAACGTCGCCGCTATGGCTGCCAGTTGTCGCTGTCCAGCTGATAGCCTCCCGGTCATGGCAGTCCAGCGCAAATGTCACGCGCAACGGCGAGCCATCATCACAACAACTCGCGAGCGAAACTGCGCATGCGATGGTCGGTATAGGCAGAGCCGTTGTCCGACAGCCATTCAATGGTTGAGCCGGCCTGCGCCGTGGCGAAGCGCAATTCGTCCATCATGGCGGCGGGTGTCACGTCGTTGACCGGGGCGTCGCAGCAGCAACTGGTAGTCGCGCATGACACGATAGAACCGCTTGACGTTCACGCACGGCGCGCCAGCCATTTCCTGGCTTACGTCGCAGTAGCGCCCAGACTCTGCGGTACCCATACGTCGGCAAGACAGCCACCTGCTCGTGGATTGCAGCGACCAGTTCCGTGTCGTCGGTCTGTCGGGCGCGACGGCCATCCTGCCAGTCCGGGGAGCGGGCTCTTCTGACTGCCAAAGCAGAGCGCGCTACGCCGAGAACATCGCAGACCGTTTTCATTGATCGTCCCCGGGCAGTAAGGGCGAGCGCGCAATCCAGTAATAGGATGGTCCGCTCCTCTCCTCGGGGCATAATCGACGCTGACGCCGACCCTTTCCGGAGGTGTGTCATGAGTCAATCCAGTTCCACCGTTGTCGCCCGCATGGGTATCGATATCGGAAAGTCTGTCTTCCATGTCGTCGGTCTGGATGCGAAAGGCAAGCCAGTATTCAAGGGCCGATTCAATCGTGAACGGCTACTGGAGTTCCTTGCTCGCGCGTCTCCCACCATCGTTGGTATGGAAGCTTGTCCGGGTAGCAACTGGCTCGCACGCAAAGCGGCCTCCCAAGGCCATCAGGTTCGCATCGTCCCCGCGCAGTTCGTCAAACCCTTCGTCAAGTCCAACAAGACTGATATCGTCGACGCGGAAGCCATCGCTGAGGCGATATTCCGTCCTACCATGCGCTTTACCCAGCCCAAGACCGAAGCCCAGCTCGATCTGCAGGCTCTCCATCGCGTCAGGCAACGCCTGGTGTCCTGCAAGACGGCGATCGTCAATCAGTCCCGCGCTTTCCTGCTGGAATATGGCATTAGTATCGGCACAGGTCCCGCATACTTCGTTCGCGATATGCCAAGCATCCTGTCCGACGAGAACAATGGCCTGACGGCGTCGATGCGACAAGTTTTGCAGGAGCAGTGGCAAGAATATCGCTCCGTCGAAGCATTTTTTGAGCGGCCATATTTGACTGCTTCCTTCAGGATTTCTGCCTCCTGCGTCTTCTTGCCAAGCAGACGCTGCAGCTCCCTGATTTCCTTCATCGCTGTGGCCAGCTGCGAGGCGGGCACCACGGCTTCTCCAGCCTTTACCGCAGCCAGGCTGCCTTCCTCGTATTGCTTTCGCCACGCAAATGCCTGGTTTGGGTTCACCCCGTGTCGCCGGGCAACCGCTGAGACCGTTGCGCCCGGTTCCATGGTCTCCTGGACGATAGAGACCCTTTCCTGGACCGGAGCGCCGACGACGACGCTCTGGTTCGCTCAAAATTTCGATGCTTTCCACAATTTGCCTGGGCTTAAAACCAGTCACAAGACTCCCTCTTATTTTAAGAGGTGCCGCGTGTCCTGAGAATCAAGGGGCTACTTCACTTCTATCGCTATCTTCGACGTCTGATCCTGCGAAGCCTTCGTGGCCAGCTTACGTTCTTGCGGCGCCGTGCGATAATGGTCCGGAAAAGCTGGCGCATAGGCTAACAGCGCCTTCGCAATGGGTTGTGATGTAAATTAAGGCCTCGCGTCCTTAGTTGGAGAGTGTTTTGAAACGCAAGAGTCTTTCGAGTATGGATTGCCCGGTCGCCTTGGCGCTAGATCAGGTGGGTGAATGGTGGAGCTTACTGATACTGCGGGATGCCTTACAGGGCTCGACGAGGTTTGAGCAATTTCGAGAGAGTCTCGATATTTCGCCGACTATGCTCACCCGCAGATTGAATGATCTCATGGAGGCTGGTCTGTTGAAAAAGACTTCTGGATCAGGACGTTCCGGTCGAGACGAATATCGCGTCACAGACAAAAGCCGCGACTTATCCCCTGTCCTGATCATGCTTTTCGCTTGGGGGCGGCGCCATGTTAAAAGGAAAGGGTGGGGTGTTGACCTGATTGATTTGCAGACAGGGTGCATGGTTGATCCAATAGTGATCGACGGGAAGACCGGTTTGCCCATTAACCGTGAAACACATGCTTTTGTGCCGGGGCCGCAAGCGACGGCGTCCACCCTGAAACGGCTTGGACCACGGCAAGACGTTGAGCGGAAACAGTAATCTGGATCACAGGTTCGAGTCCCGGTGGTGGGAAGCCTAAGCCGTCGTTAAGAACTGCTCCGTATTTGTGAGCCATCACGCGATGGCAAGGGTTTGCCGACGCGCTCGTCCGGCAGAAAGTACAGGATCTTGGGACGCTGGTCTAACCGGGTTTGTCATCACAATGGGGAAGCTTCGCAAACCAGTGATGGTTATGTGGCTATGACTAAGATGAGCCCTTCATAGCTTCAGTTTGATGCCGTAGAGTTGCGACTTCCCACCAGACGAGTGCTGCCTGGGCACTAGGCCAAGCCACGCCGCGAGATGACGGCCATTCTTGAAACCATCAGCGCGACTGAGGTCGGCTGAAAAAAGTGGACGCCAACATTCCGTAGAATTGAGGAATGGAGGCATTGATGAACCGAATCCCCAAGGCCGTGTACACGAAGGAATTTCGTGAAGAAGCAGTAAAACTGGCAATGACTGATGGCGTCGGCGTGTCCGAAGCGGCGCGTCGACTATCGATCTCGATGAAGACGTTGGCGAACTGGGTTCGTGCCGCAAGGGACGGCAAGCTGGATGATGTTGGACAGTATCAAAGACCTCTGACTGAGGTCGAGGCCGAGCTAGGGCGGGTCAAGCGAGAATTGGCCGAGGTAAAAATGGAGCGTGATCTTTTAAAAAACATCTCAAGGGGCGCGCCCCTGCCCGAAGGGCAGAAACTCTGCGGCACACGTACACTGATGCGCATCAGGGAGAGCGGCCGTCGAATTATTGGTGATTCATCCCGTTAAAAACATGGTCCAGGGACTGATGCGGACCCAGCATTGGTGACGCCGTCAGGCGATCCCGTTCAGGAAGGTGATCTACTCCGCTGTCCCGCTCCCTGATCATCACCAGGCGGAGGCAGACATGAAGACGACGAAGTCCCAGGGCGCCACCAGCGGCGCATCGATTACGGTAGTGCATGCTTATGCTGCGGCCATCGACATCGGCGCGAAGTTTCATGTGGTCGCAGTTGGACCGGAACGCGATCCGGAACCGGTCCGGTCATTTGGCAGCTATACGCAGGAGCTTCACCAACTCGCGCAGTGGCTCAGGCAGACAGGGATCACAACGATCGCGATGGAATCGACCGGTGTTTACTGGATTCCCGCTTTCGAAGTGCTGGAAGCGTACGGCTTCGAGGTGGTGCTGGTCAACGCACGGGATGTGAGGAACGTGCCCGGCCGCAAGACTGACGTCAGCGACGCGCAGTGGCTGCAGAAGTTACACGCGTACGGCCTGCTGCGGGCCAGCTTCCGCCCCCGGCATGATATCGCGACGTTACGCGCCTATCTGCGTCAACGCGAACGACTACTCGAGTATGCCGCAGCACATATCCAGCACATGCAGAAGGCGCTGATGCAGATGAACCTGCAACTGCATCATGTTGTGCAGGACGTCACCGGCGCTACCGGCATGAAGATCATCCGCTCGATCGTTGCCGGCGAACGCAATCCGGAAGAACTGGCCCGACATCGTGACGTCCGCTGCAAGGCGTCGAGCGAAACGATTCGCGATGCGCTGATCGGTAATTACCAGGACGAACATGTGTTCGAACTGACCCAGGCGCTTGCACTCTATGATTTTTATCAAACGCAGGTGGCGCAGTGCGACGAACGTATCGGATTCGTACTCCGGCAACTACACGCAAATGCGACGCCGGTGAGCACGCCGTTGCCTGCCGCGCGTCGTCGGAGCCGGCAGTCAAACGACTTCTCGTTCGACGTACGTGCGGAGCTCTACAGCATGCTCGGTGTCGACCTTACGCAGATCCACGGATTCGGACCTTACCTTGCGCTGAAGCTGGTCGCTGAATGCGGCACAGACATGTCGCAATGGCCGACGGTGAAGCACTTTACATCGTGGCTGTGTCTGGCGCCGGGCAACAAGATATCTGGCGGGAAGGTGCTGTCCTCCAAAACGCGGCGCTCGTCCAGCAAGGCTGCTGCTGCGCTCCGTCTTGCCGCCGTCACCATCGGCAAGACGGACACGGCACTGGGCCGATTCTACCGACGTCTGTCGGCACGGATCGGCAAGGCGAAGGCCGTCACCGCAACAGCCCGCAAGGTCGCGGTGCTGTTCTACAACACGTTGCGTTACGGGATGGAGTACGTTGATCCCGGCGCCGAATATTACGAAGAGCGCTATCGGCAACGGGTCCTGAACAATCTCACCCGACGGGCCGAGTCGCTGGGCTTTGTACTGCAGGCAAAGCCGACCTGAAGAGAAGGAGTTTCTCAGGAAGTTCGCGACGTACTTCGCGAAGGAGTCGCGGTGAAGTACGACGTTATCGACCAGATGCGACAGCATTACCACGTGGCGCCGATGTGCCGGTTCCTGGGGGTGTCTATCAGCGGCTACTATGCTTGGCGCAAACGGCCGCTGTCGCTGCACGCTGAGCAAGAGATTCAACTCGAAGCCCAGGTGCGCGCAGCTCACGAGCGTACCCGACAAACCTTTGGCCCAGAACGGCTACAGAAGGATCTGGCGAACCACGGCGTCCGGATTGGTGTTCACCGCATCAAGCGTTTGCGGGCAAAGCTCGGCCTGCGATGCAAGCAAAAGCGCAAGTTCAAGGCGACGACCAATTCGACGCACGAGCTGCCGGTCGCACCGAATATTCTGGACCAGGACTTCCGTGCAACCGCTCCAAATCAAGCTTGGTGCGGTGACATTACCTACGTCGCGACTGATGAGGGATGGCTGTATCTGGCTGGCCTCAAGGACCTGTTTAGCGGAGAAGTAGTCGGCTATGCCATGAGCGATCGCATGACAAAACACCTGGTTATGCAGGCGCTGTTTCGCGCTGTCGCGTCGCACCGACCACAGGCCGGTCTGATACAGCACACGGACCGCGGCAGTCAATATTGCGCTCACGCCTATCAGAAGCTCCTCAAACAGTTCGGCATGCAGGCATCGATGAGCAGACGGGGAAACTGTTTCGATAACGCACCCATTGAATCGTTCTGGGGCTCACTAAAAAATGAACTCGTCTATCATCGCAAGTTCGCGACCCGCGACCAGGCCCGCAGCGAGATTACCGAATACATCGAAATCTTCTACAACCGGCAGCGCACACAGGAACGTTTGGGCTATCTGTCGCCGGCCGCTTTCACGCAGCGATTCCATTTGAGTAAAATTGCTGCTTAACCCGTTGGCGTCCACGGATTCCGGCCGACCTCAGCATGTACGCGCGCGGCATGAGCGTGCGCGAGATCCAGGGCCATTTGCTGGAACTGTACGGGCTGCAGGTGTCGCGATCTGATTTCGACCGTCACCGACGAAGTGCTGGCCGAAGTCGGGCAGTGGCAACGGCGCCCGCTTGAGGCGATGTATCCGATCGTGTATTTCGACGCACTTCGGCTGAAGATCCGCGACGAAGGCACAGTCAGGAACAAGGCGGTGTACCTCGCGCTGGGCATTCGGGCCGACGGGCGCAAGGAAGTGCTGGGTTTGTGGATCGAGCAAACCGAAGGTGCCAGGTTCTGGCTGAAGGTCTTCAACGAACTGAAAAACCGCGGTTTGCACGACATTCTGATCGCCGTCGTCGACGGCTTGCGCGGCTTCCCCGAGGCGATCGAAGCGGTGTACCCAGCCGCCCAGATCCAGACCTGCATCGTGCATCTGATCCGCAATTCGCTGAATCTGGCGAGCTGGAAGGACCGTAAGCCGTTGGCTGCGGCGCTCAAGCCGATCTATCAGGCCACCACCGCCGAAGCCGCTGAGGCGGCGCTGCAAGCTTTCTCGCAAAGCGAATGGGGCAGGAAATTCCCAACGGTCGCCGCGATGTGGCAGCGCCAATGGGAGCAAGTCATTCCGTTCTTCGCCTATCCGCCGGAGGTACGCAAAATCATATACACGACCAACGCGATCGAAAGCATGCACATGCAGCTTCGCAATATCGTCAAGAACCGCGGTCACTTCCCAAGCGACGAAGCCGCCAGCAAATTGCTGTACCTGACCTTGCGCAACATCGAAAAGGATTGGAAGATGCCACCTATCACCTGGCGGCAAGCAGTCAATCAGTTCGCCATTCTGTTCGGCGAGCGATTCACCGCCGCCATCAGCTGAGATTTTTAACCGACCTCAGCACACAAAATTCCTGACACCTCCCTACCTTGCCCGAGGCGTTTTCTTTTGTCGCCTGCACATGGTGAAAGCAGGGGTGCTTGCTGACTGGATACCCCGTTTCCCCGTCTATTGGACGTCTCAAATTGCGTCAATCGTTTCGGCGCGTTCGGACAAACGTGCAAAGCAATGCTGTGATAATGGCCAGTGCTATGTGTGTACCATATACCGCGTCGAAGCTAGCCCTCGTTGCAACGCCGTGTCCTAAAAGCATGACTACAATCGCTACACCGATAACCGCCCCCATTTGGCGCGTTGCCTGATTTACCGCGCTTCCTACCGCGTAGTGGTTGACCGGTAAGCGGCTAACTGCAGCGCCCGCAAGCGACGGCATCACTAGTCCAACGCTCGCACCACTCATAAGTAGCCCCGGTAGCCAGTGAGTGCCATACTCGGGAGAAACACCCGGTACGAAATAAAACCATGTGCCAGCCGCCGCATAGAGCAATGCACCACCGACGAGAAATCTGCGATGACCGTATCGTCCCGCGAGACGTCCAGTTGCAATGGCAACGGGGATCACAGTCAATGGGCCAGGGATGATTGCAAGTCCGGCACGCACTGAGTCAAATTGCCATATTTCGGTCATGTAGAAGAAGAAGGCGAAGAACATCAGCGCGAACGCGGTACCAAACGTTAATGTCGCCAAATTTACAGCGGTGTACGTTCCGTTCCGAAACAAGCTGAGTTGGACTAGCGGGTCGGACACTTTTTTGGCCCAAGCAACGAATAAGAGCATGCACCCGACGCTGAGTCCTGCGGTTAAGCCGAGTTCAAGGTTTGTCCACCCTGAACCACGTGACTCCACGAGGGCCAATGCCATTAATGCGACCGAAGCGATCAGCAACGCCATGCCGACTACATCCACGCGTCGCCGCGTTGCTGCCCTTGCTGTTGGCACAAGCAGTTTGATCCCAAGCACCAGTGATATGGCACCAACCGGTACGTTGATAAAAAACGCCCAACGCCAACTGTAGGTCTGTGCGATATATGCGCCCAGACTTGGTCCAACGGCTGCTGCGAAGCCACCGACCGCGCCCCACATGCTGACAGTGAATGCGCGTTGACTAGGAGGAAATGCTGCCAATATAAGGGAGAGCGACGCAGGTGTTAGGAGTGCCGCTCCGATAGCCTGGCACACCCTGGCACCAACAAGCGTAGTTACGTCCAGTGACGCGCCGCATGCTGCTGAAGCGCTGATGAATATGAGGACTCCCACGAGGAACACTCGCTTTCTCCCATGCGCATCGGCGACCCCCCCGGCCGGGATAAGCATCGCTGCATACACGATCGTGTATGCATTCAGGACCCAAGACAAACTCGCAGGAGTGACATGGGCAAACGAGCGCCTGATTGACTCGAAGACGGAGTACAGCATGGTCGTGTCCAAGGAAACGAGAAAAACTGCACCGCTCGCAATCCAGAATATGGGCCAAGCAGCAGGAAGTGCATTGTCCGTGGCGTTGGGAGAAATAGGGGAAGAAGAGTTCACGGGATCGAATGATTCACGAAGGGTTAGGTGGCCGTTTTTGGAAATCGTGGATTCTCGCTATAGGTGCTACTATCATAGTACCAACGTTTGTAGACTTGTGTGTAGGATCCTTGGGCTGGACTTTCGACATTTCGTTGGTGGCAAGCTGAAAGGTAGAAGTGGGTCCTGCAAACAAGCAGGGTATGCCGCACGCGGATCGGACTAGGTATGCACCTTCGGCCAGAACCCTGAGTGACCTGTTTGTTTGAAGACGCAGAGCCTACTCAACCGATGTATTGGCCGAAGAGTTGTACTTCGCTGCTCAGTAGCTGACTTGATGAACAAGCACGCGCAGCAACGTCGCTATAAGCTGCGCGCGATATTCAACACATTGCGCCGGATCGTACGAGAGGGTGTGCCGTGATGGTTGTTTCCCAATCGTAAGGGGAGCAGTTTCCCAACAAACGGAGCGCCGGATCGGTCAGACTGCCTTGAGGTCACGATTTATCGTGCGACCAGGTACTATTGTGTGGTTCTCAAGGTAAGGTTCCATATGCGACGTTCCGCCGGTTCCCATGCTTACGACCGTAGACCGGATCAAGGAGATTTCGTTGAGCATTGCACAAACGCTGAAACATTACACGTGTCACGATCTGACCGGACGTCTTAAGGATCTTTTGCGCGACGTCGGCCTTGACCGCGCCCCGCTTCCTGTAGCAAAGCTTGCACCGTTGGACCAGTTTCACTCTGGCGGCCTTTCAGCGACGATAGAACTTGCCAATGAGTTGAGACTCGTAGCAGAGGATCGCGTTCTTGACATCGGCTCAGGTCTGGGTGGCCCGTCACGTTATATCGCGGCTACCTACGGCTGCGCTGTCGAGGGGATCGACCTTAGCCCGTCATTCGTTGAAGCGGCAAACTTTCTTTCGGAGAGAACTGCGTTATCTCAACGTGTTAGATATACATGCGCCGATGCCTTATCGGTTCCCTTCGATCCAGGTAGTTTCGACGTCATCTGGACACAGCATGTTGCGATGAACATCGCTGATCGTGCTGCGTTTTACAGCGAGGCATTCCGCCTACTTCGCCCCGGCGGACGGTTCGCAATGTTTGACGTCGTGGAGTCGTCTAACGAGCCTTTGCATTATCCAGTTCCGTGGGCGCGTGAATCCCGATCGAGCTTCCCAATAACCGCCGAGGCGACACGTGAGCTGCTTGGAAATCGGGGATTTCAGATCACGTCGTGGTCCGATCGCACCGAAGCAAGCCTTGCCTGGTTCGCAGAACGTGAGAAGTCACGTGCCTATGATTCGAATGTCCAAGCGCTAGGCCTACGGTTTGTGATGGGGCCGGATTTCCCTCACATGGTTAAGACACTAGTCAAAAATCTCCGTGAAGGCCGCGCCGCAATCGTGCAGGCGATTGCTCAAAAGCCGTAATCAGGAAAAGAGTGCCGCCACGCTGCGTGGCCGTTTTCGGTGCGAGCGCCGGATTCCCGGCGGCGATCGAAGCTTTTACAATCGCTAGCGCGTGCGAGAAATCACTGAGGAACGGCGACACTTTGGTGCGCGCACTGTACAGGACAGGGGCTTTTGAACGCATGAGGAAAAGTGCGATGCGATAGCGATGGCAGATTCCTTCGTAACATTCCGAAAAATAGTTGCATATACATTTGCCGGCTAAACTGCACTACACTACACGACATGTAGCTAGGAGCGAAGACGTCAGCGTTGCTCCTCGAGGAGCGCTGCTGGTTAAATCAGTGGCGTCGACCGACCGAAATCGATGAAGAAGGGATAAGGATCAGCATGAGGAATTTCCGCGCTCGATTGCTTATTGAGTTTGCATTGTTTGTTTTTGCATTTGCACTTCTCGGCGACCAGTCGGCGGTTGCTTCTGATGGTGGTGGTCCATCAGGACTACACGTCGAAGAAGGCGTTTCGGTCCGGGATCTTCAGGTCGCGGGGAATGAATCGCAGCGATTGCTATTTTACGGTCCTACAGTCGATCCACGTGGAGTGCTAATCATGTTCCCTGGAGGTACAGGAGAAGTCGGGATTGCACGCGATGGTAGTGTCAGACAGGGTCAGAACTTTGTGGTTCGCACGCGTGGTATCTGGGCGCGACGCGGTTACGAGGTCGTTGTCGTAGACGCATTAGGTCACAAATCAATGCGAGGCATACGAAGCTCGTCGTGGTACGCCGATGTTACGCGGGAAATTGTTGCTTACGTACATTCATTGAGCGGTGCAAATGTCTGGATCATGGGGACAAGTCAAGGCTCAATCGCTGCTATGCTCGCCGCCTCGACGGCGCGGCCGGGCATCGTCTCCGGCGTTGTCCTGACCGAACCTGTCTCGGTTCTGGGGCACTCGAAAGAGACGGTATTCGATGCCCATCCTGAGAGCGTGGAGGTACCGGCTCTGATTGTTGCAAATCGGAAGGACGAATGCTGGGTGGCGCCTCCTGATCATGCCGAGGACATCGCGAAAGCTATGTCGCGAGCCGCGACAGCAGTGCTTTTTGTTGACGGCGGAACGTCAGCATCAGCAAACCCTTGTAGTTCACGTACTCCACATGGCTACTGGGGAATGGATGAGGAGATAGTGCAGCGCATTGATAGATGGATGCGCGAGACTCGCGGGACGTCACATTGAAGCGATACATCTCGCTGGAAGTATGACGCGTCATGGTACGGACTGGTAGCTGTTGAACGTTCGAGATTACCGGTGGAAAGAAGTCTGTGCGCGTCGGCGTCTGGAATCTGGATAGGCGGTCTTAAAGCGTTCAGATTAGTGGGCCACAAGGCGAGCATGCAGAGATGCTAATAGGTGGCGCAGAAGTTCGTGGCTCATGTTCATGAACTGTAATGTCGGTATCGACAATCGTATCGCTTTTTGTGATGGACCCGTGAGGATGTTGCAATGCATACTAAATCACTTGTCGCCATAATCGACGACGACGAGTCCGTCCGCGTTGCGACTGGGAGTTTCGTTCGTGCGCTGGGATATGATGTCAATCTCTACACCTCAGCGGACCAATTTCTTGCCGAAGAAGGATTCGAAGGCATCAGATGTATTGTCTCCGATGTTCAAATGCCGCAGATATCTGGGTTGGAGATGTATCGGCAACTCCTCGATCGTGGAGTTCGGATCTCGATAATCTTTCTTACTGCACAATGTTCGAACAGGGTGAAGCAACAGGCAGCTCAACTTGGAGCTTGGTGCGTCTTAGAGAAACCGGTTGACGGGGAGGCGCTGTCGGATGAGTTGGGCAAATGCGTCCGCTCATCGTCCTTACGGAACTCGGATAGCGAATTCGGTCAGAATCCTGGCTCGAGAGCGGAATGGGAAATTTGAGTGACAGGTGTTTTCCATTACGACAGACTTGCCAACCTCTGACGTGTGCATAGACCCTGTAAGCATCATAAGCTCGCGAGCGTTGGCCCGGAGCAAGGATTCGGCACCGTAGAGGAAGACATCAAGGTTCGCAACACGGCTGCGTTACACCGGATGACAGTGCCGGTACGGTTCAAATGACACGAGGGTCGGAATACCGGTTCTCGTCACGGAGATCATTGCCGGTGGTTATTCGTTCATGGGTTCTGTGTTTAGGATCCTTTACCGCTGGAATGTAGGGAACCCACGGTTCGATACCAACTCTAATCAACTCAGTCATATATGTATATGCACAGCATGCATAATGTGTTGTGTTTATCGTGTGATTCTTTGTCAGACCATGTGGCACAAGGAAAATGACATGCATGAAAATCCCGCCGTAAGGGCGCGCGTGTTCACGGGCGTACGAAATGTCGTGACCAGTCGTATTCCGTTTGACGACGTCATTAGTCGCTTGAAAGCGCAGTGTGGACACTCGACGATTGCAGAACTCGTTGCATTGGCAAAGGAGGGATTCACCGGTGAAGATTATGCAAACGAGGTTCGCCGGAGATATGTAGGAAAAAGTGGATTTATGTTGTTTAGCGCAATCGATCACGGTGGGTGGATTCCTGCGTTTGGCTTACATCAGCGTGCTGTCAGGTGGATACTAGGGAACCCGCTGATCGCAATAACGATGTTGAGACATGACCTTTCCGCGGGACTTTTCGCTCCTGTGGAATTGCTAGTGACAGAAGAGGGTCCTGATGGGAAATGTGTCATTACATATCTAAGACCATCGAGTCTGATTGTCATCGATGGCAATCCAGAGCTAGAAGCCGCGGCGATATCTCTGGACGAGAAGTTTGACGCACTTGTACTTAATATTTCTGGACATTGAATCTTGACAGGAATGTCATCGGGTGCAACGCAACCATGTTGCGGACCTTGATGTCTTTTTCTGACGACTAGGGTTGAGAGTCGGGCTAGCGTACAGGAGATTGGGCCGGCCCCCGCGAAAACCGGACACTGGGTAACGCTTAAACTATGAGGTGGTCTTCCGCCTATGTTTAAGCCTACAACTAACAACATGGAACCCGTTGAGGTTCTGACCCAGCCGGAGCAACGCCGACGCCGCTCGGTGGAAGAGAAACTGGCGATTGTGCGTGAAACCATCG
This sequence comes from Paraburkholderia sp. SIMBA_053, assembly GCF_046534895.1. Classification (NCBI taxonomy): domain Bacteria; kingdom Pseudomonadati; phylum Pseudomonadota; class Betaproteobacteria; order Burkholderiales; family Burkholderiaceae; genus Paraburkholderia; species Paraburkholderia sp. SIMBA_053. The sequence continues at coordinate 121,315 of NZ_JAWRXU010000014.1, read as the reverse complement.
AACCCGGAGCCACCGTCTCCGGGGTAGCCCGTCGTCATCAGGTGAATGCGAACCAGGTGTTTGGGTGGCGCAAGCTCTTTCAGGACGGCAGCCTGTCGGCGGTGAGTGCCGGTGAGCAGGTGGTGCTGGCATCGGACTTGGCCCGAAGCCATGAAGCAGATTCGTGAACTGCAGCGGCTGCTGGGTAAAAAGACAATGGAAGTGGAAATCCTCCGCGAAGCAGTGGAGTATGGTCGGGCAAAAAATTGATTGCGCGCTCACCATTGCTGCCGGGGGGCGACCGATGAAGACGGTCTGTGAAGTCCTGGGTGTGTCGCGCTCGAATCTCGCAGTCAAATCAAGGCGACAGTCCGATTGGGTCGACCGGCGCAAGACGCCGACCATGGATGATAAACCGCTTGTTGTAGAGCTTCAGGGGCTCGTTGCCGACCTGCCCACATACGGCTACCGGCGTGCATGGGCGCTGCTCAGACGCCGTTGCGACGCGGTGGGCCGTCCACGTGTTAATGCAAAACGGGTCTATCGCGTCATGCGTGACCACAACCTGCTACTTGAGCGCCGTCCTCGCCATACCCCGTCCTCGCGCCGACACGACGGCAAGGTCGCGGTGGGCAGGAGCAATGCCCGCTGGTGTTCGGACGGCTTCGAATTCCGTTGCGATGATGGCGCGCCGTTGCGCGTCATTTTTGCGCTGGACTGTTGCGACCGGGAAGCCATAAGCTGGGCTGCAACGACGGGTGGTTACACCGGGGACATGGTGCGCGACGTGATGCTTCAGGCGGTGGAGAACCGTTTCAATGGCGCACTTAAGGCCGACAGCCAAATCGAGTGGCTCAGCGATAACGGTTCCTGCTACATTGCCGAGGAAACGCTGACGTTCTCGCGAAAAATCGGTTTGAAGCCCGTCACGCCCCCTGTGAGAAGTCCGCAGAGCAACGGGATTGCCGAAAGTTTCATCAAAACGATAAAGCGAGACTACGTTTCATGGATGCCCAAGCTGACGTCAGAACGGCGCTGCAAACCTGGCCATCGCGTTTGACCACTACAACGAAACGCATCCGCACAGCGCCTTGAAATACTGCTCGCCACGCGAATGCCGCCAGCGCGCAACGTCACCAACCGAAGCGTGACCACGTGTCCGGTCATGCAGGGGCAAGTCCAGAGATCCACATCCTATCTATCAAATGAAGGGTGATGCACGTATCGTCGGCGTTTCTGAATGACCTCTTGCTGGGCTCGCTACGTTTCAATCACATGGAAAGAGTATTCGCTGACGTCTAAGTGCTCAGGGCACATGCGCCGCAGACAGGTCAACGAGAAAATGGGCACCGCGCCCTCGTTCTGAGTTCAGTTCAACCCGCCAGTTCTGATGTTCGCAAATACGGCGCACAAGCGACAGACCAAGTCCAAGGTTGTCGGCACCTGCTGCCCGACCTCGCGCAAATGGATCAAAGGCAAATGCTTTAACATCGTCAGCGACCCCGGGTCCGTCGTCGGAGACCTCAAAGCTCAACGCTCCTGCACGTACAAAAATCCGCGTGCCACTTGCCGCGTGTTGAAGTGCATTGCGAATGAGGTTTGACAGGACGATGTGCAATAGTGCTGCGGGATACATAACGTGACTTGATGGCATCGCATCATCCGACGCAAATTCGGCGCTTAGGCTTAGCCCCAATTGTCGCGCGCGCGGCGACCAGTGCTCAATCTCTTCACGCACCACGGTTGCGACCTCTGACTGCTCGAAATCGCTGATGGCGGCCTTGCCACGGGAGAGCATGAGGTAGGCGGCAAGCTGCTGCTGCATTCCACGCACGGCCGCATGCATACGCTCGAGCTTATAACGCTGGGAAGCCGTGACCGCCGGATTATCCAGCAAGAGCTCACAGGAACTGGAGATTACCGTGAGCGGCGTCCGCAATTCGTGGCTGACGTCGGCTGTGAATAATTTCTCCCGCTGCAATGCAGCTTCAAGCTGATTGTACGTCGCATCAAATGCGGCAGCCAGCCGCCCAATTTCGTTTCTTGGGTACGCCTGCGCCAGACGCGTTTGAGGAGGTAACGCAGGTCGTTTAATGACGTGCTCTGCGAGCCGCATGAGAGGAGTAACGAGGCGGCGTGTGGCGATTCCACCGAGAAGGAATGCGATAAATAACGCCGAGCCGACGCTGAACACGGTTAACCAATGTGAGCGTGTGCGCTGGGCTTCAAAGGCCGTGTAATCTCGCAGCAGCATGTAGCGTACACCGGCGCGGTCGTCGACCATGACGTGCCAAGCTCGAGAGTCGTGATCCAGACGCGTAAAGCCCGGATCAATTTTGCGCAACCAATCCGGAAATGCGGCGCTACCCGGTGCGCCATGAAAAAAACGGTCCGCTCGTCCCACGTCCTTACCGGCGAGGTATTCGTCGCGCACCCGGTCCAGCGCCATTCCCATGTCGATCTGCTGGAGATGAACTTCCAGTCTATTAACGGTCCAGATTGATACCAGTGAGAGTATTGTGCCAACCAGCAAAGCCAGAATAAAGTATACAGAAATCAGATCCCGTGCGACCGTGCGGCGAGCTGCGTGCAGCTCCACATCAGGCAACGAAGCGTGGCCCGTGCTCATGTCCCGTCCGCACGCAGTTGATAACCGATACCGTGAATCGTATGTAAGAGCGCTGTCGGGAATGGTCTGTCGATTACTTGGCGTAAGAAGTGAACATGTCGGCGCAAGCTGTCGCTGTCGGGCGGTGAGTCAAGCCACAGTGTTTCTTCGAGACGAGCCCGGGTCACGACCGCGGGACTCTCCTGCATAAGCAGTTTGAGCAGCGCCATTGGCGATGGTGGGAGCTTGAGCATCTGCCCCGCGCGGGTGAGCCTACGTGTCTCCACATCTAACTCCAAGTCGGACACGCGTAGTATTCGAACGGCAGTCCGTCGCCGGGGACGCTGTATTAGCGCGTTCACGCGCGCGCCAAGTTCGGCTAACGCGAAGGGTTTGACGAGATAATCGTCTGCGCCGCTCTCAAAGCCGGCGAGCCGCTCGTCGAGCGTATCGCGTGCTGTGACCATGATGAGTGGCGCTTCGCAGCCTGCCTCGTTGCGCAGGCGGCGGCACAGCACGTAGCCATCCATGCGGGGAAGCGCGAGATCAAGCACTATTACGTCATACTGGTTGCTCGCCGCGAGCGCGTAACCCTGCATGCCATCGATCGCGCAATCAACCAAATAATTGCGGGCTTCGAGATAGCTGGCAATGTTGCCTAGGATGTCGGGGTCATCCTCAATGGCGAGAATACGCATAAACTCTTGGGTGAGGGGCAGAACGTATCGGGGCATTGTAGCAGCCAATAGCATCGGTTCATTCTTCCCTCACCGTCGCAAACGTTGTTCCAATGCGCTCTTCACCGCGCTCGTAGCCATGGCGACGAGCGCGAGCAAGCTGGCTGCCGCGAACGCACCGGCGAAGTTATACCCGTCGTACATTACCTCGACATAAAGCGGTAGTGTATTCGTGAGTCCGGGAACGTGGCCCGAAACCACTGACACGGCCCCGAACTCGCCCATTGCGCGCGCGTTCGTGATAACCACGCCGTAGAGCAGGACCCAGCCCACCCGAGGCAGCGTAACACGCCAGAACATCTGCCACGCCGTCGCACCTAGCACGAGCGCCGCCTGCTCTTCATCGTCGCCTTGCAGTTCCATTAATGGAATCAGTTCCCGCGCTACGAATGAAAAGGTTACAAATGTGGTCGCGAGGACGAGGCCGGGCAATGCGAAAACAATATCGATGTGGTGACGCTGAAGCCAAGGCCAGAGCGGGCCCTGCGCACCGAACAAGAGCATGAACAGCAATCCGGCGACGACAGGCGATACCGAGAATGGTAAGTCAATGACCGTTTTCAGCAAGGTCTTGCCATAGAAATCAAAGCGTGCGATCACCCATGCTACGGCTATGCCGAAGATTGTGTTGAGCGGGACTGCAATCAGCGCAACTAGCATGGTGAGCCGGACCGCCGAAAGCGCGTCGGGATCGCGGAGCGCATCAATGAATGTGGAGAAGCCCGTGGCGAGCGCAGTTGAGAATATCGCGATTAATGGAAGGACGAGGAACGCACCTAGAAATACGATACCGATGCCGACGACGGCGCAGCGCACGCTCAGCGATTCGTTGCTGAGGGATGCTTCTGTATGCTTGCTCGTGGCCCGGATCCCGTGCGTCTGCCGGAGAATAGGACCGTGCCGAGTTTGGGAGTGTCGCGTGTTCATGTCGGGCACCCAGTTTGAGTCGAAGATCGGGGTTCGAGAACCCGATGTAGCAGATTCAGCCCAAAAAGGATTCCAAACGACGCCGCAAGCATAACCACTGCAATTGATGCCGCTCCGTCGAAATCGAACTGTTCGAGCTTTGTCACGATGAGTAGTGAGGTGATCTCGGAAACGAAGGGGCGGTTGCCGGCAATGAAGATGACCGAGCCATACTCGCCTACCCCGCGCGCGAACGCGAGGCCGAAGCCGGTCAAGAGCGCTGGTCGCAACGCAGGCCAGATTACCCGCCGAAGAGTCGCGGCACGAGATGCACCGAGCAGCCCCGCTGCTTTTTCCTCCTCGGTGCCAAGTTCCTCGATTACAGGTTGAAGCGTGCGGACGACGAAGGGTAAGCCCACGAACGTGAGCGCGACGACGATGCCCGTAGCGTTGAACGCAAGCGGAAGGTCTCGCGAGGCAAACCAAGCGCCAATCCACCCGTTGGGCCCGAAAATAAACGCGAGGGTGATGCCTGCCACGGAAGTCGGTAGCGCGAATGGAAGGTCAATCAGCGAATCGAGGAGGCGCCGCGCCGGGAAGCGATAGCGTACCAACATCCACGCACAGAGCAGACCTAGCAATGCATTAATCGCAGCCGCAACAAGCGCGGTCCCGAACGTCAACTGATACGAGGCGACGAGCCGTGGCGTCCAGACCGCGTGAATGAAGCCGTTCCATCCTCCGGATGCTGCACGTAGAAATAATACTGAGAACGGCAATAACACGATAAGGCATAGCCAAGACAGCGTATGGCCCATTGCCAGGCCGAAGCCTGGCAATGGGCTGGGCCTGCGCCACGGGCGACGAGTGGGACGGAGCATAAACTTTGACTAGTTGGGCTGGAAGATCTGATCAAACACGCCACCATCCGAAAAATGCGTTGCTTGAGCAGCGTGCCAGTCGCCGAACATCGGATCGTCGATGCCGATGAGTTTGACCGATGGGAATGCTTTGGTGTATTTGGCGGCGACGCTAGGGTCCGCCGGCCGATAATAGTTTTGCGCAATTAACGCCTGAGCTTCAGGCGAGTATAGGTGCTCAAGATATGCCAGTGCGACCTTGCGCGTGCCGCGCCGGTCCACGACAGAGTCGACCACTGCCACAGGTGGCTCGCAACGAATGCTAATTGACGGCACAATCACCTGATACTTGCCCGGCGCGAGCTTATTTACGGCAAGCAATGCATCATCTTCCCAGGCAACGAGTACATCGCCGATACCGCGCTCGACGAACGAATTTGTCGCACCGCGCGCACCGGAATCGAGAACTTTCACGTTGCTAAAGAGTGCTTTTTCAAAGATCTTGGCACTGGCCTCGTTGCCGCCGGGCTGGTGTATCGCATATGCCCAAGCTGCGAGGTAGTTCCAGCGTGCGCCGCTCGACGTCTTTGGGTTCGGCGTGACGACTCCGACGCCTGGCTTCACTAGGTCGTTCCAGTCGTGGATTCCTTTGGGATTGCCCGCTCGTACAAGAAACACAATGGTCGAGGTGTAAGGTGTGCTGTTGTTCGCGAACTGGCTCTGCCAGTCCTTTCGGAGGAGGCCGTGCGCAGCCAGCGCATCGATGTCGGAAGCGATGCCGAGCGTGACGACGTCGGCTTGCTGGCCGGCGAGTACTTGGCGCGCTTGCGCCCCCGAACCACCGTTTGTGGTACGGACCGTGACAGTGTCCCCGTTAGTTTGCCGGTACCAGGTAGAAAACAGTTTGTCATAAGCGGTGTATAGCTCTCGGGTCGGGTCATATGATACGTTCAGCAGCGTGGTCTCGGCGCTGGCGTGCAGTGATGCGAGCAGGCCGCCAATGAGTAACAGCACGCGTGCGGGGGAGGGAACGGAGGCAAGTATCGCAGTAAGTTTCATGTTGGATTGGGCGCAACGCGTGTGGCCGTCAGAAAAAGAAGGCCGAGCTTAAATCGCCCGATTGCCCCTCTCAAATCGAAAATGCGGGATTGCTTATGACGAGACAGGATTTGCGCAGTCGTAACATTTTCTTGACGTCACAACATCTAAAATCGGCTTCGCGAGAAGTTCGCCTTTGATTTGACAAGCGAAAGCGAATGTGTCGTTAGTCGCTGCGACCCTGAAGTGTCAACGGCCACTGGCGGGGTGTGGTGCCGTCTCTTGGGACGGCGTGCTCTCCTTCGGCACCAATCTGGAGACGCAGCCTTTTATGAAGAAGGGCGCGTTGCGCGCGGGCAACAGAACAGACAATGTTCTGTCTCCGTTCTATAGAGGGCGTACGTCGCAACGATGGTCGCTTTCGAGTGGGCCCGTGGGATTGCCTGACTTGGAGAACTACATGGTGCACAGCGCTGGCAGATCACGCGTCCACGGGCGCGTGAATTCGTTCAACGCGAGGATCGTCGAACGGTCAAACGAGTGATCGTTTGATCGGCGGCTTCGTTGAAAAATACTTCGTGATTCCGTCAAAGATGGCGTCCGCCATGCTTTGTCTATAATCTGCGCTCGTCAGCTTCCGCTCTTCTTCCGGGTTGCTGATGAATGCAGTCTCCACGAGGATTGATGGAATATCGGGAGCTTTCAATACGGCGAAGCCCGCCTGCTCTACGCCGATGCCGTGAAGATGGTTAATTTTTCCAAGAGAGTCGCGCACGAGTCGGCCGTATTTTAGGGAATCCGAAATCTGCTGCGTAGTGGACATGTCGTACAGCACTGGTGCAATGCTGGCATCGACGCCTTTTAAATCGAAACCGCCGATTGAGTCTGCAGCATTTTCGCTTTTTGCCAACCACCGCGCCGCATCGCTTGACGCACCATGTTCGGATAGTGCGAACACGGATGAGCCACGGGCGGTGGGTGTCGTAAAGGCGTCGGCATGAATGGAGACGAACAGATCAGCACGCGCGCCGCGTGCCTTTTTGACTCGGGTGCGAAGCGGCACGAAGAAGTCGCCGTCCCGAGTCATCATCGCGTCCATGTGCGGTGATGCGGCAATCCTGTCACGCAGGCGACGCGCGATGTCCAATACGACATGTTTCTCATAAGTGCCCCCGCCGCCGATTGCGCCGGGGTCCTCGCCGCCATGCCCAGGGTCAATTGCGACAATCAGCTTGCGCGTCTGCGAATCAGCTGTGCTCAATGTGGGTTGGTTCGAAATCGCGGCGGCCGGAGGGGCACTTTGCGGTGATGCCGGATACAGGTCGAGCATGAGACGGTAACCGTACTTCCCCGCCGGCGCAGCGGAGAACACCTTCGCGTTTACGGTGCCTTTCAGGTCTAGAACGACGCGAACGACGCTCGGCGTGAACTGTCCTATTCGGACCGCGCGAATGTGCGGATCGTTGGGTTGAACACGTGAGATTAACGCACGCAACTGCGGATCAAGCGAGAGGCCTTGGAGGTCTAATACGACGCGATCGGGCGAGGGCAGTTGGTGCTCCGCGACGTCTAACGGGCGCGTCGATTCGATCGTCACACGCGTATAGTCAGTAGCCGGCCATACCCGCACGCCCAGTATCGCCGGCATGCCACTGGCACGCGATACACCAGGAACCAAGGTGCCTAACATGACTGACGCGCCTAGCTTTAACCACCGTCGTCTCGCCGTGAGCGAACGTTTTCGAGCAGGCGCACACATTAATTGCATCGGCTTCATGGTATCTGTCTCAGTGGCTGCGCTTCATTTTTGAATTGAAGTGCGTTTTGAAGGAGAGGCTGATGCGTGCCCAGATGCGGGATAGCGCGAGCCACTGTTGCATCCAGACGCCACTACCGTACTCGCGGCCGCCGTGTGCGGAGCTCGAAAGCTGATCTGAAATACCGGTTGGTTCGATAGTGTTTTCCCATGACGCAGTTCGGAACATCATGTCCCACCAAGGAACCAGCACACCGAAGTTGCAGCCGTATGCGGTTCCGGTGTGCCCGTATTCCATTGCGTGATGTCGCCGATGAAATGAGGGGCTCACGATGATTCGCTCAAGCAGTCGACCATATGAAAGACGTGCATTAGCGTGCTGAATCGCTTGCAAGGTGTTGCCGAGCGCGACCAGAATGACAAACTGTCCGGGTTGCACTCCGATGAAAAGCCCAACGAAGGTGAAGAACGCGGATTGAACAATATCGTCGAGAAAGTGATTGCGGTCGTCGTTCCAAAGCGACATTTGACGTTGGCTGTGGTGAACTGCGTGCAATTCCCACCATAGCCCAAATCGATGCTGCCAACGGTGGTACCAGTAGCCTAGAAAATCGAGCGCCACAAGATAAATCGCGAAAGAGACTAGCGGCTCATCGGTTACGCCAGGCCAGATTTCATCAATGTTTAGCGTCCAGATGTTGCGTACGGTCATCCACGTCTCAATATGGTTGATGACTGGTTGCATCCAGATAAAAAACAGCGCATTGACCACGCCGATTTTGGCAATCCACGTGTACCAGACGTCGGAACGCAGGGGCTTGCGATCGTGCCAATGTTCGACCGGACGCCATGCCTCCAGCGGCCGCAGAACAATGTAGGTTATTACGATCTCAAGCACGCCCACAACGGACCAGTACAGTGCGTCGTACGTGTCTTCGTCGTAGTCCATCAAATGAAGGTGATACAACAGTGGCTGCGCAAGATAGATGTAAAGATCTGTCTGCACAAGGCCAACGAATCGTAGGAAGTAGAGGCCGATGTCATGTGCCACGTCGTAGTCCTCGGTTCAGTCGGGATTGGGCGCATAGACGGGCGCACGATCGCCCATATAAATACCATGTGGCGATCGTCCGACTTCGATCGTGGAGACTAATTTGCGCGTGCTTAGGTCAATCACGCCGACGTGGCGGGAGAACCGAAACGTAACCCAAAGATGACGGCGGTCGGACTGCAATTCCATGTCATCGGGGCCGGGCATTAGTCCGGAAATGTCCCCGGTATTGCTCAACGTCTTATAGTCAAGAATGCTGATGGTGCTGTCCACGCGATTGGTCACTGCGACGTGCGTGCCATCGTCGAGGGAGCGAAAGTTGTGTGCCCCACGGCCCGTGTGGATCCTTTTAACAACGCTTCGGGTTTGCGTGTCCACTACGGTGACATCGTCCTCGCCGGTCATGCCGACAAGCAGGAACCGGTTGCCGGGCACCATCCAGAGCCCAGCTGGATCGCGACCGACTTGAAGTTTCCACAGTACCGTTTGAGTGAATAAGTCGATCGCAGCTACCTCACCGGATTCTTGAAGCGACACGTAGACCGTTCTGTTGTCGAGTGAAAACGTCATATGACTCGGCATTTTTCGTAGACGCACATGCTTCGCGAGCGTGAAATGCGAACGGTCATAATGGTAGATATCGACACGGTCAAGGCGAAGCCCATTGGTAACGAAATATCTGCCATCAGGAGAGAATCCGAGTTGATAAGGGTCTTCCATGCCCTGTAACCATCCGCGCACGGTGCCAGTATGCGGGTCAAGAAACATGAGATTATCTGAGATCGAGTTTGCGACGATTAGTGTTTTACCATCAGGCGTGATCATCAGATGGTGTGGCTCCTTGCCCGCCGACATCGTTGCGACTACTTTGCGCGAGGCTTCATCGATTAGGTCGATTTTCGCTTCGCCGGAGTCAAGTATGACGACGTTTTCAGCCATTGCTAGCGGAAGAGAAGTTAATAGTCCGAGGAGCAGAAGGATTCTGGAAAGGAGGAGAAAGCGAATCGACATGGAGAAGCTGCTGGTTATGGAGGATAGGTTCTGGATCTGCACCGCGGATGATCAAATTTCGCCTGTCGGTGAATGTTTAGGAATCCGGGACGGAGCGATTCTCCCACGCTAATTGCCGTTTGCGATATGACGTGAAAAATATCGACGTATTGACATTTTCTTGACAAATCCTCGTTTAATATTGCGGGCGGGGAGTCCATATGGATGGCAAATTGGACGCTCTATGCTTCACGAGCGATAGAACGAATCGGAGCGCCCTGCCGGATAGAACGTGTGGAGTTCTTGAAAAGGTGATGCGCTGTGAAAGCTAGGACTGTGCTGTCCCTAACACCACTTATAACGATTTGCAGCAACGAATGCTGGGCGTGGCGAATCTGCTCGCTTAGGAATGCGACGTCAAAGAAGCGGTTTTTATCATTACTCTTACTCCGATGACTGTCGAGGACGGCGTCGCGACGTCGAGTGCATGGGGATGGGTGACGCACTCGCTTGTGCTCGCGGGCTTTCCGTCGAATTGGCCGAACGGGACATTGATCGACGTCGAAACGGTTGCGTTACCCACGTCCTACGCACCGATCCGCGTCGGGAACAGCTTATCGGTGAGCAACATCGCCGACCTGATGCTGGCGATTAGGGGCTGCAGGGCCGTGAGAGCGTGATCGTTCGGAAGCGCACCGGCGACTATCTGATATGGGTCATGGACGTCCGCATATAAGGGCGAGGCGCCCGTTAGGAGGTAGCGGTATTTCCCGAGCTGACCCCGATCGAATCCGCGGTCCGGCGATTCGATGTTGCCGCCTGCTTGCGCCGCGCAGGCGATATTTGTTGGGCGAGCGGGGGCTGCCACAAGAGCCCGCGGACGCGTTGGTGGCCCGGCACAAACGGGCGTTGACTTCTCGGAAGATTCAGGCTATGGTAAATGCATATACATTTACCGCCGATCGTTCGGCAACCGCAAAGGCCAACCGCAAATCGTATGTTCACGGACTGCTATTGCACTCAGTTCAGACGTTCTGCAAACGCTTTGACTAGCGTTTACGACGAAGCTTTGAGGCCCATTGGCCTCAAGATCACCCAGTTTTCTCTGCTTCGCGCTCTTGAGAGGCTGGGTTCGGCGACGTTTAGCGAGGTAGCAACAGAGGCGGCTCTGGACAGAACTACGATCTCACGTAATCTGAATATTCTAATAAGTGCGGGGTGGGTGCAGGTTACTCCCGATACCGATGCACGATATAAACTGGCAAGCCTGAGCAAAGAGGGTGTGAAAAAACTGCGAAGCGCCGAGCCCTATTGGCGGGTCGCGCAGGCGAAAGTTGAAGCTGAAGTGCAGCGGTTCATGAGAGGGCCGGCGAATACCCGTCTCTTGGAGGCGCTGGAATCTCTGCAGCAGGTCAGTCCGCGCTCTTAGCCCTAAAGAAGGGTAAACACTCGTACGCGCACTCATTCGCATCATATAAGATGTATATACATCTATAAAGCAACGCCTTAATAGATGTACATACATCGGAACATGTGTCTTCATCGTAGTCTTTTCTGACGGTTAGATCCTCTTAAGTATTCGAACCATTTTGCAAGGAGAGATTCATGCCTACCTACGTGGTGTCTGCGGCCTCGGGCCGTCTTACGAAAGAAATGAAGCAAAAAATCGCGGACGGCATCACCCGTTCGCATACCAATGCAACGGGGGCGCAGGGTTTTTTCGCTCAGGTCATCTTTCAGGAAATTCAGCAGGGTGATCACTTTCTTGGGGGCAGTCCGTTGAAGTCTGAGCTGATCTTTATCCACGGCCACATTCGGGCTGGAAGGACTGCCGCGCAGAAGCGACAACTTCTCGAAGACATTTCGCAGGTAGTCGTTGAGGCTGCTGGTACACAAGGCCGCTCCGTGTGGGTGTACGTATCTGATTTGCTTCCCTCGCAGATGGTCGAATATGGCAAGGTCTTGCCGGAGCCGGGAGCTGAAGCGCAATGGCTTGAGTCGATGTCCGACGAGGATCGCCGTTATCTGCTCGGAATCTAGTGCGTAATCTACATAAGTGAACGGGCGAATTGGAGGGGACATGAGCACATCGATATACACCGGACAACCATCGAAAGGGATGAGACGCGAGGAACGAAAGATTGTGTTCGCGTCTTCGCTAGGCGCGGTTTTCGAATGGTACGACTTCTACTTGTACGGCTCGTTGGCCGCTATTGTTGGGAAGCAGTTCTTCTCCGGTGTCAATGAGACAGCATCGTTTATCTTTGCGTTATTGGCGTTTGCAGCGGGATTTGCCGTCCGACCATTTGGGGCGCTGGTATTTGGTAGATTGGGTGACCTTGTTGGGCGAAAATATACATTCTTGATCACCATCTTGTTGATGGGGGCATCGACGTTTGTTGTTGGCATCATGCCAAGCTACGCGACGATTGGTATCACAGCGCCTGTCGCGTTGATTGTACTTCGCCTGATTCAAGGGCTTGCGCTCGGAGGGGAATATGGCGGTGCTGCCACATACGTCGCCGAGCACGCACCCACTGGTAAGCGGGGTGCATTTACGTCGTGGATTCAGACTACTGCGACCCTCGGCTTCTTCCTTTCTCTCTTGGTGGTGTTGGGCGTAAGGCTGACGTTGGGCGAATCGAAATTTGCCGACTGGGGGTGGCGGATTCCGTTCATCTTCTCAATAGTTCTGGTTTCCATGTCGGTCTGGATTCGGCTCAGTCTTCATGAGTCACCGGTATTCCTAAAGATGAAGGCTGAGAATGCGACCTCCAAAGCGCCGATTAAGGAAGCATTCGGACAATGGTCGAATGTCAGGCTCGTTCTGATCGCGCTTTTCGGTCTCGTAGCAGGGCAGTCTGTAATCTGGTATGCGGGTCAGTTCTACGCTCTGTTTTTTCTGACCCAGACGTTGAAGGTGGAGTCGGTTACGGCGAACCTGCTCGTTGCTGGCGCTTTGGTTATCGGCACACCCTTGATTGTTCTGTTCGGATCGCTGTCGGATCGAATCGGGCGGCGGCCGGTCATGCTCACCGGATTCCTGCTTGCGGTGCTTCTCTATTTTCCACTATTCCATGGTTTGGCCCGCTATGCGAATCCTGCTCTCGCCGAGGCGCAGCAGCGCGCACCCGTGGTCGTGGTTGCGGATCCGGCGACATGTTCGTTTCAATTCAACCCGGTTGGCACCTCTGAGTTTGTGAACTCCTGTGATATCGCCAAGTCCTTCCTTGCCAAGGCGTCCGTGAACTACGAGAATCAAGCTGCACCAGCAGGTACCGTCGCTTCTGTGCGGGTGGGTGATCAAGTTATTTCAAGCTTCGAAGGGACGACCCTGAGTCCGGTCGAACGCAAGGCGAAGCTTAAGGAGTTTAATGGAGCGCTCGGCAGGCAGATAAGCGCAGTGGGATATCCGACCAGCGCTGATCTGAGCCAGATCAACTATCCAATGGTTATGTTGATGCTCACCGGCTTGGTGTTTCTCGTCGCGATGGTGTACGGCCCGATCGCAGCAACGCTGGTCGAGCTCTTTCCTACGCGGATCCGATACACCGCGATGTCTCTGCCGTATCACATCGGCAATGGCTGGTTTGGAGGTTTCCTGCCAACGACTGCGTTTGCGCTTGTTGCCGCCACCGGGAACATCTACGCGGGCATCTGGTATCCAGTGTCGATCGCAGCGGTGTCATTCGTCGTCGGTCTAATATTTCTCCCAGAAACGAAAAATCGCAATATCGAAGCATAGATGGAAAGGGCGACCGGGTTTGGCGGAATATGCTTCACTAGGCTTGGGTTGCCTGAGTACCAGTATGGGATCAGGTATACGCGCTTTTCTCAATCCTGAGGGGCGTAATGAACCGTCCTGAATAGCGAAAAGATACTCTCTCGTCGCATCCCCCGCAGCCAGGCCACGAGATGTGACAACGTCCTGTGTAATCCGCGTTGTGTACGTTGGTAGAGTAGGGAGATCGTTGAGGTTCCGACTTCGCGGTATTAGGGATTGGCACACGTCAAGTGTGCCAATGTTCTTTCAGCTCAATTTGAATACGCTATCGATCTCGACCGCGATACCCATGGGAAGGGTGTACACGCCGATAGCGGTTCGAGCCGGCAGCGGTTCGCCTTCAAATACACTAGACAAAACATCGCAAGCACCATTGGCGACTGCCGGATGCTGTTCGAAGTCGCTTGTCGTTCGCGAATACACGGTGAGCCGGATGCAGCGGCCTTATCTTCTCGAGACCAAGCGCTTCTTCGAGGCATGCAAGTGTCATTAGCATGGTTTGTCGAGCTGCGAAAGCTGCCTGCTCGACATCAATCGAGTCGCCGACTATCCCTTTAATCAGCTTTCCATCCAAAAAGCCGGCCATCCCGGATACATAGATGAGTCCATCCGCTTGGCTCACATTTGCATAGGCTCCAAACGGTTTGATCGCTTTCCTGAGTCTTGATTCGATGAGTTGATCCATAGTGTCTTGATAATGGTTTGGTTGGTATGCAATGAGGTTGTAGCGTGCGTGAAGGTCGCACCTTTTATCTTATATGAAACATTTATATATGAAGTCAAGAATAGAGAGATGGACTCGGAAGATTTCGCATTTCTACGCTTCATAAAAGCGATAGAGCTGAGAACGAATTTGCTTAGAATTTTTGTGTAGGATAGGGTGTAGGTGTTCGAAGATGTTGTGCGGAAGAGATCGCATTTTTGCGACGCCGACGGAGCAACCGCCCCGGAAACTCTCAGGCAAAAAGGACTGCGCAACGCGAACATCTGGAGAGTGATGCCTAGCGCATCCACCGAAGGGGAACTTCTCTGATACAGGGGAAGTGAAGCTCTCAGGTAACAGGACAGATGGGGCCTGGACGCCAGTTTTTTGGCGAACACTAAACCATCTGGATATATGACCATGCCAAAAGTCGCTGTGATCGGTGCCGGTATTACCGGCGTCACGACTGCCTACGCTCTCGCCCCGCGGGGATTCAACGTTACCGTTTTTGACCGTCATCGTTACGCAGCCATGGAAACATCGTTCGCGAACGGGGGGCAGCTTTCGGCGAGTAATGCTGAAGTCTGGAACAGTAGTGCTACGGTGCTAAAGGGGCTTAAATGGATGCTCACGAAGGAGGCTCCATTACTTTTAAATCCGTCGCCTTCGTACCATAAGTATTCGTGGATGGCCGAATTCCTGAAGCAGATCCCGCATTACGAAGCGAACACTGTGGAGACGGTGCGCATAGCACTACAAGCGCGAGAATACCTGTTCGAGATCGCGAAGAAAGAGAATATTTCTTTTGACCTAGAGCGGCGTGGGATTCTGCATTTCTATGCCGACCGAAAGGGCTTTGACGCGGCGGCCAAGGTAAATAGGCTCCTGCAAGCTGGAGGATTAGACCGTGAATCCGTATCGGCAAGTGAGATACGCAAGATAGAACCGACTCTATACGGCGATTTCTATGATGGTTTCTACACACCGTCGGACTCGACCGGAGACATACACAAGTTCACGAGAGGTCTTGCAGACGCGTGCGAACGCCACGGCGTCCGATTCCGGTTCGACTCAAATGTGCAGAATATCGTTCCTCTATCCGCGGGAGGTCTTCGGGTTGTGTCAACGGCGGCCGATCAAGAGCAAGTCGATGAGTTCGATCAAGTTGTGATCTGTGCAGGTGTGGGGAGCCGTGGATTCGCCTCGATACTGGGTGACCATGTCAACGTTTATCCGGTGAAGGGATACTCAATTTCGGTCTATCTTGATGACGAGGAGAGCAGGGCTGCAGCGCCTTGGGTAAGCCTTCTGGATGATGCAGCAAAGATTGTGACTAGCCGCTTGGGGGCTGATCGCTTTCGGATCGCTGGGACGGCCGAGATCAATGGCGTAAATCGTGACATCCGTGCTGACCGAGTCGCCCCACTCATCGCGTGGGCGCGAAAGCATTTCCCTGAGATGTCGACTTCTCGAGTCGTGCCATGGGCCGGCTTACGGCCGATGCTGCCTAACATGTTGCCGCGTGTAGGACGAGGCAAGATTCCGGGTGTCTTTTACAATACAGGTCATGGACATTTGGGGTGGACGCTTTCAGCCGCAACTGCGTATACCGTGGCTTCTCTCATGAGCCCAGTTGTTCACGATGCCGCGAGCACGGCGACGAAAGTAGCCTGATCTGCTTAATCAAGGAGTATGAGATGTCAGAAATTCCTCAACGAGTGACGGCGACCAAAGAAGCAATTGAGCTAATTCGAGAACTTAGCAAGAGACACGGGAGGTTGATGTTTCATCAGTCGGGCGGTTGTTGTGACGGAAGTGCGCCGATGTGTTTGCAAGAAGGTGAGCTTATAGTCGGCGACTCAGACGTTCGTCTGGGGGAGATCGAGGGCGTGTCGTTTTATATGGGGAAAGCACAGTACGAGTCGTGGAAGCATACCCAGGTTATCATCGACGCTATACCCGGGAATGGCGGAATGTTCTCCTTGGAGCGGGCGTCCGGACTACGGTTCCTGTCGCGATCGCGGCTTTTCTCTGAGGCGGAACTCGAATTGCTCGGCATTGTCCGATAGCTGCAACGGTCAGCGCCGGTTGAGACATCCCAAGAATCGGCGCTGGCGGTTGGTCGTTACCTGCATGGTGAAACGACAAATGAAACGTTGCGCTTTCCCGCCCGCGCGGTCCTCCCTGGATCGTTTTGATATCTGTTCTACGACCCATCGCGGTGTGCGATTGCAGCTATTGCGGACCGCATGCAGCATTTAGGCGGAGTGGGACAATGCGATACCTGCTCATGATGACGCCCTTCGATGACCGCCGGAAGCGGCTCGATGAGAAGTGCATCATCACCCCGTTGATCAGGGTGGTTTCATCAATGAGCAGCCGCGGTTATTCGGTATTCGCTTTGACGTAAGCGGTCTTTCAACTACATCGGTTGACTCGTACAGGCAAAAGGTGGCCGAACAACGTTCGGGTGAGCTCGACGCGCTCTATTGTAGACCGCGGCACATATTCGAGCTTGCATCTATGGAACATCAAACTGAGAGGCGGAGCGCGACCGGTCATTCCCAACGGAGTCAACTGCTGCGGCGTGGACTTGTTCTTGAGTACATCACTTTGGGATGGAACATCGCTGGGTTTGTGATTGTCGGGTTTGCTGCAATGGCCGCGCGATCAGTAGCCCTCGCAGGTTTTGGATTGGATTCCCTGATTGAGATATTCGCTTCCGTAGTGGTTATCTGGCATCTGACAAGTGCCCGAGGCAACAAGGAAAGACTCGCTCTACAGACGATCGGAGCTGCCTTCATCGCGTTGGCAGTCTACATCGTGGTTCAAACTATATTTGTGTTCGTCACCGGGGGACGGCCGGCAAGGTCGCCCGCAGGCATTGCATGGCTTACGGCAACGGTCATTGCTATGTTAGGCCTTGCACGCGGCAAGCTCGTCACTGGCCGTCGTCTGCACAACGCGGTGCTTATTGCGGAATCGCGCGTGACCGTCGTCGACGCCTATCTCGCAGCAGCCGTGCTCGTCGGTGTCGCGCTCAACACGGTTACCGGATGGTGGTGGGCGGATCCACTTGCCGGTATCTTGATCGCCTACTATGCACTGGTCGAAGGCGTCGCTCACTGGGAGGAAGGAAGATCGGGAGATGCCTGAGCAGACGCCGCTTTCATGCTTGCTTTTGGCCATATCGCTCGCGACCATTGCGGATGTCTCGGGACATTCCAAGGTAGAACCGTGGCGCAGTCTCGAACATCCGCGAAAGCGGGAGGCAACGGAGCCAGACAAGGTATCAATATGGATCGAGACCGTTGGTCTTTGCGGACTGGACCGGCGAGTAAGGATTCGCGCTTGCATATGCGTGGGCACCCGTATCGGCAAACAGGAAGCCCTTGCTCGCGCATGCTTGTAAAAGTCGCGCCGATTGTCCGAGACGCCCAACGTCATCTAGCTAGAAGGGACGTTTATGAAAGGCCGGCCAAGGTCGCGCGTAAATCATGTCAAAAAAGCGCCGGCGCACCTTGGGTGGTGCGCCGGCAAACCCGTCAGAGCGACGGTACGACTCTCCTCGTAGGGTCGATTCGCGAAAATCGACGATCAATCGATCGGCTCTTTGCTTCAGAAGAAGCCGAGCGGCTTATCGCTGTAGCTGACCAGCAGGTTTTTTGTCTGCTGATAGTGCTCAAGCATCATCTTGTGATTTTCGCGACCGATACCAGACTGCTTGTAGCCGCCGAATGCAGCGTGTGCGGGGTAAAGGTGATAGCAGTTGGTCCACACGCGTCCGGCCTGAATCGCTCGGCCGAGTCGATATGCCCTTGCGCCATCGCGAGTCCACACACCCGCACCAAGCCCATACAGCGTGTCATTTGCAATCGACAGCGCCTCTTCCTCGTCCTTGAATGTCGCAACGGATACGACCGGACCAAAAATCTCTTCCTGGAAGATGCGCATCTTGTTATGGCCTTTGAACACCGTCGGCTGGACGTAGTAGCCAGCGCTGAGTTCGCCTTCAAGGCGATTCTGTTCTCCGCCGATGAGACACTCGGCACCTTCCTGCTTGCCAATGTCGAGGTACGACAGGATTTTCGAGAGCTGTTCGTACGACGCTTGGGCGCCGATCATCGTATTCGGATCCAGCGGATGCCCCTGCTTGACCGCTGCGACACGCTTGATGGCGCGTTCGATGAATTTCTCGTAGATGGATTCCTGGATCAGCACGCGTGACGGGCTGGTGCAGACTTCGCCCTGATTGAGGGCGAACATCGCGAAGCCTTCGAGCGCCTTGTCGAAGAAGCTATCGTCGGCTGCGAGGACGTCTTCGAAGAAGATGTTCGGGCTTTTTCCGCCGAGTTCGAGCGTAACGGGAATGAGATTCTGGCTGGCATATTGCATGATGAGCCGGCCAGTGGTGGTCTCGCCCGTGAATGCCACCTTTGCTACGCGCGGGTTGGAGGCAAGTGGCTTACCGGCCTCAACGCCAAATCCATTGATGACATTGAGGACGCCAGGAGGGAGCAGGTCCTCAATCAGTTCGAGAAGCACGAGGATTGACGCTGGGGTCTGCTCGGCGGGCTTCAACACTACGCAGTTTCCAGCCGCCAGAGCCGGCGCCAGCTTCCACACAGCCATCAGGAGTGGGAAGTTCCACGGAATAATCTGTGCCACGACACCGAGGGGTTCGTGGAAGTGATATGCAACCGTGTCGTGATCTATCTCTGACAGTCCACCTTCCTGGGACCTAACGCATCCCGCAAAGTAGCGAAAGTGGTCAATAGCCAAGGGGAGATCTGCGGCTCGGGTTTCGCGAATCGGTTTGCCGTTGTCGATGGTTTCCGCGACTGCCAGCAGCTCGAGGTTCGCCTCCATTCGATCGGCAATTTTGTTCAGCAGGACGGCTCGGTCTGCCGGAGACACGATGGCCCATTTTGCTTTGGCCTTGTGGGCTGCGTCCAACGCAAGCTCTACATCCCATTCTTGCGAACGAGGAACGTCACACAACGGCTGGCCTGTGATAGGCGAAATGTTCGTGAAGTATTCGCCGCCGAAAGGAGCTACCCACTTGCCACCGATGAAATTCTCGTACTTCCGTTTGTACGGAAATGCGATCTGGAGATGTTGGAGCTCTGCATGATTCATGGAGAATTGCCTCACTGTAGTTGACTGGTCACGCGTCCGGGTTCGATCGCCCAGATGGTCAAACTGCCGGCCGGACACGTGCGGCATCGCGAAGGACGGGTGACGCGATTTGATCCAGCGGGGTGGCGCCCAGGGGAAAAGCGCCGACCGCAGTGTCTCGACCGCGAAGGTATGTTCGTTGGTTCCGGCTTTCGAAAAGTGGACAAAATTGCGGTTTTTGCGTTCAGCGGCAAACGCCAACGGGAGCTTGGGGATTGAGCCGCCATGAAATAAAGGGGCGCATCGGATATGCCACTTTCGAGAAGGATAGGCCGCAAGGCGCTGTGAAAGAGCCAAATGGATGCGGGGAAAGCTGTATTTTGACTGCTTGCGTTTACGCTCCCCGCCTCTAAAATATGTGTGGAATGGTTGTTGACCTATTAGATGTAGGTACAATCAAAGGGCCAGACTACGGCCACCGACGCCGAGCAATCGCTTGCATTCTGGGCGGTGACGCCCAGCATCGATAGGCGGGTGTTGGCCATTGAACTGTTTGGAACCGAATATGGGCGCGTCAGCTTCTTCACGATCGAATGTTGTCAAGCTTTGGCGCGAGCCATCACTGGCCGGTGCTGAGCTGCTCCGCGCCACCTATCGAACGCACCGGTTTCCTCCGCATGCACACGATGAGTTCGCTTTCGGCGTGATTGAGCGTGGCGCTCAGTCGTTCCTGAGCGGTCGCGGGCAAAGGGTGATAATGCCTGAGGGCACGATCTGCGTCGTGAACCCTGGACACGTGCATGAAGGCCGGCCAGCGACGGATGAAGGGTGGCAATACAGGATGATCTACATCCCAACACCCGCCCTCATGAATCTTTTGAAAGCTGATGGTGAGGACTTGCCGGGAAGCCTGCACTTCCGATCCAATGTAATCGATGATGTGCAGACGATGAGAGCGTTGTACGAAGCGCATGTCTGCTCTGAATCCGGTGACGCGACTCAGCTGGAAAAGTCATCGAGATTGGCCGTCGCGGTTCTGCAATTGGCGCGCCGACATGGCCATATGTCTCATCGACTTGTAGAAAGCTCACCGATACCGGGCGCCGTAAAGCGGGCCCGCGATTATATTGACGCACACTTAGTAACGAACCCGTCGTTGGAGATCATCGCCGAAGCTGCAGGGATGAGTGCGTTTCATCTGCTTCGCGAATTCAAAAAAGCCATTGGCGTCGCACCACATGCATATCTTGTACAAAGGCGGGTCGAGCTGGCCAAGCACCTCGTGTTGAAGGGTCACCCTCTACGACAGGTCGCAATGGAGATCGGCTACTGCGATCAAGGTCACATGAGTCGTGAGTTCAGCCGGTTTTTTGGTGTTTCTCCGGGAGTGGCGCGTCAGTGATATGCGCAAAATTATCCAAAAAGCCCGAATTTAGTCGGCGCAGACTCTGGCTACCGTAAACGATGCCCACCACGGAGCACAATATGATTGATTTGCGTAGCGATACATGCAGCCAGCCCACAGAGGAAATGCGCCGGGCGATCGCTTCTGCGGTCGTCGGAGACGATGTATATAGCGACGATCCGACTGTCAAAGAGCTTGAGCGTGAAGTATCTGATTTGCTCGGCAAGGAAGACGCCGTATATATGGTCACAGGGACGATGACTAATCAAGTCGGTATCCGTGCGCACACGGAACCCGGCGACGCTGTCATGTTCGACCAGAACGCGCACGTTTATATTCTGGAAGGTGGCGCTCCGGCCGCGTTTTCGGGAGTGTTGCCCCGCCTCCTGCCCGGAGTTCGCGGAGTCTTTACACCCGAAGATGTCTCCAGCGCGCTAGGTGTTCCACATCGGTTCTTCCCAAGCACGATACCTGCACCCGTCAAGCTCCTGTGCCTTGAAAACACTCACAACATTGGTGGCGGGAAAGTTTGGCCGCTTCAACAGCTGAAGGCGGTTTGTGATGTCGCGCGAGCGAGGGGCATTGCTCTTCATCTGGATGGCGCGCGGTTGTGGCATGCCACTGCTGCCACAGGTATTCCTGAGCGTGAGTACGCCAAGCACTTCGACACGGTCAGTGTGTGTTTCTCAAAGGGGCTTGGAGCGCCTATCGGTTCGGCGCTAGCAGGGTCTCGTGAATTTATCGAACGTGCGCGCCGGTTCAAGCAGCAGATTGGCGGTGGCTTTCGCCAGGCAGGAATTATCGCGGCGGGGGCCCTCTATGCGATGCGCAATAATCGCGATCGTTTGAAAGAAGATCATGAGCATGCCAAGCTCCTCGCGAAGGGTATTGCAGGGTTGCCTGGTATTTCTCTTGACGTTGCGACCGTCGAGACCAACATCGTGCGCTTCGGCGTTACGTCTTTGCCCGCCGGTGAATTTGTAGAAAAGCTGTATGCAAAAGGTCTTTACGTTCTTCCTTCAGGTGCGGACGCGGTGCGAGCGATTCCGTACCTCAATATCTCACGCAAACAGGTCGAGGAAGCGATCGACATTATTGCGTCGGTCGCGGAAGAGCATGCTGGGTCTGCTAAAGGAGCGGCATACGCGGTTGGTGCCTCGGCAGGGGCGGGTTACTGAAGACAGGCGGTAATCTTTTACACCGTAAGGCATGCGTTTTCGGGCGCATGCTTTTTTTTCGATGATGGTCTTGTCGTGTGTGTTCTTCGGTTGCCAACTGTCCGATGAAATAGATCGCGAGTAGTGTGGGAGAGCAGCGAATTTTCACCCCCAGAGCAAACCAAAGGACATCTCACATCCCGCAAACCTACGCGTCGAGGTGGAGATGCAAGGTGTTGCCATTGTACGGTGCGGCAGTGGTTCCGAAGCACTGGTAATCTGTTGATGTGGCGAATCGAAGATAGAGCCGGATTTTGAGGCGCTCGAAGCGCTGGTGACTCCGAATACCCGCGTGGTCTTTGTCAATACGCCGGGCAATCCGACGGGCGTTGCCTGGTCAAAATCGACGCTGCAACGACTCGCCCAATTTTCTGAAAGGCATGCATTGTTCATCCTCTCTGACGAGGTGTACGAAGACATGGTCTTTGAGGAGCAGCACGTAAGGATGCTCGAGGTCGCACCAAAGGAGCGGGTTCTCCTGGTTTCGGGAGTATCGAAGAGCTATTCGATGACGGGATGGCGAATTGGATGGATGGTCGCGCCAGTGGAGATCGTTGAAGCGGCTGCTGCTCTTGTTGAGCCTACAACTTCGTGTCCTCCTTCTCCATCGCAATATGCTGCGCTTGCGGCACTTCACGGACCGCAGGACGAAGTTGATCTGATGCGTCGAACTTATCGAGATCGCATGCTCGCCGTCCAGAAGCCTTTCAAGGACGCCGGCATCTCGCTCGCGGAGCCTAGCGGGGGGATTTTTTGCAATGGTTGACATCTTACGGTCCGGAATGGAATCTGACGATTTCGTTGAGGCATTGCTGTCGGAGAAAGGAGTGGCGGTAGCCCCGGGTGCAACATTCGGTCAGTCGTCAAACCATAGTATTCGTATTTCGTGTGCAACTGGTCTCAAAGACCTTGAGGCTCGTGTCAAGTCCACTATTGATTTTATTCGAGAGAAGGAACAGTCGTCGTAAAAGGACGTGCTGAGGCGCTGGTCGTCACAAGCCTAGCGCGACGCCCTTAGGCAGTCGACACTCAAAGCGAGTGTCTTGCGCCGGTCGTACGGATGGGTGCGGCCGGTTTTTTTGAGGCCCGTGAATCAGGATTGAAGGCTTACTACAGAGACCACGGCGAGTCGGGCGTATGACGCTTCACACACGAAGCGGAGGTGGCCGTAGCGAGTCGCTCACACGGTATCTGACTCGATAGCTTCGTTCGATCAATTTTAGCAATTTTATCCAAAAAGCACGTTGCAACGTGAGCGACGATCGCTCGATTCGGCGCGCCGCGGCATTCAACCTCATGCCACGAATGGCATGGAGATCCGGCGCCTCGCCTTGCCAAGTTGCGTAGTGGCGAACTCATGCACAGCCCGAGTTGTAGTTGGGATAGTTGATCGATTTGCAGTGCAGTAGTCGAAGATACCTGTCGTGAGCTTCAGAAGAATATGGATTTGCAACGTGATGACATGCGCGGACATTCTGGAATCGAACTTGGAGAGCTTTGGACATGAAAAAGGTTGGCTTGGTTGGATGGCGGGGCATGGTCGGATCGGTTCTTCTCAAGCGGATGCGTGAGGAAAGCGACTTTGGAATGTTTGAGGCCTATTACTTCAGCACCTCCGCAGCGGGCCAGCCATACCGAGACGTCCTCGGACAAGAGCATGCCCTCCTTGATGCTAGTTCGATTGAGCAACTGGCCGAAATGGACATCGTGGTGACGTGCCAAGGTGGATCGTACACGCAGGCAGTCTATTCCAGATTGCGCGATTATGGCTGGGACGGGTTTTGGGTTGATGCGGCATCAGCGAAACGCATGGATGACGACTCGATTATCGTTCTGGACCCAGTCAATCGCGTCCAGATCGAATCGGCAATTGCTTCGGGCGTGCGCAACTACATCGGTGGAAATTGTTCGATCACGCTTTCGCTTGTAGGTCTTGCCGGATTGTTCAAGGCTGAACTGGTTGAGTGGATGTCGGTCATGACCTATCAGGCTGCTTCTGGGGCGGGAGCGGCACACGTCCGAGAACTGCTGCAACAGATGGCGACGCTCTCCGACCGTACTCGAGAGATACTTCGTGACCCGATGACACCTACTATCGACGTACTTGACGAGGCGCGTCGGGCATGGGTAGACCAAGATTTTCCAACCGCAGAGTTCGGCGCTCCACTCGCCGGAAGCATTATTCCCTGGATTGACAGCGACCTGGGAAATGGAGTTAGTAGAGAGGAGTGGAAGGGCGAGGTCGAAACCAACAAGATACTAGGCCTTACGCCAGGCACCATTCAGGTCGATGGGCTTTGCGTGCGGGTCGCTGCGCTTCAAAGTCATTCTGCAGCCATCACGTTCAAGCTCAAAGAAAGCAGAGATATCGAGGAACTTGAAGGCCTGATTGCCGGTGCGCACGAATGGGTAGAGTACGTGCCAAATAGGAAGTCGGAATCGGTCGACCGACTCACGCCTGCCTCCGTAAGTGGATCCTTGAAGGTTGCCGTTGGTCGCCTCCGAAAAATGGGAATTGGCGAAAATGTATATGGCGTTCTCACGACAGGGGATCAGCTACTATGGGGGGCGGCGGAGCCTATTCGCCGCGTGCTGGCGATCCTTCTTGCCACGGTGTGAGCCACTTGAGCTCTTTATCTGGTCCTTTATCTAGGTGGTGATGGCGGCGTCGGTCGAGTCGGGCGAGCGGGGGCACTTGTCGGGATCATGGCAACGGCCGATTCGCACTATTCGAGGCTTGGATAGAGGCATGCCGTGCTTACTAGAAGCCCACCCGAGCGCATCACCCAATGTGGAAGTCTAGGAGACCTGGTAACGCCATGTCTGTGTTGAGCAATGAGTTACAGTTGAATCTAAGAAGCTGTTGCGAAATTAGGTTCTGGGGGCGGAAATTTTCAAGCTAGATCCTATGCAGTGCGGGGCCACTCGACACGCACCACGCTGATCATAAAATCAGTCCGTGTGGGCCTTACTCAAAGGAGAGGATCATGCGCACAGATCAGGCAGACATGACGCATTTCGAACTGCTCGTGCTGGCAGTGTCGCTCGAACTGGCGGCGGCAAAGTGGAAGGTCGCGCTGCACGACGGCCGGCGCGACAACCCGGCCGTGCACACCGTAGCGGAGCCACTGGCCGCATCCCGTCTGCAGGCCGTGCTGACCCTGATTGGGCAGCACAAGGAGAAGTGGGCACTACCAGCGAATGTACGAGTCGTCGTCAGCTATGAAGCGGGACAGGACGCGTTCTGGATCTGTCGTGCGCTGCAGGCTCACGGGATCGAATGTCATGTCGTCGATCCCGCGAGCATCCCGGTTGAGCGCCACAAACGGCGCGCCAAGACCGACCGGCTCGATGCCGTCAAGCTGGTCATCAACCTGCGTGCCTGGCTACGCGGCGAACGCGGACGCATGCGGGTAATCCGGGTGCCGTCACCGCAGGACGAAGCATCCCGCCATCTGATGCGCGATCGCGGGCAACTGCAGAAGGAAGTCCTGCAGCACCGCGACCGCATGCGCAAGCTGCTGGTCACGCTCGGTTGCTGGGATGAGGTCGACGGCAGGAAGTTCGCCGGCCGGCTCGCCCGCGGCGAGCTGCGGTGTCACGACGGCGCGCCGCTGCCAGCAGAGCTCCGCGAACGGCTGCTCCGCGAGTGTGAGCGACTGACACTCGCGGAGCAGCAACTGGCCGTACTGGAGAAGACGCGCCAGACCAGTCTGCCCGAGCCTGCGCGAGAGCGGATTGCTCACCTCACGCGCCTAAACGGCATCGGCCCCGTTGGCGGCTCGAGACTGGCGTTGGAACTATTCTGGCGACAATTCAGTAACCGGCGCCAGGTCGGCGCATGCGTTGGCCTTGCACCGCAACCCTTCGACAGTGGCGAGAGCCAGGTAGATCAAGGCATCAGCAAACAAGGCAACAGACGCGTGCGTGCGCTGCTGATTGAGATGGCGTGGTCCTGGATCCGCTACCAACCCGCGAGTGCGCTGACGCAGTGGTTCAATCACCGTACCCAAGGCACGGGGCCCAATCGACGGGCGCGTCGCATTGCGATCGTCGCCGTGGCGCGGCGTCTGGCGATTGCGCTGTGGCGCTATCTGAAGGACGGTGTGATTCCCGCAGGAGCGCAACTGAAATCCGCATAAGTCGTCACAGTGCTGGTCGCAGCAGACCTGATCAACGATGTGAGGTGAAGCAAATATGGTTTGAAGCGAGCATGCCCGTAGGCGACAAGGGTTGCACAAGCGGGCAACCGATTCTCTAGATGGGGCATGCTCCCGGTCATGATGCCGGCGTAACGCGCGTATAGGATGCGGCTGGCTTCACGCCAGCGGATAGAAGTTAGTGAGACGTCAGGTCTCACGGGCGCAAGGATCGACTTCGAACCATTGCAATTCACCGGCAACGCAGCGGACTCGTTGTTCGCGTTGGCCCAATATCCATTTGTTGATGATCAGCCGCCCCCGCCAAATAGCTTGACAAAGGACTACTCATAGAAGTTGTCGCCTCAACGGTTAAATTTCAGGCGGCCTTCTTCTCCCGGTGACGGTTTGGGGCGACGTCCTGGTTGTCGCTTCGATCCGGGTTCAGGTGCACTGCATGTACCCGCTGCCAGTTGCGTGTGGGGCCTTTCCATCGCAGCGGGTTGCGTTGCCGTGCAGTCTCATAAAACGTCGCTCGTCGATCCAGAATGTCCTGATCGAGGTTGGCATGGCGCTGCGCCGGCGTCACGAACTGGATCGCGCTGTGACGATGCTCGTGGTTGTACCAGCGCACCAGCGCGCCCACCCAGGTGCGCGCGGCGAGCAGGGTGTCGAACGCCTTTAGCGGGTACGCAGGCCGGTACTTCAGGGTCTTGAACAGAGACTCAGAATAAGGGTTGTCGTTGCTCACGCCCGGGCGACTCAACGATGGCATGACGCCCAGTGCCTGGAGGGTGGCGAGCATTGTCGCGCCTTTCATCGGGCCGCCGTTATCCGAATGCAGAATCACCTGGTTGGGCCGTACCGCTTCGCGCGCGCAGAGGTCCCTGAGGACTTCGCCGGCCAGTACGCTGCTTTCCTCGGCATAGACCTGCCAGCCGACAATCTTGCGACTGAAGACATCCAGAAACAGGTACAGATAAAAATACTGTCCACGGATCGTCGTCGGCAAATACGTAATGTCCCAGGAATACAGCTGGTTCGGCGCATCGGCGCAAACCGAACGGGGTTTGCTGCGAGCGTGGGCCGGCCGCTCGCTGCGCCGGTGGGCGAGTTGCTTCTCGGCCTTCAGTACCCGGTAGAACGTCGATTCGGAGGCGATATAGCGTTGCTGATCTGCCAGTCGCGGCACGATCTGGCTTGGCGGCAGATGACCGAATTCGGCCGAGTTGGCGACCGCCAGAAGCTCGACGCGCTCCTCGGCAGAGAGCTTGTGGCGCGGCTCGTGATGCCGTAACGTGCGCCCATCTACCGCGTCAGGTTCGCCCCGATGCCAGCGTTGAACTGTCCGCGCGCTGAGCCCCAGAATCTTGCACGCGTGCGCCTGCCGAGCCCCGGCCAGGGTCGCCTCGTTGATGAGGCCGATCAATGCCTTGCGCTCTTCAGGGGACGTCATTCGGCCTCGTCCCCGAGGAGCGCACGGTACTTTTTTTGCAGCATCATTAGCGCCGCAGCTTCGGCCAGCGCTTGCTCCTTGCGTTTGAGCTCACGCTGCAATTGCACATTGGCCTGCTTCAGATCCCGTACTTCCTGGGCGCTCTCCCGTCGGCTACCGGCTGCGCCGCCAGTGCAAAAATCCGCTCGCCACTGCGCGAGATGATGAGCAAACAGGCCGCGTTCCCGACACCAGCCGTTCAATGCTTCGTCCGCCAGGCCGTGGCTCTCCTGCAAGGCCATCAGGCGTTCTTCCAGCGACCAGTCTTCCGGACGTCTTGCGTGTCCAGAACTCGAACTCCGGTTCGCGGCGGCGGTGCCTCTCATCCAATTCCTTAATGTCAGTACGTTCACGTTCAATTCGTCGGCCACGGCTCCAACCGTTCGGTTCCCGCGCTGCAGGACCTTCGAGAGCGCCTGCTCCCTGAACTCAACAGAATACGTTTGTTTCGTCTTCAACTTCTACCTCTGACTCTTCTTGATAAGAAAATTCAGAGGCGACAACTACTATGACGCCGGGGGGGGGCTGTTAACTTTCGTGGCTTGGCGTTAACTTTCTGTCTTGTTTTGCCTGACAGGAAGCGATGCCTAAAGAACTCATAGACGACGAACTGTGGTCACTCATCGGGTCGCGGTAGGGGCGATGGGTAACCATCGTCCCTACCGCGACCACTCATCGAACCACTTCTGCCTGCGCGAGCACCTCGCAATCGGCAATATGCGGGGCGCAAGCCAACACCCGACCGTGCTGTACTGACGGGCATCGTGTTCGTACTGCGCTCAGGCATCGCGTGGAATCTCCTGCCGCAGGAGATGGGGTGCGGCTCAGGTACTGCCTGTTGGCGACGGCTCGTCGCATGGCAGGAAGCAGGCGTCTGGCAACGCATCCGCGAAACTCTGCTGGCCGGACTTCGTCGTCGCGGCGAAATCGATTTGTCGCGAGCGCTCGTGGACAGCTCCTCGATTCGCGCCATGCTGGCGGGAAAAAACCGGCCCCAATCCCACGGACCGGCGCAAGCTCGGCAGCAAACACCACCTCATCGTCGACGCGCAAGGCATCCCGCTCGCGGTCATCCTGAGCGCAGCCAATCGACATGACATCACCCAACTCGATGCACTCGTCGAGGCAATTCCACCTATCAGAGGCAAACGCGGGCGCCCCCTGCATAAACCACAAATCGTTCAGGGCGACCGGGGCTACAGTTCCGAACCACATCGGCAACGTTTGAGAGAACGCGGCATCACGCCGGTGCTCGCAAAAATCGGCTCGTCCCACGGAAGCGGTCTTGGCAAAACGCGTTGGCCAGTCGAGCGCTCGATTGCATGGCTTCACTCGTTTCGCCGGCTGAAGATTCGCTACGAACGCTACGCTTATGTTCACGAGGCCTTCCTGTCTCTCGCTTGCGCTTTGATTTGCGGGACGCGTCTCAACCCCTTGTTTCACTAATTTCGCAACAGCTTCTAAGTCAAGCCATGATCAAAGACTGTGAATTCATGCGAGACCTTAGATCTGGGGATACGCTTCGGATGCACAACGCCAAATAGCTTTCGAATTCGAACACCGTGCTGTACAGGAGGCGGCCAGTGCAGCCTCAAGATATCTCAGCTTAGCAAAAGCGGTAACGCGGCCGTAGGATATGTTGCAGTCGATAAAAACGAATCGGACTGGCGAGTGCATCAGATACACGTCGTCCCACAGATGCGTTGCCGAGGCATAGGAACTCATACTCTGAAGCGGATTCAGGTCGACGCACGGGTTGCTGGCGCAGACGTCTCTCTGTCAGTCTTTCGCAATAATCGCGCTTACAGTCTGTACGAGAGACTAGGGTTCGTTATGTATCAGGCTACGGAGTTGGAGCTTCAATTGCGGTGGAATAGGGGATGAGTTAGTCGCGCGGGGCGGCATCCGGCTTTCGGATCTGCCATTGTCCTTTCCAAGGATGTCCTCGTCGCACTCTCAACGTCCGCTAACTTCAATCCGACGTGACTATGGCTCACGACGACTGTTAATCTATGTGGGTCCGATTGAACTCAGGATAAGTAGAGTGATTCTGTGTGCGCCCCCAACTCAAGGCGCTCGGCACCCTAGCAGTTACTGCTGCACTCGAGTACGGAGCCATTAGGAAAGTCTGCAGGAAACCAGGAACCGCGCCCACCTCACTTTAGCATCGACAGGAAGCAGATAAGTCAATCAAACTGCCCGGCTTGTACGCGAAGGCGTGCTGAGCCGCGGTAACGCAGACCGTAGTCCAAGTCTTGCAGACTGGCGATTTGTATAATCGCCGTAACCGTTCCTGAAAAGCAAACAGCATATCCGTGGATGCATATTGGACATTGAGGTCCAACTCGTGAGTGCGATCGGTGCAGCGGGCTAAATTAGGCTGCGGGCACTAGTGAAGACCAGCCTTGCGCCGATCGCCAGCAGAACTGTGAAGGAGCATCGCGCGAAAAAAATCGAATCGAACCGGCGGTTTGCGTGAAACCCCGCATATGTGCCGACTAACGCGACCGGTAGCAGTAGCGCGCTTGTGATTAGCGTCCTTTCGTCGAAAAGGCCCAGCGTCGAAAAGCTCACCAGTTTGCACAGATTGACCGCCGCAAAGAATGCTGAGGTCGTGCCCGCGAAGCAGCGGTTGGTCAGACGGAAAGGCAACAGATACGTCGTCAGTGCCGGCTCGCCCGCGTTCGCAAGGAAGCTGGCAAGCCCGGAGACCGTACCCCATGCGAGGCTCACCGCCATGCGAGGTCGAGCCGGGGCGTCTGCATCGCGCGAGGCCCGGCTAGGGGCGAAGAAGCCACGACGCAGCGCGTAATCGACGGACATCAAGCCAACGCCGAGCCTCAGCCACACTGGATTGATGTGGTCAACCACCAAAATTCCGAGCCCCGCGCCGACTAGCGCGGCTGGAATTGCGAACCGCAGGATCGGCCAGCTCCATTCGCCACGGTAATGCCAGAGCGATACAAAGTCTGTCAAACACAAAATGGGTAGCAGAATCGTCACCACTTGGGTGACCGGAAGGCTAAGTGCCATCAATGGCACGGCGACGATGCCGAGCCCGAGTCCGAGGCCGCCTTTCGACAGACTGGACAAAAAAAGTGCGGGAATGCCCGCGATGTAAAACACGACGTTTGTGACCAACGCGACGTGCGGCATGATGTGGCTCGACATGCATAAGTGAACGTAGGCGCCATGGTACTTCAAAAAGCTGAAATGCGAATTATTCTCACAATGGAGGTCGATGCGTCAGACTCCTCAGGCGATTTAGATGACGCGTGAGTCGCATGTGCCAGAGACGCTACATGGCGTCATCACCCGTTTCTGACCGCTTTGCGAACACTGCTCAAGATCTCACCGAACGGCCACCGCGTCGCTCCGCACGGCACAGAAAAATGCGCCCGCGTTCGTCGTCGCGACCATGCTTGCGGGCAGGGAGCCTGGTCGGCAGGTTGAGTACGCCAAGTATTCCTCTGCGCCGTGTTCGCCGCAATGCCAAAACCGCGTGACGCTCGGGCCCACAACATCCTCGTGTCGCGTGGAATTCTGTATTGCAAAAGCCGGAAAAGTGACTCTCCGGGAAGTTCATCTAAATCCCAGATGAGAGAATCAAGACTTTGCTGAAATGTAGCGAGAGTTCCAACAGGCGCACGGTCATCAATGTCCGAGCAGTCGCCGTCCAGCGGTAAGATCCGGATAAAAACCAACTTAACCTTTAAGGCGATCCGCGATCGCCTTCACGACGCGTGCGTCCTTTGACTGAACGACGCGCTACGCACGTTTCCGTAATTGGTGCCAGTTCGCAATGCCGAGGCTGGGCGAAGTTGCGTATGCACTGATCTCGCATTGTCAGTTTCGAGCACCGGAAAATTTCTGCACGGTTGGACGGTTGCTGTCGAAATTCATGAGGCACAAATGCGGCTTCTATTGATCGAAGAAGATAGGCACACCGCTGCAATGCTTGTTGAGCAATTGCGCCGTCGCAGATATACCGTTGATTGGGCGCAAGATGGACGTGCGGCTGAGCTGTCGCTTAGCAATGGCGTTTACGATCTCGTTCTTCTGGAACTCGACGTTCCAAAGCAGGGTGGATTTGCACTGCTTGTACGTGGTTGGGATACCGACTCAGGACCGTTACGTGACACCGTTTGGGGACGACTCCTCCGTTAGCAGCTGTCCGTTGTCGTCTGGCATGCGCGCCACCACGCTCAGGTACCGGTGAACTAGAGCAAGCTACCGTCAACCGCTGACTGATGAAGGGTGGACGAGTCTCTGGTGCTAAGTTGCTAGAGTGGTAGGTTTTCCTTGACGTGTTCTACTCATACCGATGTTGAGAATGCAGACGCTCACTCTCCTAGCAATACGGGCGCGGCGGATTTTTCAGGTACTGCTTTTCGCTCGGTCGCCGCACTGCGTTGCAAGAGGATATCGGAAAATTCAGTGTTCGCGATCCAGCATTGCGTCTGTGAGCCGAAAATCCCTTTTTACTCTCATCGAAAGACATCGTGCACGGTCTAAGATAGAGGCAATCCGTCGCGAGTTGCTTGTGGCTCACACTGTCAACGCTCCGTGGCATAAGCCGGAGGGGAGGGACGGCCGCCAAGGTTGTGGTAGCGAGTTCTCCCGACTCGATGGCGGAAATAACGTTCGAGCGGGTACGCCCCGTGCGACGTCTGGGCGGTGGCAGCACACGACTGCAGCTTGAGTGGCGCTCCAAGGCAGTCGTCAGTGACTTCCTGTTGTTCTAGGCAAAACCGAATTCCATCGGCGTGCAAGCAGTGTTCACTGGCGGAGTTGGTATGCGGTGGTCGTTGCGTGATCGCTTTGAGGCGCTAGCTCGGCGCGGTCCCATCCGCCTCCCAATGCTTGTAGCAGACGTACGCTTGCATCAAGTCGTCTGCCGGCGATTTGTTCTTCGTTGCGTTCATTCTGCAGCGCGATTGTCTGAGCCGTTACGATATCCAAATAGCTCACTGCACCTGCTTGGTATCGATTCGAGGTCAGCTTGAGTGAAAGCTGAGCAGCCGTAGTTGCCCTTCGCTGGCTTAGCGATTCGCTGGCGAGTGTGTGCAGCGCGGTCAGGTTGTCGTCAACCTGCTGGAAGGCCGTAAGGATGGTCTGGCGATAAGATGCCACGGCTGAATTGTACTGGGCATTTGCGCCCCTCAGCGTTGCGTCGCGACGGCCACCGTCAAATAGGGTGCCAGCGAGTTGCGAGCCCAGCGACCAAAAGAGGCTTGGAGCAGTCAGCCAAGGTGCAAAAAAGGTGCTTTCGAGCCCCGCAGATGCAGACAATGTCAGGTCAGGATAGAAGGCGGCATGCGCCAAGCCAATCTGGGCATTTGCCGCGGCGACCCGGCGCTCCGCTGCGGCGATGTCTGGGCGACGCTCAAGCAGAACGGATGGGACGCTCGCGGGAATCGATGGGATCTCTGCGGGATCCACTCGCGGCGCGATAGAAAACGTCGAGGAAGGAACTCCAATCAGCGTCGCGATTGCGTGTTGAAGCTGGTCACGTTGCACATCGATATCGCTATCTGCCGTTCGCGCGCTTTCCAGCTGCGTCTGCGCTTGTGCAACTGCCGAAGCGTCAATAGCGCCGTCTGTAAGTTGTTGCTGCAAAATCCGGAGCGCGTCGTCGTAGGCCTTCACCGTATCGTCGAGGAGCTTCTTCTGACGATCGAGTGAACGGAGATCGAAATAGTCAGTGGCCAACTGACTCGTAACGGAGAGTCTGACCGATTCCAGGTCCGCTTGGCTGGCTTGTGCGTTGTCCTGCGCCTGCACAGTGGCATCTTTAACCCGGCCAAAGATATCGGGTTCCCACGAGGCGGAAGCACCGACTGAATAATCGGGAATCGTCTTGCCTGCAAGGGAGCGACCTACAACATTCTCTGATGTGCGATATCGCTGTTGGGCAACACCGGTCGTGATGGTTGGAGCATACCCGGATCTTTGATAGTCAGTCATCGCACGCGCGGCTTCCAGTTGTGCGATTGCACCTCGCACGGTCTGGTTTGAGATGTTAACGCGAGATTCGAGGCGATTGAGCATATCGTCATGGAAAATTTCCCACCATGGGCCACGCGGCGCGTTATCACCAGGTTTCGCGTTGGACCAGCCGGGAGTAGCGCTCGTCGTCGCAAAATGTTCCGGAATATCAGTTTGCGGAACACTATACCTGGGCAGCGCGGAGCACGCCGCCAGCCATGTAATGGAATAGAGTATGGCGACTCTGCTGAGAGGAGAAAAGCGCGAAGAGAACATAATCGAGCTCGCCTATGCCTTTTCGTTTGCTGTTGCTTTCGACTGCATCCGGACAGTTTCCCCGTTCGCGATTGCGTCCCCCGGGTTATTAATTACGTGGTCCGTTGCGGCGATGCCAGTCGCAACTTCAACGTAGGTGCCGAAGTCGCGTCCGATAGTCACTTTGCGAAGCTCCACGTTGTTCTGGGCGCCGACGACGGCGACTATTACGCCGTCGGGCCTAAAGAGCAATGCGCTGACCGGTAACTGGAATGCAGGAGAAGTGGTCGTGAGGGCCACGTGCACCTGAGCATAGGAACCCGGCTTCAATGCACCATCAGCATTATCGATATCGACTTCGACATGCATGGTGCGGCTCACCGGGTCGATCGCGTTTGAACTGCGTGCGACAGTGCCTGCGAACCGACGGCCTGGATACTGCTGCGTGCTAAGCCAGACCTTAGTCGCAGGAGATATCTTGCTGGAGTCATCCTGGGGCACGTCGATGTATACCCGAAGTCGGTCGGTCTGTACGATATGGAAGAGTTCGCCCGGCATCGTCGCGAGCCCAGGTGTACCGCCAGCCGTTACCAGAGCGCCGACCTGTACATTACGAACAGTGATAGTGCCACTGAATGGCGCCGTTACGGCCTGGTAACCGACCAGCTCTTGGAGGCGGGCCACGTTTGCCTGCGCCGCTTGCAGCGCAGCCAGTTTGGCGGCTGCATCGCTCGTTTTCGAGTCTGCGTCCTGTTGTGCGACCGACTGTGTCTGCAACATCGTGTCCCACCGCTGAGCGGTAGTCTTCGAAAAGTTGTAGTTGGCCTGCGCGGTGGATTCATCTGCACGGGCCTGTTTGAGTTCGGCGTCGAGCTCAGGCGTATCAATCTGTGCGAGCGTCTGGCCCGCCTTTACTTTTGCGCCGATGTCGGCGAACCAGTGTTGGACGTATCCGCTGGTTCGCGCATAGATTGAAGCATCGGCCCACGGCGTTACCGATCCCGGCAGAAGCAGCTCTTGGCTCGAAGGCGCCCGCGTGGGTAAAACGACCGACACGGTGGGTTCGCGCTGCAGGTCGACCTGCGCAGCCTGTGCGCTGCGTGCCGCGATACGCGGAATGATCCCGATGGCAAGCAGTGCGATGGCAACGCAGCTAAGGCCAATGACCACCGCACGTCGACGCTGTGTAGAATTCTTTGGCCTCTCTTCTGCGGTCTCACCAAGCTCTGGAGAAAGGTTCTCGTTCATTGGAAAGCTTCCTTTTTAAGAATGCGTGGCAGCGTTGCCGAGCCTGTTAGCGCGCGACTCGCGGTGTTTTGCGAGCCAGCTGTGGACCATGCCAAAGACGACGGGCACAAAGATTAGTGTCGATAATGTACCGATGGCCAAACCACCGATAACCGCACGACCCAATGGCGCGTTTTGTTCCCCACCGTCGCCAAGTCCAAGTGCCATTGGCAACATACCGATCAGCATTGCAAGCGCAGTCATTAAAACCGGCCTGAATCGGTTAAACCCGGCATCGAGCGCGGCTGCCAGAGGAAGCATGCCTTTTGCGAGTGACTCCCGCGCCGTGTTAATGACCAGAATGCTGTTTGCTGTCGCGATACCGATACAAAGAATAGTTCCAGTCAACGCCGGTACGCTCAACGTCGTCTGTGTCACGAACAGCATCCACGCAATTCCGGCCATGGAAGCCGGCAGACCACTGATGATGATGAGTGGATCAAGCCACGACTGGAAATTGACGACCATCAGGAGATAGACCAGTGCGATTGCAAAGACGAGACCAAACGCGAGGCCGCGAAATGATTCGCTCATCGACTGGACTTGGCCGCGCATCACAATCGACGACCCGGGCGGTAGCTGAGCACGTGCAGCGTCAACAAGCTTGGTTACGTCAGTTGCGGCCCCTCCAAGATCGCGTCCTTGCGTAGACGCGAAGATGTCGAGAACCGGTTGCACGTTGTAGTGAGAGACAACAGCCTGTTGCGTGCTCCGCGATGCCGTTCCCAACGTACCAAGCTGGTTTTGCGGGTTTGCGCTAGAGGGCGTCGTTACGGGAATGTTCGCAAGCGTTTGTAGAGAATGGATGTCGTACTGTGGAACTTGCGCCATCAGCGGGTAGCTCACGCCGTTTTTCGGGTCGAGCCAGAAGTTCGGCGTAGTTTGCGAACTTCCTGACAGTGCGATCAGAAGGTTTTGCGCGACATCACGTTGCGTCAGGCCTGCCTGTATCGCCTTCGTCCGGTCAACATTAAGGTTGATTGTTGGCTCGTCGCCTGGTTGCTGGATTCGCGCATCCACGAGACCGCGCACGCCCCGCATTTCACTGAGCAGGCGATTTGCAACAACGCGGTTCTCCTTGAGCTTGTTACCGACAATCTGAACGTCAATTGGGGCTGGCAACCCAAAATTCAAAATCTGGCTAACGATGTCGGCAGGGAGAAACGCGAAGGTAACGCTCGGAAACGCGGTCGAGAGAGCGTCGCGCAATTGCGAAACGTAATGTGCGGTTGGCTTGTGGTCCGGGGTCAGCGTGATGAGCACATCCGCATCTTCCGGCCCGACAGGGTCGGACGAGTCATAGGTCAGATTGATACCGCTCACCGGTACTCCGATGTTATCGAGGACAGCTGCCTGTTCGTTGCGCGGAATGACGGAGCGAATCTTCGCTTCGACCTCGTCAGTAATGCGAGCCGTCTCCTCAATCCGTGTGCCGGTTGGCGCGCGAAGATGCAGTCGGATTTCTCCCGTATCAACGCTCGGAAAGAAGTCGCGGCCTGTGAAGGGCACCAGAACAAGCGATGCGAGACAAACACCAATCCAGACGATAACAAAGCGACGCCGGCTCGCGATAGCACTGCTGAGCAGGCCGCGATATCGGTCACGCAAGTGCTCAAATCGGGCCTCAAATCCTGATTGGAATCGTCTCAGTGTACCTGCGATCCCGCGCGCCGGCGGCGCGTCGGTGCGGCGGGCGCGCAACAGATACATGGCGAGGGTCGGAATTAGCGTCCGCGAGAAGAAGTACGATGCACACATTGCGAAAACGACCGCTTCTGCGAGTGGGACGAAAAGATATCGTGCTACGCCGGACAGCAGGAACATCGGAACAAAGACGATGCAGATGGACAACGTGGAGACGAAGGTCGGGACTGCAATTTCGCCGGAGCCGATGAGAATTGCGTCGTGTAGAGGTTCACCACGCTCTAGGTGGTGCGTGATGTTTTCGATTGCGACGGTGGCGTCGTCAACGAGGATGCCCACCGCAAGCGCCAATCCACCAAGCGTCATGATGTTGATCGTCTGGCCAAGTGCAGCCAGTGCAGTGAGCGACGTCAGGACAGCAAGGGGAATTGAAACGGCAATGATAAGCGTGGCGCGCCAGCTACCGAGGAAAAGCAAGATCATGGCCGCCGTCAGGCATGCCGCGATCAGCGCTTCTCGAACCACGCCGGAAATCGCCGACTTCACGAACACTGACTGGTCGGAGAGAGGCGTGATTTTGAGGGCGCTCGGAAGGCCTGCTGCGATTTTGGGCAGCATGTTCTTGACCTGCTGGATGATGGTGAGTGTCGAGGCGCTCCCAGTCTTTTCGACTGTAAGCAACGCGGCTCTCTTGCCATCAGCGCGCACCATGTTTGTCTGTGGAGCATAGCCATCAATCACATGCGCGACGTCCCGAACGTAGACTACACCGCCGTTTACGGTCTTGATAGGGAGGTCGTTCAGAGCCGCAACGGTCTGCGTGCTACCGTTCATTTCGACGTTGTATTCGCGAGATCCAATCTTGGCCGTGCCGCCTGGCAGGATCAGGTTCTGGGCATTAACTGCATTGACCACGTCGATTGGAGCAAGACCTTTGGCCTGTAACGCTTTCGTATCGAGCTGGACCATGATCTGGCGAATCTTGCCGCCATATGGGAGCGGGACCGCGGCGCCTTGCACGGTTGCAAGCTGTGTGCGAATAAAGCTGTTGCCGAGGTCGTAAAGTGACTGTTCGGGCAACGTCGAACTCGACAGTCCCAACTGAAGAACGGGAACCGTCGACGCATTGTAGGTGATGATGTTGGGCGGGAGCGTACCCGGCGGCAGAATGCGCAAGATTGACGCGGAGTTGGACGAAGCTTCTGCTATCGCACGGTTGATGTCTGCTCCAGGGTGAAAGAAGACTTTCACGACTGAGACACCATTCAATGACTGAGACTCGATGTGCTCGATATCGTCCACGTCTGACGTAAGGGCTCGCTCGTAGTTCGACGTAATACGATGCGCCATGTCCTCGGCTGAAAAGCCGTTGTACGTCCAAACGATACTCACAACAGGGATGTCAATATTCGGGAAAATGTCCGTGGGCGTGCGCAGTACAGCTAGAGGCCCAATGATGAACAGCAGGACAGCGAGGACAATGAAGGTATAAGGTCGTCGCAGCGCCAGGTTAACTATCCACATGATGCTCCCTAGATGAGTAACGCAATGCCTCGCGTTCGCTCTTTGGGCAGCAGCGAGGAAGTTGCGAGTATCCGGGTGGTGGATTTACCTGATTCTGACCTTGAGATTACAAATTTGACATCTTTCGCATATAGCCGGCGGGATAGGTCTACAAGCGAGAGATCTGCTAGGCGCGGCTTCGCTCTGCTGCCGTCGGGACGAAGATCGCCGCAATGTGCTGAGTTGCTTCACGCCTTAATGGGCTTCCCAACTGCCGGGCCTTAAAGATGTCAATTTTGTAATCCCCTGGCAAAGACGCGGTAATCTTGCCGGGCCCAGAATAGCACCGTCTCGGGAGGAAGTCCCTCTGTACTTTCCGGGGGCGCCCGGCGAACGATTCGATTGCGCCTAACCTTGGCTCAACTGCGCCGCGTGTTCGGAGGGGCGAGCCTCAGAATAGAAAGCTTCATTTAAATGTCGAAAGAACGCGAAACCTCTGGTAGCCACGTACGGACGATATTTGCCACGTTATGCCTCGCGGCAGTCGGTGCTGTGGTGGTTGCATCCGGCGTCATCTATTCCGGTGTATATGACGTTTCCGCTGCATCGGGACACAACCCGGTCGTTGCATGGGTGTTGCATGCGACGTACCAACAGTCACTGCACCGGCACGCGGTCGGGGCCGTTGTACCGTCAGACTTGATGGACGACTCGAACATCAAGGCGGGGGCTGAGCTATATCGTTCAACCTGTGCTCAATGTCATGGAGCGCCTGGTGAGACGCTCAGCCCGGTCGGACAGGGAATCTTGCCGCTAGCACCCAAACTTCTCAGCGCGACTCGCCGAAACAATCCTCCGATCATGTTCTGGGTGATTAAGAACGGGGTGAAGATGACAGCGATGCCTGCGTTCGGAAAGACGTGGGACGACAAACAAATCTGGCAGATGTCGGCGTTTCTGAACAAGGGCCGCGGCATTTCCGCCAAAGACTATGCGGCGCTTTCGGCGGGTGCCGGTCCGGCGAAATAGGGCAAACCTGGCGCCGGCAGGCGATCATTCGGCACAGGCGGCAGTGTTGTCTTGCCGGGGCACCGCACAAGGGCGCGTTCTGCAGAACGGGGTTACATGGAAGCTGAAAGTCTGTCTCCAACGCTGCCGCGGCGGGGTAACGTCACCGAGGTTTTCCTAACGTTTCTAAAACTAGGCCTTACCAGTTTCGGTGGGCCTGTTGCGCACATTGGCTACTTTCGCCGGGAGTTTGTTGAACGTCGCGGATGGGTAAGCGAGGTGATGTTTATCGATCTCCTCGCGCTGTGCCAGTTCCTTCCAGGTCCCGCAAGCAGCCAGCTTGGGTTCTCTATTGGACTGATCAGGTCTGGCTGGTTCGGGGCTGCGGCAGCATGGACGGGATTTACGCTTCCATCTGTTCTGCTCATGCTTGCGTTTGCTATCCTGGCGCCCGACCTAGCGGGACCGTTCGGTCAAGGCCTTACCCACGGCCTGAAGCTGGTTGCGGTGGTCATCGTTAGCCAGGCTGTATGGGACATGGCCCGAACGCTATGTTCAGATCACCGCCGGGCCGCCGTAGCGCTCGTAGCGATGGTTATCCTCGGCGTTCTGACGACCGTCTATGCTCAACTACTTGTGATCGCCGTCGGCGCGACACTCGGATTGCTCATTTGCCGTGCCCCTGTTCGGGGGGGAGTACGCGGGAGCTTCGAAATGCGTGTGACTATAAGCACGCGCGCGGTCGGTTTGCTGGCGCTAACGGTTTTTGGCATCCTTTTTGTCTGCGCAGCCAGGTTCAGCACGGGGCACGACGGTCTTGCTGCGCGGATGTTCTACGTTTTCTATCGCTCAGGCGCACTCGTTTTTGGCGGCGGTCATGTCGTGCTGCCCCTGCTGCAGCAACAGACGGTAGCGACGGGTTGGGTGCCCGCGATCCAATTCTTAGCGGGATATGGTGCTGCGCAGATGATGCCGGGTCCGCTCTTTTCATTCGCGGGCTATCTCGGGTGGATCATGGGCGGGGCTCAGGGGCACTGGGGCGGGGCCTTGCTGACGACTGTCGCGATTTTCCTTCCGGGCCTACTTCTCGTTGTCGCCGCCTTGCCTTTCTGGCAGCAATTGCGAAGGATGCCCTCGATAGGCGCCATGCTCGCCGGCGTGAATGCATCCGTCGTGGCACTTCTGGCGACGGCGCTTTATTCGCCGATCTGGACGAGTGCGGTCGCCACAGGAGTTGATTTTGCAATTGCTTCGGTGGGTTTTGTGCTTTTGATCCGCTGGAAACTAGCGCCAATCTATATTGTCGTCGGTTGTGCATGCGCAGGTATGATTGAGTCAGTTTGCAGATAGCGGCGGCGCGATCAGACAATGTCGTAAAATCGAACTTGGATAGCGTCAAGCGGCACGGTCGGTCGCGTTGCCTCACCGGGATGACGTGACTCGCGGGTAATTGTCACTCTCCGGTTGTCTTGCGATGAAGGCTGGTTCCGCGTAGCAGCACCGGCCTTCATCGAGCGCGCAAAACTGCGCAAGTAGTCTGCGTATGGTTGCATCCTGCACCGACGCTGAACGCACGATGTGCTTAGGCGGCGTCAGGGCGCTTTCATGCCGTTCGCACCATGACGTCTTCGATTTCAGCTTGAATGTAGGCTGGAAGAAGTTGATGTACAGACGCGGAACGGTTTGCGTAGCCTCGCGTTTACGTAACCTGCCATACGCGACGCGATGTACAACTGATCCATTCTTCTGGTGAGCCGCGCTTGGTTATTTTCTGTACGCACGTGAGCGTGTCAGCTCGATACCCGTTGCATTGCAGAAGGTGAATATCGCTTCGTCCATAAAGGCTGTATCGACTCGCTTCTGACGTTCAACGCTTCACTGCAGGTGCTCCGCGGCCCGCATGATGCATACGCATGAACTTCTATACGAAGGTCTGGTAACGGTTCGCCGCAACCAGGACTACGATGGCGGAGAAGGGTGGCTTTGCAGTCATTGAGGGCAAACACGGACGAACTGAAAGGTCATCGCGTGACGGCAAACCATTGATATCAATCGTCGACGATGACGAGTCAATCCGCATCGGGACCGCCAGCCTTATTCGGTCGCTCGGATTTGCGGTCGGTAGCTTTCCATCTGCAGAAGCGTTCCTCAAGGCAGATGAGCCTGACCGTTCGTGTTGCATGATCTCCGACGTGAAAATGCCAGGTATGAGCGGTTTGGAGATGGTCCGCCGCCTGAGGGCGCTCCCGTGCCTGTTGCAAGTGATTTTTGTATCGGCCTGGAATCTCGAGGAAGTTTGCCGTGAGGTGATTGCACTGGGGAACTCAATTATCCTAGTCAAACCGCTCGTAGCAGAACGGTTGTCCGTTGCACTGGAGACCGTTTGGGACAAGTGATAAGTTGCTGTGGCGGCGGTGCACGCTTGTGCCGATTTTGAATGCGCTGACGCTGAGTCTTATGAACCGCCTGATGTAATTGCCGCCAGCAGCGACTTAATTTGCCCCGATACATCAGTGATAAGTGACTCGAAATGCAGTGAGTTGTCAGCGAACTGGACACGCTCGATATCGAGATCAACGGTATTTCCGTCGAGCGACGGCTGAACCGGTGTCCTATACAGCACGGGTCCATAGGCGTCTGCTAAACCGCCCGTCGCTACAAGCTTTACGTTTCCCTGCATATGTCCATGCTGTGTCAACGTCACACCGCCTTGCGTTGTTACTGTCGCAGCAGAGGTAAGTGGTAGTACACTTGAAGTGTTCAGGGAAGCTGTCGGGCTTCTCCCCTGAAGTGAATGCGCTAGGGCGGAAGAAAATTCGACGTCGCGGGCCTGATAGCCAGGAGTGTCGGAATTGGCGATGTTCGATGA
Source organism: Paraburkholderia sp. SIMBA_053 (assembly GCF_046534895.1). Lineage (NCBI taxonomy): Bacteria > Pseudomonadati > Pseudomonadota > Betaproteobacteria > Burkholderiales > Burkholderiaceae > Paraburkholderia > Paraburkholderia sp. SIMBA_053. Next base: position 78,975 of record NZ_JAWRXU010000014.1, on the reverse strand, counting down.
CAGCAATTCCTGTCTGTACGCGCGGACATTGAGCGCCTGTTTGTCGAACTCGAATGCGGCATCGATCTTATCTAACACTTTAAGCCTCTCACCAGAGATGACATGCTGCGTGACACGCAAGGACCCAAAAGCAGGTATCGCCTAAAATGTCCCGGGCGCCTGCGCTGGCGAGCGAACCGTGATGGACGATATCGCACAGAAAGCAGTCTCATTACAACGGAGTCTGCATGATGTCGGTGTATGCGCTGACCAGCTTGTTGCGGATCTGCAGTGATTCTTGAAATTTGATTCCTGCCTTCGCACCATCGACGACCGCATCGTTTAGCGAGACGTTGGATGCTCCCAGCTGGAATGCCTGCATCTCACCGCGCGAGGCTGCCTGACTTGCACTTATCTTGGCGAGCGACTGCTGCAATAGCGTCGCGAAGTCGATAGACCCGTTGGCCGCTGGATTCGGTTGATCAGGGGCTAACGCCGAAGGACCAGCTGCTTCGGACACGAGTGTCCGCATTTGCTGCAATGCCGATACAAACGGATTGACCTGTAGCATATTGAGTTTTCCAGAGGGCTTAATCGGGGTCTGTGAAGAGAAACGCACCGAGTGCACGTTGCCTGTCGAGCATTACCGAGGTGCGCGTGTGCAATGCATTTTCGGCGAGCTTATATGACGGGAGTCGAGCAATTTGATTACAAGTTTGTCAATTTGTTTTCCGGCGCCCTGTTCCAGCTTGCGTTGTGTTCAGGATGCACTACCGACGGTCGCTAACTGCCGGAGATCGAAGAAGTGGTTGGCTCGAAAGCGACCGTGAGCGTTGTCTCAATACGGGAAATACTCATAACTCATGCGATCAGTCCTCGGCGCGCCTCGAAAATTCCGGGCCCGCACGAGACGTGCGATCAGGTGGGACTGGTCAGATACTTCTCTCAACCGGTTCGGTTTGGCATCCGCCGCATGTGTCCGAACCGTGGCCTCATTCGGCGAATGTGCCGTTTGCGGGCATAGCGGGGCCCATTCCATTGGAGCTACCCGCCTGCTCGGAGCCATGACGGATGGCGTAGATGGCCTTGTTTCGCGCAATAGTTCTTGCGCTCGGCGGGTAGTCGTTATGAGTTGGCAGCAATCCTTGAGCTTGGGCCTGAATCAGTTCCTGATTTACTTGTTCCCGCGTGAAACCACTTGTTTGAGCAAAGGCATGACCTGCGAAGGTGACAGCAAACGCGGCGAGAATAAATTTCGCGGACTTCTTCATGGTTGCTTCCTCGTATTAACTTTCGCGCACTGTAGCGACGAAATTTCGGATTTGAACGATACGCGCAGCGTCTCCTTGGCGCGTCAGCCGGAGTCGAGCCAAGTTGATGTTACCGGGCACTGGACGCGCTCTGTCCGGGATTCTGGGTAGCGGAGGGGACGGAGGAATAGGACGCTTTGTGTTGGTCCAGCGCTGCAACGTTCGCTTCTGCGTCCTGAATCGGCTGCGGATAATTAAACTCTTCGGAGACCGGTCGGTACCCGACAGACTCGAGCCTCGCAAGCTCGGATTGCACTTGCGCTCGAGTCGGCCCCACTCCTTGAGTCTGCGCGAAGCAAGCGAGCGGTGACAACGATGCCGCGATCAAAACGGCGGAGATTTGCTTTTTCATGGCTGATATCCTCACAGTTGCGGCGAACATGTGATGGAGGTCACAATTGAATCGCCTTGGATGCACCGATTTACTCTGGTGTTGACGTGTATTGTGTGTGCCGCAGACTGTCGAGATTCCGTCGTCTTGATTACATTTTTGATAACTACGCGCAGGGCGGGCGCGATGCACAAAAGTGACAGGGTGGTCTGCCCGGAAACGGACTATATAGATGTATCACGGGACGCACCGACGGATGAGGGAGCGTCAAGCGGTATGCGCAACAGCCCGGTATAGAGTTCCAAGGTCAAGCTGAAAAGACCGAGCGGCACAAATCGTTGCGCAGCAGGTATGAATCGCCCAGCGGACAGCTGCCGCGCTTACTGGGAACAGCAAGAAACCAACATGAACCAACCGGCATCTTGTTTCTACCTCCTTGTGTTGACTCGGACCATTCCATAGTGGCGGAACGTGCTATCGCATGCATCGATTCATCCACCTGTGCGTTCAGTCTTTCTGACCTTGCGAAGATGGACGCTCGCCGGCACTTTCCCCTGGTTTCTTCGGCGGAAAACCTGGGTATGTGGGAAAGCCGGCCTGCCCGCATCGTTCCTGATTAGTTACAAGCAGCGACTGTCTAGGATCACACGGGCAGTCGCTCGGCAACCCCGTTCCAGTACCGCAGGAATCGCCTTGTCAAGAGCAGCACGGCTCCTGCCCATCACCTCACCGTACTCCGTCAACAATCCACGCAGGTTGTTGACCTGCATCGTGCGAAATTTGATGAGTTGCTGGCGCATCCGATGCAGCGCCAACATCGCCTGCTGTGTCTCGGTCTTCACCGCTACCGGCTTGCTAGGTTGCTGAACGGCCAGCCAAATCGCGCGTGCATCAGCAGCATCGTTCTTGTTTCGAATGTTGAAAGCCTTGGCAAATTCAGCCGATGTCAATTTCACTTCATGCCCCATCTTAAGTAGTCCCGATGAGGCACGGCGCACGGTTCGCAAAGTGCTCAAGAAACATCGCCCGCTTGATCGGCTTGTTCACGATCTCTCCGGTTTCCGGATCAACGTAGTGCACCGGGTAACCTGCTTGGCGATGTCAACGCCTACGGCCATACTATTCATCGTGGATCCTCCAGTCGCCGGGAAATGCTTGCATTTTCCACCTGGGCACATCGATGCCGTTAGCCTGTGAGAATCTCCGTCCTCAGCTCACACATTCACGGGTGGGACGCGTTCATCTCATTCTTAAGTTACTGCCGAGATCGTGCTGATTGGTCGATGGTCACAATGCACTGCGACCTTTTGTCTCGTCACGGAGGAGAGTGGTCTTGGCGGACTAAGCAACGATTGTATTAGGCCGGAGGTTGGAGTGCGGTTGTCTCATCGACTGGCCGTTCATATAAAAACTGGAACGCAGCGATCCGGCGAGCGGTTGGTCACAGTCCAGATTGCGCGCGCCTTCCCTTACTTAGAAGCGAGCGCGCCGCGGGTCTTCGTCTCTGGTCTTAGTTGTGCGCAGCCATGGTAACCGGGAATAGCAGCACGAAGCGCGTGCCATGCGCGTCGCTTTCCGCGTAGACACGACCGTGATGAAGTTCCATGATGGTTCGGACAATGGCAAGTCCGAGACCGGAAGAGCCGCTGGCGCTAGCGGGTCCGCCGCGAGACGGGTCTCCGCGATAGAACCGGTCAAAAACACGTTCAAGCAACTGTGGCGCGATGGGCTGTCCATCGTTTTCGACGCAAAGGCGCATCCAGTCGGCATCCCGGTTCGCCGATAGCACAATGGTTCCTTGTCGGGGCGTATACCTCACGGCGTTCGCGAGCAAATTGCTTACCGCACGTCGAAACAACTCTACATCTGCTGTCACGAACCCAGTGCCACTAACAACGATGGTTACGCCAGCGTCATCCGCAAGTCCCTCAAAATATTCCGCGATTCGCCGCAGTTCCGCGATCGTATCGAAATCCCGCATGTGGCGCGCAAATTGAGGGTGTTCAGCGCGGGCGAGAAACAACACGTTCTCGATCATACGGGACAGGCGGTCACATTCTTCAAGATTCGAACCAAGCAGAGTTTGATATTCCTCGGCCGAGCGAGTGCGCGCCAGAGCGACTTCTGTCGCCCCCCGCAGGTTGGCCAAAGGTGTGCGCATGTCGTGTGCAAGGTCTGCGGTCAACTGCGAAAGATGCTGGAAGCTCCTTTCTAGTCCGGCTAACATACCGTTAATTGAAGCGACAAGCGGGTCGAGTTCGCGAGGCAAACGATCAATCGCAATGCGCGTATGGAGCTTGTCGGACGTAACTGTGGACGCGCTCCTTGTCATTTCGCGCACCGGCGTAAGTGCTCTCCGAACCAAGTAAAATGCCATCAAAAAGGCCACAAAGACGCCTATGGCACCAGCCGCCTGGAGCCTATCCCGATAGTGATCAAGCAGCAGCCAGCGGTCCCTCATATTTCGCACAATTTCGATTTTTGCAATACTACCGTCTTTCAGTCGTGCGTCGGCTCCGAGCATTCGATACGGCTGGTCCTTCTGCTCTTTTAGCGAAACTATGGCGTTTTCAGTGATCTGAGCATCAGCAGGTACGGTATCGTCTGGAAGGGATAGGTTGGCAACTGTATTGTCGACGTTGTGCTGCACGAGAACCTTTCCGGCCGAATCAAGCACCCTCAACGAAAGCGCGGCATTGCCAAGGACCTGGCTCTCAAGACGCTCGCGATATTGTTGGATTTCGGAGATATCTAGCAGTTCATTGGCTAGCCGCCGAGTGTGGCGTGCTGAAAGGACGATATCCATGTCGTCCTGCACGCGGACTTGTCGTTCCAATGCGTAGTAAACGAAACTTCCGACTAAACCGAACACGGCAAACGTAGTGGTCGCAAAAGCTAGCGCGAGGGTGGTCGTTAGCGAACGCGGGCGCATTAGTTTCGCTCGATGGAATCGATCATATATCCAACACCGCGCACGGTGTGGACGAGCTTCACTTCAAAACCGTCGTCTATCTTCGCGCGTAGCCGCCGAATAGCGACTTCGACCACATTAGTATCGCTGTCAAAATTCATGTCCCAGACATAGGATGCGATTTGCGTACGACTGAGAACCTCGCCTCGTCTGCGAGCGAGCAATTGCAGAAGTGCGAATTCTCGTGGAGTAAGGTCGATGCGGCGCCCGCCTCGTCGTACCCGGCGCCGCGTGACATCTACTTCCAAGTCACCAAGGGAAATCAGATCGGTCTCCCGCGGGGGGCCGCGCCTAGCGAGCGATCTGACTCGGGCTAGAAGTTCGACGAACGCGAAGGGTTTGACGAGGTAATCGTCGGCCCCCAATTCGAGGCCTCGGACTCGATCCGCGACGTCGTCGCGCGCGGTCAGAAATAGGACGGGCGTCGACTTAGCCTCTCGCAGGCTGCGGATGACGGTCCAGCCATCCATTGACGGAAGCATTACGTCCAGCACGATGACATCGTAGTCATCTTCCTTTGCCAAAATAAGGCCTTCCGCACCGTCGCCCACCACGTCGACGAGATAGCCTGCCTCTTCGAGCCCTTTCTTAATGTACGCGGCGGCCTTTAGCTCGTCTTCGACAACCAATATACGCATCTAGAATTCTCTGCGATAACAAGTATCCATGCGTCGAATTCTACGCATATCGAGCCTCTGCTGAATTACAATTCTGTCATTTTGTGCCGCCCCTCGGCAAATCATGCAGTTCCCTCAGAGCGGGCTTCTGACAGGCTCCGCAAAAACTGTTTATTGGTGAAACCGCGCACTTATGTTCCATCCTAGCCTGCAGCAACCATAGCTGCGCGGCAGGCGCGTGTCCGTCTGAACTCTTGCGCATCGAATTTTATGACCGTGAAGTGCACAGACAAAAAAAGCCCGGCTACTGCCGGGCTTAAGGACAGTCGCTACCACCAACTGTCTGCGTGGACGGAAAATGTTGATGATTTATGAAACTGATCTATCAATGCTTGAATTTTGCGCATGTATAGCCGCACGAGATGGCTGACGGAGTCGATTATTCTCAGCATGGAACTGAACGAGCCACCCCCAAGGGCAATCTTCCGCGATGACTAGATGGTCCGCCGGTTTGTCATTCGATGGCCATGCAATATAGGTTCCTCTTTCCGCTCGGGAAAACGCTCGCTTCGCACCGTTTCTGACCGCAAGCCAAAGAAGAGTGGATATGCCAACAATGACTGCTCTGAAAATCCCGGTGTTTAACAGATCGGGCTTACCAATGGCAACGATCACAATAAAAACGAGTAGTTCCGAGACCGCGACAATCATGCCATACAAGACGAGGTTTGCTCGGACCATTGCGATCGTTACGACGACCCCGTTACTCATCGAAATTCCATTTGCGCGTATTGAGACATAAACAATGTTCGCCGAAGGGACGGCTCGCGGCAAGGGTTCGTCCAGGAATGCTGTATTTCTCTGCCGAGCGGGGATAGATGAATCATCCCTTCAGAGCTTCAATGGAGCTGAGGCATCGATACTAGTCCGTTAATTGCCCCGTGCTACCGGTCGGCTCACAACTGTGCGCCCGGATGCAGATCCATCAGAAGTCTCTAGCGTATGGGAGAAAGCTTATCGTTTCCGTAGCGGGTGAGGCGGGTATCGAAACGCGAGCCGTACGGGGGCATTGCACGAATCTGTATAGGCAGCCGAATGTCAGTCCACACGGGGCATTCGGCGCGGGAAGGTCGGAAGGAAAGGATTAACGATCCTGCGGTGAATTCCTGCTCGAGGTTACCGCAGAATGCTTCGCACCAGGCACTGCGCTAGGTGCGAAGCGTGCCACCGGTCGACTAGATGTTAAAAAAGATGCCGCATCGCGACGCGGCTGACGAATTGATTGCCGTTTGAGGACGGGGCAGCGGCACCGGTAACGTACCCTTGGTCGAGGGGAGCCGCAACCGCACCACCGCCAAACGCGTGTTGGTACATCCCTTGGACGTAGACGTCGGTGCGCGGCGATAGAGCATAATCTGCCATGACGCCGAACTGGTGCCATTTCGGCGTCGAATTACCTGCGTCGCTGTCGAAGTGAGCGACGGTGTAGTTATACATAGCACCCGCAAACACGTTCTTCGTGAACTGGTACTTGAAGTTCAACTCGAAGTTGTCGAACTTGAGCGAATTTGCCGTGTTCGCGAAGTTGCCGACGTATACCGAGCCAGTCGCGTTGTTTAGATCGGTATGGGAGTAAACGAAGCCAACGGTTGCTGCTTCGAAAAGGGTGTAGTTAATCCCTGCACCCCAGACCCGTTGGCGGCCAGCAAAGAAGTTGGTGTCGTCAGTCGCGAGAGAGCCAGTCTGCGTCGCGCCGGGGTTATTAATCTGCATGTAGGCCGCAGCCGCCGAGAACGGCCCCGTGACGTACTGAGCGCCCAAGCTGTAAGACCGGTTATTCGAGAATCCGCCGGCCTGATTGCTAAAGCCGTACAGTCCGCCGAAAGTGAAGCCACCATAGTTGTTGCTTGTGTACTTCACTGAATTGTTCAGGCGGAACGAGTTATCAGTGTTGTCATTGTCATAAGGGTGAGAAAGGAGATAGCCTGCCCAGTTCCCGTTGGCGGTAAGCGGCGCGAGAAAGTCGACAACGGAATCGTACTGTCGCCCCACCGTGAGCGTACCGTATGTGTTCGAACTCAAGCCGACATAAGCCTGACGGCCGAACATCCGACCGCCCTCTCCAAGTTTGCCGCTGTTCACGTCGAAGCCGTTCTCGAGCTGGAACAATGCCTTCAGGCCACCGCCGAGGTCCTCGTTTCCTTTAACGCCCCACCGGCTGCCTTGTGCATACCCGCTTGCCAACTCCTGATTCGAATGGCCGCCTACGTTATTTGTGTAGTCGAAACCTTCGTCGATCAATCCATACAGCGTTACGGTCGACTGCGCAAAAGAGGACAGCGGAAAGGCGAGTCCAAGGGCGCTAAAAATTACGGCGGGAAGAAGCTTCTTTTTCATTTACGGGTCCGTTGAGTGGTCTTGATAAACATGCACTTTCACCAATCCGTTCCAGACGACGGTGTGCATGGCGACGGACTGTAAGGGACAAAAAATTGTTGCAGGCATGAAAAACTGTTTTTCAGGTATCTCGTTGCGTCTGCGTGACATACTCGCGCCGGAGAGACTGGCAGCCTCGCTTGCTAATACCTGATCGCGGCGCGACCTAAAGACTTGGGCCTTCAGGCCGAGCTGAAAACACGTGCAAGCGTTAGCCGCGAGATTACGGTATATATATAAGACCCGAACGTACGCACCTTGATACCAAACGAACATTCGCCGCTCTGAACCAGGCGTATGGTATCGAGACAAAGTTGAGCAAGCTGATCGCTGATTGGCCGGTGTTTGGCTCTCGATCAGCAGCTTCCATTTTGATTCAGATGGACAACGGGCCGGAGTTTCTCAGCAAGGCGTGATGCGCGCACAAGCACATGGCGTCAAGCTGCAGTTCATCCGTCCAGGCAAGCCAGTTGGAAACGTGCACATCGGGAGCTTCAACGGACGACCGCGCGAAGAATGTCTAAACCAGCACGCGTTCGTGAGTCTCGACGATGCACGCAAGCGAATCGAAGCATTGCGCACGGACTACGACTCGGTGCGCCCGCACAGTGCCTTGGGGAACTGGCGCCGGATCAATTCGGGCAACTCGATCAACCGACTACCGGCGAGCCCACTAACTTACGAATGGTGCGCTCGGCGGGGTCAGGTCACAACCGCTCGCTTAATGGTGCTCATATCCGTACACCCAGACTTCGTGCGCGGGAGTAACGGCGGCCCTGCTGGAGGACACGGCGTTGCTGCCGTTGTCAGTGGTGCGCCGACACTCCGGATTGGCAAGCCACGCCGGATGGCGAGGCAACGCTCGCGCGTCGTACCAAAGCAGATGTCGGACGCGAAAGACCTTATGGGCAAAGCGTCTGAGTAGACAGCGATCCTTGTCGTTGCGACGGTGCATCGCCGAATTCCTTACGGACGGCAAAGTCGATGAACGTGCGTACCATGTGGGTCGCATAGCGTTGACCGGCGTACAACATCCAAACGGTTCGCTCGCTACCCTCCAGATCGAATCCGTTCAGCACGGTTGTTAGCTTCCCAGTCCTTAGATGATCCTGGACAAACATGAACGGAAGCCTTGCGATGCCCAGGCCGTCCAATGAGGCGCGAAGGATTGCACTTGCGTTTTGAGCGGCAAGGAAAGGGGCCAGCGTGACTCTGGTGTCGCCAGAAGAATCCGTGAAGGTCCAGTAGCGCATAAGCGATTCACCATCTAGAAGAATGTCGTGGTCGGAAAGCTGCCTAGGAGATTCTGGGACTCCTCTACGTGCCAGATACGAAGGCGAAGCAACGATTACATCCGTTGTGCGCCCGATCGCCCGACAAATCAACGATGAGTCTCGTAGCTTGCGTTCGATCATGATGCAAACCTCGAAGTCCTCGGGCACAATTTGAGAAGCCGTCTCATAAACAGTCATATCAAATCCCACCAAAGGGTTTGAAAGCCGGAACTCTGCTATTAGCGACGGCAGGCCGGTTGACGCGAAGAACGCCGGGACAGCCAGCTTCAATCGCCCCGCCGCTGAACGCGACTCTGCGCGCACTCTATCCTCCATCTGCTCGAGCTGTAGAAGGAGATCGGAGCAGCCTTCGAGATAGGTCTGGCCAGCGGGCGTCAGCGAAACGTGCCGTGTGGTTCTATTTATGAGCCGAAGGTTGAGATGCCTCTCAAGGTTGGTGAGACCGCGGGTGACGGCGGAATTTGAGATACCAAGCTGCCGCGCAGCGTCGCTAAAATTCAGACACTGTGCAACCTTGGAAAAAATGCGCATGGATTCGAACTGATTCATGTCGGCCAGAGATTCTCGGGTCCCGTGAGCATGAGAGTAAGCACGTGACGGCATACGAACGATTGCATTACAAAATCGTTATCTGTTGACAATGTACCAGTGCTACGAAGGTAGCCGCATTGGGATCAGACCTGTCGGTCATGCAGATGCAGCGGCACCCGAGGAGAGATCTTTGTAGAGCAAGGCGATCGGTAAAGATAACGATTTTGTAATCGAATCGACTGTGTTGTGAAAACGCTTATCTGTACGCTTTCGAGTTCTCGGCCGCAATGTACATGTTGTGTCGCTGAAAAAGACGCATTTGCTTCCGATACCGATATCACAAACCCATGAACCAGCTTGCCTCGATTCGAATGTTTGCTGCGGTTGCTCAATGTCTGAGCTTTGCAGAGGCAGCAAGACAGCTTGGAGTGTCCAATTCGGTTGTCACTCGAGGAGTCGCGCTGCTCGAGACTCATCTCGGTGTTCGTCTTGTCAACCGCACGACCAGACACGTTTCGATGACACCGGCGGGTAAGCAGTATCTCTCATGCGCTCTTGATTTGATAAAGCTTCTGGATTCGATGGACGAGTGTGTTGCCGATGTTTCTCGACTACCAGCGGGCACGCTCCGGATATCGGCATCGGCGCCATTTGCATCGACCGACCTCCCTCAGCTACTCGCCGAATATAGAAGCATCCAGCCGCGTATAGACTTCGAGCTGTCCGTCTTCGAGAATCTGTCCGAAGTTGACCCTACGGGGTTCGACGTCTGCTTCAATGCATCGAGACGGCTCGACGATTCATCATTAGTATGCAAGCCGATTGCCCGAACTTGTGACGTGATTGTTGCGAGTCCTGGGTATCTGGAACGTCACCCGGCACCTCGAACGCTCGAGGATCTGCAGTTTCATGACGTACTTCTGGCTTCTGATACCCAAGTCCCTACTGGAAATTTCGGGACTCGAACGGAACTCAGCGTGTTCCCGTAAAGCCGGTTATGAATCTCCAGAGCACGATGGTTTTGAAAAGAGCCGCATGTACCGATCTCGGCGTCGCGAGGCTTCCGAAGTCGGTCATTGCCGAGGAGCTATCTAGCGGGACCCTACGTCCTCTTATGACCGAGGTCGAGCTCCTGGAGAATCAGTGGACGGTCTGGCTCTTGTATCCCGGTCAGCCACATATGTCTCTCGCTCTCCGAACATTCATTGACTTTACAGCGGACCACTATCGGAACACGCAAGTGACGAGAGAGAAGGTCGCAGAGGGCGTGTATTCGTATTCGGTACCCCGGGACGCTGGACAGCGGGAACTGCTGTGGAGTGCATTGTGATGTCCCGCCATGACATAGTCTCCGGAGGTTAAAAGTTAAGCTGACGGACGCAAGATACGTAGCTTGCTTAAGGAATTGAGCCTCCCAGCGGTCAAAACGTTTGATGACGTTAGTAAGTCGATACGACGTTCCAGATCCGCATTGCGCTTAACAGCAGCAGAACTTTCATCACGTAAAGTAAATATCGCCTTGCGCTGTCTAACTGCGCAGTCTTGCGCCGCAGTTGACGAACGTTGCTCACGGAAAAGGCAAGTCATCCTACCGTGTGGGAAGGCGGTAGGGACGTGACGCGTCTTGACCGTGACTTGGCATCTTCGTCTCCTCTATAGCGAGAACGCCCTTGGCAACAGCCTAGAAAATTCTCGTTACCCTACCCGACGCAAACCGAATGTGCGACGCAATAGAGTGTCGGCACCAGAAAATCATTGAAGAATTGATCGAAGCAGCGCTCGGATATTGCCCCGTGGCCGCTTCAGTTTTCGGATCTGTTCAGAAAAACTGAATTTTTGCGAATCGGGTGATAGGCGACTAAAACAAGACTAGCATTCACGTCGCCTCATTTCGCACGGGATGATGCTTCGCAGGGGCATGTCACGTCGCAGTTTAGTCGGAGGAGGACCGCACACACGAAGTCGAAGTAAAGCACATCGTTTCTCCGGTCATCGACACTTCCTCTTAGACCGAGTCGCGATCACACGACACCCAATAACTTTCGGAGAATGAATTGATGAAAAAGACACTGTTTGCCTTTTCCGCTGTTTGCGCACTTACAGGGACAGCGCACGCGCAAAGTAGCGTCACCTTATATGGATTGATCGATGCTGGGATCACGTATACCAACAACCAGCACGGCCATAAAAACGTTCAAGCGACTAGCGGCGACGTGAACGGCTCGCGTTGGGGCGTAAAGGGCGGCGAGGATCTGGGCGATGGATTGAAAGCTATTTTCACTCTGGAAAATGGTTTCAATATCCAGAACGGCCAACTGGGGCAGGGCGGCCGGATGTTCGGTCGACAAGCCTTCGTCGGGCTGTCCGATGACAAGTATGGTACGGTTACCCTCGGTCGCCAATATGACTCTGTCGTTGACTATCTTGCGCCGTTGGCGCTGACGGGCACGCAGTACGGCGGTACTCATTTTGCGCATCCTTACGACAACGATAACCTTGATAACTCGTTCCGGGTGAGCAACTCGGTCAAGTACCAGAGTCTGGATTACGCCGGTCTGAAGTTCGGGGGGCTCTACGGATTCTCCAATCAGGCGGGTGGCTTTTCGTCCAACCGTGCATACAGCGTCGGTCTGTCGTACACCTATGGTCCGCTGAAGGCCGCAGCTGGCTATTTGCAGCTTAACAACGCAGGTTCGACATTCTCCGGCGGCGCCGTTAGCGATGACGCAACGTTCTCCGCTAGCGTACAACGGACGTTCGGCGCTGGGCTCAACTACGCGTTTGGGCCTTCTGTTGCAGGTCTTGTTATTACGCAGACAAGCCTGACATCTCTCACAGGCATTGGGGCATATGCTTCCGGCACGAGTAAAGGTGTTGCACTTGGCGGTGACACTGCGCGATTCACCAACTTTGAGGTGAATGGTCGTTACAATCTGACCCCGGCATTGGCGCTCATAGGTGCCTATACATTCACAGATGCTCGCCTCACGGGTGTCAGCCCGAAATACAATCAGGTTAGCTTGCGTACTGATTATTCGTTATCCAAGCGAACAGACGTTTACATTGAGGGGGTATATCAACATGTCGGTGGAACCGGCAATTCCGGCATCACTGCTGACATTACGGGCCTTTCTGCGTCTTCGACGAACAGCCAAGTAGCCGCAACCATTGGCCTGAGAACTCGCTTTTAATTTGGAATCTTAGCAAAGCTTGCCATCAGTTTGAAGTTGGCATGCTTGCTTATGCGGCTCCGCCGTGCGAGTGCCAACGGCTGCACCAGCTAAGGCCTCCCGCCTGAGCGGTCTCGCGGGTCGGCTCGCTTAGAGCTGCGGACCGCGATGGTGGGACGCTCCGGCAGCACCGAGCGAATTGCGGGGCGATTACACAAAAAGCTCCGCTCCCTTTGCGTTGGCGGCAGTAATTTCTCGCGCGTGGATGCGCTCAGGCTCATCCATTTTGCTGCGGTGGCCGGTTAATGTCCAGCCCTGATGGTTCGGCGCAGATACAACGCTCAAGATCAATGCACAAACGCGTGCGGTCTGACTGAACGCCGACATCACTGCCTGCGTGGTTGATGAATGCAATGGCGTTCACTGGCACCAAGCTCGTTGTGTCTCCGCTCCTTGCCTTCATAGCTAGGATGATAGCCAGACCGACGGCAACGCTGCCGGAGACCACGGTCGGCGTCGGCGCCGACGAGGTCTTGGCGTGAAAGGTCACGTCATCCAGAAACAGACCATGCCGATCTGCAGACGATTGCGACGTTACCTCGGAGAGGTGGCCGCGCAAATTCGGACGGTCGGATAAGTGGAACGCTCGGGGCCTGAGCCGGCGATAATGCCGACAAAGGAACCAGAAAGATGACGAAGAGAACCCGACGAACGCACTCAGCCGCGTGCAAAGCGAAAGTGGCCATGGCGGCGGTCAAGGGTGAGCGGACGCTAGCCGAATTAGCGCAACAGTTCGACGTGGACCCAAACCAGATCACCGAATGGAAGCGGCAGTTGCAGGAACTTGCCGCCGACGTGTTTGGTGCAGGCGGCACGGTGTCGAGCGAGCCGCAAGTCGACTTGAAGGAGCTACATGCGAAGATCGGCCAGCTCACGCTGGAGAACGATTTTTCATATGGCCTGTTTTTGCAAGGAGGACGAGCGTACCTGTCGCTACCGCGATTTCGAACGACAACGTATCCGACCTGATTGGTAACGCGACACATAGCTTTTTATCGACGATGGATCAAGCTCATATCCGCGGGCTGATTACCGCATTTCTCCTTTCCGTCACGGGGCGGCCTCGCTCTTAACCACGGAGATCACGCAGTCGCGTGCTCAAAAAAAGCCTCGAGGGCTCCCCACTTCGCGCCCAGTGCCGCGTTACCGATCAGGTGGAATATAAAGGTTTCGCGATAGCAGTTTCGTATTGAATAAATCGATGAGGATCTATGGAGATGTTCAGACTGTCTGAAGTCGCGTTCCGATGTCCCAGATGAATCCGCATAGTTCACCCGCGATTGCCGCACACGTCTTGTTCTGGTGGAGACCTCGTGCGCGAAGCCGACGAAATCTGTGGCAGAGCTGCGGATTTCGGGGAAGGCGAACGCTCGTTTCGGTGAAGTCGAACAAGCTGGAGGGCGGTGCTGCGAGGTGCATGGATTGTAGCGTGAGTGTTCGGGATCAGGCTACGCCATCATCGGGTTTATTCTTTCGGCGCATCGAGTCGCCCTTCAGCGGATGCTTGTGGGCCTGATGCACGAGGCGATCGAGAATGGCGTCAACGAGCGTCGGATCCTGTAGCCATGCATGCCAGTGTTCGAGCGGCAACTGGCTGGTGATGATCGTCGAGCGTGTGCCGACGCGATCGTCGAGCACCTCGACCAGATCGTTGCGCGCGCCAGAATCGAGATCCTGCAGGCCCCCGCCATCAAGTAATAAAACGTCCATATTTGCGAGTTGCGCGAGGCGTCGGGTGAAGCTGCCGTCACCATGTGCGATCTTCAGTTCCTCGAACAGGCGGGCAACACGCACATACAGTACCGAGAAGCCTTGCCGGCAGGCTTGCTGCGCGAACGCGCAGGCGATCCATGTCTTGCCCGCGCCGGTCGGCCCGCTGAGGATGATGTTCTGGGCGTTGCGAATCCAGTCACAGCCGGCGAGCCTAGCGACGACGCGCTGATCAAGTCCGCGGCTCTGCCGGTATTCGATATCTTCGATGCATGCCTGCGGGTTCTTCAACTTTGAAGCCTTCATCAGGCGTTCGAGTCGTCGCGTGTCGCGCCATGCCAGTTCACGATCGACGACAATGCCAAAGCGCTCTTCGAATGACAGGCTCGAACTGGCGGTGAGCGAGACCTGCTCCTTGAAGGCGCGCGCCATGCCGTCGAGCTTGAGGGCTTTGAGCTGGGAGAGGGTTTGCTGCATCAACATACGTGACCTCCTTGGGTCAGTGGTAATAGTCGGGGCCTCGCACGTTCTCGTGCTCGGGTGAATGCCATTCGGTGAGCTGTAACGGGAGTGCAGGTTGCCGATCCAGACCGGACTTGAGAATCGAGAGCACCGAGCGGCGCGTTGGCGAGCCAATGACGAGCGCGCGCTGGCAGGCGATTTCGAGACGCTCCTTGCCGTACTTGCGAGCGAGCCCCAGCAGGCCAAGGCAGGCCCGGTAGCCCATTTCGGGATGCGGGCGGTTGGTCAGCAGGTGGTTGACGATGGCTTGAGCGCCGGGGCCGATCGAGGCGCCCCAGTTCAGAAGGCTACCCGCGGTCCATTCCATGTGGGCACGATGGGCCGCTGGCATGTGCTCGGGCTGAGTTGTGTGCTTGCCTTTGAGCCGACTGCGTGCGTGTGCGGCGACACGCTTGCCGCCGTGCAGGATCTCAACGCCATGACGGGTGACGCGAGCGTAGACTTCCTGACGAACCAGACTGTGCGGCACGCTGTAATAGTGGTGGTCGACCTCGACGTGGTAATCGATGTTCACGCGGCACTTCTGGAACGTGGCGATCTCGTACCGACGCGCAGGCAGTGCACGCAGCGCCGGCTGGTCGAGCCGTTCGAACCATTCCCGGCGATTGCCCTCGAGCTTCCTGAACGGGCGCTGGTTCAGGTCGGTGATGAGCTTGCCGATCGCTCTGTTCAGTTCGGCAAGACTGAAGAAGCGGTGATTGCGCAGCCGGGCGAGAATCCAGCGCTCGACGATCTGTACGCCGACATCGACCTTGGCCCTGTCCTGTGGCTTGCGCGGCCGCGCCGGGAGCATCGCGGTGGCATAGTGGCTCACGAAGTCCTGCGTAGTTCGACCGAGACCAGGCTCGTACCGGTCAGGCTTCGCATTAGCGCGCGGGGGTTGTCCGGGACGAGCAGTTCAGGAACGCCGCCACAGAATTCCATCGCGTCGATCAGGCCGCCGATCCAGTCCGGCGTCGTCTCCGAGCGTGTCGCACAGGCATACGTGTAATTCGATGCGCCAAGCACAGCAACAAAGAGATGGGCCTGGAAGGCAACCCCGCCGTCGCGAGCGAGGATTGGCATGGTCTGTCCGGCAAAGTCGGCGAACACCTTCTCGCCGGCGCGGTGCTGCTGACGCATTGAACGCTTGAGCGTTTGCGCCCCAGTCCTTGTAGCGCTGACAGAATTGCGTGTAGCGGTACGTGCGCCCGCCGGGATGGGATCCAACGTATTCCTCCCAGAGCAGTTGCAACGTCACGCCCTTGCGGCGCAGTTCCCGGTGGATCACGTTGCAATCTGGCTCGACCCGCTTCGCTGGCGCCGGCGACGAAGCCGGCGACAGGATGCGCCGCTCAAGCTCATCCTCTTTCAGTGACTCGGCCGCAGCCCAATCGAGCCCTGCGGCAGTAGCGAGCTGAAGGTATTGCGTGATCGTCCCGAGGCCGACGCCGAGCGCGCCTGTACCTGTCGGTGCGTGAGATTGCATGCCCACTTCAGGCGGAGCACTTCCTTGATTCTGCGCATGGTCGTCCGGTGAGCCGGCATCGTCGATAACTCCCAAAGGGAGCTACCTTAATGCCGACAGATTGGTCCATACGCAGCACCGCCATGATGAAACCGACGATCCGTTTCGGTTTGCCGAACACTCATTCCGGGAATCCGAACAGGTGTTTCGGCAAATCGAACAACCGTTTCGGAACACCAGCGTCTTTGTTCGGCTTCAACCGAAACGCCTGTTCATCTTCCAGCGAAAATCCTGTTCGACATTGACCCGCGTAAGGTTCATCTCGGTCTCTCCTGGAGTCAAATGGCACAGGTCGTAACGACTCGTCAAGCTTAGTGCGTTTGCATCGCATCCGCCGTTGCTAGGCCAATTCCCTGACGGGACCATGGCGGGAGGCGTTCATTTCATTGATCAAGGACGTTTTACGACTTAAATTTGACGGCGGTTTGCCACGGGCGAGGTCATCAACAAGCCGATAAAGCGTACGAAGCTTCTCGAGCACTTTGCGAATCGGGCCCCATGCCTTATCGGCATGAAGGCATGCGGCGGTTCGCAGCATTGGGCGCGACAACTGGTGGCGCTAGGGCACGAGGTCAAGCTGATGCCAGCGGAATTTGTAAAGGCCTTTAACATCCGTAATAAGAACGACGCAGCAGACGCTCAAGCGATATGGCTCGCGTTGCAGCAGCCGAGCAAACCGGTAGCCGTAAAAACCGAGGCGCAGCAGGCAATCTTGGCGCTACACCGATTGCGCCAGCAGCTGATCAAGTTCCGCACTATGCAGATAAACTGCCTGCGCGGACTCTTGACCGAGTATGGTGAGGTCACTGCACGAGGCCGCCTTGCACTCGATAAGGCAATGCCCGTGATATTGGCGCGCGTTTCTGAACGGCTTCCACTCGCGCTCATTGTTACGCTGCGGGAACAGTGGGCCGCGTTATCGAAAATCGACGATCAAGTGTCTACGATTGAACGGCGACTTCAACAAGCCGCTAATAACGATAACGGCGTCAAAGCGATTACTGCAATACCCGGCGTCGGCACGTTGACCGCGACTGCAGCCGTCGCCTCGATGGGTGACGTGCGTGCCTTCAAATCCGGACGTGAGTTTGCTAGATAGCGTCAAGCGGCACGGCCGGTCGTGTTGCCTCACGGGATGATGTTACTCCCGGCTAATTGTCACCGACGAATCGTTTGTTGGTGAAGGCTGGCGCTGCGTAGCAGCGTCAGCCTTCACCACATCGGTGTCGGAGCCGCTGAGTATTCGGGTCACCAGTTCCCTCGCTCGATCTGCGCGCCACACTTTTACCCGGCGCTGCAGGGTGCGCAGATGAGCGCCGGAATACAGGACGGGAGCCATCGCGGTGAGGCGCTCAGATAGCTGCTTCACTGTAATGTTGGGCTCGGTTTCGAGCCATTCCAGTATCTTGGGCCAGGTATTTTCGAACGGATCTTCCCGAGTACGCCAGTCATGTGGGACGCGCGCTTTGCGGTGATGCGTCGGTCGTATCTCGCCGGCCTGCCACGCTGTCCCGAGACTCGACAGGAAATCCGAGAGCGGGACCTCGGTTGCTGTCGTCGCCGGTGCGGGCAGACCACCGGAAGCGCTGCATTGCGCAACCCGCTGTTGTGCTTCGCGAATTCGATGCAACAAATCCAACGGATCGAGCCTACGAAACCG
Source organism: Paraburkholderia sp. SIMBA_053 (assembly GCF_046534895.1). Lineage (NCBI taxonomy): Bacteria > Pseudomonadati > Pseudomonadota > Betaproteobacteria > Burkholderiales > Burkholderiaceae > Paraburkholderia > Paraburkholderia sp. SIMBA_053. The sequence goes on along the minus strand of NZ_JAWRXU010000014.1, from coordinate 60,876 downwards.
CGCGCGAAGGCTACGTTTTGTCGTCTCGGGAATAGATGGGGACCGCAGGACGCGTTCAAGCGGCGTCAACGGAGCTTCATAGCGCTTCGTTACCTTGGCGCCGTGACGAGTCTTCGATTTCAATTTGAATGACGGCTGAAAGAAGTTGATGTACAGCCGTGACACTTGATAAAGAGAGGCAAGCGTTTCGGTGGCTTCAAGACCTCGTAACTTGCCGTAGCCCACGAGACGACGTACGACGGAGCCATTCTTCTGCTCAACCCACGCCTGATCGTTCTTCTTATAGGCACGAGAACGGGTCAGCTCGATCCCCGTTGCTTTGCAGAAATCAAAGACAGAAGCGTTCATGAAGGCGCTATCGTTATCACAATCCAGGCCGCGTAGCGGAAACGGCAAGGCAGCGCGAACCTGTTCGACGTGCTCAAGAACGAACGACGCGCTGCGAAACGGCATAGCGAGACATTCGGTCCAGCCCGTGGCGATATCTGTCATCACGAAGCTATGTACAAAGTCACCGTCAATCTTGGTGCCCCCGCAATGCTCAACGAAATCGACCTCCAGATAACCGGGTAGCGGGTTGTTCCAATCGGTGAAGGTCCGAATGGGCACTGCGCGGCGAATCGCATTGCCGATTCCACCAGCTCGGCGGCGCTGGCCGCTGAAAGCTTGCTCGCGCACATCCCGCAGAAGCCGATCAATGGTAGCGGCGCTGATCTGCTTGAGCCGCTGGCGCAGGTCCTTCGATAGCGACAGATGACCATGTCGTGTCATCGAGTCGATCAGCGTTGGGATGAGCGCCTTCAGGCGCTTGCCGCAGATCCGGTCGGCGGCCTCCCATAGCAGGATCAGCGCGGCATGAACGTCATCGTCATAGCGTCGCTGTGGGCCCGGCTTCGCCTTCAGCGGCTGCTGCTCTCGGCAAAGCACTCGAATTGCGTGCTTACGATGATAGCCCGTCAATTCAACGAATTCGTCCAGGATCTGCCGCTTGCCGTTCCGTTCAGAACGGCGGTACCGCTCGCCGACTGCCTCGATCAATTCCCGTCTTGTTGTCATGCTGAGCCGCCTCGTCATAAGTCGCCCCCGCCAGCCGTCTGACAGGTAGCAAAATACTTGAGGCAACGAGCCTAGCTCGGTAACAAAAAACCTGAGTCAATGCGCCGGCCAAAACAATTGTCGCTGCCCAGTTTGCCGCCTGGATTGGCTTGGTGCCCCGGCAGACTGCTTCCGGCGGAAAAGTGGTTCTTGGGCGAATCAGCAGACGTGGCGACACGTACTTGCGCACGTTGCTGATACATGGCGCGCGAAGTGTCCTGTACCGCTACAAGCAACCTAATCCGTGGCTTGAGCAGATCAAACAGCGCGGGCCGGCAAATGTAGTGGTTGTCGCGATAGCAAACAAGATTGCCCGAATAATTTGGGCGATTCTCAGCCATGGCTGCCCTTACCAACAGGGGCACGTCAGTACTAGACCCGCCTAATCGAGAATTCGTCGAGAAGACGGCGTTAGTGTAAGCCCGCTTGTCCAAAGGTTGCGTCGGCAGTCGAAGCGATGACGAGATAGGTCGGACCGGTACTCGCCGAACCTGAATGCGCATACGAGCTTCAAGCTCGCTTGATCAAAGAGGCGCGAGTAAGCGAATTTCATCGGGGCCCGCAGTGTGCATCTTGCACTGCATCAAGGCTGATGGTATGGACTCTCGCCCCCTCCGGGGCGCACACTACCGGAGCCACTTTCGGGAGATTCGAGATGCCTACGCTAACCATTGGTCTTGATATTGCGAAGAACGTGTTCCAGGTTTATGGCGTCGATCGCGGCGGCAGACCTGTCATACAGCGGAAGCTGCGCCGAGCAGATGTGCTGAGGTTCTTCTCGAAACTGGAATCGAGCCTGATCGGCATCGAAGCGTGCCACGGTTCACACTTCTGGGCTCGCGAACTTACCTCACAGGGGCACACAGTACGCCCGCTGCCGACGCAATATGTGAAGCCATTTGTGGTCGGCGGCAAGAACGATGCGAACGATGCTTCAGCCATCTGCGCTGCGGTGTCACGACCGGGTATTCATCCGGTACCGATCAAAAGCGCCGGACAGCAATCATTGCAGTCGGTTCATCGGATGCGTGAGCGGCTCGTTCATGAGCGAACAGCGAAGTCAAACCAGATACGGAGCATGTTTGCCGAAGAGGGGTTCGTCTTTCCGATAGGCATCGTCCAGTTAAGGCAGGGTATCGTGGCTCTAATTAACGATGCCGACGCTCAAGTCACCATTCTGCTTCGCCGGCTTGGTTCGATGTACCTCGAACAGTTGGCAGCGTTACAGCGATGGATCGACGAACTTGCTTCTGAGATTGCCGACATATTCAAACGCAATGAAAGCTGCCAGCGTCTCGCTACGATACCTGGGATCGGACCGCTTGTGGCCACCGCACTGTTCAGCGGGGTCGGAGATCCGCTTCAGTTCAAGAACGGGCGGCAGTTCGCAGCGTGGTTGGGTCTGACACCCAGGCAGCGATCAAGCGGCGGCAAGTCAAAACTGGGTGGCATTACCAAACACGGCGACACCTATCTCCGCACTCTGCTGGTCCAGGGAGCGCGGGCGGTGATGCGCTTTGTCGGGCGTCATGATGACCGGCACAGTTGCTGGATCAAGGCCGTGATGCAACGCCGCCACGTGAGCGTCGCTGCAATCGCTCTCGCGAACAAGACGGCGCGGATAGCGTGGGCAATATTGACCAGTAGTGACAGCTTCAAGTTGGCATAACCGCCCTGTAACGCAGCGAGACACCTTCACTCCATCCACGATTGCGCAAGAAGCGGCAAAGCATGGCGAACCGGTCGGACCGGCGCTTGCATATCCGGCGGCTGCGTTACGAAGCCAAGAGGCCGATGAGGAGCAAGCGCGCAAACTTCCATGATGGCTCGTGCCGAAGGCAGGCACATCAAAAGCCGAATGTACGGACGCAGTCGAGACCTTCGAAATGCACACCGATCTTGCTCATAGGCGGGAGTCCATGTACGGATATACAGCAGCAGTCCATCTACCTTTCAGCGTGCACTTCTGCTTCGCAAATGGGAGGCGTTCATATACATGCGCATGTTCATCCGGTGCGCGGGCATCGTCTCTCCGGCCAAAGCCGGCGAGCATAGCCCGCGTGGTTGATGTCATGCGCAACGCCAATCCTGCCTTCAGGTCCGCTCGGTCACGTTTCCGAAATGACCGGTCACGTTGCCGAAATCGTCGGTCACCATCCCGAAACGGCCAGTCACGTTCGTCCGAAATACGCAAAGTGACGCCCGCCTGCGAGCCTCGGCGCGTTGGGCGGAGGTGTATCGTCGTATGCAGCAGCGCGTGCGAAAGTAGGATTCTGTGCCCTCTGCGGAAATCTTCTGCAACGTCCTCAGGTACTCCAGCTCCAACGCAGTGCGGTTATAGACTGCTTCTGCAAGGCGTTTGCACATGACAGCAGCGGAAGTGACGTACACGTATCCCCGGCGGTCCATCGGCCGAATGGCTCGGTCTTCGCGTTTGAATCGCCATCCGCGGTAACTGGTCTGCATGGTCTTTAGACCACAGCCGTTAATCGTAATGAATGCGCTGGGAAGGCCCATAATTGATTTGCGTCAGGTATTCCGGACCGGAGTCCGACGTTGAGTCTTGACGAAACGGTATAGATCTGTTCATCAGTTCAATAAACGATAGCATGTGAATTGGGGGCTGTGAGGCGTTTTGGGTTTATTTTTCAATTTGCGGTTATTCTTATTAAAATGTCTTAATAAATGAGCGCTGTTTTCTGGCATGTATCGTCTTGACACTGAGGCGCCGTTCGGGCTAGTTGGGAAGACCCGCTGACTTGATGGCAGGGAGTCGCCTGTTACGGCGTGTCAGCGGCGGTCGGCGCGACGCGGATGGCCCATCGAAAGGCGCGGAGGTCCAGTCGTGTCCTCACGCTGCACTCCCTTGGTAAGCTTCACAGCTGCGCCGACGACATTCCCCGCCTTGGCTAGCGGTACCAGACGGCCAGTGTTCGCTGCGACGCGGTTTAAAAACGGGGCCATAACGTCTGCAGGCGCAAATTTTTTAGTGGTTGAAAATCACAGATAAAAATAAATCTGTTTTTAAAAGCATCCACCTTAAATCGGAAAGAGTCGTGCTTTGTCGCTTGTCTAGCCCAAAATTCGAGTGATATAAACCTGTTCAGACGTCTGCTGGTTGACACCGAAAGCCTGTATCCGATTTGATCTTTCGGCCAATGGTGACGACAAATGCGCCTTTAGGGTATTTCCAAAATCTATCGTATTTACAGGGGTGTTTTAATGAGCGGTCCCGTTTATTTTGTTGCGTGTAACTTGAAGAAGGTCGACCGCGAGGTGGTGAAAGCGGACCCGAAGTATGACGTGATAGTGCACGTAGTGACGGAGTCGAATCCGCACTGCCCGTGCATCACGGAAGGCATGGAAGAGGGCGCCATGTACCGGTTCGACGAGTCCAGTTGGTACCGCGTTGCTGACAGATGGAGGGAGTACGTGGACTGGGTTGTTAAGCCCTCAACGCTGGTTGGTCTTGATGGCGACATGCCTGAACAAGACAGCACAGTCGCGTTCCGCGACATTTTCCCGTACGGCCGCAGCGTCTCGGGAACGTTTGGTCCGGTGATGTCGAAGAAGCTCGCTAAAGACTTCGCTCTTTGGGACGAACGCGCGAGGGCTCTTGGTGCGAGGACTTTTACTACTACGGAATGGTCCGCCACATGTTCGAGATGGCTGCTAAAGGCGGCGCATGCTGGCTTCAGTCTTGGTGATTTCCCCGCAAATGGCACTTCCTGATGCGCCGCCTTTCGCCCTCCGCGTGTTCACACCAGGATTTTCGCCGCGCGGTCTGCTTCTGCGAAGCTGGCCACGCAGTGATTTACGCCTTGGGGCGGCCTCCGTCTATGGCCTTGCGGTTGCGCCGGTGGGGAGCGATTCGTGGACTACCGTGGACGAAAGGGCGCTGTGATAGAGGGCGCGGCTGGGGTATGCGAGCCGTGTGACAGCCCGTGGCTTGCGATGTACCTCACGTGGGACGGCACAAGCTATCGAGCTAACCCGGGGGCAGTTCAATCACGTGCATGGCTCTGTGGCGAAGTCGCTTGGCGCGGCGCGAGGTCGCCGGTTCCTCGCCGAAGTAAGGCGCTCGGCGCGTCGGCGTATTTGTGGCGCTCTGGCGGGACCTATCGCTGAGGCGCACTACGAGAACCCGGAGTTCAATGTCTGGGAGGCTGAAGGATGGGTAGATCCCGAAAGCGACGTCGAGAAGGCTACCGGACTGGCTCAGCTTCTACCGTACCGCAGAGAATTTGAGCATGCGCGTGATGTGACATGCGATGCGATGCGTCGGCCGGGCATCTGGTCGCGAGTCACCGCGCTGGCCGACGAATTGGAGCGAAGCGGCAGTATGTATGCTGGCGCAATAGCCGGAATTTCTTCCGCAGCCAGAAGCCGACTGGCCGCCTTCCGGGGCCGCCAGGTGGCGCGATCTGTGTGCTCGCGAGCAGATCGAACCGGGTCACACGAGTCACGTTTCGGCTATACCGTTGCGTTCCGTTCCAATGTATGCGGGCTCTTGGCGGACGGCGGCGCAGAGCGCTGTCGCAGAACAAAAGTCGAAAGCGCTTTGTTCATTCGCGGATGCGGAAGCTTGCGGCGGATCCGGTTGGCGTCAGTTAGAGCTCAAGTTTTGTCACAACCAACAATGCGCGGCTGGCCAGTCCGCTAGCGCTTTCAACTATTCATTTTGAGGAGCAGGCCGTGAGTGTCTTGTTTGCAGCGGGGAAAGGGCTGAAAAGGCTGGATGGGGCAGTCAACTATGATCTCGATGAAGGAGACGTCGACGATATCATTACCGTCCCTGCGTGGACCAATTTGCCATATCTGACTGAGGGGCTTGAAGTCGGCGCTACGTACAAGTGCTCAGAGCAATGCTGGTTCTCCTTTGGCCGCAGGTTCTTCTTCTATGAACAGCTTGCGCGGCTTGCGGATTTCGCCAATTACGAGAAGAGGCCGCCTAGTGCCGACCAGACAGGGCCGTTTCGGGAGCTCTTCCGAGGAGGCGACTTCTTTGGGCCGGTCGTCTCGGCAAAGCTTGCCGCTGACTTCGCTTACTGGGAACCGCTTGCGCGAGCGAGGGGCATGCTTGATGAGTCGTTCTACGAGCACTACGATCGATGGAGCGAAATGTTCAAGTTCGCAGCAAACGATGGGGCATTGTGGCTTCGGGCCTCTTGAGCGAAAGCGGCTCACGTGTTGCACGTCAAAACACGGCGCTTAAGCGGTTAGCTTGGACAATCGGGCATCTCGAACGACGCGTCGCTGACGAAGATGCCTTTTTTGGACGGCGACAATCATGTTGGCCGGTGTAGCGGCGGAGGTTTTGGCCGGTGATGTGGAGTCAAAGGCGGCGTAGCCGCCGAAGGGGACGCATCACCGGCGGCGCCGAGTCGGCTGGGTTCTACGATGGCTGATCGAATAAAAAAGCGATCAGCTACATGTCTGGAACCCGCATTACCGACCAACAGGTTCGCCTCTACATGTCTAAACGCAAACATCACTCGCAGGAGATCGCCGCAGCGAAGGCTGGCATCAGCGTACGCAGCGCCCGGCGCATAGAAGGAGACGCCACGATGCCTTCCCAGAAGCAGCGCGGCTACTGGCGCTCACGCCCCGACCCGTTCGCTGACGTCTGGGACACCGAAGTCGTTCCGATGCTTGCAAATGCGCCGCAACTTCAGGCGATCACGATCCTGCGCAAACTGCAGGACGATCACGCCGGACAGTATCCCGACAGCACACGCCGCACACTTGAGCGGCGCGTGAGGCAATGGAGGGCGATGTCCGGTCCGCCCAAGGAAGTCTTCTTCCCCCAGCAGCATGAGCCCGGCGTACGCGGTCTGTCCGACTTTACCGACATGGCCGGAGTGCGCGTGACGATCGCTGGCATCCAGTTCGATCACCGCCTGTATCACTTCGTGCTCGCGTTCGCACGCTGGGAATACGTCGACGTCGCTGAAGGCGGCGAGAGCTTCGAGGCCCTGTCCATGGGATTGCAGAACGCCCTGTGGCAAGCGGGCGGATGTCCGCGCGAACATCGCACCGATAGCCTGTCAGCGGCGTTCAGAAACCTCGCCGACGAAGACGACTTCACGGCACGCTATGCGGCGCGGCTTGAGCACTACGGCATGCACGGCACGCGCAACAATCGTGGCCTCGGTCACGAGAATGGCAGCGTTGAATCGTCGCATCGCTATCTTAAAGAAGCCGTCGATCAGGCGTTGATGTTGCGCGGTCATCGAGACTTCGCCGATCGTGCCGCCTACAACGAGTTTCTGCGCGAGATCGTCATGCCCCGTAACCGGCGTAACGCGGCGGCGTTCCGCCTTGAGCGCGAACAGCTCATGGATCTGCCGCCAAGGCGCACGACCGACTTCGTAGAGGAAGAAGCGCGCGTCACACGCTGCAGCACATTCACTGTGCGCGGCATTCTGTACAGCGCGCCATCGCGCCTGATTGGTCACCGTCTGAAGGTGCGCGTTTATGGTGACCGGCTTGACTGCTATCTGTCCGGCGCACTGGTGCACAGTACCCCGAGAGGCTCGCTGCCGGCGATAACCGTCGTTCACTGGATTACCGACACTTCATCGAGAGCCTCAAACGCAAGCCACAGGCCTTCAAGGGACTTGCGTTTCGCGACGAGCTGTTTCCGCGTGAAGCCTATCGCCGGACCTGGGAACAGCTGGAGGTGCGATTGGCGCAACGCGAGGCGTGCAAGACGATGGTCGGATTGCTCGAGCTCGCCGCTGGCCTGGCGCACAAGACTCAAGCATGGTCGTCAGCATCCGGCGGAGGCTGCTAGTGTCCACGATGGTCTTTGTTCGCTCTCGCGGCAATGCCATTGGCGCGTTCCTATACCTTCGGCCTCACCCAGGTTACCCGTTGAACGCGGGTAGGGCACCGTAGGAGAAACAGAGCACGTGCTTAAAAAAAATCAGTCCCTGGCAACCGGTAGTGGCCGGCTTGCGTTACCACTTTTCAAACCCTAGCGGTTCACAAGTTAACTTGTAGAGATATGCCGAGCGGAGAAGGCTCGAGAGTTGAAGTTAACTTTCTGCCGCTACGGACCGTCAGTGAATGCTTCAAAAGTACCGAGGTTCTGAGGGTCGTTTAATCGATTCTACGAATTTCGACATAACAAGCAGATTTACGATATTCGCAGGATGACGAAAAAGTAGCCCGCCACGGCTATTCGGCCGTCGCCTGCGAGATGCGCGGCGACGAGTAGATATTCCGCAAGACCAGCTCGGTATTCAGATCGGTCTGGACGAAGGTACCGCGAGCGCGCGGATGAGTCGGTACGAAACGGGCATGCACGAACCACCGTTTGGCATTGCACTCAAACTGACCCGTGCGCTGCGCGTGCCGACCGCTTAAGCGCGGGGAACTAAATTTCATACTTTTCGCATAGTGAAAACCTTGCTTTGCGGGCATTTCACGGCTGTGAGGGCAAAGGAAGAAGGATTGGGTATTGAGATTACTTCCAGTTTTGCGGAACTAAATATGTGACTTTCCTGCTTCTGGAACTAAGTTTCGTACCTTTATGAGAGGCCAATGAGTCAGGTAAGCGATCGAACCGTCCCTTGTGGAAGAGCCCCTGTGGGACAGTCCCTGGCGAGAAGGTAGACGCCCTGTGTGAGCCGCTGCAACCACCCGGAGCTGGCCATGTTTGCCGCGAGTACAGCGCTGATCCTCATATCCTTAGCGCGTCGATAGCATGACCGTGCAGGTTTTCACGCAATATCTGGCGGGCGCCAAACTCGTCCAGCCTCGAGCTCATGGCCGAACACCAAGGTGCTGCCGCTCTGGCCGAGGAACGTCACTAAGCCGTCTTGCTGTCTTTATCATTACGTTGAAATTCACCGCTACCGTCGCCCCGACACCGTCGCTCGACTATCGAGACTTGTCAGGTGATCCCGTTCCGAAGTATTCAGCGGTGAGGAATCTGGCCCGGAACCAGGAGCTCCGGCAGTCCGCGCAAGACGTTCTTGGTGTCACCTTGTGTCACGCTTGCCTTCGAAGTCAAAAAGGCTTCGGGTTTTCCCATTCTGCGCGCCGGCGGGACACGACGCAGTGGCCTGGTTGCGAACCGGGTATCTGGTCAACCGTCCGAAGTATGGCGCTGTCTGCCAATGCATTTGCTTACCCTCCTGCCGTTTCCGAGGTCAACCCTTTCAAAATACTCATCATAAGCGGGAAGAGGTGGCGGAGATGCCAGAGGCTTTTTGAGCAGTTCCTCCTCAACTCGCGCCTTTGGCCATTTGGCGTCGATGAACGGACAAAAATATGCAGGGCCAAGGTTCTCGTGGTAGGCGTATGAAAAGAATGCTCTCGCCTGACCATGCACTACCTCGGGGATGAATAGGAAGGCAACGTCCTCGGGTTCGAACATCAAGTTGCCAATATGGCGCCACTCTCTCTCCCATTCATATTCGTACGAAGTCAACCCATACACGCCGGTTGCATCGATCATCGCAGTGATTCGCCAGACTGGATGATCAGGGTTGCCTTCGCCAATTTTCATCAACTTCTTCGGTACCGTGTGTTGTTCGCCGCCATTTCTCGCGCGTACCAGATCGGACCACCGCCACGCTTCGAGATGAATTGCCTGGAAAACCCAATGCCGTAAGTTGAACGGCTGCGCTCGCTCAAGCGCAGCCATTCACCAGGAGGTATCTCACTGAAGCCAACCACACGTTGTTGAGCGGGGTCGGGGGCCTCGTTTCTGCCGATCCCGAACGCTCCACCCGACTTAAGGCGACCGGTGGACAGGACGCTCATAATGGTCCAGTAGCTGGAATCGGTAGCGCGCGTCGCCATAATCGTACTCCTAAACATTGTATGAGTTCTGCCATTCCCCTTTGCGAAGCGGACAAGATAATCGGACATGTCAGTCCAGCGGCTAGGATAGTCGGTCGACATCTTTTTCATTGCGTTTCAGGCTAGTCGTGAGGACTGGCGGGTGGGTACACCCTAGGAGTCGGGACATTTTTTAATAAGGTAGGTGGCCACAGTTTTCAGCGCGGGGAAAGGGGGCGCAAACTGTGCAACGCCCGCCGGCCGGCGTCCCTTCATCCGACCAACCGGAGAATACCCGGCGAGCCTTGGTTAAGAGATCTAGCGAAATGTGCCATTGCAGGGATGCATGGCACATTTCAACGCCGGCCTGTACGTTTTCACCGTGAAAACACACGCGACGCCGACGTCACATTTCAACTCCAATATGCAGACGGCCCGGTTCAGAATGGAACCGCCGATTTCGAAACCGTTCGCGGCTCTAGTCGCGACGAGCATGTATTGATTTCACGATGGCGTAGCCGTCGGTGGGTGGAGGAGGGCTTCCCCATTGTGGTCCTCTGAAGCTCGGTCATCCGCACTTCCATCCAGGAACTAAATTTTGCGCCTGACTAGAGAGTGACCTAAACTCGTCAAGCATATCTAAGTTGGGCCGCAGTAGATTGCATCCATCTGGAGGTTCGATGTCAAAGAGTCGCACCTTGCCGTCAAGACAGCGATCGAATGTAATGCGCGCGTATCGCTCACGTGGCAAAACGAATCGAAACATAACGCTCGTCTATAGCCTCAAGACGAATCGTGACTGGATCATCCGCAGCGATCGTCATCTCGTGCATTGGGCTATTTTTCTCGAGACGAATCCTGAAGTCCGGACCTTTAATCTTGATCTTGACGACGCACCCATAGGAAGCTCTGGTAAGAACCGCGGACTGGACTTTGATGCAGAAGTGGAACTGTCCTCCGGTGCGAGTGAATACCATAAGTTTCTGTTCGGCGAAATCGGGTTGGACAACTGCGTGCAGACAGATGTTCTCCCCAATGCCGGTCGAAAAACTGTGCGTACTTTCGTCGAGACAGATTTTTCGGGGCGTGGCCAGGAGGCAATAAGGTGGCTGAAGGTTCTTGCCTACTGTGCAGCCATACGCGATGAACAGCAGACTGAGGCTAGTCAGGTTGCTATCACAGTCATGCGCGGGCTCGGCCATGGGGTCATTCGCGACGTAACTGAATCGATGCGCGATTTCGATTCCCAGATCGCTCTCGGGGTCATTTCTCGAATGGCTGTTTTGGCCGACATCGGACTTGATCTTTCTTCCTCGGGATTCACATTGTCATCCTCGTGGGTTTGGAGGTCAGGTCAATGAGATGGTCGAAGAGCGTCGCACGTGCAGAAGCGCCACCGTTAGACGAATGGCCCAAGCTCGATTATTCCACCCTGTCAAAGGAGGATAAGGAATTCATCGAGAACAGGGAGCTGGCCGTCCGGATGCTCTTTCAAGGTGCGAAATATACTGATATCCGCGACGTGACGGGAGTGAGCAAACAGCAGACTATCCAGATAACAAAGATTTGTCTCACAAGAGCTAGCGACGGGCGGATTCTGGGCTTTCGCGGACTGCTCCCCTTCACGCGGACGAGCCGAAATACTCGCAGGAATGAGATAAAACCAAAACGGAGGGATGAACAGGGAGGGATGGCATGCGCCCTGCAAGATGCACTCGCACGCTATCCGGACCTGGAGAAGAAGCTGATTGCACAGGTACGCAAGGAGAAGAAGGAGGGCTTGATACCGGAATTCAAGATCAAAGGCTCCCATCTACATCGCCTTTTCCTTAACGAACTAGAAAAGTACGACCAAACCAAAAGTGGCTGGCCCTTCACCGCAAAATATAGGGGGATCAAAAGTGTCGTTCGTTTCATGCGGGATCTGCTAGATAGGAACCTGGGTGATGCTGTGCGTGCGCGCGGCGGGAGCGACGCGAAGGCGCATTTCGCGACAGGGTCCGGCATCTCGCCGATACTTCCCTTCTCGGATCCGTTCGATGCGGTTGAGATCGACGCGCATCATATCGATGCACTCTTCACGGTCGTCTTCAAGACTCCGATTGGCACGGAGGTCGAGTCTGTCCTTGAGAGGCTTTGGTTGCTTGCTGTGGTGGAACGTGTTTCTACCTGCGTCCTCGCTTACCGCGTTGTATACCGGACAGAGGTGACGGCCGTCGACGTCGCGGGCGTGATCCGTGACGCGATATGCAAGCGATGGGTGCCGAAAGATTTAACGTTAGGAACATTGAAATATCCACCTGGTGGGGGATTTCCGAGCGGCTTAATACCCGAAGCGGAGGGAGCTCTCTGGACGGTAACGCTATTAGACGGTGCGCTGGTCAATCTCTCAAACCTGATCCATGACAGTTTCCGTAAAGACACCGGTTCGATGGTGAACTGGGGCGCCCCGGCTCACTTCGAGCGTCGCCCGAACATCGAGCGGACATTCAAGCAGATAACTGACAATGTTTTTCTCCGTCTACCTTCCACGACTGGCTCCAATCCGAAGTCGGGACGAGCGGCGGATGCCGCCGACGCAGCCAAACGGTACCGGATTCGTGCCGACGACATCGACCAGTTGCTGGACGTAGCATTTGCCGCCCACAATGGCTTGCCGGGTCAGGGAAACTTCTATAACTCTCCGCTCGAAACGCTTCGGCAATTGATAAGTGGGCCGTCGCCACCCGTAATGGTCAGAAAGCTCCCGTTGTCGGGGAGCACCCGTGTGCGTTCGTTGCTTCGGCGGGAAGTGCGAAAGGTGCGTGGCGGCATCGAAAGTGGGCGCAAACCCTACATCCAGTACGAGAACGCGCTTTACACGAATCCTGTCCTGAGCATGAGCGGAGCGCTAGTCGGGAAGGAATTGACGATCTACATCGACGAGGAAGACCTTCGTAGTGTCAGGGCATACACATCGAACGGTTACGAGCTGGGTGTTCTATCCGCAACGCGCGGATGGAACTTGACGAAACATAGCCTCGCCACCCGCCAGGCCATATTCCAGCTGGTTAGCAGACGAATTTTGATCCTGAGTGAGTCGGAAGATCCGGTTCAGGCATACCTGCGCTACCTGGCACAGCAGGTGGAGAAATCAAGAAAAGCGGGAAAGGGCTCTGCGAAAGACGCAACCAACCTCACGCGCGTCGCAAAAGACGCGGGGGAAGGGATCCCTGCTTTGGCCAGTCCGGATTCTGCGGTGTCAATACAGGCCGTAACGCCCGGGGGGCCACGCCTCCGGCTCGTTCCACTGTCCGGGAAGCGCTACAAGGTAACTAATCGATAAGGAAGGCTGCCATGTCGACACCAGCAAGCGAACGGCCTCGAAAGACATCAGCGCGTAAAGCAGCTGACGACATGCAATCCTCTGAAAAAGAAGCGAGCGAAAGTGCCAGGTCCCCGTTCGACGGGGCCTCGACCGAAGCAATCCCGGAGGCGGTGCCTTCCTGGTCGATTGCGCGACGTGAAGAAATACTCACTGATCACCCCGTCTCACGGGGGCAATACACAATCCCAACACCGATGTTGATAAACGTGCATGAAGAGGCGCGCGAACGGGTGGGGGCGCGCAGGACAGGTATTGTGTTTACCGGAGAGACGCGTGCTGGCAAGACTACTTGCGCAACAAGCATCAAAGACTATCTGGCTGAAGAATTCAACAAGATCTATGTCGTGATGGCCAGTGCACGACACTCATTGAGGCCGAAACAGGGGCTGATGTCACGCCTGATTCTGGAGGGAAGCGGACACGTACTGGCTGCGCGGCGTGACCCTGAGGCACTTTTGCGTAACGTGATTCTTGACGTGATGACTAACGTTTCCAATCTGGGAGGAGACCAGTTTGTTCTGATACTTGACGAGGTCAACCTGTGCAACGAATCGGACTTCGGGGAACTGCTCGAGATTCACAATATTCTCTGCATGAAAGGCATCACGATGACGACGATTTCGTTCGGGCAACCAGAGATTTTGCACCTGATTTCCGCGCTTGCGCTGAGTAATCAGAGACAGATTATTGCACGCTTCTTCAGAAAACCAATTCAATTTCAGTGCTGTAATTCAAAGCAAACGCTCACCAGGATCTTACAAAGTCTTGATGAGGAGACTGAATGGCCGGAGGGTTCGGGATGGAGCTACACTTATTTCTTCTTTCCGGAGGCGTTCGAGGCTGGTTTTAGAATTCAGAATTACGGAACCGCTATCTGGAACGCCCTTGTCAACGCGGCGCCAGGGAATAAAGGGGGCTTTACCATGGAAAGCATAGTACTGACGATCAACGGGCTCTACCTTGGAAAGAAGGATGAGGATAGCAAAACAATGGTGCTTTCAGAGGAGGACATTGTGCAGGCAATCGCCCTGGCAGATCTGTGAACAGAAGCGACTTTTTTCGGTTGCCGACATCATATGCGCTTCCTGTCGTCACTCGAGCGGCTTACATGGAGAAATCAGGGCCCAGCCCCATTTGAATCCGCCTCAAATGTCTTCTTTAAAGTCATGGCGCTCAATTCGCTGACTTTTGGTGAGTTACGCGCCCTCATTCAAAGGGAAGAGGAGAAAATGCATGACTTCCCCTGGGCGCTGACGCATGGGAACTGGGTGAACTTCTTCCGCTATTCTTCCCTCTTGCGCGTCGATCAGGCTCGGCTGAAAGAAGGCTTTCTGGATTGGCTGGGTTTCGATTCTCCGAACGGAGGTTCAATTGGCTTCCGGCATTGCACCGAATGTCTCGGACTCAACTACCACTGCACGCTCTTTAACCTCGCAATCGTGACAGAATGTCCATGGCACCGATGCCCGCTTGGCAAAGGCTGCTACGCCTGCGCGGCAAGGCTCCAAACGAAGGGCACACCAAGATGCGCAACGGATGTACCTTGCAGTTGCGGAAGCGACTGGAGCTATCTGAATGAGCGGCCGGACGTCAACCTGGTGCCGACTGCGCTGGCGAACCAGATTGACAGTTACTGTCGACGGTTCGTTGGTTGGTGGGCGTATGTGAGACAGAATTCTCACAGCGCCTTTCCGCTGCTTGCGCCAATCATAGAAACGTTTTCGACACGATATCAGCGCAACGAACAGCGAGACATGGCGCTTTATTTCGCGGAAAAAATAGCGCCATTTCCGTCGCCGTGGCGTCATTCAATAACGCCGACCGCGGCGCGAATTGTCAGGCTGAATCGACCTGAGCAAGTGGAATTCACCCAAGAGAGTAAGAAGCAAAGAATGCAGGAACGACGATCGGTCCGGCGGTACATCTTCAAACGCTTCGTCAAGCCACATCGTCGATGCCTTCGGACGATTCTCAGCATGAACGAGGCTGAGGCCCGACCGAAGTATTCAAGCGTGTTTTGTAGCGTTTGCATTGCTTACGTGGCGTGGCTCGGCCCCCAGGCTCGAATGCGGGAGACGTGGGGTCAGGCGACGTCCGGCGAGACGAACGCAGAACAAGCGGTGTTTGAGAGACTCGTGAGCACCCGCTCGGACGATTGGGGAAGGTTCGCCGAACAGGCATTGATGGGCTTTCTGACAACTTGGGCCAGCGTCGAACGTTTCGTGTCCCATCCTAATCTGCATCACTATCTGCATAACTACGTGAACGTAACCGCTGGTGTGTGCGCCGATCTGAGATGGACCGCCGACAGGCGGCACGTCTTTTTCGAAGGCACTTCAGGCAGCGAGACCTCGTCGGTGGGATTTCTGCTCATGGATGAGGTCGAACTGGAGAAGCGTGCCAGATGTCGGTGCCAAGCAAGAGAGGCAAAATGAGATGTGGTGAGGAATCTTATTGGATTTTGTAATGCCACTTACTTGGCCGACGGCGGACTTTCAGCGGAGCTGCGGCGAAATTGAGCATAAGATACTACGCGCGTTTCGTATCGAATTCCTATTTCAGCGTTCTATCCGGGCAAAACTGGGCTACATTGCGTTTCGTGGAGCTGACGTCGGAGCCATTGGAAGAGAGACGGGTAGCAGCTGCGAACCGATCGCATGATTGTGAAAAGGATGAACTTTGATGAGGAAAATGCGGGAAGGAGCCGACGGCACTGCCCGTCTGACCTGGGATGTCAGGGCGCCGGCACTGTTTGAATCTGCCTGGAACATCCTGATCAAGATCCAGCTGCTGAATGCCGTTGGCTTTGAGGAAATACAACGGATCGGAGGGATTAGCTTAGGGGAAGCCGACCCGCATCGGTTGTTTCATTCACCAGCAGACTGGGACGTCCCCCATATCGCATCTTTTTTGCACGTCGATCCGGCCCGGTTTCGCACCGCCTTCCTTGGGTCCCTGGGTTTCCCGAGGCGGGAAGGAGCGAAATACGCAGTACGCCACTGTCCAGATTGTAGTGCGTTGAACTATCACTGCACACTGTTCAACCTGCCTCTGATATCCCGTTGTCCCTGGCACGGTAAAGATTTGACGCATGGCTGTGCGCGCTGTGGATGGTTGCCGATGCGCTGGAAATGGCGCGCAAACGCAGAGTTGCTCAAGTGGAGGTGTGGGCATTGCGGTCATTCCATTGATCTGGGTGTTAACCTGCGTGTCAAACGCATCCTAGCTGAGAAAGAAGACGCAATTAGTACGCACTGTCAACGGATGGTGGAATGGTGGCGCAAAGTTCGAAAGGCAACCGGCGATGCACCGAGCTTGTTAAATGCGCTAGCTTGTGAAAGCCAACCGTTCAACTATCAGTGGATGTGGCGACTCAACTGGGCAACGGGTGTATGCGCTCCGCCCGCCGACTGGGGCGTGGTTCCTCCTGCGCTGAGTGGGGGCGTGCTCGTGAGACTGCCTGGAGAAGGTCTACCACAGTGCAATAGCCGCGAATGCCTGGAGGCACATCGATTGGTTCGAAAATCCATCTTTCGGCGCTTCATATCAGGTCATGCAGAATGCTTCTCCGAGCTGATGGCAATGGGTCCGTTCGAACGGATATCGCTGGACTGCTCTGCCATATGTACTCTATGCGTGGCCTTCCTGAGCTGGCGCGCGGCCCACGAGAGACGGCTTCCATCTTCTGAACGGCAGGCAGATCAAATGCCTTCGCCGCCCTTGCGGGGAGTTACCCTCTCAGGGATTTCGTCGAATGGCCAGTATGACGCTATGCTCGGTTTTTTGAACTTTGTCCGGATCTGGGCACAGATAGAAGAGCAGTCATCGGTGTCCGCGTTCCGGATCATTGCTTCGCGTGGAGAGTCTGAGCCAATGCTCATTCCGCATGTCGTTGTGAACGGAGCGCGCGAGCAGGTCGTCTGCGTGATTCCCCGTGCTGCCGATCTCTTTGAAATTGCGACGAAACGATGTACGAAACGGCGCTCGGGTGATGTACCGATGGCACATCCTGTCGGCTGGAACACGGTGATTGACGAAAAGGTGCTGTTCGCAGCTCGTCACCATCAGCCCCACTATAGAAACTCGTACCATCATATTTACGTTTGAGACGGGTTTTTTTCGGTTTCTATTCCCGCGCCTGCAAACACTCGAGGACGCGGCATGAATCGATGAGGAAGCTGATCTATGGCGGTCAACTTCGTCGGGAATGGGGCGGGTGGCATCGTCCTATGCTCGTATGAGCAGAGACGCGCTGGAAATTTCGTCCGGTAGGTGCATCCGGATTCGGAAGCCGATGAGCGCGTGGCTCCCGTCACTCCGAACTTTTACGCCCCGAAACGACTTGCGAAGAGGTGTCAATTTCATGCCAACGGCATGGACATACGAAGGCGGAGGCGTTGCCGTATACACATATCGAATTCTTTGCGACCGACGGCCCGTTCGACCGCCTCCGGGAAAGGCGAGGCATTAGCGAATAGCGGGCGGAGCGCGGATCGGTCGACTGTGAGAGGAGCAGGGAACGTCCACGGACGCAACAGCGAGCAACGCTAGTCGCGCGCGGTATCGTATTTCTGAAGCCCGGCAATCTCAGAGCGCACTAATTGTCCCAACTCCCGAACTTCCGGAGGCGTCAGGTCGACTGCGTATGCATAGAAGAGCACGCTGAGAGGATGCACGCCTATCGCCCGTGCGATTTCGTCGAGCTTGTCTAGCGTAGGCGTCTGCTTTCCAAGCTCGAGCGCGCTTAGATAGGTTCTGCTTGAGACGCCAAGACCGTCCTGAGACACGCCGCGCATTCTGCGTGCTGCCCTCAGTCCGCGCGCGAGGCCAAGACGAAGCGTCATCAGTCATGTTGGTGAAATTGAAGACGTAACTGTCGTTGGATGCACATAATTGCGCTACAATTGATAATGTGCAAAATGTAACAATCGGCCAATTTATGCTTGCAGGGATTCGCTCGGCCCGGAGGGCTGTAGCGCAGGGCATTGCGCTCAGCGCTGTGATGCCGGTAATTTCAGTCCATTGATTTCTTGAAAAGATGCTGCTCACAAAATCTCAGTGGGAGACGCCGTTCCGGACGAGGCATGACCCGTTCAATCGTTGGCGCCTCGCTGGCATCAACCATATCGCTACAACGTTCCTGGTACGCGCTGCGGGAACGCGGCCCGACGATCCGGATGGTTATTCGTTTATCGTCGCCGATCCTTCGATCCTTGTTTCAGTTCTTGAGGGGTACGGCGCAACAAAGCCTCGTTTGCTGGCAATCGACTGGGAAACGATGGTTCCGGTTTCGAGCCTGTGGTCGTACCTGTGCGGCGATCATCGATCGAATTTTCTCGCCTATGCGGATGCGCATGGCCGCCTGCGAGCATGCGAGCCTCACCAACCTGATCCTCTTGAAGCGAGCAGCAAGGTGCTTGTCTGGGCGCATGCTGATGAAGACGCGGCCTAACCCACAGCTTATGCATAGGCATGGTCGACGCGACTGACGGGCGTCTCTGGGAGCGGCGTCTGAGCTGGCGCGAGACCGCAGGAGCGGGGGCAGCCCGGGATTGTGAAGCATGAATCAGTGTATCGGCGTGTCGTCAGAGATGATCAACTGAGGAGCCGGCATGCAGGACGCAACCGAAATCGTGCAGTTCCTCATGGATTTCGCGCCACGGTCGCAGCCGGTAGGCTTGCGCTACTTCGCGGAGCTTGAAATCGACGCACGTCAGGTCGGCGAACTCGTCAAACAAGGGTGGTTGCGGCAACTGTCTGACGACGCTTATCTGCTACGTGGAGACCAGCCAGGCGTTGATGGCACGATTGCCTATTTGCAGGCATACACTTCAAATCTCCACGTGGGAGGAAGGACCGCGCTTGAGTGGCACCGAATGATGCATCATCTGCGCTTCCGCGACCGGATTGATTTATGGGGGCGCGGATATTGCAACGTTCCTAGCTGGGCGGTGGAAAGACTTGTGTGCTCCTACTATTCCCTGGCTCTGTTCGATGCGCGGATGGGCGAAGGCTACGGATTAAAGCCGCTTGCGTGGCGCCATCCCCAGGTGCTGGTTTCGGTCCCGGAACGTGCAATTCTCGAATACGTGAGTGTCTCGCTGGACCTGATATCGATAGAAGACGTGAGAGATGTCATTGGGAGCCTGAGAAACATTCGGTTGAACGTTCTTCAGGAACTGGTCGATTGCTGTTCACGAAGAGACGTAGTATGGGGGCTGAAATTTCTCGCGGAAGATGAAGACCTAGGCTGGGCTCATCAGTTGCGCGTCTGAGCACTGTGGTGCGATGGCAGCAGTAATCGTGTCCCGAGTACGGCTTGAAAATCCGTGGAGTAGCTCGTATATCCGTTTGGACGTCGACGTCGTTTGCGGGCTTTGGGAGCGCTACCGAGAGTGGCGTTAGCAGTTCGATCGAAGGCTTATTCGAAGGGATCTGGACGAATATTCGGTGGTCGTCGGCTTAGAGAAAGCCGACACAGTTTTCGGGGCCGACACCGCCGAGCCACCTCTCGTACGCGTGGTGATCCGCGTGGCAATAGCAATCGGTTCCGCGATATTTTCACGCCTGGGATAGGGATGCGATGGATCTTCGAGTAAATGATGTCTGCTCGTGGTGATCTCGTTCACCGAGGAATCGTGCGAAGTGCATAGATACGCGGAGGACCGGAACGTGCGACGGAAGAGCGGTTTGTCGGAGCCGCCTGGTTAGATGCCGTCGTCCTGAGTAGCAGGACGACTGGTGTGAGAGCGAAAACAGCCGGGTTGGCCCGGAAACAGGGTTGAAATTTTCGTCATTCCCCACCGAGGCCGCGGTCGCCTCGTGTACATCCGAGACTCAAGATACGTCGGAGTTGCTCCATGACAGACCATCCCGAACATAACCTCACCGCGACGCAGGCCATCGGGTTCCGTGACGAGCTGCTCCGACAAGGGTGGCCCGACGCTCGTCATGTTGCTGAACTGGCGGGTTTTTCGACCGAAGAGGAGGGCACCGCGTACGCAATTCAGGCCCGAGCGACAGGCGCTTTGCTTGGTGTCTGGTCTGAGTTCCAGCATCGGTTCATCTATCCGGACTTCCAGTTCAATCGATTGGGCGCCATCCGGAAGCACGTTGCTGAACTTCTCGCCTTCCTGCCGCCGAACAACGAGGATCGCGGAGGCTGGCGACGTGCTTTCTGGCTCTATTCGCCGCATCCAATGCTGGGCGGGCAGACGCCGGCAGACGTGTTTGCGAACACTCCGGTTCGCGCGATCGAGGTCGCAAGAGTTGAATTCCTAGGCGATCCCGGGACGGCCTGGTGAACCTCCGGCCGGGATGGGAGCGACGGCGGCTGCGGTTCTCGCTGGGCCTGCATACTCCTCTGATCAGGACGACCCTCAGATCCTTCAGCGAGTCGTGGCAGTTGTTGGAGACGCAGGCGAGGCGTACGCCGTGCGGGGGTGCGGACGTGTGCGGCCGCCACTGTTCGGCCCGGATGGCTGCGGCTTGCATTTGCGCTTGGGACTGGTCCGACTGGCGCGACGGATGGACCTGAGCGGAGCGGAGGAACGTCCTGAGATTGACCCGCAAAAACGGACGCCTCCTGTTGAAGAGGAGGTGCCGAAATGGGCAAGCATCGTACGCCGTACCCGGCGGAATTCCGGGCGCAAATGGTTGAGCTGGTGAAGGCCGGGCGCACGCCGGAGGAACTGGAAAAGGAGTTCGAGCCGACCGCGCAGACCATCTATAACTGGGTGGCGCAGGCCGGGCGTGACGCGGGCACGCGCCACGACGGGCTGACCACCGCCGAGCGGCAGGAGCTTTCGCGGCTGCGTCGTGAGAATCGGCAACTGAAGATGGAAAGAGACATCCTCTCTCACGCAGCGGCCTGGTTTGCCCGGGAGACGGGAGCCGTATCGCCGAAGGATACGGATTCATGAGAGCGAACCGGGCCCGCTGGCCCATTGCCACGATGGCACGGCTGCTCAGGGTCTCCACGAGCGGCTATTACGGGTGGCTGGCAAGAGAACCATCGGCGCACGCATGCAGTGACGCGCAACTGCTGGGGCGCATCCGCACCCTGCATGCGAGCTCGCGCGGTACATACGGTGCGCCCCGTATTCATGCGCAGCTCGCGCGTGAGGGCGTGCATGTCGCACGCAAGCGCGTAGCGCGCCTGATGCGCCTGGCGGGGCTGCGCGGTGCGAGCCGGCGGCGCTCGCCCCACACCACGCGGCAACGCGCAGGGGCCCGCCGTGCCCCCGACCTGGTGCGTCGGCACTTTAGCGCCGATGCCTGCGATGTACTGTGGGTGGCAGATGCCACGTACCTGCCCACCGGTGAAGGGTTTCTGTATCTGGCGGTGGTGCTTGATGTGTTTAGCCGGCGCGTCGTCGGCTGGGCAATGTCAAACCATCTGTACACCGAACTGATGCTGCGGGCACTGGACATGGCGCTGACCCAACGGCGTCATGAAGGTGTGATCCTGCACTCGGACCAGGGGTCCCAGTACACGTCCATTGCCTTCGGGCGGCGTTGCCGCGAGGCGGGCGTACAACCGTCGATGGGCACAGCCGGCGATGCCTATGACAAGGCTTGCGTTTCACACTACACCTCCTTGCGGCGATCAGAGACGACGTCGGGATGGCGACGCCGGCAGGACAGCTTGACGCCCATCGCCTTTCTGGGCGAGTCAGTGCCCGGAGGGTCGTACAGGCACTCGTTCTTGTCGCTGTAGGCGTGACCGCGGATGAGTCCGCGACGGTTCCATATCTTCACGCTCGTCGGCGTGACGTGCAGCGCGTCGGCCATCTCCTGCAGCGTCAGGAGACCCGCTTCGCGCAACCGGTCATAGCGTGGCTTTAGACAGTAGTTGCGCTGCAGGCGTGCGACCATTTTTGCATTGAAGGGCCTGCCCGTGCCCGACGGGGCGCCACGTTCGTTCAGGATATTCGCGATCTGCAGGACAGTATGGTGATTGAGCAGTTCGTCAATCTCCTCGATCACCGTGGCGGGGGTGACCCATCGCTGCCACGATTTCAGCGGCAACGGCAGGCTGAGGGTCCGGTGAGCGCCGCCCTTGAAGCGGATCTGTGCGGTAACCTGCTGGTCCCGGTTCAGGGTGACGTCTTCCAGAAGCAGCCTGATCATGCGTTTGCGTTCCCGGTCAGGGGTGGCGGGGTCCCGCCATGGCCGGGGGAAGTTGGACGCCAGCGAGACGATGACGGCGCGCTGCTCGTCCGTCAGAATACGCGCGTCCTGTTCACGCCGACGCTGATATTCCTCGTTAGCCTCAGTCAGCGCTCGCAGCTTATGGTTCCAGTCAGCCTCAAGTGAGTCGGCGACCAGGCGGTTCTCCGGATCGCAGCGCATGTAGCGGCGCTGCGCCAGATCAGCTTCATACTGGGCGCGCTCCACCTGCTTGTGACGCAGACAGTCGGCTTCTTCGATGCGGGACTGGAGTTCGCGCTGAACCGCCAGACTCACCTCAATGGCAAGCGGGTTGAGCGCCTCGACGAGCAGCTCGCCAATGGCCTCGTCGATGGCAGCCCCGTGGATGCGCTGGCAGACTGGTTCGGCCTGCTCAATGCCTTCGCGCTGACAGATGTACTCGGGACACAGGCAGCCCTGGCGGCTGTGGTAACGAACCGTCATGCGGTTCCCGCATCGACCACAGACCACGACTCCCTGAAGAAGTGCTGGACCCTCACGCGGCGCGCCTCGGCGCCGGTCGGCTCCGATCGCCTGTGCGCTCTCATGCAAACGCTTCTGATTCTGCTCATACTCTTCCCAGGACAGATAACCGGCATGGGCGCCCGGAATCAGCGTATCCCACTGGTCCCGCGGGGCGCGAATCACACGCGTGCGTCCATCGACTGTCTTGCGTGTATGGGTGCGACCATAGACGAAAGCGCCTGCATACCTTGGGTTGTGCAGAATGCGCACTACCTGGCTGTGTCCGAGGCTGCCCCACAGCAATTCGCCCTTGTGCGGACCTTTGCAGCACCGTCGCGGAAACGCCAGCTCGAGATGATGCGCGGCGCGCGCGGTAGCCATCGCCGATCCCGTACCTCGGAAGGTGTCGAACAGCCACCTCAGGCAGTGCTGGACCTGCTGGTCCGGATCGAGAACGACCGCGCCCGCGGCGTTGTACTCGAAGCCGACGGGCAGGCGCATCTGCAGTTCACCGCGCCTCGCTTTGCTTAGGATTCCTCCTTGAAGGCGCGCCCGCAGCACGTGCAATTCGGCCTCACTCATGGTGCCCTTGAGCCCCAATAACAGCCGGTCGTTGAAGTGAGCAGGATCGTATACGCCATCCTCGTCAAGGATCAATGTGTCGGTGATTGCGCAGATCTCGAGCAGCCGATGCCAGTCGGTGGAGTTGCGCGCCAGGCGCGACACCTCCAGGCCGAGCACGATACCGGCATGGCCCACGCCAACTTCGGCGACCAGACGCTGGAATCCTTCGCGGTCCGCCGATGACGCGCCGGACTGGCCGAGGTCGCTATCGATCACAATAATGCGGTCCTCGGACCACCCCAGGGCGACCGCCCGTTGGCGCAGTGCATATTGGCGCTTGGTGCTCTCGGTATTCTCGAACACCTGACGCAATGTGGATTGCCGGATATACAGATAGGCGTTGCGCTTCAGATGGCTCGCCTGCACCTTCTGATGAGAATCGCTCTTCATGCTGTTGCCTCCTGACGCCGGTGTAAAAGCATTGAAGCCAGAATCAACGTCGCCTCCTGATGCAGCGTGAAGGGAACGATCTCTGCCTCACCGGGCGGCGGCTGCCGCCGTACAACCGTGGTCGCGCACTGGGCCCATGCCTGCATCCACGCTCTCATGCCGCTGCGCATCAACAGCACGAGGCCTTGGCCGCGAGGAATCTCGCACGGCAATCCAAGTGCCTGTTGCCTCAGATCTTCATAACGGGAGATCAGTCCGTCATTGCACAGCGCACGGTCCGGAGTGGACACGGACGGTTTCGTTACGGTTTTTTTTGGCGCAGAAACTGTCGTTGGATACTGCGCGGATGAACCTGTACGCCGAAGGTCTGGTGCACCAGACTGGCCAGTCGCTCCGCTCGCACAGTCGGCTCTGCAACCCGCGCCCGGTTCAGAAACTCCATCACCGCCGGGGTCAACTTGTGGCCGCTGCGCGGCCCAGTCTTCTGCGGAATCAAAGCGGCCAGTCCGCCCTGTTCGAAAGCCGTCTGAGCCTGATAGAACGACGGGCGGGAGAAACCGAATGCCTTGGCCGCTTCGCTGATCGGCCGCTTGTCCACGCGCACCGCGCGCAGCATCTCGTACTTGACCTGCAGCAGATCGTAGGAATCGAAGAACTCGCCCTCCCGAAACAGCGGATGCGTCACGGCATCGGGGCGCGGATTGAGGCTCGCCTGCTGCCGCAGCGCGCGGTGCTTGTCCTCTTTGCGTCGGTCTGTCGCCATGCACAAACTCCAGGGAAAGCGGCCAAATCAGTGTAAATACAATTATGTACCATATATCTGAATATGCAAGTCCAATGTCTGGGATATTTGCGGAAATATGGCCGACATAATGCAATTATATCGACGACCAAGGTGACCGTGGAGAGCGCTACCTGGCATAGTTAACTTTACATACGCGGCGTATTTGGCTTTACACGTGGTCGCGCTGTTCACGGCTCCAACGTGGCGATCAAACGCCCCAGTTCAAGCAGCTCCTCCACGCGAAACAAGGCGCGCCCGGCAGCGACGACGTTGAATGGGTCCTCGCCGACGACGCTCGTCCAGCTGGCGGGGAGCGCCCGCAGTCGGCCATTCGCGTCGTGAAACCAAACCCTGTCCTCATGCCAGTTCTTGGCGTGAAGGACCAGTTCGAATTCTTGCAAATGAAGGGGATGGTACGGATGAGTGACCTGAAAACGTCGGCTTCCAGCGTCACTCACGGGCGCAGTTGTCTGCGGACTCCAACGTGTTCGTCGAACGAGTGTGGCGAAGCGTCAAGTATGAGGAGGTGTATCTGAAGGCATATGAGTCGGTCAGCCACGCCCGGCGCTCAATTGGCGATTACATCAATCTGTACAACCAGAGACGACCTCATTCGAGTCTGGAAGACCGCACGCCGGATGAGGCATACTTCGCGACACTGCCTGCGATCAAATCGGCAGCATGAACGCCCCGGTGGTTCCACTTAAAAATCTCGGGACCCTGTCCGAACAAGCGGCGCCACCTCTGCCACCCGGTGGTATCGATGGGCTCGACTCAACACTGCGAGTAAACAATTCGATTGTCTATACCTCACCCGAAATGCAAGGATTAAAATTCAGCATGCAGTATGGCGTCGGGGGCATTGCTGGGTCCCTGGGATCGGGAAGCACCATTGCCGCAGCTGCGCGGTATCTCAGGGGACCACTGTCGCTCGCCACCGGTTATGTTCGAATCACCAACGCCGATAGCGGATCGGGCGGGTTTTCGTCGTCGTCGAGCGCGACATTTTTTACGTCGGTAATCAACCAGGGTTATCTTTCGGCCCACACCATTCAGCAGATTGTTGCGTACGGTAATTACCGTTTCGGAAATCTGACAGTCGGGACCGGCTACGCTAACGTAGCGTACCGCCCGGACGGGAAGTCGTCGTTTGGATCTTCTGCCATCTTCAATATTTATGGCGGTCTGGCAGCGTATCAGTTCACTCCAGCGTTCAGTCTGGCGGCGGGATCGTCATTCACGCGGGCGTCGCAAGCAAATGGCATTACGGATGCGGCGCGGTATTTTCAGTGTTCGTTTCAGGAGAACTACAGCCTCTCGAAACGGACCACCATTTATCTGTTGCAGGCCTATCAGCATGCGCGGGGAAGACTCCAGGATCCGCGGGAGAAGGGAACATCGTTCAGGCCTTGCCGGCGATCGGCGACTCGCAGAACCTTACTCCGTCTTCAACAGCTAACCAGTTCGTCGGTATGGTCGGTATAACCACCGCATTTTAGTACCCGTCCTTCATTCATCGTCAGCAGCTTTTTTTTGCATTTGAGTCGGCCGGCCTTTGCCTGGAGCGTCAGTCTGGTTCCACGGCGTTGGATAATGAGGCAGTTTCAGCAGATTCAGTTACCTGTTAAAGGCGGCGTATCTGCCTCGCACTAACGTGCAACCGCAACGCGACGTGGCTCTGCTGCGCATCACCGGCAAGTACCTCGAACGGCCGCACATACACGCGGATGGCAGGACGTGACGCATCTATTTTAACTACCATCGACGATGGTGACCTGCAACTTGCCTAGCCCGCGTTCCGAGAAGCGCAAACGCGCAATGTCGCACGAGCGCTTATGGATTTGCGCGGGGGTTCGCCGGCAGCATATCGCCAGGCGTCGGAGTGGCCGGATCAAGCGGCTGATCCGGCTTCGTAGCTGATGGGACGCGGCGTTCACGCTGCAATATCGCCTTCTATCTATCATGTGCAGAACGTCGTCGGGGACGTTTCAGAGATGCGGTAAGAAGGAGAGTCGATCCGCCTCCCATCCCACGCTTCCAGCAAGACTTTCCAGACTACTTGGAACGAGGGATCGCGCTGATGAGAAAGTCATGCAGCAATGTCACTGCCCGCGTACGCTGCATGTCTGCCTGGAGAAGCCAGACGTCGACACGAGGCAAGGGTGGCAAACCGTCCTTTGCGCCCAGAACACGAAGCCGTTTGTTGATCGTGTGCTCGTTGAAGATGCCCACAGCCAGCCCGGCTTTGACCGATGCCTCAAGCGCTGCGACGCTACTGCTGCAATAAGCCATCCGCCAGGGGATCCCGGCGTTGTCGAGTGCCCGCGTACCCCACGCCCGGAGTAACCCTCCTTCCACGCCGAGCGCAAGCGGCAACGGGGACTGTCGATGCACGTCAACTTGGCGCGAGACGGCCCAGACGACGCGTGATCTTGAGAGCAGGGTGCCCGGAGCCGAGCCCGCTTCGCTGATACCGACTACGAGGTCATATTCGGTACGCAGCTGTGTCCGCATCACGCCTGCGGCGCCCGTATGAATCTCGACCAGCACCTCCGGATATATCCTGCAAAAGCGGGCGACCAGTGCTGGCAGCACAGCGACCGCGTAATGTTCGATCGCGCCGATACGCACTCGGCCTGCGACGGTCGTCTGCTTAACAGCATCGAACACCTGATCGTTCAAAGCGAGCATTTCGCTTGCTGCGGTCATCAATTCGCTGCCTTCTGCAGTCGGCACCGCACCGGTCTGTTTTCGGTATAGGAGCGTGCATGCAAGTTGTTCCTCGAGGCGTCGGATCTGCATGCTAATGGTCGACTGCGTACGAGACAGTGCATTCGCGGCCATCGAGAACCGACCGGTTTCGACAACCAAGACGAACGCGCGCAACGCGTCGAGATCGAGAACACGATTCATGGCCGTTGCCCGCGTCCGGACGGGGGATGTGGTTTGTTTGCGCCGTCGGAGCATCATGATTGTTGATGGGGGATATCAAGATTGATTGATTGCCTTGATTCTACTCGTGTCGCAAACTGCATTCACCGCCGTCATGAGAAGCGAAATGGACGGCGGCAATACATCAGAGGCAGATTAATGGCAACTTCGGTTCACCAATCCAGCAATGGTGGCGCGTCCAAGGTTGAGCGTTTCGACGTCGTGGTAGTCGGCGGCGGCGCGGGCGGCGCAGCAGCGGCGATCGCCTCGGCGAAGCTTGGGGCGAAGACCCTACTTGTCGAGCGCTATGGATTTCTGGGCGGCGCAGCCGCAAATGCGCAGATTCTTTCCTACTGCGGCTTCTATACTCCGCACGATACACACCAAAGGACGATCGGTGGAGTAGGCTGGGAGATTGTGTCCGAGTTGCAGACGCTCGGCTTCGACACAAGTCCGGTCCGCTCGAAAAGCGGCAACTGGATCATCATGCTCGATGTCGAGGCGATCAAATACGCGTTTGACAGGCGAGTCGTCGATGCGGGCGTAGATGTGCGCCTGCACACCCGGATGGTTGATGTGGAGCGCGTTGATCGTTCGCTTGCGGCGATCACGCTGGCGGATCACTCGGGCCTACATCGGGTCGAGGCGCATGCTTTCGTTGACGCGAGCGGCGAGGCGACGCTATCGGCCTTTGCCGGCGCCGAACTCCAGGGCGGCGATCGCGGAGTTGTCCAGCCCGCATCGCTTCCGATGGTGATCGACGGCGTGCCCCTGGGTGTCACGCTCGACCGCGAGCACATCGGGGAACTGATCAGTCAGCACAACCAACGCGCGACGCTGCCCATTGAGCGACTCGACGGCGGCGCGCTGATGAGGCTACCAGCATCAGGGAACGTATGGTGGATGGTTGTGGATGTAGCGACTGATGGCGTTACGAGCCGGGATCTCTCGCGCGCGGAAATCGAAGCCCGGCATCAGGCATGGAGCTTGATCAGCATGTTGCGCCGGCACCCCGGTTTTGAACGCGCGCACCTTGCTTCCACCGGGCCACAGCTTGGCATTCGGGAAAGTCGTCGGCCTCGGTCGCGCCACGACGTGACAGGAGACGACGCGCATACCGGGCGACGGTATGCGAACGCGATCGCCAGGGCGAGCTGGCCAATGGAAATACATGATGCGCCAGGGCGCACACGCTACCTCTCGATCGGTGGAGAAGGTTTCTTCGACATTCCGCATGGGGCGGTAGAAGCCGAGTCTCTCGACAACGTTTGGCTGGCGGGGCGCGTCGTGGGCAGCGACAAGGAAGCGTACGGATCAATCCGCGTGATGGGCACAGCGTTCGCAACAGGCCACGCGGCCGGCGTATGCGCGGCGCTGTGGGCAGACGGCCACGTGAGAGACAGCGCGTCGGTACGCAACGCCCTCGAAGGTCAGGACGCCATCATCTAAAGAGCTGCAGTTTTTTACCTGGCGATTTGGGCGTAGGCTCCGATCGGAAGGCTATTAACGAATCTCAAGGAAGCAGGCAAAATGCAGAAACACACGAGCAATACGGCACACGGCTTGGGATGGTTTGAAGGTTTTTCGCCGCTGGCTGTGGACGCCGGCGGTGTGACGTTTCGCGGAGTCATTGGGGGCTCAGGGCCGGCCGTGCTGCTGTTGCACGGTTATCCGCAAACACACGTCGCCTGGCGGCGCGTGGCCAACACGCTGGCGCGGACGTTCACTGTTGTCGTCCCGGATTTGCCCGGGTACGGCGCGAGCCGCGTGCACGATGCGAGTCCCAGATGGACGAAGCGTCGTGTCGGCGACGCGCTGATTGCGCTGATGGATGTGCTAGGTCATTCGAGTTTCGCTGTCGTCGGACATGATCGTGGCGCGCGTGCTGGTTACCGTCTCGCGCTCGATCACCCCGGTCGTGTCCATGCATTCGCGTCATTGACGGTGATCCCAACGCTAGATGCCTTCGCTCGCGCTGACATGCCGTTCGCAATGAACGCATGGCATTGGTTTTTTCTCGCGCAACCGGCCGATCTTCCAGAACGCATGCTGTCCGCAGATCCCGATGCGTTCCTTGACGCCGCCTTGATCAAGATGACGGGCGGCCTCGACAGGGTTGAGCCAGCCGCGCTGGAGGCGTATCGTCACGCGTTCCGGCAGCCTACCGTGCGTCTCGCGATCTGCGAGGACTATCGATCGGCGGTCGAGGAAGATCTACGGTACGACAGTGAAGACCGGGGAAACGGGCGCCGGCTCGCATGCCCGGTCCTGGTGCTGTGGCCTGAACGTAAGGGAAGTCCTGCTCAAGCAACGCCCGTTGACATCTGGCGCCAATGGGCCAGCGATGTGCAGGGACACGCGATCCCGGGCGGCCATCTCCAGCCCGAAGACTCACCGGAACATGTTCTGGCAGCGCTTTTACCGTTTCTGACAGACGCTCGTCCATCTTAATGTCTCCTGGCCTTGCGTGTATCGGCGAGTTCCACTCAGCGAGCACGCTGCGCTCGGACAGCAGCTCTTCTTCATGACGTCATCTTAGCCCACGGCTCAACTAACGTGACAGAGCCCTCCCGCGCTGTCAGGCAGTTCGTCGCCGATAACGCCGACGTCTGAGCCTGATCCGGCTGCCGGGCTATTGTCTCGAACTGAACCCGGACGAACTCCTGAATCAGGGCGTGAAGACCATTGCGTTCGGCAAGAACCGACCGACCAGCAGGGCGGAAATGATGGGCACCGACCGCCGGCACCTGCATCGTCGTCAGAAGGAGCCGCATGTGATCCGCAACTTGTTCAAGGAAAAACATGTCCGACACGCCGCTCGATCAAGTACGCACTATTTGATGCTCCCGTAAGATAAAGGTGCATGCACGGTTCTGACGCGGGGCGCTATGTAGCAATGCATGACGGCTATCCGAAAAGACCGGACGAAGGATCTGCAGCTTTGGATGGTAATGCGTTCGTGTTGAAACGGATGGTGTGACGTCGTTCCGAGCGCTGCAGGCACCAGCAAAGGCACATCGGCGAGAACGTTGTGTGTCGCGCGCGAACCCGGCGAGTCGGCGCGGATCGCGACCCGTGTCGCCGCGCCCGTAATCAGAACCGATGAATCAAGCCCACGCCGACCGCGACCTGGCTGCGCGCCGATGACGGCGTGTTGCTCAAGCCGTCACCGATCGACGCGGTCGCGGCAATCACGCTGCCGCTCGCCGAGAGCGTCTTGCCGTTCGCACGCTGATAGGCCTGTACCGCGTAAAGGCCGGTGCGCGCCGAGAGTGCATAGTATTGCGACAGGTTGAACTGTCGATATTGAGCGGCATTTCGGATGCCGTTTGACTTGGTCGCGCGTGTGTAGCGATAGCCGGCGGCCAGGTCCAGCGGCGTGGCCAGCTTCCAGTGCAATACTGCGCCGGCGGTATTGAAGGTCGCCCGGTTTGAGAAGGCCGAGCCGGTCCCCGGAGTGTATTGCACGTTCGAGTAGGTCGCCGAGACCTCCCACGCGGCATTGAACTTCCAGCCGCCCGCGACTGCGAAGCGCTGCTGTGCCGCGGCAGTCTGGTAGCCGTTGTTGATCGCCGATACAGAGGGCTGCGTGCCGTTGTTGCTCAGCGTGGAGTTCGCGCCCCACGCGCCGCCGCCTTCGGTCGAATTGTTGATGCGCTGGAAGCCCGCGCCGAGTCCGAACGGCCCGTTGCGATACTGCACGGCTGCGCTCCAGGTCGAGCCGCGATTCACGCTCCCCAGTACGCCGCCGAACGCGTACAGTCCGCTGACGGTGAAGCCGCGCCACAGCGGCGAGGTATAGACCAGCGAATTGTCCACGCGGTAGGTGGTATCGAACGAATCGAGATCGCCTGGGAGGTTGAGCTGTTCTGCCACGAGAGGCCGGTATCGACGATGCCGTACAGCGTAACGCTGCTCTGCGCGAACGCGCCCGAGGCCGCTAACGGTGCGGCCAGAAACAATGCATGGCTAACAAATTTGGTTTTTTTCATGTGCGAGTGGCGTGATGGAGAGAGGGGACGTATGGTTTGTCGGTGTGGCGCACAAATGCACGGACGCGGCAACTGCGGCACCTGCGTCATGCGACCGGCTGCAGGTTACTGATGACAGCGTTATGAACAAAATGAATTATTTGGATTTGCAAATATGCGAATTACCGAAACGTAAAGAAGCCTGTGGGGCGCCATAAGTTTGACTGTATGGCCGTGCTGCTGGAACACGCGGGCCCAGTGATGAGCACCGGAGCACGCTTCCATCCCGATGAGGCACGCTGGCAACTGCGCGATCAAGGTCACCAGTTGATCGCGCGGCACACGCGGCTTGGTCAGGATCGCTTTGCCGGTCTCGTCCACACCGTGAACGGCGAATACATTCTTGGCAAGATCGATTCCGATAGTGACAATAGGCATGGACTTCCCCTCTCGCTGGGGTGGATGAACGTTCGCAACTTCATCTTGGCACATTGATGCCGACTCGCGGCTTCCGCCGCAGCCTCGGGGCGGGGAAGTCCCTTTCATTCTCTAGCAAAAACCAGGAAACCCTGAGCGGCACGGGCAAACCGCCGTTGCGGACATCGCAGCCCTCGCGCTGCTCACGAACAAAGCGTGCTGTCCGTTTTGCGGACGACTGCTGTCCAGTAAGTCGACACCTGTGGCAGGACGGCCCAACGAAAAGTTCGCGCGACGCGGCATGAGGATGTGGCATCAGCATCTGCCGTTGGCGCTGCACAAGCACCGGCTCCGGACGAAGGCGTACGGTTCGAAACATACGATCGATGTACTACTCTTGGCATCGCCCCAGACCGGATCCGTCGATCACCGGGCCGATTCCAAACCGCTTCCGCCGCAGTGCGATGCCATCGAACCAGCAAAGCCAATATCGAACGCCAAGGTTCCGATATCCAACGCCGCCGGACATTCTTCCATGTATCGTTCGGGCAATCGTCGCGCATCCATGCGGGACCATCACTTGCCCGAACATGTCATGAACCAATCAGCGGAATTCGAGCCGTCCTTGCTTAAATCGCGTCTTGGCGTCGACATCGGCGGCACCTTCACCGACTTCGTACTCGAAGCCGGCGGCCGCCGCTATACGCATAAGCGCCTCACCACCACCGACGCCCCCGAGCGCGCCGTGCACGAGGGCATCGCCGATCTGCTGCGCGAAGCCGGCATTGCCGCCGACCGTCTCGACGCGATCATTCACGGCACCACGCTTGCGACCAACGCGGTGATCGAGCGCCGTGGCGCGCGCACGGCGCTGCTGACCACGGAAGGCTTTCGCGATGTCATCGAAACCGGCTTCGAGGCGCGTGCCGATCACTACGATCTGCGTGTGCGGCAACCGGCGCCGTTGATCGACCGCGATCTTCGCTTCACGATAGCCGGCCGCATGAGCGCACAGGGCGAAGAATTGCAACCACTCGATCTGGCTGCGCTCGAAGACATCGCGCGGTCGCTCGAAGCGCGTGAGATCGAAAGCTTGGCGATCGGCTTCATGCACAGCTATCGCAATCCGCGGCACGAACAGCAGGCGGCTCGCTGGCTCGCCGCGCGGCTGCCGCGTCTGTCGATCAGCTTGTCATCCGACGTATCGCCCGAGGTGCGAGAGTTCGAGCGATTTTCGACGACGGCGGTCAATGCTTACGTGCGTCCATTGATGCATTCCTATCTGACGCGCCTTGCTGCCGCGCTCGGGGGCATGTCGATTCACGCACCGCTGCTGCTGATCACGTCCGACGGAAGTCTGTGCGATGTCGATACGGCGTGCCGCCTGCCGGTGCGTCTGCTCGAATCGGGGCCGGCCGGCGGGGCGCTGATGGCCGCGCATATCAGCGAGTCGCTCGGCCTTTCGCAGGTGTTGTCGCTCGATATTGGGGGCACCACGGCGAAGCTGTGCTTCATCGACGAGGGCCGCCCGCATATGTCGCGTTCGCTTGAAGTCGCGCGGCTGTATCGCTTCAAACCAGGCAGCGGCATCCCGCTGCGTATCCCGGTGGTGGAGTTGTGCGAGATCGGAGCGGGAGGCGGGTCGATTGCCGGTGTCGATGCATTGGGACGCGTGCAGGTCGGCCCGGTTAGCGCGGGCTCGATGCCGGGGCCGGCATGCTACGGCCAGGGCGGCGAGCGTGCCACGCTGACCGACGCGCACCTGTTCGCCGGCCGTCTCGATCCTGCCTGGTTCGCCGCCGGCACGCTCACGCTCGATACCGAGGCCGCGCGCCGCGCATTGGAGTCGGACATCGCCGCGCCCCTGAACGTCGACACCGATGCCGCGGCCTATGCCGTCGCCGAAATTGCCGACGAAGCGATGGCCTGCGCCGCGCGGGAACACGCCATCGAGCTGGGAAAATCCGTCGCGGGACGCACGCTGGTGGCGTTTGGCGGCTCGGCGCCGCTGCACGCCGCGCGGCTCGCCGACAAGCTCGGCATCGACCGTGTAGTGATTCCGACTGCGGCGGGCGTCGGTTCGGCGTTTGGCTTTCTGCTCGCGCCCGTCGCGTTCGACGCGGTTCGAAGCCGGATCGAGGCCCTCGTGCAAGTCGACGTCGAAGCAGTGAATGCGCTCCTCGCCACGCTGGAAGAAGAGGCGGCGTTCATTGTCAGCAAGCTCGTGCAGCGCGACTCGTGCAGCGTCGACGTCACGGTCTCCATGCGTTATCGCGGCCAAGGGCACGAATTGCAGATAGCATTGCCCGCCGCGCGGCTCGATGGCGACGCCCACGCGATTCTGCGCGAGCGGTTCGAAGCGGTGTATCTGGCCCGCTTCGGGCGTCTCGTGCCACGCGCGCCGCTCGAAGTGCTGGGCTGGAGCGTGCGCGTCAGCGAGCCGCAACGCAAGCCGCGCGCCGCTTCGACGGGCCGCCCCGCGGCTACGATCGCTGCCGGAACACGGCACACACCGGCTGCCGAACGCCAGATGCTCGACCAGTTGCGTCGCGAACGCGTCGCCTCGCATTCCTATCGTCGCGACCAGCTTGCGAACGGAGCATTCGTTCGCGGACCGGCCGTGATCGCCGATCGTGAAACGACGGTGGTCGTGCCGCCCAATTTTGACGCACGCGTGGATGCGAACGGCCATCTATTGCTGGAGCGCCGTGCCACATTCAAGGAAAACGTATGAACGCGCCGCACGATATCGGGCAGGACACGCTCGATCCCATCCGTTTGCAGGTGATCTGGAATCGCCTGATCGCGGTCGTCGAAGAACAGGCGCGTCTGCTGATGCGCACCGCGTTCAGCCCGACTGTGCGCGAAGCCGGCGATCTGTCCGCCGGCCTGTTCGATGCGCGCGCGCGTCTGGTCGCGCAGGCGGTGACGGGCACGCCCGGCCATGTCAATTCGATGGCGGCAGCAGTCGGGCATTTTCTGCAAGTGTTTCCGCTCGCCACCATGCGTGCCGGGGACCACTTCATCACCAACGATCCGTGGCTCGCCTCGGGACACCTGCACGACGTGACGGTCGTCTCGCCGGTGTTTCGCCGCGAGCGGGTCATCGCGTTCTTTGCGTGCACCTGCCATCAGGTCGATATCGGCGGAATCGGCCAGGGCCCGGACGGGCGCTCGATATTCGAGGAGGGCCTGTGCATTCCGCGTCTGCCGCTCGCGCGCGCGGGCGTGATCAATAACGATCTTATCGAGATCATTCGTGCCAACGTCCGCACGCCCGACGAAGTGGAAGGCGACATTCTGTCTTACCTCGGCGCGAACGAGACGAGCGCCACGCGACTTCTGGCGACACTCGACGAGTTCGGCGAGTCAGACATGGTTCGCGTGTCCGACGCGATCATCGAATGTTCGCGCACGGCGATGCAACAAGCGATCGAAAAATTGCCCGAGGGACGCTATCCCTACGCCATGCAGATCGACGGATTCGATACGCCGATCGACCTCGTCGCGACCCTCGACGTACGCAACGGCCGGGTCGGCGTCGATTTTTCGGGAACCTCGCCCGCCAGCCATCGCGGCATCAACGTGGTGCTGAACTACACGCGCGCCTATGCCGCGTTCGGGGTGCGCGCGGCGGTTGCGCCGGACGTGCCGAACAACGCCGGCTCGCTGGAACCGCTCGACATCAGCGCGCCGGAAGGTTCGATCCTCAATGTGCAGCGACCGTGGCCGGTGTGCGCGCGGCATATCATCGGCCAGTTCCTGCCGGACGTGGTGTTCGGCGCGCTTGCCGGCGTGCTGCCCGACCGCGTGCCGGCCGAAGGCGCGTCGTGTGTGTGGGGTGCGCAACTGCGCGGCGGAGCGGCGACGTGGATGGCGGCGGGCGAAGCATTGCCGGACGAGAGCGCGCAAGACCAGCCGCGCGCTTTCGAAACGCTGTTCTTCAACAGCGGCGGCTCGGGCGCGCGGGTCGGCGGCGATGGCATGTCCGGTACCGCATTCCCGAGCGGCGTACGGGCGATTGCCTGCGAGATCGTCGAGTCGCTGTATCCGGTCGTGGTCTGGCGCAAGGAATTACGCCCGGACAGCGGCGGTCCCGGACGCTGGCGCGGCGGCCTCGGGCAGCGGCTCGAGATCGCCAGCGTAGACGGCGCACCGTTCCAGTTCTTCGGCATGTACGACCGCATCGTGCACCCGGCGCGCGGCCGCGATGGCGGCGGCGCCGGCGCGCCGGGCGCGGTCATGCTGGACGACGGCACGCCGATGGCCGCGATGGGCCTGCAAACCGTGCCCCGCGGGCGTCGCCTGTGTCTGGATCTGCCTGGCGGCGCGGGCCTTGGGCCGGCGCATGAGCGAGCGCGCGAGGAGGTCGCGCGCGATGTGCGGCTCGGCTATGTGAGCGAGTGCAACGCCGTCGCCGATTACGGCTTGCGTTGATGGCTCGCGTCGAAACGCGCGCGGGTTCGGTCGCGCGTAAACCAGGCGACCGGATGCTTTACGTAGGAAATCCGCTCTTTGTGGGCTCGGCGCGTGGGATGCGCCGTTCGCGCGTCGGGCAAATATTGGCGATGCGTGGCGGGTGACTAGAATCGTCCTACCTGTACGACGATGGAACCGCGCCGCGCGGCCGCCTTCATGGACCGACTTGCCAGGCTCCCTGAGCCCTCGCTTTCACCTGCCGATTTACCTTCTGATGCGCCCGTGCAGACGTCAGGCGCGCCGGTCGACGACGCGCTCAGCGGCCTGTTCCGCACCGCGCTCGCCCATGCGGGCGCGCCGCTAAGCGAAGCGTACCGCCGCCTGAGAGAGGATTCACGTTGTATCAGTGCGCCGGCAATCGGCCTATACGGCCGACGGGTCGCCGTGCCGGGCGACGCTGACGAAGGCTGGTGGAAAATGATCTCGATCCGCGACGAGATATTCGTGGCGATCTCCGAATGCCGGTACGCCCGCGCACGAACCGAATGCGTGCCGCCCGAAGGCTTCGTCGAGTTTCACTACCTCGTGACCGGGCCGGCCCATGTTGGCGTGGATGGCGACGACGCCGATTCCGTGCAGGTCGAGGCGCCGAACTTCATCGTTTGCCATCAGGGTGCGGGATTGCCCTATCAGATCACCTGTCCGCAAGGACCGCGCCGGGCGCTAGGCCTGTACGTGTCGTCGCGCTATTTCGCGCGGCTCGTCGACGCACTCGGCGTGGAGGGCGAAGCGATTCGCGGCCGCCTTGCGGCAGTGAAGGACGACGAACTCTACAACGTGCAGATGCGCTTGACCCTGGACGCGCTGCAGGCCATCGAACAACTGCTTGCGAGCGCTCACGAAGGCGTGCGCGAACTGCTGTTCGTCGAGGCGAAGTGCATGGAGATTCTTTACGCCAGCGTAGGCGTATGGGCCGACAGTCTGCGCCACGGCGCGCCGGACGGCATCCTCTCTTCGCGTGATCTGATGCTGATGGAACGCGCGCGGATGATGATCGATGCGGACCTGCAGAAAAGCATGACGATTCCCGATCTCGCGCGCGCGGTCGGCACCAATGCGTCGAAGCTCAAGCGCGCGTTCAAGTTTCTGCATGGCGTGACCGTGTTCGAATACAGCTTGCGGCGGCGCATGCACGAAGCGCTGCGGCTTCTGGCGGATGAACGGCAGTCTGTGGGCCAGGTGGCGGCTGCAGTCGGGTATCAGCATCAGACGAGCTTCACGACCTCGTTTCGCGACTTTTACGGCTTCGCGCCGAAGGACGCTCGGCAACTGCGCGGCGCCGATCGCGCTAACGCCGGCGGATAGTCTGCGACGGCGACTCGCCAAAGCGCGCCTTGTAGCTCTGCGCAAAGCGTCCAAAGTGGGTGAAGCCGCAATCGAGTGCAATGCTCGCGATACGCAGGTCCGCGGACGTCGCGAGGATGATTTCACGAGCGCGTTCCAGCCGGATCTGCCGCAGATAGTGCATCGGGCTGGTCCGGCGGAAGCGCAGGAAGCCGTCGCATAGCGTGCGCACCGGAACGCCCACCGCCTCGGCGATGTCGGCGAGCTGCAATGGCGAACCCAGCCGGGCGATCATTACCTCCTCGGCGCGGCGGACGAACCCCGGCATGATGCCCGGGTGTGCAATGGAGGTAGCCGGGGCGTCGCGCTCGGCAGACCCGGCCGCGAGCAGATTGACCAGCAGCGACTCGACGTGCGCGCCCACGCGAGCATTGCCACACGCGCTGGCGAGCAGGTCTGGCGAACTGGCGATCAGCTTCAACTGGTCTTGCCATGCGCGCATCGCGCCGTTCGCGAAGCGTACGAGCGCGCCGTCCGGTTCCGCGCCGAATGCGGCGTCTTCAGGCAGGGCGGCGGGATCGATACGTAACACGAGCTGCTCGCAATCGGGCGAGAGTTTCGCACTGAACGGTTCACCGGGAGCGCGAACCACGCCTTGCCGGTCGTTGACTTCAATGGTCCGGCCCGCCGCATTCACCTCCGCGCTGCCGGAAACGCAAAACATCAGCAGGTAATAGCCGTCCACCGCTTCGACATCGACATGCATGCCGCTGCCGAAGCCGATCGTGCCAATACCGAGCCGGCCGATCTTCACGAAATCCATGTGCGAGCGCCCGCTGCCGTCGCCGAACGGCGCAAGCGAATGGGGCTGCATCACGCGCGAGATGAGTTCACGCGTCTCGTCCAGGTCTTTCGACTCGAACAGACGATGCTCGCGCAGCGCGCGCGGACGGAAATCGGAGCGGGTCATGACGGTGAAGGATACGGTGCCACGTTCCGGCCGCAACGGGCCGCGTTCAGAAAACTGCCTGAATCGGACAGACGGCGCGTGCACTGCCAGAAGCGGATAGCACCGTTATTCTGGATCTCCAAAAATAAATCCGCAGCCGTCAAAAAAGCTGTTTGCAAGCGGCAATCCCCTCATTCAGGCAGCACCCCAGCGATCTAGCGGAGTCATCAGCATGGAAATGGCCGAAACGCCCGTGCGCATTACCAGCAACGTGGATACGGATCACGTCGTGTTCCCGCACGACGACGGTTCGCGCGTGCCCTACAAGGTATTCAGTTCGCAAGCGGTATACGAGCGCGAGCAGGAACGCATTTATCGCGGCCCGACCTGGAATTTCGTTGCGCTCGAAGCGGAAATCCCAAAGCCGGGCGATTTCAAGAGCACGTTCGTGGGCGACACGCCCGTGGTCGTCACGCGGGTCGAAGACGGTTCGCTCGCGGCATGGGTGAACCGCTGCGCCCACCGTGGCGCTTCGGTGTGCCGCAGGCCACGGGGCAATGCCGCGTCGCATACCTGCGTATATCACCAGTGGAGCTTCGACAACAGCGGCAACCTGCTCGGCGTGCCGTTCCGTCGCGGGCAGAAAGGCATGAGCGGCATGCCGGCCGACTTCGATCCGAAGAACCACAGCCTGCGCAAGCTGCGCGTGGACAGCTATCGCGGTCTGGTGTTCGCGACGTTCAGCGAAGAGGTCGCGCCTTTGCCCGACTATCTGGGCGCGGAAATGCGCCCATGGATCGAGCGGATTTTTCACAAGCCGATCGAATATCTCGGCTGCACACGCCAGTATTCGAAGTCGAACTGGAAGTTGTACTTCGAGAACGTGAAGGACCCGTATCACGCGAGCATGCTGCATCTGTTCCATACGACCTTCAATATTTTCCGCGTCGGCATGAAGGCGCGTTCGATACCTGACGCGACGCACGGGTTGCACAGCATCATCACGGTCACGAAAACGGGCGAAGACACCTCGGCGGCATACAAACAGCAGAACATCCGCTCGATGGACGAAGGCTTCTCGCTCGAAGACGATACCGTGCTCGGCCATATCTCGGAGTACGAGGAAGACACGACCAACCATATCCAACCGATCTTCCCGCAACTCGTGATCCAGCAGATCCACAACACACTGGTTGCGCGCCAGTTGTTGCCGAAAGGCCCGAATAATTTCGAGCTGATTTTCCATTTTTTCGGCTACACGGATGACACGCCGGAACTGCGCGCGCTGCGCATCAAGCAGGCGAATCTCGTCGGGCCTGCGGGCTATATCTCGATGGAAGACACCGAGGCCACCGAACTCGTGCAACGCGGCACGATTCGCGACGGCGACGCGACGTCGGTGATCGAGATGTCGCGCGGCAATCCCGAACAGCAGGACACGGTGATTACCGAAAGCCTGATCCGCCGCTTCTGGGTCGGTTATCAGCGATTGATGGGCTATTGATCGGGGGACGCACATGGAAGCGATAAAGCTGTGGTTCGAATTGCACATGCTGCAGAACCAGTACATCAGCAATCTCGACAACGACCGGCTCGAAGCATGGCCGACGCTGTTTACCGAGGACTGCACGTACGAAATCGTGCCGAAGGAAAACGCCGACATGGGATTGCCGATCGGCATCATTCACTGCACAAATCAGCGCATGCTGCGCGATCGCGTGGTGTCGCTGCGTCACGCCAATATCTACGAGGAGCATACCTATCGTCATATGACCTCGGGTCTGATCATCGTCGACGAGAAAGACGGTGCGATTGAAACGGAGAGCAGCTACGTAGTCGTGCAAACGCGTGCCAACGGCGAGTCCGACGTGTATCAGGCGGGCAAGTATTACGACTGTGTGGTGCGTACGCCCGAGGGGCTGCGCTATCGGAGCAAGCGTGTGGTGTACGACACGTCGCGCGTGCAGACGCTGCTCGCCACACCGATCTGAAGGAGCGTATATGGAACAGACACTCGATAGC
The DNA here is from genome assembly GCF_046534895.1 of Paraburkholderia sp. SIMBA_053. NCBI lineage: Bacteria > Pseudomonadati > Pseudomonadota > Betaproteobacteria > Burkholderiales > Burkholderiaceae > Paraburkholderia > Paraburkholderia sp. SIMBA_053. The sequence continues at coordinate 20,113 of NZ_JAWRXU010000014.1, read as the reverse complement.
TGGCAAACCATCGGCACGCTTGACGATTTTGCCGAGGGCGAACCGGCGGCCATTGTTGCCGGCAACCGGCAAGTCGCGATTTTCCGGCTCGGCGACGACGTATTCGCGTTGAACGATCTATGTTCGCATGGCCACGCGCGTCTATCGGATGGCTACGTGGAAGACGGCTGTGTCGAATGTCCGCTGCATCAGGGGCTGATCGACATCCGCACCGGCGCGCCGCGATGCGCGCCTATCACCGAGCCGGTGCGTGTGTTCCCAATTCGCGTCGTCGATTCTCGGGTCGAGATTCATGTCGACTGATCGGCACGTGATCGTCGGTGCGGGCCATGCCGCGCGCCGCGCCGCGGAAACGTTGCGCGAGCGCGATCCGCAGGCGCGGATCGTAATGCTCGGCGCGGAGCCGCATGCGCCGTACGACCGCCCGGTGCTCTCGAAAGATGCACTGCTCGCAGAAGGTGGCGAACAGAAGGCGTTCATTCGCGGGCCGGACTGGTACGCCGCAAACCATATCGAGTTGCGGCTCGGGACCACGGTCGAGTCGATCGACCGTGCGCGCAACGAGGTGTGTTTGCACGACGGCAGTTCGATCGGGTATGACAGGCTGCTGCTTGCAACCGGGTCGCGTGTGCGTGAATTCGCCGGCGCGGTGGACGAACGTGTGCCGCTTTACTACGTACGTACGCTGGCCGATTCTCTCGCGTTGCGCGCCGCGCTCGCGTCCGGAAGGAAGGTCGCGATTCTGGGCGGCGGTTTCATCGGGCTGGAAGTTGCCGCGGCGGTAACGCAGCTGGGCTGCGAGGCGACCGTGATTGAACCGGCGGCTGCGCTGCTGCAACGCTCGCTGCCGCAAGCGGTGTCGCGCTTCGTCGCATCGCTTCATACGCGGCGCGGGGTGACGCTCAGGCTCGGCGAAACGCCGTCGCGCGTCGGCTACGAGAATGGCCGCGCGCTGATTGAAACGGATCGCGCGACGCTTGCGGCGGATATCGTCGTGGTGGGGATCGGCGTGTTACCGAACGTCGAACTGGCGCGCGAGGCAGGGTTGCAGGTAGATAACGGCGTCGTGGTGGATGCGCAGTGCCGCACGTCCGACCCACGCATTTTCGCGGCGGGTGAAGTGACGATGCATTTCAACCCGCTGCTGGGTCGTCATGTTCGTATCGAGTCTTGGCAGGTGGCGGAAAATCAACCCGCGATTGCGGCGGCCAACATGCTTGGCGATGCATTGGAATACGCCGAGCGGCCGTGGCTCTGGTCCGATCAGTTCGATTGCAGTATCCAGATGCTCGGCACGATCGAATCGTCGCACACGCTGATCGTGCGTGGTGACGCTGAGAACGGGCCGTTTTGCGTGCTCGCGCTCGACGCAGACCGGCGTTTGCGCGCGGTCGTTGCGATCGACTCGGGTCGGGATATGGGCGCCTGCAAGCGGCTCGTCGCGTCGGGCAAGGTGCTCGATCCCGCCTTGCTTGCCGATCCCGACGTAGCACTGCGATCATTGCTCTGATGCAGGCAGTGCGAGTCGCGCCCGCACTGCTTTAATACCTGTCTACGACGCGGCCTGGAACCGCCGTGGCCTCAAGCCCGACTGAAACCATTCGACCATCGTCACGATATCGAACACCGGTACACCAAACCGCTCGCTGATCAAAGCCGAGTAGGGCGCGAAATTGCTGCATTCGCTGACAATCGCGCCGGTTTCCGGATGCGCGCGGAAAAGACGCTCAGCGCATTCGATAAGGTCATCGGCCTGCTCGTCGAAATCCACCCTTGGTGCGTTCTCCAGATTGTTGCGGAAGAAACGGCTGTCTTCTCTCAACCCGGCTATGGGCAGATCAGCCGGCGCGTTCGCGGCCAGCAGATGACGCGGCGTGAGCGAAGCGGCGCGCGCTGTCAGGATGCCCACGCGCTGGCGTCGCGGCAGCAACATGGCCAGGGATGGAATCTGCAGCAACGCCGATGTGGCGACCGGGACGGTGCAGCGCTCTGTCAATGCCTGCTGGAATGCCACTAGAAAGCCGCAACTCGTCGCGATGCCGTCCACGCCGAGATCGACGAGTTGCTGCGCCGCTTCGGCGAAGCGTTCGATAAGCGGCACGGCCGCCTTCGCGTCGCCGCTCGTGGCGGCCATGATCTGCGGACCGGTGATGCCTGTCATCAGGCCGTATTGCACCGGAAAGGGCCATGTCGCGCCGTGACCAATGTCGCCGGGCAAGCGCTGAAAGCCCGTGTCGAGCATCAGGATCCCGATGCTCACGCCATGTATCGTGCGGCGTCGCGCGCGCAGCGCGCGCGCTTCGGAGGCGATTGCCGCGTCGGGAAGCGAGTGCGTGATCATGGTCAATTGACGAAGCAGTTGCACGCGTCGAGCGCGGCCGGAATCGGCAGACCGAGCGACGCCATCTTGCGGCGGTTGATCAATTCCTTGTAGTCGGCGGGCACGGCCCGATACACCGCCATCGACGACGGTTTGACGCCCTTGAGCATCTGCAGCGCCATGTCGGCGGCGTGCGCGCCCTGTGATTCGTAGCAAGGCGCATACGCGACGGCAATGATGTCGCCCTTGCGGATCAGTTCGTGCTCCGCGCTCAGGATCGGTACACGCATATGGTCGGTGATCGAGGCGACTGCCGGCAGCGAGGACTGGATCAGACTGGAGCCGATCGCATAGAAGAAGTCGATACCTTGCAGCGTGCCGGCGCGTTGTGGCACGTCGACGGTAGAGTCGGCCGACGTCGCGACCATCTCGAGGCCCGACTTTGCGGCGGCCTCCTTAAGGCTCGCGATGGCGGCCACGTCGTTGACTTCGCCGGCGTTGTACAGCACGCCAAACTTTCTGGCCTTGGGAAAGACCTTCTTCGCAAATTCGAGCACGGCGTTGTAGTCGGTGATGCTCGACGTGCCGTTGATGCGACTGCTGCCGTGCTGCCAGTCGGGCACGATACCGGCCTTGACCGGGTCGGTGACCTGCGAGAACACGAGCGGCGTGTCGAGATTGCCGACATTGCGCACGGCGGCCTGCGCGACCGGCGTCGTGACCGTGAGGATCACGGAAGGATGCTGCGCGACGATTTGCGCCAGCGTCTGCGGAATCAGGCTGGGCGTGAAATTGGCGTCGCTGTACACATAACGCACGTTTTTGTTTTCGACGTATCCATTCGCCTGCATTTCATCCTTGAAGCCCTGGATGGTGCGCGAGAGCGCGGGGTGCGGCCCGAAGTTCGCGATACCCACGACGATCGGCGCCGCGGCCGTGGTCTGTGCGTGGGTCGTTGCGGCCATGAGGCTGCCAAAGCCTACCGCGGCAGATAGCAATGCGAGCGTCGTGCCGCGGCGTCGGGCCATCTGTTGAACACACGCGCTGAGCAGTTTCATAACGTATTTGCCTGAAAAATGAGAGAGAGGGAAAGGGAAAACCCGCGGCGCCACTACGCCGTCGTGACACGTTCATTCTGGGCGCGCTTTCTTTGCCCGCCCATGTCGCCAAAATAAACAGTTCCGAAAGCCTATCAATTCAAGCTTCTGGCAACGTCCGTGCCGCCGGCAACGTCGCGTCATGAATGAAAGATCCGGGCCGAGACCGCACTGCAAAAGCGTAGACGCGGTGCGCATTGACAACGTTTTGCGAGACCGTGCTCTAGTGAAGCGATTCAGAATTGAAGGAAAACGGGTCTAACTATTTTGAGGACATTGCCACTGGTTTGCGCCGTTCCTAGTCTTCGCTCTGGCAACCGCGTTGCGGTACCGACGCGTTCAACATGCTACGAACGGTAATTCCCGCAAACTATCGATCCCTCTACGGACCATCCAGATGAAACGTATCTGCACTACGGCGCTGCTTTGTTCCCTTGCGGCTGCCGCACATGCTCAAAGCGCACCGGGCTCCAGCGTCACCCTGTATGGCGTGGTGATGTCAGGCCTGATCTACTCCAACAATTCGCTGAAGGGCGCGTCGATCGGCACGGCGAACGGTCCCAGCCGCTGGGGCTTCAAGGGCGTCGAGGACCTGGGCGGCGGCACCAGGGCAGTGTTTGTTCTCGAAGGCGGTTTCAATCCGAACACCGGCACGGCGGCGCAAGGCAGCCGGGAATTCGGCCGCCAGGCGTATGTAGGTCTGGCCCACGGCCGCTACGGCACGCTCACCTTGGGCCGGCAGTACGACCTCACGCAGGACTGGCTTGCCCAGTATTCTTCGCCGCTGATGTGGAATGGCTATACGGCGACTGTCGGCGACAATAACAACTTCAACTATCAGTTCCGCACCAATAACTCGGTGAAGTACGTGTCGCCTTCGTATCGTGGCTTGCAGGCGGGGTTCATGTACAGCTTCGGCGGGGTGGCCGGCAGCTTCGGCAACCAGAGCGCGATCGGCTTCGGCGTGAACTACGCGCAGGGCCCGCTCAAGCTTTCCGCGGCATACATGCGTATGAATCACCCAGCTTCGGCCGCTAGCGAAGGTTTGTGGAACACCGCTTCGTTCGCATCGATCTCTCCGAACTCGCCGACGGTCTCCTATGCGATTGCGCCTTCGAGCATGGAGCTTTACGGCGCAGGCGGCCAGTACGCCTTCTCCAGGGACACCTTCGCGGGCATTGTCGTCACGCATAGCCGCTTCGACGATCTGGGCGTCGCGCAACTGGGTCTCACGCACGGCCGCGCCAGCTACACCAACGTCGAAGCAAACGTGAGCCATTATTTCGCACCCGATTATCAGGCTGCCATCGACTACATCTACACCACCGGCTCGATCCAGCCGACTGACTTCAAGCCCCAGTATCACCAGATCTCGCTCATCAACAACTACTTCCTGTCCAAGCGTACCGCGCTGTACCTCGACGGCATCTTCCAGCTGGCGGCCGGCGACGCGCAGCACGCCAATATCGAGTACGCAAGCGGCTCGGGCGGGGCTTCGTCGACCAGACGTCAGGTAGCGATAACCGCTGGCATTTATCACCGGTTCTAATGACGTTGACTGGCGGCAGCAGTTCGTCCTGCGAGGCGATACCGCTGCAAGCAGGTGACAGGCAAGTATCAGGTCGGTAACAGGCAGGCATCGGGCAGTCATCAAGCGAGACAGGCGCGCGCCATATCACGCAAAAGGAGTTGTATTTCATATGAGTTGCGAGCCCACAGCAGGTTCAGTGCATCCCCCGGCAGCGGCCGCGTCCGAAACGGCGGCGCACGGTCATATCGAGCGGGTCAGCGGTGCGCGGATCGTGGCGGAAGTGCTGGGTGCCTATGGGGTGCCCGCGGTCACGTTCATTCCGGGCGAAGGCATTCTCGAAATCGTCGATGCACTCGCGTGTCACACGCCGCGGATCGCACTCGCCAGCTTTCGTCACGAAGCGGGCATGGCGTACGCGGCCCAGGCGATAGGTCAGTTGAGCGGTCAGCCGGGAGTCTGTCTGGCCGCGCGCGCGCCCGGCGCGTTGAACACCGCGCTCGCAGTACATACCGCTTTCACGGATAGCGCGCCGATGATCCTGATTGTCGGGCAGACGAGCCGGGCTGTATCCGGCCGCGAGGCGATGCTCAATGCCGACGACTTCCAGCGCGTGTTCGGCCCGCTCGCCAAATGGGTGGGGTTGATCGACGCGCCCGAGCGCATCGGCGAGATGTTCGCGCGCGCCTGGCACGTAGCGCTGAGCGGACGACGCGGACCGGTGGTGCTCGTCATACCCGAGGACGTCGCGCAGGCCCAAGCGCGACTCTCCACCCCCGCGCTGCCACGGTTGCCCACGCCGTCCATTGCGCGTGCGGACCTCGGCCGCCTGCGCGGCATGCTGCAATCCGCGCTTCGGCCCATGATCATCGTGGGCGGAACGGGCTGGCAGCGTGCGTCGCTCGAAACGCTCGCGGCACTCGCTCGCCGGCATGTCGTGCCGGTGGCGACGACCTACCGGCGGCGCGATCTGATCGATCACGACGATGCCGTTTTCGTGGGCGAAATCGGCATCGGGATCGATCCGGCGCTGGCCCGACGCGTGCGCGAAGCCGATCTGCTGATCGTGCTGAACGGCCGCCTCGGCGAACTCAACACGCTCGGCGAAGGATTCAAAGGTTATGCGCTGATCGAACCCGATGCCGGTCGACGCGGCAATGCTCAGCGCCTCGTTCACATTCACGCCGACGCAGGCGAGCTGAACGCTGTCTATCAGGCCGATCTCGCGCTGCTCGCGCAGGCGGACGCGGCGGTCGATGCGTGGCAGGAGGCAAGCGCAGCCGACGCTCCCTGGTGCGATCCGCAAGCGCTCGACGCACGGCGCGGGTGGCTCGGCGCGCTGCGCGCCGAGCGTCTTGCGTACGTGACGGGCGGCCGCTGCGAAGGTCCGCTCGATCTGCGCGCCGTGTACGCCACGCTCGACGCCACGCTGGACGACGACGCTGTCGTGACTTCGGGCGCGGGCGCTTACGCGATCTGGCCGCAGCGCTATCTGACCCACCATCGGCCGGGCACGCAGTTGGGTCCCAAAAGCGGCGCGATGGGCTATGGGCTTGCTGCCGCGATCGGCGCGGCGCTGGTACTCGAACCTGCCCGGCAGATCGTCGCGATAGCGGGCGACGGCTGCCTGATGATGCACGCGGAAGAACTTGAAACCGCCGTGCGGCTGGGCATTTCGCTGCTTGTGCTGGTGGTGAACAACCGCGCATATGGTGCAATCGACGGAGCACAGCGGCGGCTTTTCGGGCGCACGACCGGTACCGAGCTCGGCAACATCGATTTCGCGGCTTTTGCACGCGCATTCGGCGTGAAGAGCTGGGCGGTCGAGGAGACGGTCGCTTTTTCGCCCGCGCTCGACGCGGCGATCGCGGAGTCCGGAGTCAGGTTGATTGAATTGTGCGTTCCGCGATCGGTGGGCAAGCCGCTCGCGTGATGCATTGCGGCCCTGCAAAGGCCGATAAACGCCGCTCAAGACGGTCTTTTTTTGTACTTTCCCCGGCAGTCTCATGAAAGCAATCGAAAATCCTGTATCGGAGCATGGTGTGTTCGGCGCATCGGCGCTGTCACGCAATCCGGCGGCGCTGCCCGCGGCCATCGCAGAGGCCTTGCCGGGCGTGCGGAACGCTGCAACGGCGCCATCTCGCGGACAAGCTCACGTGATCGTCGTAGGCTCCGGCATCGCCGGTCTGACCGCCGCTTACCGGCTGCATCGGGCGGGACTGCGGGTGACCGTGCTCGAAGCGAATGACGTGGTCGGCGGCCGCATGGGCGACCGGCGCGTTGGCGATGTCGCGTTCAATAGCGGCGCGCGTCTCGTGTATCCGTTCGGCGGCGCATTCAACCAGCTCATTGCGGATCTTTCGCTTCACGACGTGCTGATTCCGTTGCGCCACTTGACGGCGCAATGCGTGTCGTCCAGCGGCAGTCATACCATCGAGCTGATGCCTTCGATCCGCTCGCTGGCCACGCCCGGTCTGCCGATGCGCGAGCGCTTCGCGCTGGCGGGTCATGCGCTGCGGATGCGCGCGCAACGCAGCCGGGTCGACCCGGATTGGGCGATGAGCGCAATCGCCGACGATCCCGCCGCCGATCGGCAAACGCTCGCGGAATACGTCCGCGATGCGATCGGACCGCAGGCGCTCTCCAGCATGGTCGAACCGGTGTTCCGCTCGACCCGCGGCTTCAACCCGGAGACGCTGTCCGCGTTGTTTTACCGTTCGACCGTGCCACACCTGATCGGTGAAGACACCGTCTATACGCTGAAGGGCGGTATGGGCTGCGTGTGCCAGGCTTTGGCCGCGCGGCTCGATGTGCGTACGAATGCACCCGTCGCTTCGATTGAAGCCGTCCAGCCGGCCGCGCAGGAAGAGTCAGGCGGGGCGGCGCGGAGCACGGGTGACGTGCCGGCGCTCGGCCGGCGGTTTGCCGTGACGCTGCGTGACGGTGAGGTGCTGGCAGCCGACCACGTGGTGTGCGCGACCGAGGGCTCGCTCGCGGCGGCGCTGGTCCGCAAGCCGCAGCGGGCGGAGCGCGAGATGTTCGACGCGGTGCGCTATAACGCGCTCGGTGTCGTTCATTATGGTTTGTCGCAGCCGCTGCCGCCGTTGCTGCAGTTTGCAGCGCGTGGCGCGCCCAGCCGCATTTCGACGTTTCAGCAGTTGCCTGCTGCGCCCGGCAGTGGGCGCCCGCTTGCGCAGATCTATTGCCAGTTGACGCCGGAAGCAGCGGAAGAGGCGGAGCGCCGCGGCCTGACCAACAACCTTGATGCCATGCTGCGCGACGAACTGCGCTCACGGATTGTCGATTTCGACCGCCATGTGAGCGCCGTCGTGAATCAGTGGATTCCCCGCAAGTTGCCGGTGTTCGCGCCGGGCTACGGCGGGCGTTTGCAGGCGTTCTGGCGCTGGCAGGAGGAGGCCGCGCGCGGCGCGGAGCGCCCGGTCGTCTACTGCGGCGACTGGACCTCCCAGGCGCTGCTTACCGGCGCCTGTGCGAGCGGCGAACGTGCCGCGCGGATTGTGCTGTCACGTGAGCAAAACTAGGCAAAACGGACCAACTTTTAGCGAAACGGCATAAGCCGGGCGCGAAATAAATTCGCCCACGGGTTCAATGCTACAAATTCGCTACCCCATCCACGCTACGGAAAACCAGAATGAAGGGCTCAATCCGCACCGTCCGACGCCAGCCAGTTGCGCGGCACGCCATCCGGGCCGCGCTCGCCGCCATTGCCGTTTTCGCCGCCTTGGCCGGCTTTCTTGCGACGCCGGCCAAGTCGGCCTCGACGCAGGCACCCGCAGGTGCGCCGATAACCATCGGCATCGCCAATCTTGGACCGCATCCGTCGCTGGCCAGAACGATCCAGGGCTTCAAGGACGAAATGGCCCGTGAAGGTTACGTGGAAGGCAAAAACGTGAACTACGCGTACAGCGATGCCAACTTCACGCAGGCGCTGATGCCGCAGATGTTCTCGCAAATCCTGACGAAGAATCCGGCGCTCATCCTCACCGTGACCACTTCCGTTTCGCAAGTGGCGCGCGCAGCCGTGACAGACCGGTCGATCCCTCTGATCTTCACCGAAGTCACCGATCCGGTCGCCGCGGGCCTCACGCCGGACTGGCAGCACGGCAGCGACCGCTTCAACGGCTCGTCGGACCTGCAGGATTTCGATGCCGTGCTGGCGTTCGCGAAGAAGCTGCTGCCCGGTGTCAAGTCGTTCGGCTCGCTGTACAACCCCGGTGAGGCGAACGACGTCGTCACGACGCACGCGCTCGAAGCCGCCGCCAGGCGCGCCGGCCTCGAATTCAAGCCGGTCAGCGTGGATAGCGTGAACGACATCACGCAACGGGCGCAATTGCTCAACGGCGTGGGTTTTGTCTACATTACCGGCTCGAACCTCGTGCAGTCAGCGATTCCCGCCGTCGCGGCCAGCATGCAGCGTATGAAGGTGCCTGTGATCAGCTCGGAAACCGAAGCCATCAAGAAAGGCATGGCGACGGCTTCGTATGCGGTCTCGCTGCAATCGGTGGGCGCGAACGCGGCTCGTGTCGCCGTGCGCGCGCTGAAGGGCGAGAAAACCACCGCAATGCCGGTCATGCTTCCAGCCAGGACCGATTATGTGACCCAGATCAGCCGCAGCCAGTTTGCAAAACTTGGCCTGACGGTGCCCAAGTCTTTTGAGGATTGCACATGCTTCATCGACTGAAAGACCATCGGACGGCAAAGGTAACGACCATGCGTGAGAAACACATACCCATGCTGTCCGTGGAACAGATCAGCAAGACCTTTCATCCGGGCACGGTAGACGAGCGAATCGCGTTGACCGATGTTTCGTTGAAGCTTCAGGCGGGTGACTTCGCCGTTGTCGTGGGCGGCAACGGCGCCGGCAAATCGACGTTTCTCAACATGCTTGCCGGTGAAGTGCTGCAGGACTCGGGCGTGATCGCCATCGACGGAAAGGATCTCACGTCGCTGCCTACGCACCAGCGCGCAAGGTACATTTCACGTGTGTTCCAGGACCCCTCCGTGGGTACGGCAGCCGCGCTGAGCCTGGAAGAAAATCTGGCGGTCGCCAATCTGCGCGGGCTCAAGCGTGGCTTCGGACGCGGCCTTACGCGGTCGCAATCGGACGCGTTCCGCGAACGGATCGCGTCGTTCGACCTTAACTTGGAGAAGCGCATGAAGGCGAAGGCGTCGCTGCTTTCGGGCGGCCAACGCCAAGCGCTCTCGCTGCTGATGGCCGTGCTGCAGCGCCCGCAGCTTCTGCTGCTCGATGAGCACACCGCGGCGCTCGACCCGCGCACGGCGGCGATCGTCATGCGTGTCACCGAGCAGGTGGTACGTGAAACCGGCCTCACCACCTTGATGGTGACGCACAACATGCAGCACGCGCTCGATTACGGCAATCGCCTCGTGATGATGCGCGACGGGCGCATTGTCGGCGATCTGACCGGCGACGCCAAACGCGCCATGACAATGGAGAAGCTCATGGCAACCTTCAATGAAGAGCCAGCATTGGCACGTACGGTGAACGCATGAATCTGATCAATGGTTTTATCGGCCTCGTGCCGGTCGGCATGATGCAGGGATTGACGTATGCGTTGATCGCCGTCGCCATCATGATTCCGTTCCGCATTCTGAACTTCTCGGACATGACGGGCGAAGGCGCGTTTCCGTTCGGCGCATGCGTGTGCGCGAAGCTGCTGATCGTCGGCTTCGATCCGGTCATGGCGCTGTTGGGAGGCGCGCTCGCCGGCTTCGTCGCGGGCGTGTTGACGGGCTACATCCATGAGAAGGCGAAGATCAATACGCTGCTCTGCGGCATCCTGGTGTTGTCGATGCTGTACTCGGTCAATATTCGCGTGATGGGTCAGCCGAACTCGGCGCTATTTGCCTATTCCAGCGTGTTTTCGTGGCTGCCGGATGCGGGCGGCGGTTATTTGCCGCGCATTCTCATGCTGACGGTAATCGATGCGGCGGTCGGCGTGGGCGTGTTGTGGTTTCTCGGCACGCAACACGGTCTCGCCATGCGTGCAATCGGTTCGAGTCCGTCGATGGCCAAAGCCCAGGGCATCAACGTGAAGGTTTATACGCTGATTGGCCTGGGTCTCGCCAACCTGTTCGCCGCGCTCGGCGGCGCAATGCTCGCGCAAAACCAGGGATTCGCCGACGTGAACATGGGCTTTGGCGTGCTCGTCAATGGGCTTGCCGCGCTGTTGCTCGGGGAAGCGGTGGTGGGCAACCGTTCGATGCTGCGCCAGGTGCTCGCGCCGATCCTCGGCTCGATCATCTACTTCCAGCTCATCTCGATCGTGCTCGCCATCGGCTTCCAGCCTTCGGATCTGAAGCTCGTTACCGCGCTCTTCGTACTCGTCACGCTGCTCTCGATGGCGGCGCGCAAGAAGCGCGGCGGCAACGGCAGGAAAGCGTCGGCGGTCGCCGCGAGGGCGTAGTTTCATCGCATCTGGCCGGGCACGTGTTAACGGAGCAAAGTCAAAGGCCCGGAACCTTGATTCCGGGCCTTTCCATTCCTGCTATTTCGCATCAGGCAGGCAAGCAGCCCCGTTCACATCAACGCGACGCGAGCGATACCGCAAGTCCCTGCCAGCGTGCGTACGGTTTGTCTGACGCGATGCCCAACTGATCGAGCACCCGCATCACCGTATAGTCGATCATCGCGTCGATGCTGTCCGGCTTTGCGTAGAACGCGGGCAGTGGCGGCATGACGACTGCGCCCATCTCTGCCGCAAGCGTCATGTTACGCAGATGAGCCAGCGTCAGCGGTGTCTCGCGCGCAAGCAGAACGAGTTTGCGCCTCTCCTTTAGCGCGACGCTTGCCGCGCGGGCAACGAGATTGTCGTCGAAGCCGTGCGCGACAGCGGCCAGTGTTTTCATCGAACACGGTGCGATCACCATACCGTCGTGATGGTACGAGCCGCTTGCGATGCTGGCGCCCACTTCGTTCTGGTCGTGATAAACGTCGGCAGCATCGCGTAGCGCGGCGCGGTCGCAACCCGTTTCGTCGGCCAGGGTCATCCAACCCGCGCGCGACACGACCAGGTGCGTGGTTGCACCACATGCACGCAGCGCTGCCAGAAGCCGCACCCCGTATATCGCGCCAGTCGCGCCCGTGATCGCGACCACGATGCGCCGTTGCCGTTCGCCCGCGCCGCCGTCATGACCGTCCATGCGCGCGTTCATGACGCGAGCCGCGAAAAATGCGGCAGATAGTCGTCGAGCACGATCTGCTGCATGCGGGGAATCGACTTGCGCTCAAATTCGGCTTCGCGTCCCCAGGGCTTGGTGGCGTCGAGTGCGAGCCGGCCCCAATGATCCTTGTGCGCGTCGCGGTAGAAGCCCGGTACGTCGTGCAGCACCATCGTGCGGGTGTCTGCGCGGCCTCGCGTGAGAAACGCCCATATGACCTCGTCCATATTGTAGATGTCCACGTCTTTGTCCACCACGATAACGAGCTTGTTGTAGTCGAGGTGCGAGCCAAGCGCGGCCAGCAACGCATGTTGCGCGTGCCCTTCGTATTGCTTGTCGAGTTTGATGACCGTGTTCATCACCGTGGGACGGCAACTCACGTCGAGCACACCGCGCACCTGGCCCGCAATCGCCTTGTAGATGCGTGCGGCCGTAGCGGCTTCGAGCGGACGCAAATCTTCGTCGGAGCCGCAGATCAGCCCCTGATAGACGGCACCCTCGCGCCAGCCGACGTGCGTGACTTCGAACACGTGATTGTCGCCCACCTCGACGTAGTAACCCATGAATTCACCGAACGGACCCTCTGGCCGCTTCACGTTCGGCAGGATGCGCCCTTCGATGACGATCTCCACCGAAACAGGGACATCGATACCGACCGTATAGGCGGGGCGCACGGCGATGGGGCCGCCGCGCATGGTTGCCGCCAGTGCCAGTTCGTCGGCGTCCGGAGGCAGCGATACGCAGGCACTCATGAATATTTCGGGGTCGGCGCCGAGAAGGATGACGGCTTCCAGTGCTTCGCCGCGCGCCTCCGCACGCTGCTGGAACTGTGCGAGATCATGGCTGCTGCCCAGACGGATTCGCAACTCGTTGTCCGAGACCACCATTGAACGATGAAACGACAGGTTGCTGCGCCCGCTGTCGGGGTCCTTCGCGAGAAAGACTCCGGCGGTGACGTACGGTGCGCCGTCACGCTCGTGATGGGTCAGGACCGGCAGATCGGAGAGCTTGCCGGTGACCCAGTCCGCAGGCGGCGCGACGCGTTCTACCGGCGTGTCGAGCTGAGCGGCGAGTGAGATTTCTCGCGTGAGACGCGCGCAGAACGTTTCGTTCTCTTCACAGCGAATAATTTCGCGCAGCCGGTCGTGGTCGGTATAGAGGTTGAGCAGAACGGGCAGACGGCTGCCGCGTACGTTCTCGAACAGCACGGGCCGCGTTGTTTCCTGCTGCAGACGGCGCGCGACGGCGGCGACTTCATGGCGCGGATCGACTTCGCGAGTCACGGTCAATAGTTCGCCGCGTGCGCGCAGCCGGGAAAGGTAATGTCTCATGGTAAGGCGGACCTCATGGGTAAGAGCTTGTCGCGGCTATTGCCGCGTGTGGGCTACTTATACCTGCGCCAGATCGAGGGGGACATGGGCGATCGGGACACCGATCTAGGCAAAACGGTTTTTTATCGGCGACACGTGTCACCGGGCCGCGGAAGTCGGGAACGCACTAGGGGCGGCTTTTTTTTGATGGGGCAATAATAGGGACGTCTGCGATGCGGTCAATCGCATAGTCAGTTCGCCAGGTTCTCTGGTTCTGGAGTCCGATATGCCGACGCTTCCTGGAATGCCCGCGGGTCTGCCGCGAGGCCTCTTTCGCACCTCGCTAGCCGGGCAGCAATCGCGGCTCACCGAAGCGTTCGACGCGCTGCGCACGCGGCCGGATTGCATCAGCGTGCCGGAATTCGGCCTGTATGGCGCAGTTGTTCCGGTGCCGGGTGATGCGGAGGAGGGCGTGTGGCGCATGGCGAGCATTCGGGACGAGATTTTCATTGTCGTGTCCGACTGCAACTACGCGCATAGCCGCTCGGAGAGCGTGCTGCCCGAGTCGTTTGTCGAGTTTCACTTTTCACTGTCGGGTCCTGCGAGTGTCGACTTCTCGGACACAGGCAATCTCCAGGTCAACGCGCCCAATCTGCTGGTGTGCCGCCAAGGCGCGGACGTGCGCTACCAGGTCACGTGCGGACCGGGCCCGTGGCAGTCGGTTGGGCTTTATGTCACGCAGCGGTATTTCGACAGGCTATTGCGCTCCCTGGGCGGCGAAGCTGATCGAATCCGCGCGGAATTGGCCGCAGTCGGCTTCGATCAGATCTATAACCGGCAGATGCCTTTCAGTGTGGAAGCGCTGCATATTGCGGAGCAGTTGCTTGCGTCGCCGTATCGCGGCGCGCGCCAGATGCTATATCTCGACGGCAAGTGCACGGAGATCCTGTGCGCGTGCATCGAAATGTGGCTCGCGCATCTGAATGCCGACAAACCGGGTGAAACGCTTTCGGCGCGCGACTTACGGCTCATCGAGAAGGCACGCGAAATGATCGTTGGGGATTTGCGGCACGCGCCGACCATTCCGGAACTGGCTCGTGTCGTGGGCACGAATGCATCCAAACTCAAGCGCGGTTTCAAGTTTCTCTACGGCATGACGATTTTCGACTATGGACATCGTTGCCGGATGAACCATGCGTTGCATCTGCTGGTCGATGAACGTCAGCCGGTGGGGCAAGTCGCACTTGCGGTGGGTTATCAGCATCAGACGAGCTTTACCGCGGCATTTCGCGACTACTTCGGCTTTGCGCCGAAAGATGCGCGCCGTCTCGCGAGTCCGCTTAGTCACGGACCGGTCATTTCGCATACCGCGGCAAATGATATGTCTCAATGCGGCAGCGAGCGCGTGCGCCAAATCGCGCGGCAGGCTGCGGGCCACGGCGTGAACGAAATCGCGGAAAAGACGGCGCCGGAACAACGTTGACGCGCCACCTGCATTTGCGCGACGCACTTTGATTTAGGAATTCGGCCGGATTGCCTCGCGCATGGTACTCGTTGTGTTTCTGCGTTGCTAGCATCGGTCATCGTCAAACAGATCGTGTGTCTGAAGCACGGCTCGCGATGTCCGAATGACCCGCTTCTCGCGGGCAATACCACGCAACGAAAGGAAACACGATGGCATCTATCGCAGTTCGCAACCCTCGCACCGGCGAGCTTGACTATGAAATCGACGATATGGACGCAGCGCGCATCGGCACTCTGGTGTCCGCCGCTCGCGAAGCGCAACACGCCTGGGCACAGGGCGGTCTGACGTATCGCACGAAGGCGCTGCTTGCCTGGGCCGACGAGCTCGAAAGGAATGGAGCGGAAGTGGTGGCGGCGCTGTCGATCGATACGGCTCGCCACCGCATTTCCGCGGAAGAGTTGGGTGCGGTGATCCACTTCATCCACGGTTTCTGCGAGCATGCGCCAACCGTTCTGGCCACGCCGTTCCGCAAGCTGGAAGCGCACCCGGATATCGTGTTCAAGGTTACGTACGCGGCCTACCCGGTCGTCGGCATAATCAGCCCCTGGAACTTCCCGCTGGTGCTGTCCTTTATCGACGCGATCGCCGCGCTGGTCGCGGGAGCCGCCGTCATCATCAAGCCGAGCGAAGTGACGCCGCGCTTCATCGAGCCGCTGCGCCGGAGCATCGCGGCCGTGCCGGCGCTCGCGAGCATCATCACGCTCGTGACAGGCGGCGCGCAGACGGGCGCGGCGATCGTCGCGCAGTCGGACGCCGTGGTATTTACCGGCAGTGTGCCGACCGGCCAGAAGATTGCAGTCGCGGCCGCGCAGGCCTTCATTCCAGCGTTCCTCGAACTTGGCGGCAAGGATGCGGCGGTGGTGCTCGCGGGTGCCGACGTCAAGCGGGCCGCGACCAGCATTCTGCGCAGCGCGCTCTACAATTCGGGGCAGGTCTGCTATGCGATCGAGCGCGTATATGCGCACGATTCGCTGCACGACGCACTCGTCGAGGAATTGCGTACCCAGGCGGCCGCATTGAAGCGCAGCAACGCGGCGGGTGACGGCGGCCACTACGGTCCGATGATTTTCGAGAAGCAGGCGGCCATCATAGACGCCCAGCTGGACGATGCGGTGAACAAGGGCGCGTCGATCGTGCTCGGCGGCAGGAGTGAACGAATCAACGGCGCTGTGTGGATCGACCCGACCGTGGTAACGAACGTCGACCACAGGATGACCCTCATGACGGAAGAGACATTTGGTCCGATCGTGCCCGTCATGCGCTTTAATGATGATGCTGAAGCCGAACGCCTGATGAACGACTCCATGTTCGGATTGAGCGGAGCGGTGTTTGGTCCTGACACACACACGGCCGGCGACTTCGCGACGAAGATGGAGGCGGGCGGCGTCAGTATCAACGACACGGAATTGCCGCGTGTGATGATGTTCGACGGTGAGAAAACCGCGTTCAGGAAGTCGGGCATGGGCGGGTCGCGTTATGGCGCGACGAGCATCATGCGGTACGTTCGCAAGCGCGCGCTGCTCGCGAACGAGGGAGAGGTTGCGTCGCTCGACAAACTTGCGGAAAACGCGGGTTAAGCCCGTTGGTTGATGGGCGCGCGCGGCCAAGGAATTCCTCTTCCACGGGCGCGAAAATGAGCGCCGATCAAGTCCGCGACGCCGTTATGGTGAACCGCGTCGCGCCGCGAGAATCGCTGCGCGACGAAACGATGGCACTGGCCCGCAAGATCGCCGTCGGCGACGCCTTCGCGATCATGCTTGTCAAGCGCTCGATCAATCGCGGACTCGACATGCAAGGGCTTCGTGCAGCAATAACCGCGCATTTCGACGCGCACCAGCTTAGCCATCTTTCCGAGTCCTTCCAGCAGCGCCGGAAAGAAGGGTTGTCGCAATCGATCGCGCGCGGCAAATCTATCTAGCTCGCGTTCGCCGATCGCGTTGCAAATACAAACATGACGGTCAGCGCATTCGCGCCTGACGCTCTGGACGAGACATCTTGATGAACAATCTGGAAATCGCCGAGCGCACGAATCAGCACGCGCTCTTCAAGGAGCTCGTCAGTCGACGCGCGCGACTGGTGTGGTCGCTGATGCCGATCGGTCTGATCGCGTATTTATCCTGATCGCGCTGGTCGCGTTCTGGCCGGGTGTTGCGGCTACCCGTCGAACGCGGCACAGCCAGCCCGTCGGCGTCGTGCTGGCGGTGGCAATTCTCGTGCTCGGCTGGATCCTCACTTGGATCTACGTGCGCAAGGCCAGCAGCACGTTCGATCGCCTGAGCGCGCATCTTCTCGACGAGGTGGCGCGATGATCGGAGATTGCATAAAACACATTGGCATCATGTCCGTTTGCGCTGCTCTCGTCGCGCTGTCGCGCGACGCGCGGCAGCGCAGGCAGCCAGCGGCCGGACGTTGAATGCGACGGCCATCGTGATCTTCCTCGCGTTCGTGGGCGTGACGTTCGCAATTACCTGGTGGGCCGCGCGGCGCACCCGCACCGCGAAGGATTTTCTTTCCGCGGGCGACGGCATCAGCGGTATGCAAAACTGGCTCGCGGTCGCGGGAGACTATCTGTCGGCGGCGACCATGCTCGGCGTCGTGAGTCTGGTCTACGCGCGAGGCTACGACGACTTGCTCTACTGCGTCGGCTTTTTCGTCGGCTGGCCGGGGATGCTGCTGCTGATGGCCGAACGCGAGCGCAATCTCGGCCGCTAAACCTTCGTCGACATCGTCGCGTATCGCCTCGATCACGTCGGGGTGCGCTGCATGGCGGCGATCGGCTCGCTGACGGTGGCGTCCTTCTATCTGATCGTGCAGATGGTGGGCGCAGGCGAACTGGTCCAGCTGATGTTCGGCCTGCCATACAACTACGCGGTGATTGCGGTAGGCGTTCTGATGATCGTGTACGTCACGTTCGGCGGCATGCTTGCCACGACGTGGGTGCAGCTCATCAAGGCGGTGCTCATCATGTTCGGTGCGACGCTGCTGATGATTCTCGCGCTCGCGCCTTTCCGCTTCGACTTCGAGACGCTCGCGCAGCAAGCGGTGCAGGTGCATGCGGGCGGCACGGCGATCATGGGTCCGGGCGGTCTGTTTTCCGATCCGGTCTCGTCCCTGTCGCTCGCACTCGACCGCATACCGATAGACTGCCCCTCAGCGATGTCCAAATTGCTGCCTCAACGTGAGCTTATTCACTTTTCCCGTTGCCGTAAAAGGCAGAGACTCCACAAATCTCACGTCGTCCGGCAACCACCACTTGGCGACCTTACCCGCAAAAAACTCGAGCAGTTGTTCGACAGAAATCGAACTACCATCTTTGCGCACTGCTATTAAGATAGGGCGTTCGTCCCACTTCGGATGCGCCCGACCAATGCAGGCGACGGCCTCGATTTCCGGATGGGAGATTGCGATATTCTCCAAGGCTATGGAGGAAATCCATTCGCCGCCCGATTTGATAACATCCTTGCTGCGATCCGTGATATGCAGGAAGCCATCCTCGTCTATAGTTGCCACGTCTCCTGTGGCGAACCACCCGTCACTGAGAGCAGAAGCAGATGCGCCGAAGTAGCGTTCGACCACCCAATGTCCTCGAACCATCAGTTCCCCGCTTGTTCGCCCGTCACGTGGGAGTTCAGCTCCGTCGGGTCCGACCGTTTTCAGTTCGATCCCAGGCACGGCTCGGCCCTGTTTCGAGTCAGTCAGCAACTGTTCTTCGGGCGCTTTTTCGCCGTAGCCCCTTGAGGGCGTGCATACCGTACCTAACGGTGAAGTCTCCGTCATTCCCCATCCATGCACGGCGCGAATCCCAAGCTTCTTGAAGCTTGCCGCGAGGCTCGGTGGACAGGCGGCACCTCCGACGATTACCCGTTGAAGGGTACTACATGGCCTTCCGGTACGTGCAAGATGCTCAACGAAAGCAAGCCATACTGTCGGCACCCCAGCAGACATCGTGACGCCTTCCTCCGCAAAGAGCGTGGACAGTGATTCCCCATCCAGCTTGGCGCCGGGAAGGACAAGCTTAGCCCCCACGAGCGGAGCCGAAAAGGGGATGCCCCACGCATTAACATGGAACATTGGGACGACAGGCGCGACGGTATCTCTGGTCGAAAGACACAACGCATCGGGCAACGCTGATGCGTACGCCATTAGCGTAAGCGACCGATGTGAATACAACACACCTTTCGGATCGCCAGTAGTACCGGACGTATAGCAGAGCATCGCCGCGCGTTCTTCACCGAAGCTTGGCCAGGCGAAGTCTGGCGCATGTTGCGCAATGAGTGACTCGTAGCTTTCAAGCGGCACTGAAAAATCGCGAGGCAGCGCGTCCTCGGAACACAACATGACCCACTTCTCGACATTCCGACACTTTGGCGCTATCTGTTCGACCAGCGTCGCAAACGTCGCGTCAAAAAAGACGTATCGATCCTCGCCGTGATTAATGATGTACTCGATTTGTTCGGGAAACAGGCGAGGGTTGATCGTATGGCACACAGCCCCGATGCCGCTCACCCCATAGTAGAGCTCCATGTGCCGGTAGCCGTTCCACGCCAAGGTGCCGACACGATCACCGGATCCAATACCGCGCTTAATCAAGACCTGGGCTACCTGCTTGCTGCGGACGTGACAGTCTTCGTAGTTGTAGCGATGAATGTCGCCCTCTACGCGACGGGACACAATGTCGACATCAGAATATTGCCGAGCGGCCGCCTGAATGATCGACGAGAGCAGCATGGGGAAGTGCATCATCTGGCCTAACAGCTCCATGTATTCGACTCCTAAACAGCGCAGTTTTATTGCCAACAAGATGGAATGAGGCATACGAGGCGCCTGAAGGGGAATGGCCGCGTACGATATTTGAATCGTTGGTTCGCAAGGTTTGTGAACCAGCATGGTTCACGTAGTGCTGCATCTCACTGCGTGGGCCGCGTAGCTAACCCAAGGCTATCGCGAACGGCCTTCACGCCATCGACGCGCTCCTCGCCGCCTGTACCGCGAGAGGAATCTGACTGGCTTCCTCGACCACTCCAGACAGGATAATGTTGCTAAAGCTCAAAGTCGTCTGCGCCGCCCGTGCCGACCGAACCAATCAGCAATGGCACCCTGGCGGGCACAGTGTTTCGCAACAGGGTGGTG
>NZ_JAWRXU010000099.1:0-467 GCF_046534895.1 Paraburkholderia sp. SIMBA_053 | reverse complement strand
CTATCGCCGCGTTGGAGAAAATTCATCCACTTTGTTAGAAAAAAACTATTGATGCGATTGATTAATAGAGTTATAGTCTTCAGCGTGTAACGTGTTCGTTACAGCCAGCAGGTAGTTTGAGCGGGTTGTCGTGAATCTCTTTTGCCAATTCTCAAGGAGTCAACGCATGAAAACTGTCGGCGATAAAGTCGAAGCCTTTACCGTGACGGCTGCGAAGCCAGGTTTCAACAACCACGAAGAGAACGGCGTATCGGCGTTCGAAGAAATCACCGAATCGTCGTTCCCGGGCAAGTGGAAGATCATCTATTTCTACCCGAAGGACTTCACGTTCGTTTGCCCGACGGAAATCGTCGAGTTCGGCAAGCTGGCCAAGGACTTCGAAGAGCGTGACGCCGTCCTGCTCGGCGGCAGCGTCGACAACGAATTCGTCAAGCTCGCATGGCGCCGTGAGCACAAGGACCTGAACA
>NZ_JAWRXU010000697.1:0-272 GCF_046534895.1 Paraburkholderia sp. SIMBA_053 | reverse complement strand
GAACGTGGCGGACGGCATCGCGGCGGTGATCGCGACCTCGGGGTCGAGCGGCATACCGAAGCGGGTCGCGCTGAGCGGTGAGGCGCTGCGCGCGAGTGCCGAGGCGACGGCGGCGAGGATCGGGAGCGGCCGCTGGCTGCTTGCTCTGCCGGCCGGCTACGTGGCAGGGCTCCAGGTGATGGTGCGCTCTATCGTCGCGGGAACCCGGCCGGCCGTGCTCGACGGCCGGTTCTCGCCTGCGTCCTTCGCCGATGCGACACTGGCGATGCTGC
>NZ_JAWRXU010000696.1:0-272 GCF_046534895.1 Paraburkholderia sp. SIMBA_053 | reverse complement strand
GAGACGCAGGCCCTGACGCGCCGCTATGCCCGGCGCCAGGTGTCCTGGTTCAAGCGCTACCCGGGGCTCTCCTGGCATGAATCACCCATGAACGCCACCTCGCTCCTCGCGCCGTGAGCCCGCCGCCCGAGCGATCCGGTCCGAATGATCTCCAGGTGTCGTCGCTCGATGTCGGTGTCTGATGAGATGGTGGATCCATGGCCACCCACTTCTACACCGCGAGCAGCATCGACGGTTTCATCGCCACTGAACAGCACTCTCTCGACTGGCTC
>NZ_JAWRXU010000098.1:0-467 GCF_046534895.1 Paraburkholderia sp. SIMBA_053 | reverse complement strand
GCGATGCTTTCCGCAATACCTATCTGAGCGAGCCCGGTGCGGAAAACGCCTTCGAAGCAAGGGCAATCGTGTTCGAGGGACCCGAGGATTACCACGCGCGCATCAACGACCCGTCGCTCGAGATCGACCAGCACTGCATTCTCGTTATCCGCGGCGCGGGCACCGTGGGTTATCCGGGCAGCGCCGAGGTCGTCAACATGGCGCCTCCCGCCGCGCTCGTGCGCCAGGGCATAACGTCTCTTCCGACGATGGGCGACGGCCGGCAAAGCGGAACCTCGGCAAGTCCTTCGATCCTCAACATGTCGCCCGAGGCGGCCGTGGGCGGCGGACTCTCTCTGCTGCAAACAGGCGACCGCGTGCGTGTCGACCTGAACGCGCGTTCGGTGAACGTGCTGGTCGATGACGAAGAGCTTGCACGCCGCCGCGAGACAGTCAGCATCTCGATTCCGCCGGCACAGACCCCGTGG
>NZ_JAWRXU010000695.1:0-272 GCF_046534895.1 Paraburkholderia sp. SIMBA_053 | reverse complement strand
CGTTGCGCGCCTAACCCGGCGCCTTGCACTGCAGGTTGTCCCTGTGGGCCAGGTCGCTGCCCACCTTGTAGGCCGCTCCCATCACCGCACCGACAAGCGTGACGACCGCCCACGGATTCCCACCGCTCACCTGCTTGATCTCTGCCGGCGACAGTTCGCGAATTTCAGTTCTCATCTGCGTCCTCCTGTTCTCAGCACCTGCTGCTTGTGTGGTAACCCAGGAGCAACGCGCCGCCCACCAGCGGGCAAAGCATCGCAAGTGCGGTTATCAC
>NZ_JAWRXU010000694.1:0-272 GCF_046534895.1 Paraburkholderia sp. SIMBA_053 | reverse complement strand
CTGCAGGCTAACTGCATCAAGGTAATTGTCGCCATGGATCAGATTGGCAAGGGTAACGACGGCGGCAAAATATTCTGGGGTAAGTTCTGTAATTAACACAGTCGGTTGTCCGTGATTTTGATTGCAGCCGTTATAAAACAGTTGCGCTACCTTGTGCAATCCCCTTTCAGTAATGCAATCGTTAGCAATTTCCCCATTAGAGAGACGAAATAACAAAAATATACGATAGACAACTAAACAGTTATCCAATATGGTTAATAGGACGCAAAAAC
>NZ_JAWRXU010000693.1:0-272 GCF_046534895.1 Paraburkholderia sp. SIMBA_053 | reverse complement strand
GCTGCATCTCAAACTTCCTCGACTTCTTCTCGCACGGACACCTCGTCGGACCGCACGCAGCAGCAAGCGGATGCGGCAGGGGTCCATCAATGGTTCGATGCCTGGATGAACGCATGGCGTTCGCTAGGCGCGCAGGCTGCAGCGAACGGCAATCCTTTTAGTGTCCCCGCTATGCCCGACTTCGCGAAAGCGGCGACGGCGCAGGCCGGTTCGCTGCCGTTTGCGAATCCCTTCTTCGAGCAAATCGCCAAACAGTTTGCGCAAACGCAAGC
>NZ_JAWRXU010000692.1:0-272 GCF_046534895.1 Paraburkholderia sp. SIMBA_053 | reverse complement strand
ACCGTCGCTGTCCCACTGCCGCGTGCAGTTCAGCAGCGCGGCAATGTCACGCGTCACATACTCGCGCAGGCGCGCCGCCGTGATCACGCGCTGCTCGCGGCTCTCGTCGGGCTCGTCCGGCGCCATGTCGGTGAGCCGGTCGAGCAACGAGGGCTGCAAGCGCTCCTGAGGGGTTAGCTCCGCCATCCGTTCGGTATCCTTATCGTGCGAATCACCTTGTCGTCGCGCACCTCAGCTTGCTTACTGTTTGGCGACCTGCTGGATGTCGAACG
>NZ_JAWRXU010000691.1:0-272 GCF_046534895.1 Paraburkholderia sp. SIMBA_053 | reverse complement strand
GCTTTCAGGCGGGTATCGGACGATTCGCGAGGTTTGAACCATGACCATTTCGATGCGGCCGCGATCGCTCAGGCACTGGATGAATTCAATCAGTGCGGAGAACGGATTCGTATCCGGTTCGCTGATGACACCGTCGATCTGGCAACTACCCGCGCAAGGATCAATGGGACGCTATCGGGACCTCCGGACTGCCGCGACTTCGCTCAAGCGGTCCTGGCCGCCGCCAGCAGGTCCAGAGGCCCAGTTATCAAGGTGCGGGAACAATGGGCGAC
>NZ_JAWRXU010000690.1:0-272 GCF_046534895.1 Paraburkholderia sp. SIMBA_053 | reverse complement strand
ATAAACTTTAAAATTCTTAGAAATTTGTATCTATAATACATTTACTTCTTTAATCCCTAAATCGCGAAGCACTATCTCGTAGTTTCTATGCCAAGCATTTAACGTGTTAAAATCATTATCGAAAAGTGTTAAAAATTGGTTTTCTTAGGAGATCAAATACGATGCGTTCATGATGAAATTTCAATTGCTAGACCTTTATTTAGGTGGTATTATTAAAAATTGGGTTATTTTTTGCATTAAATGTTTTTGACGCTCTCCAAAACCCCTGTTTC
>NZ_JAWRXU010000689.1:0-272 GCF_046534895.1 Paraburkholderia sp. SIMBA_053 | reverse complement strand
ATCGACATGCACGACAGGCTACACGTGATTCGTGACCGTCGAAAGTCCGGAGGGATCAGGGTTTTTACGAGGACGAAGCCCCCGCGATCGCGCCCTTTGCGCTCGACGAACGTGCACGGCTGCCCATCCGGCGTGCAGCGTCGCCCGTCCCGATCGCACGTCGGGCGCAAGAGAAACGCATGACTGGCGCCGGTACGATCGTGCCCGTTTTACAATGAGAAGCCGTTGTCGAACGAACGCTAGCTGAACGGAACGTCCATGTCAGTCCATTC
>NZ_JAWRXU010000688.1:0-272 GCF_046534895.1 Paraburkholderia sp. SIMBA_053 | reverse complement strand
GCGCTCGATCCGCTGATCCGCACGGAAATGCAGGATCAGCTTCTGCAACTGCAGGCGACGCTCAACAAGACAATCGTGTTCATCACGCACGATCTGGACGAAGCGCTGCGCATCGGCAACCGCATCGCGATTCTGCGCGACGGCACGCTGGTGCAGGAAGGCACGCCGAACGAAATCCTCACGAAACCCGCCGACGACTACGTCGCGCGGTTCGTCGAACGGCGCTCGGGCGCGCATTGAGTTTGGTCTTGCGCTGACGCTGGCGGGGCAAC
>NZ_JAWRXU010000687.1:0-272 GCF_046534895.1 Paraburkholderia sp. SIMBA_053 | reverse complement strand
GCGCGTTCGAGCCGCCGGCCGCCGCGCAGCAGTTGCGCGCCTTCCTGCGCCGCGATTCGCACGTAGTCGAGATTGCGCTCCAGTTGCGCGGCGTTCGCGACGGGGCCCACGTCGGTGCCGTGCTTCAGCGCATGGTCGACGGTGAGTTTCGCGAGCCTTGCCTGCAACGCGTCGACGAACGGCTCGTAGATCGCGCGTTCGACGATCAGACGCGCCGCCGCCGTACTGCGCTGGCCGGTCGAGCCGTAGGCGCCGGTCAACGCGGCATCGAC
>NZ_JAWRXU010000097.1:0-469 GCF_046534895.1 Paraburkholderia sp. SIMBA_053 | reverse complement strand
CCATGTAATCGACGGCGGCCTTCACATCAGCGTCCGACGCGCTCGATCCGCCTTTCGGCGGCATCGCGCCCTTGCCGTGCAGCGCGTAGTTGTAGACGGTTTCCATCGGCTCCTTCAGGCGCAGCGCCCAGGCGTCCTTGTCGCCGAATTTCGGCGCGTTCAGCACGCCCGCCGCGTGACAGGCCTGGCAGACCTGCTGATACAGCGCCTTGCCCGCCTGCGATGCGTCCGCGCTCTGCGTCGCGCCCGATGCGGGCGCCGCGCCTTGCGGCACATTGGCCATGGCGGCCATCGCGGCCGCCGCCTGGGTGCCTGCTGCATCGGAGGCACCGGCTGCGCCTGATGCCGCTTCGGCGCCCGAAGCCGCCGCTGCGCCAGAAGCGCCGGCCGGCCCTGCGGCTGGCTGACCCGGCATAGGCTTCGGCGGATCTGCGAACTTCGCGCCCGCGTTGTTCGCCATGTATGCGAC
>NZ_JAWRXU010000686.1:0-272 GCF_046534895.1 Paraburkholderia sp. SIMBA_053 | reverse complement strand
CACGAAGCCCTTCTTGTCCAGTTCGACGCCACAGCTGCGCAGCCAGTCCGTATTCGGATCGGCGCCCGTGAACAGGAAAAGATGCCGCGAATCGAAGCAGTCGCGCCCGTCCGCGCATGGGTTTTTCAGGCCGACCTGCTCGAGCCCGCCTTCGCTGCCTTCGAGCCAGCCGATTTCCGTGCCCGGATACACGGTGACGTTCGGCAGCGACGCGATCCGGTCGATCAGATAGCGCGACATCGTCGCCTCGAAGCCGCTGCGGCGGATCAGCA
>NZ_JAWRXU010000685.1:0-272 GCF_046534895.1 Paraburkholderia sp. SIMBA_053 | reverse complement strand
CTCACAGCAATCCCGACCACACCACTCCCAGTCGACCCAGTCGAAGTCTGCAAAAACCCAATCACATACGGACTAACAACACCCGAAATCGACCCAACCGAATTAGCAAGCGCAATCCCACCAGCGGCAGCCGCCCCTTGCAAAACAGCCGGCGGCACAGTCCAAAACTGCGAAATCGTTGTAATAACACCCATAGTGCCAATCGTGAGGGCGATCATCGCCAGCACCGTCTGATGCGCATAGACGACACTCGCACACAACGCAATCGCGCC
>NZ_JAWRXU010000684.1:0-272 GCF_046534895.1 Paraburkholderia sp. SIMBA_053 | reverse complement strand
ACCTCGTCGAGACGATCATGATCTACGCGATCCTGCTCTTCGGTCTCGACATCGTGGTCGGTTACACAGGGCAAGTGTCGCTTGGACACGCGGGGCTGTTCGGCGTCGGCGCTTACACGGCGGGTGTGCTGTTCATCAAGCTTGGCATGCCGTTCTATGTGACCGTGCCGATGGCGATCGTCGTGACGGCCGCGTTCGGCGCGATTCTCGCGCTGCCCGCACTGCGCGTGTCGGGTCCGTATCTCGCGATGGTCACGCTCGCGTTCGGCACG
>NZ_JAWRXU010000683.1:0-272 GCF_046534895.1 Paraburkholderia sp. SIMBA_053 | reverse complement strand
CCCGCTGCGCACGGCCGACGGCACCCAGGTCGGCACGCTGTCGGCGTTCTCGTACATCGCCGAGACCGACGCCGAGACCCGTCGGCACCACCCCGTGCTGTTCCTCACCAATGGCGGCCCCGGCGCCGCGTCCAGCTACCTGCATCTCAGCGGCATCGGCCCGTTCCGCGCCCAGATCCCCGCCGACCTGGAGTCGGGTGTCCGCGCTCCCTACGGCATCGAGGAGAGCCCGTCGTCGCTGCTGGATACCGCGGATCTGGTGTTCATCGACG
>NZ_JAWRXU010000682.1:0-272 GCF_046534895.1 Paraburkholderia sp. SIMBA_053 | reverse complement strand
CGTGTATGACTTCGCGTCCGGGGTGACCGTCACGGCCAGTTTATGCGCGGCTGTGCCGACCTTGATCTCGGCGAGACCGTAGCGGAACGCGGGCTTCGACAGATCGACGAGCGGCGTCGGCGCTTCGTAGTAGCGGCCTTGGTACCAGAACGCGCGCGCCCATTCGAGCGGTGCCTTCCAGCCCCACGTGAAGAACGAGTACCACGGCACTTCGCGGATGCGTCCGCGCAGCGCGAGCACCGACACGTACACGTTCGGCCCCCACGCTTCGC
>NZ_JAWRXU010000681.1:0-272 GCF_046534895.1 Paraburkholderia sp. SIMBA_053 | reverse complement strand
CGGGATAGCGTCACGGTAGGTGTGCAGTTTCTGAATTTTCTTCATGAAACGTTCTACCAGGTCAACAGCCAGGTCATCTACACGCGGATCATTGTTACCAAACTGCGGGTATTCGCCTTCGATTTCGAAGTCGATAGCCAGACCGTCTTCGTCACGAATCGGTTTAACTTTCGCATATTTGATTGCAGACAGGGAGTCAGCAGCAACGGACAGACCAGCGATACCACACGCCATGGTGCGGATAACGTCACGGTCGTGCAGCGCCATCAGAG
>NZ_JAWRXU010000680.1:0-272 GCF_046534895.1 Paraburkholderia sp. SIMBA_053 | reverse complement strand
AGTATCACCATAGCGGCCGGTTGCGGTCGTGCCTTGCCCGTATGTGTGCGTTTCGCTGCCACCCCAGGCGTTGCTGCGGGTTGTGGAATCCGAACCGGGCGCGTGCGACGTGCTGCCTCCGCGATAGTTCGCATGCGACCACGCGCCGGCTGGACTGGTGACGAGCGCCGGGACGAGCACACTCAGGAGACGGATGACGGCGGTCTTCATGATGCGTCTCCTCATTGGGTTCCTCGCGGCTTCGTCTTCGGCGGCGGCTTCATTCCTGGGGC
>NZ_JAWRXU010000679.1:0-272 GCF_046534895.1 Paraburkholderia sp. SIMBA_053 | reverse complement strand
AAAAATGAATATTTTATGATTAAAAAGTTAACCTCAACGTTTATTGCGTTTGCATCTATGCTAATTTTTTGCAGTTTTGAAGCGGTAGGCTTATCGGATATAAAAAAACAGCAAGATAACATAGAGCGTAAAATTCTTTATAATAAAAAGAAACACACGATAACATTATCATGGTCAGAATTTGGAGGCTCAGGAAATTACATAATTACACGGGGAGGAAGTCGTCTGGCATCAGGATATCTGCAAATTGGTTCTACTTCTAAACTTACATT
>NZ_JAWRXU010000678.1:0-272 GCF_046534895.1 Paraburkholderia sp. SIMBA_053 | reverse complement strand
GCGTTAGAGCTACTCCGGCAGAAAGGCCCCCAAAATCGTGTAGCTTTCCGATCCACAGCACTGGAAACACGCGGAAATCGACAAACCAATGGATGAAAAAAAAACCGGCACGAGGCCGGGTTTTGTCAGAGAGAACGCTTTCGCCGGAAAACGGGTTCAGCAGATGACTTCAACGGTTTCGCCGAAAGGCGCGCGACGTGCCCGCGTTAGCGGTGTCGTCGAGGCCCACAGCACAGGGTAATGCGGCGCGAACCCCGGAAAAGCCCCGTCCA
>NZ_JAWRXU010000677.1:0-272 GCF_046534895.1 Paraburkholderia sp. SIMBA_053 | reverse complement strand
CCTTTAATCGAACTGGATGGCCAGTGGGATTGACCCAGCCACCCACCTGAGTTTGCGAACCATAGAGGACCGGGATCCGCGATCAGTGTCCAGCCCTCGACACGTTGGTCACAAGTGCCGGGCAGTGCGCACCTTGGGCGTAGCCCTGGCGAGTGCGCCGCTACGGTGATGCGAAAAATAACTTACCGTCCCCCTGAATTTTTCTCCTGCTGAACCGATTAAGGTTCCATCGGCTCGCGCTACCGCGCTAATGCGCGCGCGCCGCCGCAGCG
>NZ_JAWRXU010000676.1:0-272 GCF_046534895.1 Paraburkholderia sp. SIMBA_053 | reverse complement strand
CGGTGAGCACATGACTTTCCGACAACGCAAAAAACGCGTGATGAAAAGCCATGTTCGCGCGGAATACGCGGCGCAGATCGCCGGCGATGGCGGCGGCGTCGTGCTCCGCCTGAATTGCCGTCAAGGTGTCGAGCGCCTCGCGACTGACCGGAAAAACGATGCGCCTCGCCGCATCGGCTTCGAGCAACTCGCGCAGCGCATACAGTTCGGTGACCTCGCGCGCCGGAAACGACTTGACCAGCGCGCCCACGTTCTTGCGGCGCTCGACGAGC
>NZ_JAWRXU010000675.1:0-272 GCF_046534895.1 Paraburkholderia sp. SIMBA_053 | reverse complement strand
GGCTCGTCGTCCAGCTAACGGGCTGGCTGTCGCAAAAGCAGCTTGCCGTCACACGCATTGCGCTGCTGCTCGAACATGAGCGCGGGCGCGATTCGATCGCCCCGACAACGATCGAGGTGGCGCTCGCCGAGCCGACGTGGCGCGAAGACCACCTGATGCGCCTGCTGAAAGAACGGCTGGGCCGTGTCGAACTCGCCGCAGCCGTGATCGCGCTGCAGCTAGTCGTGCAGGAAGTGAAGGAAGCCGAACCAGCCTCGGACTCGCTGTTTCCC
>NZ_JAWRXU010000674.1:0-272 GCF_046534895.1 Paraburkholderia sp. SIMBA_053 | reverse complement strand
CCACGACGTGCGGATCGTTGAACACTTCGGGCCAGGTGCGCACCGCGCCGTAGATCGCGCCAGACGCCGACAGCGCCCGTTCCCACGTGTCGAGATCGCGGGTTGCGAAGATCGTCGCCAGTGTTTCGTTGACGAGATCCCGGTTCGCGAGCCGCGCGGCCTTCGTGGCGAAACGCGCGTCGGTCTTCAGTTGGGGGGCATCGAGCGCATCGCACAGCACATGCCAGAACTTGTCGTTGATCGTGATGATCATGATTTCGCGGCCATCGGAG
>NZ_JAWRXU010000096.1:0-470 GCF_046534895.1 Paraburkholderia sp. SIMBA_053 | reverse complement strand
GGTCGGCTCGACGCTCACGCCTTCGCCGGGACTTGCGACGCCAGGCGGCTCTATTGGCACAGGCCTGCGCGCAGGCGGCGTCGGCACGGGTCTGAACTCAGGCCACGTCCCTAACACGATGCGAGCGAACGGCACGAGCCTGAATCAGAACCCCGATCCGCGAGTGCCGAGTCTCAGCGGCAGGCCGGCGGCGCCGCGCTAGATCGACGCGCGCGAGCGGTGGTTTGCAGCGCATAAGCGGCTTTAAAATGAACGCTTCATCCACCGGTTCACCGATCAGAGGAAGCGCGCATGGCATACGGCGAGCACAACTACCAGGTCTCCGTTCAATGGACGGGCAATCGCGGCAGCGGCACATCCGGCTATCGTGACTACAGCCGCGATCACGTGATCGCTTCGGGAAGCAAGCCGGACATTCCGGGCTCGTCCGACGCCGCGTTTCTCGGCGACGCAAAGCGATGGAACCCCGA
>NZ_JAWRXU010000673.1:0-273 GCF_046534895.1 Paraburkholderia sp. SIMBA_053 | reverse complement strand
CACAGCGGCAAGCCGTCCGAAGCCGCTGCGCGCGATGCGATCAACGGGCTGCCGGTTGCCAACGCAGCGGCGTTGCGCAACCCCGAATGTCTCGACGTGATCCGCCAGCATCCAGCGCTGAATCTCGCGATGCGCACGCTGCCGCCGCCCGGCACCCCTCGCGAGGCGCTCGAGCCTTACCTGCAAGCGCTGTGGGAGAGCCTGTTCTGCTTCAGCCCGATCGCTCGCGACGACAATTTCTTCGATCTGGGCGGCGATTCGCTGCTCGCCGCC
>NZ_JAWRXU010000095.1:0-470 GCF_046534895.1 Paraburkholderia sp. SIMBA_053 | reverse complement strand
GGTCAGACCGGTCTGTTTGGTTTTCTGCCAACGCAGGTCTTCTTTACGGTAACCGAAACCTTCCAGGATACGCAGAACCGCCGGCAGAACCTGGTTTTCGATGTAGTATTCCGCGTCGTATTTGTGTTTACGCGGGTCGTATTCTTCCGCCAGGATCGCACGGTTAGAGATCGGACCGTCACCACGCAGAACGATGTAACCGATAACCATACCCGGTTTGATTTTAACACCTTTCGCCGCCAGACGTTTCGCAACCGCAACGTGCGGGCCGATCGCTTTGTATTCGTGCAGCGGACGGGTGATCTGTTCGTAGATCGCCAGTTTTTCCGGCGGGATTTCGTATTTAGACAGTTTCTGGGTAACTTCTTTAACGATACGAACCGCTTCTTCAACGTTACCGTGTTTCAGGATCGCTTCCAGAACACGCGCCTGGGTTTCTTTCGCGATTTCAGACCAGTCACGACGAACGA
>NZ_JAWRXU010000672.1:0-273 GCF_046534895.1 Paraburkholderia sp. SIMBA_053 | reverse complement strand
CGATCGAAGATACGCTGCTAAATCATCCTGCTGTGCGATACGTCGCCGTGGTTGGCGCGCCGGACCCGCAACGCACTGAAATTGTGTGTGCGTTTATCGTGCTAAAACCACCATATCGGGGCGACGATGCACTGATGGCCGAATTGCAGAGACACGTGAGGACGAAGCTCGCCGGGCACGAGTATCCGCGCAAAGTTTATTTCGTGGACGAACTTCCCATGACCTCCACTGGAAAGGTCGTCCGCAAAGCGCTCCGCGAGAAACTGAACAGAG
>NZ_JAWRXU010000671.1:0-273 GCF_046534895.1 Paraburkholderia sp. SIMBA_053 | reverse complement strand
CACCGGTTCGGTCATGCGGGCCCCCTCGCGGTCGGGTTGAGATCGGCCAGGACGGTTTCGCCCGCGACCATGGTCTGACCCACCCGGACCAGCGGCTCGACGCCCGGCGGCAGGTAGACATCCAGCCGCGAGCCGAAGCGGATCAGGCCGAAGCGCTCGCCCGTTCCCAGCCGGTCGCCGGGCTTGACGAAGCACAGGATGCGCCGCGCGACGAGGCCCGCGATCTGCACCACGGCAAGATCGCGCCCGTCCGCCATGCGGATGCGCAGGCTG
>NZ_JAWRXU010000670.1:0-273 GCF_046534895.1 Paraburkholderia sp. SIMBA_053 | reverse complement strand
AGCCAGACAGTGATGCGTTAAGAACCCATATTCATTCGTTGCGCCGGGTACTGGATAAACCTTTTACCTATCCGATGCTGTTAACTTTACCTGCCGTGGGCTACCGCCTGGTCACTGCCGATGAAACCAAGACTGACACTTAAGCAGCAAATTGCCTTTACCTACCTACTGCTGGCATTCGCCGTGGCTACGACGTTCAGCCTGGTGTCGTACACAACGATTAATATCTTCGAGCAACAGGTGATTCAGGCCAGGCTGAATAACATCGCCGGG
>NZ_JAWRXU010000669.1:0-273 GCF_046534895.1 Paraburkholderia sp. SIMBA_053 | reverse complement strand
GGCGAGATAGACGATCAGGTTGCGTTCGCCCTGTGCCGTGTCGAACGAGGGCAGCGCGCTCGTTTCGCGCTGCGTCATCCGGTAGCCGAGTTCCTGGGCCGCGCGCAGTACCTTGTCGCGCGTGGCGTCGGAGAACTTCGCGCCGCTCGCGTTGTTGAGCACGAGTGAAACCGTCGATTGCGAGACTCCGGTGAGCTTCGCAATGTCGGTCATGGTAGGGCGGCGTTGGGTCGTCTTCTTCATGGGCTTGCCGGCTGGAGTGCAGCAAACTTA
>NZ_JAWRXU010000668.1:0-273 GCF_046534895.1 Paraburkholderia sp. SIMBA_053 | reverse complement strand
CCGGCCGCCGCGACGGGGTACGACCTGACGAAAGCCGAGTTCGGGCAGATCGTCAATCAGGGCCTCCTCGAGCCGATCCTGAGCAATCTCCTCGGGAACGTCCAGACGACGGGATCCGCGGCTGCCTACGTCACCGTCATCGACGGGGGCCTGCTCACGGGGCTTCTGGGGGCGACGAAGACCTTCGGCATCCGCTTCACCGGGCCGGGCGGGTGGAAGTCCGACTGGCTCGTGGCGAACGCGACCATGGGACTGCTCGGCGCGAACCCGCAG
>NZ_JAWRXU010000667.1:0-273 GCF_046534895.1 Paraburkholderia sp. SIMBA_053 | reverse complement strand
ATCCTGCTCCAGCGCGCCTCATCATAGATATGTTTCCAGACCGCCGCGCAGCTATAGTTCCAGCCTGCTGATTTAAAGCTCTTGGCAGCGGTGAGATCGGTGAAAAAAAAATCCTGTGCCTGCACTGCAATGCACCATAGCAGCAACATTATGCCGATTGTTCTTTTCATGACTGCAGTCTGTTATTTTTCGCCTTTGCACCGTCCCCGAAAAATCATCCAAAAGTCAATCCTGCCCAAACAGGGCAGGCTTTACCTTATCCTGATTTTACTG
>NZ_JAWRXU010000666.1:0-273 GCF_046534895.1 Paraburkholderia sp. SIMBA_053 | reverse complement strand
CCCGCCACTTCTCTAGAATACGTACCGCTGCTTTTAACCCCACCGCAGCGGCTGCCTTATTCTGGGCAAACTCTTGTGCTGTTTGCATT
The DNA here is from genome assembly GCF_046534895.1 of Paraburkholderia sp. SIMBA_053. Classification (NCBI taxonomy): domain Bacteria; kingdom Pseudomonadati; phylum Pseudomonadota; class Betaproteobacteria; order Burkholderiales; family Burkholderiaceae; genus Paraburkholderia; species Paraburkholderia sp. SIMBA_053. Next base: position 184 of record NZ_JAWRXU010000666.1, on the reverse strand, counting down.
GCACTTCCTAGCTAGTGTCTACAAATACCATTTTAGTATAAAAGTGTTTGGAAAGACATTTGGCAGCATTTTTTATAGTTGCTCTATACGTTCCCAGCCTTCATTATTTGTGAAACTGTGGTTTCAGGACGTGTAATGACACCGAACGCAAAGGAACGCTCATTTTTAAACCGGGTGCGCAGCG
>NZ_JAWRXU010000665.1:0-273 GCF_046534895.1 Paraburkholderia sp. SIMBA_053 | reverse complement strand
ATCATTCGGATGAAACTCAACTTCACCAGAGAAAGCCACCATGGCCTGAATGCCGGAATAACCGTTTTCAGCCACGTATTTGTCAAAAGCCAGTTTATAGCGCACTGCCTCTTTGCGTGAGCTGGTCACCACCATGGCTTTCGCCTGACCGCCCAATAAGCCCATTACGTTCTTTTTGAAGTGCTCCACAATCACCTTCACTTTCTGTGAGATGTTGTGATCATGCAGGCGCACCCAATTGTTCAGTTTCACCTTGGCTTTGCCTGCATCGAC
>NZ_JAWRXU010000664.1:0-273 GCF_046534895.1 Paraburkholderia sp. SIMBA_053 | reverse complement strand
CCCGCCGGCGATGAGTACGATGAGCACCGTCCACAGGGCGCCGTCGTCTGCTCCGGACCACCCGCTCCTCGTCTTGTCCGAGAGGACCGGCGGCTCCTGGATCACCGACCGCGAGTAGGCGACCACACCGTCTTCGTTCAGCTTCTCGACCTCCGGCCAGTTGAGCGACAGGTCGGGGAGATACCAGCGGGCGTCGCCCGAGAGTCCGGCGCTCGCCGGCAGGAAGAGCGCGGAGGTCGCATCGGAGAGGACCGCCGAGTCCAGGGTTCCGAC
>NZ_JAWRXU010000094.1:0-471 GCF_046534895.1 Paraburkholderia sp. SIMBA_053 | reverse complement strand
GCGTGCTCGTGCCTGTCGTAGACGGCGATGAACTCGCGCGGATCGATGGCGGCGGCGTGCTTGCCGGCGAGGATCGCCGTGACGGCCTCCAACAGCCCTTCGTCCCATTGAATCAGCGTGCCGTAGCAATCGAAGGTCAGCCACGACGGGCGCGGTGAGTTTTCAAGTGACATGTGTGACTCCTTTCCGGTGACGTCGATATGGAACACAGACTATGCCTCGCGCCGCATATTGGGAAATTAAATTAAAATGGCATGCTTAGTGGAATCGTAAATATGAGGCGCCCGTCATGCTCGATCTCGAACTTCTGAAGACGCTGGTGTGCGTCGTCGACGAAGGCAGCTTTACACGGGCCGGCGACCGCGTGCACCGCACCCAGTCGACGGTCAGCCAGCAGGTGCGGCGCCTCGAAGAACTGGTCGGCCGTACGCTGCTGATGCGCGACCGCACGGGCAACCAGGTGACGGCGAC
>NZ_JAWRXU010000663.1:0-273 GCF_046534895.1 Paraburkholderia sp. SIMBA_053 | reverse complement strand
CCCGCCCAGACGCGCACGCGATCGACACCGAGCGCCTCGGCCGTGTCGAGCACAGGGGTGATCGACTCGTCGGCACCGGCACGGAAGTACGAGCCGTAGGAGCAGGACACGAGACCGGCATCCGTCGTCAACCTCGCCACCCGCGCCGCCTGCTCGACATCGCCTGCCAGCACATGCGAATCGGCTCCCCACTCGATGACCTCGAGGCGGGCCTCGGCTGCGAGCTCGATGACTCGTTCGGCGCTGAGCGACCGGAATGTCACCGAACAGAGG
>NZ_JAWRXU010000662.1:0-273 GCF_046534895.1 Paraburkholderia sp. SIMBA_053 | reverse complement strand
ATGCCACAGAGCGAGCCGAGCTTCACCCCTGTAGTGGCTAACGATCCAAAGCCCCCAAAGTGCAAACAACTGGAATTCGCGATCTTGTTCCATCAACGCCCGAGAAAGTATAAGGCGCCATGTGTTATACGCCGCTTCGCCCGGGCCAGCGGCAAATACACGCGCCGCCGCGTAAATCGCCTGAATATGCAAGCGCGTTTGCGATGAAACCGCATCGATTTCCGGCTCAAGTATTGCGTCAAGGGCGACGCGAGCTCTTTCGGAGCATTCATC
>NZ_JAWRXU010000661.1:0-273 GCF_046534895.1 Paraburkholderia sp. SIMBA_053 | reverse complement strand
GAGCTTGCTGATCGGCCAGATATCGCCGCCGCCAGGTGAACAGCATGTTCGCGTTGATGCCATTCTCCCGGGCCAGCTTTGCGACTGATACGCCAGGCTCGCAAGCTGCTGCTGCCAGTCGATCACGAAGCTCCCGGGGGTAGTTAGGGCGTCCCGTACGGGAACCCGGCTTCTTCTCTGCAGACTGTGTCAAAGTGGTGCACATCAGATCGGAAATGATGGACATCACTTTGATGTCTCCCTCAGCCACCGTCTACAACGGCCGGCACGAGC
>NZ_JAWRXU010000660.1:0-273 GCF_046534895.1 Paraburkholderia sp. SIMBA_053 | reverse complement strand
AGGTTCGCCGATCAGGGTCGCGATCGCGTGCTGCATCTGCGCACGGGTGACGTCGATGTCGGTGTCCTGAGTCCGTGTGGCTTCGAGCTGCGTAGTGGCCTGAGCGACCGCAGAGGCGTCGATCGCGCCGTTCTTCAACTGCTGCTGGAGCAGATTCAATGCATGGGCATAGGCCTGCACGCTGTCGTCGAGCAGCTTTTTCTGCGTATCCAGCGAGCGCAGCGCGAAATAGTCGACGGCGAGATCGGCGCTCATCGACAGACGCACCGCTTC
>NZ_JAWRXU010000659.1:0-273 GCF_046534895.1 Paraburkholderia sp. SIMBA_053 | reverse complement strand
CTGTCGTCGCGCGACGCATCGGCGGAACCGGAACTGGTGGATTGATAAGACTCGGCCATTTTCAACCTCCCTCTCTTTGCGTTGAGTGGACAACGTTCAGCAAACGTTGTGCCTCGCGTGCGGCTTATCGTTATTAGTTAGGATGGCGATGCTTTTTTACTGCACATGCAAACGTCTGATCAGTGACGGCGCCCCAGCAGACGACGGCATCTATGCCGAAGCCGGCCGCACAGGCACAGCCATTGCGCTCCGTGAAGGCCGGCCGCATTGGCC
>NZ_JAWRXU010000658.1:0-273 GCF_046534895.1 Paraburkholderia sp. SIMBA_053 | reverse complement strand
CCCGCCCGCCGATGCGCAGACGCTGGGCGAGCGCCGCTTCATCACCGACACGCGCCGCATCCTCGACCTGCTTGCCGAGCGCCACGGCTTTCCGAAAGTGCATTGACGCATAAGTGAAAGCATCATGAGTGCGCGTGCAAGCGCACCCGACACAGCGGAGAATTTCGATGAGCCGTATCACGGCACCGGCCACGCCGCGCCACCTGCATCTGAACGTCAACATCCTGCACTCGGGCTTTGTGCCTTCTGCGTGGCGGCTGGCCGACGCGGACC
>NZ_JAWRXU010000657.1:0-273 GCF_046534895.1 Paraburkholderia sp. SIMBA_053 | reverse complement strand
CTTGTCGTGGCAGGGGCCTATGCAGGGGGAGTCGTGATCGGCTTTTCCCTGGTGGCAGTCGCCGACTCCATCTTCGGGTAATCCGATGAAAATTCGCCCCTATTCCATCTATGCCGGCATAGCGTTTATCGCCGGTACCTTTTCCGCGATCGCCGCCACACTTGTGGCGCGCAACTTCTGAAGGAGGACCATAAGCATGCGCGAACTTTCCCAGCAGGAAATCTCCAAGGTTTCCGGAGGCGTGTTTCCCGTACTTGCTGTCTACGCAGGCGC
>NZ_JAWRXU010000656.1:0-273 GCF_046534895.1 Paraburkholderia sp. SIMBA_053 | reverse complement strand
ATTTACATTATTTATACAAATATATCTTTAAAAACCTATTGTATACTACATTATTGTTAACATAATCACTCTTATCGGTAGAAATAAAAAGCAGACCCTTAATTAAAGATCTGCTTCTTTTCTTTGTTCTTTTTTCTTGAAAATACCAATCAATAACACTATAAGTCCTATTACGAAAATTACGGGAAAGATATACCACATTATTAAGGCTGCCCATCCGTTTTCTGCAATAACTGCGTATGTTAAACCAATCGCGAAAGATAAAAATGGTGC
>NZ_JAWRXU010000013.1:0-155835 GCF_046534895.1 Paraburkholderia sp. SIMBA_053 | reverse complement strand
AGTAGGTAATCGTCAGGCTCCCCAGCAGCATCAGAAACCCCACCCCACAAAAGGTGGGGTTTCTGCGTTTACGCGGCACCGCGATCACTGCATATAAGTGAGAGCGTTTGGGTTGGAACAGTCAGGCAAGTCTTGACATCAAGCGGTTGTTCCCCCATAATCATCAGTTCTCTGCGGAGGGGTGCCCGAGTGGCTAAAGGGGGCAGACTGTAAATCTGTTGGCTTACGCCTACGTTGGTTCGAATCCAACCTCCTCCACCAGAATGCAAGTTGAAGCAGTTGTTGGGAATCCATGATCTTGCGGGTGTAGCTCAATGGTAGAGCAGAAGCCTTCCAAGCTTACGACGAGGGTTCGATTCCCTTCACCCGCTCCAGCTACACAAAAGTAGCGCCCATGTGGCTCAGTGGTAGAGCACTCCCTTGGTAAGGGAGAGGTCGGCAGTTCGATCCTGCCCATGGGCACCAGAAGTACTCGGTGATTGTTTGCGCCCGGCGCAACGTACGGAAAAATCCTCTTAGGAGTCGAAAATGGCCAAGGGTAAGTTTGAGCGGACCAAGCCGCACGTGAACGTCGGCACGATCGGTCACGTTGACCACGGCAAGACCACGCTGACGGCAGCGATCACGACGGTTCTGACGCAGAAGTTCGGCGGCGAAGCGAAGGCATACGACCAGATCGACGCGGCGCCGGAAGAAAAGGCACGTGGTATCACGATCAACACGGCGCACGTCGAGTACGAAACGGCTAACCGCCACTACGCACACGTTGACTGCCCGGGCCACGCTGACTATGTGAAGAACATGATCACGGGCGCCGCGCAGATGGACGGCGCGATCCTGGTGTGCTCGGCCGCTGACGGCCCGATGCCGCAAACGCGTGAGCACATCCTGCTGGCGCGTCAGGTTGGCGTTCCGTACATCATCGTGTTCCTGAACAAGTGCGACATGGTGGACGACGCCGAGCTGCTGGAGCTGGTCGAGATGGAAGTGCGCGAGCTTCTGTCGAAGTACGACTTCCCGGGCGACGACACGCCGATCATCAAGGGTTCGGCCAAGCTGGCGCTGGAAGGCGACAAGGGCGAGCTGGGCGAAGTGGCGATCATGAATCTGGCCGACGCGCTGGACACGTACATCCCGACGCCGGAGCGCGCAGTGGACGGCGCATTCCTGATGCCGGTGGAAGACGTGTTCTCGATCTCGGGTCGCGGCACGGTGGTGACGGGTCGCGTGGAGCGTGGCGTTGTGAAGGTCGGCGAGGAAATCGAAATCGTCGGTATCAAGCCGACGGTGAAGACGACCTGCACGGGCGTGGAAATGTTCCGCAAGCTGCTCGACCAGGGTCAGGCGGGCGACAACGTTGGTATCCTGCTGCGCGGCACGAAGCGCGAAGACGTGGAGCGTGGCCAGGTGCTGGCCAAGCCGGGTTCGATCAACCCGCACACGCACTTCACGGCTGAGGTGTACGTGCTGAGCAAGGACGAAGGCGGCCGTCACACGCCGTTCTTCAACAACTATCGTCCGCAGTTCTACTTCCGTACGACGGACGTGACGGGCTCGATCGAGTTGCCGAAGGACAAGGAAATGGTCATGCCGGGCGACAACGTGTCGATCACGGTGAAGCTGATCAACCCGATCGCGATGGAAGAAGGTCTGCGCTTCGCTATCCGCGAAGGCGGCCGTACCGTCGGCGCCGGTGTCGTTGCCAAGATTCTCGAGTAACGCCAGATAGTTCTCGTTAATCTGTAGCTTCGGGGTTGACGGTGTCGTCAGCCCCAAATGGTTTAGGGGTATAGCTCAACTGGCAGAGCGTCGGTCTCCAAAACCGAAGGTTGGGGGTTCGATTCCCTCTGCCCCTGCCAACTCTCGCGTCAACTGTGGCGCTTCGTTAAGGTGTTATGGCGAATCCTTCCGTCGAAACTGTAAATACATCGGGCGACAAGCTGATGCTCGTCGCGGGCGTATTGCTGGTCTTGGCCGGGTTCGTGGGGTTCTTCTGGCTCAATGGTCAGGAATGGTACGTCCGCGGAGCCGCCTTGGCTGTTGGTGCAATCGCGGGTGTTGCAGTCGGTCTTCTCTCCGCGCCTGGCAAGGGTTTCATCGCTTTCGCCAAAGACTCGTACAAGGAAGTCCGCAAGGTCGTCTGGCCGACTCGCAAAGAGGCTACTCAGACGACGTTGGTGGTTTTCGGCTTCGTGTTCGTGATGGCGATCTTTCTGTGGGTTAGTGATAAATCCATCGAATGGGCGATTTTCTCGGTGATTCTGGGTTGGAAATGATATGAGCGATACTCCGGCATCTCCGAGCGGCAAACGTTGGTACGTCGTGCACGCCTACTCCGGCATGGAGAAGAGCGTGCAGCGTGCGCTTCAGGAGCGCATTGAGCGCGCCGGCATGCAAGACCAGTTTGGTCAAATCCTCGTGCCGACCGAAGAGGTGGTCGAGGTGAAGGGCGGTCACAAATCGGTGACCGAGCGTCGTTTCTTCCCCGGTTACGTACTGGTCGAGATGGAAATGACGGATGAGACGTGGCACCTCGTGAAGAATACGGCGAAGGTCACGGGCTTCGTAGGCGGTGCGCGTAATCGGCCGAGTCCGATCTCTCCGCGCGAAGTCGAGAAGATCATGTCGCAGATGCAGGAAGGTGTGGAGAAGCCGCGTCCGAAGACCCTGTTTGAAGTAGGCGAGATGGTTCGGGTGAAGGACGGTCCTTTCACCGATTTCAACGGCAGCGTCGAAGAAGTGAATTACGAAAAGTCGCGCGTCCGTGTTTCCGTTACAATCTTCGGCCGCGCTACGCCGGTCGAGCTGGAATTCGGCCAAGTCGAGAAGTTGTAATCCAGATTCTACGCAGCGCGCCAGTCGGCGCGTTTCGTATTTCGCGCTTACGGTCCGCGTAATGGCCGTTGAGGAGCGCAAGTACCCGGGGTCCGGCGAACGCGCGCTACTACTCACTGAACGTTCGCTTGAAAAGTGACGTTCCAAAGAGGTTTTCAACATGGCAAAGAAAATCATCGGCTTTATCAAGCTGCAGATTCCTGCAGGTAAAGCCAACCCGTCGCCGCCGGTCGGTCCGGCACTGGGCCAGCGCGGCCTGAACATCATGGAGTTCTGCAAGGCGTTTAACGCGCAGACTCAAGCACTGGAGCCGGGTCTGCCGATTCCGGTCGTGATCACCGCGTTTGCTGACAAGAGCTTCACGTTCGTCCTGAAGACGCCGCCGGCAACGGTTCTGATCAAGAAGGCAGCGAAGATCGACAAGGGTTCGAGCAAGCCGCACACCGACAAGGTCGGCAAGATCACCCGCGCTCAGGCTGAAGACATCGCCAAGACCAAGATGCCCGATCTGACCGCGGCTGATCTGGACGCAGCGGTTCGTACGATCGCTGGTAGCGCCCGCTCGATGGGCATCACCGTGGAGGGCGTGTAAATGGCTAAGCTTTCTAAGCGTCTGCAGGCTTTTGCAGCAAAGGTTGACCGTCAGAAGCTGTACCCGATCGACGACGCGCTGTCGCTGGTTAAGGAGTGCGCAAGCGCGAAGTTCGACGAGTCGATCGACGTGGCAGTGCAACTCGGCATCGACGCGAAGAAGTCGGATCAAGTGGTCCGCGGTTCGGTCGTTCTGCCGGCAGGTACAGGCAAGTCGGTTCGCGTCGCCGTGTTCGCACAGGGCGAAAAAGCTGAGCAGGCTCGCGCAGCCGGCGCTGAAGTTGTCGGTATGGAAGACCTGGCTGAACAGGTGAAGGCTGGCAATCTGGACTTCGACATCGTGATCGCTTCGCCGGACACGATGCGCGTGGTCGGTACGCTCGGTCAGATCCTCGGCCCGCGCGGCCTGATGCCGAACCCGAAGGTCGGCACCGTCACGCCGGACGTCGCAACGGCCGTGAAGAATGCCAAGGCTGGCCAGGTGCAATTCCGTGTCGACAAGGCCGGTATTATCCACGCCACCATCGGTCGTGCTTCGTTCGAACCGACGGCTCTGCGTAGCAATCTGAGCGCTCTCATCGACGCGTTGCAGAAGGCCAAGCCGGCAACGAGCAAGGGTGTTTACCTGCGTAAGGTTGCACTGTCGAGCACGATGGGCGTCGGCGTTCGCGTCGATCAGACGTCGCTCGCTGCACAATAAAGTAATTCATCGCCTCGACGAAAGTCGGGGCGTTTATGGGCTTTGGGCGGTTGTGAGATGTCAGTAGTTGGCATCGCGCAACCGGTTGTCAAAGACCGTTGGCGGGCACGCAGCAGGTAGGCGGACTCTTAATGTAAAGCCAACGCAGATGGCGAACCCGAAAAGGTTTTGTAGTGATGAAGCCGTTAGACGCTTGCAGCAGTGCGGGTGTCGCGCGGTCGAAATACTCCTGACTGGTCGGACGCCGTTATTGAACGCGGTACACAAGGCGCACGCTGCGTGTATCGAATCTGGAGGTTAACCGTGCCACTCAACAAAGAAAGCAAGCAGGCCGTCGTCGCTGAGGTTGCCGCGCAAGTCGCGAAAGCCCAGACCGTGGTTCTGGCTGAGTATCGTGGGATCACGGTTGGCGATCTGACCAAGCTGCGCGCGAAAGCGCGTGAGCAACAGGTGTACCTTCGCGTGTTGAAAAACACGCTGGCGCGTCGCGCTGTCGAAGGTACCCCGTTCGCTCCGCTGGCAGAGCAGATGACTGGCCCCCTGATCTACGGCATCTCTGAAGATGCAATTGCTGCTGCTAAGGTCGTCAATGACTTCAGCAAGAGCAATGATAAGTTGGTCATCAAGGCTGGCGCCTACGAAGGCAACGTGATGGACAAGGCGGGCGTGCAAGCGCTGGCCAACATCCCGAGCCGCGAGGAGCTGCTCTCCAAGCTGTTGTTCGTTATGCAAGCACCTGTTTCTGGCTTCGCGCGCGCTTTGGCCGCGCTGGCAGAAAAGAAACAAGGCGAAGAATCCGCTGCGTAATGCACTCCAGCCGAGCGTAATTGATCGCTAGCTGTATCCGAATTCAATTTAGGAGTATTTCAAATGGCAATCGCAAAAGAAGACATCCTCGAAGCCGTAGGCTCGATGTCGGTTCTGGAACTGAACGAGCTGGTTAAGGCGTTCGAAGAAAAGTTTGGCGTGTCGGCAGCTGCTGTTGCAGTGGCAGGCCCCGCAGGTGCAGGCGGCGGCGCTGCTGCAGCTGAAGAGCAAACCGAATTCACGGTGAACCTGGTTGAAGTTGGCGCAAACAAGGTTTCCGTCATTAAAGCAGTTCGTGAACTGACGGGTCTCGGCCTGAAGGAAGCGAAGGACCTGGTCGACGGTGCACCGAAGCCTGTGAAGGAATCGGTACCGAAGGCTGCTGCTGAAGAAGCGAAGAAGAAGCTGGAAGAAGCCGGCGCGAAGGCTGAAATCAAGTAAGTTTCAGCGCGCTGTGCGAAGGCTGGCGGTTTTCCACCGCCGGCCTTTTTGTGCTTTGTGGGGGGCGCGTTTTTGCATCGTTGTTTAGCAACAATGCGACTCCCAGAAGCCAAAGAAAACCGCCTATCGGCAACATTGACCGGCGCTTCTCTTTGTCTTCTGAAGCGACTGCAGAAGGCAAGTTTGGTCGGGTAGCGGTTAAGGTTCCATGCGACAGGCATCCGCTGCCGTCAGCCAGCGGTTGGTAGAGGCCAACCACCAAGCTTCTAGGCTCGTTCAAGCCATCGGACGGCCATCGGGTCTCAGTCGGTGAACACTCGGGTTGTCTCATCAAGGTATCCTGCCTCGACAACAATGCCCGCCGTGATTCGGAGATCGTATGCAATATTCCTTCACCGAGAAGAAGCGTATTCGCAAGAGTTTTGCGAAGCGCCCCATCGTTCACCAAGTACCTTTCCTGCTGGCTACCCAGCTTGAATCATTCAGCACGTTTCTGCAAGCAGACACGTCCTCCACGCAACGCAAGCCGGAAGGCCTGCAAGCCGCGTTCACATCCGTTTTCCCGATTGTTTCGCACAATGGGTTCGCACGTCTCGAGTTCGTCAGCTACATGCTGTCGCCGCCGGCATTCAACATCAAGGAATGTCAGCAGCGCGGTTTGACGTACTGCTCCGCCCTGCGCGCCAAAGTGCGCCTGGTGCTGCTCGACAAGGAGTCGCCGAGCAAGCCGGTCGTCAAGGAAGTGAAGGAACAGGAAGTGTACATGGGCGAAATTCCGCTCATGACGCCGACGGGTTCGTTCGTCATCAACGGCACGGAGCGTGTGATCGTTTCGCAGCTGCACCGTTCGCCTGGCGTGTTCTTCGAACACGACAAGGGCAAGACGCACAGCTCGGGCAAGCTCCTGTTTTCGGCACGTATCATTCCTTACCGCGGTTCGTGGCTCGATTTCGAGTTCGACCCGAAGGATGTGCTGTACTTCCGCGTCGACCGTCGCCGCAAGATGCCGGTCACGATCCTGCTGAAGGCAATCGGCCTCACGCCGGAACAGATCCTCGCAAACTTCTTCGTGTTCGATAACTTCACGCTGATGCCGGAAGGCGCGCAGATGGAGTTCGTGCCGGAGCGTCTGCGTGGCGAAGTCGCGCGTTTCGACATCACGGACCGTGATGGCAACGTGATCGTCCAGAAGGACAAGCGGATCAACGCGAAGCACATTCGCGATCTGGACAACGCGAAGACCAAGTTCATCTCGGTCCCGGAAGACTATCTGCTCGGCCGCGTGCTGGCGAAAAACGTCGTCGACGGCGACACCGGTGAAGTCATCGCCAACGCGAATGACGAAATCACCGAGACTGTCCTCGAGAAGCTGCGCGAATCGAAGATCAAAGACATCCAGACGCTCTACACGAACGATCTGGACCAGGGTCCGTACATCTCGTCGACGCTGCGTATCGACGAAACCGCGGACAAGATGGCCGCTCGCATCGCGATCTACCGCATGATGCGTCCGGGCGAACCGCCGACCGAAGAAGCGGTCGAGGCGCTGTTCAACCGTCTGTTCTACAGCGAAGACGCATACGACCTCTCGAAGGTGGGCCGTATGAAGTTCAATCGCCGTGTCGGCCGCGATGAAATCGTTGGCCCGATGACGCTGCAAGACGACGACATCCTCGCCACGATCAAGATCTTGGTCGAACTGCGTAACGGTAAGGGTGAAGTCGACGACATCGACCACTTGGGCAATCGCCGTGTGCGTTGCGTCGGCGAACTGGCGGAAAACCAGTTCCGCGCCGGTCTGGTGCGTGTCGAACGCGCTGTGAAGGAACGCCTCGGCCAGGCCGAAAGCGAAAACCTGATGCCGCACGACCTGATCAACTCGAAGCCGATTTCGTCGGCAATTCGCGAGTTCTTCGGTTCGTCGCAGCTGTCGCAGTTCATGGACCAGACGAATCCGCTGTCGGAAATCACCCACAAGCGCCGTGTCTCGGCACTTGGCCCGGGCGGTTTGACGCGTGAGCGCGCAGGCTTTGAAGTCCGCGACGTCCACCCGACGCACTATGGTCGTGTCTGCCCGATCGAAACGCCTGAAGGTCCGAACATCGGCCTGATCAACTCGCTCGCTCTGTACGCGCACCTGAACGAATACGGCTTCCTCGAAACGCCGTATCGCAAGGTCGTGGACGGCAAGGTGACCGACCAGATCGATTACCTGTCGGCGATCGAAGAAGGTCGTTACGTGATCGCTCAGGCGAACGCGGCAGTGGCTGAAGACGGTACGCTGACCGACGAACTCGTGTCGTCGCGTGAAGCGGGCGAAACGCTGATGGTCACCCCGGACCGCATCCAGTACATGGACGTGGCGCCGTCGCAGATCGTGTCGGTGGCAGCATCGCTGATTCCGTTTCTCGAGCACGACGACGCGAACCGCGCGTTGATGGGCTCGAACATGCAGCGTCAGGCTGTGCCGTGTCTGCGTCCTGAAAAGGCCGTGGTGGGTACGGGTATCGAGCGTACGGTGGCGGTCGACTCGGGTACGACGGTTCAGGCATTCCGCGGCGGTGTGGTCGATTATGTCGACGCCGGCCGTATGGTGATCCGCGTGAACGACGATGAAGCCGTTGCTGGCGACGTCGGCGTGGACATCTACAACCTGATCAAGTACACGCGTTCGAACCAGAACACGAACATCAACCAGCGCCCGATCGTGAAGGTCGGCGACATCGTGTCGCGTGGCGACGTGCTGGCTGACGGCGCATCGACCGATCTGGGTGAACTGGCTCTTGGCCAGAACATGCTGGTCGCGTTCATGCCGTGGAACGGCTACAACTTCGAAGACTCGATTTTGATCTCGGAGAAGGTGGTTGCAGACGACCGTTACACGTCGATCCACATCGAAGAACTGAATGTCGTGGCTCGCGACACGAAGCTCGGACCGGAAGAAATCACGCGCGACATCTCGAACCTGGCTGAAGTGCAACTCGGCCGTCTCGACGAGTCGGGCATCGTCTACATCGGCGCGGAAGTCGAAGCAGGCGACGTGCTGGTCGGCAAGGTCACGCCGAAGGGCGAAACCCAGCTGACGCCGGAAGAAAAGCTGCTGCGCGCCATCTTCGGTGAAAAGGCTTCGGACGTGAAGGACACGTCGCTGCGCGTGCCGTCGGGCATGAGCGGTACGGTGATCGACGTCCAGGTGTTCACGCGTGAAGGCATTCAGCGCGACAAGCGTGCGCAACAGATCATCGACGATGAACTGAAGCGCTATCGCCTCGACTTGAACGACCAGCTGCGCATCGTGGAAGGCGATGCGTTCCAGCGTCTCGCACGTATGCTCGACGGCAAGGTCGCGAACGGCGGTCCGAAGAAGCTGGCAAAGGGCACGAAGATCGAACAGGCTTACCTGCAAGATCTGGATCATTACCACTGGTTCGACATCCGCCTCGCGGACGAAGAAGCAGCGGCACAGCTCGAAGCCATCAAGGACTCGATCGAACAGAAGCGTCACCAGTTCGATCTGGCGTTCGAAGAGAAGCGCAAGAAGCTCACGCAAGGCGACGAACTGCCGCCGGGCGTGTTGAAGATGGTCAAGGTGTACCTGGCAGTGAAGCGCCGCCTGCAGCCTGGCGACAAGATGGCCGGCCGTCACGGTAACAAGGGTGTCGTGTCGAAGATCGTGCCGATCGAAGACATGCCGTACATGGCCGACGGCCGTCCGGCTGACGTCGTTCTGAATCCGCTCGGCGTGCCGTCGCGGATGAACGTCGGTCAGGTTCTCGAAGTGCATCTGGGTTGGGCCGCGAAGGGTCTCGGCTGGCGTATCGGCGAAATGCTGCAGCGTCAGGCGAAGATCGCTGAACTGCGCGAATTCCTGACCAAGATCTACAACGAGTCGGGCCGCGCCGAAGAGCTGGACAGCTTCACCGACGACGAGATCGTCGAACTGGCGAAGAACCTGCGCGAAGGCGTGCCGTTCGCAACGCCGGTGTTCGACGGTGCGACGGAAGAAGAAATGTCGCGCGCGCTGGATCTGGCATTCCCGGACGACATCGCGAAGAACCTCGGCATGACGCCGTCGAAGAATCAGGTGCGTCTGTACGACGGCCGCACGGGCGAAATGTTCGAACGTACGGTGACGGTCGGCTACATGCACTACCTGAAGCTGCACCACCTGGTCGACGACAAGATGCACGCGCGTTCCACGGGCCCGTACTCGCTCGTGACGCAGCAGCCGTTGGGCGGTAAGGCGCAGTTCGGTGGCCAGCGTTTCGGTGAAATGGAAGTGTGGGCGCTCGAAGCGTACGGCGCATCGTACGTGCTGCAGGAAATGCTGACGGTGAAGTCGGACGACGTGACAGGCCGGACCAAGGTGTACGAGAACCTGGTCAAGGGCGATCACGTGATCGATGCAGGCATGCCGGAATCCTTCAACGTGTTGGTGAAGGAAATCCGCTCGCTCGGTATCGACATCGACCTCGACCGCAACTAATCGGACTACTGGAGAGAAGCGATGAAAGCTTTGCTCGATCTATTCAAGCAAGTCCAACAACCTGAAGTTTTTGACGCGATCAAGATCGGTCTGGCCTCGCCAGACAAGATCCGTTCGTGGTCGTTCGGTGAAGTGAAAAAGCCGGAAACCATCAACTACCGGACGTTCAAGCCGGAACGCGATGGTTTGTTCTGCGCGAAAATTTTCGGGCCGATCAAAGACTACGAATGCCTTTGCGGCAAGTACAAGCGCCTGAAGCACCGTGGCGTGATCTGCGAGAAGTGCGGCGTCGAAGTGACGCTGGCGAAGGTGCGTCGCGAACGGATGGGCCACATTGAACTGGCCTCGCCGGTTGCGCACATCTGGTTCCTGAAGTCGCTGCCGTCGCGTCTGGGCATGGTGCTCGACATGACGCTGCGCGACATCGAACGCGTGCTGTACTTCGAAGCATATGTGGTGATCGATCCGGGCATGACGCCGCTGAAAGCGCGGCAGATCATGACCGAAGAGGATTACTACAACAAGGTCGAAGAATACGGTGACGAATTCCGTGCCGAAATGGGCGCGGAAGGCGTTCGCGAGCTGCTGCGCGCGATCAACATCGACGAACAGGTTGAAATGCTCCGTACCGAACTCAAGAACACGGGTTCGGAAGCGAAGATCAAGAAGTACGCGAAGCGCCTGAAGGTGCTCGAGGCTTTCCAGCGGTCGGGCATCAAGCCTGACTGGATGGTGCTCGAAGTGCTGCCGGTGCTGCCGCCGGAACTGCGTCCGCTGGTGCCGCTGGATGGCGGCCGTTTCGCGACGTCGGACCTGAACGACCTGTATCGCCGCGTGATCAACCGTAACAACCGGTTGAAGCGTCTGCTCGAACTGAAGGCGCCTGAAATCATCGTCCGCAACGAAAAGCGGATGCTGCAGGAAGCCGTCGATTCGCTGCTCGACAACGGTCGTCGCGGTAAGGCAATGACCGGCGCGAACAAGCGTCCGCTGAAGTCGCTCGCTGACATGATCAAGGGTAAAGGCGGTCGTTTCCGTCAGAACTTGCTCGGTAAGCGCGTCGACTACTCGGGCCGTTCGGTGATCGTGGTCGGCCCGACGCTCAAGCTGCATCAGTGCGGTCTGCCGAAGCTGATGGCGCTCGAACTGTTCAAGCCGTTCATCTTCAACAAGCTGGAAGTGATGGGTGTTGCGACCACCATCAAGGCTGCGAAGAAGGAAGTCGAGAACCAGACGCCGGTGGTGTGGGACATTCTCGAAGAAGTCATTCGCGAACATCCGGTCATGCTGAACCGCGCGCCTACGCTGCACCGTCTTGGCATTCAGGCTTTCGAGCCGGTGCTGATCGAAGGTAAGGCAATCCAGCTGCACCCGCTCGTTTGCGCGGCGTTCAACGCCGACTTCGACGGTGACCAGATGGCTGTTCACGTTCCGCTGTCGCTCGAAGCGCAGATGGAAGCGCGCACGCTGATGCTGGCGTCGAACAACGTGCTGTTCCCGGCTAACGGCGATCCGTCGATCGTGCCGTCGCAGGATATCGTGCTCGGTCTGTACTACGCGACCCGTGAAGCTGTGAACGCGAAGGGCGAAGGCCTGACGTTCACCGGCGTTTCGGAAGCGCTGCGTGCATACGAGAACAAGGAAGTCGAGCTCGCCTCGCGCGTCAACGTGCGGATCACCGAAATGGTCCACAACGAAGACAAGTCGGAAGGTGCCCCGGCGTTCGTGCCGAAGATCTCGCTGTACGCGACGACCGTCGGCCGTGCAATCCTGTCGGAAATTCTGCCGCCGGGCCTGCCGTTCTCGGTGCTGAACAAGCCGCTGAAGAAGAAGGAAATCTCGCGTCTGATCAACACCGCATTCCGCAAGTGCGGTCTGCGTGAAACGGTGATTTTCGCCGACCAGTTGATGCAGTCTGGTTTCCGTCTGGCCACGCGCGCTGGTATCTCGATCTGCGTCGACGACATGCTCGTGCCGCCGCAGAAGGAAACCATCGTCGGCGACGCCGCGAAGAAGGTAAAGGAATACGACCGTCAGTACATGTCGGGTCTCGTCACGTCGCAAGAGCGCTACAACAACGTCGTCGACATCTGGTCGGCAACGTCGGAAGCGGTCGGCAAGGCGATGATGGAACAGCTGTCGACGGAACCGGTGGTGGATCGCGACGGCAACGAAACGCGTCAGGAATCGTTCAACTCCATCTACATGATGGCGGACTCGGGCGCTCGTGGTTCCGCAGTTCAGATTCGTCAGCTGGCCGGTATGCGTGGCCTGATGGCGAAGCCGGACGGCTCGATCATCGAGACGCCGATTACGGCGAACTTCCGCGAAGGTTTGAACGTGTTGCAGTACTTCATCTCGACCCACGGCGCACGTAAGGGTCTGGCTGATACGGCACTGAAGACGGCAAACTCCGGTTACCTGACGCGACGTCTCGTCGACGTGACGCAGGATCTGGTGGTGGTCGAGGACGATTGCGGTACGTCCAACGGCGTGGCGATGAAGGCGTTGGTCGAAGGCGGTGAAGTCGTCGAAGCACTGCGTGACCGTATTCTCGGTCGCGTGGCGGTGGCTGACGTCGTCAATCCGGAATCGCAGGAAACGCTGTACGAAGCGGGCAGCCTGCTCGACGAAGATGCGGTCGAAGAAATCGAGCGCCTCGGCATCGACGAAGTGCGCGTGCGTACGCCGCTGACGTGCGAAACACGTTACGGTCTGTGCGCAGCTTGCTACGGCCGCGACCTGGGCCGCGGCTCGCTCGTGAATGTCGGTGAGGCAGTCGGTGTGATCGCCGCTCAGTCGATCGGTGAGCCGGGCACGCAGCTGACCATGCGTACGTTCCACATCGGTGGTGCGGCGTCGCGTGCGGCAGTGGCTTCGTCGGTTGAAGCCAAGTCGAACGGTACGGTGCGCTTCACGTCGACGATGCGTTACGTCACTAACGCGAAGGGCGAGCAGATCGTCATTTCGCGTTCGGGCGAAGCGATGATCACCGACGACCACGGTCGCGAGCGCGAACGTCACAAGGTGCCGTACGGCGCGACGCTGTTGCAGCTGGACGGCGCGCAGATCAAGGCCGGCACGCAACTGGCGACGTGGGACCCGATGACGCGTCCGATCATCACCGAGTACGGTGGTACGGTGAAGTTCGAGAACGTCGAAGAAGGCGTGACCGTTGCGAAGCAGATCGACGACGTGACGGGTCTTTCGACTCTCGTCGTGATCGACGTGAAGCGCCGCGGTTCGCAAGCTTCGAAGACGGTGCGTCCGCAAGTCAAGCTGCTCGACGCGAACGGCGAGGAAGTGAAGATCCCCAACACCGAGCACTCGGTGCAGATCGGCTTCCAGGTCGGCGCTCTGATCACCGTGAAGGACGGTCAGCAAGTGCAGGTCGGTGAAGTGCTCGCACGTATCCCGACTGAATCGCAGAAGACGCGTGACATTACCGGCGGTCTGCCGCGTGTGGCGGAACTGTTCGAAGCACGTTCGCCGAAGGACGCAGGTATCCTGGCGGAAGTCACGGGTACGACGTCGTTCGGTAAGGACACGAAGGGCAAGCAGCGTCTCGTTATCACGGACCTCGAGGGCAACCAGCACGAGTTCCTGATCGCGAAGGAAAAGCAGGTTCTGGTTCACGATGGTCAGGTCGTCAACAAGGGCGAAATGATCGTGGACGGACCGGCGGATCCGCACGACATCCTGCGTTTGCAGGGCGTCGAAGCGCTGTCGCGCTACATCGTGGACGAAGTGCAGGACGTGTACCGTCTGCAAGGCGTGAAGATCAACGACAAGCACATTGAAGTGATTGTTCGTCAGATGCTGCGCCGCGTGCAGATTACGGACAACGGCGATACGCGTTTCATCCCGGGCGAACAGGTCGAGCGGTCGGATATGCTCGACGAGAACGACCGTATGATCGCGGAAGACAAGCGTCCGGCAACGTACGAAAACGTGTTGCTCGGTATCACGAAGGCGTCGCTGTCGACCGATTCGTTCATCTCTGCGGCATCGTTCCAGGAAACGACCCGCGTGCTGACCGAAGCGGCGATTATGGGCAAGCGCGACGATCTGCGTGGCCTGAAGGAAAACGTGATCGTCGGCCGTCTGATTCCGGCCGGTACGGGTCTCGCGTTCCACAAGGCACGCAAGAGCAAGGAACTGTCCGACCGCGAGCGTTTCGATCAGATCGCAGCGGAAGAGTCGTTCGAATTCGGTACGCCGGAAACCCCGGCCGCCGAACAGCAGCACTCAGGCGAATAAGTCCCGGCGGCGTATGCCGCTTGGGGCTCTAGCCAGCGAAGCCGCTCAGTTTCGACTGAGCGGCTTTTTTTTGCGCCGCTTTTTTACGCGTTCTTGTCCATTCGCAGGCCAGATGGCTAACGTTGTTGCAAAGCGCGGGCGCAGCGCGAATGCGTTGGTAAAATTCGTGTCACCCGCTTTACGCTGCTTCTCTCAAATTCATGTCCCGTCCGCTCGAAATCCTCAACGAAGTTTTTGGTTACCCCGCGTTCAGAGGACAGCAAGGCGAAATTGTCGAACACGTCGCCGGCGGCGGCGATTGTCTCGTGCTGATGCCAACGGGCGGCGGGAAATCGCTGTGTTATCAGATCCCGTCGCTGGTGCGCCGCGAAGGCGGCTTCGGCACGGGTATCGTGGTCTCGCCGTTGATTGCGCTGATGCAGGATCAGGTGGCCGCGCTCACGGAAGTCGGCGTGCGCGCCGCTTACCTGAACTCCACGCTTTCGAGCGCCGAGGCAATGGCCACCGAGCGTGCGCTGCGTGACGGCGACATCGATCTGCTCTACGTCGCGCCCGAACGTTTGATGACGCCGCGATTCCAGGAGTTGCTGGAGCGCACCCGCATTGGACTTTTCGCCATCGACGAAGCGCATTGCGTCTCGCAATGGGGGCACGATTTCCGGCCTGAATATATCCAGCTCTCGGTGCTGCACGAGCGCTTCCCGAATGTGCCGCGCATTGCGCTGACCGCGACCGCGGACGCCATCACGCGAGACGAAATCATTCACCGTCTCGCGCTCGACGACGCGCGCATTTTCGTCTCGAGTTTCGACCGGCCCAATATCCGTTATCGGATTGTCGAAAAGGACAACGCGCGAACGCAGTTGCTCGACTTTATTCGCGCCGAACACACGCGGGCGGACGGTACGACCGACGCAGGGGTGGTCTATTGCCTGTCGAGGCGCAAAGTCGAAGAGACGGCCGAGTGGCTCAAAGAAAAGGGTATGCGCGCGTTGCCGTATCACGCGGGCATGGAATTCGAGACGCGCCAAAAGCACCAGGAGATGTTTCAGCGCGAGGAAGGCATTGTGATGTGCGCGACGATCGCGTTCGGCATGGGCATCGACAAGCCGGACGTGCGGTTCGTCGCGCACTTGGATTTGCCGAAGAGTGTCGAAGGGTATTACCAGGAAACCGGCCGCGCGGGCCGCGATGGCATGCCGGCCAATGCATGGATGGCCTACGGTCTAGGCGACGTCGTCCAGCAGCGCAAGATGATCGACGAGTCTGATGCGGACGACGCACACAAGCGCGTCCAGACAGGCAAGCTGGATGCGCTTCTTGGTTTGTGCGAAGCGGCGACGTGCCGGCGGGTGCGCCTTCTCGCGTATTTCGGCGAATCCAGCAAACCTTGCGGTAATTGCGACAACTGCCTTGAGCCGCCTGCTACGTGGGACGCGACGCGCGAGTCGCAGATGGCGCTGTCGTGCGTGTTTCGCGCGCAGCGGGCGAGCGGTTTTCACTTCGGCGCGGGCCATCTCATCGACATTCTGCGGGGCAATCGCAGCGAGAAGATCCTGCAGCGCGGGCACGAGAAACTGACCACATTCGGCATTGGCGCGGCACTCGGCGAACCGGAGTGGCGCGCGGTGTTTCGCCAGTTGGTGGCGTTCGGTTATCTGACTGTCGATCACGAAGGATTCGGCTCGCTCGTTCTCACCGAGGCCAGCAAGCCCGTTTTAAAGGGCGAGCAAAATGTCACGATGCGCCGTTATGTGAAGCCCACGCGTACTCGCCAGTCGTCTGGCCGAACCAGCGAACGAGCGGATCCGACGATCGGCATGGGACCGCGGGAGCGCGCGCGCTGGGATCGGCTGCGCGCATGGCGCACGGAAACCGCGAAGAGCGACGGCGTACCCGCCTACGTGATTTTCCACGACGCAACGCTTGCGGAGATCGCTCGAAACGGTCCCGATTCCATTGAGGATCTGCGCGGCATTCCGGGCATGGGCGCGCGCAAGCTCGATCGTTTCGGGGACGAACTGCTTGAAGTCGTTGCCGCTGATTAACCGGAGCGCCGTCGTCGGCCAACGTGCGCAGGTCTGCGAAACATTGCAACCTGTTGACTCGCTTAGCCTTTTCGGAATATTATGCTAGGTTCCGGTCTTTGGGATGCTCGCGCGCGGACTCCGTCCACGTACTTGCAGTCGAAGCCGGAAGTTCGATGCGCAATCGTTTCTGCTTTGCCCGGAAACAGATGCGTCGATTTTGTTCAATTTCAGGAATAGACAATGCCAACCATCAATCAACTGGTTCGCAAAGGCCGCGCGTCGGAAACGACGAAGAGCAAGAGCCCGGCCTTGCAGGACTGCCCCCAGCGTCGCGGCGTGTGCACCCGTGTGTACACCACGACGCCGAAGAAGCCGAACTCGGCACTGCGTAAAGTTGCTAAGGTGCGCCTCACGAACGGTTTCGAAGTCATTTCGTACATCGGTGGTGAAGGCCACAACCTGCAGGAACACTCGGTCGTGCTGATTCGCGGCGGCCGTGTGAAGGACTTGCCGGGTGTGCGTTACCACATGGTTCGCGGCTCGCTGGATACCCAGGGCGTCAAGGATCGTAAGCAGGCTCGCTCGAAGTACGGTGCGAAGCGTGCCAAGGCCGGCAAGTAATCATCAGCCGGTCCGTAGTTCAGGTCGCCTGCAAAGGCGGTAATAGCGGTGGTGCCGGAATCGCCGGCGCTGTCGAGTAAGTGGTCACCCGACCAGGCTGGTAAGTCGTTAGAGATGAATCGGGTTAGTTGGTGGCCGCGGGGCTAAAACAGCTCCAACTGAAAAGTTAAAGGAAGAAACATGCCGCGTCGTCGCGAAGTCCCCAAGCGGGAAGTGTTGCCGGATCCGAAATTCGGTAACGTTGATGTAGCTAAGTTCATGAACGTGCTGATGCTCTCCGGCAAGAAGTCGGTTGCTGAGCGCATTGTGTACGGCGCTTTCGAACAGATCCAGACCAAGGGTGGCAAGGACCCGCTGGAAGTGTTCACGGTAGCGCTCAACAACGTCAAGCCGGTGGTCGAAGTCAAGAGCCGCCGCGTTGGTGGTGCGAACTATCAGGTTCCGGTCGAAGTGCGCCCGTCGCGTCGTATGGCATTGGCGATGCGTTGGCTGCGTGAAGCCGCAAAGAAGCGCAGCGAGAAGTCGATGGCTCTGCGTCTGGCAGGTGAACTTTCCGAAGCGGCCGAAGGCCGTGGCGGCGCAATGAAGAAGCGCGACGAAGTTCACCGGATGGCAGAAGCCAACAAGGCGTTCTCGCATTTCCGTTTCTAAGCTTCCCGAATCCGGGTTAGCAGACAAAAACGGAAAGAAATTCCGGGCGGGTGCGCTTACAAAGCGCCTCGCCCGTTTGTGTTACAGCGCGATGGGTATTTTCTCGCATCGCGTCATCCCCATAGAGGATCAAAGTGGCTCGCAAGACACCTATCGAGCGCTACCGTAACATCGGTATTAGCGCTCACATCGACGCCGGCAAAACGACGACGACCGAGCGCATCCTGTTCTATACCGGCGTGAACCACAAGATTGGTGAAGTTCACGACGGCGCTGCCACCATGGACTGGATGGAGCAGGAGCAGGAACGCGGCATCACGATTACGTCGGCTGCTACGACGGCGTTCTGGAAAGGCATGGCCGGCGACCGCGCTGAGCACCGCATCAACATCATCGACACCCCGGGCCACGTCGACTTCACGATTGAAGTTGAGCGCTCCATGCGCGTGCTCGACGGCGCGTGCATGGTGTACTGCGCTGTGGGCGGCGTGCAGCCCCAGTCGGAAACCGTGTGGCGTCAGGCTAACAAGTACAAGGTTCCGCGTCTCGCGTTCATCAACAAGATGGACCGTACCGGCGCGAACTTCTTCAAGGTTTACGACCAGCTGAAGCTGCGTCTGAAGGCAAACCCGGTTCCGGTCGTGGTGCCTATCGGCGCGGAAGAAAACTTCACGGGTGTCGTCGACCTGATGAAGATGAAAGCGATCATTTGGGACGACGCGTCCCAAGGCACCAAGTTCTCGTACGAAGAAATTCCGGCCGAGCTCGCCGACACGTGCAATGAATGGCGTGAAAAGATGGTCGAAGCAGCGGCTGAATCGAGCGAAGATCTGATGAACAAGTACCTCGAGTCGGGCGAGCTGACGGAAGAGGAAATCATCAAGGGTCTGCGCGACCGTACGATCGCTTGCGAAATCCAGCCGATGCTGTGCGGCACCGCGTTCAAGAACAAGGGCGTGCAACGCATGCTGGACGCCGTGCTCGATTTCCTGCCGTCGCCGATCGACATCCCGCCGGTCACCGGCGAGCTGGAAAACGGTGAGCAAGGCGAGCGCCGCGCTGCCGACGACGAAAAGTTCTCGGCTCTGGCATTCAAGATCATGACCGACCCGTTCGTCGGCCAGTTGATCTTCTTCCGCGTGTACTCGGGCGTCGTCAATTCGGGCGACACCGTGCTGAACGCGACGAAAGACAAGAAGGAACGTCTGGGTCGTATTCTGCAGATGCACGCGAACCAGCGCGAGGAAATCAAGGAAGTTCGCGCGGGTGACATCGCAGCTGCGGTTGGCCTGAAAGACGCGACGACCGGCGACACGCTGTGCGATCCGCAAAGCCCGATCGTGCTCGAGCGCATGATTTTCCCGGAGCCGGTGATTTCGCAGGCTGTTGAGCCGAAGACGAAGCCCGACCAGGAAAAAATGGGTCTGGCGCTGAACCGTCTGGCACAGGAAGATCCGTCGTTCCGCGTTCAAACGGACGAAGAATCGGGCCAAACGATTATTTCGGGCATGGGCGAGCTTCACCTCGAAATTCTCGTCGATCGTATGAAGCGCGAATTCGGCGTGGAAGCGACCGTCGGCAAGCCGCAGGTTGCTTACCGTGAAACGATTCGTGGCAAGGCAGAAGACGTTGACGGCAAGTTCGTCAAGCAGTCGGGTGGTCGCGGCCAGTACGGTCACGCGGTCATCACGCTCGAGCCGAACGAGCAAGGCAAGGGTTACGAGTTCCTCGACGAGATCAAGGGCGGTGTGATTCCGCGCGAATACATCCCGGCGGTGGACAAGGGTATCCAGGAAACGCTGAAGGCAGGCGTGCTGGCGGGCTTCCCGGTTGTCGACGTCAAGGTTCACCTGACGTTCGGTTCGTACCACGACGTTGACTCGAACGAAAATGCGTTCCGCATGGCCGGCTCGATGGCGTTCAAGGAAGCAATGCGCAAGGCTCAACCGGTCATCCTCGAACCGATGATGGCTGTGGAAGTCGAAACGCCGGAAGACTACATGGGCAACGTGATGGGCGACCTGTCCGGCCGTCGCGGTATCGTTCAGGGTATGGACGATATGGTTGGCGGTGGCAAGATTGTTCGTGCCGAAGTGCCGCTGTCCGAAATGTTCGGCTACTCGACGTCGCTGCGTTCGCTGACCCAGGGTCGCGCAACGTATACGATGGAGTTCAAGCACTACTCCGAAGCACCGCGTAACGTGTCGGAAGCGATCATCAACGCGAAGTCGAAGTAATTGCGCGGCAAGTCATTCAACGATTAACTTTTTGAAAGAAGAGAAACATGGCTAAAGGTAAATTCGAACGGACCAAGCCGCACGTGAACGTCGGCACGATCGGTCACGTTGACCACGGCAAGACCACGCTGACGGCAGCGATCACGACGGTTCTGACGCAGAAGTTCGGCGGCGAAGCGAAGGCATACGACCAGATCGATGCGGCGCCGGAAGAAAAGGCACGTGGTATCACGATCAACACGGCGCACGTCGAGTACGAAACGGCTAACCGCCACTACGCACACGTTGACTGCCCGGGCCACGCTGACTATGTGAAGAACATGATCACGGGCGCCGCGCAGATGGACGGCGCGATCCTGGTGTGCTCGGCCGCTGACGGCCCGATGCCGCAAACGCGTGAGCACATCCTGCTGGCGCGTCAGGTTGGCGTTCCGTACATCATCGTGTTCCTGAACAAGTGCGACATGGTGGACGACGCTGAGCTGCTGGAGCTGGTCGAGATGGAAGTGCGCGAGCTTCTGTCGAAGTACGACTTCCCGGGCGACGACACGCCGATCATCAAGGGTTCGGCCAAGCTGGCGCTGGAAGGCGACAAGGGCGAGCTGGGCGAAGTGGCGATCATGAATCTGGCCGACGCGCTGGACACGTACATCCCGACGCCGGAGCGCGCAGTGGACGGCGCATTCCTGATGCCGGTGGAAGACGTGTTCTCGATCTCGGGTCGCGGCACGGTGGTGACGGGTCGCGTGGAGCGTGGCGTCGTGAAGGTCGGCGAGGAAATCGAAATCGTCGGTATCAAGCCGACGGTGAAGACGACCTGCACGGGCGTGGAAATGTTCCGCAAGCTGCTCGACCAGGGTCAGGCGGGCGACAACGTCGGTATCCTGCTGCGCGGCACGAAGCGCGAAGACGTGGAGCGTGGCCAGGTGCTGGCCAAGCCGGGTTCGATCAACCCGCACACGCACTTCACGGCTGAGGTGTACGTGCTGAGCAAGGACGAAGGCGGCCGTCACACGCCGTTCTTCAACAACTATCGTCCGCAGTTCTACTTCCGTACGACGGACGTGACGGGCTCGATCGAGTTGCCGAAGGACAAGGAAATGGTCATGCCGGGCGACAACGTGTCGATCACGGTGAAGCTGATCAACCCGATCGCGATGGAAGAAGGTCTGCGCTTCGCTATCCGCGAAGGCGGCCGTACCGTCGGCGCCGGTGTCGTTGCCAAGATTCTCGAGTAAAATCGCGGATTGACGTATTTGCTGTAAGTGGTGCCCGGAGCCGGGCGCCGGCCCTCAGCGGGCGCCCGGCTCTACGTTCTTTTACTGTCTGGCGGCGCAATACCGCCTCGCTCTTTTCCAAGGAATTGTCATGCAGAACCAGAAAATCCGCATTCGCCTGAAGGCTTTCGACTATCGCCTGATCGACCAATCGGCTGCTGAAATCGTCGACACGGCAAAGCGGACTGGCGCAATCGTTCGTGGTCCGGTGCCCCTGCCGACCCGCATTCAACGCTTCGACATCCTGCGTTCGCCGCACGTCAACAAGACGTCGCGCGATCAGCTCGAAATCCGCACGCACCAGCGCCTGATGGACATCGTCGATCCGACGGACAAGACCGTCGACGCACTGATGAAGCTGGACTTGCCGGCTGGCGTGGACGTCGAAATCAAGCTGCAATAAGGGCTTCGAGCGTTGCTCAGCGTCGCTGACAACGCTAAGTCTTTGATTGCTTGCAGAAAACGAAAAGCCTCGCTATAATGCAAGGCTTTTCGCGCATTTGCGCAAAAAAGTCGGTGTGCTGCAGCATGAATTCATGCCCGAAACGGCACCGGCATTTTGTAAATTAGCCCCGACCAATCGCAGTCGGGAATGGAGAAAACGATGAGCCTTGGACTCGTAGGTCGCAAGGTTGGCATGACCCGTATCTTCACGGCAGAAGGGGATTCGATTCCCGTTACCGTGCTGGACGTGTCCGACAACCGCGTGACGCAGATCAAGACTGTTGAAACCGACGGCTACACGGCCGTGCAGGTTGCATTCGGTACGCGCCGTGCATCGCGTGTGACGAAGCCGTTGGCCGGTCATCTCGCCAAAGCCGGTGTTCAAGCCGGTGAAATCCTCAAAGAATTCCAGATCGACGCCGCTAAGGCTGCCGAGTTGTCGAACGGCACCGTAGTTGGTCCTGACCTGTTCGAAGTAGGCCAGAAGGTCGACGTGCAAGGCGTGTCGATTGGTAAGGGCTACGCCGGTACCATCAAGCGTTACAACTTCGCGTCCGGCCGTGCATCGCACGGTAACTCGCGCTCGCACAACGTGCCGGGTTCGATCGGTATGGCGCAGGATCCGGGTCGTGTTTTCCCGGGTAAGCGCATGACCGGTCACATGGGTGACGACACGGTAACGGTGCAAAACCTCGAAATCGCTCGTATCGACGCTGACCGCAAGCTGTTGCTGGTCAAGGGCGCCGTTCCGGGTGCGAAGGGTGGCAAGGTATTCGTTACGCCGGCCGTGAAGACGCGTGCCGTGAAAGGAGCGAAATAATGGAACTTAAGCTCCTGAATGCCAATGGTCAGGAAGGTGCAGGCGTTAGCGCGTCGGACGTCGTGTTCGGCCGCGATTACAACGAAGCCCTGATTCACCAGGTGGTGGTTGCGTATCAAGCGAATGCCCGCAGCGGCAACCGCGCGCAGAAGGATCGTGAGCAAGTTAAGCACACGACCAAGAAGCCGTGGCGTCAGAAGGGTACGGGCCGCGCCCGTGCCGGTATGTCGTCGAGCCCGTTGTGGCGCGGCGGTGGCCGGATCTTCCCGAATTCGCCGGAAGAAAACTTTTCGCACAAGGTTAACAAGAAGATGCATCGCGCAGGTCTCTGCTCGATCTTCTCGCAGCTGGCCCGCGAAGGCCGTATCTCGGTTGTCGACGAGCTGACGCTCGAAGCTCCGAAGACCAAGCTGCTGGCCGAAAAATTCAAGGCGATGGGTCTCGACTCCGTGCTGGTGATTACCGACACGGTTGACGAAAACCTGTACCTCGCGTCGCGCAACCTCGCCCATGTGGCGGTTGTCGAGCCGCGTTACGCCGACCCGCTGTCGCTGATCTACTTCAAGAAGATCCTGATCACGAAGGCTGCGGTCGCCCAGATCGAGGAGTTGCTGTCATGAGCGAGATTCGCAAAAACGATCATCGTTTGATGCAGGTCCTGCTCGCGCCGGTGATCTCCGAAAAGGCGACGCTGGTGGCCGACAAGAACGAGCAAGTCGTGTTCGAAGTCGCGCCCGATGCCACGAAGCAGGAAGTGAAAGCTGCAGTCGAGCTGCTGTTCAAGGTGGAAGTCAATTCCGTCAACGTGCTGGTCTCGAAGGGTAAAGCCAAGCGCTTTGGCCGCTTCATGGGCAAGCGCAAAGACGTGAAGAAGGCATACGTCTGCCTGAAGCCCGGCCAGGAAATCAACTTTGAAGCGGAGGCCAAGTAATCATGGCAATCGTTAAAGTTAAGCCGACTTCGCCGGGTCGCCGCGCGATGGTCAAGGTGGTCAACAAGGATCTGTACAAGGGCAAGCCGTTTGCACCGCTGCTCGACTCGCAATCCTCGACCGCCGGCCGTAACAACAATGGCCACATCACTACGCGTCACAAGGGTGGTGGTCACAAGCATCATTACCGTGTCGTCGATTTCCGTCGCAACAAGGACGGCATCGCAGCGAAGGTCGAACGTCTCGAATACGATCCGAACCGTAGCGCGAACATCGCGCTGGTTCTGTATGCGGACGGCGAGCGTCGTTACATCATCGCTCCGAAGGGTATCACCGTCGGTCAGCAGCTGATGTCCGGTTCGGAAGCGCCGATTCGCGCAGGCAACACGCTGCCGATCCGCAACATTCCGGTCGGTACGACGATTCACTGCATCGAAATGCTGCCGGGCAAGGGCGCGCAAATGGCGCGTTCGGCTGGCACGTCGGCGATGTTGCTGGCTCGTGAAGGCATCTACGCACAGGTCCGCCTGCGCTCGGGTGAAATCCGCCGCGTCCACGTTGAGTGCCGCGCGACGATTGGTGAAGTTGGCAACGAAGAGCATAGCCTCCGTCAAATCGGTAAGGCTGGCGCAAACCGCTGGCGCGGTATCCGCCCGACGGTGCGTGGCGTTGCAATGAACCCGGTCGATCACCCGCACGGTGGTGGTGAAGGCAAGACGGCTGCAGGTCGCGATCCGGTGAGCCCGTGGGGCACGCCTGCTAAGGGTTATCGCACCCGCAGCAACAAGCGCACGACGAGCATGATCGTCCAGCGCCGTCACAAGCGTTAAGGAGTAGGCAATGGCACGTTCTGTAAAAAAAGGTCCGTTCTGCGACGCCCATTTGCTGAAGAAAGTTGAGGCGGCAGCAGCTTCGCGGGATAAGAAGCCGATCAAAACCTGGTCGCGTCGCTCGACGATCCTCCCGGATTTCATCGGTCTGACGATCGCCGTTCATAACGGCCGTCAACACGTTCCGGTGTACATCTCGGAAAACATGGTCGGCCACAAGCTTGGCGAGTTCGCACTGACCCGTACGTTCAAGGGTCACGCAGCCGACAAGAAGGCTAAGAAATAAGGGGCTCAAGATGGAAGTGAAAGCAATTCATCGCGGTGCCCGCATCTCGGCGCAGAAAACGCGCCTTGTGGCTGACCAGATCCGCGGTTTGCCGGTCGACAAGGCGCTGAACGTTCTGACGTTCTCGCCGAAGAAGGCTGCGGGAATCGTGAAAAAGGTCGTGCTGTCGGCGATCGCGAATGCGGAGCATAACGAAGGCGCCGATATCGATGAGCTCAAGATCACGAGCATTTACATCGACAAGGCTGCGTCGCTCAAGCGTTTTACCGCGCGCGCTAAAGGCCGCGGTAACCGCATCGAGAAGCAATCCTGTCACATCACTGTGACGGTCGGGAATTAAGGGGTCATACGATGGGACAGAAAATTCATCCGACTGGCTTCCGTTTGGCCGTCAGCCGCAATTGGGCGTCGCGTTGGTACGCGAACAACAACAATTTCGCGGCGATGTTGCAGGAAGACATCGGTGTTCGTGAATACCTGAAGAAGAAGCTGAAGAACGCTTCGGTTGGTCGCGTCGTTATCGAGCGCCCGGCGAAAAACGCGCGCATCACGATTTATAGCTCGCGTCCGGGTGTGGTCATCGGTAAGAAGGGCGAGGATATCGAGCTGCTGAAGTCGGAACTGCAACGCCGCATGGGCGTTCCGGTCCACGTCAACATCGAGGAAATCCGCAAGCCGGAAACCGATGCGCAACTGATCGCCGACTCGATCACGCAACAGCTCGAGCGCCGGATCATGTTCCGCCGCGCGATGAAGCGTGCGATGCAGAACGCGATGCGTCTGGGTGCTCAAGGCATCAAGATCATGAGCGCTGGTCGTCTGAACGGTATCGAAATCGCTCGTACGGAATGGTATCGCGAAGGCCGCGTTCCGCTTCATACGCTGCGCGCAGATATCGACTATGCGACTTCGGAAGCGAAGACGACGTACGGCATCATCGGCGTGAAGGTGTGGGTCTACAAGGGCGATACGCTCGGCCGCAACGACGCACCGGTGGTTGAAGAAGTCGCCGAAGAAAAGCGTCCGCGTCGCAACGCACGTCCGGGTGGCGATCGCCGTCCGCGTCGCGATGGTGAAGGTGGTGGCCCGGCAGGTGCACGCCGTGGCGCTCCTCGTCGTGCTGGCGGTGCCGGCGGCGACGGGAAGACTGGAGAATAACGATGCTGCAACCGAAACGCAGAAAGTATCGCAAAGAGCAGAAAGGTCGTAACACCGGTGTCGCTACCCGCGGTAACGCGGTGTCGTTCGGTGAATTCGGCCTAAAGGCTATCGGTCGTGGTCGTTTGACCGCGCGCCAGATTGAAGCGGCACGTCGTGCAATGACGCGTCACATCAAGCGTGGTGGCCGCATCTGGATCCGCATCTTCCCGGACAAGCCGATCTCGCACAAGCCGGCTGAAGTACGTATGGGTAACGGTAAAGGTAACCCTGAGTACTACGTCGCAGAGATTCAACCGGGCAAGATGCTGTACGAAATGGACGGCGTAACCGAAGAGCTGGCACGCGAAGCGTTCCGTCTGGCTGCAGCTAAGCTGCCGCTGAAGACGACCTTCATCGTGCGTCAGCTCGGCGCCTAAGGAGCAAATGATGAAGGCTTCCGAACTTCACCAGAAAGATCAGGCCGCGCTCAACAAGGAGCTGTCGGACCTGCTGAAGGCGCAATTCGGCCTGCGCATGCAACTCGCGACCCAGCAGCTCACGAACACGAGCCAGCTGAAGAAGGTTCGTCGCGACATCGCACGTGTGCGGACCGTCCTGACTGAGAAGGCGAACCAGAAATGAACGATAGCGTAAAAACCTCGCTCAAGCGGACGCTGGTCGGCAAGGTCGTCAGCAACAAGATGGACAAGACGGTCACCGTGCTGGTTGAGCACCGCGTGAAGCACCCGATCTACGGCAAGTATGTTGTGCGCTCGAAGAAGTACCACGCGCACGACGACGCGAACACGTACAACGAGGGTGACCTCGTTGAAATCCAGGAAACTCGTCCGATTTCGAAGACGAAGGCTTGGGTTGTGGCTCGCCTGGTCGAGGCTGCTCGCGTCATCTGACGCCGCTGAGTAGTAGAAGTTGTTGAAATCGCAGTAGATTTCGCTTGCAAGACCGAGATTATTTGTTATAATCTCGGTCTTCCCTCTTTATGGGAGCCCCGTCGCGGGCGAAGTTGGTGGGGGAAGCGGTTCAGGCGCCAGTCTGTCCCGAAGGATTCACCGGATTGCGATGGCGGGTTTCGTTTGCCGTCGCTGCTGTTCTAACCCAAGCAGCCGATTGGCTGACGGGACCAAGACTGACCGGGTACGCCATGGTGGTGTGACCGGATTAAGTTGGGAAAGATAAACCATGATCCAGACCGAAACTCGGCTTGAAGTGGCCGACAACACGGGTGCGCGTGAAGTCATGTGCATCAAGGTGCTCGGCGGCTCGAAGCGTCGTTATGCCAGCATTGGCGACATCATCAAGGTGACCGTCAAAGAAGCAACGCCGCGCGGGCGCGTGAAGAAAGGCGAAATTTATAACGCCGTGGTGGTTCGCACCGCCAAGGGCGTGCGCCGTCAAGACGGCTCGCTGATCAAGTTCGATGGCAACGCCGCAGTGTTGTTGAATGCCAAGCTCGAACCTATTGGCACCCGTATTTTCGGGCCTGTCACGCGCGAGTTGCGCAGCGAACGATTCATGAAGATCGTTTCGTTGGCACCTGAAGTGCTGTAAGGAGTCGCGATGAACAAGATTCGCAAAGGTGACGAAGTTATCGTCATCACCGGCAAAGATAAAGGCAAGCGCGGCGTCGTGCTGTCCGTTGGCGAAGGCAAGGTGACTGTCGAGGGTATCAACCTCGTCAAGAAACACGTCAAGCCGAACCCGATGAAGGGTACGACGGGTGGTGTGGAAGCCAAGACGATGCCGCTGCAAATTTCGAACGTCGCATTGGTCGACGCGAATGGCAAGGCGTCGCGTGTAGGCATCAAGGTCGAAGGAGACAAGAAGGTCCGTTTCCTTAAGACGACTGGTGCCGAGCTGAGCGCCTGACGCTGCGGAGTAAAAAAATGGCTCGTTTGCAAGAGTTTTACAAAGAAAAGGTTGTACCCGGCCTCATCGAGAAGTTCGGTTACAAGTCCGTGATGGAAGTGCCGCGCATCACCAAGATCACCCTGAACATGGGCCTTGGCGAAGCGGTTGCTGACAAGAAGATCATCGAAAACGCCGTTGGCGACCTGACGAAGATCGCAGGCCAAAAGCCGGTGATCACGAAGGCGCGCAAGGCAATCGCTGGCTTCAAGATCCGTCAGGGATACCCGATCGGTGCAATGGTCACGTTGCGTGGTCAGGCAATGTACGAATTTCTGGACCGTTTCGTGACGGTTGCGCTCCCCCGTGTGCGTGACTTCCGTGGCGTGTCCGGTCGTGCGTTCGACGGTCGCGGCAACTACAACATCGGTGTGAAAGAGCAGATCATTTTCCCCGAAATCGACTACGACAAGATCGACGCACTGCGTGGGCTGAACATCAGCATCACGACGACTGCGAAGACCGACGACGAAGCAAAGGCTCTGCTCGCCAGCTTCAAGTTCCCGTTCAGAAACTGAGGTTACCGTGGCTAAACTGGCACTGATCGAACGTGAAAAGAAGCGTGCTCGCCTCGCCGCTAAGTACGCGCCCAAGCGTGCAGAGTTGAAGGCGATCATTGGCGATATGAGCAAGTCGGACGAAGAGCATT
The DNA here is from genome assembly GCF_046534895.1 of Paraburkholderia sp. SIMBA_053. Taxonomy (NCBI): domain Bacteria; kingdom Pseudomonadati; phylum Pseudomonadota; class Betaproteobacteria; order Burkholderiales; family Burkholderiaceae; genus Paraburkholderia; species Paraburkholderia sp. SIMBA_053. The sequence continues at coordinate 127,873 of NZ_JAWRXU010000013.1, read as the reverse complement.
ACGCAGCACGTCTGGAACTGCAACAACTGCCGCGCAACTCTAACCCGACCCGTAAGCGCAATCGTTGCGCAATTACCGGTCGTCCGCGCGGTACGTTCCGTAAATTCGGGCTGGCGCGTAACAAGATTCGCGAAATCGCGTTCCGCGGCGAGATCCCTGGCCTGACCAAGGCGAGCTGGTAATAGGAGAAACGTAAATGAGCATGAGTGATCCTATCGCCGATATGCTGACTCGCATCCGCAACGCGCAGATGGTTGAGAAAGTCTCGGTGACTATGCCCTCGTCGAAAGTCAAGGTTGCGATTGCGCAGGTCCTGAAGGACGAAGGCTATATCGATGATTTCGCAGTGAAGTCCGAAGGTGCGAAGTCTGAATTGAACATCGTGTTGAAGTACTACGCTGGCCGTCCGGTGATCGAGCGCATTGAGCGCGTCTCGAAGCCTGGTCTGCGTGTGTACCGCGGCCGTAACGACATCCCCGTGGTCATGAATGGCCTCGGCGTGGCAATCGTGTCGACGCCGAAGGGCGTGATGACGGACCGCAAGGCGCGCGCAACGGGCGTTGGCGGCGAAGTCATCTGCTACGTCGCTTAAGGCCGAAAGGAGAGAAACATGTCTCGAGTAGGTAAAAGCCCGATCGCGCTACAAGGCGCAGAAGTGGCCCTGAGCGACGATCGCATTACCGTCAAGGGCCCGCTGGGTACGATTACGCAGGCGGCTAACCGCCTCGTGAAAGTGGTGAACGACAACGGCATTCTGAAGATCGAGCCGGTGGACGAAAGCCGCGAAGCGAATGCGATGTCGGGCACGATGCGCGCACTGGTGGCGAACATGGTGAACGGCGTGACGAAGGGTTTCGAGCGCAAGCTGACGCTGGTTGGCGTCGGTTACCGCGCACAAGCGCAAGGCGACAAGCTGAACCTGTCGCTGGGTTTCTCGCACCCCGTGGTGCACCAGATGCCGGAAGGCGTCAAGGCTGAAACCCCGTCGCAAACCGAAATCGTGATCAAGGGGATCGACAAGCAGAAAGTTGGCCAAGTCGCGGCAGAAGTGCGCGGCTATCGTCCGCCGGAGCCCTATAAGGGCAAGGGTGTGCGCTACGCCAACGAGGTCGTGATCCTCAAAGAAACGAAGAAGAAGTAAGGGTGCGCAATCATGGATAAGACTCAATCTCGCCTGCGCCGCGCTCGTCAGACGCGTATCAAGATCGCTGAGCTGCAGGTCGCGCGTCTCGCCGTGCATCGCACGAATACGCACATCTATGCGCAAGTGTTCTCGCCGTGCGGCACCAAGGTGCTCGCCAGCGCGTCGACGCTCGAGGCCGAAGTGCGTGCGCAACTGGCTGATCAAACGGGCAAGGGCGGCAACGTCGCTGCTGCCACGCTGATCGGCAAGCGCATCGCAGAAAAGGCTAAGGCTGCCGGCATCGAATCCGTCGCCTTCGACCGTTCGGGTTTCCGTTACCACGGCCGCGTGAAAGCGCTGGCTGATGCGGCGCGCGAAGCCGGACTCAAGTTCTAAGGGAAGAATTCGTCATGGCAAAGATGCAAGCGAAAGTTCAGGCTGACGAACGCGACGACGGCCTGCGTGAAAAGATGATTTCGGTCAACCGCGTGACCAAGGTCGTGAAGGGTGGCCGTATTCTCGGTTTCGCCGCACTGACTGTGGTCGGCGACGGTGATGGCCGCGTCGGTATGGGCAAGGGCAAGGCGAAGGAAGTGCCTGTCGCTGTCCAGAAGGCGATGGAACAAGCCCGCCGCAACATGTTCAAGGTGCCGCTGAAGAACGGTACCCTGCAACACGAAGTGCACGGCAAGCACGGCGCATCGATGGTCCTCCTCGCTCCGGCGAAGGACGGTACCGGTGTGATCGCTGGCGGTCCGATGCGCGCAGTGTTCGACGTGATGGGCGTGCAGAACGTTGTGGCCAAGAGCCACGGTTCGACGAACCCGTATAACCTCGTTCGTGCAACGCTCGACGGTCTGCGCAAGCAGTCCACGCCGGGCGACATCGCGGCGAAGCGCGGCAAGTCCGTCGAAGATATTCTGGGCTAAGGTGGACACCATGTCTGATAAAACTGTCAAGGTCCAGCTCGTCAAGAGCCTGATCGGCACCCGCGAAACGCACCGTGCAACGGTGCGTGGCCTCGGTCTGCGCCGACTCAACTCGGTTAGCGAATTGCAGGACACGCCGGCCGTGCGCGGCATGATCAACAAGGTTTCGTACCTCGTTAAGGTCATCAGCTAAGCGGCTGACCGGGACTCAAGGAGTTGATAATGGAATTGAATAACCTGAAGCCGGCTGAAGGCGCGAAGCACGCAAAGCGTCGCGTTGGTCGCGGCATCGGCTCTGGCCTGGGCAAGACCGCCGGCCGTGGTCACAAAGGTCAGAAGTCGCGTTCGGGCGGCTTTCACAAGGTTGGCTTCGAAGGCGGTCAAATGCCGCTGCAACGTCGCCTGCCGAAGCGTGGCTTCACCTCGCTGACGAAGGAATTCGTTGGTGAAGTGCGTCTCTCCGATCTGGAAAAGCTGCCGGTCGACGAAATCGACCTGTTGGCTCTGAAGCAAGCCGGTTTGGTTGGCGAGCTGATCAAGAGCGCCAAGATCATCGCGACGGGCGAGCTCAAGCGCAAGATCGTTGTGAAGGGTCTGGGTGCGACGAAGGGTGCGCGCGCTGCTATTGAAGCAGCCGGCGGCTCCTTTGCCGAGTAACGCGCAAGTTATTTGCCGTCACTAGCATTTGCATCGGAGAAGGTACTTGGCTAACAGCCCGAGTCTCGCAAAACCCGGTCGCAGCGCGGCGAAGTTTGGCGATCTGCGTCGGCGGGCAGTGTTTCTGCTGCTGGCGCTGATCGTCTACCGTATCGGCGCGCACATTCCGGTGCCGGGTATCGACCCGGACCAGCTGGCAAAGTTGTTCCAGAGCCAGTCGGGCGGCATCCTTGGCATGTTCAACATGTTTTCGGGTGGCGCACTTTCGCGGTTCACGATTTTCGCGCTTGGGATCATGCCGTACATCTCGGCGTCGATCATCATGCAGTTGCTGGCGATTGTCTCGCCGCAGCTGGAAGCGCTGAAAAAGGAAGGGCAGGCGGGGCAGCGGAAGATCACGCAGTACACGCGGATCTTCACGGTCTTGCTGGCGACGTTCCAGGCATTCGGCATCGCCGTGGCATTGGAAAATCAGCCGGCTCTCGTGATCGATCCGGGAATGGTGTTTCGGCTGACGACGGTCGTGACGCTGGTAACGGGCACGATGTTCCTGATGTGGCTCGGTGAGCAGATTACGGAGCGCGGACTCGGCAACGGTATCTCGATCATTATTTTCGGCGGTATTGCAGCGGGTTTCCCGAATGCAATCGGTGGTCTCTTTGAACTGGTCCGAACCGGCTCGATGAGTATCATCTCGGCGATTATTGTCGTTGCGTTGATTGCTGCTGTGACGTATCTGGTGGTGTTCATCGAACGCGGCCAGCGCAAGATCCTTGTGAACTACGCGAAGCGGCAAGTCGGTAACAAGATTTACGGCGGTCAATCCTCGCATTTGCCGCTGAAGTTGAACATGTCGGGCGTGATTCCGCCGATCTTTGCATCGTCGATCATTCTCTTCCCGGCAACCATCCTGAACTGGTTTAGTTCGGGGTCGCGTACCGGCTGGTTCGCAGACACGCTGCATAATGTGGCCGAAGCCCTCAAGCCCGGCCAACCCGTGTACGTGTTGCTGTACGCGTTGGCGATCGTATTCTTCTGCTTTTTCTACACCGCTCTGGTGTTCAACAGCAGGGAGACGGCCGACAACCTGAAGAAGAGTGGCGCATTCGTTCCTGGCATCCGCCCGGGCGATCAAACGGCGCGATATATCGACCGCATCCTGACGCGTCTGACGCTGGCCGGTGCGATCTACATCGTGTTTGTTTGTCTGCTGCCCGAGTTCTTGGTGCTGCGCTGGAACGTGCCGTTTTATTTTGGTGGAACGTCGCTGCTGATCATTGTCGTCGTCACAATGGATTTCATGGCGCAGGTGCAGTCGTACGTTATGTCGCAACAGTATGAATCGCTGCTGAAGAAAGCTAATTTCAAAGGCGGCGGCGTCCCGATGCGTTGAAAGGACTTATGGCCAAAGACGATGTTATCCAGATGCAGGGTGAAGTCATCGAAAACCTGCCTAACGCTACCTTCAGGGTGAAGCTGGAAAACGGCCATGTCGTATTGGGACATATATCCGGGAAGATGCGGATGCACTACATCCGAATCTTGCCGGGCGACAAGGTGACGGTTGAATTGACGCCTTACGATCTGTCGCGTGCGCGGATCGTGTTCCGGGCGAAGTGATTTGAAAAAAGGGTAATATCATGAAAGTGATGGCATCGGTTAAGCGCATTTGCCGCAATTGCAAGATCATCAAGCGCAAAGGCGTTGTGCGCGTGATTTGCAGCTCTGATCCGCGCCACAAACAGCGTCAAGGCTGAACGCCGCGCTTTTGCTTGCGCTTTTTGTTTGAGGAAAAACAATGGCTCGTATCGCAGGGGTTAACATCCCGAATCACCAGCATACTGAAATCGGCCTGACGGCTATTTACGGTATCGGCCGCACGCGCTCGCGCGACATTTGCGTCGCTGCTGGTGTGGCATTTTCGAAGAAGGTCAAAGACCTGAACGACGCAGACCTCGAAAAGCTGCGTGAAGAAGTCGGCAAGTTCATCGTTGAAGGCGATCTGCGCCGTGAAACGACGATGAACATTAAGCGCCTGATGGATCTCGGCTGCTACCGTGGCGTTCGGCATCGTAAGGGCTTGCCCCTGCGCGGCCAGCGTACGCGTACGAATGCCCGTACGCGCAAGGGTCCGCGTCGTGCAGCGCAATCGCTGAAGAAGTAAGCGGAACTGACAGTTACAGGAAAACGTAATGGCTAAGGCTTCGAACAACTCCGCGGCGCAACGCGTTCGCAAGAAGGTCAAGAAGAACGTCGCCGAGGGCGTGGTTCACGTTCACGCGTCGTTCAACAACACCATCATCACGATCACCGATCGTCAAGGCAATGCACTTGCTTGGGCAACGTCGGGTGGTCAGGGCTTCAAGGGCTCGCGTAAATCGACCCCGTTTGCAGCCCAGGTGGCAGCCGAATCGGCTGGCCGCGTGGCGATGGAATACGGCGTGAAGAACCTCGAAGTGCGGATCAAGGGCCCCGGTCCTGGCCGTGAGTCGGCTGTGCGCGCGTTGCATGGTCTTGGCATCAAGATCACGGCGATCTCCGACGTCACTCCGGTCCCGCACAACGGCTGCCGTCCGCCGAAGCGTCGTCGTATCTAAGACGCTGTTTTCGCTAGCGCCTGTTGCCGCCGGATTTAGTAACCGGCGAAACAGGCTGCTTGCGCTATTGAATTGACTAAGCCCACTGTTCGACCCAAAGGGTTCGGACTAGCGCGAGTGTCTGCATTCGCGTGATCAATCAACGAAGGAATCAACGTGGCACGTTATATCGGCCCTAAGGCCAAGCTGTCCCGCCGTGAAGGCACTGACCTGTTCCTGAAGAGCGCCCGTCGTTCGCTCGCTGACAAGTGCAAGCTTGACAGCAAGCCTGGCCAGCATGGCCGCACGTCGGGTGCACGTACGTCCGACTACGGCACGCAGTTGCGCGAAAAGCAAAAAGTGAAGCGCATCTACGGTGTCCTCGAGCGCCAATTCCGCCGTTACTTCGCTGAAGCCGACCGTCTGAAGGGCAACACGGGTGAGAACCTGCTGCAATTGCTCGAGTCGCGTCTGGATAACGTCGTGTATCGCATGGGCTTCGGCTCGACGCGTGCTGAAGCGCGTCAGCTCGTGAGCCACAAGGCGATCACGGTGAACGGCGTTGTGTCGAACATCCCGTCGATGCAAGTGAAGGCAGGCGACGTCGTCGCAGTGCGCGAACAATCGAAGAAGCAAGCGCGTATCCTCGAAGCGCTGTCGCTGGCTGAACAAGGCGGCATGCCCAGCTGGGTCGCTGTCGATTCGAAGAAGTTCGAAGGCACGTTCAAGTCCAAGCCGGAACGCAGCGACATCGCTGGCGATATCAACGAAAGCCTGATCGTCGAATTGTATTCGCGGTAATCGGATTAATGGCCGGGGCACCCCGATTGCGTTGCGCAAGGGGGAGTCTCGGCTGTTTATTTTCAGGTTGTTACCGGTCAGCCTTATCGGTGTAACGAGCCGAGGGTATTGAAAAGGAAAACCTATGCAAACCAGTTTGTTGAAGCCCAAGATCATCGCAGTTGAATCGCTGGGCGAAAGCCACGCGAAAGTGGTCATGGAACCGTTTGAACGCGGTTACGGCCACACCTTGGGTAACGCGCTCCGGCGCGTGCTGTTGTCGTCGATGATTGGCTACGCGCCGACCGAAGTGACGATCGCAGGCGTCGTACATGAGTATTCGACGCTCGACGGTGTGCAAGAGGACGTGGTCAACCTGTTGTTGAACCTGAAGGGCGTAGTGTTCAAGTTGCATAACCGTGACGAAGTGACGGTTACGCTGCGCAAGGAAGGCGAAGGCGTTGTCACTGCTGGCGACATCGAACTCGCGCATGATTGCGAAGTCATCAACCCTGATCACGTGATTGCGCATCTGTCGAAGGGCGGCAAGCTCGACGTCCAGATCAAGGTGGAGAAGGGCCGCGGTTACGTGCCGGGCAATGTGCGTCGTTACGGCGAAGAGTCGGCCAAGATCATCGGCCGTATCGTGCTGGACGCGTCGTTCTCGCCGGTTCGCCGCGTGAGCTACGCCGTTGAAAGCGCTCGCGTCGAACAGCGTACCGACCTCGACAAGCTCGTGATGAACATCGAAACGAACGGTGTGATCTCGCCGGAAGAAGCGATTCGTCAATCGGCTCGCATTCTGGTTGATCAACTGTCTGTGTTCGCTGCTCTGGAAGGCACCGAAGCAACGGCTGAAGCGCCGTCGCGCGCGCCGCAGATCGATCCGATCCTGCTGCGTCCGGTCGATGATCTCGAATTGACGGTTCGGTCAGCGAACTGTCTGAAGGCCGAGAACATCTACTACATCGGCGATCTGATCCAGCGCACGGAAAACGAGTTGCTCAAAACGCCGAATCTGGGCCGCAAGTCGTTGAACGAAATCAAGGAAGTACTGGCGTCGCGTGGTTTGACGCTCGGCATGAAGCTCGAAAATTGGCCGCCCGCTGGGCTGGACAAATAAGTCGGCGCTTCGTCTCGGGGCAGAACCCGTCGCTGCACTGGCGAAGACGCGGATTTTCCTTTAAAATCCGCGTCTTGCCTTTTTCAACTACCGGCCCGTGCACTCGAATTTGCAGTAGATCGAGCGCGATAGAAGAGCTGGACCAAAACTCTGAATCGAAGGAATCAACATGCGTCACCGTCATGGTCTGCGGAAACTGAACCGCACGAGCAGCCACCGTCTGGCAATGCTCCGTAATATGTCCAACTCGCTGATCGAGCACGAAGTCATCAAGACCACGCTGCCGAAGGCGAAAGAACTCCGTAAAGTTGTCGAGCCGCTGATCACGCTGGGCAAGAAGCCGTCGCTGGCAAATCGCCGTCTGGCATTCAACCGCCTGCGCGACCGTGACTCGGTCACGAAGCTGTTTGAAGTCCTCGGCCCGCGCTACGCTACCCGTCCGGGCGGCTACCTGCGCGTGCTGAAGTTCGGCTTCCGCGTTGGCGACAATGCACCGATGGCTCTGGTCGAATTGCTCGATCGTCCGGAAGTTGAAGAAGTTGAAGTGCAAGAAGCCGAGTAAGCTTCAAGGCACTAAAGAGCTAGGCGTCACGCTTGGCTACAGAATGCAGACGAACCCCACGCTTCTCGGAGCGTGGGGTTTTGTTTTTCGGGCAAGGCAAATGTCTCCGTAAGTCGCAGGGTTGGGTAGGAAAGCCGATCGAAAAGCGCCACGACAGGAGGTCAACGCGCGCATGACCAACCGGTCGCATCGCTGCAGCATGCATGCCTGAAAGCCACTCACCACGGCTGCAGCGCTTTCGGAATCCAAGTTCGAGCGCGCAGCCAGTCAATCCGCAGTGGCCAAATGCCGCACACGCGAGCCCGCGCTGCCTGCGGCACTTGACTGCCAGGTGATACGATATTGCCACCCGAATCGTGCGTTGCCGGAGCTTTCAGTGAGCGTGAGTGTTACCTTGATCCTGACGACGGTGCCCGACGCGACCGTTGCTGACAAGCTCGCCGCAGACGCGCTCGCTGCCCGGCTATGCGCCTGCGTAACGCAACTCGGCGCCGTGCAATCGCGCTACCACTGGCAAGGGCAGGTCGAAACGGCACAAGAAATACAGTTGTTGTTCAAGACGAGCGCCGTACGTGCTCTTGAGCTTGAGCAATACATACAGACGCACCATCCATACGACACGCCGGAAATTCTGTCGTGGCAAGCCATGGCCTCGGCCACTTACGGTCAGTGGATCCTTGCAGAAACCCAACGCCCCCTACATGTTTAACTGTCTCGACGGGCGCGCGCGCCATGCGCTTCGTGCCGCATTCCTCCTCTTTGCCGGCCTGATCCTGGCGCAGTTCTGCACGCTCGCCCGTGCGGCAGACGACTTCCTCGATCCCGCGGTAGCGTTTAAGTTCAGTGCGGCTGAAAAGCCGGGCGAAGTCGACGTTACGTACAAAATTGCTGACGGCTACTACATGTATCGGGAGCGTTTCGCATTCGCGACTCGCAGTGGAAACGCGACAATCGGTGAGCCGCAGTTGCCGGCGGGCCATATCAAGTTCGATCAGACATTTAACAAGAACGTCGAGACGTATCGCAACGAACTGACGATCCGCATCCCGGTCAAGCAGGCCGCCGGAGGGTTCGATGTGGCCGTGACATCCCAAGGGTGTGCGGACGCCGGTATCTGCTATCCGCCGATGGAGCGCGTCTACCATGTAAGCGGTGCTGCTCTGCAACCGGCGGGCAGCGCGGGCGCGCTGCAATCTGAGTCAAGCGATACCCCGTGGTACGAGCGGGCCACCAACGCCGATTACGCGCAATCGCTGCTGCAGGGCGGCGGTTTCCTCACGATCATCGGACTTTACTTCGTCGCGGGCATGGTGCTGAGCCTGCTGCCGTGCTCATACCCGATGATTCCCATTCTCTCGGCAATCATCATCGGCGAGGGCGCACGGGTCACGCGCGCTCGGGGCTTGGCGCTATCGCTCGCCTATGTAGTCGGAATGGCGCTCGTCTACACCGCCCTCGGAATTGCCGCCGCGCTCGTTGGGCAAAGTCTGGGCGCGTGGCTGCAAAATCCGTGGGTGTTGGGCGCGTTCGGCGTACTACTGACCGTTTTTGCGCTCACGTTGATTGCGGGTTTCGATATCGCACTGCCGCAGCGTTGGCAGGAAGGCGTTTCGCACGTGTCGGCGCGGCGCTCTGGCGGCAAGTTTGCAGCCGTTGCCGGAATGGGCGCGCTGTCCGCGTTGGTCGTGGGTGCCTGCATGACTGCGCCGCTTTTCGCGGTGCTCGCCTTCATTGCGCACACGGGGAATGCGGTGCTCGGTGGCACCGCGCTGTTCTCCATGGGACTCGGGCTTGGCGTGCCGCTGCTCATCATCGGATTTGGCGCCGGAACCTTGCTGCCGCGCGCCGGCGCGTGGATGGACAGCGTCAAAGTGCTGTTCGGTGTCGTGCTGCTCGCCGCGGCGCTCTGGATCGTCTGGCCGGTGCTCGGAGTAACGGCTGCCATGCTCCTGAGTGCGCTCTGGCTCTTGATCGCCGCGGCGTCACTGGGTCTCTTTTCGGCACCTTTGGCGCAAGCGTCGATCTGGCGCCGGCTTGGCCGAGGTATCGGCGCTGCCTTTGCCGTTTGGGCGGCGGTGCTGCTCGTTGGACTGGCGGCTGGCTCGTCAGATCCGCTGCGTCCGTTGGCCGTGCTGGCGACGCGCGGCGGCGCGCCGGTGCCGGATCGTGTGGCTGGCTCGCCCCAGAATGCGTCGCAGGCCGATCTGGCGTTTCAACCGGTGCGATCATCGGTCGGACTGGACGAGGCCGTCAAAGCAGCCGCGCAGCCAGCAATGCTCGATTTCTACGCCGACTGGTGCGTCAGTTGCAAGGAGATGGAGAAATTCACTTTCAGCGACCCGCGCGTCCAGGCGAAATTGAAGGAAATGAACCTGTTGCGCGCCGACGTCACTGCCAACAATACCGACGATCAGGCACTGCTCAAGCGCTTTGGCCTTTTCGGGCCGCCGGGAATTATCTTCTTCGACCGCGGCGGCAAGGAGGTGCTGCGCGTCGTCGGTTACGAGTCGGCCGACAAATTCCTGCGCACGCTCGAACGGGCGAGCCGACCTCAGGCGTGATCGCATTGACCGCATGAACGAGCGGCAACCGCGAGTGGATAAAAAAACGGAGGCGTGACCAAAAGTCCGCCTCCGTTTTGCGTTCTGGCCCCTGCTGAACTCGCACATGAATCGACTCAGTCCCAGCCAGACGAGATAGCTGCCGCCAGGCGCGGCGCAACTACTTCTGCGAGCGAAGAATCCGCGCTGCATCCAGCGCGAAATACGTGAGAATGCCGTCCGCGCCCGCGCGCTTGAAGGCGAGCAGTGATTCCATCATCGCCTTGTCGTGGTCCAGCCAGCCGTTCTGAGCCGCTGCCTTCAGCATCGCGTATTCGCCGCTGACCTGATAGACGTAGGTCGGGAACTGGAACTCGTCCTTCACCCGGCGCACGATATCCAGGTATGGCATGCCCGGCTTGACCATGACCATGTCGGCGCCTTCGTTGATGTCCGCTTGCACCTCGCGCAACGCCTCGTTGGAGTTGGCGGGGTCCATCTGGTACGTCATCTTGTTGCTTTTGCCGAGGTTCGTCGCGGAGCCCACGGCGTCGCGGAACGGGCCGTAGAACGCGGACGCGAATTTGGCCGCATAAGCCATGATCCGCGTGTGGACATGGTCCTCGCTTTCCAGCATTTCGCGGATGGCGCCGATTCGGCCGTCCATCATGTCCGAAGGCGCGACGATATCTACGCCGGCTTCAGCTTGCGCGCGTGCCTGTTCGATCAGGATGTCGACGGTCTCATCGTTAATCACGTAGCCGTTTTCGTCGAGCACGCCGTCCTGGCCGTGGCTCGTGTACGGATCCAGCGCGACGTCGGTGAGAACGCCCAGATCCGGGAAGTGCTTCTTCAGCTCGCGAACCGCCCGCGGGATCAGACCAGCGGCGTTGGTCGCTTCGCGGCCATCGGGTGTCTTGAGCGACGGTTCGATCGCCGGAAACAGCGACAGCACCGGTACGCCGAGCTCGACGCATTGCTCGGCGACTTTCATCAGCAAGTCGACCGAAACCCGCTCGACGCCAGGCATCGACGGCACGGCTTGCCGCACGTTAGTGCCTTCGACTACAAAAACGGGGTAAATCAGATCGTTGGTGGTGAGGATGTTCTCGCGCATCAGGCGGCGCGAGAAGTCGTCGCGGCGCATGCGGCGAGGACGATAGTGCGGGTAGAAGCTCATGGAATTGAAGATCGTGGATGTCTTGACGTAGGACAGTGCCCAGAGAGGTGCTCGGGAGCCGGCGGCCGCTCACGGAAACTTTTCAAGACAATGGTATATCATACCGATCGAGCAAGGCGCTTGGCGCTGACCTCCCCGCTTCTCCTCCCTGAGCGGGTGCCTGTCGTTTTTCGATTAGGCTGTTTGACCCGCCGTTAAAGCGGCGGGTTTTTTTATGGGCGGCGGAAAGAGCGCGTTCAGGCTTTCAGCAAACACGCCGCGAGGTTACTGTGCGGCGTCGGTTGCGCCCTTCGTTTCGGGGATCAGCCAGCTTTCAATCAGTTCGTGAGCTTCGTCGATGCCGACCCGCTTGAGCGCGGAAAAGAGTTGCGCCGTCAGCTCGCCTTGATAGCCTGCGGCACGATATTCGTCAAAACCCTTCTGTGTCGCGCGCAACGCATTCACGCTTTCCTGACGCGTCAATTTGTCGCATTTGGTGAGCAGCGCGTGGATTGGCTTTCCGGTCGGAGCGAACCATTCGATCATTCGCCGATCGAGATCGGTCAGCGGCCGACGCGAGTCCATCATGAGGATCATGCCGCGCAATTGCGACCGCGATTGCAGGTACGTGGAAAGCAGCGCCTCCCAATGAGCCTTGGCTGCGCCGGGCACTTCCGCATAGCCGTAGCCGGGCAGATCGACAAGATGGGCCGTGGGTTCGTCCGCCTTGCCGACGGAGAAGTAATTGATGTGCTGGGTGCGTCCCGGTGTCTTACTTGCGAATGCGAGCCGCTTCTGGTTGCACAGGATATTGATGGCCGTCGACTTGCCTGCATTCGAGCGCCCGGCAAAAGCAATCTCGGGCTGAGCGGTGGCCGGCAGATCACGAAGGTGATTGACGGTCGTGAAAAAGCGGGATTGGTGGAGCAGGAAGGACATGATCAGGCCAGATTTCGAGACGCCGGGGAACCCGGAGTGGGGACGGGTCAAGCCCGACTGGCGTCTTAGCGATTAGCGAGTTATTGTACAATACGATGGTTTACTGAAAACCTGAGGGGGCCAGCCCGCGTGCCTCGGCGGCTCCTGGCGGTCACTCGGGTCGCCGTCGTATTGTGCAAAACCTCTAAAATCCACAAGACGAGACAGGGTGTGCGAATGAATCGACTGTGCAAGGCTCTGATGGTTTTTCATGTAGCAGCAGGTCTTTCAAGTTTGGCAATTCAGGCACGAGCAGCAGATCCGGCAAAGCCGGACGTCAATCGGGGGCAGGCAATCGCAGTGCAGGTTTGCGCGTCATGTCACGGCGCAGACGGCAACAGTGCCGGCGGCGCATACCCGAAACTGGCGGGCCAGCATCCCGACTATCTCGTCAAGCAACTCAAGGATTTCAAGCCGCAGCCCGGCGCCAAGCAGCCCGCGCGTAACAATGCGATCATGACGGCTATGGCGGCCGCGCTGTCCGACCAGGATATGGTCAACGTCGCAGCCTACTTCGCGGCGCAGGCTCCAAAGCCCGGTTATGCGCACAACAAGGACACGGTGCCGCTCGGGCAGAAGATTTATCGAGGCGGCATCGCGGACAAGGGCGTGCCGGCCTGTGCCAGTTGTCACGGGCCCACGGGTCAGGGTATTCCGTCGCAATATCCGCGCTTGTCCGGCCAATGGGCTGAATACACGGTGGCGCAGTTGAACGCGTTCACGCAGGGCCCCGGAGCGCGCAATAACAACGAGGCGATGCATGCTGTCGCATCGCGTCTGTCGGACAGCGAGATCAAAGCTGTGGCCGATTACATCGCGGGCTTGCACTAAGAGGCCCGCGCGCAATTGCAACCGGCCCGCCGAGGCCGGTAAAAAACAAGAAAAGGGTGGGGGCGTCGTGTCAACGGTCGCCCTTCACCCTTTTTTGCTGTTCAGTCGGAGTATGAATGAGCGTCACCACGTCGGGTTTGCAGTCGAAGTCGAGCAATCGCATCGTGCGCAACGTTGTCGAAGTATTGAGTTCGATGCGTTTTGCCATTGCGCTGCTCGTGATCCTGTCGATCGCCAGCATTATCGGCACCGTCCTTACGCAGGACGATCCCTATCCCAATTACGTCAACCAGTTCGGCCCGTTCTGGGCGGATATCTTCCGCGCGCTAAGCCTTTACACGGTTTATAGCTCGTGGTGGTTCATGCTGATTCTCGGCTTTCTGATGGTGTCGGTGTCGCTGTGCGTGATCCGCAACGCGCCGAAAATGATTGCCGACACGAAGAGCTGGAAAGACAAGGTCCGCGAAGCCAGCCTCCGCGCGTTCCATCACAAGGGCGAATTCGCGGTGCACGGCACGCGTGCCCAGACGTCGGCAGTGCTCGCCAGACTGTCCGCCAAGCTCGGCTACAAGTTCGTCACGCGCGAGTCGGACGGCGCCACGCTGATCGCGGCCAAGCGCGGCGCCTTGACCAAGCTCGGCTACATTTCCGCGCACATTGCGATCGTGGTGATCTGCCTTGGCGGGCTGCTGGACAGCAATCTGCCGATCAAACTGCAAATGTGGCTGTTCGACAAATCGCCGATTCGCGCGAACACCGTAATCAACGACATCCCGCCGGAGCATCGCCTGTCGCAATCAAATCCGACGTTCCGCGGATACGCATGGGTGCCGGAAGGGCAGCACGTGTCCACCGCGATCCTCAACCAGCCGGACGGCTCGCTGATCCAGGACCTGCCGTTTTCGATCGAGTTACAGAAATTCATCGTCGATTATTATTCGACGGGCATGCCGAAGCTGTTCGCTAGCGACATCGTCGTGGTAGATCACAAGACCGGCGCGCGCGTGCCGGCTCGTATCGAGGTGAATAAGCCGTTCGAATACGACGGCGTGTCGATCTATCAATCGAGCTTCCAGGACGGCGGCTCGCAAATGCAGATGACGGCCTATCCGATGACAGGCCCAAGCGCCAAAACCGCGCCTTTCGGCGGCACGATCGGAGGCAATGCGCCGTTGAGTTCGGCCACGTCGCTTGCCGACGGACAGACCGTCGAGTTCACCGACTTCCGCGCGATCAACGTAGAGAACATTTCCAATGGCAGCGGCCAGACGGACGCCCGCGGCGTCGCCGCCCACCGCTCGCTGAAGGAAGCATTCGACGAGCGGCTCGGCTCGGGCGCGAAGACGTCCAAGCCGCTCGACCTCCATAACGTCGGCCCGTCGGTGCAGTACAAGGTACGCGACAAGGACGGCCAGGCACGCGAGTACAACAACTACATGCTGCCGGTCGCGGTTGCCGGGGAACGATTCTTCCTTGCCGGCATGCGCCTGAATCCCGACGACCCGTTCCGCTATCTGCGCATTCCCGCCGACAGCGGCGGAACCGTCAAGGATTGGATGAACCTGCGCGCAACGCTCGAGAACCCTGGAATGCGCGCGCAAGCCGCTCACCGCTTCGCCCAGCGCTCGGTGCCCGAAGCGAACACGGAATTGCAGCAGCATCTGGAAGAAAGCGCGCTGCGCGTGCTGACCCTTTTTGCGGGCGCGGACAACACCGTCAAAATGCCGAACGGTCAGCCGGTCGGCGGCTTCCAGGCGATCGCCGGATTTATCGACCATTCGGTGCCGAAGGGCGAGCAGGAAAAGGCGGCAGGGCTGTTGCTGCGCATGCTCGAAGGCTCGATGTGGGACCTTTGGCAACTGTCGCGCCAGCAAGTCGGCGAGCCAGAGGCGCAGGCCAACGCGGATTCGAGCCGCTTCGTGCAAAGCTCGATCAATGCGATATCCGACAGCTTCCTGTATGGATCGCCGGTCTACTTGCAGCTCGACTCGTTCAAGCAGGTGCAAGCCTCGGTATTTCAGCTGACGCGCGCACCCGGCAAAAAAGTCGTGTATCTTGGCAGCCTGCTTCTCGTGTTGGGCATCTTCTCGATGTTCTACGTCCGCGAACGGCGCCTGTGGTTCTGGCTCAAAGATACTGAGCAGGGTACCAATGTCGTGATGGCCATGTCGAGCGCGCGCAAAACGCTCGACTTCGAGAAAGAATTTGTTCAGACGCGCGACGCGGTTGGCGCCGCGTTGGGCGCGAAGCTCACCGATGCATCGTCCGGCAACGCCGGCACGCCGTCCGCAAGCTCACAAGATTCGACCCGGTAATACCATGGACTTGACTCAGGTTTCCTCATCTTCCCCTTCATCCGCCCGGCCCCCCAAGGCGTCTGCGGACGAAGCGTTCAACGCTGCCCAATATGACGAGCGGCCGTTCCTGAAACGGCTTGGCATCGTCGACTGGCTATTCGCTCTCGCCATGGTCGCGGGCGCCGGATTCGCGTTGTCGCGCTATTACCCGTTCATGAATTACTACGACAAACTGGTGCTGGTGTGCGCGGTGCCGGTCTTCGTCGTGCTCGGCTGGCGCTGGAAGCCCGTGCGTCCGCTGATGGTGGGCATTGCGGCACTGTCGCTGCTGGCCATCCAGATCTATCACGGCGATCTGAGCCGGGCCGACAACGCCTTCTTCCTGAAGTATTTCCTGTCGAGCCAGTCCGCGATTCTGTGGATGAGCGCGCTTTTCGTGTTCGCCACCGTTTTCTACTGGATCGGCCTGCTCTCGCGCTCGCCCACCGGCGCCGCGATCGGCTCGAAAATGACATGGGCCGCCGTGCTGATGGGCTTCGTCGGTCTGATGGTGCGCTGGTACGAGTCGTATCTGATCGGCGCGGACGTCGGCCATATTCCCATTTCGAACCTGTACGAAGTCTTCGTGCTGTTCAGCCTGATCACTGCGCTGTTCTATCTCTACTATGAACAGCACTACAACACGCGCGCGCTCGGTGCGTTCGTGCTGCTCGTGATCAGCGCCGCCGTCGGTTTCCTGATGTGGTATTCGGTCGCCCGCGACGCGCAGCAGATCCAGCCGCTCGTTCCGGCGCTGCAGAGCTGGTGGATGAAGATCCACGTGCCGGCGAACTTCATCGGGTACGGCAGCTTTGCCTTGTCGGCAATGGTCGCAGTCGCTTATCTGGCGAAGGAGCGCGGCATGTTGGCCGATCGCCTGCCGGCGCTCGAAGTGCTCGACGACGTCATGTACAAGTCGATTGCCGTAGGCTTCGCGTTCTTCACGATTGCGACGATTCTCGGCGCGTTGTGGGCGGCAGAAGCGTGGGGCGGCTACTGGAGCTGGGACCCCAAGGAAACGTGGGCGCTGATCGTCTGGCTGAATTATGCAGCCTGGCTGCATATGCGTCTGATGAAAGGCTTGCGCGGCGCGGTCGCCGCGTGGTGGGCGCTGACCGGCCTGCTCGTCACGACCTTTGCGTTCCTTGGCGTGAACATGTTCCTGTCGGGCTTGCATAGTTACGGCAAACTGTAATTTCCGCTGTTCCCAAGCGACAAAGAACCGCCGCGTGTTTCGCACCGGCGGTTTTTTTATGGCCAGCGGAATATTTGCGCGCCAAATGTGTTCGTCCATGTGAGTACGCATAGATGGCCCGACGAGCGATCATCACCCTGGCCCCGTCAGATGTCTGAGGCGGCGGCCGGCAAGGAGCAGCATGATGTGGATCAAGCGAAGCGACAGGATTCAACTTACCGGCGACGATATCGCTCGCAGCGAAATCACGCCGCAGCACATTTTCGAGAACCGGCGGCGCGTGCTGCAGGCCGCAGGCGCGCTGGCGCTCGGCAGTCTGATCGGCGTGAACGGCGAAGCACTGGCGGCTTACACGTCGACCGATCCGAAAGCGCAGAAACTCGCGGCCAAAACGAACGCGAAGTTCGTCGCGCTGGACAAGATCACGCCGTTCAAGGACATCACCACGTACAACAACTACTACGAGTTCGGCACCGACAAGTCCGATCCGGCGCATAACGCTGGAACATTGCGTCCGCGGCCGTGGAAGGTCAGTGTCGAAGGCGAGATCAAGAACCCGAAGGTCTACGACATCGACGAACTGCTCAAGCTCGCGCCGCTCGAGGAGCGCGTGTATCGGCTGCGTTGCGTCGAAGGCTGGTCGATGGTGATCCCGTGGATCGGCGTGCCGCTCGCCGAACTGATCAAGCGCGTGCAGCCGACAGGCAACGCGAAATATGTTCAGTTCATTACGTTGGCCGACCCGTCGCAGATGCCGGGACTCTCCACGCCTATACTCGACTGGCCATACTCCGAAGGCTTGCGTATGGACGAGGCGATGAATCCGCTCACGCTGCTCACCATGGGTGTGTACGGTCAGGTGCTGCCCAACCAGAACGGCGCGCCGGTTCGCGTGGTGGTGCCGTGGAAATACGGCTTCAAGAGCGCCAAGTCGCTGGTGAAAATCCGCTTTGTCGAGAAACAGCCCGCGACGAGCTGGAACACTTATGCGTCGAGCGAGTACGGTTTTTATTCGAACGTGAACCCGAATGTCGACCATCCGCGCTGGAGTCAGGCGACTGAGCGGCGCATCGCTGAAGACGGCTTTTTCACGCCCAAGCGCAAAACGCTGCTGTTCAACGGCTACGGCGATCAGGTGGCGTCTCTTTATCAGGGCATGGACCTGAAGAAGAACTTCTGAGCGACATGACGATGGCTTCCGATACCCAATCTGTCACTCGTACCGGGCATAGCGCGCCGCGAGCCAATGCGCCTGCTACGGCGCCGGCCAAGCGTCCCGCCGCTGGCTCGCGCTGGGTCGTGCCCGCGAAAATCGCGGTGTTCATCGCGGCGTGGTATCCGCTGGCGCGGATCGTGTTGTTCGGCGTGACCGACCGGCTCGGCGCAAACCCGATCGAGTTCATCACGCGCTCAACGGGCCTCTGGACGCTCGTGTTCCTCTGCATCACGCTGGCTGTGACGCCGCTGCGCCGGCTCACGGGCATCGCGGCGTTCGTGCGGTTTCGCCGCATGCTCGGGCTATACGCGTTCTTCTACGCGACGCTGCATTTCGCGACCTATCTCTGGTTCGACAAATGGTTCGACGTGGCGGAGATCGTCAAGGACATCGGCAAGCGGCCGTTCATTACTGTGGGTTTTGCAGCGTTCGTGCTGCTGATCGCGTTGGCCGCCACGTCGCCGCGCGCAATGGTGCGCAAGCTCGGCCGCCGCTGGCAGACGTTGCACCGCGCGATCTACGTGATTGGCGCGCTGGCGATTCTGCATTTCTGGTGGATGAAAGCGGGCAAGCACGACCTGATCCTGCCGAAGATCTACGGCGCGATCATGCTGGCGCTGCTGGGTTGGCGTCTGATTGTGTGGGTACGCGAGCGGCGCAAGTTAAAGCCGCGCTGACTGCGCGCGAGCGTAAGCGCTAGTAAAAAAGGCGATGCCGCAATGGCATCGCCTTTTTTACTTGAAGCGAACTTGCGACGCTGGTTACGCCGGCAAAACCGTTTCGCCCGCGAACAGCTGCTGGATTTCTTCTCGCGCCCTAACTACATGCGCTTGTGTACCATCAACCATCACCTCCGCTGCACGCGGGCGGGTATTGTAGTTGGAGCTCATCACGAAGCCATAGGCGCCTGCCGAGCGAATCACGAGCAAATCGCCGGGCTCGACGGAAAGCAGCCGTTCGCGCCCCAGCCAGTCGCCGCTTTCGCATACCGGTCCCACGATGTCGTACACATGAGCGGGGACGTCGCGCTCAACAACGGCGTCGATAGCGTGGTACGCCTCGTACATCGCCGGCCGGGCGAGTTCGGTCATTGCCGCGTCCACAATAGCGAAATTCTTTTCAGCGCCGGGCTTCAGGAATTCGACTCGCGTGAGCAGCACGCCCGCATTGCCAACTAGCGAGCGGCCCGGCTCGAAATACACCTCGCGGTGGCCGTGACCGCGCGCCTCGATGCGATCGAGCACCGTGCGTACGAATTCGCCGATGTCCGGCGGCGTTTCGTCGTCGTAGGTGATGCCGAGGCCGCCGCCTACGTCGATATGACGAATTGCAATGCCGTCTTTCTCGATCAGTTCGACCAGTTTCAGCAGCTTGTCTACCGCGTCCAGATAAGGCGCGATCTCGGTTATCTGCGAGCCGATATGGCAGTCGATGCCGACAACCTCAAGGTTCGCCATGGCTGCGGCCGCCTGATACGTGGCGCGTGCATCTTCGAACGCGACGCCGAACTTGTTCGACTTCAGCCCAGTGGAGATGTAGGGATGCGTCTTCGCATCGACGTCGGGATTCACGCGCAGCGAGACGGGCGCGATCTTGCCCATTTCCGCGGCCACCGTGTTCAGGCGATCGAGTTCCGGAATGGATTCGACATTGAAGCACTTCACACCCGCCGCGAGTGCCTCGCGCATCTCACTCGCGTGTTTGCCGACGCCGGAAAACACGGTGTTTTCCGCTTTGCCGCCGGCCGCCAGCACGCGAGCCAGTTCGCCGCCCGACACGATGTCGAAGCCCGCGCCGAGACGCGCGAACACGTTCAGCACCGCGAGATTGCTATTGGCCTTCACGGCCACGTGCACGCTCGCGCGACGCCCGGCGCACGCGCCTGCGTACGCGTTCCACGCGTCGGTGAGCGCGGCCCGGGAGTACACATAAAGCGGCGTGCCGAACTGTTCGGCGAGCGAAACGGCGGACACGCCTTCGACGTGAAGCACGCCGTTGACGTAGTCAAATGCAGGTCGAGTCATGCGGAGGTCTTATTGAACGGGAGTGGCGGCGGAAGCGGGCTGCGAAGCCGAAGCAGCGGAACCAGCAGATGAAGGAGACGCCGACAGTTCGTTCGCGGGCGCGAGCGAGAGCGGCGTGCCGGAAGTGTCAGGAATGGAGTCTGCGTCGGACGCGGTTTCGGCGCCGGGTTGTACTTCGTCAGGAGACGGCGGCTGTGTACGGTCGATGGGCTTTTCCGGCAAAGGTGGCACGGTAGGCAAATAGAGCGAACCGCGTTGTCCGCAGCCGGCGAGCGAGCCACCGAGTGCGCAACCTGCGAGAATGGCTAAACCCGCTACAATCGCGCGGCCGGGCGCCGCCGCGCGCATCCGAGATACGACTCGCATGACTGTCCCTGAATAAATAATCGATGGAGTTTAGCATGTCCGATAGTGATTACCTGACCCGTGCAGAGGCCGCGCTAGCCGCCATTGAACGCGCGCTGGACGACACCGAGGCCGACATCGAGCTCGAGCGCAGCGGCAACGTGCTGACCCTCGAATTCGCGAATCGCTCGAAGATCATTGTGAATCTGCAACCGCCGATGAGCGAGATCTGGATAGCCGCGAAAGCGGGCGGTTTCCACTACCGTTTTGTCGATGGCGAGTGGCGCGACACGCGCAGCGGCAACGAGTTTTTCGCGGCGCTGTCCGAGTACGCGACGGAGCAGGCCGGCGAGCCGGTGCGTTTCGAGGCCTGAACCCAACATCGAGCGGTTAGACGCTTAACAAAACAAAAAGCCGCCGCGCAGGATCTGCGCGGCGGCTTTTTTGCGGCATGCAGTGCGCTGCGTTAGTGCCCGCGGAACAGATTCATGATGTCCTGCTTCTCCTGCTCGCCGACTTGTCCCGGTGCTGCGGACGCAGCGCTTGCTTCGTCGAGTGCCGCCTGACTGATGCCGACCGTCCCAACGAAACCGTGGCCCGGCGTGAACTCGTCGAAATACAGTTCTGAGCCGACTTCGGTCACTCCGTCGGGCATCGGCATCTTGTACTCCGGCACGCCTTTGAGCGCGCGTCCCATGTACTCGATCCAGACCGGCAACGCGAGGCCGCCGCCGGTTTCCTTGTCACCCAGACTGCGAGGGTTGTCGTAGCCGATCCACGCGATCGCGGTGAGCGTGTGCTGATAACCGGCGAACCACGCGTCGCGCGAATCGTTCGTCGTACCCGTCTTGCCGCCGAGGTCCGTGCGCTTGAGTGCGTTCGACTTGGCGCCGGTACCGCGCTGCGCGACGCTCTGCAGAAGACTGTTCATCACATAGGCGTTGCGTGGTTCGATGGCGTGCGGCGCGCTTTGCTCGGCGACGAGCGGTTGCGCATGCGCGACTACGACGCCGCGCGGATCGGTGACTTCGGCGATCAGATACGGGTTGATCCGATAGCCGCCGTTCGCGAATACCGAGAATGCGCCCGCCATTTGCAGCGGCGTGACGAGACCCGCGCCCAACGCCATGGGTAGATAAGCCGGGTGACGGTCCGCATCGAACCCGAAGCGCGTGATGTACTGCTGCGCATACTTCGTACCAATGTGGTTGAGGATGCGGATCGACACCAGGTTCTTGGACTTCTGCAACGCGGTGCGCATGGTCATCGGACCGTCGAAGCCGCCGCCGTAATTCTTCGGTTCCCACGCCTGGCCGCCGGTCTCCGCTGCGCTGAAAAATAGCGGCGCGTCGTTGATCACGGTTGCCGGTCCAAGCCCTTTTTCAAGCGACGCGGAATAAATGAACGGCTTGAAGCTCGAGCCCGGCTGACGCCATGCCTGCGTGACATGGTTGAATTTGTTCTTGTTGAAGTCGAAGCCACCGACGAGCGCGCGGATCGCTCCGTCTTGCGGCACCACGGAAACAAACGCACCTTCGACTTGCGGCAATTGCGTGATTGCCCACTGACCGTCGTCGTTCTTGACGAGGCGAACGATTGCGCCGGGCCGCACGCGCTGGTTCGGCTGAGCGCGTGCGCTCAATGCGAACTGTGCAAAGCGCAGGCCGTCACCCTGAACGGTCGCCACATTGCCGTCGATGAACGTCGCCTGCACCTGCTTCGGGCTCGCCGCTGTCACAACCGCCGCAATGATTTCGCCATTGTCCGGATGTTCGAGCAAGGCGTCGTCGATGGCCTGCTCGCGGTCGTCCGCGTCGGACGGCAGATTGATGAACGCTTCGGGGCCGCGATAGCCGTGGCGCCGCTCATAGTCCATCAAGCCTTTGCGCAATGCGCGGTAGGCGACGTCCTGATCCGCGGAGTCGATCGTGGTGACCACGTTGAGACCGCGCGTGTAAGCTTCCTCGCGGTATTGCGCGTACATCATCTGCCGCACCATTTCCGCCACGTACTCGGCGTGCACGCTGAATTCCTTGCCAGCGCCCTTTACGACAAGAGCCTGACGGCTCGCTTCGTCGTACTGCTGCTGGTTGATGTAATGCAGTTCGTACATGCGCTGAAGAATGTATTCCTGACGCACCTTCGCGCGCTTCGGATTCACCACCGGGTTATATGCGGACGGCGCTTTCGGCAAGCCCGCCAGCATGGCGGACTCCGCGAGCGTCAGATCTTTCATGTCCTTGCCGAAGTACACGCGCGCCGCGCTCGCGAAACCGTACGCGCGCTGGCCGAGATAGATCTGATTCATGTAGACCTCGAGAATCTGATCTTTCGAAAGCTTCGACTCGATCTTGTAGGCGAGCAGCATCTCGTAAATCTTGCGCGTGTACGTCTTCTCGCTTGAAAGGAAGAAGTTGCGCGCGACCTGCATCGTGATCGTGCTTGCACCTTGCGTTGCATGGCCATTGGTCAGCGCGACGATACCGGCGCGAGCGATACCGGTCAGGTCGACGCCGCCATGGTCGTAAAAGCGCGCGTCTTCGATGGCGAGCACGGCTTTCTTCAGGCTGTCGGGGACCTCCTGAATGCGGACGATGTCGCGCCGTTCTTCGCCGAATTCGCCGATCAGCACATGGTCGGCGGTATAGATGCGCAGCGGCACTTTCGGCCGGTAGTCGGTGAGCGCGTCGAGCGAGGGCAGATTGGGCGTGGCCACGACGAGCGCATAGCCGACCACCAGCAGCACGCACACAATGCCCGCGACGATCAACCCGAAAAAGCCCAGCAGGAGCTTGAGCCACAACGGGCGTTTGCGCTTCTGCGGCGCGGGCGGCGGAGACGTGGGAGACGTGGATTGCATATAGGCACCAAAAAACAGTCCCGCGATTATAGCCGCCCAGCTTTTCAGCTTTCGGCGTGCTTACCGACAGTTCTTTACAAGTCTCTGCACCGCGTGAAATGAGGCTTCACTGTAGCTGCTTTGACGAACATCGGGGCGGCCGGCCTTCAACGTTAGCCGTTTGGCTGAGTGTCGCCCAGCGACGTGCTTACGCACAATTCTCCCTCGCTACTCGCGCTCGAATGGTTCGCCGCGTGAGTCTCAGGGAGGGCGTGATGACGTTAAGAAATTCATGGCTTGAAGCCGTGCAGGCAGGGGTGCAGCGTTTCGCTGCAGGTATCGACGTGAGTTCGCAAAACGTGCGGCTCGTCGTAGTGAGCCAGCGTGCACGCGCATGCGCTTCGATGCAGATCGAGTATGCGTGCACGGTGCCGCTTCCCGCTAATGCGATGGCCGGCAACGAGATCGCTGACCGGCAGTCAGTCGCTCGCGCGTTGCGCGACGCGTTCGCCGATATGCCTCACTCGTGCGCGACGCAGGCGTTGCGATGCGCGATGGCCGTGCCCGCATCAGCAACGTTGACTGCCACTGTGCCGCTCGCGCGGCTCGCGATGCAAAGCGGTTGCGCGGAAGACGGCGGGCACGAACTCACCGAACTCGAACCTGCAGTCATGAACGAAGTGGAACGCATTGCAGGACTCGAGCGGCACGCGCTGGCTGTCGACTGGTTCGTCGACGACAGGCCGTCGCTCGCTCGTTCCGTGACGATTGCCGCGACCGGGCGTCAGCATCTCGAAGCGCGGATCGAATGCGCAGCTGCCGCGGGCATATCGCTCACAGCGATCGACGGCGAACCGCATGCCGCGCTGCGGGCCATGCGCTACGCGGCGAGTCATGAACTCGATCCGCACGAACCGTATGTCGCGTTATGGATCGGCACGGACGGCGTGCATGGCTGGCGTCTCGTCGACGACACCATCGCAGCCGAGATGCACTACCCCGCGCCGGAGCATTCGGATCTCGCAGACGCGTTGCGCGACCTCGCGCATGGTCCGATGCTCGACTGCGCGCTCGTGAGCGGCGAGGTGGAACTGCTGGAGGGCGTTGGCTTCCCGATCGCGGATATCGCAGACATTCTGGGCTGCACGGTCCTGCCGTTCGAGTGCGCGGCGCTGGGCGCTGTAGCACGTCAATTGAACGATCCGCTCCTGCATGAAGCGGCGGGCGCCGTCGCGTTCGGGCTCGCATTGCGCGGGGTATTCGAATGAGCGCCGCGGGTTTCGATGAAGGCCGCTTAAACGCGGCGGCGCGACTTCATGTCGGGCGCGACATGCGCGGGCGGCGCGCCGTTCGTCCTGTCAAGCCATGGCTCGGCGGCTTCAATTTACTGCCTCATCGACAACGCAAAGCCCAGCTCGCGCGCGGGCGATGTCTGGTGACATTGGCGATTGCAGCGTTGGCCGGTTGCGCAGCGGTCTTCGCGCTAGCCGGATATCAGGCGATAGAAAAGGCGCGGCTCGAGTCACAGCGTGCGTCGATCGAGCAGTCGCTTGCGCAACTCGCTGCGCCGCTCGCCGAGCATGCGCGCCTGCTGCATGCGCGCGACGAGCAACGCGACAAGGCCACTCGCGCGAAGCGTTTGTCCGAGCCGCTCACGTATCTGCGCGACTTGCTCGACGCGCTGAGTTTCGAACCCGGCGACGGCGTTTTATTGCAGCAGCTTCGCCAGCGCGAGCACGAGACGGAACTGGTGGCGACCTCGCGAGCGCATATCGATTCTGCGCAGTGGCTGAAGCGTCTCGGTGGGATTCCCGGCGTGACAGGTGCGGAAATGAGCGAGTCACATCGCTCGTCGCCGCATGCGAGTCCAGCTACGAATGCAAGCGCAGGAGCAGCCGCTGCATTTGAGTTCGGCGCTCGCCTGCGTTGGGAGGGCGCTGCGAACATGACAGACAAACGCGCTGGCGTCGCGGCATCGCAAATAGCAAAAACCGGGCACATTGGAGGTTCGAAATGAGTACGACATTTGCCGGATTTAGCGGCGTGCCGCGGCCACGAATGTCGCTGTCGCATGCGCTCAAACGTCTGCGCGCGCCGCTTCACACCTGGAGCCCGCGTCGCCGCTGGGCGATTGCGTTGTTGATTGCGCTCGTCGTGTTCAGCCTTGGGGCGCACGGCTGGATCGTGGCCGATCTGGGGCGTCTGGCAGCGAGCCGCGCGGCGCTCCTTGCAAGCGCGGACCATCTAGCCGACGCAAGGCGAGCGCTTGCGCAATTGCCGTCGCTGCGCCGCGAAGCCGCCGCGTCAGACGCCACCCCCGCGGCCATAGCCACTGCTTCGCGCGCGTCGAAGCAATGGACTTCGGCCGATGACGTGCGCGTCGTCTCAGAACTCGCCGCGCAGAACGGCGTGGCGTTACTGGCGGTCGAGCCCGGCGCCGCGAGCGGAACGGGCGCTCAGAGCGAGCGTCCGCTTCAGCTTGCCGCGCGCACCGACTTCATTCACCTGATGTCATTCATGCGTGGACTTATCGAACTGCCGGTGCTGATGGTTCCCGTCGACGTCGTCATCAAGCGCGACGGGTCTGCGCTTTCGGTGAGCGCGGCGCTGCGCGTGTACAGCGGTCTACGCCCGGCGCCTGCCAGCCTCACGACGCAGGAGCTTGCCGACGCGAGCCTTGATTCGGATGACGAAGAAGACGTGGTGTTCTTCGATCCATTCTCGCCCGCGCAAATGCAGGCGACTGTCGATTTGCCCGGGCAGCCGCAACTACGTCTTGTCGGATTGCTGCACGATCGCGCGCGCGGGCTCGCATTGTTCGATACGCCCGAGGGCGCGACCACTGTCGCGTCCGGCCAGCAGATCGGCGACGAGCGCGTCACGCGCTTCGACACGTTCGGCATCACCCTCGCCAAAGGCGCTGCAACGCGGACGCTCGATCTCGCGGAGGCTTCGTCATGAGCATAACGGAGCTATTGCGCGGCGACCGGCATGCATCTATCGGTGTTGCCGCAGCCTTGAGTGTTCGTGCCCGCGTTCGCGTGGGACTGTCGGTGACCTTGTTTCTCGGCGCGGCGCTAACCACCGGCGCGGCAGGTGCTGCGATTCCATCGCTGCCTCCGTTGCCTGCCTACATGCCGCTCGACGATGCGGTGGCATCGTCCGACTCCCCATACAATGCGCCGCCGCTGCCTCGCGGTTCAGCCTCCGAAACGCCGAACCCGTTCCGCGAGGATTCCGCAGATGCCACCGCCGTCTCGCGCACGCCGACGGAGGCCGGGCAAAGCCGCACAGACGATGCAATGGACGACGCCGATGGCTCGGTACCTCTCGGCCGGCAACCTGCCGCTGCCGCCGGCCAGGCCGGCGCGAGCGCGTCGGCGCTCGAAGGCCCGCCGGTGCCATTGCCTCCGCTCGCGCGTCTGAGCGGCGCTCCGAAAACCGCCGCCGACGCGTCGCTTGCCGCCGACGACAAGCCGATTTCGCTCAACTTTCAGCGCGCCGAACTCGGCGCCGTGCTGAACGCGTTTGCACAGTTCACCGGCTTGAACATCGTCGCGAGCGAGAGAGTGCGCGGGGCCGTTTCACTGCGCCTCGACAAGGTTCCGTGGCGCGTCGCGTTCGACACGCTGCTCGACGTCAACGGTCTCGCCATGGAGCGCCACGGCAACGTGGTCTGGGTTGCGCCAATCGCAGATCTGACCGCGCGCGAGCGGCAGCGCTTCGAGGCGCATGCGCGGACGGCGGATCTCGAGCCGCTCGCAAGCCGCACGTTCGAGCTGCACTACGCGCGCGCCGAGGACGTGCGGCGCCTGCTGACCGGCTCGGGGAATCAGCGGGTGTTGTCCAAACGCGGCGCGGTGACCGCCGATCCGCGCACCAATCTACTGTTCGTCACGGATCTGGAGGGGCGGCTTGCGCAGATTGCCGCGCTGCTTGCTTCTGTAGACCGGCCCACGCGCCAGGTGCTGATCGAGGCGCGCATCGTCGAAGGTGAGTATGGTTTTTCTCGCAATCTCGGCGTGCGGCTATCTATGGCGGGTACGAACGCCGACGGCACCACGCGTGGTTTGAGCGGCGGCAAGGACGGTCTCGTCTACGATCTGTCTGCCCGGCCGATTGCGGGTTTCGACGCGGCGACGGCCGGGTTGACGCTGTTCGCGGCGGGCGCGACGCGGCTTCTGAACGTCGAGCTGAGCGCGTTGGAGGCCGAGGGGCGCGGCGAAATCGTCTCAAGTCCGCGCGTCGTTACCGCCGACCGGATGAAGGCGGTGGTCGAACAAGGCACTGAGTTGCCTTATCAGGCGAAAGTCGGGCAGGGCGTATCGGGTGTGCAATTTCGCCGCGCCACGCTGAAGCTCGAGGTCGAGCCGCAGATCATGCCGGACGGCCGCGTGGTGCTGGACCTGGATGTTGCGAAGGACAGCGTCGGCGAACAGACCGACGCCGGGCCTGCAATCAACACGAAGCACGTGCAGACGCGGGTCGAGGTGGAAGACGGTGGTACGGTGTCGATTGGAGGAATTTACGCGACCGACGGCCGGGACGATGTGACTCGGGTGCCGCTCCTGGGCAAAATACCGATTCTAGGTGCGCTTTTCCGCCATCGGGCTCATCGCGACCAGCGCAGCGAACTGGCAGTTTTCATCACGCCGCGCGTCGTTCAGACGAATTAGGGGCACGCTGCCGCCGCTCGAAAGCGGCGGCGCGCAGGCTCGACAAGGCAGCCGCTTTGCCAGTAAGCTGCGGCACGAACCATACCGGATTAGCCAGAGGACACCGTTGCAAGCGCGGGACGCACACGCCAATGTATTTTTTGTAGGGCTCATGGGGGCAGGAAAAACCACCGTGGGCCGGGCCATTGCGCGCCGTCTCGATCGCCCGTTTTTCGATTCAGACCATGAAATCGAAGCGCGCACGGGCGCGCGTATTCCTGTGATCTTCGAGCTGGAGGGCGAAGCCGGCTTTCGCGAGCGTGAGGCGAGCGTGATTTCGGAGCTCACCGGGCGCGACAAAATCGTACTCGCGACCGGCGGCGGCGCGGTGCTGCGGCCGGAAAACCGGCAGGCGCTGCAAAGCCGGGGCGTGGTGATCTATTTGCGCGCCAATCCGCACGACCTGTGGCTGCGGACCCGGCGCGACAAAAATCGCCCGCTTCTGCAGACGGAAGACCCCAAAGCGCGCCTCGAAGCGCTCTACGAAGTACGCGATCCGCTCTACCGCGAGTGCGCGCATTTCGTGATCGAAACCGGCCGGCCTTCCGTCAACGGACTCGTCAATATGGTTCTGATGCAGCTCGAGATGGCCGGCGTCGCCAAACATCCTGCGTCATAATGGGCCGTATGATTACCGTCAATGTCGAACTGGGCGACCGCGCCTACCCCATTCATATCGGTGCCGACCTGATCGGCCAGACCGCGCTGTTCGCGCCGCACATCGCCGGCAACTCGGTCACGATCGTCACCAATACCACCGTCGACCCGCTTTACGGCGACACGTTGCGCGCCTCGCTCGCGCCGCTGGGCAAGCTGGTGTCCACTGTCGTCTTGCCGGATGGCGAGGCCCACAAGAACCTCGAAACGCTGAACCTTATCTTCGACGCGCTGCTGGGCTCGCGCGCCGACCGCAAGACCACGCTGATTGCGTTGGGCGGCGGCGTGATCGGCGACATGACGGGTTTCGCGGCTGCCTGCTACATGCGCGGCGTGCCGTTCATCCAGGTGCCGACCACGTTGCTCTCGCAAGTGGATTCGTCGGTGGGCGGCAAGACCGGCATCAATCACCCGCTCGGCAAAAACATGATCGGCGCGTTCTATCAGCCGCAGGCCGTGATCGCCGACATCGGCGCGTTGCGCACGCTGCCCGCGCGCGAACTGGCGGCGGGCGTGGCCGAGGTCATCAAGACCGGCGCCATTGCAGACGCCGGTTTTTTCCGCTGGATCGAAGCCAATGTCGAGGCTTTGAATCGCTGCGAGCCGGAAGCGCTCGCCGAAGCGGTCAAGCGCTCGTGCGAGATCAAGGCGTCCGTGGTCGCGCAGGACGAGCGCGAAGGCGGACTGCGCGCCATTCTCAATTTCGGCCATACGTTTGGCCACGCGATCGAAGCCGGACTCGGCTACGGCGAGTGGCTGCACGGCGAGGCGGTCGGCTGCGGAATGGTGATGGCTGCGGATCTGTCGGTGCGCCTCGGCTATCTGGACGAAGCGTCGCGCAAGCGGCTCGTCGACGTCATCGTCGCCGCGCATCTGCCGACCCGCGCGCCGGCGCTCGGCGAATCGCGCTATGTCGAACTGATGCAGGTCGATAAGAAAGCGGAAGCCGGCGCGATCAAATTCATTCTGCTGAAGCGTTTCGGTGAGACGCTGATCACCCAGGCGCCCGACGCCGAGGTGCACGCCACGCTGGCCGCCGCCGTCTGAAGGCCGGCTTTGGCAGCGAGGCGCCGCGCACGGCGTCGACCGGCGCCGCCCATGTTTCGGAGAACCCGGTGACAGACAGGCGCAGCGACGATGTAAAGCAGGAACCCGCGGCGAACGCCGCAGCGCTCGGCGTCCCGACGCAGGAAGCGCTCGAAGCGCACCTCGCGCCGTATGCCGCGCATTCGGCGCTCTCGCGCGGGCGCCGCTATCCGGAAGAACCGCCAAGCGCGCGCACCGAATTCCAGCGCGACCGCGACCGCATCGTTCATTCAACGGCGTTCCGCCGGCTCGAATACAAGACGCAAGTTTTTGTGAATCACGAGGGGGACCTGTTTCGCACGCGTCTCACGCACAGCCTCGAAGTCGCGCAGATTGCGCGTTCCGTGGCGCGCAACCTGCGCGTCAACGAAGACCTGGTCGAAGCGATTTCACTTGCGCACGATCTCGGCCACACGCCCTTCGGGCATGCGGGCCAGGATGCGCTGAACGAATGCATGCGCGAGCACGGCGGCTTCGAGCACAATCTGCAAAGCCTCGCGGTGGTTGACGATCTCGAAGAGCATTACGGCGCGTATAACGGACTGAATCTGTGTTTCGAAACGCGCGAGGGCATTCTCAAGCATTGCTCACGCGAAAACGCGCGGCGGCTGGGTGCTTTGGGCGAGCGTTTTCTCGAAGGACGCCAGCCGTCCATCGAGGCGCAGATCGCGAACGTGGCCGACGAGATCGCGTATAACAATCACGACGTGGACGACGGCTTGCGCTCTGGTTTGCTGACCGTCGAGCAACTCGCCGAAGTCGAGTTGTGGCAAACACACTATAAAGCCGCGCGGCGCGATTTTCCGCAGATCGAAGGCCGCCGGCTGATCCATGAGACGGTGCGGCGCATCATCAACACGCTGATCGTCGATCTCATTGATACCACGAAGCTCAATCTGGTCCGTCATGCACCGGATTCGCTCGACGCAGTGCGCGCCGCGCCGGCGCTCGTCGCGCATAGCGAAGCGGTGGCAGCACAAGCTGCAGCGCTCAAGCGTTTTCTGTTCAAGAACCTCTACCGCCATTACCGCGTGATGCGGATGGCGAACAAGGCGCGCCGCGTGGTCGTCGGTCTGTTCGACGCGTTCACAGAAGACCCTCGGCTGCTGCCGCCGGGCTACCAGTCCACCGACGCCGCGCAGCAACCTCGGCTTATCGCGCATTACATCGCAGGCATGACGGACAGATACGCGCTGAAGGAGTATCAGCGTCTCTTCGTGATCGACGATAACTGAACGAGCACGAGCCGTGGCAAGCGAGGGCCACAGCAGGAAGCAAGTCGGCTGAGTCCGGCACACGAGGTACGGCAGAGACCGCCTGGGATGGCGGTCTCGTACCACTGGGCTGCAAAGCGTCGATGCAACGGGCCGCTAACGCCATGCAGCCCGCCCGCGTGCTTGAGCCACACTGCTGAGCGCTCTTCTCCGCGCAAGCTCAAGCGCGCTTTAGCGCAACATTCGGCGCCAGGCTCAGCGCAACGTTCAGCGCATGCGCGAGGCGAACAACGCGCCTGCGATCAGCGCGACGCCGCCGACAATCGCGAGCGTCTGCCACGGATTTTCATGCACATAGTCGTCCGCGTCCGAGAGCGCTACATTCGCGCGTTCGCGTACGGCCTCCCGCGTGTCGTTCATGCGGGCGCGGGCGTTGTCGAGCTGCTTGCGCAGTTTGCCGCGCAGCGCTACTGCATCGGCCTGGGTTCCTTCGGCCAGCGTGGATTCGAGCTCCGACATTAGCGTGCGAAGTTCGCCTGCAATGTCTTCAGCCGCGTCGCGGCTGTGGCGGGCAATAC
The DNA here is from genome assembly GCF_046534895.1 of Paraburkholderia sp. SIMBA_053. Taxonomy (NCBI): domain Bacteria; kingdom Pseudomonadati; phylum Pseudomonadota; class Betaproteobacteria; order Burkholderiales; family Burkholderiaceae; genus Paraburkholderia; species Paraburkholderia sp. SIMBA_053. The sequence continues at coordinate 96,410 of NZ_JAWRXU010000013.1, read as the reverse complement.
GCCGCGCGCGGCGGCTCGTGCTGGTCCAGGATTCGCCGAGGGCATCTCGCGTATTCGGAAGTGCTGTCATAGTCGCTCCGTCGATGAGGGTAAAAAAGGCCCACGTTCACGGTTACGCTTAAACCACATCGCAACGCAGGAAACACCAGCAGGACGCAACTTCGGTGCCAAACCCCAATGCCCGGCGCACGGTGCCGCTGGGCGAAAATCGTCAGCAGATATTGCACGAAGCACAACGCTTGCGGGTCAGTTTTACAAACGCGCCGAGGCTGCGGCGCGCTGCATCGGTAAAGGCGGCGCGCTGCTGCCACGGCGGCACAAAATAAAAAACGCCGCCATTGGATAAATGACGGCGTTGTTCAAGCCCCGCGAATTCGACTACCCTAACCCACAGCATTCCACGCGTGAAGAACGGTGTTACAAGCCGTGTGACAAGCCGTGTTAGAAGCGGTAACCGATGTTGACGTAGGTAACGATCGGGTTCAGCTTGATCTTGGTCTGCGACTGCACATTGAGCGTACCGACCGGCGTCTGCGCCTGCGTGTTCAGTTTGGCCGTGGTGCTGAGCGGCAGATACGACACCGACACGCCCGCGAACCAGTGCTGATTGAACGCGTAAGTGAAACCCGCATTAAACACCGGCTCCCACGAACTATCCGTAGTCACGCTGGTCGGACCATGCAGGACGTTCGCCTGGAATGCTCCGTTGGTGATCTTCTCGTCGGTGAACCAGATACGGCTCACGCCGATACCGAGATACGGACGGAATGTGGCAGTGGGAGCGTTGAAGTAGTACTTGAACAGCAGCGTTGGGCTCCACTGTTTCGCCTGACCCAGCTTGCCGAATTGTTCGAGGCTACCGGTGCCGTTCAGGTCGAACGAAGGCGGATAGCCAATCACGAATTCGGTGGCGATGTGATCGGTAATGAAGTAACCCGCGGTGAAGCCGATGGTGTCGGCCGAACCCAGTGAGGCTCCGGTATTGGCTTCTGTGATGTTGGTCGGGCTGCCGCCAATGCTCGTTACTCGCAGGGGCTGGCTGCTCGATTGAGGCGCAAGATGGAACCAGCCTGTTGAGACGAAAAAGCTACCGGCCGATTGCGCGTGTGCTGCTGTTGTCATGCTGGCTAGCACTGCGATCCCCGTTACGGCCTGTTTTAATTTCATATGTGCTCCTCCAAAAAAGGCCCGCTCATTATGACCACAACGTTTGAAACTAACCATACGCGCCGGTTAGAGTTTTCTCCCTAAGCCGGGCGCGCTTCCTGGCCTGGCCGCGCCGCGTCGAACCTCCGGCGCATGCGGCTCTTTGGACCTTCGGGTATGTACCAACGCGACTATCGGATACTTCAGCATGGCACGGCTTGCACGTCTTTATGTTCCTGACCAGCCGCAGCACGTCATCCTCCGCGGACTCGATCAGCAGCCTGCGTTCGTCGACGACCAGGACTACGAACTCTTCATCGACTGTATGAAAGCGGCTTCGCGCGATCATCACTTATCGATCCACGCTTATGCGTTGATGCCGGGCGCGGTCCAACTGCTTGTCACTCCAACGGAGGAGTCGAGCCTGCCGAAAGCGATGCAGGCGGTCGGGCGCCGCTACGTGGCTCACTTCAACCGCCGTTACGCGCGACGTGGCACGTTATGGGAAGGTCGCTATCGCGCGACGGTGATCGAGGGCGAGCGGTATTTTCTGCTGGCGAGCCGCGTCGTCGAAATGTGCCCGGTGCGCATGCAGCTCGCGAGCGCGCCAGAAGACTACCGCTGGTCGAGCTATCGTCATCACATCGGTCTCACGCTCGACAGCCTGATCACCGACCATCCGCTCTACTGGTCACTCGGCAATACGCCGTTCGAGCGGCAGCGCGCGTACCGCGAGTTGTGCGAGCAGCCGCTCGACGAACGAGAGGCAAGCCAGCTTCAGCAGGCCACGCTAAAAGGCTGGGTGCTCGGCAGCGACACGTACCGTGAATGGGCGGCCCGGGCGGCGAACCGGCGCGTATCGCCGCTGCCCCGTGGGCGGCCTCGCAAGGTCCGGGAGACCCCGCAGGCGCAATAAACGAATCGAATCAATTGTTCGTCTTTCAAACGGCATCACGACATGCCGTTTTATTTTCCCCATATTTGATATGGCACCAATAAAAAATACCCGCAATGCACCAAACTGATAATTAGGGATCGACCATAACGTTTTATTTGCTATTCCGTTGATTCGTCGCGTATATTCCGAATTCCGGCGTTTTTGAACTGCGTACGTTGCAGCGTCGAAGGCGTCTCAGCCGTTGCGGGTGTGCACGTGCGGCAATAGAAAAACGGTTTAACGGCCTGTCGGCCCCTCACAGACGGTGTCCCCATGAACGATCGCCAGCAACCGGTTCACCCGGTTCCCGCCGCCCAAGGGTTGTACGACCCGCAAAACGAACACGACGCCTGCGGCGTCGGCTTCGTCGCTCACATCAAGGGCAAGAAGAGCCACGAGATCATCGAGCAAGGCCTGAAGATTCTCGAGAACCTCGATCACCGGGGCGCCGTCGGCGCAGATCCGTTGATGGGCGACGGTGCCGGCATCCTGATTCAGATTCCGGACGGTTTCTATCGCGAGGAAATGGCCAAGCAGGGCGTGACGTTGCCGCCGTTCGGCGAATACGGCGTCGGCATGGTGTTTCTGCCGAAGGAACACGCGTCGCGGCTCGCCTGCGAACAGGAGCTGGAGCGTACGGTGAAGGCCGAAGGCCAGGTGGTGCTCGGCTGGCGCGACGTGCCGGTCGACCACACCATGCCGATTTCGCCGACCGTCAAGGCGAGCGAGCCGCTGATCCGCCAGATCTTCATCGGCCGCGGCAAGGACATCATGGTGACCGACGCGCTGGAGCGGAAGCTTTACGTGATCCGCAAGACCGCGAGCCACCGCATTCAGGCGCTCAAGCTCAAGCACGGCAAGGAATATTTTGTGCCGTCCATGTCGGCGCGCACCGTCGTCTATAAGGGACTGCTGCTGGCAGGTCAGGTCGGCGTGTACTACCGCGACCTGCAGGACGAGCGCACCGTTTCGGCACTCGCGCTCGTGCACCAGCGCTTCTCGACCAACACGTTCCCCGCCTGGGAACTGGCCCACCCGTACCGGATGATCGCCCACAACGGCGAGATCAACACGGTGAAGGGCAACGTCAACTGGCTGAACGCGCGTACCGGCGCGATCGCCTCGCACGTGCTCGGCGACGACTTGCCGAAGCTGTGGCCGCTGATCTATCCGGGCCAATCGGACACTGCCTCGTTCGACAACTGTCTCGAACTGCTGGTGATGGCCGGCTACCCGCTCGTCCACGCAATGATGATGATGATCCCGGAAGCCTGGGAACAGCACACGCTGATGGACGACAACCGCCGCGCGTTCTACGAATACCACGCCGCGATGATGGAGCCGTGGGACGGCCCCGCTGCAATCGCGTTCACCGACGGCCGCCAGATCGGCGCGACGCTCGACCGTAACGGGCTGCGTCCGGCGCGCTACATCGTCACCGACGACGACCTCGTCATCATGGCGTCGGAAGCGGGCACGCTGCCTATCCCCGAGTCGAAGATCGTCAAGAAGTGGCGCCTGCAGCCGGGCAAGATGTTCCTGATTGACATGGAGCACGGCCGCATCATCGACGACAAGGAACTGAAGGACAACCTCGCGAACGCCAAGCCGTACAAGAGCTGGATCGACGCCGTGCGCATCAAGCTCGACGAGATCGAGCCGAAGGCCGAAGACGTCGCGACCGAGCGCCGCGAAGCCGCTGCTTTGCTGGATCGCCAGCAGGCGTTCGGCTACACGCAGGAAGACCTCAAGTTCCTGATGGCGCCGATGGCGCAAGCCGGCGAAGAAGCGGTCGGCTCCATGGGCAACGACTCGCCGCTCGCGGTCATGTCCAACAAGAACAAGACGCTCTATCACTACTTCAAGCAGCTGTTCGCGCAGGTCACGAACCCGCCGATCGACCCGATCCGTGAAAACATGGTGATGTCGCTCGTGTCGTTCGTCGGTCCGAAGCCGAACCTGCTCGACACGAACAACATCAACCCGCCGATGCGTCTCGAAGTGTCGCAGCCTGTGCTCGACTTCAAGGACATCGCGAAGATCCGCGCGATCGATCAGTACACGGGCGGCAAGTTCAGCTCGTACGAGCTGAACATCTGCTATCCGGTTGCGTGGGGCAAGGAAGGCATCGAGGCGCGGCTCGCGTCGCTGTGCGCCGAAGCTGTCGACGCCGTCAAGTCCGGCTACAACATGCTGATCGTGTCCGACCGCAAGACCGACCGCGACAACGTCGCGATTCCGGCGCTGCTCGCCACGGCGGCCATCCACACGCACCTCGTGCAGCAAGGCTTGCGTACCAGCACGGGTCTCGTCGTCGAAACCGGCTCCGCGCGTGAAACGCACCACTTCGCGCTGCTGGCCGGCTACGGCGCGGAAGCCGTGCACCCGTACCTCGCGATGGAAACGCTCGGCCAGCTCGCAGCCGGCCTGAAGGGCGACCTGTCGCCGGAAAAGGCGGTCTACAACTTCACGAAGGCTGTCGGCAAGGGCTTGCAGAAAGTCATGTCGAAGATGGGCATCTCGACCTACATGTCGTACACCGGCGCCCAGATTTTCGAAGCAGTCGGCCTTGCTGAAGATCTCGTGCAGAAGTACTTCAAGGGCACCTCGTCGAAGGTCGGCGGCATTGGTCTCTTCGACGTCGCCGAAGAAGCGATCCGTCTGCACCGCGACGCGTTCGGCGACAACCCGATCCTCGCGAACATGCTCGACGCAGGCGGCGAGTACGCCTATCGCGTGCGCGGCGAAGAACACATGTGGACGCCGGATGCGATCGCCAAGCTGCAACACTCGGCGCGCAGCAATTCCTATCAGACGTACAAGGAATACGCGCATCTGATCAACGATCAGACCAGGCGTCACATGACCTTCCGCGGTCTGTTCGAATTCAAGCTCGACCCGACCAAGGCAATTCCGCTCGACGAGGTGGAACCGGCGAAGGAAATCGTCAAGCGTTTTGCCACCGGTGCAATGTCGCTCGGCTCGATCAGCACGGAAGCGCACGCCACGCTGGCGGTTGCGATGAACCGCATTGGCGGCAAGTCGAACACCGGCGAAGGCGGCGAGGACGAAAACCGCTATCGCAACGAACTGCGCGGCATTCCAATCAAGAACGGCGACACGATGAAGTCCGTGATCGGCGACGAGGTGATCGTCGACATTCCGTTGAAGGAAGGCGATTCGCTGCGCTCCAAGATCAAGCAGGTCGCGTCGGGCCGCTTCGGCGTGACGGCGGAATACCTCGCCTCGGCCGATCAGATCCAGATCAAGATGGCGCAGGGCGCGAAGCCGGGCGAAGGCGGCCAGTTGCCGGGCCACAAGGTGTCCGAGTACATCGGCAAGCTGCGTTACTCGGTGCCGGGTGTCGGTCTCATTTCGCCGCCGCCGCACCACGACATCTACTCGATCGAAGATCTGGCGCAGCTCATTCACGACCTGAAGAACGCGAATCCGGCGGCTAGCGTGTCGGTGAAGCTGGTGTCGGAATCCGGTGTCGGCACGGTCGCAGCGGGCGTCGCCAAGGCGAAGGCCGACCACGTCGTGATCGCAGGCCACGACGGCGGCACCGGCGCGTCGCCGCTGTCGTCGGTCAAGCATGCCGGTACGCCGTGGGAACTCGGTCTCGCCGAAACGCAGCAGACACTGGTTCTGAACCAGTTGCGCGGGCGTATCCGCGTGCAGGCCGACGGTCAGATGAAGACCGGCCGCGACGTCGTGATCGGCGCGCTGCTCGGCGCCGACGAGTTCGGCTTTGCGACGGCGCCGCTCGTCGTCGAAGGCTGCATCATGATGCGCAAGTGCCATCTGAACACCTGCCCGGTCGGCGTCGCGACGCAAGATCCGGTGCTGCGGGCCAAGTTCAAGGGCCAGCCGGAACATGTCGTCAACTTCTTCTTCTTTGTTGCAGAAGAAGCGCGCGAGATCATGGCGCAACTGGGTATTCGCAAGTTCGACGACCTGATCGGTCACGCCGAACTGCTCGACACGAAGAAGGGCATCGAGCACTGGAAGGCGAAGGGTCTCGACTTCTCGCGCGTGTTCTATCTGCCGCAAGTGCCGGCTGAAGTCGCGCGCAAGCATGTGGAAGACCAAGACCACGGTCTGGACCGCGCGCTCGACCACACGCTGATCGAAAAGGCGAAGGCGGCCATCGAGAACGGCGAGCACGTGTCGTTCATCCAGCCGGTGCGCAACGTCAATCGTACGGTCGGCGCGATGCTGTCCGGCACGATCGCGAAGAAGTACGGCCACGACGGCTTGCCCGACGACACCATTCACATCCAGTTGAAGGGTACTGCGGGTCAGAGCTTCGGCGCGTTCCTCGCGAAGGGCATCACGCTGGACCTGGTCGGCGACGGCAACGACTACGTCGGCAAAGGCTTGTCGGGCGGGCGCATCATCATCCGTCCCACGAACGATTTCCGCGGCAAGTCGGAAGAGAACATCATCTGCGGCAACACGGTGATGTACGGCGCGATCGAAGGCGAATCGTTCTTCCGTGGCGTGGCTGGCGAGCGATTCTGCGTGCGTAACTCGGGTGCGACGGCGGTTGTCGAAGGCACGGGCGACCACGGCTGCGAATACATGACGGGCGGCACGGTCATCGTGCTCGGCGAAACCGGCCGTAACTTCGCGGCCGGCATGTCGGGCGGCATCGCCTACGTGTACGACCCGGACAACACGTTCGCGGGCAAGTGCAACAAGTCGATGGTTGCGCTCGAGCCGGTTCTGCAGCAGGCCGAACAGGAGCGCACGGTCGACAAGAGCCTGTGGCACGCCGGTACCACCGACGAAGCGCTGCTCAAGGGTCTCATCGAACGTCACTTCCAGTTCACGGGCTCGCCGCGTGCAAAAGCGCTGCTCGAAAACTGGGACGCGTCGCGCCGTCAATTCGTGAAGGTGTTCCCGACCGAGTACAAGCGCGCGCTGGGCGAAATGGCAGCGAAGAAGGCGAATAAAGAAGTTCTCGCCGCCTGAGCGCAGACCGCTCGTCGACTGCTTTCGCACAGAGACGTCACCTTTAGCCGTACCTGCCGCGCGCGACCGTTCAACGGCGCGCTGCGGCGGGTTCAGATCACCCCCTAGATACAGATAGAGAAGAGAACCACATGGGCAAGGCAACCGGTTTTCTCGAGTTCGAGCGCCGCCACGAGGCGTATGAAGCTCCGCTCACACGCGTGAAGCACTACAAGGAATTCGTCGCCGCACTCACCGACGACGAAGCGAAGGTTCAAGGCGCACGTTGCATGGACTGCGGCATTCCGTTCTGCAACAACGGCTGCCCGGTGAACAACATCATCCCGGACTTCAACGACCTGGTTTTTCAACAGGACTGGAAGACGGCGATCGAGGTGTTGCACTCCACGAACAACTTCCCGGAGTTCACGGGCCGCATCTGCCCGGCGCCGTGCGAAGCGGCGTGCACGCTCGGCATTAACGACGACCCGGTCGGCATCAAGTCGATCGAACACGCGATCATCGACAAGGCATGGGCCGAAGGCTGCGTCGCGCCGTTGCCGCCGAAGCACAAGACGGGCAAGAAGGTTGCCGTGGTCGGTTCCGGTCCTGCCGGTCTGGCGGTCGCTCAGCAACTCGCGCGCGCCGGTCACGATGTGACGGTGTTCGAAAAGAACGACCGCATTGGCGGTCTCCTGCGCTACGGCATTCCCGATTTCAAGCTGGAGAAGTGGCTGATCGATCGCCGTATGCGCCAGATGGAAGCCGAAGGCGTGACGTTCCGCGCCAACGTGTTCATCGGTAAGGCCGATTCGCTGCCGGCCTACATCGGCAACACCGCAAAGGAAACCATCACGCCGGACCAGTTGAAGGAAGACTTCGACGCGGTCGTGGTAGCCGGCGGTTCGGAAACGCCGCGCGATCTGCCGGTGCCGGGCCGTGAACTGGAAGGCATCCATTACGCAATGGAATTCCTGCCGCAGCAGAACAAGGTCAATGCCGGCGACAAAGTCCCGAACCAGCTGCTTGCCAAGGGCAAGCACGTCGTCGTGATCGGCGGCGGCGATACCGGTTCGGACTGCGTGGGCACGTCGAACCGTCACGGCGCGAAGAGCGTCACGCAGTTCGAACTGCTGCCCCAACCCCCGGAAGAAGAGAACAAGCCGCTCGTGTGGCCGTACTGGCCGATCAAGCTGCGCACGTCGTCGTCGCATGAGGAAGGCTGTTCGCGCGATTGGGCTGTCGCGACCAAGCGCCTCGAAGGCAAGAACGGCAAGGTCGAGAAGTTGATTGCGGCGCGTGTCGAATGGAAGGACGGCAAGATGGTCGAAGTGCCGGGCTCCGAGTTCGAAATGAAGGCCGACCTCGTGCTCCTCGCCATGGGCTTCACGCAGCCGGTGTCGCCTGTGCTGGAAGCCTTCGGCGTCGACAAGGACGCGCGCGGCAACGTGCGGGCCACCACCGAAGGTGACAAGGCGTACTACACGTCGGTGGACAAGGTGTTCACTGCCGGCGATATGCGCCGTGGCCAGTCGCTCGTCGTGTGGGCGATTCGCGAAGGCCGTCAGTGCGCACGTTCGGTCGATGCTTTCCTGATGGGGCATTCGGACCTGCCGCGCTAAACGTCGCCGCTGGTTTGCCGCAACGGCGTCGTCCGTTAAGCGGTGCACGAAGCGGCACGTCAGAAGGCACATCGAAGCGGTAAAACAGAGCCGGGCGCCCGACAGGGTGACCCGGTTTTTTCATATGTGCTGCTTGCGATTCAGCTCGCCGCGTCACTTCCCATAACGCGCCAACGTGAGCCCGTCGAGATCGATCTCCGGCTTGCGCTGCGTGATCAGATCGGCGACTACCCGCGCCGAGCCCATCGACATCGCCCAGCCCGTCGAGCCGTGCCCGAGGTTGAGCCACAAATTGTCGATGCCCGAAGGTCCGAGCAATGGCGCGCCGTCGGGCGTCATTGGGCGGCGACCCACCCAGAAGTGTGCGGACGTCGGCGCGGCGGCATGCGGAAACCAGTCATCCAGCACTTTCATCAGCGTTTGTAGCGCCTGCTCGCGCAGCGTGGTCTGCCGGTTGCCCAACTCGGCTGTGCCCGCCACCCGCAGGTTGTTGCCGAAGCGCGTGATGGCTGTCTTGAGCGACTCGTCCATAAGCGCGGCCCGTGGGGCTTTCTCATCATCGATCACGGGCAGCGTTGCGGAATATCCCTTCACCGGATAGAGCGGCACCTTAACGCCGAGCGGTGCAAGCAGCGCCGCACTGTCGACGCCCAGCGCCACCACGACGTTATCGGCCTGTACGATTTCAGCGGCGCCAGTTGCACCGTTTGCGCCGTTTGCACCGTCCGGTCGTCCACCGGCTTCACTTTCCACACGCACACCACGCAGCGCACCGCCGTGCACGTCGATCGATGTCACGCGCGTGTCGAAGCGAAACTGCACGCCGTGGCGCTCGCAGATAGCTCGTAATTCGCGCGTGAAGCGGGCGCAGTCGCCGGCTTCGTCGTCGGGAAGATGAATGCCCGACACCGGAGTCGCGCGCGCCCAGCGCAAACCCGGCTCGATATCGACGCATTGCGCGGGGTTCACTTCCCGATATGCGATGCCCGCGTCGCGCAGCACAGCCAGCGCCGGTTGCGCGAGTTCGACGTCGTACTCGCTGCGAAACAGTTGCAGATACCCTTGGCTGCGCCCGTAATCAAACGGATGACGGCTGCGAAATTCGTGCAGGCAGTCCCGGCTGTAATAGGCAATTCGCTGCATCCGCTGCTTGTTGACGCGAAAGCGTTCGAGGTCGCATTCGCGCAACCAGCGCGCGATCCAGCGCCACTGAGCCGGGTCGAGGGTAGGACGGAAGATCAGCGGCGACGCTGGCTTGAACAGGTACTTGAGGATCTTCGTCGGCATGCCCGGCGCGGCCCACGGCGTCACGTAGCCGGGTGCGATCACGCCCGCGTTGCCGAAACTCGTGGCGAGCGCGACGTCCGGCTCCCGCTCGATCACCGTGACCTCGCAGCCTTGCTGGCGCAGGTAGAAAGCGGTCGCGACGCCGATCACGCCGCCTCCCAGAACAATCGTTTTCATGTGCTTAGTGGGCAGGAATCAGCGCCAAAAATCAGCGACAAAGTCAGGCGGCGGGACTGGCCGTGCCGAGCACCTTGCCCTTGGTTTCGGGCAGGCACAACGCGGCGACGATCACGAGCAGATAACCCGCACCGGCGACGATGCCCATTGCCTTCACCAGAGACATGCCCTGCGAAAGGGTGCCGACGAGAATCGGAAAGAACGAGCCGAAGCCGCGCCCAAGGTTGTAGCAGAAGCCTTGCCCGGAGCCGCGGATCGCATTGGGATAAAGCTCCGACAAATAGGCGCCCACACCCGCGAAAATCCCTTGCACGACGATGCCGAGTGGAAATCCGAGCGCAAGCATCATGCCGTCGGTGACCGGCAGCATCGTGTAGACCATGCCGAGCACGAACGAGCCGACCGCGAACAGAATGAAGGACGCGCGGCGTCCAATCTTGTCGCACAAGATCGCGCCCACGATATAACCGGTGAACGAGCCGACGATCAGCACGATCAGATAGCCGCTCGTGTTGAACACGGACAGATGACGCACGGTCTTCAGATAGGTGGGCAGCCACGTGGTGATCGCGTAGTAACCGCCGAGCATGCCGGTGCACAACGCGCTGCCAAGCAGTGTGATGCGCAAGTGCGGCCCCGAGAAAATTTGCAGGAAATGCGCAGTTTCGAAACCGCTCTCACGTGCACGGCGCGTCTGCAGATAGATGTCGGGGTCGCTGACGTTGCGGCGAATGTAGATGATCCAGGCGGCGGGCAGCAGACCGATCCAGAAGCACGCACGCCACGCATACTGTTCGGGCAGCAACGCAAAAAATGCCCAGTAGACGATGGCCGCCGCCGCCCAGCCGAACGACCAGCTGCTTTGCACGGTGCCCACGGCTTTCGCGCGATGCTGCGGCGAGCGGATCGTCTCGGCCATCATGATCGTCACGACCGACCATTCACCGCCGAAGCCGATTCCTTGCAGGGTGCGTGTGGCGAGCAGTTGCCAGAACGAATGCGTGAAGCCCGACAGAAACGTGAATAACGCGAAGGTGGCGATCGTCCATTGAAGCACGCGGATGCGGCCGTACCGATCGGCCAGAATGCCGGCGAGCCAGCCGCCCAACGCCGACGAAATGAGCGAACTCGTGGCGATCATGCCCGCTTCGCTTTTGGTCATGCCCCACGTCGCGATCAGCGTCGGAATGAGGAACGAGTAAATCATGAAATCGAACGCATCGACCGCATAGCCGCCGAAACCGGCGTACAGGGTGCGGCGTTCCCGCTGCGTCAGTTCGGTGAACCATTGGAGAGAAGGCATGTTTGTTGTGTTCTCCTGGTTTTTTGTGTGCCGGCGGCTCGTGGGAGGTGTTTCTATTCTACGGGGACGAGGCAACATGCGGCCAGTTGTGGTCAAAATTGGCAGCGAACATCGCAGCAATCATGGCAGCAGTCATGGCAACAACGGGTAAGCAGCGGACAACAGACGAGATGCGAAAGAAACGGATCCGGCGAGGGCGCGCTGGACGGCATACCAGCCGATGCATGCAAGACGGCGAAAGCTCGCGAAAGCCGTTGCTTACGAACTAATACGCCGTAACCAAAAAGATAATGAACACCGTTACACTGCGCACGCAGCGCATCGGCTGCACATTGTCTGCTCACACTCGCGCCTGCCACATCTGATCGCCTAATGCCCGCCACCGCGAAAATCTGCCCGGAGCCTCGCCGCCACTTTGCGCACGTGGCCGTGCCCGCGCGCCAACTTGCCGCGAGCGGGTCGCGCCGGACGTTCCTGAAGGGTTCGGCAAGCGTGCTGCTGGCGTCCGGTATCGGCGCTTCGCTGCTCTCCGCGTGCGGCGGCGGCAACCTGGATACTGAGCAGGGCGAGACGCCGCGACTGGCCTCGGTCGATAATTTCCGCGATGTCGCGGGCGCCGCCGCAGGCTATCCAACTGCCGACGGCAAAACGATGCGCCGAGGCGTGTTCTTTCGCGCGAACGTGCTCGCGCTCAGCGTGGCTGACCAGACCGAAATCGAAAGTCTCGGCATTGCCAGCATCTTCGATTTGCGCACGCCGGGCGAGATCGAGCGGACGGCAGATATCCTGCCGCGTGCCACTGTATCGCAGACGTTGAATGTACTTGGCGCTCGCGACTTCATCACGCCCGCCTTCAATTCTGCGGGCGGCGCGGCGGCTTTCATGGAGTCCGAGGCTCGCGCCTATGTAACCGGCGCCGCGCAACGGGCGAACTACGGCGCGCTGCTACGTCAGCTGGCCGATGGCGCGGGCGCGCAGCTGTTCCATTCGAACGCCGGTAAGGATCGCGCGGGTTGGGTTGCCGCGTTGTTGCAGAGCATTGCTAACGTGCCGCTCGACGTCATCATGCAGGACTACCTGCTGAGCAACGTCTATCGCGCACAGGCGATCAGGTCGCAGAGAGAGACTTTGCGTGCGCAGGACGGCGACGCGCTCGCCGCGATCCAGGAGCCCTTGCTCGGCGTTCAGGAAAGCTATCTGCAGGCGGGCTTCGATCAGGTGCAGGCAAGCTACGGCACGATGACGCGCTATCTGACCGAAGGCCTTGGCGTGTCGGCGTCGGCTATCGAGAGTTTGCGCAGCCGGCTTGTCGTTTGAGGCGCGCAGGGAAAGTCATTCGCTGGGGCCGGACAAATCCGCGCATAAAACGCACGCATCAAACCGTGGGCAAAAAAAATCCGCCCCGAACAAGCGGGCGGACTGAGAAGGGCGGCATCGAGGTTGCCGGGGCCGACTATACGGCCGCCGGCCACGCGATAGACGATCCGGTAAGGTGACGTAAGCGGATCGGTCGCGGCGCTCATTCGCGGCCACAGCTATCGTCTTATGCGGTCGCGGCAGACGCCGCCGGCAGTTCGATACACACCTCCAGACCGCCTTGCGCGTGATTGCGTACATGGCAACGTCCGCCGCGATCGTGCGCAAGCCGCGCGACGATTGCAAGGCCGAGGCCGCAATGGCCCTCGCCGCCCCGCGCGGCGTCGAGCCGCACGAACGGTTTCATCGCCGCGGCAATGCGCTCGTCAGGAATGCCCGCACCATGGTCGCGCACTCGGATGAGCCAATAACCGTCGCCGCGTTCGGTGGCGATGTCGACGGGCGGCGCGCCATGTTCCAAAGCGTTATCGACGAGGTTCGTCACGAGCCGGTCAAGCAGTGTGCGCGGCAGCGTAAACGACGGGCCGGCGCGCAGATGGAGCGCGAAGAGCGGCGTCTCCCCGGCGCTGGAAGTGCTGTCCATGCCGTCGCCGCTGTCCATGCCGTCGCCGCTGTCCGTGTGTTCGGCGAAGCCGTCGCTCGCGGAAAACTGTTCGCGCAGGAACTCGTCGACATCTACTGCAGGCCCCGCGTCGGCGGATTGGCCGGCAAATTCGAGAAACTGCTGGACGATGTTCGTCAGCGAGTCGACATCGCGTATCAAGCCCGCACGTTCGCTTTCCTCTACCAGCACGCTCGCGCGTAACTTCAGGCGCGTGAGCGGCGCTTTCAGGTCGTGCGCGACACCGGCGAGCATGACGGCCTGATCGTCGCCGGCTTCGTTCAGGCGCCGCATCATGTCGTTGAACGAGCCGATCAGATCGCGCAGTTCGCGCGGACCTTGCACTGTGACGGGTTGTGGCCGCACGCCCGAACCGAACTCACGCGCGGCATCGGCGACGCGCGACAGCGGCCGCTGCATCTGCCAGACCGCGAAGAGCGACAGGATGAGCGCGGCGGCCAGCATTGAAACGGATTCGATCAGAAAGCGCGGCGGCGGCGGAAGGTCGACCGGCAGCACCACCCAGTTCGACTTGCCGGGAAACAGCACCCACAGTTGCGGCGGACGCAGGTCGTCGACGGCGATCTTCGTGCCGGGCGGGAGATCGTCACGCAGGCGCCGCGCCAGGTCGGCGACGAGACGTTCCGTCGGTTCATGCAGATGGATGCTCGGCGGCATGTTCCAGGTCGGAACGAGATGCACGCGCATGGCGGGCGCAAGGGCGGCGCCCTTGATCGGCTCACCGTTGATCGCCTGCAGTACCAGCACGAGGCCGCGCGCAAAGCCGTCGACTTCATGACGCGGCGGCTGCATCACCACGAGAACGAACCAGCCGGCCTGAATCGCGAAGAGCACCGCCGTCGAAAGCAACGCCATTCTGCCGAACAGCGTGTTCAGCGGGTTTCTCATGCGTTCGAGGCGGCCTCGTCGGAGAACGGTGTGCCGTCTGCGTCGGGCACGAAGACGTAACCCTTGCCGCGCACTGTTTGCACATAGCACGGATTGGACGGATCGTCCTCGATCACGCGGCGCAGCCGCCAGATCGGCACGTCGAGACTGCGGTCGCGGAATGCGAGATTGTCGCGATGCACGAGGTCGTGAATCAGCACGCGCGACAACACCTTATAGGGATTGTTCACGAAGATCTTCAGCAGCGCGAACTCACTGTCGCGCAACGGGAGCTTCGAGTCCGCACGCGACAGCGAGCGCGTGGCGAAGTCCAGTTCGAACGGACCGAACTTGTACGGCTTGCGCGCTTCGGGTGCACTGGTGGTTGAAGGGCCGCGGCGGCGCAGAACGGTGTGGATGCGCGCGAGCAGTTCACGCGGATCGAACGGCTTGGTCAGATAGTCGTCTGCCCCGAGCGAGAGCCCGACTATGCGGTCCGCCACCGTGCCGCGCGCCGTGACGAAGATCACCGGAATGTCGTCACCGGCGGCGCGCAACGCGGTGAGCGCGCGTAGGCCGTCGGTGTTCGGCATCATGATGTCGAGCACGACGACCGATGGCCGTTCGCGCTCGAGCCTGCGCTGGAGATGGGTGCCGTCATGCAGCACCGACGCGTCGAAGCCGTTCGACTGCAAGAACTTGCAAAGCAGATCGCGTACGACCGGATCGTCGTCGACGATAAGGACCTGTGGATTCATGGCGAAATTCTAGACTGACGCGCGCAACGCGCGGCCGACTGTTTTCTTACCAATGCTTACCCGGCGCTGCGCAAAATCGGCGCGTTGGCGCGTAAGTCCCGTCACCCAAGGCTCACAGCATATTTCACCACTGCCATATTTGGCAACGCGGTTGCCAACGCGGCTGGCAGCCGCGATGAGCACGCGGTCGCCGACGTCGCGCGTTGCGTCGATCGGCGTTCTCATGCCGCAGGCCGCTTTCCGGAAACAGTTTGCGCACGCCGGGAAGTAGTGGCAATCGTTCGAAACCGGTCGTAAGAACCGCCGGAAAGCGCGTCTTTCTTCGTGCATCGCCACGGCCCCGGCGGCGCGAAGATTCGTCCTGCAATACGTAGCGCCACACGCCGCAAGTGCTTAACGGCCCTGTCCGGCATAGACGGCGCAAGACCGACATTCCGCCAAACCATGCGAGGCTCATCATGACCGTTCCAGGCAACCTCAGTTCCACCCACTTCTCTGCAGTAGCGCCCACCAAAACGACGGAAAAGCCCGCGTCTGCGGGCAATTCCGCAAGTACCGGCGGCACGGCGCAAGCCACGGCTTCCGCAACGCAGCCGCAGCCTCCGGCGCCCGCGGGCCTCGTCGGTCACCACGTCAATACGACGGCCTGATCTGCCGAGGCCCGCGTGTCGACCCCGAGAATCCTTGCGCGTTTCACCCGCGCCGCTGTGTGGCTCGCGCTCGGCGCGGTGCTGTTGCCGCTCGGCGGCTGCGCCGTTGCCGCGCTGCCCTGCCGGCTCACGTCAGCCACGCTGAAAATCATCCCGGTCGTCGGCCATGCGGCGGCCAGCCCGTTCGACATGTGTTCATCCGCGATCGACTGAATCATGACTCCCCAACGGATTGCCTGCGCGTTGGCGCTCGTTTGCAGCACGTTTTCGCTGACCGTGCCGGCGCAACCGGCGGCGCGCGAAGCGAGCGCGGCGGCTCCCGCGTCGAAGGACGCTTTGGCTGACGCGCGGCGGCGCGCGCAGGACACGCCGTTCGCCTTCCGCGGCATTGCGCTTGGCATCACGCTCGACGAATTCCGCGCGGGCTCGAAGGTGCGCGCGACGCCGATCGGCAGCGTGCCGGTCTGCGAGACGGACGTACAGGCGGGCGTGCTCGGCATGCGGCTGAAGTCGCACGAGAGTTTGACAGTCGCGTGCCGCTGGGCACATCGCGACGACAACGGTTGGGCGCTGTCGCAAGCGGTGGTCGATGGCGCGCCGGCGTCCGAGCACGTGCTGCGCTTCGCGCGTATCGGGGGACGAAGCGAAAACAGAAGCGAAGAACAAAGCGCGCTTCGTCTATACGAAATTTCGTTTGTGATCGACGAAGTCACCGCAGAGGACTTGCGCGAGGCGCTAGCGGAGCGCTACGGCCCGCCGCGTCACGCGACGCAGAACGTGTCGGCGCCAGGCGCGCTGCCGGTCTACGTATGGGAAAACGCGGTGAGTTCGATCACGTTGTGTTTTTTGCCCGGCACTCGCAACGGCACGCTGACATACCTGCTGAAGGGTTCCGACGCGTGGGTCAAGTCGGTCGTGCGGCAGTGGCAGGCAAGCGATGCGGAAGCCGGTTGAGGCGCCATGCGCCCTTGACAGCCAATCCACTCGAAGATGAGGCCGATCAGGCCATGGAGTAAAACAATGCCTAAGCTTCGTTTTTCCGCGGCGATGTGCGCGGTGGTGGCTCTATCGGCTTGCGCCGGCGGACAGAAGTCGATCGTCGAAACGCCGATGGCGCCGCCGCTCGTGTCCGCGCCGCTGAACGTCAACACGCAGGGCGCGATCTACCAGGCCGGCACGCTGATGGTGCTGTACGAGACGCCGCGCGCGCAGCACATCGGCGACGTGCTCACGATCCGCCTGTCGGAGTCATATAGCGGCAACAATAGTTCGACGGCGGCGGCCAGCCGTGCAAGCAGCATCACTGCGGATGCCGCCGATCATTCGACCGGAGCCGCCGCCCGTCTCGCAAGGCTCTTTAACGTCGGCTCCGCAAGCACCGAGTTCAAAGGGCAGGGTAGCCTGACCGACGCGAGCGGCATGACCGGGACGCTCGCCGTCACGGTGATCGGCACGATGCCCACGGGCAACCTGGTCGTGTCCGGTGAAAAAATCATTTCGATGAGCGGCAACCGTGACCGCCTGCGTCTGTCGGGCGTCATCAATCCTAAGGATATCGAAGCAGGTAACTACGTGGCTTCGAGCAAGGTCGCAAATGCACGGATCGAACAGGCGGGCGTGGGGATGCTCTCCGATGCGACAACCATGGGTTGGCTGCAGCGAATGTTTCTTAGCGTGCTGACTTTCTGAAGCGGGCGCGGCGCAACGCGGCGCGTTTTGTCCGCGCCGCCTTTCGGTTATGTCTGAGCCGTGCTTGAGTCCAATCTTGTGTCGCTGCGGCGCTTGCCGCGCTTACTGTGAAAGCGCAGTTGGGCCGCGCTCAGCCGCGCCGATCTCGCCGTCCGGGACGAACACGTAGCCGCGCCCCCACACCGTTTGCACATAGCGCGGCTCTGACGGGTCGACCTCGATCAGACGGCGCAAGCGCCAGATCGACACATCGAGGCTGCGGTTGCGATGCGCCTCGCTATTGCCGTGCAGTTTTTCGAGCAACTGCGCGCGCGTGAGCACTGTCATCGCGTGCGTGACGAACACTTTCAGCATTGCGAATTCGCTCGAACGCAGCGTGATGCGCTCGCCGTCGAGGCGCAGTTCGCGCGCCGGGAAATTGACTTCGAAGCGGCCGAAGCGATACGGCGCGCGCTGTTCCGGTGCGCTCGGCGCAACCGAACCGCGACGCCGTAGCACGGTGCGAATGCGCGCCACCAGTTCACTCGGTTCGAAGGGCTTGCCGAGATAATCGTCCGCGCCGAGTTCGAGACCGATCACGCGGTCGATCGGATCCGCGCGAGCAGTGAGAAGGATCACGGGAATATCGTCGCCCGCGACGCGCAACGCGCGCAGCGCGCTGATGCCGTCGAGCTCGGGCATCATGATGTCGAGCACGATCAGCGCCGGGCGCTCGTCCTGAAGCTTGCGCTGCAGCGCCATGCCATGCTCGAGCGTGGCGACCTTGAAGCCGCGCCCTTCCAGATACTGGCTGACGAGCTCACGTACGACGGGGTCGTCGTCGACGACCAGAATGGATTGGTTCATTCAGATCATCTTAGTGATCGGCGCGAGCGCAGCAAAGCGGTTGATGCTTTCCAAACCTTTCCTGAGTAAGACAAACAATGAGCGCGGTTCAATTGACCTGCGAAGTCTGAACTGTTTGCAGCGTCTGGCGGCTGAAGTCGGTCTGATCGACGACCATCTTGTCGATGAGGCCATTGAGCTTGGTCGATGCCGAAGAGAAACGGTCGGTGTTCAGGCCGCCCGTCTGATAGCGCGCGGTGACGAGGACGCGGCCGCTCTGCACGAGCGTCAAGTCGATGATCGACAGGTACTGGATCGACTCGTCGCTGAACGAACGGCGGCCATAGTCGATCGCGGCGTTGTAGACAAGGCGCGCCTCGCAGCCGGCGGGCGAAGTGCCGGGATTGTAGACATCCGAACGAATGCCGCGCCGATCCAGCGCGAGTTGCAGCGCCGGCACGAAGTCGCCCACCGACACCGTCTGATTCACTTCGATGCAGACATGTCGCACATCGGCGGGACGGCCGTTCACGAAGGTCGGCGACGAATAGTTGGCGGCAATCGCATAGCCGGCCTGGATCACGGAGCCGGTGGCGTCGGCTGCCTGGATCAGCGTCCATGCGCAGCCGTTCAGTCCCACTGTCAACGTGGTACAGGCGACGAGCTTTGCGCTCGGCCGCCGCAACCTGACCCAGGCCGCACGAGGGGCTCGCGTGAATGCGTTAGCGTTAGCGCGTGTGCCAGGCAGGAAGGTCATGAAGCAGAGCCAGGTGGCGATGAGCACAAACAACAGAGAGCGACCGTCTGCGCGAGACGCAGGAAGACGCGCATGGTCCCGACGCCTAGCGTGTGACGCGCAGACGCAATTCGTTCTGCCCTTGCACGCTCGCCGTCACGTTGACGCGTCGCTCGGCGGTCGTGACGACGAAGTGCTGGCGTGTCGGCGTATTGACGTCGTGCACGACGTTCGGAAAGCAGGCGGCGATGTCCGCGCCGATTTCTTCGAGCGGATCGTTGACCACTCCGTCGGCCTGCCAATGCGCGCGCCAGTGGCAGTCGTAAGCGTGCGCGTTGGAGCGGCAATCTTCCGCACTTGCGACGCCCGGCAGTTGTGCGGCCGGTTGCGTATGCAACTGCTTGAAATCGGACGCCTCGACGATGTGCTTGAGCGCAGGGCACACGTCAGCCGGCTCGTTCGGCGGCGTGGTTTGTGCTGCTTGCGCGGCGCTCGCGAGCAGCATGGCCGCGCCGAGAGCAAGTGCGAGGCGATGAGTGAAATGAGGAGAGCGGCGATCGAGTGACATGAGCGAAGAGTCCGTTAGCAGTGAATGACTGCGGGCCGCGGGGACGGCTCGCACGACTATCGTCGCTGTTGTCGGCTCTTTTCAAAGGGCGGAAAAGCTCGCCCGCTTCGCAAATGCTTTCGAACTGTTCTTTCGTGTTTCCGGATCTTGCCGTTTGTGCGGCCCGCGCGATGATTGCGTCGGTGGCGTCGGTGACTCGGCCCGGTAGTTCAACCCAGCGTCAAACCGCCGTCGACGTGAATCACCTGGCCGGTGATGTGACGCGCTTCGTCGGAAAGCAGAAAGGCAATCAGCGCCGCGACGTCGGCCGGCTCGGCGATGTGGCCAAGCGGCGTCGCCTCGGCCGCGTGCGTCCACACTGCGGCGTTATCGGGGCTCGGCCCGCGATCCTTGCGCGTATAGCCTGGCGCGACGCAGTTCACGGTCACGCCATGCGGCGCGAGTTCGGCGGCCGCGGTTTTCGCGAGCGATTCCAGCGCCGCCTTGGCGGCCGCTGTGGCGGCAAATGGCGCGTCGGCGCGATAACGGTGTGCGACAAATGAACTGAGCGCGACCACGCGTCCGCGCCTCGACGTTTCGAGTGCCGGCGTGGCGCGTTTCACAAGCGCTGCGAACGCGGCGGGCATCGCCGCGAAGGCCGCGCCCAGCGTGTCGGGATCGAGTGTCTGCAACGTTTGGCGCTGCGCGTGGCCTGCGTTGGCGACCAGTTGATCGAGCGCGCCAAAGGTTGCAAGCGTTTGATGCACCACATGTTCGGCTGCGCCTCGCTCGGCGAGGTCGCCGAAGACGGTGGCGCAGGCCGCGCCATTCGCGCTGCACTCGGCGGCAACTTGCGTGAGACGCTGACGCGATTCGTGATCGGCACCGCGTGCGTGCAACATCAGCGCAATGCGTGGAGCGTCGATCGCGGGCGGGGTCGTCGACGCGGCGCTTGTCTCCTGCTCGGCCATCCGCAGAGCCGAGAGCCGCCGGGCGAGCGCGGCCCCGATGCCCGACCCCGCGCCCGTGATCAGTACGACGCGCTCGAAAGCCGCGTTGCTGCCGCTCGTCGCACCGCTGCCGGAATTCATGCGGCGACCGCTTCGCTGGCACGCTCGACTTCGAGCGTCTCGTCATGGAACGCAGCAAGCGATTCGCGGTGCGCGACGCTGACAATCGCCGCCTTCGGCAGGCGCTCGGTGAAGAGGCGATACAGCCGCGCTTCGTTTTCGGCGTCGAGCGCGCTCGTCGCTTCATCGAGGAACAGGTAGTCTGGCTTGTGCAGCAGCACGCGTGCCGCGGCAAGGCGCTGTTGCTCGCCCGGCGACAACATGCGCGTCCAGTGCCCCGATTCCTGCAAACGGTCCGCGTACTGCGACAGATGGCAGGTGACGAGCGCCTCGCGGCATTCGTCGTCGGTATATGTGTCGGCTGCCGACGGATAGGTGAGCGCAGCCTTCAGCGTGCCGATCGGCATGTAGCTGACTTGCGGAATGAACATCATCCGCGCGTTGACCGGCGCGTCTATTGAGCCGTCGCCGAACGGCCAGAGGCCGGCGAGCGCGCGCATCAACGTGCTCTTGCCCGAGCCGGATGGGCCGCGCACGAGCCACCGTGAGCCGGGTTCGATCGCGATATCGCGGATGCGCGACAGCGGAGTGCCGTTGGGCAGCGCGAGCTTCAGGCGGTCGGTGGTGAGCGAGTCGGCGTCGACGAAATGCAGGTTGATGCCGCCGTGCGCGGTGGCCGGCGACACCGATTCCTTTAGACGCGGTGCATGCACGACCCGCTTGAATTCGCGCAACCGGTTCACGGTTGCGCGCCACTCGACGAGTGTCGAGTAACTGTTGATGAACCACGAGAACGAATCGCTGACGGTGCCGAACGCGCTCGAAATCTGCATCAGCACGCCGAACGTGAAGGCGCCCGCGAAGTAACGCGGCGCAGCCACGACGAGCGGGAAAATAATTGCGATTTGGCCATAGAAGCTCAGCACGAAAGTCAATCGCTTCGTGTACTTCATGACCTGCCACCAGTTGTCGCGAATCCGGCCGAACAGCGAATGCGCGTTTTTCTTCTCCGTGTCCATGCCGTTGTAGAACGCGATCTGCTCCGCGTTTTCGCGCAGACGGATCAGGCCGAAACGGAAATCCGCTTCGACTTTCTGTGCCTGATAGTTGATCGGCACGAGCGGGTGGCCGACTTTCTGGATCACGAGCGATCCGACCACCGCGTAAAGCGCGGCCGCCCAGACCATATAGCCGGGGATGTGCAGCGGAACGCCGCCGAGCGTGATGGTCAGCGCGCCGGCGAGCGACCACAGGATCGTGATGAACGACACCAGCGTGACGACCGTGGACAGCAGATCGAGCGTGAGCGACAGCGTGGTGGTGGCGAACGACTGAAGGTCGTCGCTGATCCGCTGGTCGGGGTTGTCGGCAAGACGGTCGCGCTCGATCCGGTAGAACGCGCTGTCGTGCAGCCACTCGTTCAGATAGCGCGTGGTGAGCCACTGACGCCAGCGGAACCCGAGCATCTGCCGCATGTAACGCCCGTAGACCGCGAGAATGATGTAGCCGAACGCGAGGCCCGAAAACACCATCAGCAAATGTGGGAAGTCGCGCACATTCTTGGTTTGCAGCGCGTTGTAGAAGTCGGCGCTCCAGCGGTTGAGCCGGACGTTGATCCACACGACCAGCAGATTCATCACGATGATCGCGAGAAGCAACGCCCACGCCGTCTTGCGTTCTTCCGACACCCAGTAGGGCTTGATCAGGCTCCAGGCGGAGACTTTCTCGTCTGGGGGCAGCGCGGGGCTGGCGGATGTATTCGTTGTCATGAGCGTCCTGAGGAGTGCTGTTCCATTCGGGCCGACCCACGCAGGCCGGCCCATTGCGAATATTTGTGCGTGTGCGGGTGGCGACACCCGGCAAGCACCACCGGTGCGATTGCCGATTCTGGCGCGAAGCCCTTAAGCGAAAATTAATGATTGGCGCGAGTTTTCCGGCGATCGCGCTGCGGGTGTTTCGCCTGCGTCGCCGCGACTTTGCGCCGCCAGGCCTCGCGTCATGCTGAATTCGCTGCGCCATCTCTGCTGGCATTGTGCCAGAGCGCCGCGCCGCCGATATGGGCGACGCCCAAGGCGGTGCCGGATCAAGGCGCGTGCGATGCCGCGCGCCGCTCGTTTGCGAGCGCCGCGCCTTTTATGGTCTAATGACCTTCGACGAAACAGGGGTGCTTCGCACTTGAGCGGCGTGATTTTCACGCTGCGGCAGCGAGGCTGAGAGAGACCCTTTGCACCCGATCCGGGTAATACCGGCGCGGGAAGTTTCCGGAAGCAACCAGTCTTCCATTCCCCGCCGGGCGGCGTTCTTCATTGAAGCACGCTATTGCCTGGCCGGCCTTGCCCGCCGGTTTCGTCCTGGGTACGCGCTTCTTTTTGGCCGTACGGAAAGGACTCGATGACCGCCTATTCTTCAGTTATGTTTCTTGCTCCTTGTCACGTCGCCGGCGGCGTGCACTGCGTTGCCATTGCGCGTTGCATTGGATCGGAGTGCGCACGATGAGCCGCTCTGCACAACCCGATTTCGCGGTGCTCGGCGGCGGCCTGTGCGGGCGTCTCGTCGCGTGGCGGCTCGCCGGGCAAGGGCATCGCGTCGCGCTCTATGAGCGCGGCGACGCAGCCGGTTCGCAAGCCGCCGCGTGGGTCGCCGCAGCGATGCTGGCGCCGCTCGCCGAAGCCGCGAGTGCCGAACTTCTGATCACGCGATTGGGCGCGACCTCGCTCGATACCTGGCCGCAAGTGCTGGCCGAACTGCCCGAACCGGTGTTCTTTCAGCGCAATGGCACGCTCGTCGTCTGGCATCACGCGGATCGCACCGAGGCGCCGTTGTTCGAACGACGCGTGCGTTCGAACGCGCCGGCCGAATTGCTGGACGGCGGCTTCGTCACGCTGGCCGGCGCGCAGCTCGGTGCGGCCGAGCCGGCGCTGGCGGGACGCTTTAGTCAGGGGTGGCTCCTGCCGCGCGAAGGCCAGCTCGATAACCGCCAGGTGCTTCGCGCGCTTGCGGCAGGGCTTGCGCAACGCGGCGTTCAGACTCACTGGAATACACCTGTTAGCGACGCTGCGCTGCCGCCCGCGCGCGTCACGATCGACTGCCGCGGCCTCGGCGCCAAACCCGTGCTGCCGACGCTGCGCGGCATTCGCGGTGAGGTCGCACGCGTGCATGCGCCAGGCATTAACCTGACGCGCCCGGTGCGGCTGCTGCATCCGCGTTATCCGCTCTACATTGCACCGAAGCAGGACGATCTCTACGTGATCGGCGCAACCGAGGTGGAAGGCGAGGACATGTCGCCCGTCAGCGTGCGTTCCGCACTGGAGCTTTTGAGCGCTGCGTTTTCCGTGCATCCGGGCTTTGGCGAGGCGCGCATTCTGGAGCTGAATTCGCAGTGCCGCCCGACTTTGCCCGATCATCGGCCGGCATTGCTGTGGGACGGCGCGCAGACGCTGCGGGTGAACGGCCTTTACCGGCACGGCTACATGATCGTGCCCGAAGTCGCCGACGAAGCCGTGCGCTTCGCGACGGCGCTGCTGGACGGGCGCATCGGCAACGCCGACGCGTTCGCGGACTGGCAGCGCGGCGCGCGCTGGAGCGAGCTTTTCCAGCACGATTGTGCGCGGGAGCCGGCATGAGCGCCGAACCGTGCCGCAGTACCGTCAGCACTTGTGCTTTAGCCATCGACTGAACCGTATTCGAACATCATGGACATTCACATCAACCAGAAGCCGCTGTCGCTGCCAGAAGGCGCGACTGTCGCCGATGCGCTCGCTGCTTACGGCGCGCGGCCGCCATTCGCCGTCGCGCTCAACGGCGATTTCGTCGCACGCACGCAGCACGCGGCGCGCGCGCTGCAACCGGGCGACAAGCTCGATGTCGTGCAACCCGTGGCCGGCGGCTAACGCCGTCACGCATTGCAGGAGACCAGGACATGCAAATGACTACCCCACAGGCCGCCGACGCGCTCACGCTGTACGGCCAACCCTTCGCGAGCCGCGTGCTGCTTGGCACGTCGCGTTACCCGTCGCTGCAATCGCTGTCGGATTCCATCGACGCCGCCCGGCCCGGCATGGTGACGGTCGCGCTGCGCCGGCAGATGAACGAAGGCGGCGCGGAAGCCGGCTTCTTCGACCTGCTCAAGCGCCATGGCGTGCCGCTATTGCCCAATACGGCAGGGTGCCTGACCGTCGGCGAGGCCGTGGCGACCGCGCACATGGCGCGTGAAATTTTCGAAACCGAGTGGATCAAGCTCGAACTGATCGGCGACGACTACACGTTGCAACCCGATCCCGTCGGCCTGATCGAAGCGGCCGCGAAGCTCGTCAAAGACGGCTTCAAGGTGCTGCCGTATTGCACCGAAGACCTCGTGATCGGCCGCCGTCTGCTGGATGCCGGTTGCGAAGCGCTGATGCCGTGGGGCGCGCCGATCGGCACTGGCAAGGGTGTCATCAATCCGTACGGCTTGCGCGTGCTGCGCGAGCGGTTGCCGGACGTGCCGCTCATTGTCGACGCCGGGCTTGGCGTGCCGTCGCATGCGGCGCAGGTGATGGAATGGGGCTTCGACGGGGTGCTGCTGAACACGGCCGTGTCGCAGGCCACGCATCCGGACGCGATGGCGCGCGCTTTCGCGCTGGGCGTCGAAGCGGGGCGCCAGGCGTTTCTCGCGGGACCGATGGCCGAGCGGGAGAGCGCCCACGCGAGCACGCCGGTGGTCGGCATGCCGTTCTGGCATCAGGACGGGAGCGCTGCATGACGCAAACATTGGCTCTGAAAGACCGCGACCTGTTCTGGCCGCCCGCCGATGAACTCACCGAGGCGACCGAGCGTATCCGCGCGCGTCTTGGCGACTGGCCGCCTACCCACGCGCCGTG
The DNA here is from genome assembly GCF_046534895.1 of Paraburkholderia sp. SIMBA_053. NCBI lineage: Bacteria > Pseudomonadati > Pseudomonadota > Betaproteobacteria > Burkholderiales > Burkholderiaceae > Paraburkholderia > Paraburkholderia sp. SIMBA_053. The sequence goes on along the minus strand of NZ_JAWRXU010000013.1, from coordinate 70,982 downwards.
GCGTATCTGCCTGACCGCGCCCGACGAGCCGAACGGCGGCGATCTGATCGTACTCACCGATGCCGCGCGGCACGGGGGGCAGATGGCGCACTGGCTGGTAAAGGGCGCGGCGGTCGTCGAAGCCGCCGAGAACAAGGCCACGCTGCACCTGGGCGGCGAGAAATATCGCCTTGAAGGGCATCTCGCGGAAGACTGGATTCCCGCGCTGGCCGCATTTCTGGATTGCGGTTTCGATCCGCACGACGCGTTGGTGCTGGCGCTCGCGTGGCGCGACGGCGACGAAGCCCGGACCAACGCGGCGGGCGACGCTTTCCCCTGCGATCTGGCCACTTTCCCTCGCCTCGCCGGTCTGCCGCAAGCGCCGGCCCAAGCCTTTCCGCGCTGCCCGGAGCGGCTCGGTCTCTATCCGGTTCTGCCGAGCGCGGAGTGGGTTGAAAGGGTGGTCGGCTTCGGCGTGAAAACGGTGCAGCTACGCCGGAAGTCCGCCCATCCCGCCGACGAACTTCAGCGCGAAATCGCGCGTTGCGTTGCTGCGGGGCGCCAGCACGACGCGCAGGTTTTCATCAACGACCACTGGCAGGCCGCGCTCGATGCAGGCGCTTACGGCGTCCATCTCGGCCAGGAAGATGTGCATACCGCGGATCTGTCGGCGATCGCCGCTGCGGGTGTACGTCTCGGACTTTCAACGCACGGTTTCTACGAAATTCTGAAGGCGCTGCATTTTCGTCCTAGTTACGTCGCGCTGGGCGCGGTGTTTCCGACCACGACCAAGGTGATGCCCACCGCGCCGCAGGGCCTCAAGCGCCTCGCCCGCTATGTCCGGCTGCTTGACGGCGTCGTGCCGCTGGTCGCGATCGGTGGGATTGACCTGCAGGTCCTGCCCGAGGTGCTCGCGACCGGCGTGGGGTGCGCCGCAGTGGTCCGCGCAGTCACAGAAGCCGCCGATCCCGCTGCCGCAGTTTCCGCACTGCAGCAAGGGTTTACGCGATAATCCCGATGAATCGTTAAGGGACAGGGCACCTCACGGCAACTTTTGCATGATGGCCCTATAATTCGGCCTTCCGTGTAAAAGGACTGTCAGTCAGTGTCTTCCCCCTCCGAGACCTTACTCGAGCTGCGCAATGTCGACTTCGGTTACGGCGACCGGCTCGTCCTGTCGAACCTGAACCTGCGCTTCAAGCGTGGTCAGGTCGTCGCGGTCATGGGCGGCTCGGGTTGCGGCAAGACCACGGTGCTGCGGCTGATCGGCGGTCTGGTGCGCGCGCAGCGTGGCGAGATCCTGTTCGACGGCCAGAACGTCGGCGCGCAGACGCGCGAGGGCCTGTACGCGTTGCGCCGCAAGATGGGTATGTTGTTCCAGTTCGGCGCGCTGTTTACAGACATGTCGGTGTTCGAGAACGTCGCGTTTGCGCTGCGTGAGCACACGGAGCTTCCCGAGGAATTGATTCGCGACCTCGTGCTGATGAAGCTCAACGCAGTCGGCCTGCGCGGCGCGCGCGATCTGCTGCCCTCGGAGATTTCGGGCGGCATGGCACGGCGCGTGGCGCTCGCGCGCGCCATCGCCCTCGACCCCGAACTGATGATGTACGACGAGCCGTTCGCCGGCCTCGATCCGATCTCGCTCGGCATCACGGCGAACCTCATCCGGGCGCTCAATCAGGCGCTCGGCGCGACTTCTATTCTGGTGACGCACGACGTGCCGGAATCGTTCGCGATCGCCGATTACGTTTATTTCCTGGCCAACGGCGGCGTCCATGCCGAGGGCACACCTGCACAACTGCGTGCGTCCACGGACCCGACGGTGCGGCAGTTTATCGACGGCGCGCCAGACGGCCCGTTCAAATTTCACTATCCGAGCAAGACGCCGCTGGCGGCGGATTTCGGCGTCGGCGGAGGTCAGTCATGATCGGTTCACTGATCAGCTCGGTCGGCCGCTCGGTGCTCGACGGCCTCGGCACGGCCGGCTATGCGACGCGCTTTTTCCTGCGCCTCGTGCTCGAGTTTTTCCCGCTGCTGCGCCGCCCGCGTCTTGTCACGAAGCAGATCCACTTCGTAGGTAATTATTCGCTGGTGATCATCGCGGTGTCGGGGCTGTTCGTCGGCTTCGTGCTTGGCCTGCAGGGTTACTACACGTTGAATCGCTATGGCTCGGAGCAGGCGCTTGGGCTGCTGGTCGCGCTATCGCTCGTGCGCGAACTCGGGCCGGTCGTCACGGCGCTGCTGTTCGCCGGTCGCGCGGGCACCTCGCTCACTGCTGAAATCGGCCTGATGAAGGCCGGCGAACAATTGACCGCGATGGAAATGATGGCGGTCGACCCGGTCAAGGTCGTGGTCGCGCCGCGCCTGTGGGCAGGCATCATTGCCATGCCGATTCTCGCCGCGATTTTCAGCGCGGTAGGCATTGCGGGCGGCTATGTGGTCGGCGTGCTGCTGATCGGTGTGGACGCCGGTGCGTTCTGGTCGCAAATGCAAGGCGGCGTGGATGTCTGGCGCGACGTGGGCGCGGGTGTCGTCAAGAGCGTGGTGTTCGGTCTCGCGGTGACGTTCGTGGCGCTCTTTCAGGGCTATGAAGCCAAGCCGACGCCGGAAGGCGTGTCGCGCGCCACGACGAAGACTGTCGTGTACGCGTCGCTTGCGGTGCTCGGCCTCGATTTTCTGCTGACCGCGCTGATGTTCAGCTAAGACTGCGCTGCATGTTTTCCGCTGCGGCGCGTCAGTGGCCGCGCGCGGCGGAGTAACGGCGGCGCGGCAGATTCACTTTGGGATGACGATGAAAAAGACTGCTCTCGACTTCTGGGTCGGCCTGTTCGTGGTGCTGGGTTTTGTGGCGTTGCTGTTCCTCGCGCTCAAGGCCGGCAACATGAGCTCGCTGTCGTTCCAGGCGACCTACCCGGTTAAGCTGAAATTCGACAATATCGGCGGATTGAAGGCGCGCGCGCCCGTGAAGAGCGCGGGCGTGACGGTTGGCCGCGTCGCCTCGATTGGTTTTGACAGCAATGCCTATCAGGCGGTCGTCACTATCGACATCGACAAGCAATACCAGTTTCCGAAAGACACGTCGGCAAAGATCCTGACCTCGGGTCTTCTCGGCGAGCAATACATTGGCCTGGAGCCAGGCGGCGACTCCGAAATGCTCAAAGCCGGCGACACGATTTCGATGACGCAATCGGCAATCGTGCTCGAAAACCTGATCGGGCAGTTCCTCTATAGCAAAGCGGCTGATTCGGGCGCGTCGAAGCCGGGCGCGGCATCCGCGGCGCCTGCGGCGGCCTTGCCTGCTTCCGGCTCCGCCGGTCAATAAGGAGAACAATAATGCAGACCTCACACGCTGGGAGCGCTGGCGCCTTCCGGGTGGCCAAATTGGCCGTCGCCGCCGCGCTGATCGCCGGCTGCACCACGGTGCAGACGCCCACCAAGGGCGATCCGCTCGAAGGCTTGAACCGCACCATCTTCACGGTCAACGACAAGCTGGACCAGTACGCGCTAAAGCCGGTCGCCAAGGGTTACGTATTCATCACGCCGCAGCCGATTCGCGACAGCGTGACCAACTTCTTCTCGAACATCGGCGACGTCTACATCGCGGCGAACAACCTGCTGCAGCTGAAGATCACCGACGGCGTGCAGGACATCATGCGGATCGTGATCAACACGATCTTCGGTGTCGGCGGTCTGTTCGACGTAGCGACGCTTGCCAAGCTGCCGAAGCACGACAACGACCTCGGCCTGACGCTCGGCCACTATGGCGTGCCGGCAGGTCCGTACCTGGTGTTGCCGCTGTTCGGGCCGAGCACGGTGCGCGACGCGGTGGGTTCCATCGGCAACTACTATGTGAACCCGCTTAGTTATGTGGATCCGGCGGGTTTGAGCTGGGCGCTGTATGGCCTCAACATTGTCAATACGCGCGCGAATCTGCTTAACGCGAGCGATGTGCTGGAAGGCGCCGCGCTCGACAAGTATTCGTTCGTGCGTAACGCGTATTTGCAGCGTCGTCAGTATCTGTTGTCGGACGGCAAGCAGTCGCAGGCGTTGCCGAACTATGGCGACGAAGCGCCGCTGCCGAAATACGAAGACGTCGACGGCACGGCCGCCGGTGCGCCGGCAGGCGCGGTGACGGGAACGGCGGGCGCGGCTGGAACGAACAGTGCTGCCGCAAAGGCGTCGGCCGCGTCGGGTGCGAGCGCCGCGACGCCGCCTCAAGCCGCTTCGGGAACCGGAACGGCCAACAACGCCGCGGCGCCCGAGTCCGCTTCGGGCAGCTCGGAAACGCCGCCGCTCGATTTGAACGGCGGCCCCGAAACCACGCAGATCCCGGCGGGACAGCTTGTGCCGCCCACACGGTTCAACATCCCGTCATTCAAATTGCGCTGACCGCGTGGCCGTAACAGATCGATACGACTCTCGCAGTTTGCGCATGGATTGCCGCTGAACTCGCGTGTTAATGTCGGTTCAAACGGTTGCACTATTTTTTACGCAAGGCTCGATATGAAAAAATTTTTCCTGATTCCGTTGTTTGCTGCGCTGTTCTCGTTCACGAGTTTGGGTGCATCTGCGCAGACCGTCGACAGTAGCGCGCCGGACGTTCTGGTCAAGACAGTCACGCAACAGGTGATCGACGCCGTGCGCGCCGACAAGTCGATCCAGCAGGGCGACATCTCGCACATCACGCAGCTCGTCAACCAGAAGATCCTGCCGTACACGGATTTCCGTCGCACCACGCAGCTGGCAATGGGCCGCAACTGGCGCACGGCGACGCCTGAGCAGCAGAACCAGGTCGTCGAGCAGTTCAAGATGCTGCTGATTCGCACGTACTCCGGCGCGCTTGCTCAGGTGCGCGACCAGCAGATCCAGTACAAGCCGTTCCGCATGAATCCTGACGACACCGATACGGTGGTTCGCTCCGTCGTGATGAACAACGGCTCGCCGATCCAGCTCGACTATCGTCTTTACAAGACGCCGCAAGGCTGGCGTGTCTATGACATCAACGTGCTCGGCGCGTGGCTGATCCAGGCGTATCAGCAGCAGTTCAACGAGCAGATCCAGCAGAAGGGCGTGGACGGGCTGATCCAGTTCCTCACGCAGCGCAACCAGCAACTCGCCGCGGGCAAGCAGTCGTGAGCGAAGTGCTGAGCCCCGTCGCAAATCGTTTTGCGAGCGGCGCGACGCTGACCCACGCGAGCGCGAATGCCGCGCTCGCGGCGGGTCTCGAGCGGATTGCCGCGGGTGCGGGTGCCGTCGATTGCGCGCCGCTTACGCAGTTCGATTCGTCGGCGCTCGCCGTGCTCCTCGCATGGCAGCGAGCCGCTCAGGCTCGCGGCGCCGCCTTCCAGATCCTCAATTTGCCGGCTGGCCTTGCCAGTCTTGCGCAAGCCTACGGCGTCGATACGCTGCTGTCGGCGCGACATTGACGCTCTCCTGAAGCGTTCATCGCGCCGCTCCTCACTCCCCGCTACTGAGATAGGGCCTTTGCGTTTTGCCCTATAATCAAGCGTTTTTTGGGGCGCGGTTCGGACCGCCTAACCGGCCCCAATTCCGTTTCTTTCCCGCATTTGTGCGCCCGCCCAGGGCTCCTTTAAGCGCCGCGTCGCACGTGGCGCACTGTCATGTCAGCCATAGAAATTCGTAACGTCAAAAAGCGCTACAAGGACTTGCAGGCGCTCAAGGGCGTCAGCCTCTCGGTGGAAGAAGGCGAGTTCTTCGGGCTCCTCGGTCCGAACGGCGCGGGCAAGACAACGCTCATCAGCATTCTCGCTGGCCTCGCGCGCGCGGACGAAGGCAACATCGCCGTGCGCGGCCATGACGTGGTCGGCGACTTCCGCGCGGCTCGCCGCGCTCTCGGCGTGGTGCCGCAGGAACTCGTGTTCGATCCGTTCTTCACCGTGCGCGAAACGTTGCGTATCCAGTCGGGCTATTACGGGCTGCGCAACAACGACGCGTGGATCGACGAAATCATGGCCAATCTCGATCTCACCGACAAAGCCGACGCCAACATGCGCGCACTGTCGGGCGGCATGAAGCGCCGCGTGCTGGTCGCGCAGGCGCTGGTGCACCGCCCGCCGGTCATCGTGCTCGACGAACCGACTGCCGGCGTCGACGTCGAGTTGCGCCAGACGCTGTGGAAATTCATCTCGCGTCTGAATCGCGAAGGCCACACCATCGTGCTGACCACGCACTATCTGGAAGAGGCCGAATCGCTGTGCGACCGCATCGCGATGCTGCGTCGCGGCGAAGTGGTAGCGCTCGATCGCACGAGCACCTTGCTGCAACGCTTCGCCGGCATGCAGTTGTTCGTGCGCTTCGCGCAAGGCGTGTTGCCGGCCGAACTGCGGCCGCTCGAAGCCGAGGGCGGCGCGGGCAACGGCAACGGCCGCCAGCACTTGCTGCGTCTCACGAGCTATGACGAGGTCGAGAAAATCCTCGCGCAATGCCGTGCGGCGGGTTGCACATTCGAAGAAATCGAGGTCCGCAAAGCCGACCTCGAAGACGTTTTCGTTCAGGTGATGAACGGTCCGGAAGTGATCGAGGGGCTCGCATGAGCGGCTATAGCGGTTTCGGCACGCTGTTCTACAAGGAAATTCTGCGCTTCTGGAAGGTGTCGTTCCAGACGGTGTTGGCGCCCATCATCACCGCGCTGCTCTATCTGACCATTTTCGGCCACGCATTGCGCGACCATGTGCAGGTCTATCCGGGCGTCGAATACACGAGCTTCCTGATCCCGGGCCTCGTGATGATGAGCGTGCTGCAAAACGCGTTTGCGAACAGCTCGTCGTCGCTGATCCAGTCGAAAATCACCGGTAATCTGGTGTTCGTGCTATTGCCGCCGTTGTCGCATTACGAGATGTTCGGTGCCTACGTCCTCGCGGCGGTCGCGCGTGGGCTTGCGGTCGGTTTCGGCGTGTTCATCGTGACGATCTGGTTCGTGCCGATCAGTTTCGTCGCGCCGCTCTATATCATTCTCTTTGCCATTTGCGGCGCTGCGATTCTCGGCACGCTCGGTCTGATCGCCGGTATCTGGGCCGAAAAGTTCGACCAGCTCGCCGCGTTCCAGAACTTTCTGATCATGCCGCTCACGTTTCTCTCGGGCGTGTTCTACTCCACACATACGCTGCCGCCGGTATGGCGCGAAGTGTCGCGGCTCAATCCTTTTTTCTACATGATCGACGGCTTTCGCTACGGTTTCTTCGGGATGTCGGATATCAATCCGCTCGCGAGCCTCGCGATTGTCGCCGGTTTCTTCGTGGTGCTGGCCGTGGTGGCGATGCGCATGCTCGCGTCCGGCTACAAGCTGCGCCACTGACTGGAGCTTTTCTCATGTTGCCGACTCCCGAACAGGTCAAGCAATACATCGCCGCTGGGCTCGCCTGCCAGCATCTCGAAGTCGAAGGCGACGGTCAGCATTTCTTTGCGACCATCGTTTCCCCGAGCTTCGAGGGCAAGCGGCTGATCCAGCGTCATCAACTCGTGTACGCGGCACTCGGTGACCGCATGCGCGAAGAAATCCACGCGCTCAGCATGAAAACGCTGACGCCCGCCGAATGGCAGAACGCGTAATCTGGAAATTTAGTGCGAATTACTCAGGAAGGGCGCGACGCCGGCAGCGGCGCGTCGAACACATTCAAAGCAGTCCCGGCTGAAGTCCGGGTCGATCAGGAACAGACAGGCATGGACAAACTCGTCATTGAAGGTGGCTACCCGCTGTCGGGTGAGGTCGTTGTCTCGGGCGCGAAGAACGCGGCGCTGCCGATCCTGTGCGCCAGTCTGCTGAGCGCGGAGCCGGTGGAACTGGATAACGTGCCGGATTTGCAGGACGTGCGCACGATGCTCAAGCTGCTCGGCCAGATGGGCGTGCGCATTGAGAGCGGTAACGGGCGCGTGTCGCTCGACGCATCAAAGGTGGATAACCTCGTCGCGCCGTATGAAATGGTGAAGACCATGCGCGCGTCGATCCTGGTGCTGGGCCCGCTGGTCGCGCGGTTTGGCCACGCGCGCGTGTCGCTGCCCGGCGGTTGCGCGATCGGCGCGCGCCCGGTGGATCAGCACATCAAGGGCCTGCAAGCCATGGGCGCCGAGATCACCATCGAGCACGGCTTCATCGAAGCGCGCGCGGAGCGCCTGAAGGGCGCGCGCATCATCACCGACATGATCACGGTGACCGGAACCGAAAACCTGCTGATGGCAGCGGTGCTTGCGGAAGGCGAGACGATCATCGAAAACGCGGCGCGCGAACCCGAAGTCGGCGACCTTGCGCATCTGCTCGTGCAGATGGGCGCGAAGATCGAAGGCATCGGCACTGACCGCCTCGTCATTCAGGGCGTGGACAAGCTGCACGGTGCAAAGCACACCGTCATTCCGGACCGGATCGAAGCCGGCACGTTCCTCTGCGCGGTGGCCGCGGCGGGCGGCGACGTCACGTTGCGTCATGTGCGTCCGCAGATTCTGGAAGCGGTGACCGACAAGTTGCGCGAAGCCGGCGTGACGATCGAGGAAGGCGACGACTGGATGCGCGTTCGCATGGACAAGCGTCCGAATGCCGTGTCGTTCCGCACGTCCGAGTACCCGGCGTTTCCGACCGACATGCAGGCGCAGTTCATGGCGCTGAATACGGTGGCGGACGGCAAGGCGCAGGTTGTCGAAACGATCTTCGAAAATCGCTTCATGCACGTGCAGGAGTTGAACCGCCTCGGCGCCAACATCACAACGGACGGCAAGACCGCGCTCGTGACCGGCGTCGACAAGCTCTCGGGCGCCAAGGTGATGGCAACGGACCTGCGCGCGTCGGCCAGTCTCGTGATCGCTGCTTTGCGTGCGGAAGGTGAGACGCTGATCGACCGCATTTATCACCTCGACCGCGGCTACGACCGCATGGAAGCCAAGCTCAACGCGATTGGCGCAAAGGTCCGCCGCATCGCCGGGAGCCAGGCATGAGTTCGATGCCGCAAACGTCGAGCTCGCCGGCGGTCAGCGCGCCGCTTACGCTTGCTTTGTCGAAGGGGCGTATCTTTGAGGAAACGCTGCCGCTACTGGCTGCAGCCGGTATCGAAGTAGCCGAAGATCCGGAGACCTCGCGCAAGCTGATTTTGCCGACTACCGACGCTAATCTGCGCGTGATCATCGTGCGCGCGACCGATGTGCCGACCTACGTGGAATACGGCGCGGCCGATTTCGGCGTGGCCGGCAAAGACGTATTGCTCGAACACGGCGGCAGCGGGCTGTATCAGCCGGTGGATCTGGACATCGCGCGCTGCCGTATGTCGGTCGCGGTCGCGGCGGGTTTCGATTACGCGAACGCGGTGCGCCAGGGCGCCCGCTTGCGCGTGGCGACCAAGTACGTCGAAACCGCACGTGAGCATTTTGCCGCCAAGGGTGTTCACGTCGACCTGATCAAGTTGTACGGTTCCATGGAACTGGCGCCGCTCGTCGGACTCGCGGACGCCATCGTCGATCTGGTCAGTTCGGGCAACACGTTGCGCGCCAACAATCTCGTGGAGGTCGAGGAGATCATGCAGATTTCGTCGCGCCTCGTTGTGAACCAGGCGGCGCTGAAGCTCAAGCGCGCCGCATTGCGGCCGATTCTCGACGCGTTCGAACGCGCGACGAAAGCCGGTCTTGCCGCGGCCTGACAGGCGGATCGAGCCAGTTTGACTTTGCTCTAAAGCGCGCCTTACCGAAACGGATACCCGTATGTCTATCAAGATTCGCAAACTCGATTCCACTGCTCGCGACTTCCAGAAGTCACTGCATGCGGTGCTCGCGTTCGAGGCGAGCGAAGACGAAGCAATCGAGCGCTCGGTCGCGCAGATTCTCAGCGACGTCAAGGCGCGCGGCGACGCGGCGGTGCTCGAATACACGAACCGCTTCGACCGCCTGAGCGCGAACAGCGTTGCCGCGTTAGAGCTGCCGATGTCGGAACTCGAAGCGGCGCTCGAAGGTCTCGAGCCGAAGCGGCGCGCGGCGCTCGAAGCGGCGGCGGCGCGCGTGCGCGGCTATCACGAGAAGCAGAAAATCGAGTGCGGCAGCCATAGCTGGCAATACACGGAAGCCGACGGCACTGTGCTCGGCCAGAAGGTCACGCCGCTCGATCGCGCGGGTATCTACGTGCCGGGCGGCAAGGCAGCGTACCCGTCGTCGGTGCTGATGAATGCGATTCCGGCGCGCGTGGCCGGCGTGCGCGAAATCGTCATGGTGGTGCCCACGCCGGACGGCGTGAAGAACCCGCTCGTGCTGGCGGCGGCCCTGCTCGGGGGCGTGGATCGAGTATTCACGATTGGCGGCGCGCAGGCCGTCGGCGCGCTCGCATACGGCACGCAAACCGTGCCGGCTGTCGACAAGATTTGCGGTCCCGGCAATGCGTATGTGGCGTCGGCGAAGCGGCGCGTGTTCGGCACAGTCGGCATCGACATGATTGCGGGACCGTCGGAAATCCTCGTGCTGTGCGACGGTACGACCGACCCGCGTTGGGTCGCGATGGACCTGTTCTCGCAAGCCGAGCACGACGAGCTCGCGCAGTCCATTCTGCTGTGCCCGGACGACGCGTTCATCGGCCGCGTGAACGACGCGATCAACGAACTCTTGCCCACCATGCCGCGCCGGGACGTTATCCAGGCGTCGCTCGAAGGGCGCGGCGCGCTCATCAAGGTGCGCGATATGGCGGAGGCCTGCGCGATCGCCAACGACATCGCGCCGGAACACCTCGAAATCTCGGCGCTGGAGCCGCATCAGTGGGGGCAGTTGATCCGCCACGCGGGCGCGATTTTCCTCGGTCGCTATACGAGCGAGAGTCTCGGCGACTACTGCGCGGGGCCGAACCACGTTTTGCCCACGTCTCGCACCGCTCGGTTCTCGTCGCCGTTGGGCGTCTACGATTTCTTCAAGCGCTCGAGCGTGATCGAAGTGAGCGCGGAAGGCGCGCAGACGCTTGGCGAGATCGCCGCCGAGCTGGCTTACGGCGAAGGCCTGCAGGCACACGCGCGCAGCGCCGAGTACCGGATGCGACATAGCGGCTGAGCGCGGCTGGAGCGGCAAGGCGGCTACGCGAATGTGTTGACCGGCTGATCACAGCGAAGGCGAGCGGAGCGGCCCATGCAGCTCAAGCGCAAGGTGCCCCGAATCGCGAACAAGGCGGGAACGTTACGCAGCCAATGCATCGATGCCGCACGGTTCGCCGCTCCCCGAGCAACTCCCGCGCAACTCCTGTTGACGAACTCGTATCCAATAACGACAACGCAGACCAACCCGACGCGGCAAGCCGCTGCGAAACAAGGCGCGTCCGAGGCGTTTCATGCGCCAGACGCCTGCGACACGCGCGGCCAGCCAACTGACCTATGACGACACCTCAAGACATCATCCGACGCGACGTGCTCGCGATGACGAGCTATCCCGTTGCAGACGCGACCGGCTACATCAAGCTCGACGCAATGGAAAACCCGTTTCCGCTGCCGCCGGTGCTGGCCGCGCATCTTGGCGAGCATCTGGCGGGCGTCGCGCTCAACCGTTATCCGGCGCCGCGCCCCGAAGCGCTGATAGAGAAAATCAAGCGCGTAATGGGTGTGCCGGCCGGCTGCGACGTGCTGCTCGGCAATGGCTCCGACGAGATCATCAGTATGGTGTCGATCGCGTGCGCGAAGCCGGGCGCGAAGGTGCTGGCACCGGTGCCGGGCTTCGTCATGTATCAGATGTCGGCGAAGCTGGCGAATCTGGAGTTCATCGGTGTGCCGCTGAACGCCGACTTCACGCTCGACACGCAAGCCATGCTCGCGGCAATCGCCGAACACGAGCCGGCGGTCGTCTATCTCGCCTACCCGAACAACCCCACGGGTACGTTATTCGACGATGCCGACATGGAGCGCATCATCGCCGCAGCGACGAAAAGTCTCGTGGTGATCGACGAAGCGTACCAGCCGTTCGCGCAGCGAAGCTGGCTGCCGCGCGCCGACGCGTTCGACAACGTCGTCGTGATGCGCACGGTGTCGAAGCTGGGTCTCGCCGGCATCCGTCTCGGTTATCTGGTCGGCAAGCCCGCCTGGCTAACCGAACTGGACAAGGTGCGCCCGCCCTACAACACCAACGTGTTGACCCAGGCGGCGGCGGACTTCCTGCTGGATCACGTCGACGTGCTCGACTCGCAAGCCGCGCAATTGCGCGACGAGCGCACGAAACTCGCGCAGGCCGTAGCCGAATTGCCGGGCGCCGAAGTGTTCCCGAGCGCCGGCAACTTCCTGCTGGTGCGCGTGCCCGATGCCTCGGTTCTGTTCGAAACCCTGCTCGCCGCGCGGGTTTTGATCAAAAACGTGAGTAAAATGCATGCACTGCTCGCTAATTGTGTGCGTTTGACCGTCGGTTCTCCCGAAGAAAACGCCCAATTGATCGCCGCGCTGAAACTCGTGCTGCACTGAGCGAGCGGCGACAAGCAGCCGCTCCCACCCCACACTACTATCGCTTCACAGCTAGATTCGAGGAATTACCATGCGCCTTGCGGAAGTCGTTCGCAATACCAGCGAAACGCAGATCCGTGTCAAGATCAATCTGGACGGCACCGGTCAGCAAAAGCTGGCCACCGGCGTGCCGTTTCTGGACCACATGCTCGACCAGATCGCGCGGCATGGCCTGTTCGATCTCGACATCGAAGCGCATGGCGACCTGCACATCGACGACCACCATACTGTCGAAGACACCGGCATCACGCTCGGCCAGGCCGTGGCAAAAGCAATCGGCGACCGCAAGGGCATTCGCCGCTATGGCCACTCGTATGTGCCGCTCGACGAGGCGCTTTCGCGTGTCGTAATCGACTTTTCCGGCCGTCCGGGACTCGAATTTCATGTGCCGTTCACGCGCGCACGCATCGGTACTTTCGACGTCGATCTGTCGATCGAATTTTTCCGCGGCTTCGTGAACCACGCGGGCGTGACGCTGCATATCGACAACCTGCGCGGCCTGAACGCTCACCATCAACTGGAAACGGTGTTCAAGGCTTTCGGTCGTGCGCTGCGCATGGCTGTCGAGCTTGACGAGCGCGCGGCGGGACAGATTCCGTCGACCAAGGGCAGCCTTTAAGCGACGCATTTACCAGGACCGGGGTCGTGCAATGCGCGCGCCCGGTGTTCAATGGATATTCTGAAGTCGTTTATCTCGCTGCTCGCGCTGATCAATCCGATCGGCGCCATTCCGTTTTTCATGAGCCTGACGGCGAATCAGAGCGACGTCGAGCGGCGCAGAACCATTCGGATCGCGGCGATTTCGGTGTTCTGCGTGATTGCGATAACCACGATGCTCGGGCAGCAGATCATCAGCTTCTTCGGCATTTCGGTCGGTTCGCTCGAAGTAGGCGGCGGGATCATCATGCTGCTGATGGCGATCAACATGCTGAACGCGCAGATCGGCAATAGCCGCTCGACGCCCGAAGAACGCCACGAGGCAGAGCAGAAGGACAACATCGCGGTCGTGCCGCTGGCGATTCCGCTGTTGACCGGCCCGGGCGCGATCAGCACCACGATCATTTATGCAGCCGGCTCGCCGCACTGGTACGACCGGATCAGCCTGATCGCGATCGGCGCGGTTCTGGCGGCGATCTGCTTTTTTTCGTTGCGTCTTGCCGAACCGATTGCCCGCTGGGTTGGTCGCACGGGTATCAACATCGGCACACGGCTCATGGGTTTGATGTTATCGGCGCTGGCGGTGGAATTCATCGTCGATGGATTGAAGGCTTTGCTGCCTAATTTGAAATGAAAACTTCGATAGCGATTGTGGATTACGGAATGGGCAACTTGCGCTCGGTGGCGCAGGCCTTGCGCAAAGCCGCGCCGGAAGCGGACGTGGCGATCGTCGACAAGCCCGAAGCGATTCGCGCGGCCGACCGCGTGGTGTTGCCGGGCCAGGGCGCAATGCCCGATTGCATGCGCAGTCTCGCGGAGTCCGGCTTGCAGGAAGCAGTCGTGGAAGCGTCGCGCGTGAAGCCGTTGATGGGCGTCTGCGTCGGCGAACAGATGCTGTTCGACTGGAGTGCGGAGGGCGATACGCCAGGCCTCGGACTGTTGCCGGGCAAGGTGCTGCGTTTCGATCTGGAAGGCCAGGTGCAGGACGACGGCTCGCGCTTCAAGGTGCCGCAAATGGGCTGGAACCGCGTGCGTCAGGCGCTGCCGCATCCGCTGTGGGACGGCGTGGCGGACAACGCGTTCTTTTACTTCGTGCACAGCTACTACGTGGTGCCGGAAAATGCCGCGCATACGTCCGGCGAAACCGTGTACGGTGTGCCCTTTACCTCGGCGGTGGCGCGGGATAACATCTTCGCGACCCAATTTCACCCGGAAAAGAGCGCCGACGCGGGGCTGCGCGTGTATCGCAACTTCGTACACTGGAACCCGTGAGCGCCTTTGCCCGTTCCGTTGCCGTGCACCGTTCCGCCACGAGCGGGACTGCTGCCGCGCGCCACAGCTTTTGCACCGTGATTTCGCGCGGCCCTGCCGGTACGCAAGGCCGCCGAAAGAGTTGTACTAAACTAGCGAGACGGCGTTCTGGCGAGCTGACCTACCAGCCGCTGCCGCCGACCTTCAACCCCTTCCCACACAACACCCGATTGCTATGCTGCTGATCCCCGCCATCGACCTGAAAGACGGTCAGTGTGTACGCCTCAAACAGGGCGATATGGACCAGGCGACGATATTCTCCGAGGAGCCGGCGGCTATGGCCCGACATTGGGTCGAGCGCGGCGCGCGCCGTCTGCACCTCGTCGACCTGAATGGCGCGTTCGCCGGGAAGCCGAGGAACGAAGAAGCGATTCGCGCGATCATCGAGGAAGTGGGCGGCGAGATTCCCGTGCAGCTCGGCGGCGGCATCCGCGACCTGAATACGATTGAGCGCTATCTCGACGACGGTCTGGAGTACGTGATCATCGGCACCGCGGCGGTGAAGAATCCGGGCTTCTTGCAGGACGCGTGCACGGCGTTCGGCGGCCATATCATCGTCGGTCTGGACGCGAAAGACGGCAAGGTCGCGACCGACGGCTGGAGCAAGCTGACGGGCCACGAAGTCGCCGATCTCGCGCGCAAGTTCGAGGATTACGGCTGCGAGTCGATCATTTACACGGACATCGGCCGCGACGGGATGCTGCAAGGCATCAACATCGAAGCGACCGTGCGTCTTGCTCGCGCGGTGAAGATTCCGGTGATCGCGAGCGGCGGGCTGTCGAACCTGACCGACATTGAATCGCTGTGCGAAGTCGAAGACGAAGGGATCGAAGGCGTGATCTGCGGCCGGGCAATCTACTCGGGCGACCTCGACTTTGCGGCTGCACAAACGCTCGCGGACCGGCTGCGCGAATCAGACGACGCCTGAATCGTGGCGTCGGTATCGTCGCGACGCGACGGGCAGGTTTGACGCGTTCGCGCCCGGATTCCTTTCAGGCACCCGAGCGCAAGTGGCGGCGCGTTCCGGCGGCGCGCTCCCGTAGCGGTTCGAGGCTCGGTTGCGCGAAACACATCCGGCGTGGCGCGGCCTTCCGCGCCGGGCCATGCCGCTCGCTTCACTCCGAAGTGAGCGGCCTCATCAGCGGTATTGGCAGAATTGCAAGATCATGGCTCTAGCTAAACGCATCATTCCCTGTCTCGACGTCACCGCTGGCCGCGTGGTCAAGGGCGTCAACTTCGTCGAATTGCGCGACGCGGGCGACCCGGTCGAAATCGCGCGGCGTTACGACGATCAGGGCGCGGACGAACTCACTTTCCTCGATATCACCGCTACCTCGGATCAGCGCGACCTGATCCTGCCGATCATCGAAGCGGTCGCCTCGCAGGTCTTTATTCCGCTGACGGTCGGCGGCGGCGTGCGCGCCGTCGAAGACGTGCGGCGTCTGCTGAACGCGGGCGCGGACAAGATCAGCATGAACTCGTCGGCGGTCGCGAATCCGCAGCTCGTGAAAGACGCCACCGACAAATACGGCTCGCAGTGCATCGTCGTCGCGATTGACGCCAAGCGCGTTTCCGCGGACGGCGAGACGCCGCGCTGGGAAGTGTTTACGCACGGCGGACGCAAGGCTACCGGCCTCGAAGCGGTCGAGTGGGCGCGCAAGATGGCCGAACTCGGCGCGGGCGAAATCCTGCTGACCAGCATGGACCGCGACGGCACGAAGAGCGGCTTCGACCTCGCGCTCACGCGCGCGGTGTCCGACGCGGTGCCGGTTCCGGTGATCGCGTCGGGCGGCGTCGGCAATCTGCAGCATCTCGCCGACGGCATCACGAGCGGCCACGCGGACGCCGTGCTTGCCGCGAGCATCTTCCACTATGGCGAGCACACGGTAGGCGAGGCTAAGCGCTTCATGGCCGAACAAGGCATTTCGGTGAGGTTGTGACGTGGTGAACCCAACGGCAGTCAATTGGCTCGACAAGGTCAAATGGGACGCGAACGGCCTCGTGCCGGTCATCGCGCAAGAAGCGTCGACAAACGACGTGCTCATGTTCGCGTGGATGAACCGCGAGGCGTTGGCGAAGACCATCGAACTGGGCCGCGCGGTGTACTTCTCGCGCTCGCGCCAGCGCTTGTGGTTCAAAGGCGAAGAGTCCGGCCACGTGCAGCATGTGCATGAAGTGCGGCTCGATTGCGACGAAGACGTCGTGCTGCTGAAAGTGGAGCAGGTGTCCGGCATTGCGTGCCACACCGGCCGTCACTCGTGCTTTTTCCAGAAATTCGAAGGCACGGCCGAGGATGGCGACTGGATCGCCGTCGATCCCGTGCTGAAAGACCCCGAACACATCTACAAATGACGCAGACCACGCAAGTTACGCCGTCCACGACCGACACGCTGATGCGCCTCGCGGCGATCATCGACAGCCGCAAGGGCGGCGATCCCGACGTGTCGTACGTCTCGCGCCTGTTCCACAAAGGCGACGACGCGGTGCTCAAGAAGATCGGCGAAGAGGCCACCGAAGTCGTACTGGCAGCCAAGGACACGCGCCACGGCGGCGCGACGAAGGCGCTTGTCGGCGAGGTCGCGGACTTGTGGTTTCACTGCCTCGTGATGCTCTCGCACTACGATCTGAGCCCAGCGGACGTGCTCGCGGAACTGGAGCGTCGCGAAGGCACGTCCGGCATCGAAGAAAAGGCGCTGCGCAAGAGCCGCGAGCGCGAACAGAACGGGGACTGAGCGGCGTTCTTCGCCGATGTTTTCCCGTACTGTCTTGAAGTGGCGCGCGCCGGAGCCCACATTGCACTGAACGCATCGCAAACGCATCCTCGGGAGGACGCAAGCATGGAACAGTCGCATGAGAGTTATCCGCGGCCGGCGTATCGCCACGCGATCGAGCCGGAGCGGGAACGCAGCCTGCGCACGCTGACGCATGTGCTGTACGCGCTGTATGCAGTGCATTGGCTGACGGGCGGGCTGACCATCCTCGTCGCGATCATCATCAACTATGTGAAGCGCAGCGACGCCGCGGGCACGCCGTATGAGGCGCACTTCGAGTGGCAAATCCGCACGTTCTGGATCGGCCTGCTGGGTTATGCGATAGGCGGGCTGCTGCTGTTCGTGGTGGTCGGTGTTGCGGTGCTGTGGGCGGTCAGCATCTGGATGTTGTACCGTATTATCAAAGGGTGGCTGTATCTGTACGATAACAAGCCACTCGCGAATCCGCGTTCGTGGTTCTGAATTCGTCCGACGTTAAGGGCGATCGCGGAGCCGCGACGGACCGCGTCCAGTCATGCTTGGCATTGCCGCGTTAGGAATACGATGAGCCACGACCCGAACTGTCTCTTTTGCAAGATCGCCGCCGGCGAGATTCCGTCGACCAAAGTCCACGAAGACGACGAGTTCGTCGCCTTCCGCGACATCCGTCCGGCGGCCGAGACCCATGTGCTGGTGATCCCGCGCAAGCACATTGCCACCCTCAGTGACTGCACCGAGAGCGATGCGCCGCTGCTTGGTAGAATGCTTGTTTTGACGGCGCGTCTTGCCGATCAGTTGGGCGTGGCATACACAGGTGGTGAAACGGGCTTCCGCACGGTCATCAACACGGGGCGGGGCGGTGGGCAAGAGGTTTATCACCTGCATGCGCACATCCTGGCGGGGCCGCGTCCGTGGCAGCGCATGGGCTGATCGCGAAGATCGGGCGAGCGGCCCGTCGGGTCGGCGTTGTTTTTGCTGCGTTGTAATTTCGGCGACGCGATCGCATGGCCACAATGTGCACTGTGCCGCTGTAACGTAGAAGAAGCGCATCTGCTTCGATTCACGCCGCAAGGCAGACGATTTTTGCCGCATCACGTGCGGCGTCGGGGTTAAGGAGAGTAGTCATGGGTTCGTTGAGTATTTGGCATTGGTTGATCGTGTTGCTGATCGTGGCACTCGTGTTCGGCACGAAGAAGTTGCGCAATATCGGCGGCGATCTGGGTGGCGCTGTGAAAGGCTTCAAGGAAGGCATGAAGGAAGGCGAAACGCCGGCTGAGACGCAACAGCGCGAACTGCCGCGCAACGGCGCCGTCGATGTGGAAGCAAAGGAAAAGGCCCCGCGTTCGGGCGATTACCGCTAAGCCGCGGGCCAACCGCGTTACTGACGGACATTTCCCTCCATGCTGGACCTCGGTCTAACCAAGATGGCGCTGATTGGCGTCGTCGCGCTAGTCGTGCTCGGCCCTGAGCGCTTGCCGCGCGTCGCCCGCACGGCCGGCGCGCTGTTCGGTCGCGCTCAGCGGTATATCAACGACGTCAAGTCGGAAGTCACGCGGGAAATCGAACTCGACGAATTGCGTCGCATGAAAACCGAGTTCGAGACGGCGGCCAGCAATGTCCAGACCTCCGTGCAGGAGAACCTGCGCAAGCACGAGACGGAACTGAACGACGCGTGGAACAGCGGCACGTCGGTGTCGCCGAGCATTGCCGGCGGTGCGGTCGAAGACGCCGTCAATACTCCGTGGCAAGGCAGCACGCCAGCCGGGGCAGCCAAGCGCAAGAACTGGCGCGTCAAGCAAACCGCAATGCCAACCTGGTACAAGCGCGCAACCACGCGCCGCACGCGCGTGCAGTCGGGCGCGGCGCGCGTCGCGCGGCACAAGCCTGCCAGCATGCGTCGTCCGACGCGGTTTTTCTGATGACCAGAACGACAATCTCTAACAGAGGGCCGGTGTGAGCGACCCCCAGAAAAGTCAGGACGAAGGCGCTGAAGAGACCTTCATTTCTCACCTCGTTGAATTGCGCGACCGCATTATCCGCGCGGGCCTTGCCGTCATCGTGGTGTTTGTCGGCCTGGTGTACTGGGCGCCGGATATCTTCCGGCTGCTGGCGCGCCCGCTGATGCAGAACCTGCCCAAAGACGGCAAGATGATTGTCACCGACGTCACCGGCTCCTTCTTCGTGCCGATGAAAGTGACCATGCTGGTGGCTTTCGTGATCGCGCTGCCCATCGTGCTTTATCAGATCTGGGCGTTTGTCGCGCCGGGTCTTTATCAGCATGAAAAGAAGCTGGTCGGGCCGCTGGTCGGCAGCAGCTATACGCTCTTTCTGTGCGGCATGGCGTTCGCGTACTTCGTGGTGTTCCCGACCATCTTCCGCGTAATGGCCCATTACAACGCGCCATTGGGCGCGGAGATGACGACCGATATCGACAACTACCTGAGCTTCGTGCTCACCATGTTCATCGCGTTTGGCGTGACGTTCGAAGTGCCGATCGTCGTCGTGCTGCTGGTGCGCATGAACGTAGTGACGCTGAAGAAGCTCAAGGAGATCCGGCCGTACGTGATCGTCGGCGCGTTCGTGATTTCGGCGGTGGTTACGCCGCCAGACGTGTTCTCCCAGCTTATTCTCGCCATTCCGCTGATCGTGCTGTACGAGGCGGGGATCATCGCCGCGCGGTTGATCGTCGGCAAGCAACCCGCAGTTGTCGAAGATGCGACGCCGCCGGCTTGAAGTGAACCCGCTACGGTGTTGCCGTGGCTCGGCCGATCGGTGACAGGCTTGCGGTGACTCGGTGTCGATCTTGCGGTAATACCGCGGCAGCAATCGCGCAGCGCGGCTAAAACAAAAGGGCAGTCCGTCATGGGCTGCCCTTTTTTGTGTTCCGCGTTCTGCCTCAAGCCCGAATGGACTTTGGCACCGGCAGACTCAACCGCCGTCGTCGTCCTGCTGATCGCTGTCTTCGACGGGTTGTTTCGGCGGCGGCGGGCGCTTGCCGATGGTCACGTCCAGATCCAGCTCGCGGTTCTTGCGCACCAGGTGCACCTTCGCGGCCGTGCCCGGCTTGATCTGCGCGATCACATTCAGCAGGCGGGTCGTGTCGGTGATTTCCTGACCGTTTACGCTCATCAGAATGTCGCCTGGCTTGATACCGGCGCGGTCGGCCGGACCGTTCTTCAATACGCCCGCGACGATCGCGCCCGACTTCTGCTCAAGGCCGAACGACTCGGCAATCTCCGGTGTGACATCTTGCGGTTCGACGCCGATCCAGCCGCGCGTAACCGAACCCGTGGTAATGATGCTTTCCAGCACGCTGCGGGCCGTAGACACCGGAATCGCGAAGCCAATGCCGAGCGAACCGCCGGAGCGCGAATAGATCGCGGTGTTGATGCCGAGCAGATTGCCGTTCACGTCGACCAGTGCGCCGCCCGAGTTGCCGGGATTGATCGCCGCGTCGGTCTGAATGAAGTTTTCGAACGTATTGATGCCGAGATGGTTGCGACCGAGCGCGCTGACAATGCCCATGGTGACCGTCTGCCCGACGCCGAACGGATTACCGATCGCGAGCACGACGTCGCCAACGCGGGTCTGTTCCATGCGACCCAGTGTGATGGTGGGCAGGTTGGTCATGTTGACCTTCAGCACGGCCAGATCCGTTTCAGGATCGATGCCGATCACCTTGGCGTTCGTGGTGCGGCCGTCGGCCAACGCGATTTCGATCTGATCGGCGCCGTCGACCACGTGCTGGTTCGTTAGAATGTAACCTTCCGAACTCACTATCACGCCGGAGCCGAGGTTCGCGGCCGGTTGCTCGCGCTGCTTGCGATTGTTCTTGTCGCCGAAGAAGTAGCGGAACAGCGGGTCTTTCGCGCGCGGATCGGGCGGGAGCGAGCCATCTTTGCTGGAAAAGACATTGACGACCGCAGGCATGGCCTTTTGAGCGGCGTCTGCATAAGACGTAGTTGCGGGCCCGCTACCCATGCCAGGCGCCACTTCCCGCAAGGCGACGATCGGTTCGGCAAGTTGCTTGCCGAATTGCCCTTGACGCTGGAGCCACTGCGGTTTGAGGGTCGCGATGATGAACATCAGCGCCAACAGCACAGTCACCGCTTGGGCAAAGAACAGCCAAAAGCGTCTAAGCATCTGAAGACTAGAGGTTTATATGGATCGGATCGAACTTGAATTGTACTTGAACAATCTCCTTGAAACCGCGCGCTTCAAGGACTATTGCCCCAATGGCCTGCAAGTCGAAGGGCGTCGCAAGATCAACAAGCTCGCAACGGGCGTGACCGCCTCGGTGGCGTTTCTCGAGGCCGCGCTGGACTGGGGCGCGGACGCCGTGCTCGTCCATCACGGCTATTTCTGGCGCAACGAGGCGCCGCAGATCACCGGCCGCAAATACGCGCGCCTGAAACTGCTGCTCGCGAACGACCTGAACATGTTCGCTTATCACTTGCCGCTCGACGACCATCCCGAATTCGGCAACAACGCGCAGATAGGCGCGAAGATGGGCTGGATCAGCGACGCGCGCTTCGGCGAGAACGACCTCGGCTGGCTCGCCACTTTCGCAATGCCGATCACGCTCGCGCACTTCACTGCCGAGATCGAACAGACGCTTGGCCGCACGCCGCTCGTGTTCGGCGACCCGGATCGCAGTCTGCGCCGCGTCGCGTGGTGCACGGGCGCTGCGCAAGGCATGTTCGACGCGGCGATCAACGCCGGCGCCGACGTTTATCTGACCGGCGAGGTGTCGGAGTCGGTCATGCACACGTCGGCGGAAAGCGGCGTCGCGTTTCTCGCGGCCGGGCATCATGCGACAGAGCGCTTCGGGGTGCAGGCGGTGGGCAAGCACTTGTCCGAGCAGTTCGATATCGAACACCTCTTTATCGATATCCCTAATCCGGTTTGATTCGTTTGAATTAGCAAATAGGCATTAGCTAAGCAAAAGGCACGAATAACGGAGGGGACACTTAAAAGGAGGTGCGAAAAAGTTTGCGATCCGTACGGAGAAACCCTTACCTATCAAGGGCTTCGCACGGTTTTTGGCAATCGGCCCTTGTAAATGGCGACTCCATTCGAGCAAACTAGCGGCGGTAGAAGCGACGTGAAGGAAAAATCCAACTCAGAAGTGGGGCGTGTGATGCGAGACAAGGAAGATGAACGCGTCGACGGCAGCCGCCGTACCTGGCTGATAGCGACGACCGTAGCAGGTGGCATAGGAGGCGTTGCCACTGTCGTACCCTTTGTTAGTTCGTTTGCACCATCTGAAAAGGCCAAGGCAGCAGGTGCCCCGGTCGAAGTGGACATCAGCAATCTGAAGCCCGGCGACATGATGACCGTTGCATGGCGCGGCAAGCCGGTGTGGATCATCAACCGCACCGACAAGATGCTTGCCGATGTCCAGAAAGCCGATAACGAAGTAGCCGATCCCCACAGCAAGAACGTCTTTTCGATGCCATTGCCGGAGTACTGCAACAACGAATTCCGTGCACGCACCGACCGTAAGAACATATTTGTCGCCGTTGCCGTGTGCACCCATCTGGGCTGCACGCCGACGCCGCGCTTCATGGAGGGCGCGCAGCCCAATCTTCCTGACGACTGGCCAGGCGGCTTCCTGTGCCCGTGCCACGGTTCGACCTATGACATGGCCGGCCGCGTCTTCAAGAACAAACCTGCGCCGCAGAACCTCGACATCCCGCCTTACATGTTCACGGGAGCCAACGGGCTCGTGATCGGCAAGGACGAGAAAGGAGAAGCGTAATGGCGATCGAACATGAAGTAGAGACGACCGGGCTGGTCGGTTGGATCGACCGGCGCTTCCCCTTAACGTCCACCTGGAAAAAGCACGTCTCCGAATACTACGCACCGAAGAATTTCAACTTCTGGTACTTCTTCGGCTCGCTCGCGCTGCTGGTGCTGGTCAATCAGATCGTCACCGGCATTTTCCTCACCATGAACTACAAGCCCGACGCGACGCTCGCGTTCGCATCGGTCGAGTACATCATGCGCGAAGTGCCGTGGGGCTGGCTGATCCGCTACATGCACTCCACGGGCGCGTCGATGTTCTTCGTCGTCGTGTATTTGCATATGTTCCGCGGCCTCATGTACGGTTCGTACCGCAAGCCGCGCGAACTCGTGTGGATTTTCGGCTGCGCGATCTTCCTGTGCCTGATGGCCGAAGCGTTCTTCGGCTACCTGCTGCCGTGGGGCCAGATGTCGTTCTGGGGCGCGCAGGTCATCGTCAACCTGTTCTCGGCGATTCCGTTCATCGGGCCGGACCTGTCGCTGTGGATTCGCGGCGACTACGTGGTGTCGGACGTCACGCTGAACCGCTTCTTCGCGTTCCACGTGATCGCGATACCGCTGGTGTTGCTCGGGCTCGTCGTCGCGCACCTGGTCGCGCTGCATGAAGTCGGGTCCAACAACCCGGACGGCATCGAGATCAAGGCGAAGAAAGACCCGGACGGCATTCCGCTCGACGGCATCCCCTTCCATCCGTACTACTCGGTGCACGATTTCTTCGGCGTGTCGATCTTCCTGATGATTTTTGCGGCGATTATTTTCTTCGCGCCGGAAATGGGCGGGTACTTCCTGGAAGCCAACAACTTCGTCCCCGCGAATCCGCTGCAAACACCTCAAGAAATCGCGCCGGTGTGGTATTTCACGGCCTTTTACGCGATGCTGCGCGCCACGACCGATCCGTTCAAGATCGTGCTGATGGTCGTGATCGCGTTGCTCGGCCTGCTCGCGCTGGTGCGCGCCCGCGGCAAGTGGAAACTGGGTTTGCCGGTGCTCGCGGTACTCGTGATTCTGGCAATGGCATTCACCGAATCGAAGTTCTGGGGCGTGGTGGTGATGGGCGGCGCGGTGATTTCGCTCTTTTTCCTCCCGTGGCTGGACCGCTCGCCGGTCAAGTCGATTCGGTACCGGCCGTTCTTCCACAAGGTGTTTTACGGGATCTTCGTGCTCGCTTTCCTGACGTTGGGCTTCCTCGGCACTAAACCGCCGTCGCCGGCCGCCACGTTGATTGCGCAGGTGTGCGCGCTGATCTACTTCGCGTTTTTCCTCGGCATGCCGTTCTGGACGAGGCTTGGCACTTTCAAGCAGCCGCCCGAGCGGGTGCGGTTCAAGTCCCACTAATGGCGAGCGAGGAGAACACGAAGATGAAGAAACTGCTTTCGACGTGCGCGCTGATCGGCGCGACACTGCTCGCGGTGCTGAGCGGCCCGGCGTGTGCGGACGAGAATGTTCATCTCGACCGCGCGCCGGATAACGCGGACAATTTCGCTTCTTTGCAGCACGGCGCGCAATTGTTTGTAAACTACTGCCTGAATTGCCACAGCGCGAATCTGGTGCGCTACAACCGGTTGACCGATCTCGGCATTGCACCAGCCGAGATTCAGTCGAACCTGCTGTTTACTACCGACAAGGTCGGCAACACGATGACCGTGGCAATGCGCCCGGACGACGCCAAGGCGTGGTTCGGCGCAAGTCCGCCGGATTTGTCGGTGGAAGCGCGGGCGCGCGGCAAGGACTGGCTCTACACGTATCTGCGCAGCTTTTATCGCGACAATACGCGGCCGACTGGCTGGAATAATCTGGTGTATGAAAACGTGAGCATGCCTCACGTGTTGTGGCAGCTTCAGGGGCAACGTACCGCGAAGTTCGGTGAAGAAGTCGACGAAAAAACGGGCGAAACGGTGCACAAATTTGTGGGCTTCCAGCAGGTCACTCCGGGGACGATGTCGCCGGTAGATTATGATTCTGCTGTGGCCGACCTTGTGTCGTATCTGTCCTGGATGTCCGAGCCGACTCAGAAAACCCGCAAACAGCTTGGCGTGTGGGTGCTGATGTTCCTCGGTATTCTGAGCTTTTTCGCCTGGCGACTGAACGCCGCGTACTGGAAACATATCAAATAATCACGCCGCTACACGGCGTGGGGCCGGCGCCAGGAAAAACCTGTTGAACGGTTTTTCCGCGCGCTGGCCCTTCAGCTTTTTGAGGAAACGTAAATCATGATGGTTCTGTATTCCGGCACAACTTGCCCGTTCTCCCAGCGTTGCCGGCTGGTGTTGTTCGAAAAGGGCATGGACTTCGAGATCCGCGACGTCGACCTGTTTAACAAGCCGGAAGACATCGCCGTGATGAATCCGTATGGTCAGGTGCCGATTCTCGTCGAACGGGACCTGATTCTGTACGAATCGAACATCATCAACGAGTACATCGACGAGCGCTTTCCGCATCCGCAACTGATGCCGGCCGACCCGGTTCAACGCGCGCGTGCCCGTCTGTTCCTGCTGAACTTCGAGAAGGAACTGTTCGTCCACGTCGGCACGCTCGAGAACGAAAAGGGCAAGGCCGCGGAGAAGAATCACGAGAAAGCGCGCCTCGCCATCCGCGACCGCCTGACGCAACTCGCGCCGATCTTCCTGAAGAACAAGTACATGCTCGGCGAAGAGTTCTCAATGCTCGACGTCGCGATCGCGCCGCTCCTGTGGCGTCTCGATCACTACGGCATCGAACTGTCGAAAAATGCGGCACCGCTGATGAAGTACGCCGAGCGCATTTTCAGCCGTCCGGCTTATATCGAGGCGCTGACGCCGTCGGAAAAGGTGATGCGTCGTTGAGTTTGGCTTTGGGTTGCGGGCTGCGCGCGGCGTCTCGCGCGCAGTTCCGCGCCCGGTAAGAGGACTGCTGATGCAAGAGATTTCCACCAAGCCGTATCTGCTGCGAGCGCTGTACGAATGGTGCACGGATAACGGCTACACGCCGCATATCGCAGTGCGCGTCGACAATCAGACGCGTGTGCCGCGGCAATTCGTGCGCGACAACGAGATTGTGTTGAACATCAGCTTCGAGGCTACGAGCCAGCTGCAAATGGGCAACGAGTGGGTCGAATTCAGCGCGCGGTTCTCCGGCAAGTCGCACAAGATCGAAGTGCCGGTGGCCAATATTCTCGCGATATACGCGCGCGAAAACGGGCAGGGCATGGCTTTTCCGGTCGAGTCGACCGGAGGCGAAGCGCAGGATTCGGGCGCCGACGCCGAAACAGTCGAGCCGGCCGCCGCGCCGGTTGCGCCCAGTGCGCCTCGTGCGGTCGAAAGTCCGTCCGCAACTGACCAGACGCCGGAGGGCGACCAGCCCGACGACGACGGTTCAAAAGGTGGCGGTAGGGCTCGCCTCAAGATCGTAAAATGAAGTAGAATCACGGCCTCATGCCGGCTTAGCTCATCAGGTAGAGCGCTTGACTTGTAATCATGAGGTGGCGGGTTCGAGTCCTGCAGCCGGCACCAGTACCCATGCGGGTTCCAGAGATGGGACCCGTTTTTTTTTGTTCTACAAACGGCTGACTGTTCTACAAAGTTCACGTCGTCTCACCTCTGTCGGCAACTGCACCGCCCTCGTAGCGGGTTCGCTACGCGACCGAATCTAACTCGCAGGATACAAACGAGATGCCACTGAAGGACTTAAAGGTAAAGGCCCTGACAAACGAAGCAGCGGTCGAGGCGCGCTTCGTCGAGCCTTTGCTGCACGAGCTCGGATTCGAACACGACGATATCAAACTCAAGACGTCAATCAGCGAGTTCACAGTTGGCAAAGGCCGAGTCGCGGTTCTCTATAAGCCGGACTACATTGTGAGTGTCGGCGGGATGCCCATCGCTGTGATCGACGCGAAAGCGCCTAGCGAGGACATCGCCGACTGGGAGCATCAGTGTTCCTCCTACTGCTTGGAGTTGAACAAGCTGTATGACTACAACCCGGTCATGTATTTTGTCCTCACGAACGGACTTAAGACTTCTTTGTATCAGTGGGATAAAAAAGAAGCGATTTGCACTTTCCTGCTGGATGATCTGATTGCTAATAATGCGTCGTTCACGAAATTTGCAAAAACTTTCGAAAAGAAAAGTCTTGCGAAGCAAAGCAAGGCTGTTCGTGCTGAAATCGAACAATCAGATTTTGTTTTAGAAAAACGATCGCTGGAC
Source organism: Paraburkholderia sp. SIMBA_053 (assembly GCF_046534895.1). Classification (NCBI taxonomy): domain Bacteria; kingdom Pseudomonadati; phylum Pseudomonadota; class Betaproteobacteria; order Burkholderiales; family Burkholderiaceae; genus Paraburkholderia; species Paraburkholderia sp. SIMBA_053. Next base: position 43,853 of record NZ_JAWRXU010000013.1, on the reverse strand, counting down.
GAGCTCGTAAATCTTTTCCAAAAAATCCATCAATACATATGGAGTAAGGAAAAGATGAGCCCAAGCGCCGCCTTCGGTGAGCTCATAAAAATAATCTTTGTTAAGATTAGATGCGATAGAACAATCCATGAGACTTACGGCCATGATCCGGTGCCGCAGTACAAAGACGTAAAATTCTCGTCCTACTGGATTTCGACTCAAACTGAAAGTGAAAGCCCGATAAATAATCCGCTCCTGGCGAATTTGATCGAGTCGCTTGAAAAAGATATTCGCGAAGGAAAGAAGAAGCGCTTTTTCGATGACGGCGAACAAATCAACCTGAGTGCCGAAACAATCCAATGGGTTGTCAAGGAACTGGAAAACGTCGACCTCTTTGGAATGGAAGAGGACGTACATGGTCGCATGTTCGAGGCCTTCCTTGACGCTACGGCACGCGGGCGCGAGCTTGGCCAGTTTTTCACGCCGCGAGATATCGTCAATCTGATGGTGCAGTTGGCGGACGTTAACGTCCAAAAAGCGGCCGTAGACAAGGTGCTAGACGCCTGCTGCGGGTCTGGCGGTTTCTTAATCGCTGCGCTCAACGATATGCTGAAAAAAGCCAGCAACTTGGTAGGCTTGAGCACCGCCGAGAAGCGCGCGCTATTGGACCGAATTCAGCGCAAAAGCGTGTACGGAATCGACGCCGGTGCTAGCCCGTCGATTTATCGCATTGCCCGGATGAATATGTATCTCCACGGTGATGGTGGGAGCAACATCTATTGGGCCGATGCACTCGACAAGACGATCGGCCAAGTAGGCCGAAACAGTATTGAGCATTCGCTTGAGCTTGACGAACTGCGCAGAATCTTGCTAAAGGAAGATACCAAGTTCGACGTGATTCTTTCGAATCCCCCGTTCTCGCTCAAATACAGCAGTGACGATCAGTATCAGCAAGAAGTCTTGAACCAGTATGACGTACGCTTGGATCGTCAGGCTGGCAAAGTTATGCGAAGCCTTCTGAGCAGTGTGATGTTCATTGAACGTTACCGCGATCTGGTATCTGATAACGGTCATATATTCGCAGTAATCGATGAGTCGATACTTTCGGGTCAATCGTACCAGTTCGTTCGCGACTATATCCGAGCTAATTTCATTATTATCGGCGTTATATCGCTTCCTGGCGATGCCTTTAGGCGTTCCGCTGCACGCGTCAAGACGTCCATCTTGATTATCAGAAAACGCCATGAAGAGGAAGAGCAGCCTGACATTTTTATGGCAAGCTCGGTATACCTAGGTTTGGATGCGAAAGTGGCTAAGCGAATCGGCTTGTCAGTCTTGGATTTAGAGGCCGAAAAGCGCAAGGAGGCTGCTGAAATCATTAAGCAATTTAATGCATTCAAGAAGGGACGGCACGGCGATTACGTAATCCCTGCCGGCGATATTGACGACCGTTTGGACGTTAAATTCTGTGTGAATAAACGACTGAACGCCGATCGCCACCTTACATGGTCCGCCAAAGGTTTTAAGATTGGAACGCTGGGTTCGGCATTGAAGCTTGTAAAGAACCGAGCAACTTCCGTCGAAGAAGGGGAAAGCTATCAGTTTTTGCGAGTCAGCTACGACGGGGAAGTAAGCGAAGGCGATGTGATTGCTGGCGAAGAATGCTCTTATCGTACGTTGTACGAGACGAAGCCGTGGGACATACTTTGCTCGAACATGGGCATCGGCCGTGGCGCAATTGCGATTGTGCCTCCGTATCATGCCGGTAAATACGTCTCCAACGAATACACCATACTTAGAACTTCATCCCACGAAGAAGCTATCTATTATGTAAATTTGATAAGAACAAAAGAGATACTGGCCGATATCCTTTCGGCAAACACGGGGATGAACCGAGGGCGAATTCAGTGGGACGTCATTTCGGAAATCGAAGTGCCCTTATATGACGTCAAGTTGGCGAACACTGAGCGCCTAGTCGGAGAATCGGAGGCTTATTGGAAGACGTATCAGCAGCTCACCAAGAGCCGTGATTCTCACTATGCCGAGCTAAACCGCTCGCTGGGCATTGATGACAACGCGGCGCTGCGTCGCTGGCTCGCGTATAAGCCACCCGAGTAAGAACGTCTGTTGTCAATGTAAGGTTTCGGTAATTGTGCCTTACCTTACATCGACCGCTCTGCGAAGTTCGGAAATTATTTTGTGGGGGTTACCTTTGCCCCTCTCTTGCGGACGTAGTGTTCCGTCATCGCTACGCTCCCATGTCCCAGTAACGCTTGTGCTTCACGAATGCTGCTGAGTGACTCTTTGTCGGTGCCTGCCTTCGCTCGGAGATCCCGAAACTGAAAAGCGTCTTTTGCGATGCCAGCGGCCTCACGGGCATGATTGAAGCGAAATCGGAGCCCGGAACGCCCGAGCGGCCTTCCCTCTTCATCGACGATTAGACGAGTCGCCCTCACCTTGAGCTGGGCTTTACGGGCAGCTATTCGAGCAAGGAGCGTTGCAAGTTCTCCGACAATTTCGATGCGCAGCTGAGCCCCTGTCTTGTTCTGCCTGATCTCGACGACTCCATCGCGGATGTGACGCTCGTCCATCTTCAGCACATCGGATGGTCTTTGGCCGGTCAAATACGCGAGATCCATCGCCTCGCGTAGCGGTACGTCTGCTTTATCCCAAAGGGCTCGATAGAGGCGATCATCGATGTAAACATCCCGCCCTGTTTCTCGGTGTTTGCGAATTCCTGCGCAAGGGTTTGGACGATCAGTCGCTCCCCACTCCCTCGCCTTATTGAAAATGTGCGAGAAAAGGGCGATTTCGCGATTGGCCGCTACCGGCACGGACTTCCGCCAATCCAGGTATTTCCTAATATGGATCGGCTTGATTTCATCCAAGGGCGCAGGGGGATTGTCAAAGAACTGATACAAGCGTTCTATCTGGATGATGTTGCTTTGTTGCGTCGCCGGAGCCTTGCTCGGGAGAATTTCCACTAGATAACGTTGAGCCACATGGCGAAACGTGATCGTCGCGAGTGTGCTGCGATTGCCTTGCTCAAGGTCGGCATACTGACGAAGAGCCTCAACGAAATCACCACCGAGCGCTTTCCATATGCGAGGTTTGCCGCCCGTGTCATAGTAGTAGTAGACGTTCCCACGCGTCGTGCGTTTTAGCCGCATCCTCGGCGGCAGATGCAAGTTCTTGGTCGGCTTCCTACCCATAGTCCTAAGCTCCCACGACAAGAGGACTCCAGCCGGACCTGGCCTGATCAACCTTACGCCCTTCAACAGCAGCGCGCGTAACGATAGGGCGCCCACAAGCGTTAACAAAAAAAGGAAGGCCCATGCGACGCAAGGCCTCGACCTGTTTTGATTTCAACTTCCGTCCGGTGAGGACTACTAATTCGTTAGTCGAAAGAAAAGTCTCACTCATTGTCAAATCTCGCGGGTTGATAGCCAAAAACAGCCAAGGTCTTGATTCCAATACGTCTGGCATCGATCGAGAGACGAGCCGACTTTAATCGCTGCGTGGAAAGCTGTTGTCAGGGCTTCTGCCGGATCATCCGACAGCAGGTGCGCAATGGAGTGCAGTTCCGGGACTGAAATTCCACGGCTGGTCCAATATCGCTTCTCGTTAAGCGAATGTTCAGCGAAGTCCTTGGTTATGTACTTGCCGATGTACGACGCCAGCTTGTGGCGAAGTCCCTTTTCTCTGAACGGATTCCGTACATCGATATTTCCGTTGTCCTGTCCAACAATCCCACGCCAGATCGAACGGAGCACCCGGTAGTTTTGGCGACCCTTGACTGCAATGTGCAAGTGCCATGCACCGCGTTTCTGACGTTCAGCGACTGCAACATAATGAAAGTCTTGAACCTTTCCGAGTCGCCGCCGCAACGCGTCGAAATCCTTCTTCAGCCTAGCCTTGTCAACCATGTTTTCTCGATAGGTCAACGTGATCATCCGGTCAGCACCAATCGCCTTGCATCGCAGTCGCACTTGCTGCTTCGCACGCTTCGCTGCATCCATTAGATTCTGCTCGGCGTTTTCCGATTCACCGCGCTTAGCACGGGGCATCAAACTCAACCCTTGCGCCCGCATATATCGATCGAATCGTGTAGCTGTCACTTCGACCTGACCATCGCCGAAATTCCGACCACGAACTATCCATTCCCGGCGGAAGGCCGAGAAATTTCCTATACTGTCATCGTGCATTGCAAATAGTCCTTGTAATGCTGTTGTACGAGCCTCGAACCGTTGCCGCGGTCGAGGCTTTTTTATTGGCCTGCGATACAAGACATACGACTGCAACTCTCACCGTCTGCGACCAGCGCCTCGATTCCTGAGCCGCTTCACCCGGACCGAAAACGTCACCGGGCCTAAAGTCACCACAGGCTTACCGCGCCGGCTAACGATGAACCTGCGCCCGATCTTCACCTGCGTCATCAATTTGTCGAAGTTGCTTTTAGCCGCTGCTGCGGTGATTAACTTTGGTCGCCACCGGTTGCTGCGTCTTTTGAGCAACTTTGACCTCAACCTATCGGTCATTTGCTACCCTCGTACGTTAAGTGTCCCTGATATAAATCTAGGCGCGCTGCGCGCGCCGGGCTGTTCGCGCTACGCTGCGACCTACCCGGCGCGCACCGCAACGCATCCTGCTTTACACACTTCATCTCATCCGCGCCGCTACACCGCATTGTTTCGGCATGGGTTGCGCCGTCCTACGGTCGACTCAACCCATGCGCGAGCGTAGGTCGGTGTAGCCGGCGTCAAGGCCAAGCCCTTCGGGTCGCTCGCGCGAGCCTCGACCACAGCGCAACCGCTTACGTCTTCGGCGGACTAACTCGTTCGACCTGCAGCACCAAAAGAACCTCGGTGCGCCCGTGCGACGAACTGTGACCGTCAAGGAACTTCGGCAACCACCCGAGGCTGTTTGTCGTTTTGCTGTCGGTGTCCTGTTGCAAGCCGCCCAGCACGATCACCTCACCGTCTTTTACGCTCACGGTCGTTTGCATCTGCCGCGTATTTTTTGTGGGCGAGTTGTTCACGCCCGTCGTTGTCGTAACAAAGCTCGACATCTGCTCTTGCAGCTGCACCTGTATCGAATCGGCCATCACGGTCGGCTGCACATCGAAGATCAGGCCCGCATCCTGATACTGAACCGACTGGACCGGCGTCCCGCTCACGCCCTGATAGCTAATGCTGCCTAGCGTCGGCACCTGCGACCCAACATTAAGCCGCACACTGGAACCCGAAAGCACCCGCGCATGTGGATCGCTGACCTGCTTGAAACGCGTGTCAGCATTCAATGCCGAAATTGCGAAATTCAGGTAATTACTCGAAAACCGCAGCGCTGTTGCGTCTTGATCCGTCGGCCCATTCGACGCCGACACTTGGCCACCGATACCGTTGAGCACCTTGGCCGCAATCGAGAAGGCCGAATTCTGATCGTTCGACGTATTGACCTCATACACCCATCCGCGCACCACGACCTCACCAGCGGCCCGGTCCAGCTCGGGCAACAGCTGCTTCACGTCCCGAATCTCCGAGGGACTCCCGCTAAACACCAGATCGTCAGCCACCGACACGCCCGAACGCGGAGGCAACGGCGTAGGCATCGCAGCCGAGACGCCAGAAGCGCCCGCAGGAGCCGCAATCAGATCCGTCGGCACCAATCCCGCGGACGGCATCGACGAAGCGGTCATACGCCCCGAAAACAGTGGCTGCACCACCTGGGCAAGATAGTCCGCCGTGCGATAGCGCGGGTGATACACATACGTTTCATGTTCGGCTTTCTTCTGTTCTTCCGGCAGAGCCTTCGACACGAAGTCCACACCGTCCCGAGTCACGACCCTGAAACCCTGCGAATCGAGGAACACCTTCACAAACGCGTGCAGGTCGCCCGCGTTGCCGTCGTACTGGAACGACACGAGCCGCGTATCCTGCAATACCTCCGAACTGATCACGTGCGGCACGTGCATCGCATCGCCATACAGCAGGTCAACCAGCTGGCCGACGTTCACGAACCGCAGATCGAACGCTCCACCTTTCACGCGCGGCAACGGACGCAACGGCACAGACGGCGCCGCGTCTGAAACCGCCGACACAGACACGCCCAACGCGCCCGACGGCAAAGGCAACGTCGGTATCGGCGGCGCCGACTCGGACGCGAACACCGACCACGACAACAACAACCCGCACATGGCCCAAATCACCCGGTTCACTTGTGCCCCCCGATCGCCTTATCGTCCCCAGCAGCCACCGCTGCACCCGTCCACGCGGCCACTCGCTCGCCATCTACCATGCCCGTCACACCTAGCGTCTCGCCCTTGAAGTCGTCAGCTGACTCACGCCGAAAATGCCCCCGCGTATTGGACAGCAGCACATAACCGCGACCATCAATCGCGTACTGACCCGCAACGCGCCACCGCTCCGACGGCTTACCCTGTGGCGCATCTGCCCCACCGGATGAACCGGGAGCCCCCACAACCACGCCAGCGGGCTTCGTCCCATCGTGCGCACCGAAACCACCGGAGACGCTCTTGAAGCCCTTCCAAGCCAGCACAGCCGCCACGATCACCGCGATCGGCAGGATAAAAAGCGCCTTCGGAACCACCGCCTTGGGCTTGGTGTGCAGCTCCGCACTTGTGTACAGTTCAAACACCTTCTTCGGATACGACCACACGTGCTTGACCGCATCGCGCAACCCGCTATTCGGGTTATGCGCGTGATCCCACTCGTAAAGCATCGCGCGACGCCCACCAAACAATCGCCGCACGTGCACATGCCGGCCGACCAAATCGCGAATCGTCTTGTTCATCCGGTTTGGATGCTGCGTAACAACCACAATGTCCACGCCGAAATGCCGATGCACGTGCAACTTCTCAATGTCCTCGGTTGCCTTCACTGACGCAGACACAGGCGGCCAAATCCGCTGCACCTCGTCAATCACGATCACGTCATTCGGCTGACAGTGCTTGTGCCACTCGCGCACCATGTCGTCATCCCACAGCACGTGATCGATCGCCAGATCACGAATGCCATTGGCAACGATCCTCCGCCCAGCCTTGATCTCTTTCAGCAGAGACCAGACGGCCCACAGCGTCTTACCACTTCCCGGCACTCCCGTAATAAGCGTGATAGCCATTGCGCCGTCCTACTTGATAAAAAACTTCTTCATGCTCGATGCACCGGCCATCGCGACGCGAGCACTGATTGCCCCACCGATATAGCCGAAACCCTGGAAAATGCCACCCATCGCCAACAGGCTCGCAAGATCGGCAGGCAAGCCGCCGACCGATGATTGCAACCACGACATCGCTTGATTCACTGCGAGATCGATCCCGCCGACCGTAAGCACGCCCACGCCCAAGGCAATAAGCGCATTGACGATAAGCGGCTGCACCAGCGACAGTAGCCATGTCGCCCACGTCATCGCGCATACCTCGCCAGAACAGCATCAGCGGCACCGTTCGTCTGCTCGACCTGATCCATCATCGAACTCACCGCGTGCGCGAAAAATGACATGACAACCATCGCCGCACACACCACAAATATCTTCATGTAGTCACCCCCATAGCCACGATGAAAGCCGCTGCCAGCGCACACAACGCAAGAACAAGCGGTCTGAGCGTCTGTACCAACGCGCAAAGCGGATCAAACGACAACGAATATTCCTGACCCAGCACCATCACCGCCTTCGGCGCAGGACATACCCCATCGAGCGCCCCAACACTCCACGGCGACATAGACACGTTCGTTGAACTGGTCGGAATAGGCGGTGCAGACGGAGCCGCCCCCAGAGGCGCACACGCCGACGCATTCGGCTCGATCACACAAGGATCAGTCGTGTTCGGTGGCGTCGCGCCGGCCGTACTACTAGACGGATTGGTCACCCCTGTTCCCGGTTGATAAGGCGTGCCCGGAATCGGATTCACATCGATCGGAACAGACGTCGAACCGGCAGGACGCGGCGCACTATCGAGCACGTCGTTCCACGTGGGCGACACCGGAGACGTAGCGATATCGGCTTGTGAAACCGGGTTGGTCGCGTCATACGGATACCCGTCATAACCTGGCTGGGCCGCGGCGTTCTTCCAGAGCTGATCGGCCAGCGCCGCCGTCGCCTGCTGCGGAAATGGTTGATTCATCATGTCGGCAGTCGGCTGCAACGAGGTCAGCGTGCCGGTCGTCTGCCCAGGCGAAGCGTAGTTCTGGTTGTTGCCCGGCCAGACGTCAACCTCCCTGCCCGTCACGGTCGGATCGCATGTCGCACACGGCGTCCATGTCTCCAGAACCTTATACGCGCAAGCCCCAAGCGACGACTCCTGACATCCCGAGTACATAGGCGTCACTGACACCTGCAAATTGGTCACAACCGTGCCATCGAACGCTGCATATGCCGCAGCCATCTGATTCGCACAATCCAGCCCCGAGACACAACCAATCACCGTCGGCGTGGGCGTACCCGGAGCACCCTGCGTCCAAAACGGTACGTTGCTCGGCAGCGCCGGATAATTGCCACACGTGTTCGTCAATTGCGGGTTGCACATTGGGGATGTGTATTTCGTCCAACTGCCGGAAGCCACCGGCGGCGGAAGCGGAGTCGCGTTCGGGTTCTGCAACGACAGCTGCGCCGACGACCCCGTTCCAGACTGCGAAAACTGGTATGCGCCCCAAGCCACGGCACCTACAGCCGCGAGTGCGCCGACCCCAATCAACGCCGACAACCACACGGGAGCGCCGAACACCGACGCCACCAGACTCGCACCGGTCGCCGCGTAATTCGCATCATTCGCAGCCTTGCCCACGAAGGCCATTGTGTCGGCAAAAACAGCATCATTCGCCGCGACAGTAATGCCGCGACGTGCAAGATTCGCCATGATGCCTGCGCCAATCGCCCGATTGACTGCCCCCGTAAAAAATGGCGTTGTCCACGTAAAGGGGAGCGCCTGCGCATTCACCGCCTGCTGCGACAGCATCCCCACAAGCGCAAACATCAAAACGAACTTTTTCCACATGGCGTTAACCGAAAATGATGTAACCGGCAACCAAGCAGGTCGAGACGATGATCCCGATTACCTCGTAGTACCAAGTCATTGCTAGATCTCCCCCGTAGAGTTCACGAAGTCACGCAGTGCACGTACGCACCACGCAATCGCCAGAACGCCAAGCACCGCACCGCCAATCTGCAAACCAACCACTTCACCGCCTTGCATCGGCTGATCGCCACTCAACGTTGAAACCTGCAAATACAGCGCGTTGCCGCTCGAATCCGTGCCGCAGCTCACTTCCTGTCCGTTCACTTGCGCATAGGTGACACCGTCCACACCGTCCGGACCACAGACAATCGCCGACACCGCCATAAATGGCCCCCACCGAAAAAAAAGGCGTCCGGTTGCCCAGACGCCTTCAATCGCTGCCACCTCGCCGGTCAACGACCGAGGAAGCCCTTCACGACGCGATAACCCCATGCGACAACGACGATGCCCAACACCGCGCCGCCGATCGACACGATCGACGACGAAACAGCCGAAATCGACGAAACGGTGCTCGTCACATCCACACCGCTCGTGCCGGACGTTTGCGCGAACGCACCAGCCGACGCAGCGACGCCAGCAACGACAACAGCCAACTTCTTCTTCAGGTTCTTCATGTTGCTTCCCTCGTAGGTCTATCTAATGGCCCGTTGATTAGGATCCGTCCGACCGGGCCAACGTCGAACGAATCAACTTCGTTGGAGGGTTTCGTCGAAATATCACGGACGTGACGTACGAAATCCCCTTGCAGATTAGGTAGATCGCCAGCATCACATTGAGTAGTGCTAATTGCGACGCCACGGGATCTACCGCGTATGAGGAAAGGCGGTCCATCGCTACATGCCTTGTTGGAAATTAACCAGCGTTTGCACCAGCAATGGGTTTCGCCTTCGGTTGACCGAACGGAGCAAGCGACACGATGCGAGGTACCAGCTTGCCGGAGTCGACTCCATTTCCCTGCGCAAGTGCAAACTCGGCCAGATATTCCCCCGGTTGTCGGTCGGCAAGCGCCTCCGGCAGATTGATCACCCCGACAACAATGTTCGAACCGGCTTCTGCGGTCTGTTGTTCCAGGATGCACTGCGCTTCGCGAATGGTGTACGGCCGGCCAGTTTTCTGACTCGTGCCGCTGCGGGTATTGACTGAAAGGATTGTCAGCTTCTGTTTGGAAGTCATTTGTTACCTTTGGTAGTCGAGAAGAAGAGCACTGGCGCTCAAAAAAGTGGCAAAATGTCTTTTTAACTTCTGAGCGTAAAATTATTACGCTTGTGAGTAAGATAATGACAGATAGCCCGCGTGTCAAGCGAAAAACTGAAAGCCCGGCCGAATACGATGTGGAAGCACGAATGCTTGTGCTGATGCAGTGGTTCACCAAGGGCAAAAACGACTGGAAGCAGCTTGAAGAGGCGACCGGCATTAAATCTGTCAAATGGCGGCACTTCCAGGCTGGCGTGATTCGCGCATCGATTGACATGTTCGAATCACTTTGCAAGCGATTTCCTGAACATGCGTTCTGGCTGTCAACAGGCCTTGCCGACTATGAAGCGGGTCACACGGCTCCCCAAGTCAACGTCGCCTTCCCTGGAAGCTTCGGAACGTTCTTCCCGTCCGAGACGTCGTACTCGTCGGAATACTTTCGCATTTGCCTTTCCGCGCTCGATACTGTTGCGAAAGCACTTCCAGCCTATTTCACAAAGGGACGTGCGGACGGCTCGCCAATATCGAAGGCAGAGTTCGTCTACCAGTTTCACGACCACATTAGATGCAGCTTAGGCCTCACAGCGTCCGAGGTTACGACTGCCTTAGGTCCAGCCCGACAACAGGAGCTTGCCGAACGCGTATTCAGTGCCCGGAAATACCATATCGAAGCAATGCTCGAGCGGCTGCGCGAAATCGGCTACGTGGACAAGCTGATCGACGAGCAGCGCGAACGAGAGCGCGAGATCATGGAGGAAATCGCGAAGGAAGAAAGCGAAAAGAGAAGGCGAGACGCGAAGTAGAGCACCTACTGTTTGTGTAGCACCCCTCGTCCGCTCGGCAAACAGCGGAGGCCGCGTTTGGGAGTTTGCTCCACAAACGCCGAAAACGGCGGCAGTGGCGGCGCCCGTTGTCGAACATGCGCGAAATCAATCCAGAAGAGACTGGAGCCAATGATGAACACACCCGGCCAACGACCTTGGCAACTTATGATGACTGGCCGCTCGTTTGACGGTATATCTGATCGGCTGATGGCGGACTTCGAAGCAATTCTTGAGCTGTGCCCTAACGTCCCCTTTCTGGAAGTGACAACGACGAACGGGACGATAACGATAGGCCGCGACTACCCGAGTGACCGCATCCAACGAGTCGATGACGTATTGGAGCGTATCTTTCGTGACAATCCCTGCGTCAGACATGTCCGCTTTCCGGGACAAGTTGCGTTGGCTCCAGGCGAAGCGACGGCTGACAAGCCTAGGTACGCGCCCGAGAGGACATCTAGCCTCGACGTACGGTAGTGGCGTTCCGCAAACGAAACTGACACCCCGTCGCCCAGGCAAAGACTGATGTCAGCAGCGAGTAATTGCGGAGCAGGCACGCGGACTTCTAGTCCGCCGAACAAACCGCTGCGCATTCTACAAAGATCGCGGTCGCCACGCGACATCAACCGTTTCCCGGACTTTTTTGAGCAACCTTAGTAGAATGCTTTTTCGCCTAACCCGTTGATTTATCGCGTAACCGGCAAAGCCTTGTAATCATGAGGTGGCGGGTTCGAGTCCTGCAGCCGGCACCAGTAGTACGAAACGGGGTTTCTGTTCAGTCAGAAACCCCGTTTTTTATTTGGCGCTCATTGGGCATCTGGTCGGCCGCTAGGAGGCCCACACGCGACCCATCGCCGTTTTTCGCCGATCGGTGAGCGTCTTTTGATGCTCAAAATCGCCATATCTCTTTCACCTTGTCGATCGTGGACAAAATCGTCTACATTCGTGACGAATCACGCGGCGAATACGATGCCGTGAGGCGAGGCGGCAGGGGTTACTATTCGGGTCGGGCCGGCACTGCTGTGCGCTTCATGCACGCCGCCCGCGCACCCCGGCGCTTAGCGCCGTCCAACCAGGCCACGTTTTACCGCGTCGCTCCCGCAACACGACCCACCTCATCATGACCAGCCCTGCAAGCATCACCTGGCCCGAAGCCGACGGCCCCCGCACCGCGCGTTGGCGCTCCGAAGCGGCGGTGCCGCCGCCCAAACGCGTAATCGTCGCCGACGACCGGACCACCGCCGACTCCGCCTACCGGCTTGCGTGCGAAGGCACGGCGCTTCTGTGGAACGGGGATTTCCAGAACGCGCGGCAACTGTTGCAGGCGGTGACGCGACGTCTGGAACGCAAGCCGCGCAAGCAGGGCGCAACGCCGCTCGAGGCGTTCAACCTGCACCGGCAGACGCAGTCACAACGCGCGCGCACGCTCGGCATGATTCTGATACCGCTTGACGCGTCATATGGGATTCCGCTGCGCCGCGCGCCCGATGTGCAGCAGGCGTGCATCGAAACCTATGGACCGCCGACCGATGAGGCGTCAGTCGTGTCGTTGCGCGAACTGCTCGGACTGATCGGCGCGCACGAGTGGCGCAAAAAGGGCGTCGAGATTCCCGCGCTCGGCGATCGGATTCATCCTTATTACGGCGTGTTTTCGCCGGTGCGAGGTGAATACGTGGATCTCGTTGCGCGGACTGCGTTGCCTTCGTTGAACAAGGCGTTCGATATCGGCACCGGCACGGGCGTGCTGTCGGCGTTGCTGGCAAAGCGCGGCGTGAAGAAGATCCTCGCCACGGACCAGGACCCACGCGCGCTTGCTTGCGCGCGGGAGAACATTGCGCGCCTCGGCTACGAACAGCAGGTCGAGGTCGTTCAAGCCGACCTGTTCCCTGAAGGACGCGCGCCGCTGGTTGTTTGCAACCCACCGTGGGTGCCGGCGCGGCCTGCATCGCCGATCGAATACGCGGTCTACGATCCGGAAAGCCGAATGCTGCTGGGCTTTCTCAACGGCCTGGCCGAGCATTTGTCGCCGGGCGGCGAAGGCTGGCTCATTTTGTCCGACTTCGCGGAGCATCTGGGTTTGCGCACGCGCGAGTGGTTGCTTGCCGCGATCGACGAGGCCGGCTTAACTGTGATCGGGCGCGAGGATATTCGTCCGAGGCATCCCAAATCGACCGACGAGACGGACCCGTTGCATGCAGCGCGGGTCGCCGAAGTTACGTCGCTGTGGCGGCTGAAGGCGCGTTCCTGAAGCGAGTTTGGGTTCTGACGCGGCGCCCACTTTACTGCGACGCGCCGCGCGCCCCTACGAACGCCGCGGCACCGCGGCCAGCGACGAGACCGCTCGCAAAGCATGCAGTCAGCAGATAGCCGCCTGTCGGCGCTTCCCAATCCAACATTTCGCCGGCGCAGAAAACACCGGGCAAGTGCTGGATCATCAGATGATGGTCCAGCGCCTCGAACGGAATGCCCCCGGCGCTGCTGATCGCTTCTGCAATCGGCCGGGCGCGCAGAAGTTTCACCGGGAGCGCCTTGATAGCGTGCGCGAGACGTGGGGCATCCGCGAACACGTCTTTCGGCAGTATCTCGTGCAGTAACGCCAGTTTGACACCGCTAATCCCAACTCTTCCCTGCAGATGGCTCGATATCGATCGCGAGCCGCGCGGTCTCGTGACTTCTGCTATCACGCGCTCCAAAGGCAAGCCGGGCGCCAGATCCAGGGTGATGGTGAGTTCGCCGTCAGCGCGAATTCGCTCGCGAATCGCGGCGGAGAGCGCATAGATCAGGCTTCCTTCGAGGCCCGTTTCGGTCAAAAGTATTTCACCTTGTCGATTGTGGACTTTTCCGTCTACATCGGTGAGTGAAATGGCGATGGACTTCACCGGCTGACCGGCGAAACGCTCGCGCAGGTAAGGGCTCCAGTCCGCGTCGAAGCCGCAGTTCGCTGGTTGCAGTGGACGCACGGGCACGTCGCGGGAGGTGAGCAACGGAACCCAGGCGGCATCCGATCCGAGGCGAGGCCAACTTGCGCCACCGAGTGCCAACACGACGGCGTCGTAGGTCACGGCCTGCTCGCCGTCGGGCGTGGCGAACACAAGGGTATGCGCGGAGCGCGCCGTCGCGGACGCGTCGGCGTCGGTCTCGTCCCCGATCTGCCAGCCGATCCATTTTTGCCGCATGTGGAAGCGCACGCCCGCATCCCTCAATCGATGCAGCCAGGCGCGCAGCATGGGCGCCGCTTTCATGTCGGTCGGAAAGACGCGTCCCGAACTGCCGACGAACGTCTCGACCCCAAGCTCTCGCAGCCAGGCGCGCAACGCGTCGGGTCCGAACGTCTGCAGCAGCGGCGCAATCCATTCGCGGCGCGTGCCGTAGCGATCGAGAAACGGCTCGAGCGGCTCCGAATGCGTGATGTTCATGCCGCCTTTGCCGGCCATCAGGAATTTGCGGCCCACCGAAGGCATCGCGTCATGGACGTCGACCTGTACGCCTTGCAGGGAAAGCGCCTCGGCGGCCATCAGGCCAGCGGGTCCGCCGCCGATGACGGCGACGTGGGCGGAATCGAACGAAGATGACATGCGGGCCTGCAGATGAGCAAAAGAGGCGGCGCGCCGGCAGCACTAATGCGTGGACGGCGCGAAGGGTGTGAAAAACGACTACCGCGGCAGTGTGAGGCGCTGGAACGCTTGCGATCCCGGACGCTCAGCAGAGCGTCGAGCACAATGAAGGCGCGAGAGCGCGGAGAAACGTGTCCGATGCGGCGGAACGCGCCGCATGCGCCCAAACGCCCAAACGCCCAAACGCCCAAACGCCCAAACGCCCAAACGCCCAAACGCCCAAACGCCCAAACGCCCAACGTCCGCAGCACGAACAAAAGCGCTCAACCCTCAACACCCCACGAAGCCCGCTATTTTCACACCGCATCCGGCGCGGAGCAAACGCACCTGTCGCCAACCGGGCGTCAGAACGCTACATTCAGGCGCGCTTGGTCCCACGGCTTGTCCGCTCCACGACTTTGTTATTCAGCATCGCAAACTATAATTTTTGGACACCTTCCATCGGGCGCGTTCGTATCATTCCCCGCGTCATTCCCGCGTCAGTACAAGCGACCGCGCTGTCCGGGCGCCGCGTGCCGTGGCATCGGGAGCGGTGCGCTTCGGTTTGAGCCTTGTGCCAGCGTGGATGGTCATACATATCGATCAAGGAGACTGCCATGACCCGCAAATACATCGACTGCCGCGAGTTCCCGAGCGAAACGAACTGCACGGTCGCCCTGTCGGCCGATAACGAGGACGAGCTGCTCAACGCAGCCGTGCAACATGCCGTCAGCGTGCACAAACACGACGACTCGCCCGAACTGCGCCAGCAATTGAAGTCGCTCTTCCACGAAGGCACGCCGCCGGTGGAAGCGCCGCGCGCATGAATCGAGTGTTCTGGAAGAAGGAGCCACCGCGGTGACTCGCAGGGGAGGCGAGCGGCAAATGGCCGTTCGCGCGAGTCGCCGTGTGGGTTCGATATGTCCGCGATTCCTCGCCGGACCTCAGCTCGGATAAGCCTCGTCTACCTTGAGGCCCGCAAGCTTGAAGATGACCCGCAACGTTTGCGGTTTGATATCGCGCCGTGAAGCCAGCGTCGTCATCACGAAGTCGAGCACTTTCGCGTATTTGAGCAATGTCAAACACGTTTCCATGTCGACGCTCCCGTCCCGCATGACTTCTGCAAGACGAAGCATTTCGGTGGAGATGTCGCGGGCCATCTCGAGTTCAAGCTGCTGCTTTTCCGACCAGGCGGGCATGGCGGTGAGCTTCGCCATCATTTCCTGGAACTTCTGTTCGACGTTTCCGTTGGGTACCGTATCCATTGCTGCCTCTTCTATTATCCGGGCGCACGTTCAGTTGAGATCGCGGCGCGCTGCCGGTGACGTAACGTTCGGCCCATGTCACTGGGCCGCCCTCCCCACTTGCATAAGATCGTGTGTCCGTTACCACGACCGACAGCTTATTGTTATAGGCACCACGGCTTACGTTCTTGGGACTCGGGCGGCGCGAATCGGTTTCTGCGCCGTGCGTAAATGTCCCGCGTCGTGCCTTTGTTAGCAGGAAGTGTTCCAAGATTGCTGCACTTCCTGCAGGTTTTTCGCGGCTCTTCGGTGAGCGGGCCGCGGTTTGGGTAAACTGGCAGCAACTTCTTCCTTTTTCCGTCACCTGACGCACGTTCGCGTCGCAATTGACGCCGGTCCCCCACGATGTCCAGCAAAACCCACGAAATCCGACCGAACCAGTCCATCGAATTGCTCAAGGAGCTTCACATCCTGACGCGCGACGGCAAGATGAACCAGGACAGCCGCCGCAAGCTCAAGCAGGTCTACCATCTGTTCCAGTTCATCGAGCCGCTCCTCAAGGATCTGAAGGACCAGCAGGGGGCAATCGCCCTTGTCGATCACGGCGCGGGCAAGTCATATCTAGGTTTTATCCTGTATGACCTGTTCTTCAAGGAATTTCAGGATGCCGCAGGTGGGGCGTCGCACATTTACGGCATCGAAACGCGCCAGGAGCTCGTTGCGCGGTCGGAGGAGCTGGCGGCGCGCCTCGGCTTCAAGGGTATGTCGTTCGTGAATTTATCGGTAGCGGAATCTATTACGTCCGACCGTTTGCCGTCGCGCATCGATATCGTTACGGCACTGCATGCCTGCAATACCGCAACGGACGACGCGATTCGCTTCGCCCTCGAAAAGAACGCAAAATATATCGTGGTCGTGCCGTGCTGCCAGGCTGAGGTGGCGGGCGTTTTACGTCAAAACAAGAGTAAATCGCTCGCCAATGCGTTGACGGAAATCTGGCGGCATCCATTACATACGCGGGAATTCGGCAGCCAGATTACGAATGTGCTGCGCTGTCTTCAGTTGGAAGCGCACGGTTATCAGGTCAGCGTAACCGAACTGGTCGGATGGGAACATTCGATGAAAAACGAGCTGATCATCGCCCAATTCAAGGACCTGCCGCGGCGGCGCCCGGCGGAGCGGCTCAACGAGGTCATGCAAACGCTCGGTATCGAGGAATTGAAAGAGCGATTTTTCGTTCCTGCTTGAATCACGTTTTCATTAATTTATTCCAGCCGACGAGCCCGATTCGTCGAAGCGTTTCCTGATTGCGTTCATAAATAGCTTCCGGATCGGGAAATACCTCAACCGCGCGTTCAATACTCTCTTCTCTTAGTAGATGAAAAATCGGATAGGGCGCGCGGTTGGTGTAATTCTCGATATCGTCGGGCTCGGTGCCTTCAAACTGATAAGACGGGTGAAAGCTGGCAATCTGGATAATGCCAGTCAGGCGAAGCTGCTTCAGCATTCGTTCTGCGAAAAACAGTGCGTCGTTATATTGCAGAAAATCTTCTAGCGCCTGAGGCACGATCAACAGCGTGGTATCCACCGCGGCGGGGTCGCTGGCGGCGAGACCGTTGAGTTCAGTTTCGAGGTCGGCTAGCACACCTTCCAGATCGGTCGCGGCGCTAACCGCGTAGCGGATTTGTCCCTTCACATGAACGGCCTTTGCGAACGGACACAGATTGAGCCCGATTACGGCTTCCGTCAGCCAGTGACGGGTGGCGGCAACGACAGCGTCGTGCGATTCGGAGGACAACGTCATGGCGGGCTGCGAAAAGGGGAAAGACGGCAAAGAACCATTTTAACGGCGCGTGCGCCAAGCAAGCGCGCGACTGCCTCAGGCAACGCTGCGGAATGAAGCGGCGAAAAAACGGCACAACGAAACGGCACAACGAAGCCCCGAAACAGCCGAAGCCGGGCCAGACCAAGCTAAACACCAGCCGAACCAACCTGCGGCCGACTAACGCCCCGTTTTCCCGCCACACGCCGCGGCGATAAGCTGCGCGGCGGCTTTCGGCGCGGCGAGCACCGGACTCGATCCAGCACGGTAGGTCTGACTTGCCGCATACACGCCCTCGATCAGCAAAGCCAGGGAACTGGCGAGCATCTCCGGATCGTCGGCGCCGGCGGCGGTTGCTAACTCCGTCAGGCGTGCCAGCAACCGCTCCTTGTTCCGGAACACGAATTGCCGTGCAGGATGCACGGTATCGGGGAACTCCACCGCGACGTTCACGAACGGACAGCCGCGATAGCCTTCCGCCGACGCCCGCGCGGCGAGATCGTCGAAATATTGCTGCAGCTGCTTCGCGGGCTCTCCGGAGTGTTTCGCGAAGCTCGTCTCGACATAGCCGAAGAACTGAGCGTCTTTGCGTTCCAGATAAGCCATCACCAGATCGTCTTTCGACGAGAACTGGCGGTACAGACTCATCTTGTTCACGCCGGCGCGCTCGACGACCGCATCGACGCCGACCGAGCGCACGCCTTCACGGTAAAACAGTTCATCCGCCGCGCGTAGCAGATGCTGTTGCGCCTCCGGCCCAGTTGTGTGGCCACCGCGTGCTCGCCGCGAGCGGGACGAAGCCGGATTTCCCGCTGTAGAGCCTCGCTTGGAGCTTTCGCTGTCAGACATGGGTGCTCCCGAATTCAATTGACGCCTTGACATGTTACCGACCGGTAACTAACATCGCAACACTATTGTGACTGATCTGTCACAAGTCCCTTACCGAAACCGTAATAATGCGAACGGCGCGGCGAGTCTGACGACGCCGACAGGAGAGCCGATGAACTGGGCAGCGAGACTGATAGGCAGGCGTTTTCACTACGGCTGGTTGACCGTGGCCGTGGTGTTTCTGGTGCTTCTGGCGGCGGCGGGCACGCGCGCAACACCGAGCGTGATGATGGTCCCGCTCGAGCATCAGTTTGGCTGGAGCCGCGGCACCATTTCGCTGGCAATCTCGGTGAACATCGCCCTATACGGGCTAATGGGGCCGTTTGCGGCGGCGGCGATGCAGCGTTTCGGCGTGCGCCCCACGCTGCTCATTGCGCTCGGCACCATGGCGGCGGGCGTCGCTTTGTCGTCGCTTATGACGCACCCTTGGCAGATGATCCTCATCTGGGGCGTGATGGTTGGCGGTTCGACGGGCGTGGCAGCGCTGTCGTTGTCGGCGACCGTCGTGACACGCTGGTTCACCACGCATCGCGGACTCGTCATGGGGATTCTGACCGCCAGTTCCGCGACCGGCCAACTCGTGTTCCTGCCGATGCTCGCGGCCATCGTCGAGCACTACGGCTGGCGCCAGGTGGTGTGGGTCGTCGCGGCGGTTGCGGCGATCGTGCTGCCGCTGGTTGCGTTCCTGCTCCCGGAGCGGCCGTCCGATGTCGCGCTGCGCCCTTATGGCGAACCACACGACGCACCGGTGACCGCGTCGGCGACAAAACAGAATCCGCTTGCGATCGCCTTCGGCACACTCGCCATGGCGAGCAAAACACGCGATTTCTGGCTGCTGTTCTTCAGCTTTTTCATTTGCGGGGCGAGCACGAACGGCTACGTCGGCACGCACCTGATTGCGATGTGCGGCGATTACGGCATGTCGGAAGTGCAGGGCGCGTCGCTGCTTGCCGCGATGGGCATCTTCGATCTGTTCGGCACGACGCTCTCCGGCTGGCTCTCCGACCGCTTCAATAGCCGCGTGCTGCTGTTCTGGTACTACGGACTGCGCGGCTTGTCGCTCATGTATCTGCCGCACGCTTTCGGCATCGACTTTTTCGGTTTGCCGCTCTTCGCTGTGTTTTACGGGCTCGACTGGATTGCGACCGTCCCGCCGACGGTGCGTCTCGCGACCGACGTTTACGGCAAGGAAGCGGCTCCCGTGGTGTTTGGCTGGGTGGTCGCCGGGCATCAACTCGGCGCGGCGTTCGCGGCGCTCGGCGCGGGCATGCTGCGCGCGAGCCTCGGTACGTACACCGTGGCGTCGATGATTTCCGGCGGTCTGTGCCTCGTGGCCGCCGTCATCGTGTTGCGCATCAATCGTCCCGCCAAGGCGCCGCAGCCGCAGGCGGCCTAGACCGGTTACACGGAAAGACGCGGCAGCGCCCGCGCCTTTCCACGCTACGGAAAATCTATCCGCTCGCTTCATGCAGCGCGCGCGCCGAACCCCGGTTATGCTATGTGACCTTCGGGCAACCGCCCGCGATCATGAATTTCTACCGAGAGAAGCGCATGGCCCACAAACCCGCCCCTTCCGCAGTTGCCATTCACGAGCTGATTGCCGGTCGCTGGAGCCCGCGCGCGTATTCGAGCGAGCCGGTGAGCCGCGAGAATCTGCACGCTGTGCTGGAAGCGGCACGCTGGGCACCTTCGTCGTATAACGCTCAACCGTGGCGTTTCCTTGTGTTCGATCGCAGCGTCGACGAAGTCGCGTTCAAGCAGGCGTTCGCGACCCTCGTGCCGTTCAACCAGGCCTGGAACGCGCCCGCGCCCGTGCTGATCGCCGTCACCACACTCACGCGCACGAGCAAGGGCGAGGTGAACCGCTGTGCTCAGTACGACGCAGGCGCGGCCGCCATGGCTCTGGTGTTGCAGGCGCACGCGCTCGGCCTCGCCGCGCATCAGATGAGCGGCTTCGACCCGAACGCATTCCGCAAGGCGTTTGACCTGCCGAACGACGTCGAACCGATCGCCTTCATTTCGTTGGGCCATTTCGGCGATGTCGAGAAGCTCGATCCTGTTTTGCGCGAACGCGAAAAATCGGTGCGCCAGCGTCTGCCGTTGGCGGAAATCGCCTACGGCGGCGGCTGGAAGAAGGCGTTCTGAGCGAGTCTGTCAGCTGCAACCGTTTTACAGGAACGCGCGGCGCAGACCGCGCGTTTTTGCGTCGACGTGTCTACGGCGCGTCGTCGGTTACGCTCGAAAGCGGCGCCGCCACATGTTCGAGGGATTTGCGCTCCGCGTCCACACCCCACACCGCCGCGATCACGGCCGCCGCGAGCATCAGCGCCGACCCGACCAGATAGCCCGAAAACACTTCGCTGCGTTGATGCGTGTCGATCAGCCGTCCGAAGAAGGCCGGCCCGGCAATCCCGCCGAGCGCCGTGCCGAACGCATAGAACACGGCGATCGCGAGCGCGCGGATCTCCAGCGGAAACGATTCGCTGACGGTCAGATAGGCTGAACTTGCCGCGGCGGACGCGAAAAAGAAAATCACCATCCACGCGATCGTCTGGGTGACGACCGTCAGCATGTGTTGCTCGAAAAGGTAGCCGCTGACTGTCAGCAGAATCGCCGAAATCGCGTAGGTCGACGCGATCATCTTGCGCCGCCCGATCACGTCGAACAGCCGGCCTAGAAGCAACGGTCCGAGAAAATTCCCGAGCGCGAAAGGCAGCAAGTACCAGCCGATGTGGTCGCCCGGCACGCCGTAGAAATCCGTCAGCACCAGCGCATAGGTGAAAAAGATCGCGTTGTAGAAAAACGCCTGCGCGGTCATCAGCGACAGGCCGACCAGCGCTCGCCGCCGGTGCACATTGAACAACGTGTGGAACACTTCGCGCAGCGGCGTGTGTCCGCGCGCGCGCAGGCGCAGACGCGCGAGGCCATGCGTGGAAAGCGTGTGGCCTTCGTTGCGAAAGCGCGTTTCGATTCCGTCGACGATAGCGTGCGCGTCGCGCTCGTTGCCGTGGGTGAGCAGCCAGCGCGGGCTTTCCGGCACCCAGATACGCATTGGCAGCACGATCAGCGCGAGCGCTGCGCCGATGAAAAAGCACGCACGCCAGCCCCAGTCGCCCGGAACCACGTGAGGGTCGAGCAGAATCAGCGAGCCCGCCGCGCCGAGCCCGGCGCCGACCCAGAAGGTGCCGTTGATCGCAAGATCGACCCAGCCGCGCACGCGAGGCGGCGTGAATTCCTGAATCGTCGAATTGATCGCGGTGTATTCGCCGCCAATGCCCGCGCCCGTCAAAAAGCGGAACAGCAGAAAGCTGGCGAGATTCCACGAAACCGCGGTCGCAGCGGTCGCGGCGAGATACAGCCCCAGCGTGATGAAAAACAACTTTCGACGGCCCAGCCGGTCCGTGAGCCAGCCAAACCCGAGCGCGCCAAGTACGGCGCCGGCGATGTAAGCGCTGCCGGCCAGGCCCACGTCCGCATTGGTGAAGCGCAGCGCCGGGCTCGCCTTCAGCGCGCTCGCGACCGCCCCGGCTAGTGTCACTTCGAGTCCGTCGAGCAGCCATGTCACCCCTAGCGCCAGGACGATCAGCGTGTGAAAACGCCCCCAAGGCAGTCGGTCGAGCCGCGACGGCAGATCGGTTTCGATGGTCGCTGTTGTTTTGCGCTCGGCATCGGCGACAGGCGGCGCGCTCATTGCTGGGGGTCTCCTTGATGGCGATATTTTGCGGCGACACTTTGCCGGTAGATCAGGTTGAGTCAGCGCCGAATCCGGCACTCAGGCAGCAGGAGGCAGCAATTTGTATTCCGCAACGGCCCGCTTGCGCTTCTATTGGCAAGTTGATGATGATCCGGCTTTCGTGATACAAAGCCGCTCCCCCTTCCTGTCCGCGCCAGCCGTTAGCGGCGATTCCTGCCATGAACTATTGCGCGATTGACTTCGGTACTTCCAACTCGGCCGTAGCCGTTCCCGACGGCGCTGCGCTCAGGCTCGCGCCGGTCGAAGGCGCCTACACGACGCTGCCCACGTCCGTTTTCTTCAATACCGACGAGGACACGCGCGAATTCGGGCGCGCGGCGCTTGCGGCGTACATCGACGGTTTCGACGGCCGCCTGATGCGCTCGATGAAAAGCATTCTGGGCTCGCCGCTTGCCGACAACTCGACTGACCTCGGCGACGGCTCCGCGATCAAGTACACCGATGTGATTGCGATTTTCCTCGACCATCTGAAGCGCTCCGCGGAAAAAAGCGCCGGGGCGCCGATCGATCGCGCGGTGCTGGGTCGCCCGGTTTTCTTCGTCGACGACGATCCGCGCGCCGATCAGATGGCGCAAAAGCAGCTCGAAGCGGCGGCGCGCGCGGTCGGTTTGCGGGACATTCACTTTCAGTTCGAGCCGATCGCCGCCGCATTCGACTACGAATCGCGTCTCGCGCGAGAAGGGCTGGTGCTGGTGGCCGACATCGGCGGCGGTACATCGGACTTTTCGCTGGTGCGCGTCGGCCCCGAGCGGATGAAGCGGGTGGAGCGTAAGGACGATGTGCTTGCTCACCACGGCGTGCACGTCGCGGGCACCGACTTCGACCGCCGCGTCGAATTAACGACCATTCTGCGCGAACTCGGCTATCAGACGCTCGATCCGGAAGGCCGCGAGATTCCAAACCGCGTCTATTTCGATCTGGCGACCTGGCATCTGATCAACACCGTGTATGCGCCGAAGCGCGTCAGCGAGCTGGGGCTCATGCGGCACCTGTTCACCGAGGTCAAGCACCATGACCGTTTGATGCGCGTGGTGGAGCGGCGCCTTGGGCATGCGCTCGCGGCGCACGCCGAAGAAGCGAAGATCGGCGTCGCGGCGGGCGGCGAAACCGTGATCGACCTCGACGAAGTGGAGGACGATCTGCGTCTCGCATTCGACGAAGCTCAGCTTATCGAAGCGGGCCAGGAAGAAACGCGCCGCATCGTGGCGGCTGCGCGCGACACGGTGCAGGCGGCCGGTGTTTCGATCCGCGACGTGAGCGCGATTTACTTCACGGGCGGCTCGACGGGGCTCGCGTTTCTGTCCGGCGCATTGGCGCAGGCGTTTCCGGATGCAGAAGCAGTATTCGGCGATCGTCTTGCGAGTGTCGCAACGGGACTCGGTATTCACGCGCAACGCGTGCTCGGATAAGCGGGAATCACCGCTCGCATACTGCGAAGATAATCACCGCTTGCAATGGAGACTGATATAAAAAAACCCCGCCTTGGCGGGGTTTTTTGCGTCCAGAAGGAAGCAGCGTAGCGGTTACACCGGCTTGATGTTCGCAGCTTGCTTGCCCTTCGGGCCCGTCTTCACTTCAAACGTGACCTTTTGGTTCTCTTGCAGCGTCTTGAAGCCTTCCGTGCGGATTTCCGAGAAATGCGCGAACAGATCTTCGCCGCCGCCGTCAGGCGTGATAAAGCCGAAGCCCTTTGCGTCATTGAACCACTTGACGGTACCGGTTTCCATATTACTTGTTCCTAAAGATGGTAAATAAGGCCGAAGCCCAATGGGTGCATGAAAATCAAGGAAGGGGGTAATGGGACCAACCGGAGTACCGTTGATGGGCGAACTACGAAAGACCAATTCACTCGCCGCTTGAAATCCTGCCCGAACGTTATACGGCGATTTCGAGAGAAGGTCAACACTCGGGCGGCAACTTTACAAAAATTCGCGATAGCGCAATGAAAAGTTGCTTACAAACCTTGCTGGACGGGCGTCTTTTTTGCTAGGGAGAACCCTGAGTTTCACTGCAGGCTCCGGGTGCAACCGTTAAACTACGCGCCCGCGCCGGTTGCACCTATGGATAACCGCCGCGCATACATGCGTGTCACCCGTTTTCAGCGCCACGAGCGCCGGTCGTAGGGTGCCGACATGGTTCTGAAACAGGAGAAGACGTGAAAAGTTCTATACAACGGAACATCGGGCCGTTCGCACTCATGCTGACCGGCCTGGGTTCGATCATCGGCTCCGGCTGGCTGTTCGGCGCCTGGAAAGCCGCGAAAATCGCGGGCCCGGCATCGATCTGCGCGTGGATTATCGGCGCTGTCGTAATTCTCGCTATTGCACTGACCTACGCCGAACTCGGCGCCATGTTTCCGGAGTCCGGCGGGATGGTGCGTTACGCCCGGTATTCGCACGGCGCGCTGGTTGGTTTCATTAGCGCATGGGCGAACTGGATCGCCATTGTTTCGGTGATTCCGATCGAAGCCGAGGCATCCATTCAATACATGAGCACGTGGCCATACGAGTGGGCGCACGCGCTATTTGTCGACGGCTCATTAACTACGAACGGGCTGCTGCTCTCGGCGGCCCTCGTGATCATTTACTTCCTGCTGAACTACTGGGGCGTGAAACTCTTCGCGCGCGCCAACTCGGCGATCACGATCTTCAAGTTCCTGATTCCGGGCGCGACGATTCTCGGCCTGATGCTGACCGGCTTTCACAAGGAAAACTTCGGTGAAACCAGCACGTTCGCGCCGTACGGCTGGTCGGCTGTGCTGACCGCGGTTACGACGAGCGGCATCGTGTTCGCGTTCAACGGTTTCCAAAGCCCGATCAACCTTGCCGGTGAGGCGCGCAATCCGGCCAAGAGCGTGCCGTTTGCGGTGATCGGCTCGATTTTGCTCGCGCTCGTGATCTACGTGCTGCTGCAGGTCGCGTATATCGGCGCGGTGAGCCCCGCCGACGTAATGAAGGGCTGGAGCCACTTCAACTTCGCTTCGCCGTTCGCGGAACTGGCGATCGCGCTGAATCTGAACTGGCTGGCCATTCTGCTGTACGTCGACGCGTTCGTCAGCCCGAGCGGCACCGGCACGACCTACATGGCGACCACGACCCGCATGATCTACGCGATGGAGCGCAACAACACCATGCCGAAGATTTTCGGCAACGTGCATCCGTTCTACGGCGTGCCGCGGCCGGCGATGTGGTTCAACCTGCTGGTCTCGTTCATCTTCCTGTTTTTCTTCCGCGGCTGGAGTTCGCTCGCGGCGGTGATTTCCGTTGCGACCGTGATTTCGTACCTGACCGGCCCGATCAGCCTGATGGCACTGCGCCGCGCGGCGACCGACCTCGAGCGCCCGCTGCATATCCCGGGTATGCAGGTGATCGCACCGTTCGCGTTCGTGTGCGCATCGCTGATTCTCTATTGGGCCAAATGGCCGCTGACGGGCGAGATCATCCTGTTGATGGTTGTCGCGCTGCCCGTGTACTTCTACTTCCAGGCGAAGTCCGGTTTTGCCGGCTGGGGCCGCGATCTGAAGGCGGCATGGTGGCTCGTCGCCTATCTGCCGATAATGGCGATTCTGTCGCTGATCGGCAGCAAGGAGTTCGGCGGTCACGGTATCTTGCCGTACGGCTGGGACATGCTGGTCGTGATTGCATTCTCGCTCGTGTTCTATTACTGGGGCGTGCACAGCGGCTACCGCTCGGAGTATCTGGAAGAGCGTCAGACGCACGACGAAGTGCTCGAGGGAATCGGCGCGCATTAAGGCGCTGCCCGGGCCGTTCAAGGTCCTGCATGACGTAAAAACCCCGCCTGAGTTCTGCTCAGGCGGGGTTTTTCGTTTTGCAGCGGTTTGCCTGGTCTGCGCTTGCGGCGCACGCGGCCATGTCGCCGATCAGGCTGTTCCAAACACGTAGTTCGTCATGGCAAGCGAACGCTGATACGTGCCGAGCGATTGAACCGTCAGCGAATAATCGTCGTCGGCCGCGCCTAGCGCTGCGAACACCGGCAGGAGGTGCTCATCGGTCGGGTGCATCAACACGGCGTGCGGCGCCTGACGGCGGTAGTCGAGCAACGCGTCGATGTCATGCGCGGCGAGCCTCGCTTCGAACCAGTCGGTGAACTCGGCGACGCGCGGATCTGCATCTTCGGGTCGCGCGGAGAAATCCGCGGCGCGCAGATTGTGCGTGATCTGTCCGGAGCCGATCACCATCACGCCTTGCTGCCTGAGTGAGCGCAGCGCGCGGCCGACGCGAAAGTGATGTTCGGCGTTCAGGTGCGGCTGGATCGACAACTGTGCGACGGGCACGTCGGCTTCGGGGAACATCAGCAACATCGGCACCCATGCGCCGTGATCGAGTCCGTGCGGCTGTACGTCGGCGTGAATGCCGCTATCGCCGAGCAAAACTGCGGCACGTCGCGCGAGATCGGGCGCGCCCGGCGCCGGATACTGAATCTCATACAGCTGGCGCGGAAAACCGTAAAAGTCGTGGATGGTTTCAGGTTCTGTCGATGTGCTTGCGACCGGCTGCGCCGTGCCCCAATGGGCAGACAGCATCAACACGGCCTCAGGCCGCGCCAATTGCGAGCTGAGGACGCCGAATTCGGCGGACGGCAGCGATGGGTCGATCGGCAACGTCGGCGCGCCGTGGGAAAGAAAAAGCGACGGTAAGCGGTTCATAGCAGCAGGGCGCCGGGAGGCGCGCTCGAAAGTTCGGTTACTACCAATATAGAGCCGCACCGCTGTTTGATAAACGGCTCAAACCGGATTTGATTGTCTTCCAGCGGTTGGCAATGATCGACCGCAATCGCTGCGGGCCGTCATTCGCGGCCCGCGTGTCTGGAATCGTGAAAAGGTGCCCGCCGCATGCCCGCACGCGAAGGCCGACCGCGACTTACTCGTCAGCGCCGCGCAGTCCCGCCCACGCAGGCGACAAGGCGGGCCCGAGCGCGAACAGATCGAGCACGCGGGAAACAGTGTGATCGACCATCTCGTCGATGGTGGCGGGTTGGTTGTAAAAAGCAGGCAAGGGCGGAAAGATCACACCGCCCATTTCGGTGACCGCCGTCATATTGCGCAAATGCGCGAGATTGAACGGCGTTTCGCGCACCAGCAGCACGAGCCGGCGGCGCTCTTTGAGGGTGACGTCGGCAGCACGGGTAATCAGATTGTCGGATAGACCGTGAGCGACGCTCGCGAGCGTTTTCATCGAACACGGCGCGACGATCATGCCGTCGGTCGCGAAAGAGCCGGACGCGATGCTCGCGCCGACGTCGCGCACCGAATGGACCACATCGGCGAGCGGATGGACATCTTGCTTGCCCAGCTTCAACTCATGTTGAATGTTCAGCCACCCGGCGCTGGAGATCAGCAGATGGCTTTCAACGCCGCCGAGCTTGCGCAGCGTCTGCAGCAGACGAACGCCGTAAATGGCGCCCGTCGCGCCGGTGATCGCGACAATCAGCCGGCGGGGCGCCGCAGCGCGTGTTTCCATGGCTCGCGGCGCCTTCCAGGATCGGCTTTGAAGCAGACGGTCAGGCTGCAGCAAACAGTTGCTGCAATTCGCCCGATTCGTACATTTCCATCATGATGTCCGAGCCACCGACGAATTCGCCCTTCACGTAAAGCTGCGGAATGGTCGGCCAATTCGAGAACTGCTTGATGCCCTGACGGACTTCGTCGTCTTCGAGCACGTTGACCGTCTTGAATTCATTGACGTTGCATGCCTTCAGAATCTGGATTGCGCGGCCCGAAAAGCCGCACATCGGGAACTGGGCGCTGCCCTTCATGAAGAGCACGACGTTGTTTTCGTCGACGATTTGCTTGATGCGTTGTTGCGTATCCATGACTGACCTTGCGGTTCCGGTATGTGTAGGGAATAGGCTGAAATGATAGCGGATTTCGCTTGCGCCAGCCGACGGCCGCTTTGTCCACTCGCTCGTCGCGGCTATTGCGACGGCTGTGGCGGCTGACGCCAGGCTTTGTCAGTCAGCGAGCCGACCGCCGGAGATCCGCTCGATGCCTGCAAGATCGCGCTCCGATTGGACCTGCGTGAAACCTTGCGCGACCAGAAGCGCGCGCACGGCTTCAGCCTGATTGTAGCCGTGCTCCATCCACAGTACGCCGTTTGCGGCAAGACGACGAGGCGCGCCCGAGACGATCGCCCGGATCGCGCTGAGGCCGTCGGCTTCGTCGGTGAGCGCGCCGCGCGGTTCGTAGCGCAGATCGCCCTGCAAAAGATGCGGGTCGCCGCTCGCGATATACGGCGGATTGCTGACTATGACGTCGAACCGAAGTGCCGCGTCCAGCGAGTCGTACCAGTCGCTTCGTGTGAATGTCACAGCGCCGCCTGGCCGGTTCGGATCGAGCAGGCGCGCGGCATTGCGCGAGGCGACGGCAAGTGCCTCCGCCGAATTGTCGAGCGCGCTGACTCGCGCGTCCGGACGCATCGACGCGATCGCCACCGCAATCGCGCCCGTGCCGGTGCCGAGATCGAGCACGTGCGGGCGTACGAGGTTCTCCATCGCGACGAGTGCCGTTTCGACCAGCAATTCGGTTTCGGGACGGGGAATCAGCACATGCGGCGTGACCTCGAAATCAAGCCCGAAAAATTCGCGGACGCCGACAAGTTGCGCCACCGGCTCGCCCGCTACGCGACGCGTTTGTAATGCCTGATAGCGCTGAACAGATTCGCTATCGAGCGCTTCGTCTGCGCGCGTGATCAATTGCGTTTGCCGCCAGCCGAGCACATGCGTGAGCAGAATCCGCGCTTCCAGCGACGGCAGCGGCGAGGCGCGCAACAGCGCGGCGGGCGTGGCCGCATTGTCGCGATCGGCTGGGGCGTTCGACGTCATGGGTGCTTAGTCCGCATCGCCAAGCGAAGCGAGCAACTCGGCCTGATGCTCGCTGACAAGTGCACCGATTAACTCATCCAGGTCACCGTCCATAATCGCGTCGAGGCGATACAGCGTCAGATTGATCCGATGGTCTGTCAGACGTCCTTGCGGGAAGTTGTAGGTGCGAATCCGCTCGGAGCGATCGCCCGAGCCGATCAGGCTCTTACGCGTGGCGGCTTCCTTTGCCTGCTGCTCGTGCGACTGCTTGTCCTTGATGCGAGCCGCCAGCACTTTCAATGCGCGGTCCTTGTTCTTGTGCTGCGAACGGTCGTCCTGACATTCGACGACGATCCCCGTCGGCAAGTGCGTAACGCGCACGGCCGAGTCCGTCTTGTTGATGTGCTGGCCGCCGGCGCCGGACGCGCGGAACGTGTCGATCCGCAAATCGGCCGGATTGATTTCAACCTCGCCGATTTCGTCCGCTTCCGGCATCACGGCAACCGTGCACGCGGAGGTGTGAATGCGGCCCTGCGTTTCCGTAGCCGGCACGCGCTGCACGCGGTGCCCGCCGGACTCGAACTTGAGCTTCGAATAGGCGGCTTCGCCAGCGATTCGCACGATCACTTCCTTATAGCCGCCCAGGTCGGATTCGCTTGCCGACATCATCTCGACCTGCCAGCGATTGCGCTCGGCATAACGCAGATACATGCGCAAAAGATCGCCGGCGAAGAGCGCGGACTCGTCGCCGCCCGTCCCCGCTCGAATTTCGAGGAAGATGTTGCGGTCGTCGTTCGGGTCTTTCGGCAGCAGCATTTTCTGCAGTTCGCCGCCGAGCTGTTCCATCCGCTCGCGGGCCGCGCGAATTTCCTCTTCCGCGAACTCGCGCATGGAAGCATCCGAGAGCAAATCTTGCGCGGTGGCGGCGTCGTGCATGGCCTGGCGCCAGAGCGCGTATTGCTCGACAACCGGTCCGAGCTCGGCGTGTTCGCGCGTGAGCTTGCGATACTGGTCGAGGTTCGCTGTGATGTCCTCTCGGCTCAACAGGTCGTTAAGTTCGGCCAGCCGGGTAGTCAGCTGGTCGAGCTTGCGTTGCATGCTCGTTTTCATCAGGCGGGTATCGGAGCGGACTCCGGCAAGGACGACAACTAGGAAGTGGGCGGATGCCCAAGGGCAGAAGCACGTCGCGGGCCACTTGCGGGTGGCGCGGACAGGCGGCACGCGCGCCGCTAACGCTCCGTGGAACCGGAGTGTTTGTAGAACCCGCTCATCAATTCGATGAGCGTGTCGCGGTTCTCGCCGCTCGCGCGGTTGAGCGCGTGGGTCGGACCGTGGATCAGTTTGTTGGTGAGCGCTTGCGAAAGCGCTTCGAGCACAGCGGCAGGATCGTCGCCCCGCGCGAGCATTTTCTGCGCACGTTCGACTTCGGCCCGGCGCAGTACGTCGGCTTGCGTATGCATATGGCGGATCACCGGCACGATGCTGCGCGCTTCGAGCCACTGCATGAAGTTCTGCACGCGCGTTTCGATGATCGCTTCGGCCTGCGCCACGGCGGCCTGCCGCGACGCATTGCCTTCGCGAACGATCGCGCCGAGGTCGTCGACGGTATACAGGAACACGTCTTCAAGCTGACCGACTTCCGGTTCGATGTCACGCGGAACAGCCAGATCGACCATGAAAATTGGCCGATGGCGACGCGCTTTCACTGCGCGCTCCACTGCGCCGAGACCGATGATCGGCAACGTGGAAGCCGTGCACGACACGATGATATCGAACTCGTGCATGCGAGTCGGCAGATCGGACAACGGAATGGCGCGTCCGTTGAAGCGCTCGGCGAGTCGCGTGCCGCGCTCAGCCGTGCGGTTGGCGACCACGAGTTCGCGCGGTTGCTGTGCGGCAAAGTGCGTGGCGCACAACTCGATCATTTCGCCGGCGCCGATAAAGAGCACGCGCTGGTTCGACACCTTGTCGAAAATGCGTTGCGCCAGCCGGACCGCGGCGGCGGCCATGGAAACGGATTGCGCGCCGATCTCGGTCGTGCTCCGCACTTCCTTCGCGACGGCGAACGTGCGCTGAAACAACTGGTTCAGATACGTGCCCAGCGCGCCGGCTTCAGATGCCGTGCGAACGGCGTCCTTCATTTGTCCGACGATTTGCGTCTCACCCAACACCATGGAATCCAGGCCCGAGGCGACCCGAAACGCGTGGCGCACGGCTTCGGACTGCGGCAACGCGTAGACGTGCGGCGCGAGTTCCTCGATAGGCAGGTTGTGATAACGGGACAGCCACTGGATCGCGGCTTCACGCACGGCCTGGTCGTCGGTCGCGCAGTAGAGTTCGGTGCGATTGCAGGTGGACAGAATCGCCGCTTCAGGCGCGGTGCGGGCCGTGGCTCCCAGCCAGACGCTTTTGAAAGTGTCCAATGCGGGCTTGATCTGTTCGAGCGGAAACGCCACGCGTTCGCGCAAGGCGACAGGCGCAGTGTGATGATTGATTCCGATCGTTAGGAGCTGCATTCTGGGGAGCTATGGTTTAGCTCGATATTATAGCGTTTTCACGATTCTTACATTGTGACGCCCGCTCAGCCGGGCGCGGCGACTCCTTCCGGCGGGAATGCGTCCAGTTGATAGCCATAGCCGTAGAGCGGCGTTAGCGAATAGCCCAACTCCGGGCGCAGTTCCAGCTTTGACCTCACGCGCGACGCATGGGTGTCGACGGTGCGCGACTTTACGTCGCGGCGGCGCGCCCACACGGTTTCGAGGATGTGCGCGCGCGACACGGGCCGCGACAGATTGGAGAACAGCAGCAGCGCGAAGCGGAATTCCTTCGGCGTCAGCGTGACCGTGCGATGACGGAATGTCACGGCGAAGTTTCCGGTGTCGAACGCATAGCCGCGAATCACGTCGTGCCGGCGATTGGGCGGCCGGCGCAGTCCCGCGCGCCGCAGTAGCGCGTCTACTCGCGCGAGCATCTCGGGGCCGCGAACCGGTTTGGTCACGCAGTCGTCGGCGCCCGCGTGGAGCACGGCGACGATCTGGCTTTCGCGCGGCTCCGTCATCAGCACGATAACCGGCAGGCTCGGCAGGATCGCGCGGGCGTGCGCGATGACGTCTTCGGCTGAGTGATCGCCGGCCCAGTTTTCGGTGATCAGCAAATCGAAGAACTGATCTGCGGCCTGTGCCAGGAAGGGGACGCTGGTAGTGAAGTGCTGACACACGTGGCCGCCGGCGAAAACAAGCCGGGTGACCAGTTTGGCGTGACTTGTATCCGGCTCGATAAGGGCAATTCGCATGGGCGCGTTGAGCTCGACGACGGCCGGGAACCAGGCTTTTCCGTAAGGCCTATAGCTTGCCTAACGTCACCCCGACCCCTAAACTCAACCGCTGTGCGGAAAGCGCCGTGCTGATTTTTTTGAGAAAGAGACAAAAATGCTAGCTGTCGTCGAGCCTCGCGCCCATAAGACAAATCCGAAACTGCGCGAGACCGGCCGCTAATGGGCTGGCCCGGAATCGTCGTGTTGGGGGCAGCAATCGGTATCGCGGGGTGGTGGTTGCATCCGCTGCGCCGCTTGAACCGCTCTAGCCGCGCCCGCTTGTGGGTGGCGGTGCTTGCCGGAATAGTGGGCGCGAGCGTCGCGCGCATGGCCGGCAATGTGATTGGCCTTTTCCATGACGGTGAGACGCTCGAATGGCCTGTTTGCACGGCCATCGCCATGATCGCCGTTGCCGTGACGGTCGGCTCGCTTTCCCGTCGATGAATATTTGCAGGTGACTTCCATGAATGCCCGACTTCCCCATACTTCTCCCATCCCCGAACGGCTCGCCACGTTGCGCAGCGCGATGGCACGCGAAGGCGTCGCCGCTTACCTCGTGCCGTCGGCGGATCCGCACTTGTCCGAATATTTGCCAGGGCGTTGGCAGGGGCGGGAATGGCTTTCCGGGTTCACCGGCTCGGCGGGCACGCTCGTCGTCACTGCGGACTTTGCAGGCGTCTGGACGGACAGCCGCTATTGGGAGCAGGCCAACGCGCAACTCGCGGGCACCGGCGTTCAGCTTATGAAAATGACCGGCGGCCAGCAAACCGCGCCGCATTTCGATTGGCTCGCCCAGAATGTTGCGCCCGGTAGCGCGGTCGGCGTGGACGGCGCGGTGCTCGGCGTAGCGGCCGCGCGGGCCCTGACTCAGGCGCTCACGGCGCGCGGCGTAAAGTTGCGCACCGACGTCGATCTGTTCGACGCGATCTGGCCGCAGCGTCCGACGCTGCCGGTTGCCGCCGTGTTCGAGCACGCGGCGCCGCATGCAAGCGTCGCGCGTTCGGAAAAGCTGGCGCAGGTCCGTCGGGCAATGGCGGAGAAGGGCGCGCAATGGCACTTCATTTCCACGCTCGACGACCTCGCGTGGCTGCTGAATCTGCGGGGCGCCGACGTCAGCTATAACCCGGTCTTCGTGGCGCACGCGCTGATCGGCGAAAACCGCGCGTCGCTGTTCATTGCCGACGGCAAGGTGCCGCAGGCGCTCGCCGAGGCTCTTGCACGCGACGGCGTCAGCGTCGAGCCATATGCGAAAGCCGCGGAGGCGCTCTCTGCGCTGCCCGCCGGCACGACGCTGCTCATCGACCCGCGCCGCATTACATACGGCTCGCTGCAATCGGTGCCGTCGACGGTGAAAGTGGTCGAGGCAGTCAATCCGTCCACGTTCTTCAAGTCGCGCAAGACCGAGGCAGAGGCCAGGCACGTGCGCGAGACCATGGAGCAGGACGGCGCCGCGCTCGCGGAATTCTTCGCGTGGTTCGAAGGCGCACTGGGCCGCGAGACGATCACCGAACTCACTATCGACGAACGTCTGACGGCGGCGCGCGCGCGTCGTCCCGGCTTCGTGTCGCTGAGCTTTGCGACCATTGCGGGCTTCAACGCCAACGGCGCAATGCCGCACTATCGCGCCACTAACGAATCGCATGCCGTGATCGAAGGCAACGGCCTGTTGCTGGTCGACTCAGGCGCACAGTACTTGAGCGGCACGACGGACATCACACGCGTCGTGCCGGTCGGCATCGTCAGCGACGAACAGCGGCGCGATTTCACGATCGTGCTGAAAGGCACCATGGCATTGTCGCGCGCCAGGTTCCCGCGCGGCATCCGTTCGCCGATGCTCGACGCAATCGCTCGCGCGCCGATCTGGGAAGCCGGCGCCGATTACGGCCACGGCACCGGTCATGGCGTCGGCTATTTCCTGAACGTGCACGAAGGCCCGCAGGTGATTTCGCACTACGCGCCTGCCGAATCGTGGACGGCAATGGAAGAAGGCATGATCACCTCGGTCGAGCCGGGCATCTACCGGCCGGGCAAGTGGGGCGTGCGCATCGAGAACCTGGTGCTGAACGTACCCGCCGGCGAGACGGAATTCGGCGACTTCCTGAAGTTCGAGACGCTAACGCTTTGCCCGATCGACACGCGTTGCCTCGACCTGTCGCTGCTGCGCGACGACGAGCGCGCGTGGCTGAACGACTATCACGAGACGGTGCGCGCGCGTCTGTCGCCGCATGTTTCGGGCGACGCCAAGGCATGGCTCGAGCTGCGCACCCAGCCGGTGTGAGCGCCGCAACTGCAACTACATCCGCAACGGCATAGCTAACGGAGAGCGCATGGCCATCAAGGCAGTCGTGTTCGATTTCGGCGGCGTGCTGATCGACTGGAGTCCCGAGTATCTTTACAGGCAACTGATTCCCGACGAAGCCGAGCGACGCTGGTTCCTGACCCACGTCTGCTCGATGGATTGGGTGATTCGTCAGGACGGCGGCCAGCCGATCGTCGAGGCGACGGCAGAACTCGTCGCCCGCTTTCCCGATCACGAAGCGCTGATCCGCGCGTTCTATGAGCGCTGGCACGAGATGGTGGCCGGCGTGCTGGAAGACGGCGTGGCGATCATGGAAAAGCTCGAAGCCGCGGAAGTCCCGCTTTTCGGTCTGACGAACTGGTCGGCTGAGACGTTTCCGTATGCGTGGGAGCACTACCCGGTGCTGCGGCGCTTTCGGGACATTGTCGTCTCCGGTCGCGTAGGGCTGGTGAAACCCGATCCGGCGATTTTTGCGGCAATGCGCGAGCGGATCGACGCGCAACTACCAGGCGTCGAGCCGGGCGAACTAGTGTTTATCGACGACAACCCGAAGAACGCCGCAGCCGCCACCGTACTCGGCTGGCATGGCGTGCATCACACGAACGCCGCGCAAACAGAAGCGAAGCTGCGGGAACTGGGTTTGCCGGTTTGACCAGGCGAGTGTCGCTCGCGCGTCACGCAGGGCGCGACATGTGTAGCCCGTCTTTGCCGCCGTGAGCGCGTGGGTGCCAGTCTCACCCTCGCGCTTACAGTAACGCGCTCCTTGTTGCGCGAAGTCTACTGCCCGAGCAAATTCTTCAAAGCATTACCCAAGCCCTTCACGGTTTCTCCCGCGCCTTTTGCCACGCCTTCCACACTGACACCCAGCGCTTTCGCGAATCCGGCGGCGATGCGAGTCGTCAATCCTTCCTGCACTGAGAATTTCGGATCGCGTAAGTTACCGTCCAGCACGAAGTGGAGCGTGATGTCGCCGTTGCGAGCCTTCAGTGCGGCGACGGCGGCCTTCGTCGGAATCGACATGAAAGTGTCGAGCGGACTGCCGGTGTCCGCGAGTTGCAACTGGTGAACCGTGATCGTGCCCGGCGCATGCAACTGATAGTTGCGCACCGACGACTCGACGCTCAGATCGACCGTGCCGCCCGTCACTCGCGCCTCGGCCCCGGCTTTCTTGACGAGATAAGGATCGAGCATCACGACGTCGACGCCGCGCAGCGTGCTCGTCGTTTGCGAGTCCTTGCTGGCGATCTTGATCCATCCGCCGAATGTGACCGTGCCCGTGTGCGACGGTCCTTTGATCGAGCCGCTGACACTGACGTTGGTCGGCTCGGTGAGGGCCGGCAGATGAATGTTGTCGACCGTCGCGTTTGCGTTGCTTACCGTCACCTTGTAGGCGGGCGGACCGACGGTCATGTCGTAGAAGTGGAACCCCCCTTGCTCCAGGCTGATGTGATCGACCTGTTTTTCGCGCGGCGTTGCGCCCGCGGCGGTACTGCTTGCGTCGTCGTTCGCGGTCGTGACCGACTGTCGCAAATTCGGAAGCAGGCGGATCGTACCAGTTTGAGTACGCAGCACCGCCATATCGAAACCGCGCACGACGACGCTGCGGACATGCATGCGCCGCGCGAGCAGGTCGCGAATATCCGGCGTGATAGTGATTTCGTCGGCTCTCAATGGATCGCCGGCCGGCCAGCCTGGCGGCGCCTTCAACAGCACGTTGGTGAGATGAACGGAGGTCAGGCCGACGTCGATGCTTTGCGCGCTGCCCAGTGGACCGAGCGCCGCCACCACGCGTTCTTTCACTTCACGCTGCGCGTACTGCAGCACACCGAGCGCAATGACGACGAGCACGACCAGCACGCTGCCCACGGCAACGATCCAGCGTTTGCCCCTCGACATTGCCATGCTGTGCTCCTCGGTGCCGTGTGCGCGGCGTGGCTGTAACGGATGCGCGCGTCGTGGACGCGTGGCGCGAAACGACATATAGCACGGCCAGGTAAGCAATGGCTGTGCCCTGTCGGCACGTCGCCGACATGTGGCGTGTGCGGCTGCTATAGAGCCGATGTTTGCAGTCAGGGGAAGTGGCGTGCTGCCGACGCAAGCCGTTGGAGGCGACCTGCATTAGGCGACCTGCAAGAAGCGACCTGCAAGAAGCGACCTGCAAGAAGCGACCCGCCCGTCTCCCGACGGGCAGGCCGCAGCTACTTTTACGCGGCGAGTCTTAGCGCGTAATCGGCTTGTAACGCAGACGTTTCGGACGCGCTGCTTCTTCGCCAAGGCGCGCACGCTTGTCCGCTTCGTACTCCTGGTAATTGCCGTCGAAGAACGTAACTTGCGAATCGCCTTCGAACGCGAGAATGTGCGTGGCGATGCGGTCGAGGAACCAGCGATCGTGCGAGATCACCATCACCGAGCCGGCGAATTCCAGCAATGCGTCTTCGAGCGCGCGCAACGTTTCCACGTCCAGGTCGTTCGACGGTTCGTCGAGCAGCAACACGTTGCCGCCCGCGATCAGCGTCTTCGCAAGATGCAAACGGCCGCGCTCGCCGCCCGACAGATTGCCGACGATCTTCTGCTGATCGCCGCCCTTGAAGTTGAAACGGCCGATGTACGCGCGCGACGGTGTTTCATACTTGCCGACCGTCAGCACGTCCGCGCCGCCGGAGATTTCTTCGAACACGGTCTTCGAAGGGTCCAGTGCGTCACGGCTTTGATCGACGTAAGCGAGCTTCACGGTCGGGCCCTTCACGATCTCGCCCGAATCGGGTTCTTCGCGGCCGGTGAGCATGCGGAACAGCGTGGACTTACCCGCGCCGTTCGGACCGATGATGCCCACGATCGCGCCCGCCGGAATCTTGAAGCTGACGTTATCGAGCAACAAACGGTCGCCATACGACTTGCTGACGTTCTTGAATTCGATCACTTCATTGCCGAGGCGGTCGCCAACCGGAATGAAGATTTCCTGCGTTTCGTTGCGCTTCTGATAGTCCTGGCTGTTGAGTTCCTCGAAACGGGCGATACGCGCTTTCGACTTCGCCTGACGGCCCTTCGGGTTTTGCCGCACCCACTCCAGTTCCTTCTTGATCGCCTTCTGACGCGCCGATTCCGACGACTCTTCCTGCTTCAGGCGTTCTTCTTTCTGATCGAGCCAACTGCTGTAGTTGCCCTTCCACGGAATACCGTGGCCGCGGTCGAGTTCGAGAATCCACTCGGCCGCGTTATCCAGGAAGTAGCGATCGTGCGTGACCGCGACGACGGTGCCGGGAAAACGCGTGAGGAACTGTTCGAGCCAGTCGACCGATTCGGCGTCGAGGTGGTTGGTCGGCTCATCCAGCAACAGCATGTCGGGCTTTTCGAGCAGCAGCTTGCACAGTGCGACGCGGCGCTTTTCGCCGCCCGACAGGTGCTCGATTTTCGCGTCCCACGCCGGCAGGCGCAGCGCGTCGGCGGCGATTTCGATCTGCTGTTCGGCGCTGCCGCCGTCGGTTGTCGCGAGAATCGCTTCGTACTTGGCCTGCTCGGCAGCGAGCGCGTCGAAGTCGGCGTCGGGCTCCGCGTAGGCCGCGTAGATTTCATCGAGCTTCTTCTGCGCGTTGAACACATCGCCCAGACCTTCCTCAACGGTTTCGCGCACCGTCTTGTTCGGGTCGAGCTGAGGTTCCTGCGGCAGATAGCCGATGTTCAGGTTCGGCATTGGCGTGGCTTCGCCTTCGATGTCCTTGTCCACACCGGCCATGATGCGGATCAGCGTCGACTTGCCCGAGCCGTTCAGGCCGAGCAGGCCGATCTTCGCGCCGGGAAAAAAGGACAGCGAGATGTCTTTCAGGATTTGACGCTTGGGCGGCACGATCTTGCCGACCCGATTCATGGTGAAGACGTATTGGGCCATTTGCTTGCGAGACGTTGGCGACGCCGGCCGCAAGGGGGCGGGCAGTCGCGGGTGGAAAGGTAACCGGTGCCACGGCGTGTTACGGCGACGTCATGGCCGGGCGGAGCGCCCGGCGTTGGCCGGCGCGGTGTCCAGCGCGGTGTCCCGCGCAGTGTTCTGCTCACCGACGGCCGCGCGCGGGCCGTGTGCAGATGGCATTGTACTTCGGCATGAGCGCGCGGCGGCGGTGAGGCACGCGCGGTTGCGGGTTGCTGCGAGGCTGTAGGCGGTCTATAACCAGCTGGCCACGCCGCCGTGTCGCGAGCATGTGCCGCTGTGATGCCGGCTGAAACTGTAGCTGCCGTCGCGGCAGCGCGCCGTCGCGCCTTCAGGCGCCTTGCCTGACAGCGACTTGGCCGGCGCATGGACCGTGTTGCCGTCGCGATTGGTGTAGGTGTTGTGATTGCTGAGGTCGGCTTCTCCGGGCGTCGTACCCGGCGCGACATACGCGAAAG
Source organism: Paraburkholderia sp. SIMBA_053 (assembly GCF_046534895.1). Taxonomy (NCBI): domain Bacteria; kingdom Pseudomonadati; phylum Pseudomonadota; class Betaproteobacteria; order Burkholderiales; family Burkholderiaceae; genus Paraburkholderia; species Paraburkholderia sp. SIMBA_053. The sequence continues at coordinate 4,716 of NZ_JAWRXU010000013.1, read as the reverse complement.
CCGGCGACATGCCGACCAGCAGCGCCGCCACGACTGCAACGCCGCAGCGAGCGGCTTTCAAGCCAGTGCAATGAATCATTTTTATGGATTGTTGTTGTGGCCGCGTCTGTCAGTTCACCCGCCGCCCGCTTGCCGGATCGAAGAAATGCAAGTGCCGGGCGGGCAGGGCGACCTGCAGCGCTTCGCCGGCCGCCGGCCGGTGCGCGTGCGGCAATCGCACTGTCACGTCATGCTTACCCCAACGTCCGTGCGCGAGATTATCCGCGCCGAGCAACTCGCATGAATCGACGGTGAGCGTTGTATGCGGCGCATCGGCCTGCCCCGGACTCATGTGCTCGGGACGAATGCCGAGCGTCCACTCGCGTCCTTTGGCGACTTCGCGGCCAATCGACGCGACGCCGGCGAGCGGCAGTTGCGGACCGTTGCCCGCCACGTCGAAAGTCGAACCGTCGTCGGACACGCGGCCTTCCAGCAGATTCATGCCAGGCGAACCGATGAAGCCGGCGACGAACACGGTCGCGGGCCGCTCGTAGACTTCGGTTGGTGCGCCGATCTGTTCGGCGTGACCCTTATTCATCACGATCACACGTTGCGCCAGCGTCATTGCTTCGATCTGATCGTGCGTCACGTAGAGGCTCGTGGTCGCTAGCCGAGCATGCAGCCGCTGGATTTCGAGCCGCATTTGCACGCGCAGACGCGCATCGAGATTGGACAGCGGTTCGTCGAACAGAAACACGGCGGGTTCGCGCACGATCGCGCGGCCCATTGCCACGCGCTGACGCTGTCCGCCCGACAGCTCGCGCGGCTTGCGCTGCAGCAGCGGTTCGAGTTCGAGAATCTGCGCGGCGGCGTTCACGCGCTGCGCGATCTGCGCCCGGTCGACTCCCGCGATCTTCAGCGCGTAGCCCATGTTTTCCGCCACGCTCATATGCGGATAAAGCGCGTAGTTCTGAAACACCATCGCGATGTTGCGGTCTTTCGGCTCCAGCTCGTTGACCACTTTGCCGGCGATCGAGATGGTGCCTTCGGAGATCCGCTCGAGCCCGGCGACCATCCGCAGCAATGTGGATTTGCCGCAACCCGACGGCCCGACCATCACGACGAACTCGCCGTCGTTCACGTCGACGTCGATGCCATGCAACACAAACTGTTTGCCGTCGTAGGTTTTTTTAACGCCTTGCAGTGTCAGTGCAGCCATGCGGTTTTAGCCCTTCGTTTCGTGTCGTTTATCTGGTGCCTGTGCGGCGTCAGTGCATTGATGCGTTGATGCGCTGGCGGGGCGCTTTCATTTTTCCGCATCGACGAGTCCGCGCACGAACCAGCGTTGCATGGTCAGCACGACGGCGAGCGGCGGCAGCATGGCGAGCAGCGTGGCCGTCATGACCAGATGCCATTCCGTTGCGGTGTCGCCCGACGCGATCATGCTCTTGATGCCGACCACGGCCGTCGTCAGCGATTGCTGGCTCGTAATCAGAATCGGCCACAAATATTGATTCCAGCCGTAAATGAACGTGATCACGAACAGCGCCGCCATGTTGGTTTTGGACAGCGGCAGCACGACGTCCCAGAAGAAGCGCATGGCGCCCGCACCGTCGATGCGCGCGGCTTCCATCAACTCATCGGGCAAGGTCATGAAGAACTGACGGAAGAGAAACGTGGCAGTGGCCGAGGCGATTAGCGGCAACGTCAAGCCGCTATAGGTATTGCTGAGGTGCATCGACGAGACGACTTGCACGGTCGGAAAAATGCGGACTTCGACCGGCAGCATCAACGTGATGAAGATCAGCCAGAACGACAGATTGCGAAACGGGAAGCGGAAAAATACGATCGCGAAAGCGGAGATCATCGACACGGCGATCTTGCCGATAGCAATGGCAAGCGCCATGACGAGGCTGTTGAACAGCATGCGGCCGAAGGGCGCCGCCGCGTTCCCGCTGCCGTGCGCCCAGACCGTCGCAACGTTTTCCAAGAGATGTGAACTGGGCACCAGTGAGAGCGGCACGGTGAACACCTCGTGCTCGCTCATGGTCGCCGCGCAGAACGCGACGTACACCGGAAACACCACCAACGCGACGCCGAGTATCAGCACCGCGTGGCAGAAGAGGTCGAAACCGCGGCGGTTTTCGATCATGAGTATTGAACCCTGCGTTCGATAAAGCGGAATTGCACGACCGTCAACGCGACGACGATCACCATCAGAACCACCGACTGCGCGCCGGAACTGCCGATGTCGAGTCCCTGGAAGCCTTCCGCGAAAATCTTGTAGATCAGCGTGCGCGTCGATTGCGCGGGACCGCCGCCGGTCGCTGCGTCGATCACGGGGAACGTGTCGAAGAATGCGTAGGTGATGTTGATGACCAGCAGGAAGAAGCTGGTCGGCGACAACAGCGGCAGTGCGATGCCGAAGAAGCGTCGCACGGGACCGGCGCCGTCGATGGCCGCGGCTTCGATCAGCGAGCGCGGAATCGCCTGCAAGCCCGCATAGAAGAAGAGGAAGTTGTAGCTGACCTGCTTCCACACCGAGGCTAGCACGACGAGAAACATCGCCTGTCCCGCATTGAGCGCGTGATTCCACACGATGCCGTACTTTGCGAGCGCGAATGTGACGAGGCCGATACTCGGGTTGAACAGAAACGACCACAACACGGCCGCGATTGCCGGCGCGACCGCATACGGCCAGATCAGCAGCGTCTGGTAAGCCTTCGCGCCGCGCGTGACGCGGTCGGCGCAGACGGCCAGCAGCAGCGAAATGACGAGGCCGGAAACGGTGACGAGCGCACAGAAAATCAGCGTCGTGTTGAACGATGACAGGTAGAGCGGATCGGCGAAGAGTTGGCGGAAGTTGGCGAGCCCGACAAATTCGCTCGACGTGCCGAAGGCGTCCTGGCTTTGTGTGGATTGCCACAGCGCTTCGCCCGCGGGCCACAGAAAAAACAGCGCGGTGATCGCCAGTTGCGGCGCGACGAGCAGGTAGGGCAGCAGACTGGTGCCGAAGCGGGAGCGCTTTTCCATCGAAGATTCCCAAGGGTTGCTGCAAGCGGGTTTCGACGCGATTGCGTCGAAACCCTGCCGACTGGCTTTATGCTTTTATTGCGCCGGGTTGCGGTTGTTCACCGCTATTGCTGCATGAACCGCATGGTCTGCACGAGCTGCGCAGACCGATACCGCGATTAGCTGCCGGCTTTTTCGAAGCGCCGCAGCAACTCGTCGCCACGCGAAACCGCCGAGTCGAGCGCCTGTTGCGGCGTTTTCTTCTCACCCCACACCTGTTCGAGTTCTTCGTCGATGATCGTGCGGATCTGCGGCATGTTGCCCAAACGCAGACCCTTCGTGTACGGCAGGGGCGGCTTGTTGAGCATCTGCTTGATGGCCGTGTCGCTGCCTGGGTTCTTCTCGTAGAAGCCCTGTTGTTGCGTCAACTGATAAGCGGCGGTCGTGACCGGCAGGTAGCCCGTGTCCTGATGCCACTTGGCGGCAACCGGTGCCGACGACAGATACGACAGGAATTTCGCCACGCCCTTGTAGACAGCCGGGTCTTTGCCCGCCAACACCCACAAGCTCGCACCGCCGATTATCGCGTTCTGCGGCGCGCCCTTCACGTTTGCGTCGTAAGGCATCATGCCGGTGCCGAAGTTGAACTTCGCGTACTTCTTGATTGTGGCAAGCGAGCCCGACGAGTTCGTGATGATCCCGCAATCGCCGCTGTAGAACTTCGAGACGGGTTCGTCCTTGCGGCCAACGTAGGTGAACGAGCCTTCCTTCTGCATGTTCTGCAGGAACTGGATGTGCGCGACCTGCAGCGGCTTGTTGAATTCGAGTTGCGCGTCGGCGCCGTCAAATCCGTTGTTCTTCGACGCAAACGGCGCACCATGCCACGCGCTGTAGTTCTCCAACTGGATCCAGCTTTGCCAGCCCGATGAATAACCGCACGCCATGCCGGAGGCTTTGAGCTTCTGCGCGTCGACCTGCAATTCGGCCCATGTCTTCGGCGGCTGGTTCGGATCGAGGCCGGCTTTCTTGAACGCGTCCTTGTTGTAGTAGAGAACCGGCGTCGAGCTGTTGAACGGCATCGAGATCAACTGGCCGCTTCTGGCGTCGCTGTAATAGCTGGCGATTGTCGGCACGAACGCTTTTTCGTCGAGCGGCACGCCGGCTTGCTTGAACACTTCCGATACGGGAATGACAGCCTTCTTCGCCTGCATCATGGTCGCGGTGCCGACTTCGTAGACTTGCAGGACGGCTGGCGCGTTGCCGCTGCGGTAAGCGGCGATGCCGGCGGCAAGCGTCTGGTCGTAAGTGCCCTTGAACACCGGCACGATCTTGTAGTCGGATTGCGACGCATTGAACGCGTTGGCGATATCGTTCAGACGTTCGCCCAGAGCGGCTTCCATTGCGTGCCAGAACTGGATTTCGGTGGCGGCCTGGGCCGTCTGGCTGGTGGCCATAATGCCCGCGCCCAGCACGGCGGCAACGGAAAGCGAACGGAATAGCGGCTTCAAACTCATCGATTAGTCTCCTGTGTCGATGGGAGTTAGCGCTTCAGCGCTTACTCCCATCCCATGCAAAGCGGTCGATGGGAGTTAGCGCTTCAGCGCTTACTCCCATCCCATGCAAAGCGGTCGATGGGAGTTAGCGCTTGAGCGCTTACTCCCATCCCATGCAAAGCGGTCGATGGGAGTTAGCGCTTGAGCGCTTACTCCCATCCCATGCAAAGCG
>NZ_JAWRXU010000655.1:0-273 GCF_046534895.1 Paraburkholderia sp. SIMBA_053 | reverse complement strand
GGGTGTTGTCTTTAACTAACACCGCTTTCGCGACAGAGTCACCACAGATTGCGCTATATCAAAAGACATCAATTAATAAACCGCTATAGTTAAAGCGTTTACGTATAAGGACCAGCCATGATTAAACGCGTCGGTATACTCACATCAGGTGGAGATGCGCCCGGCATGAACGCCGCCATCAGAGCCATAGTATTAACTGCAGCAGCGAACAATATTGATGTTATTGGCTTTCATCATGGTTTCAATGGACTACTGGACAATGAACATCAAACC
>NZ_JAWRXU010000654.1:0-273 GCF_046534895.1 Paraburkholderia sp. SIMBA_053 | reverse complement strand
CCCGAACGGCACGTGGGATGTGCGCACGGCGGTGCGCATCGCCTCCCGCCTCGAGCACGCGCTGGAGTACTACGAAGACCCGACCCCGGGTATCCCCGCGATGGCCGAGGTCGCGCAGCAGACGTCGCTCCCGCTGGCCACGAACATGTGCGTGGTCGAGCAGGGGCACATCAACGAGGGCTTCCGTCGTGACGCCGTGCAGGTCGTGCTGATCGACCACCACTACTGGGGCGGCTTCCGGCCGTCGATGCAGCTCGCGGCGACGTGCGCGGC
>NZ_JAWRXU010000653.1:0-273 GCF_046534895.1 Paraburkholderia sp. SIMBA_053 | reverse complement strand
TGATATCGCGCATGACGCGCAGCTCATGCTTCGGGGCTATCACGTGCTGCGGTTCGGATACGAGCAGATCATGACTCGCTGGCCGGAAGTGCAGGCGATCATCATGGATGCTGTCGCTCAGGGGAAGCATCTCGGCTGATGTTGTCGCGCGCAGCGAAGGAGATCTCACTCGACGAAGGACCGAATGCGCGATCCAGTCCTTCGTTGCGCGAGATCTCCTTCGCAGGAGGTGCGTGCCGCGCGCCGAGCCGCGCAGGCCGCAGGCATCAGGCG
>NZ_JAWRXU010000652.1:0-273 GCF_046534895.1 Paraburkholderia sp. SIMBA_053 | reverse complement strand
ATTGCAGGTGCACGCGTAATTCGAGTCGTTCCACGCGTTTCCGAGAATGATGCTGCAAAAGTTCTTGCGACGGAAACCGGGGTCCTTCAACGCAAGCACGTCGTCGTTGACCGTGCCGAATGTCGAGTCCGGCCGGTGCTTCATGCCCTCGTTAAAGGCGTCAATAATCTGCTCCTTGAAGTTCTCCCCGCGAGGGTGAGCCGCCACCACCACCTTGCGCTGTTCCTCGGTGAACTCGTCATACGCGAAGCCCAGCACGTCCATCTCGACGCC
>NZ_JAWRXU010000651.1:0-273 GCF_046534895.1 Paraburkholderia sp. SIMBA_053 | reverse complement strand
GGTCTGGATATGCCGGAAGTGTCGCTGGTGGCGATCCTCGACGCTGACAAAGAAGGCTTCCTGCGTTCCGAACGTTCGTTGATCCAGACCATTGGTCGTGCGGCACGTAACGTTAACGCTAAAGCGATTCTCTACGGCGATAAGATCACCCCATCAATGGCGAAAGCGATTGGCGAAACCGAACGTCGCCGTGAGAAACAGCAGAAGTACAACGAGGAACACGGAATTACGCCGCAAGGCTTGAACAAGAAAGTGGTCGATATCCTGGCGCTG
>NZ_JAWRXU010000650.1:0-273 GCF_046534895.1 Paraburkholderia sp. SIMBA_053 | reverse complement strand
CCATGATGACTTGACGTCGTCCCCACCTTCCTCCGGTTTATCACCGGCAGTCTCCCTAGAGTTCCCACCATTACGTGCTGGCAACTAAGGATAAGGGTTGCGCTCGTTGCGGGACTTAACCCAACATTTCACAACACGAGCTGACGACAGCCATGCAGCACCTGTCTTAGCGTTCCCGAAGGCACAACTGCATCTCTGCAATCTTCGCTAGATGTCAAGAGTAGGTAAGGTTCTTCGCGTTGCGTCGAATTAAACCACATGCTCCACCGCTTG
>NZ_JAWRXU010000649.1:0-274 GCF_046534895.1 Paraburkholderia sp. SIMBA_053 | reverse complement strand
AGGTAAAATGGGATTAAATTTAGGACAAAATTTAATTGATCATGGTCATGAAGTTGTAGGATTTGACTTAAATAGTAATGCTGTAGAAGAAATTAAATCATATGGAGCTAAAGGGACATCCGATTTAAAAGAACTTGTACAATCATTGGAAACACCAAGAGTTTTATGGATTATGGTTCCTCATACTGTTGTTGATTCAGTACTTCATGATGTTACACCATTGTTAGATAAAGGGGACATTGTTATTGAAGCTGGTAACTCCCATTATAAAGAG
>NZ_JAWRXU010000648.1:0-274 GCF_046534895.1 Paraburkholderia sp. SIMBA_053 | reverse complement strand
GGAGTGGATACCGTTCGGCGAGCTCGGAACGCATTCCCTCCCAGGATGGAATGTAGCGATTGAGCGCCGGCCGTTCGGGATTGTCCGCCGTGTGCCGCTTTAGCAACTCGGGTACGAACTCCAGTTTGCCGCTCGGCGTCTGCAGGCCCGTGCCGAATTTTTCGGCGAACTGGGACGGCAGTGGGTGGGGTTCCTGCAGATCCTTCCGCCGGCCCTCCGCAAACCAGCGCCTGTCCACCGGATGGCGCAATTCGGGCTTCTCGGGTGGCACGAC
>NZ_JAWRXU010000647.1:0-274 GCF_046534895.1 Paraburkholderia sp. SIMBA_053 | reverse complement strand
ATCAGACGCAGATCGAAACCTTCGCGGCGACGGACGCCGACATGGTCGCCGCCTTCACGGTCAACTATGCGGACGAAGCAATCGGGGTGATCCAGGCGGCGCAGGCGTGCGCGATGCCTGTCGCGATAGCGTTCACGCTGGAGACGGATGGACGGTTGCCGTCGGGTGACTCGCTGGCCGATGTGATCGCGCGCACCGATGCCGAGACTCATGACTACGCGGCTTACTTCATGATCAACTGCGCGCACCCGTCGCACTTCGCGTCGATGCTCGC
>NZ_JAWRXU010000646.1:0-274 GCF_046534895.1 Paraburkholderia sp. SIMBA_053 | reverse complement strand
CCGTCGGCTGACCCCAAACCGATCCCGATCGTCTGGAATGTGTCAGTCGCCCCAACCAGGTGGTACATCGTATTCAGCAACTTGGGCAGGCAATTGGCAAAATCTACGCTCGCAGTCGGGGGCGAATTGACCAGCCAGGCTCCAACGTCTTCGCCGACAGATACGGTAGATGAAACACCAGCCTTCTGTGCACGGCTAGGCGGCGTGTCGCCGTAATAGGCGGCGTTCGTCGACACTTCCGTGTGGGTCAAAGCAGGGATGCTGCCGTTACCCA
>NZ_JAWRXU010000645.1:0-274 GCF_046534895.1 Paraburkholderia sp. SIMBA_053 | reverse complement strand
AGACAAACCGTGGGAGACCAAAAATGCATGCACTGCGAGCGCTCAGAGAATCCGGGGCACACAGCCCAGACGATATAAGGGCAATACTTGCCGCAAATGTAGTCTTCAATTCCCCGGTGCTGACCCGGCCATTAGTGGGCGCAGAAATAGTCTCGGCCGTACTGGCAGCGTCGGCGCTCGCCCGGGGCATTGGCGGACAGTATGTATCGGAATACCGCATTGACGCAGCCACGACGGTTCTGAGATGGCGAGGTTCCGTACAGGGTCACTTGCT
>NZ_JAWRXU010000644.1:0-274 GCF_046534895.1 Paraburkholderia sp. SIMBA_053 | reverse complement strand
ATTCCCGCCGCCGTCGCGGCCGTCCAGTACGGCGGCCTGTTCCGCCAAGACGGCTGGCGTCTTGCACTCGTCGTGGTCGCGGGCACGCTGATGGTGATGGTGGCTGTCGCATTCGCCGTCGAACAGGCCGCGCGGCTCGAACGCCGTCTCGCGCTGCGCCGCGTGATGGTTCAGCGCTCGCACATCGAGCGTCGTCCTGTTAGCCGCAACTTCCTCTAATCCACGTCCCGGACCGTTCCGCCGATGAGCGCCTTCTACACGTCCCTTTTCGCCG
>NZ_JAWRXU010000643.1:0-274 GCF_046534895.1 Paraburkholderia sp. SIMBA_053 | reverse complement strand
CACGGCCTCGACCGGAATGATGCAATGCTGCCCTTGCGCCAAGCATTGCCGAAAGTGAACGACTTTGCGGCCGTCTCAGATCGAGCATTGAACGTGGAGAGCTTTTCAGCTTTGGCCAAACCGTCAGCGCCTGTGCGTGAGCTGATTAACAGGCCGTTGAAATACCCATCGATCGGATTCAGGCCGATCGATGGGTATTTCAACAGCCTGCTAGTCTGACTGTGTCATAAAATTAATTCACAGCAGAGCGATACCTGGTACTATTGAATAATAC
>NZ_JAWRXU010000642.1:0-274 GCF_046534895.1 Paraburkholderia sp. SIMBA_053 | reverse complement strand
CCGGTTGCTCAAGCTATCGCCGCACGTGCAACTGCTGCGCAGACATCCTACGATCGGTGACCAATGGTTCGGCATCGACGATACGCAGGCGATCTTCGAGGCGACCAGTCATCTCGTGCAGCTAGGTCATCGCCGGATCGGCTACATCGGCGGCACCGACGAGCTGCCTACCGGTTCGGCACGGCTGAAGGGTTATCACAAGGCGCTCCCCGGCGGTGAATCCGTGGACCCCGCCCTCGTGCAACTTGGCGCGCCCAGCGAGGCCGACTTCGGC
>NZ_JAWRXU010000641.1:0-274 GCF_046534895.1 Paraburkholderia sp. SIMBA_053 | reverse complement strand
CATGATCTTTCTCCGCGTGGACGACAGCACCTTGCCACCGTCCACGAACTGATACGTTACTTCGCGTTCGCTTTTGCGAGCGCCTCGATTGCCGCGATCACGCCATCGGCATACGCCGGGTCGATCTTGCGGAAGTGCTCGACCTGGCGCGCGACGATATCGGCGGGCACGCCTTCGATCGCCCGCGCGATGTTGCCGAACAGACGCCCACGCTGCGCGTCGTCGAAGATCCGGAACAGCGCGGCCGGCTGGCTGTAGTAGTCGTCGTCCTCGC
>NZ_JAWRXU010000640.1:0-274 GCF_046534895.1 Paraburkholderia sp. SIMBA_053 | reverse complement strand
CGGCGCAGCCTTACGGCTATCGCCTCGGCTATCTGGAGCAGAACTGGATTAACACCGTCGAGTATGCGATGCGCGGCGTTGACCGGTTCCGGGATGACTTTGTAGTGCTCGAATGGGTCACGTGGCAGTTCGCGGAAAGCCTGCAGGAAGGGGCGAAACGTGAAGTGCCCAAGATCGGCAATCGGCATGGTTACCGGGCGATGCTGGCGCCGCATATCAAACGGCGGCTGGTAGCTGAACCGGAAGTCGCGAAGTACATCAGGATCGATCCGCC
>NZ_JAWRXU010000639.1:0-274 GCF_046534895.1 Paraburkholderia sp. SIMBA_053 | reverse complement strand
ATCGGTCATCAGGCCACGACCCAAGTACTGATCCCCGAATATTCTCACCTTTGGCATCGCGCAAGCTGAGGTCTGGCGGGATTTCGCGCCCTATAGATAAATCGTCGACGGAAAAATGCTCCCGAATGTTCTCACCTTGAGCGGCGATCGCTCGTAATGAATGGATCGCTCGGCACCAGTCCGTCGGCCCCCGAATACGCTCACCTTTTGACAACAATCGACAAAAAACCAATCAATTTAGGCACTTAGCTCATGCCTATTTGGCCGTCTGGCC
>NZ_JAWRXU010000638.1:0-274 GCF_046534895.1 Paraburkholderia sp. SIMBA_053 | reverse complement strand
TTACTCGTTTCCTTATTTATTTTAACAGGTGTCATTTGTATGCAAGTAACAGAAGCTGGAACAGAAAAGAGATGGCAAAGTCATCTCCAAAGAGACCTACTACCAGCGTAGCTACGTTTAGAGCAAAGTAGTTTTATGTAACAAAAACGACCGTTTATGTTACATAAAGTGCTTAAGAATAATAAATTCTATAACTCTTGAATTCGTTGTAACAAAATACTGTATCAAAAATGATTCGTAACATTACTAATTGAAACTCTTTTTGTTACTGCAA
>NZ_JAWRXU010000093.1:0-475 GCF_046534895.1 Paraburkholderia sp. SIMBA_053 | reverse complement strand
ACGATTTGCCGTTCTGCAGAATCGATTTGAGTAGCAGATGCGCGATGAAAAGCGCGGGCAGGCCGGTGTCCGCGACAGTGCGCGGCGCGCGTAGCTGAAGTGCCGGCGTTTGCGCCCGGTCGGCGCCCGTTACGGCAGAATCATCGAGGCATGTCGTGCCCCCTGCCTTGGACTGCTGTGTGCTGTGCTGGTCCATCTGTCGCTCCCCGGGTGCAGCGCCACCGATCTCGGTGCGGCACGGTATGTGATTCTGATAGCCGGATCGCATGTGGCCGGCTTACTTTCGTTGTGCGTTTTGTTCTACGTTTCGTTCTATAGCTGTGCCGCCGTCGCGAGCAGCACGACTACGGTTCCTGTCGCAATCGCGACTCCGTACGGCACGGATCCGACCGACTCGATCGAAGCGGCGCCGCCGCCGCGCATCGCCGGATGGACCAGGCTCAACACGTTGCCCAGCGCCTTCCTGAACTGCCGA
>NZ_JAWRXU010000637.1:0-274 GCF_046534895.1 Paraburkholderia sp. SIMBA_053 | reverse complement strand
GCCAGTCGGTACATAGGTCGCGTCGGCGACCCACAGCCGGTCTGGCGCGTCGGCGCTAAAGTGGCGTTGTACCAGGTCGGGGGCCGGCCGCGCATCGGGCTGGCGCCGCGTGGTGGTGATCCAGCGCCGCCGGCTCACGCCGCACAGACCCGCAATCCGCATCAGGCGGGCGACCCGCTTGCGCCCCACATGAACGCCCTGGTGGACCAGTTCGGCGTAAATGCGAGGCATCCCATAGGTGCCGCGCGAGCGCGTGTGAATCGCATGAATGCGC
>NZ_JAWRXU010000636.1:0-274 GCF_046534895.1 Paraburkholderia sp. SIMBA_053 | reverse complement strand
CTTCATGTGCGAATCGCTTTTGCGCGCGGCATTACCTCAGAGGTAATCGATTCGCCTTGCGACGGCCGATATGCTGGCGTCATTCGTCAACGACCGGGAGAGCAGCATGTCAACGTTTGCCGTCGCGCATCTGCATGAAGTGAAGATGGGTGTGGAGATCGTCGAGTACCTGAAGCGTATCGATGCGACGCTTGCGCCTTATTGCGGCCATTTCGTGCTGCATGGTGGCCGTTGCGAACGGCTCGAAGGCAACTGGCGCGGCGACCTGGTCGCC
>NZ_JAWRXU010000635.1:0-274 GCF_046534895.1 Paraburkholderia sp. SIMBA_053 | reverse complement strand
CCGGTCAGGTTCTCGGATATTCGCTCTCGAAGGATGGTGCGGAGGTTATTATCGATGTCTTCGTTAACGCGCCTTATGACCAGTATGTCACCTCGAATACCCGCTGGTGGCACGCAAGCGGAATCGACTTGCGCTTCGATTCCAATGGGCTGCGGCTGGACACCCAGTCGGTCGCGTCGATCCTCTCCGGAGGGGTCGCGTTCGATATCGTTGGACCGGCAACGACGCGATCTCAGGCATCGGACGGCACGTCGTTCGCACTGTCCGCAACACG
>NZ_JAWRXU010000634.1:0-274 GCF_046534895.1 Paraburkholderia sp. SIMBA_053 | reverse complement strand
ACCTACGGTCAGTATATTTCGTCGTATCCTTTGGTCGTCAGGTAGTATTTCCGTCGTCCTGTGCACTCAAGCATTCCGTCTTCGCACAACGACTCAAGCGCCATACCTAGATCTTTTGTCCTTTGGATTCAGCCAGTCCTGAATATCAACCTCCCAGAAATCCGGCGTCATGCACGTACCCGTATCGATCTTCCGCCACTCGATGTGATTAAGAATTTTCTTCTTGGTTGATTCATAGCGATCGGCGGGAGGAACGATAGGAGTGGCGGCAATG
>NZ_JAWRXU010000633.1:0-274 GCF_046534895.1 Paraburkholderia sp. SIMBA_053 | reverse complement strand
AAGGTTCTTGAGTTTAAAGAGCGTGCCATTCTTTTTTCGCGTCCAAATATGGTATACCGCTTTGAACAGTTTGGACAGCAGCATCCCGGTTATCTGTGCGTATTTGCAAATGATTTCTTTGACCAGTTTATAAACATCGCCAAATATCCTATTTTTGATCCTGAAGTGTCCCCGCTTTTGGAAATATCCGCTGATCAAATGAGATCTTTTACGGAAATCTTTCAGGAAATGGAAAGGGAGCTGGCAGCGGATTTCAATTTTAAATATGATCAGC
>NZ_JAWRXU010000632.1:0-274 GCF_046534895.1 Paraburkholderia sp. SIMBA_053 | reverse complement strand
ACTGCAGCGGATCTGAAACCTCGGGATGCACTGGCTCGGGGGAGCGGGCCCGCCCGAGTACTGCCTGCAGGACGAGCGTCTCGCCCGCCTTCCGCATGGCGAGCGTGCCATAGATTGCCGAGATGATCGCTTCCGGGTTGGGTGTGCCCAACGTGAGGCCTTGGCGTGAAGCGCTGATGCGACCGCTCGACGTCACCGGAGTACGGATGGCGCTGTCGAAGATGATGTCGGGAAGCGCATGTGCCAGCAGATGCTTGAGTGTATGCACGGCAGT
>NZ_JAWRXU010000631.1:0-274 GCF_046534895.1 Paraburkholderia sp. SIMBA_053 | reverse complement strand
CCTCGCGGTCTGCGTCTCCGGCATCTTCTACGCCATCTCCTCGTGGGCGCTCGCGCTCGCCGTCGGCCCGAGCAAGATCACCGACCCCGCGGGCATCTCGCCGGAAGAGGCCGGCCCTCCGCTGTTCTTCAACTTCGTCGCCGAGCACCTGGGCGTGATCTGGGTCGATGTGATGTCGATCCTCTTCATCACGAGCCTGTTCGCCGCCCTCGTCAGCTTCCACAACGCGGTCGCCCGCTATGCCTTCTCGCTCGGCCGCGAGGGCGTGCTGCCC
>NZ_JAWRXU010000630.1:0-274 GCF_046534895.1 Paraburkholderia sp. SIMBA_053 | reverse complement strand
CGGAGCCGACGGCGCGTGCGCAAACTGCACTGATGCCGCGGTCTGTCGAAAGCGACCTTGAGCCCAGCGCTGCGAACGCGGGCGATGTTGTCGGCGGTCTCGGCGACCGTTACGCGGAAGGCGACAGGGCACTGCGCGAACTGGAAGCCATGCTTGCACAACAGACTCGCGCCGACGCCGGAACGAACGACGTGCCTGCGCGTCCCGTTTCGCCTTCGACGCGGACAGCGTCCACTTCCGCGCCGGTCGCTGATACTGCGAGCCGTGAAGGAGC
>NZ_JAWRXU010000629.1:0-274 GCF_046534895.1 Paraburkholderia sp. SIMBA_053 | reverse complement strand
ATTGATTGCTGCACTGACCACTGGCGCGGCGCATGCGAATGCGAACGCGACGGAGCCCGCATCGGATGCCGCATCGGAAGTCGAACTGAATCTGGGCACGCAACCCGCGCATCCGGTGGCCGATCTTCCGTCCGGCCTCGGCGACTTCTGCTTTTTCGCGGGCCTGCCTCCCGCGGAGCAGAAATACAAGATCATCAAGAACGTGAAAATCGGCAAGAACAGCTACGGTGGCGTGCGAGACGTGCTGCCGAAGATGGCCGAATACGCGCGGTTG
>NZ_JAWRXU010000628.1:0-274 GCF_046534895.1 Paraburkholderia sp. SIMBA_053 | reverse complement strand
CGCCATGCCTTCCCGCAGTAGATCGGCGAAGATCTGGCGCTGCCGTGCGACACCAGCAAGTGCTGTCGTCTTTCCCGCCGCTGCAAGATCCAGCAGTTCGGCAGTACTTCGCGACAACAGGCAGCCGGCCGGCCGTCGCGATGCTGCCGGCGTCGGCAGAAAATCCCGCAGTATTGCTGCCACGCTTCCCCGCGCAGAGTCCACGCGGGCTGAACTCATCCGCCGTAGCACGCGCTCGGTGTAGACCGCCAGCGCATCGCGGAACAGGCCGTCC
>NZ_JAWRXU010000627.1:0-274 GCF_046534895.1 Paraburkholderia sp. SIMBA_053 | reverse complement strand
CGTCAGGGTCTAGCGCAGTTCTGCCGGCAGCGGCGCGAACGCCGCACTGTAGGCATCAAGCGCCGCCTCGGCGGTGCTGCCATCAATCTTCACCAGCATCACGAACAGGGTGCTGCGATCAATCAGGGTCCCCACGGCCGAACGGTTGCCCGCACCCTTGATCAGATCGCCTTCCCAGTGTCCCGGAATCAACCGGTCGTTGGCCTCGGGCGGGCGCACATGAATGCTCACCATGTCGACGAGCTTCCCACGCCGGTCCTGCCCGCGTGTGCGC
>NZ_JAWRXU010000626.1:0-274 GCF_046534895.1 Paraburkholderia sp. SIMBA_053 | reverse complement strand
CGCCAGCGATCTCGACTGGACGTTCTTCGCGCCCGCCGCGCTGATCGCGCCGGGCGAGCGCAGAGGCACGTTTCGCACGGGCGCCAACGCGCTGATCGTGGATGCGCAGGGCAACAGCAGCATTTCGGCGGAAGACTACGCAATCGCGTTCGTCGACGAGCTGGAGCAGGGCCGTTTCGTTCATCAGCTCGCGACCGTCGCGTACTGAGGGCTTCGAAACCGCGCCACGCGCCACGCATCCGCCGCGCGGCGCGCATGAGCGACTGTCGCGCCG
>NZ_JAWRXU010000625.1:0-275 GCF_046534895.1 Paraburkholderia sp. SIMBA_053 | reverse complement strand
ATGCAGCGCACCGCGGTGCAGGGCTCGCCCGAGATGCTCACGGCGCTGACAGGCGTGTGGCATGCGGGGGCCGCCGCACACAGCGACGGACGGCATCCGTTCCGCAAGTCGCTCGCAGAGCTCTGCGTCGGCGACCAGATCGTGTCGGCGTCGCGTGAGGTGACGCTCGCCGACATCGAGACCTTCGCCCACTTCACGGGCGACACCTTCTATGCGCACATGGACGAGGCGGCCGCCGCCGCGAACCCGTTCTTCCCCGGGCGCGTGGCGCACGG
>NZ_JAWRXU010000624.1:0-275 GCF_046534895.1 Paraburkholderia sp. SIMBA_053 | reverse complement strand
CCAGTATCGCGGCCGCGCCTGAACTCGACGACCTGCTCGAGTATTACGAAGATCCGTGCCCCGGCCTCGCCGGCATGGCGGAACTCGCCAGGCACACGCGCCTGCCGCTCGCGACCAACATGGTGATCACGACCATGGAAGATTTCCGGCGCGGCGCCGAAATGGGCTCGGTCAAGGTGCTGCTGTCGGACCATCACTACTGGGGCGGGCTGCGCGCAACCCAGACGCTCGCGCGCATGTGCAAGCTGTGGGATCTCGGCATGTCGATGCACTCG
>NZ_JAWRXU010000623.1:0-275 GCF_046534895.1 Paraburkholderia sp. SIMBA_053 | reverse complement strand
ACTTGGATAAAAGAAATCCTATTATGTCTATCATATGGTCCTTATTTATGCCAGGTTTAGGTCAGCTTTATATTCATCGAATAATCGTTGCTTTTTTTATTGTTACTTGGACCGTTGTTTTCTTTTACTATTCTCATCTTCTTGAAGCTATTTCTCTTCTCTTTTTAGGCGAAATCCAGAAAGCTACCAACGTATTAAATCCAGAATGGTTACTGTTTTTCCCTTCTCTTTATGGGTTCGCCACTTATGATGCTTATATCAATACAGTTGAAAAT
>NZ_JAWRXU010000622.1:0-275 GCF_046534895.1 Paraburkholderia sp. SIMBA_053 | reverse complement strand
AGAAGCTCAGCCTCTTCGAGGGCGTCTTCGCGTGGTACCTGCAACACGATCAACTGGACCGCGCACAGGCCTTCGTCACCGAACTGCACGACTACTTCGGTGCACAGCCGCGGTGGGAGAAACTCGCGGGGATGCTCGACGCCGTCGCCGCGCACATCTCTCCGGAAACGCCCTGGCGAACCTGGCTCGTCACCCCGTGACCGGCGCGATCGGATGACGGGCGGCACGCCGCAGCCGCTGGTCGAGCTGCTGGTCGAGGGTGTCGATCTCGAGCT
>NZ_JAWRXU010000621.1:0-275 GCF_046534895.1 Paraburkholderia sp. SIMBA_053 | reverse complement strand
CTGCCAACGCAACAATTGCTACGACGAGCCGCCAGGGTGACGACACGCCAAACGCGATCAGCGAAGACGCTGTGCCGATGCGTAACGCGGCGCCTTCGTCCGCGCCGAATTGCGCCGCGTAGGCCCACTGCACCGCGAGCACGATGGCGGCGCTCCATAGCAGGATCGCCGCTGCGCCTGCCAAGTAGGCGACCAGGCACGCGGCCCGGCACGAGCGCCAGCCCAAGCGCGTTAGCCGCGCCAGGTGCCGCTGCGCGAAGCCGGCGATCCCATCC
>NZ_JAWRXU010000620.1:0-275 GCF_046534895.1 Paraburkholderia sp. SIMBA_053 | reverse complement strand
CTCCAACTCTCACTAGTGCACGTTTGCCAGTAGCGTGCCGACGGCCGGACGACACAGGTCTTTCCCAACTCGGATGTCACATCATTCAGACTATATGCGCTGTGGCGTGTGAACAATTGGCCTTTGGTTCAATCCAGTGGAAATTCAGCGTTTAGCACACCTGTATTCAACTCCATAAATCAAAGAATCCAACAACTCGACATTTACTATTGTTTGTACCGGTACTACGATTGATTTACCGTTCAGTAGGGTTTCGCGTGTAGTAGTTACCTGAC
>NZ_JAWRXU010000619.1:0-275 GCF_046534895.1 Paraburkholderia sp. SIMBA_053 | reverse complement strand
CCCAGATACTGGCACGCGCGCGCCGCCATCACTGACACATTTTGTGCGCCGCATCCAACGCGCGAGCAAAAAGTATCAGCGCCTTCGACCTTTTGCAGTGGCCCGCACTCGACCGCGACTACTACAGTTCTCGTCACCGTACGTCTGCTCTGCTGCCAACCGCAGCGCCCGTATGGCGATGACAAGAACATTCCAAAATGCGGAGACGAGCATGAAACCGATTCGATTGTTGACGGCCTGCACCGTGCTGGGCGCAGGCTTTCCCCTGCTGGCGG
>NZ_JAWRXU010000012.1:0-214636 GCF_046534895.1 Paraburkholderia sp. SIMBA_053 | reverse complement strand
ACCAGCGACACCAGCGACACCAGCGACACCAGCGACACCAGCGACACCAGCGACACCAGCGACACCAGCGACACCAGCGACACCAGTGCATGGCGAGGGCAAACCTTCGTAGGGGGTGGGCGACCTCTCGTTTGATGGTGCGAACGCCATGCCGCATGCTCTCATGTCTCCTATGCCGTCCGACGTGGCGGCGCCAGGAGAACGACGATGACCTTCATCCATTCGACCGTGTCGCGCGAGGCCTTGCAGGAATCCGTGCTGCGAATCTGCACTCGCGCGGCAAGACACTCCTCGTTTAGGATTGCTCGCGCGAATCCGCCCAGTCCCGCGGCGAGCGCCGCTCGCGCGGTTCGCACCGTTCGCGCCATTCGCACGGGCGTGCAATCGCAGCGGATCAGCGCAATCGCGATGTTCGTGCTGCTCGTTGCGCTACTCGTCACGATAAGCGCACCTGCTGCCAACGCGGCGATGCTCTACACGCGGCCGTGCCGCGCCGACAGCAACCTGCTGCCGATCGTCTGCCTCGTCGCGATCGGTTTCGGGCTGCTCGCGGCGGCGCTGTGGGTATATGCGTACGAGCAGCGTTCGTGCATCGCGCGCCTCGCCGCCGCAATCGAGCAGCGCAGCAGCACGGACACGTTGCCGCAAGCGTTGGCCGAGTTCGGGCCGCCCACGGTCGCGCGCCTGGTACGCGCGATCAACGGCGCGCAGCGCTACGACGCCGAGCGCGTCGCCCAGGTGCTCGATGTGCTCGCAGCTTATGCGCACGACCTGCGCACGCCGCTGACACGTATGGCGTTGCGCTGTGAGCGGCTCGACGACGGCGATGTGCGCGACGCGATCGAGCGCGATCTCGCCGAGATGGGCGAACTGGTCGAGGCAAGCCTCGCTTGCGCGCGAATGCAATGCTGGGCCGGACAACCATTGCGATGCTTCGATGCGGACGGACTGATCGGCGCGCTCGTCGATAACTACCGGGACGCCGGCCGCTCGGTCGAGCTCGAAGGCGAGGTAGGGTGTCCGGTCGTAACGTGCCCGCATGCGCTGCGCTGCGTGCTCGTCAATCTGATCGACAACGCGTTGCGCTATGACAGCGCCGTGCGGTTGTGCGTGCGCGTCGATGCACGGCGGGTGGTGCTGGCCGTGGTCGATTCCGGACCGGGTATCGTGCCGGCCGAAATGGAGACCGTATTCGCGCCCTGGTATCGCGCGCCGCGCACGACAGCGCGCGCGCCGGAATCCGGCTTGGGCCTCACGCTCGCGCGACGTCTTACGCTCGCGATGCGTGGCGAACTGCAACTGGAAAACCGCCGTAACGGTGGACTCGAAGCAAGATTGACGCTGCCTCTCGCGGTAGCGTGAGCATCAAACAGCGCTCGATAGAAAAGCTCCACGCAAACTCGCGGAATAAGCGAGCGGGCTCGCGTGTCGTAGCTGGAGCTTCATGTGCAGTCGTCTATGTCGCGTGTGAGAGCGCCCAGCGTTCTCAAAGATGCCCGAACACCCTCACATCCGTTCGCGCCGACGCCTTATGAGCGCAGCCGCAACGCGCTCTTGATCGCATCCTTCGACTCCTTCGCGGCGTCAGCCGGTTTAAGACCCGGCTCGCCGATCATGCCCGCGATCTTCTCGAGCTTTTCATCATTGGACATTGCACTCGGGTCTTGCGCTTCTGCTTTCGCCGATTTCTCTTCGGCGGGTTTCAGCGCGTCGGCGGCGAGGCGCATCATCGCTCTGACCGCGTCGGTTCGCGGCATGCCGGCGTCGGTGAGCAGCGTGAGCGTGGCGCGCAATTGCGGATCGCTTTCGATCTTTTGCAGCGCAGCTTTTTCGCGCGCCGAACGCGTGAGGTTCGGCTCGCTGCTGGTCTCGTGCAACTGACCGAGCTTCTCGGGCTGCGCACGGCGCATTGCCTTTTGCGCGATCTCCGCGATGTGCGCGCTCACCACATCGGTTGCCGCGGTTTTATAGACGCCAGCCTTGCGATCGTCGATCAGCGAGCCGGGCAGCCGGTAACCGAAATTATGCTGCTGCGCCGTTTTGCGGCGGGCGTTGTCGTACATATTCGCGTAGACGCCGGCTTGTGCTTCGAGCGGCGCGTGATCGAAGGCCTCGCTCTTGCTGGCTGATTGCGTGACATGACGCTGTACGTCGTCGGCTTTCTCGTCGCGCAGATTTTGCCGCGTTTCCAGCGCGAATTTCTTTATGTCCAACGCGTCCTTCACCGCATTGAGCGATTGCCCAGCGACGATCAGCGGCGTGGCCGCGCCATGCGTGCCTGCGGCGAGCACCGCGCCGGCCGCCGCCGCCGTCGCCGATGTCGCGCTCTCGTAGAGCGCGCCTCTGCGCCGCTTGCCCTGATTTTCCGCGATGGACATGGTCGTGAGCACATCGCGCGCACGTTGATGCTGCGGATGAGCCGGATCGTTCGCAGCACGCAGCAGTTTCGCCTTGTCGTATTGCCATTCGCCGTCCTGGCGCGTGACGATCATGTTCTCCGGTGTGGTCGGCAGATATCTGTTGGTTTTGTGTGCGGCTGATTCGGGTGCGTTCGTGCGGACGGGCTCAGTCGTGGCCATCAAGTCTTCCGTCGGCGCTTGCGTTTGGGCTTGCGTTTCGTCATGGCTCGCCGCGACCCCGCCGTGCTGGGACGATGAAATACCCTTCATCGGAATGCCCTTCGGCGCGGGTTGGGGCAACGCGTCGAAGGCAAGCACATCTTCGCGCAGCATCGCCGCGAGCTTCTGCTCATAGCGTTTGGTGGTTTGATGTGCGACCACGGCCGATGCGCCGCTCGCGATCATGCCGGGAATCTCGTGTGCGGTGTGGGCGTCGTACACGAAGCTGCCGCCGGCCGCGCGCGAATTCGCGCCGAGCACGCCGGTGAGCGGTTTTTTGGAAGCAAGGTTGAGCGGCGTGAAGCCTTTCCGTCCGCTGCCCAAAGCTTGCCTGATCGCGTTGAACACGCCCTTGCCGGCGCTGCCCTTCGGCGGCACAAAATTGTGGATGTCGTCGACTGCGGGCTGCGGTTTGGGCGGCGAGGCGAGCTTGCCGATCGCGCCCATTGGCCCCTTCAGAAGTTGATCGCGGTAGGCACCGGGCGGAACGGGTTCGCGCTTTGGCTTGTATGGAGCAAGTTGCGCCGGAACCGGCGCACGCGCCGGAGCATTCGGCGTCGGGCCGCTCGCGGACTTGTCGTCCTGCGCGGCTGGCGTCGCTGAATCAGGCGCTGCGGGCATTCCATTGACACGCATCATCTGGAGGCTCTCCGGTCGCATTCATGCAGACAACGGTAGCCGCTAACGTATGAGCGCCCCTCGATCGCGCGAAGTCATAAGCGCGCCAGCGAACTAGCTGCGCGCGGACTGCCCGGATGCAATGCACTCCTTCGCCAGACCGCGCAGACCTTCGGCATCGCCGCCAAACGCGGCTCACTCGAACTCTATTCTGCAATACGACGATTCCTGGCCGGCCGCCCTCGTCGCAACCCATCCCTTCAACTTTGCAGACGGTAGATTCGAATGAAATATAAACCCGCGTTACTCGAGACAGCAGCCGCTCTACTTACCGCATTGACGCTCACCGCGTGTGGCGGCGGCGATCATGTCGACAACGGCAAGACGGCCAACGCAAGCGTATTCAAGTCCATGGTGCTGGTGTCCGACGGCAGCGTCGCCGCGCCCAACACCGCGCCAGATCTGAAGAACGGCTGGGGCATCGCGTTCAATCCGGCCGGCGCCGCGTGGGTCTCGGGCAACGGCTCGCAAAAGTCCGTGCTGTTCGACGGCAACGGCGTGCCGCAATCGCTGATCGTGACGATTCCGCCGGGCACCAACGGCGTGGCGGGGCCGACCGGCATCGTCTTCAACGGCACGGCTACGGACTTCATGATCGCGACGCCGGACGGCTCTGCGAAGAGCAACGCCGTGTTCATGTTTGCGACGGAAGCGGGCACGATCGCCGCGTGGTCGCCGAAAGTGTTGCCGACCGCAGCCGTCACCGCGTTCGACGACGCGGCCGGTGGCGCCATCTACAAAGGCCTGACGCTCGCCAGCAACGGCGGCCGCAATCTGCTGTACGCAACCGACTTTCATAACGCAAAGGTCGACGTGTTCGATGCGGCGTTCAACAAAATCGCGCTGCCTGGCACGTTCAAGGACCCATCTGTACCGGCGGGTTTTGCTCCGTTCGGCATTCAGGCGGTTGGTTCGAAAATCTTCGTGACATATGCGCAGCAGGACGCGAGCCGCAAGGTTCAGGTGACGGGCGCGGGCCTCGGCGTGGTCGACGTGTTCGATCTGAACGGCAATCTGCTGCAACAGATTCCAGCGGGTGGCGTGCTCAACGCGCCGTGGGCAGTCGCACAGGCGCCCGCCGGTTTCGGCACGCTGAGCAACGACATTCTGATTGGCAATTTCGGCGACGGTAACATCAACGCGTTCGATCCGGTCTCGCTCAAGCCGCTCGGCAAGCTCACGCTGCAAGACGGCACGGCGTTCCAGCAGACCGGCTTGTGGGGGCTCTCGTTCGGCAACGGCGTATTGAATCAGCCCAAAACGACACTGTTCTATGCCGCAGGTCCGAACAAGAAAGTTGCAGGCGTGTATGGCCGTATCGATCTGGCCAACTGACGCTGAACGTCGAGATGGCGACCCGCGCTGCGGGTCGCCAAAAGGCCGTATTCCCTACTGCGTTACACGCAATGGCCGGCAAGTGTCACGACACCGCTTCGGCCATTCGCGCGCGGGGCGCACGCGTCGTGCAGAGATCCCGGCGATGCGGCGCTTCGATCTGTTCGAGCATGTAGCCGAGCGAATACACGGTGCGCAGTGTGAGGCCGCTGTGTTCGTCCAGTTCCAGTTTGGCGCGCAGTTTGTAGATATGCTGTTCGAGCGAACGCCCAGCAATATCGAGCTCCTTTCCCCACACCGCGTGCGCCAGTTCCTTGCGCGTGATGAGCGCACCGGGATGCGAAAAGAACAGCCACGCTATGCTGAATTCACGCGCCGTGAGCCGCACGCGTTTGTCGAGTGTGACGAACTCGCGTGTCGCCCGGTACAGCGTCGAAGAGCCGAGCGTGATAATGCTCTGCGCCGTGCGCTCGCCGCGCCGGCGCTCCACCGCGTGACGGCCGCGCGCCACTATTTCCTCGAGGCGAAACTCGCCCACGACGATTTCGTCGACGCCCGCATGCAGTGCGTTCGTCATGCTTACCGAGTCCCACCATTGGCCGATCATCATGACCGGCAGGTCCTGTCTGAAATGACACGCCCGCCACGCGAGCACGAGATTGCTGGTGGAGAACTCCGTCTCCGATTCGATGATGACGAGATCCGGCGGACTGCGCTCGAGTGAGCGAATCAGGCCGAGTTCATCGGTATAGCGAACACAGTCGGGCATGCCGTCCGCTTCGAAAGCATTCTTGATCCGCCGAAAGGTCGAGTCGTTGCGCGTTAGCAAGGCGATTTGCATGATCGTTCCAAGATGAGAATGTCTGACCGAGGCGCGCGCCAGACATGTTTTTCGTTCTGGCGGCGCGGCTTTCGTCTCACGCTCCTGATCACACAACACGCGATAGTCGAGTCCTATTCCATTTAGTTTTTCGATCGCCGAAACGCCGGTGGGACGGCGGCTTCCGCACGCGAAGAAGATATGCGCATTACGCGCGAATCCACATGAAGGCGCCTGACGCGACGGCCTGATACTGCTCGTCGGTGGCTTGAAGTATGTTCTGCTGCCAGTAGCGGCCGTGTTCCGCATAGTGGGCAAGCAGGTCGGCGAGCGTTTCGCCGTTCAGTTGGGACAGTTCCGCGCGCACGACCAGCACGGAGCTGCCGGTGTCGCTGTCCACGCCCAGTTGCGCCTGGTCCTGCGCATAGACGAGCAGGTTGGCTTCCAGCATCAGCCGATAAACACCGAGCACCCGTTCCGGCGCGACTGTTCCGAACTCGAACACAATATAAAGACCGGTGTCGTTATCGAAATGATCGAGCCGGACGTCGAAACCTTCTACTTCGATCGAGCGCGTGTCGAGCACATGGCCGGCGTCGGGCAGGCCGACCGTCGTGCATAGATCTTCGATCAGCGGCGTGTAGTAATCGATGTCCACGGCGTGTCCGACTCTGGTTGATGTTGAAACCCGGCGTGCTCGACGCCGGAATTGAAAAGGCGCGTGTCGCCGGGGCGAACGCGCCAGAAAGAGCCTGCTGCAACGCACGTGAAGCGCGTCCGCAGCCAGGCGTCAGCTTGCCTGCGCGGCCTTCGTCAGGCTCGATGCGCCCGACTTCAGCGCTTCGCCCACGGCTTGCAGCACGCTCGCGTTCGACTGAGCCTGCGCGATCTTCAGTTGATCCTGTGCGTTGGCGTTGATCTGGTTGACCGCGGAATCAGTGCCGGCGGACGACGACAGGTCTTCAGCCTTGCCGGCCGCGGTGGCCTGCGCCGCAGTGCCTGCTCCTGCTCCGAGGGAACTCGCTGCACTCGTGATTGAACCCATGATTGACACTCCTTGAAATGAACGGCCGGACCGGAGTGGCCGCGGCATCGGAATCCCGCGTAGCGCGGGGACAAACGTTTCGACGCAGTTGCGTCGAAACTCAGCCATTGAGCGCGTCTTCGCGCAGTTGAGCGATGATCCGGCTCGCCGCGAGCAACCCGCGGTAGATCTTTGCGCGTGCATTGCGGTCTTCCGGCGAGCCGTCGGTGCGGCTATTCAGTTCCTCCGCGCTTTCTTCGAGCGCGCGGCGCAACACGGCGACTTGCGCATCGGCATCGGGCGCGCGCACGAGGCCTTGCAGATCGTTGAACTTCGCCGCATGACGTTCAATTGCCTGATACATGAGATTTCTCCGTGACAGAAGGTCCGGCTGCCGGGACGGCTGCCAATTGAGGGGGTTGCATGGCGGCTTGTGCGGTGGCTTGTGTGCCCGCTTGCGTGGCGGCTTCGGGTGCCGCGCCGCTCAGTCCGTGACTTCGTTCGCCATCGCTGTCGCCGTTCGCTGCGGCGTCGCTCGCGGACATGGGCGCATCGGCGGGGTCGTCGGCGAGGATGAAGATGTGCTTCACGCCATCCGGTGTCTGCGCATAGCGCACGCGATCGGACGACACCACGGTCGTGTACTGACCGTCGGCCTCGGCGGTGGGCGTCGCGTCGCTGCCCGTCGCGTCGATGCGCAGTTCCTTCACGTTCGCGTCGAGATCCGCGCGTACGCGCTGCACGGCCTGCTGCACGCCGTCGATGTCGACACCCGTACCCGTGATTGCGAACACGCCTTTGCCCGCGTAATGCACGTCGACGTTCGCCATGCCGATCGCTTCCTTGATGCCGCGCGCCGTGTCCTCGGCGTTGCCGTATTGGCGGGTCACGCGCGCGCCCGGGATGTGTTCGAGCAGACGCTGCGCGACCAGGTCGTCGCCGGCACTGGAGACAAGCCCTGTCACCAGCACGCCGCCGTGGCCGTCGAGCGTCGCATGCAGATCGGTCAGACGCGCGCCCGCGAGATCGCGATTGGCCTGTTCGGCAGCGGCGACGTCGGGCGGCGGCAACGATGCCTTGGCACGCGTGCTCAACGCCATCGACACCATGCCCGACGCAATCGCCAGCATCACACACGCGGCGCCCACGGCTGTCACCAGCTTGCGCTTGATGATCCATTGACCGCTTCCGGCGGCGGTCTCGTGTGCGGGATCGTCGGCGCTTTCGGGCTTGACCAGCAGCGTCGAGAGGAGGGCGAGATCGCTCGGCCACACGGCGTCGTCGGGACCGATGCATAGAACCGTCTGGTCGAACTGCATCGGCACGAAGTCGGTCATCAGCACGACGCCGGGGTCGAGCGCATCCGGGAGCGCGCCTTCGTCGGTGTGAGCGGCGGCGGAGTCCGTCGAGTCCATTGCTACTGCGTTGACGGGCGCGGGCTCGGTACGCGTAACCGTCACTACACCGGTTTCGTCGACGTTCAGCACGACTGCCGCGCCGCTCCAGTCGGTGATGCGAATGTCGGCATCGTCGTCGGAGTGGACCCGGTGAGCGCCCGTGCTGAGGCGGGCTTCCGCGCCGGCATGGTTACCTGTCAGGATGCGCAGCAGTTTCATGGTTTCAGACTTATGCGAAGATCGTTCGGCGCATCGGATCGACACGCCACGCAATCCAGATTAGCGATATCCGCGTGCAACGTGCCCGCGTTTGCGAAGCCGTCCACGGCCGCACGAAACGCCACTCAGGCACGCGACGCGGCGCGCAGCCGCGCTTCGATCGCGCCGAGCAGGGCCGCGTTCAGATGACGCCCGCGCTCGGCCTGATCCGGCGTGTTCGGGCGTTCAAGCACGAGCAGGACGAGGTTCGCCAGCAGATTCACGCGCTGAGCAAGACCTGCGGTCGAACCGTGGGCGCTTGGCGCGCCTCGCGCATCGGGCTGTTGCCTTGAGCCGGCCGTACGCGTTGCGTCCAGTGCCGTTTGCGCGAGACGCTCTGAAACTGTGGTGAGCAGTTCGCGCCTCGCCGCCGACGTGCTGGGCGCAAGCGCGCCTTCGGCGGCGCGCAACATGTGGATGCGCTGCATCAGCGATTGCAATGCGCGATCGGCTGACGGCACGCTTCCCGCCGCGATATCGTCGCGCAACTTGAGCAGCGCTTCGCCGATGGCACCGCGTATTTCGCCGCCGCGCGCGGCACTGGAGCGCGGCGGTGTGGTCGCGCTGACGCCTTCAACGGCAGTGGCTGCAAAGACGCCGCCGGGCGCGCTGTCATGATCGTCGCGGCTATCCTGATCGTGATCGTGAGGATTGTCGCGTTGCTTGCCGTTCTGTTGACCGCCTTCCTGCTGCGGCTGGCCGCCGCCACCGCCGCCGCCTTGCCGGCCGCCGTCGCGCGTGACGCGATCGGCTTGCACCTTGCTCCGCGCCGTTTTTGCGCCGGTCGCGTGAGCGCCTTTGAGCGCACCGTGCACAGTCGACGCAGCGCGTTGCGACGGCGCGAAGTGTTTACCTGCGGCTCGCGCAGCCGCCTGACGCTTGCGCAGCGCGGCCGCAAGTTGACGCGCCTTCGCGCTGTTCGCTTGCGCAAGATGATGCGAGTGATGCGCGTGCGCAAACGTCACGTTGTTCTTGTAGACGGCAGAAAAGCGCACGGCCTGTGTATGCGAGGCGTCGTGGTTCGCGCGGTTCGCCGCTGACGTTTCGGTGGACGCGCCGGCTTGCGCCGCGCGCGTCTGGGCGGAGACCGTCGTCATTGCGAGGTCGCGGCCTGCAACACCTGGTTGGCGAAGCGCAGCACGGCGGCGGCCGAAATGGGCGCGGCCACGACGAGCGCGACGACGACTGCCACCAGCTTGACGCCGAACGACAGCGTCTGATCCTGCAGCGAAGTGACGGCCTGCAGGAATGAAACGACGAGGCCCACGCCGGCCGCGATCACCACGATCGGCAGCGACACGTAAAGACACAGCAGAAGCCCCTGCGTCGCGAGGCCGATCAGCGCGTCGATGTTCATGAGAACTCCTAGCGATAGCCGAGAATGAGGCCGTGAATCAGCGTCGACCAGCCGTCCATCGCGACGAACAGCAGCAGCTTGAACGGAATCGCGACACTGGTCGGTTGCACCTGGCTCAGGCCCATTGCCATCAGCACGTTGGCGATGATCAGGTCCACCACGATGAACGCGATGTACAGCAGGAAGCCGATCTTGAAGGCATCCGTGAGTTCGGTCAGCGTGAAGGCGGGCGCGAGCACGATGATGTCGGTGTCTTTGAGCGCCTTCGCCTGTTCCTTTGGCCAGATCGCGCTCGCCGAGCGCAGGAAGAACTGCCGCTCGCGCGGTTGCGCATGAGCCTTCAAGAAGTTGCGAAACGGTTCGCGCGCGGCGGCGATGCCCTGCGTCACCGTCTGCGTGACCGTGCTGCCGCTCGTGTTCGCTGCGCCGCTGCCTTGCATCGCGCCAGCGGCGGTGAACGCGATCGGCGCCATGATGTACACCGAGACGATGATCGCGATGCCGTTCAGCACCATGTTCGGCGGCACCTGCTGGACGCCGAGCGCATTGCGCAGGAGCCCGAGCACGACAACGATCTTCATATACGAGGTGACGACCATCGCCACGAACGGAATGATGCTGATCGCCAGAACGACGATCAGCAATCCGGTGATATCACCGGTCTGTGTCGCTGGCATAGGCCATCCCCGTGATGCGGATTCCAAGGTGTTCGCCCACGCTCACCAGTTCGCCGTGGCCGATCGTCTGACCATGCGCGACGAGTTTGATGCGGGCGTCCGTCACAGGCGTGTCGAGCTCGATCACGTAACCACGCCGCAGCGCTGCGACTTGCGACAGCGGCAACGCCAGCGTGTCGATTTCGAACTGCACCGGCAGATCGAGTTCGCCGATGTCGAGAGGCGAAGTTGGGGTGAACGGTGCGGCTTCCGCTTCGGCTTCGGCCTCCGCTTCGGCTTCCTCTTCCGTTTCGGACTTCGTCGGCGCCTCGGTGCCTGTCGCGATAGCCGCTTCGTGCGGAACATCGTCCAGCGGAGGGTCGCCATAGTCGATTCGCGGCAACTCGTCGCCTTCGACCTGCAGGGTTTCGTCACTCATGATGGGGTCGTCGTTGAGGGTGAGAAGGGCGCCGTCGAGCGCGACCGTGGCCAGCATGCAGCGTAGGCCCGGCGTGCCCCACGCGGCGCGCAGCTGCAAGGGGCCGTGGCCGCGCAAGCCGAGCACGGTGGCGCGGCTGAACGCGCGTAACAGCACATCGCCGGGACGTAGTTTTTGAAGCGCGCGGATCGACACACGCCGCGCGCCGAGCGCAATGCGCCCCGGTACGCCGAGCGTCGCGAAGGCGTCAGGATCGCAGCGCCGCTGCTGATTGCCGAACGACGCGAGCCGCGTTTCGATCAGCCGGAGCGTGGGCAGTGCGATATCGAACAGCGTTTCGTATGCGACGCCCTCGCGCATCAGTGCGATGCGCAGACGCGCCGTGTTGTCGGACTCGAACGTGGCCGATTCCTTCGTCGCGCGCTGCACGGATGCCACGCGCCACGTGCCTGCGCCGCTCGCATTGAAGCTGTCGACGAGCGGCGCAAGCACCGCGTTGGCAATCGCATTGCGCAGGCTCTGCTGCGTGCCGCTGTGGTCCGCCTCGGCGGGCGTGGCGAGTATCTGCAGCGACGGGTAACGCGCGAGATCGACATGAAGCGCGAGTTGCCCCGACAGATGTGCAAGGACGATCCGGCCGGCATCCTCTAACGGTTCGGCGCTCGCGGCGTCGCGCGCATCCCCGTGCGAGACATGCACGGCATCGAGCCGGCCGAGCCGGCGCAATGCGTCGACGTTGCGCGCGTCGCAAAGCAGGCGCGCGGCGCAGGCGTCGGCGGGCGGGATGGCCGGCAGTAGGCCGGCGAGAGAGCGAGGCCGGGTTTCGAGCATTGCGGAGGTCAGCGTGAAGCCATGAGTAGGGAGGGCGGGACTTACCAGATGGTCAGCGTCAGCGAACGCGGTTCGCTCCAGCTGTCGAGCAGCGCCTTCAGTTGCCGTTCGAGCATGCCGCTATGCAGTAAGAGTAATTGCTTTGCCTGGGCGTCCTGCACGTCGAAGCGAAGCGACAGGCCGGCGGGCGAAAGCGTGAGATTGAGCACGGTGTCGGCGAGCAGGTTTGGATCGAGCCGCATCGTCAGGTCCCAATTGCCCGATTCGGCGACGAAGCGATTCGCCGATAGCCGCGCGACCTCGCGCGCGATCGAAGCCGCCAGTTCGATAAAGCCTTGCTGCTGCATATAGACCGCTTCGATCACGGGCGCGCTGCCCGCGCCGACGCGGCCCCCGACGGTCGTCCGGTCCGGTGCGCGGTGCTGATCGGCGTCGCTTTCTTCGTCTTCGAGCGCGAAGGGATTCGCGTTGCTGTCGGCAAGCGCGCCGTGTTCGGGATCGCTCTCGCGTCGAACCAGCGCCGCATAGTCGAAGCCGCGCGCGCGCCGCGTGCGTTCGCTCGAAGTAGCGGACCCCGGCGCGAAACCCGAACCGGACACGCCGCTCGTTTCCGTCGAATCGGGTGCGATGACGCGCGCGGGGCGTCGCATGGAGCGTGAAAATGTCGACATTCAGGCTGCCCTCATGCCGTCACCGCGTCATGCCGTCACGCGGCCGATCGGCTGCAATTCCACGAGCCCGCCAAGCTCCTGGTACGAATACACGTTGAGCCAGTCGAGCTTGCCTTCGAGCATGCGCCTCACATAGCGGCGAATATCCATCGACGTGACGAGCGCGATGTCGTCGCGCGCAATCGTTCCTGCGTACGCTTCGATGCTGTCGAGCAGGAAGGTCACTTCGTCGGGCGGCAGCGCGAGGTAGTTGCCGGTCGGCGTCTGCTTGATCGCCTGGCGGATATGCTGCTCGACCGGCCCGTCGAGCAGCACGGCGGGCAGCACCTTCGCACCCTGGGTCGCGCGATGAGCGAGAAAGCGTGCGAGGTCGCCGCGCACATACTCGGTCAGCATCAGCATGTCCTTCTCTTTCGGTCCCCACGCGATCAGGCTTTCCATGATGTTGCGAACGTTGCGGATCGGAATCTGTTCTTCGAGCAGACGGCGCAGCACGTCGGCGATACGCTGCGGCGGCAGCACCTTTTGCACTTCCGCGAGCAAACCCGGATAGTCAATGCCGAGTTGCTCCTGAATCCACTGCACTTCCTGCACGCCGAGAAACAGCGACGCGTGCCGCCGCAAGAGCCGCACCGAAACATGCGCGATCACCTGTTCCGCGCGCCACGCTTCGGTCTTTGCGGGCAAGCCTTTTTCGTCGTGCCAGTAACTCGGCTGACTGCTGCCGTCGAGCGGCGCGCGTTGCTCGCAATTGGGTGCGAGCGCGCGCAACTCGGCGTCGCCAGGCCGGTCTTCGCCAATGCCGCTCGCCTCGCGCGCGAGCGCGAGCGGCAGCGTCGGCAACACCACTTTTCCAGGCGGAATTTCTACGGTCAGATAAGGCACATCGTGCATCAGGAACTCGCACGTGGACGCTGTGAGGCGGTCGGACGTCCACATCGTGATGCCGGGAAACGGCAATCCCAACTCTTCCTGCAATACCTCGCGCTCCGCTTCGAACGACGTGTTGAGTCCCGCGAGACTCAGACGCGCGACGAGATCCGGCGCGATCCGCACGCCGAGCGCGCAGGTGAACGCGGGCGGATGCGTCGCGATGGCGGGCGTTTCGATTTTCGCGCCGACACGTTGCATGGAACGCACGGCTTCGCCGTCGTGCAACTGGCGCGACGGCTTGCTCTTTTGCAACCGGTATGCGGCGAACGCGAGCACGCCAGACAGCAGGATGAACAGCAGCCATGGAAAGCCCGGCACCGCGGCAAATGCGAGCAGCAGCACCGCCGCGAAAAACAGGGCGGGCGGGCTCGTGATCAACTGCCGGCCAATATCCGCGCCGAGCGAGCGTTGCGTTTCATCGCGATCGTCGGCGACACGCGTGATCATCACGCCGGCCGCGACGGAGAGCAGCAGCGCCGGCACCTGCGCGACCATCGCGTCGCCGACCGACAGAATCGAGAAGCGGTTCGCCGCTTCCGCCGCCGTCATGCCGTGATACGCGACGCCCACCGCGAGTCCCGCCACGATGTTGATGACCGTGATAATGAGTCCTGCCACGGCGTCGCCCTTGACGAACTTCATCGCGCCGTCCATGCCGCCGTGCAGCGCGCTTTCGAGCGCGAGCGTCGCGCGCTTGTGGCGCGCTTCGTCGGAGGTCAGCAGATTGGCGCGCAAATCGGCGTCGATGCTCATCTGCTTGCCGGGCATCGCGTCGAGAGTGAACCGCGCGCCCACTTCGGCGACGCGTTCCGAGCCCTTGGCGATCACGATGAACTGCACCAGCGTGATGATGATGAACACGACCATGCCCACCACCAGGTTGCCGCCCACCACGAGCTTGCCGAAGCTGTCGATGATTTCGCCCGCCTCGGCGTGCAGCAGAATGGATTTGGTCGATGCAATGCTCAACGAAAGGCGGTACAACGTGGTGAAAAGAAGCAGCGACGGGAACGCGGACAACGACACGACGCTCGGCACGTAGAGCGTGATCATGAGCAGCGTTACGCTCGCCGCGATATTGAGTCCGACCAGAATGTCGATCATGAAGGTCGGCAGCGGCAGGATCATCAGCGAGAGGATCGCGATGATCAGGAACAGCATCCCGATCTCGCCGCCCACAGGAAGTTTTAGCGTCTTGAGCATGGTGAATGTGGTGAGTCCAGCAAGAGCCGCGAACAGTGCTTACGCGGCGGGTGTCTGCATACTTTGGCTTTGCTTCGCGAGACCGATCGAGTCGACCCAGCGCAGGATCGCCGCGACGGCTTCGAACAGTTCGTCGGGAATCGGCTCGTCGATCTCCACCTTGTAAAGCGCACGCGCAACCGGCGGATTGCCGACAATCGGCACGTTGTATATCTGCGCCTCGCGGCGCAATTGCGCCGCGGCTTCGTCCATACCCTTCGCGATCACGACCGGCAGCGGAAATTCGTCGGGTGCGTAGCGCACTGCGACGGCGTAGTGCGTTGGATTCACCACCATGATGCTGGCGGCCGACACCTTGCGCGGCGGCGCGGAGGTGGCGAGTTCGCGCGCGAGCCGCTTGCGTTCGCCCTTGATCACAGGATCGCCTTCGTCCTGCTTGAATTCGCGCTTGATCTCGTCCTTACTCATCTTTTTGCCGCGAATGTAGAGAAACTTTTGCAGCTTGAAGTCGACGCCGCCGAACATCACGAACAGCGCGGCGGCGGTGCCGAGAATCTTGAGCATCAACCCGCTCGCGAGCCGCGACAGTTGCGGCACCGACTGAAACAGCGAGCCGATCACGAGCGGCAGCAAACCTTCGATCGTTTTCCACATGACGATCATGAGTACCGCGCCCTTGACGATCATCTTCAGCAATTCGAGCAGCGATTTCAGCGAGAAGATCTTTTTCACGCCGGCGGCGGGACTGATGGCGTCGAACTTGAACGACACGGCCTTCATCGAAATCACGACGCCCACCTGCGCGCCTACGGCGACGATCGCGGCGAGCACCGCCGCGCCGATGCCCGGCAAAATCGCGCCGACCACGTGTGAGCCGATCACGTGCAACGTCACGTAAAGCGTATCCATGTCGCGCGGCCCGCTCACGAAGCGGAGCGCGTCTTGCACGCCTGCGCGCATCGCGTCGACCATCGAATCGCCTGCTGCCGCGAGCATCAGTACGCCGGCCGCGAGAATCACGCCGTCCGCGACGTCGGCGCTTTTCGCGACGTCGCCTTCCTCTCGCGCCTTGCGTAGCTTCTTTTCGGTTGGCTCTTCGGTTTTGTCGTCGCTCATCGCAGAGGTCCAGTGAAGGGGAGGCGGGCGAGCCCGAACGTACGGCGTGTTCATGCAGCCATAGCGCGGCTCGATTCTATGCAGCACATGTCTCGCGCTATTGGCGCGACACGAAGCAGGACATCGGCGCGCGAAGCGACCGCCATGTGAGCGTGCCGTGTCGTGCCCGATGTAGCGCCCCGCGTTGTGCCGGTATTGCGCGCCGTTTCGCAATGCTGCTGATCGCTTCGCTCGCGGCGTGAGCCGGCGCGTTTTGCGCTGCTACCTTTCGCTCACTGGAAGCATCACCGAACACACGGAGTCAAACGCCATGCTCGCAAACCAGCCCAAGTCGGCCCAGCTCTCTCAGTCGGTCAGCCAGGCCGACTATCTGAAGTGCAGTCAGGACGTGATTTCCGCGCTCATCGAAACGGTGTCGGTCGGGCTCTTCAGCCATTTCCCGACGGTGCGCGGCGATACGACCGACATCGAACTCGTGCTGGATGCGTTGCGCGCGCTGCGTCCGAAAGTGAGCGAGATCGAGTCGTTGCAAGGCGTGCTGTACATCGTGCATGGCCGTTGGGACGACGCGGTTCAGGTGCTGCGCGACGTGATTCACGCGGCGCCGTCCTTTTCGTACGCGAAGGCGATGTTCGCTTACTGCCTCGCGTCGAAGGGCGATCCCAACTGGCGTCAATGGGCCGATGAAGCGCTCGCCGGCGACACGACGCCCGAAACGCGTTCGCTGATTCGCGCGCTGGAAGTGCGCGCAGACCTGCTGGCCGCGCGCGCAAGCTATCGCGGCGGTGAGTTTGTGTTGCCGCAGTCGTATCGCGAGCTGGCCGAGGAGCAGGAAGCCAAAGCCGCCGCCGAACACGCCAGGTCGGCCGCGCAGCCTGCACGTGAGAACGCCGCGCAATTCCAGCAGATGGGTTTTCTGCGCGCCTGATCTTAGGCGCGCGCGTCGTTTCACTTCGTTCACAGTCACGCCGGGAGTATTCACATGAGCCTGTCCATCAGCAACGACTCGGTTGCCAAGGCGATTTCGGAAGCGTTCAAGACCGGCAATGGCGCCGAGACGCCCGGCGCCGACTCGGCCGCGAAGTTTCAGGCGTTGATGCAGCAGGAGCGCGTCGCGCCGGATCAAGGCGGCGCGCATGCCGCAAACGACAAGCTCGTCGAAGCGATCTCGCACGAGGACGGCCAGATGGAAGCCGCGCTCAAGGAAGTCGCGCAGTTCGGCCAGCAATCGAGTTCGATGGCGCCCACGGAGGCAATTGCTAAGGCCTCGGAAGTCGCGCTGAATCTGTCGATGGTGCAGTTCGACTTTCAGGCGAAGATGGCCGTGGTGACGTCGTCCAAGTCGTCGGCGGAAACCTTGATGAAGAACCAATGACCATGTTCACGGCTGAAGCATTCGGACCATGGCACTACGCGCGCTGGCGCCGCGCGGCGATGGTCGTATTGTGCGTTGCATGTGCGTTGCTCGCGGGCTGCAAGAAGGAGCTGTACGGCAATCTGAGCGAGCAGGACGTGAACGAAATGACGGTCGCGCTTCTGGAGCGCGGCGTGAGCGCGGAGAAGACCACCGCGGATGGCGGCAAGACCTACTCACTGCAAGTGAGCGACGACGACATGGTTCGCGCAATGGAAGTACTGCGCGACAACGGCCTGCCGCACAGCAAGTTCGACGATCTGGGCAACCTGTTCAAGAAGGACGGTCTGGTTTCCACGCCGACCGAAGAACGCGTGCGGTTCATTTACGGCTTGTCGCAGGAACTGTCAGGCACGTTGTCCCGCATCGACGGCGTACTGGTGGCGCGCGTGCAGATCGTGATTCCGAACAACGATCCGCTCGCGCAGCAAGTGAAGCCGTCGTCGGCGTCGGTGTTCATCAAGTACCGGCCGGGTCTTGCGCTCAACTCGCTCGTGCCGCAGATCAAGAATCTGGTCGTGCATAGTGTGGAAGGCTTGTCGTACGAACAGGTCAGCGTGACCGGCGTGGCAGCCGATCAGGTCGATCTGAGCCGCCGCAGTGACACGCATGGTTCAGTCTGGCCGTGGGTTGCCGCGGGGCTGCTCGTAGTCGTGCTGGTGGGCCTCGCGCTCGGCTTCGCGTTCCGCGACGCGTTGCAGCGGCGCTTCGGGCCGCTGTCGAATTTGACCGGTGCTTTGTCGCAGCGACTCGGCCGCAAGGACCGGCGCTCCGCATGAACATGCCGGCTTCGTATGTCGCCCCCCACGTCGCTTCCCGCGTCGCCTCCCATCTCGCGCCCCGCGCCGGCTTATTGCACGGCTTCCATCGCGGCCACGTTCGTCTCGGACCGAATGCCGATCACTTGGCGGGCATGCTTGCGAGCTATGAGCAGAACTTGCGCATGGCGATTCGCTGGGTCCACGGTTCCTGGCTGACGCGCGCATTGGGTCTTGGCGAAGCTGACGCGCTTGCGTTGCGTGAACGTCTGCAACACGGTCCGTGCGAAGACGTATCGCTTGCGCTGATGCGCGCGTTGCCGTTTGCGCCGCCCTCGCTCGAACGGCTGATCGGCGTGCCGGCGGCGCGGCTCGATGCACTGCCGATCCAGCAAGGTCTTGCCGCGCTGTGCATCCGCGCGCTGCTGCTGCGGCGCGCGCAGGTGCGTCGTCTGATCGATAGAAACACGCGTGTGCGGCTCGCGCAATGGGCCGGATGTCCGCTCGATCGCATTACCGGCTCGACCGCTGCGGACACGCTTGCAGCGCCCGATCTGACGCGCGTGCTGGGCGCGGCGGCGGTGCCGTCGCTGGAGTCGCTCGAACATACGCAACTCGCGCTGGAGGGCTACGCATTGCTCGCGCGCGAGCCGCAAGCCGGCGACGTGCCCTGCGCGCTGCTGCGCTTCGCATTGCCGTACGACGCGCAGCACGCGGCGTGGCTCGATGCCGTGCCCGCCGCGCTCGACGAAAGCGGAACGGGTGTTCTGCTCGCGCGGCTTGCGGAGTTTTTGCCGGAGTATCCATGGTTATCTGGCTGAGTCATCCACGTATCGCGGATGCAACCGACGCGCTCGGCGAGACACGTTATGGCGTGAACGAGGACATCGTCGCGCGTGAGACGTTCGGCATGCTGGCGAGCGTCGAGGATGTCTATGGGCGCGCCGAAGCCGAGCGTCAGGCGATTCTTGCCGCCGCGCACGTTGAGCGCGAGCAGCTATTACAGGCCGCACGCGCAGAAGCCGCCGCGCTCGTGGCAGAAGCGGCGCGGGAACGCGCCGACGCGGCCGAGGCGGGTTATCGCGACGGCATGGCGCAAGGGCTCGCCGACTGGCTCCAGCAGGTCGCGAATGTCAGCAACGACGCTCACCGTCTACAGCGTCAACTCAGCAAGCGCATGGCCGAAATCGTGATGCTGGCGGTCGAGCAGATCGTCGGCGGGCAGGGTGCGCAGGCGTTGTTCGCGCAGGCGCTGGGTGCAGTGGACCGGATTGTCGAAGGCTCGACCTATCTGCGCGTGAGCGTGCATCCTGGCGATCTCGACGCCGCGCGCGCGGCGTTCGGCGATCTGGAGCGCCGTTGGCGCGAGCTGGGCCGTCCCGTCGCGTTGAGCGTACTCGGCGACAAGCGGCTCGCGCCCGGCAGCTGCACATGCGAGTCCGATGTCGGCATTGTCGATGCCGGTTTGTCGACGCAACTGGACACACTGCGAGCGGCGGTCGAACGTGCGTTGCGGGCGTCGGTGGATGAATCCGTTGCGGCGCCCGCACAAGCGTTACCGGTTGAAGAGGGCTAGGCGCATGATCGAACTCGAAACACATGCGCGCGACAAAGCCGCGGCCACGCACGACGGCCTGCTGGGCGGCGCGGGTTTGCGGCAACTGAGCGACGCGATCGAACGGGAAATTCTCGCGAGCGTGTCGATCCGCCAGGTCGGCAAGGTCGTGGAAGTGATCGGCACGCTGATCAAGGTCGCAGGCATCGACCTGAAGCTTGGTGAACTGTGCGAACTGCGCGCGCCCGGCGGGCGGCTGATGCAGCACGGTGAAGTGATCGGCTTCACGCGCGACTACGCGCTCGTCTCGCCGTTCTCGCGCCTGTCCGATGTGTCGCGCTCGACACAGGTGGTCGGCCTCGGCCGGCCGCTGTCGATCAAGGTGGGCGACAAACTGCTCGGCCGCGTGATCGACGCGCTCGGCGAGCCGATCGACGGACTCGGGCCGATCGACATCGACCGTTACCGGCCGATTTTCGCGGACCCGCCGAGCCCGATGAATCGCCGCATGATCGAGGCGTCGATGGCAACCGGCGTGCGGGTGATCGACGCCATGACGACGCTCGCCGAAGGTCAGCGCATGGGCATTTTCGCGCCGGCCGGCGTCGGCAAAAGCACTTTGCTCGGCATGCTCGCGCGCGGCGCGCAATGCGACATCAACGTGATCGCGCTGATCGGCGAACGTGGCCGCGAGGTGCGCGAATTCGTCGAGTTGATTCTCGGCCCCGAAGGCATGGCGCGCTCGGTCGTGGTGTGCGCGACGTCGGACCGTTCGTCGATCGAACGATCGAAGGCGGCTTATGTGGCGACCGCGATCGCCGAACACTTTCGCGACGAAGGCAAGCGTGTGCTGCTCATGATGGACTCGCTCACGCGTTTCGCGCGAGCCGGCCGGGAAATCGGGCTCGCGGCCGGCGAGCCGCCCGCGCGACGCGGCTTTCCGCCGTCGATTTTCGCCGAGCTGCCGCGCTTGCTTGAGCGCGCGGGTATGGGCGAGACCGGCTCGATCACGGCGCTCTACACGGTGCTCGCCGAGGACGATTCCGGCAGCGACCCGATTGCCGAGGAAGTGCGCGGCGTACTCGACGGCCATCTGATTCTGTCGCGCGAGATCGCCGCGCAGAATCGCTATCCCGCCATCGACGTGCTCGGCAGTTTGTCGCGTGTGATGCCGCAGGTCGTGTCGCGCGAATTCATGGCGTCGTCGTCGCGATTGCGCAAGCTGCTGGCGAAACACCGCGAGGTCGAGATGCTGTTGCAGATCGGCGAATACCAGCCCGGCACGAATGCGCTTGCGGACGAAGCGATCGAAAAGATCGACGCACTGAAAGCGTTTCTCTCGCAAGCGACGGACTCCTACGCCGATCCCGCCGCAACGGAAGTAGCGTTGCACGAACTCGCGCAAGGGCAGGCGGTATGAGCGCGCAGCGGCAGATCACGGCACTCAAGCGGTCGGGCGCGCGGCGAAAACGGTTGGACGAAGCCTTGCGTAGCGCGCTCGCCCAGCGCCAGAACGAGCGCGCCGCGTGTTGCGCGCAAGCCGACGCGGCCGCGCAACGGCACGCGGAGCTCGACGCCGTGGTGCGCATGTATCGTCAGCGCATCGCGGCGATGATGACCGGCGCCGAGCCGTTCTCGATCGACAACTTCACGTCGATCCGCCGTTATACGGAGACGGTCGAGGAACGGCTCGCGCACGCGCAGTCGGAACTGAACGAAGCGCGCGCCGCAATCGCCGCGAAAGACGAAGAGATCGCTGCCGCACGGCGCGACATCGCGCAGAATCGCGGTCGCATCGACATGTGCGAGCAGCGCGTGAAAAAGCTCGAAGCGGTGCTGGATGGCATTGCCGCCGACGCCGAGGACGAAGAGACCGAAGAAATGGCGCTTGCGCGACTGGGCCGCAAATGAACGCGTATCTGCTCGAACACGGTTTGCAATTCTCGCAGTATCTGGCGGTGTGGGGCGTGTGTTCGCTGCGTCTGTTCGCGCTGATGACGCTGTTTCCACCTACCTCCGACGGCGTGCTGCAAGGCGTCGTGCGCAACGGCGTCGCGCTCAGTTTCAGCATGTTCGTCGCGGCGGGTCAGCCGGACTCGTTTGGCGCGTCGCTCACTGGCCTGACTCTGCTGACAATCGGTCTGCGCGAAACCTTTATCGGCATCGTGATGGGCTTTGCGGCGTCGACGGTGTTCTGGGTCGCGGAAGGCGCGGGCAGCTATCTCGACAATCTCACCGGCTTTAACAGCGCGCAGTTGCAGAACCCGATGCTATCGCAGCAATCCACGCCTTCAGCCACGCTGCTCGGTCAGGTCGCGACGGTCGCGTTCTGGTCGCTCGGCGGCATGCAGTTTCTGCTGGAAGCGTTGTATGCGTCGTATAAGTGGTGGCCGATTTCGGCGTCCATTCCGGCGTCCGTCAATGTGCTCGATGCATTCGTGATGCACCAGACCGACACGCTGATGCAAACGGTCGCCAAACTTGCGGCGCCGATGCTGCTCGTGCTGCTGCTGATCGACATGGGCGTGAACCTCGCGTCGAAATCGGCGCAGAAACTCGAACTCAGCGCGCTCAGCCAGCCGATCAAAGGCGCAGTGGCCGTGCTGATGATGGCCGTGTTCACCGGTATCTTCGTGACGCAAGTGCGAGATCAGCTCGACCTGCGTCTGTTGAAAACCAGCCTCGAAGCGCTCGCTCGCAGCGAGACGAAAGCATCTGCGGATGCGCCCGCCACCGTACCTTCACGGCCGCTGCGGTAAAGCCGCGCTCGCGGCGACACGCCAATTCTCAACTATTTTTAATAATCACCGTTTTCCTCTGATTATTGAGAATTGGCGAATCCAGCTTTGTTAAATTGACCTCCGTTGTCGCAAGGCGTTGACGATGCCGCCGAAGTCCGGCGCGCAGACAATCAAGATGCCTAAGCATTTCCATGCCGCGACGTCCGCTTGAAGACCTGTTACGGAGCAAGCCATGTTTTCAACCTTTTACTTTCCTCTCGTATCCGTTCTCGCGTCGTCGGCGGCGCCGGCGGGTCTTTACGACATGATCGCCGGGGGCCGGATTCTGGCGGCGTCGACACAGATCTCGCGCCACGTCGAAGCGTGCGACGAAGACATTCTGCCCGCATGGCTGCAATTGCAGGGCGACCTGAACATGACCTTCGGCATGGAACTCGACGCCGACGAATCGTTTCGCCAGGCACAGAAGAAAATGCGTGCATCGCGCTCGCAGATGCGAGCAGCGTCGTGCCGTAATGCGGGCTGGCAGGCGTTGTTCCGTCATCGGCTCGGTACGGCGATGGCGTGCTTCACACGCGTGGTCGAAGATACGGGCGGCGACGCTGCGCTGCGTCTCGAAGGTTTGTTCGGCACCTTCTGCGTGTTGTTCGATCTGGGCCGTTTGCGCGAAGCGGGTCTCGCGCTCGACGAACTCGAAAACCTTCTTACTAGCGACGCCGCGCAGTTTCACAACGTGGCCGGCTGGCACGATCTGATCGACACCGTGCGCTTCGATCTGACGACGCAAAGCGAACTGCGCTCGCACGCCGAGCTTGCCGACCACGGCTACTGGCAACCGGGGTTCGCGGGCGACGCGCAATGCTCGGTGGTGTCGGTGCCCGCCGCGCTGATGCGGCGTGCCGCAGCGGGCGTTAAAGCGCCGCTGCTGCGTGGACGCATTGAGTTTCTCGAGCAATTGCATGCGTTGGCCGAGGGCGGCCGCGACGCGGAGCGCACGCTCAACGAGCATCTGAACTGGGCCGCGGCGCAAGGATTGACGTCGTATCAGCGCGCAGCGCGTCTCGAGATGATGCTTGCGAGTCTCGCAGGCGGTGTGCCGCAACTCGCGGAGTCGATCATCAATCTGCTCAGTGCGGAGAGCCGCGGCTGGCAAGGGCATCGTCAACTGGAATATCTGTACGGTCTGGCCAAGCTGCGGCATTTGCAGGGCCGCAACGGCGAGTCGCTCACGCTCTACGCGCGTTATGCGGTGAACGCGCTGCGTTGCGTGCGCGACGAGGCCGGCGCGCTTGCGCAATACACGCAGCGCACCGCGCGTCCGCCGGAACAACTGGACGACATTGCCGCTCGCCTGCCGGCGAAATACCGGCGTGCGTATCGCTTTCTCGTCGCGAATCTCGAACGCAAGGATCTGTCGATACGCGAAATCGCGCTGGAGATCGGTGTCACCGATCGGGCGTTGCAAAGCACCTTCAAGAACAGCCTCGGCTCGACGCCGAGCGAAATCATCCGGCAGTTGCGCATGCAGCGCATTCGCGCGGAACTGCAAGCCGCGAGCGGCAGCGAGCGCGGCATTCTGGAAGCCGCCAGCAAGTGGGGTGTGAGTAACCGCTCGACCCTCGTCAACGGATATCGGCGTCAATTCAACGAAGCACCTTCTGACACGCTCAATCGCTGAAATTGTGCATCACGCCTGCACGTCATCTCAATCACCGACTTTCCACAACATCATGAAATCAAAACTAGGTCGCTGTGCAATCGGCGCGGCTTTGCTTCTCTGTCTCACTACCGCTCACGCTGCGCCGATCAAATGGCGGCCGGGGCTCGTGCAGATCTCGGTGGAAAGCAAGGACGTGAAGGATGTACTCAGCGATTTCGCGGCGAGCCAGGGCATCATCATTTCCATTGCGCCAAATATCCAGGGTACGGTGTCGGGCCGCTTCAACCTGCCGCCGCGCAAGTTCATCGACACGATGGCCGCGACCTTCGGTTTTGTGTGGTTCTACGACGGCAGCGTGTTGTCGATCAGCGCGGCCAACGACGTCTCCACGCGAGTCATCAACCTCGACTTCGCCGGGACGGAAAATCTGCGTCAGACGCTCAAGCAGATCGGCCTCGAAACCGACCGCTTTCCGATCGTGTACGACCCGGTTCAGGGCGTTGCCCTGGTGACCGGGCCGAGCCGGCTCTTGTCACTCGTGAGCGACGTGGCGGCGCGCATCGATCAGAACGCGAATCGGCGCACCGGCAGCGAGGTCCGCGTGTATCCGCTGAAAAACGGTTGGGCCGACGACCATAAAGTGGTGATCGACGGCAAGACCGTGATCGTGCCTGGCGTGGCGAGCGTGCTGTCGAGCCTGTATCACCCGCAAAACGATAGCGACAAGAAGGGCAACTCACGTGGCGCGACGCCGGATGTGACGCCTTCGGTGCGACCCGTCGACGCGATGGCGGACGTGCGGGGCGGGACCTCCGGCGGCTCGCCGTATCCCGACAACGCGGGCGTCAATCCGCCGTTGCCGGGTCTGTTCGGCGCGCCGTTGCCGAGCGCGGCGGGGCCCGTCGGCGCGCCTGCGCAAGGCGCGCACAACGGCAACGACGCGAGCGGACGAGGCGCGCCGTCCACGGCCGCGCTACCCGACGGCGCGGGCTCGTTGCCGGTCATCATTGCGGACCCGCGCACGAACTCGGTGCTGGTGCGGGATCTGCCGCAACGTGTCGATCAGTACAAGCCGCTCATCGACCGGCTCGACGTGAAGCGCCGCATGATCGAGATCGAGGCGAACATCATTCAGATCAACGACAACGCGCTCAAGCAGATCGGCGTGGACTGGCGCGCTCACAACAGCCACGTCGACTTTCAGACGGGCAACGGCGTGACGAGTGCGAACAGCTTTAACGGCCAGTTGAATCCGACGTTCACGGGAACCGACGCGAACGGCAACACGATTGCCAACGTGACGCCGGCGGGCTTGTCGCTGACAGCGGTGGTGGGCGA
Organism: Paraburkholderia sp. SIMBA_053; assembly: GCF_046534895.1. NCBI lineage: Bacteria > Pseudomonadati > Pseudomonadota > Betaproteobacteria > Burkholderiales > Burkholderiaceae > Paraburkholderia > Paraburkholderia sp. SIMBA_053. Next base: position 189,834 of record NZ_JAWRXU010000012.1, on the reverse strand, counting down.
TGCGGGGCGTTATCTGCTCGCGCGCGTCAATGCGCTCGAACAGGACGATCTCGCGCGCGTCGACGCAAGCCCGAAGGTCGCGACGCTGGATAACGTCGAGGCGGTCATGGACAACAAAACGCGCTTCTTCGTGAAGGTAGCGGGGTTCACGTCGAGCGATCTGTTCAGCGTGTCGGTCGGCAATACGCTGCGGGTGCTGCCAATGGTCACCGACGACGAAGGCAAGACGCAAATCAAGTTGCAGGTGCATGTCGAGGACGGACAGATCGTGCCCGGACAAACCACCGACCAGATTCCTCAGATCGCCACGAGCGAAATCAACACGGAAGCCGTTGTGACGGAAGGGCAAAGTCTGCTGATTGCCGGATATCGGATCGATAACCAGACCAATGGCGAATCGGGCGTGCCGGTCCTGTCGAAGATACCGTTTCTGGGCGGACTGTTTCGCTATCGGCAGAAACAGAACAGCCATATGGAACGGTTGGTGTTGCTTTCGCCGCGCGTGATCGAATTCTGATCGAGTCCTGACCGAGTCCTGGTAACAGATGCAGGAACGAAACGCTGAATGCCGGTTGTGCGCGATATGCGTCACACCGGCATTTTCCCGGTGCTTCAGGCGTGCACGGCTTCAGTCACACGCTCGGCGAGAAGCGACGGGTGCGCGCCCGGCTCGATCGTCACGCCGAGAAACCGCCCGACGATAGCGATCGCTGTCTGATTGCCGCTCTCCAGCACCTGCGCGCCGAGACGCCGCCATTCGTCGTCGCGCAGCATGAAGAGACACAAGCCGTGCAACGCCGATACGATCGGCAAACCCGCGTGCCGGTCGCTCACCTGACGCAGCAGTTGTGCCGCTTCTCGCCAGTCCGTGCGGCTGATATGCAGACGCGCTTCGAGTACGTCGGCGAGCGGCGAATCGGGCTGCCACGTTCGCAACGCGAGCAACATGTCGTCGAGATCGGCCTGCGCTCCGATGCGCATGCCGCCCGAAAATACGGATAGGAAAGCGTCGAGTACGGTGGCGCTGCATTGAATGGTCGGCATGCTGGTTTCACAGAGAAGAAGGAACAAACGATTCGCGTGGTGCGTTCATTTGCATTGTGCGACGCGGCCCGCTGCGACAAGCGGATCGCACGAAGCGTCGTGCTTTGCCACGAAGTGGGCCATGTGCAACCGCGGCTTTAGCGCATGCTCGACGCATGACGGCACGTCAAGGCGCCGGCATTCCCGATACCGATGCCGATGCCGATCCGATGCTCCACCGCTCGACGATAGCGGCGATGCGACGCGCGTAGTCGTCGCGTAATGCGGGCGTCGCCGAGTGATACGCGCCAACGGCGGCCCACGTATTGCCGTATTTGACGACCTGCCGGCGCAATTGCCATGCGGCAATGTAGACGTTCTTGCACGGCGTCATCAACGCTTGCTGACCGATTCCGTAGCGCGCTAACGCGCTCAGGTGGATCGAATTGATTTGCATGAGACCGTAGTCGATCGAGCCGTTTGCGTTCTTGTGAACCGCGTCCGCACGATAGTGTGATTCCTGCCAGGCGATTGCACGCAGGATAGTCGGATTGACGTGCTGATACGCGGCGGCTTCGTCGAAACAATCGGCATATGCGGGCGCCGCTGCAAACATGACGAGCGAACAAACGGCGGCGCCGGCAATGCGCGGTTTTAGAAGGCACATGGGCGGCGTCAATCCAGTTGCCCGCGTTCGCTCGCGGCGTGAGCGCGTTGCGCGCGTTCACTGCGTTGACGATAGTCGTCGTGAATTGCCTGCTGACGGCGCGCGTCCTGCTGACGTTCTTCCCACAACCGTTCCTCGCGCAACCGTTCCTTGCGATGCCGCTCCGCCACGGCGTCGTACTGTGCATCGACACGCACGAACCCGGTGGCTGCTTGCGTCGAAACCGAAAACGTCATCAAGAGGGCTGCGCCGGTGAACAACGAAGCGCAATGGACGGCACAAGAGGCACAAGAGGCACAAGAGGCACAAGAGGCACAAGAGGCACAAGAGGCACAAGAGGCACAAGAAACACAAAATCGGCGAATGAACATGACAGCGTTGCTCAAGATGAGCGATTCACATGGAGAACTCCACCATACCCATTGCCAGCGTTCGCGCATGACGTAACGCGAAGCGGCACCACGGCCGTGCGAAGCGCGCGTCGCAAGTCGCCTAGGATCGCCTCGGGCCGTCTCGAAGCAGGCGATTTTCAGATTGCGGGCGCGCAGGTTCGGCGCACTGCATGCGGCTTCGCACGCGCTACGCAACAGCGTGCGAGGGAAATCTATCTTGATGCAAACGCGGCGCTGTCGAGCGTCACGCGTCTGTCACTCATCGAGAGAAGAGAACGCCATGAATCCCATATCTACAGCGAGCGGTAATTACTTCGTCGGCACGTCGACAAACAGATTACCTAATGCCGACAACGATCGTTCGCACGGCTCGGACGTCAGCAATCTGCTGCGCGATATCGCCAACCTGCTCGACGGCGGCAATTCCGCGAGCAGTGCGGGCAGCAACGGCGCGGGCCAGGATGGCCAGGTCAACGACGTCGCGAAGTTCATGCAGGATCTGCTCGCATTGCTCAAGCAAAGCGACGACGCTCAGGATCAGGGTTCGGGCATGGCGGGGACCGGCGGGCATCACGGCGGGCATCATGTGTTGGCGGGGCTTGGCGCTGCGCATGGAGGCGGAGCGGGCCAGGCCGGGGCTTCAGCGCCCGCGGCTTCCGGCGGTGCGTCGTCTGCCGCGCCTGCCGCTGATTCCGCCGCGAGCGCAGCGGGTGCATCGGGTGCAGCGGGTGCATCGTCGAATGGCGGCAGCACCGGTCTCAGCACCGCGCCGCAAACCACTGCAAACACGCCTGCACAAAGCAAGCAGGTTGCTGACGCCTACATGGCCAATTTGCAGAAAGACTTCGGGCTGACGAAGGACCAGGCGGCCGGCGTCGTCGCGAATCTGTGGCATGAGAGCGGGGGTATGAACTCCGGCATCAACCAGGGCGGCGCGATCGGCAAGCCGAGCGGCAACATGGCCGACGACAACGCCAACGGCTACGGAATCGCGCAGTGGGGCGGCTCGCGCAAGCAAGGTCTGCTTGACTTCGCGGCAAGCCAGAAGCCGCCGCTCGATCCGTCGAGCCAGGCCGCCAACTACGGCTTCCTCAAGCAGGAACTGGAAACGACACAACGCGGCGCGATCGACGCGGTGAAGAACGCGAAGACGCCGCAAGCCGCGACCGAGGCGTTTTCCGACGCGTTCGAGCATCCAAGCGATCCGCAGATGGCGTCGCGGCTTGCGAATCTTTCGACGATTCTGGCGTAACGGTCTCGCCGCGCGGCAACGCAGTCGGGACGGCAGCGGGGCTGAGCGGCCGGCGCTTGCCAATCCCGCTATTTCGGTCCGACCTGGAACGGCGCTATGTATGCAAGTGAGTTGCTGCTGATGTCTTATCTGGACGGCCAATTGTCCGCGGACGCTTCGTACGCGTTCGAAATCACGCTGCAACTGCGCCCCGCGCTTCAGACGCGGGCGGCGGCGCTGCGAAGACAGTATGAAGCGTTGCAGGCGGCTTTTGCACGCCAGCATCTGCCGCCAATGTCCGCGAACGTCGCGCGGCGAATCGAACTGCTTGTTCGCGGTGCGGGCAAGTCCGGCCAATAACCCGAAATCATCAAGGAAAGCTAACAATGAATATGCGCGTACTGACGCAAACCACGCCGCTGCAGGCCAACACCGCGAGCGATGTCGGCACGCCCGAAGCGGCGGCGCTGAGAAACGGCGCGCCGGCCGACACGCAGGACGCCGGTTCGGCGGAAATGCAGGCATTGTTCAGCGCGATGCTGACGGGTTTGAAGCATGCGTCGTCGGCTGGAGGCAAGGCGCCTGGCGCCCCTGACGGCCAGACCGTGCCGCGTGGACTCGTGCTGCGCAATCTCGCGCAAGCGGGCGGCGCTCCGCCGAATGCGAGCGGACCCATGTTGCGCAATGCGATGCAACCGGCGGACGGTCAGCGCGCCGACGCTGCCGGCGATGACAGCGGCGCGGCCGCGCCCGTCGCCGCGCAGCCCGAGCCTGCCAATACAGCGGCGGCCGACGCCGACGCGAGCGCGTCCCCGGCATCGCCCGCACCCACGCCGGAAGAACAGCAGGCTCAGCAACTCGCCCAACAGCGCTCGAACACGTTGAGCGTGCTCGACGCGCACTCGAAGGAACTGGGCACGATGAGCTTCTCCGATCTCGACAAGAAGATCGACGATCCGAAGACGCCGCCCGACCTGAAGCAGGCGCTGCAATCGCTGAAGAACGATCCCGACTTGCAGAAGCAACTCGACGGCGCGTTGAACGGCAAGTCGGACGGCAAGTTCATCGCAGGCGACATAAAGCGCACGCTCGCGGACCAGCAACTGGCCGCGTCGCCGGATCGTGCAAACGCGCTCAACGTGTTGCAGCGTCACGAGGGCGAACTCGGCACGCTCAAGTTCTCGGATCTCGACAAGAAGATCAACGATCCGAAAACGCCGCCCGATCTGAAGGCGGCATTGCAAACGGTAAAGAACGATCCCGGCTTGCAGCAGATGCTGGACTCGGGCAAGAACGGCAAGACGGACGGCAAGTTCAGTGGCGGCGACGTGAAAGCGCTTTCGAACTCGCCCACGTTGATCGCGATGAACCAGAAGCAGGCCAGTTCGTTCGAGAAGAACTACATTCCGTCGGACGACACCAGCGGCGCGAAGCAGGGCCGCCCCATGACCGCTAACGACGCCGAGCGCGAGCTGTACCGCTATTCCGACAACCTGCCCGACCCGGTGACGAAGGACTCGTTGCAGCAGATCGTCGACGGAACGGGCAGCGAGGGCAAGCGCCCGCCTCAAGTGATCGCGGCTGCCCAGTATTACCTCGATCATCCGGACGACTGGCAGAAGCTCGCAGGCAACGCCGACGGCAAGGTCAAACGCGGCAAGCTGGAAGACGCAATTTCATCGAACGTCGAATTGAATGCAGACGAAACCGCCACCGTGAAAACGATGCAGGCGAATTCCGACGCGTTCTTCAAGGACGGCAACCTCACGCGGGACAAGCTCAAGAGCTTGTCGAACGATCCGAACCCCGACGTCGCGAAAGCCGCGAAGCAGCTGCTCAACGATCCGATGCTGTTCGGCATGATGGACAACGCGCTGCACGGCAATAGCGGCTCGTTTTTCCACGCCGCCGACGACGGCAAGATTTCGAAAAAGGACTTCGACAAATTCACCTCGACGATGAACAAAACGCCCGCGCCGACCTACGCGACTCAGGCGCCGTCGAGCGCGGAGGACGCGAGCGCAGTCGCCGCGATGCAGGACGGCGAAGCCGACCAGCCGGACACGAAGGCAAAGAAGGGCGGCCAGTTCCAGGACTTCCTGCACGGACTCCTCACGATCGCCTCGAAGATCGAGGGTGTTGTGTCGAAGGTGCTCGGCGTGATCGCCGATCTCAAGATTCCGCTTATCAGCCAGCTGGCGGCAGCGGGCTCGGTTGGCGCGCAGGCGCTTTCGAGCGGCTACGAACTCGCCGACACCGCGCTCGAAGGCGGCGACATGAAGCAGGCCGGCATCAAGGCCGGCTTCGATGTGGGCGGCGCGGCCCTCGGCGCGCTGACCGTGCCGGGTGCGGGCACGGCGCTCAAGGGCGCGGAGTCGGCGGCACTGAACGCGGCGTATCAGGCCAACAAAGGTGTGATCAACAAAACGGCCGCGAAGGAAGCAGGCAAGCAGATCGCCAAGGACGGGGCGAAGGAAGTCGCCGGAACCGAGTACGACGATCACAAGGACGATTTGAATCTTCCGGGCGCGGCCTGATAAAGCGATGCACCGCGAGATCACGCGGATTGGAGAAAGACGATGCTGAAAGGGATTCCCTTGGATCACAGGGTGCCCGACGGGCGGGCGAACAGTAGTGCGGCCACTAATGCGAACGCTAATGCGACCGGTGAGGTGACGGATAAAGCGGCCGGTGACAGACCGCTTGCGCAGTCGTCAGGAGCGAAGCCGCGCAGTGCGCGCGAGCCGTCGGCGGCGCTGGCAAATTTGCCGGATAAAAGCAACGGGCCACCTGGGCCGCTTAAAGTACGGGCGTCGAAGTCCGGGCCGCGCATCGAGCCCGACGACAACGCGCAGTTGCTCCACGAGCAGATAACCGGCGCTGTGAAGTCCGGCGGACTTCGTGCGTGGAGCTTGCAGACCCAGGGCGGCGCCCCGAAGGTCGCGCCAGAAGACGTTGCGGAGCAGTGGAAATACTCGACGAATGACTCCGATAGTCAACGGACTTCGACGCGACTCGCGGGCTTCATTCTGGACGGGAATCCGAAGTTGCACGGAACCGAGTTGCAGGCCGTTGCGTCCCGTGCGAGCAATCGCATTGTGATGTCGATGAACAATGGCGAAGCGAACGAGAAGCTCCAGAGGCGTTACGGCGATGCAGCCAGGCTCAGGGACCATCTCGGCGAATTCATTGCCGAAAAACTTCGTACTGCGCCGCAAAGCGGCGCTTCGCCGTCGCTCAATACAGACGACAAGCTGCGCCGCGCGCAGAAGCTGTTCAACTGGCTCGGCGAAAATCCCGATGTCGTCCTGACCGTGACCGACAACCCGTCCCGGCACCACGCCGAGATCAGTGTGAGGCTGACGATCGAAAAGGACTATCCCGAGATGTTGAAGGAAGGTCGCGCCGCGGGTTCCAAGCCGCCGTGCCTTGGTTGCGTCTTGTGGTTCAACGACCGCGACGAGCTGACGGAATATCAGGACGAAGAGCAAAAGGTCCCCGCAGGTCCGCTGTTTCTCACGCCCGATAGTGGCTTGCGCACGCAGTTCGCGACACACGGGGTCGAGCCGATGGGTGCTGTGACGCCCGCTGTCATCGGCGAGGTCGCGGATACTGTCAAGCGCCAGGTGTCCGGTCTGAAGCTCGACATACGTCCGGTAACGAGTGGCAGAACCGACAACATCCCGCGCTCGCCGACAGACGACGAACCGGACACGGCGGATTACACGAAGGCGTTCGAATTCGGCAAGCCGCTCTTCGAGCAGAAGCTCGCTGCGAAGCAGAAGGTCCATGCGAAGCAGAAGCGCGTTTTGAATCAGCGGAACGACGCGAAGCAGAAGACCGAAGCGAAGCAGCAGATCGACACGAAGCAGAAGATCGACACGAAGCAGAAGACCGAAGCGAAGCAGCAGAGCGACGCGCCGCAAGGCTCCGGATCGTCCCAATCGTCCCGTTAGAAGCGGGCAAATAATTCCCCGCCGCGATGGAATAGCCAGATAGCGTGGAATGTTGTGTGAGTGCGGCGGACATCATGAGCGCCGCGCCACATTACTGGGGATTTCAACCATGCTCAAATCGTCTTTGTCGCGCCGTCGTCTGATGGCAACCGGATCGCTGGCGTCAGTCGGTGTGCTGCTTTCGAAGATGTCATTCGGCGCGAGCACGCAGGCCGCTACAACGGCTGCAAGCTCGCGTGGGGTGCCGGCGTATCTCGGCGCGTCGCCGCAAACTCTGCCGCCGTTGCCGTGGGCGGACAACGCGCTCGAACCGGTTATCTCGGCGCGTACGATCGGGATTCACTACGGCAAACATCATCGTGCGTACTTCGACAATCTGCACAAGCTGCTGGCCGGCACGCCGCTCGCCAATGCGTCGCTCGAAGAGCTGATCATGCAGTCGCACGATCAGCCGGCGCTCGTCGACGTGTTCAACAACGCAGCGCAGGCGTGGAATCACAATTTCTACTGGAACTCGCTCAGTCCGGATGCGAGCGCGCCGAGCGAGAAGCTGCAGGCGGCGATCCAGCGCAAGTTCGGCTCCACGGAAGCGTTGACCAAAGCATTGGTGGCCACTTCGGCGTCGCAATTCGGCAGCGGCTGGGGATGGCTGGTGGTCGATCGAGGCGAACTCGCGGTGGTGAAGACGAGCAATGCGGAAACCCCGTTCACGCGCGGTCAGGTGCCGCTGTTGACGGTGGATGTGTGGGAGCACGCCTATTACCTCGATTATCAGAATCGCCGGCCGGATTACCTGGTCGCGACCGTGTCGCGTCATTTGAACTGGGCGTTTGCTTCGGCGAATCTGGATCGGGTTTGATCCCAACGCTTGAGCCCGTTCATTGAGATTCAGACCGCACATCGCCCCAATGGCGGTGTGCGTCGGGAAGTGCCTGCTGTATGGCGTTTTCTCTGGAATGGATGCCCCATGAGTTTGGGCGCAGACCTGTTCCTCTATTCGCTCCCAAAAAAAGTGCCTTTTCCCCGTCGCGAAAATCCGTGTAGGATACTGTACATCCATACAGGTTTTTTCGTCCATGACTGCCTCTTCTCCACCGCCCGAAGCGATACACCCGTCCCTGTGGCGGGCGTCCCAGCTTGCGCGCGGCCGGGGGCAGGTGGTCGACACCGGCTATCCGGCGCTATCGGCTGAACTGCCCGGTGGCGGCTGGCCAGTGGGCGCACTGGTCGACCTGCTCGTGCAGCAGCCGGGTGTAGGCGAACTGCGACTGCTACGCCCGGCGCTCAGTGCAGCGGGCAACCGGCCCATTGCGTTCGTCCAGCCCCCGCATACACCGGACGGCCTCGGGCTCAGCTATATCGGCTTGTCGCTTGAGCAGGTGCTGCGCGTCAAGGCGCAGAAAACGGCGGACGCATTGTGGTCGGCAGAACAGATTCTGCGTGCCGGCAGTTGCGGTGCGCTGATTTTCTGGGCGCAGTATGCGCAGGCTTCGTCGCTTCGGCGCCTGCATCTGGCGGCGCAGTCGTCGGAGACACTTTTCGTCATGGTGCGGCCGCTTGCGAGTGCTCAGGACGCGTCGCCGGCGCTATTGCGGCTGGCGCTCAAACCATCTGCCGACGGCCTGACCGTCGACATCGTGAAACGACGAGGGCCCTCGCGCGCGGAGCCCCTGTCGATTCCCCTTCAACCCACTCCTGTTCTGCTGTCACGACATGCGCGTCTTCCTCGCCGTTCACCTGCCGAAGTTGCCGCTCGAAGTTTTCAGGCCGAAGTGGTCGCCTGAGCCCGCTCACGGCAGTGTCGTGCTCGAGAAGGACAAGGTCGTGATTGCGGACAGCGTCGCGCGCGCGGCCGGAGTGAGGCTCGGCATGAAACGCGGTGGCGTGCTCACGCTGTCGCCCGAGACGGACATGCACGAACGCGACTTCGCCCGCGAGCAGTCCGCACAACGCGAGGTCGGCGTGGCGCTAATGCGCTTTTCGCCCGAAGTCGCGCTGCTCGATGAAGCGACCGTCGTCGTGGAAATAGGCGCGAGCCTGCGCCTCTTTGGCGGACTGCTTGCGCTGTGCCGCGAGGCAAAGGCGCTGCTTGCCACGCTCGGTCTCACCGCGCGCGTGAGCGCCGCGCCGACCGGCCAGGGCGCGTGGCTACTGGCGCGATATGCGAAGGGGCGGGGCGCGCGGCGCGTGCTGAAGCTGTCCACGCTCGAGCAGCGCCTCGCCGCGCTGCCCATGATCGCGGTCCCCGAGGTGCGCGAGTTCGCCGACTGGTTCGCGGGGCTCGGCTGCGAAACCATCGCCGACATTCGCCGGCTGCCGCGCGCCGGGTTGCAGCGGCGCTGCGGAGAACACCTGCTCGATTCGCTCGACCGCGCATTCGGCACCGCGCCGGAACTCTTCGACTGGCTCGAACTGCCGCCCACGTTTTCCGCGCGCATCGAAATGCCCGACCGGCTCGAACATGCGGACGGCGCCGTGTTCGGCGCGCATCGGCTGATCGTGCAGTTGTGCGGCTGGCTCTGCGCAAAGCAGTTGGCGGTTACCGCAATACGTTTGTTGCTGGAGCACGAGCGGGGGCGCGACGCCATTGAACCCACCACCATCGACATTGCCCTCGGGGAGCCAACGTGGCGTGAAGAACACCTGGTGAGGCTGCTGAAGGAGCGCTTGCATCGCATCGAGCTCACCGCGCCGGTTATCGCATTGCGTCTGGATGCCTCGAAAGTGGAGTCCGCTGCGCCGGCTTCCGATACGCTTTTTCCCGAGCCCGGCGGCTCAAAGGAAGATCATGCACGGCTACTCGAACTGCTGGTCGCGCGGCTGGGTGACGAGAACGTGCTGCGGCCCGCGCCGAGCCCCGACCATCGGCCGGAAGTCGCCAACTGCTGGGTGCCGGTGACGCAACCGGTGAGGCCCGCAGTCATACCGGAAGGCTTGCCGAGGCCCACGTGGATGCTCGATACGCCGGTGCGCTTGATAATGCGCCAGCATCGTCCGTTCTATGGCTCGCCGCTGCGCATGGTGTCGCCGGGGGAGCGTATCGAGGCGGGCTGGTTCGACGGCGAACTCGTGACGCGCGACTACTTCGTCGCTCAGGCCGACGACCAGAGCTGCTACTGGATTTACCGCGAACGTGTCAGCAGCCGCGACGCCGAAGAAGACCAGCGGTGGTTCCTTCATGGCCTTTTCGGATGACGCGCCATGGATGCCACCTTCAGCATGCTGCCGGCGTATGCCGAGCTTTTCTGCCTCTCCAATTTTTCGTTTCTGCGTGGCGCGTCGCACGCCGAGGAACTCGCTGAGCGCGCCGGGCAACTGGGCTACTCGGCGCTTGCCATTACCGACGAGTGCTCGCTTGCCGGTGTGGTGCGCGCGCATGTCGCGGCGAAAGAAGCGAAGCTGCCGTTTATCGTCGGCTCCTACTTTCGTCTGGTGAACGCCGACGGCTCGCCGGCATTCGGACTCATCCTGCTGGCGAAAAATCGCGAGGGCTACGGCAATCTGTCCGAACTCATCACGCTGGCGCGTACACGCGCGCCGAAGGGCGAATACCGGCTCACGCCGCAGGACCTGTCGCGACCGGAGAAGGAATACCGGCACCTGCTGGGCCTGCCGGACTGCCTGGCCATTCTCGTGCCGACCTTCCCGGCAAAAGAAGATGTGCTCGATGCCCAGGTCGAATGGCTGGACGAGACCTTTCCCGCTCGCGCGTGGGTGGGCCTCGTGCTTCATCAGCGGGCGATGGACGACATTCACCGCGGCGCGGTCGAATTCGTCGCGCGCAACCGGGACGTGCCGGTGGTCGCACTCGGCGAAGTGGTCATGCACGTGCGTTCAAGAAAACCGCTGCAGGACACGATAACCGCCATTCGCGTCGGCAAGCCGGTTCATGAATGCGGATACGAGCTTGCGCCGAATGCGGAGCAGCACCTGCGCTCGCGGCTGCGGCTGGCCAATCTGTATTCGCCGGAGGCACTTGCCGCGACAGTCGACATCGCCGCGCGCTGCACCTTCTCGCTCGACGAACTGCGCTACGAGTATCCCGACGAACTGATACCGCCTGGCTTCACGCCGACTGCCTATCTCCGGCAGGAGACGTACATCGGCGCGCAACGGCGCTTTCCGTCGGGCATTCCGCACCACGTGCAGGAGCAGATCGAGCACGAGCTTGAACTGATTGCCGACCTGCAATATGAACCGTACTTCCTGACGGTCTACGACCTGGTCCGCTTTGCGCGCAGTCAGCACATTCTGTGTCAGGGACGCGGATCGGCGGCCAATTCGGCTGTCTGCTATTGCCTCGGCGTGACGGAAGTCGACCCCGCGCGCGGCAACATGCTTTTCGAGCGCTTCATCTCGAAAGAGCGTGGGGAGCCGCCTGACATCGACGTCGACTTCGAGCATCAGCGGCGCGAAGAAGTGATTCAGTACATCTATCGCAAGTACGGTCGCGACCGCGCGGCGATTGCCGCTGCGGTCTCGACGTATCGTGCGCGTGGCGTCTTGCGCGAAACGGGTAAGGCGCTCGGTGTCGATATGCAGATAGTCGATGCGGTTGCCAAGTCGCATCACTGGTTCGATAACAGTGCGGACCTGCTGAAGCGCTTCGAGGAATGCGGGCTGAACCCGCAAACGCCGCTCATCCGCGCGTGGGCCACGCTCGCCGCGCAACTGTATGGTTTTCCGCGGCATCTGTCGCAGCATTCGGGCGGGTTCGTCATCAGCCGGGGCAAGCTCACGCGCCTCGTTCCCGTTGAGAACGCCGCGATGGCAGAGCGCAGCGTCATCCAATGGGACAAGGACGACCTCGAATCGCTGGGGCTGCTCAAGATCGACGTGCTTGCGCTCGGCATGCTGTCGGCCATTCGGCGCACGCTCGACCTCGTGTCGGAGCAGCGCGGCGAGCGCTTCGAGATGCAGGACATTCCCTCAGAAGACGATGCAACCTACGACATGATTTCCGCCGCCGACACGGTGGGCGTCTTCCAGATCGAGTCGCGCGCACAGATGTCGATGCTGCCGCGTATGCGGCCTCGGACGTTCTACGACCTGGTGATCGAAGTGGCCATCGTGCGGCCGGGTCCGATTCAGGGTGGTGCGGTTCATCCTTATCTGCGCCGTCGCCAGGGCTTTGAGCCGGTCACCTATCCGAGCAAGGATTTGGAGACCGCGCTGGGCCGCACGCTCGGTGTGCCGATTTTTCAGGAGCAGGTGATGCAGGTCGCGATTCTCGCCGCGGGCTTTACGGCGGGCGAGGCCGACCAGTTGCGGCGCGCAATGGCGGCGTGGAAACGCAAGGGTGGTCTCGGCAAATACTATGACCGCATTGTGCTCGGCATGCAGGAGCGGGGCTATGACCTTGCGTTTGCGGAAGCCATCTTCGAACAGATAAAAGGTTTTGGCGAATATGGTTTTCCGGAGAGTCATGCCGCGAGTTTCGCGCTGCTCGTGTATGCGAGCAGCTGGCTCAAATGCCATGAACCCGAGGCATTTCTGGCCGCCATGCTCAACAGCCAGCCCATGGGCTTCTACTCGCCATCGCAACTCGTGCAGGACGCGCAACGGCATGGTGTCAGCGTACTGCCAGTCGATGTGACTATCAGTGGGTGGAACTCGTCTCTTGAGCGTATTGCGGATGCCGCACGGCCTGCGGTGCGTCTGGGCCTGTCGCTGCTACGTGGCATGAAGGAAGGCACAGCCGAGCGGATTGAGAATGCGCGTGCGGTGCGCCCGTTCGCAAGCGCGAAAGACCTCGCGCGTCGCGCGGCGCTCGATCGCCGGGACCTGCATATCCTGGCGGACGCCAATGCGCTGGTCTCGCTTGCCGGCAACCGGCGCGAGGCGCTCTGGCAGTCGGTCGCTGCCGTGCCGGACAAGGACATGCTTGCAATCGCGGCCGTCGAGGACGAAACGCCCGAACTCGGCGCGCCCTCCGAAGCACACGACATCGTTGCGGATTACCGCTCAGTGGGTCTGACGCTCGGGCGCCATCCGCTGGAACTGTTACGCCCGCAGTTGCTTGCAAACCGGTTGATGCCGGCTGCGACGCTGCGCACTTATCGCGACGGCCGGCTTGCGCGAGGCTGCGGTCTCGTCACCGTGCGGCAGCGTCCCGGCACCGCGAAAGGCGTGGTGTTCGTGACGATCGAAGACGAAACGGGCAACGTGAACGTCATCGTGTGGCCAAGCCTGCTCGAGAAGCAACGCAAGGAAGCGCTCAGTGCGTCGCTGCTGGCTGTGTATGGAGTATGGCAATGCCAGGGCGAGGTCCGGCATCTGGTGGCACAACGGCTCGTCGATATGTCGCATCTGCTGGGCGGGCTGCATTCCGTTAGCAGGAATTTTTGCTGAGACGTTGGTGCGCTTCGAGCGGTCGTCAACGTTCAGCGCATCCGGTTCAGGCGGATGTATCGCCGCGCCACGGAAAGGCGGCCAACACCTCGCGTATCGCCATATCGAACGGCGTGCGGCGGCCGATCCCGAGTTGCTCCAGCCGGTCCGACGCCAGGTGGCAATTATGCGGACGCGGCGTCGCATCGGCCGGCGTGTGTTGCGGCACGAGCCGCGCGTCGAGTTGCAGCGCTTGCGCGAGGCGCATGGCGATCTCGTACTTGGTCATCGGTTCGTCGCCCGACCATTGCACGATGCCGCGAATCGCGTCACCCGCGGCGTGACGCTCGAGCATCTGCCGGATCACAAACGCGACGTCCGGCGTGAAGGTCGGATAGCGGATCGCCCATGCGTCCATGTTGGCCGCCTGGCCCTGCGCCGATGCCGACGCGGCAATGGCCGGCACGAGACTCGTCACGGCGGATTCCGACCAATCGACAATCGGCCCGTACAGCAGCGGCAAGCGCAGCACGCAGCCCAGGTCGGTCGTGTCGGTCAACGCCTGCTCGCCGTCCAGCTTGCTGCGCCCATATGCATTGAGCGGCGCCGGTGCGGAATCCGGCCGATAGGGCGGATGAGTGCCGTCGAAAACGTAATCGGTGGAAATCGACAGCGTCCACGCGCCTCGCCGATGCGCGGCGGCGGCGATCGCGCGCACGGCATCCACATTGAGCGCGCGGGCCACTTCCGGCTGACGCTCGCACACATCCGGCCGACGCTCGGCGGCGGCAATCACGAGCGCATCCGGCGCTTCGCGCTCGACAAACTGCTCGACTGCCCGCGGATCCCGGACATCGAGCGTGACGGTGTTCGGCATTGGCCGGCTGAAGGCAGTGCCGACGACTTGCCAGGCCGGCTGAGCCGCCAGTTCGTCGACGACAGCGCGACCGAGCAGGCCAGACGCTCCTATGACTGCGACCTTGAACATGATCCGCGTTCCCCTTAACTCGCTGCGCTGGGCGACACGCCTTTGACCGTGTAGCCGGCCTCGTCGATCGCGGCTTTCAAAGCGTCGACCGATTGCGTCGACTCGACCGCGACCCGGCCCGCCGCGAGATCTACCTGCACTTGCGCGGCTTCGTCGTGCTCGCGAATAGCGTTGGTGACTGCCGCAACACAATGCTGGCAGCTCATGCCTTCAACCTGGAATTCGGTTTTCATCGGAATTGCCTCGGGGAAATGTCGGTTGCGATGATTGAATTATGCCTTCCCGACCAGATTTAGGTGACTGACCTTCCCATCATGGGAAGGTGTACGATCGACGCATTGAGTGGGGAAACAGTGATGAACATTGGTGAAGCGGCCCGCGCGTCGGGCGTCACGGCGAAAATGATTCGCTACTACGAAAGCGTCGGCTTGCTCGCGGCGAAATCCCGTACGACTGCCGGCTATCGCGTCTACGGTCCGCAGGAGGTGCATTCACTGCGCTTCATTCGCCGGGCGCGTCGACTGGGCTTTCTTGTGGAAGACATCCGGCGGCTGCTCGCGCTGTGGCACGACCGCACGCGCGCGAGTGCCGAAGTGAAGGCAATCGCGCTGGACCACGTGGCCGAACTCGATCGGCGCATCGCCGAACTCACCGATATGCGCGACACGCTGGCGCATCTTGCCAACCATTGTCACGGCGACGATCGTCCGGAATGTCCGATTATCGAGGGGCTTGCGGACGCAGGCATGGTTTCGGCGGAGAGCGGGAACGCTTGCAAGGGGCTTTCGAAGGCGGACGTTAGCGTGTAGCGCTGCGGGCAGGCGATTCGTTGCTTCCCGCACATAATTGGTGCATCAAGGGAGTCTATCTCATACTTTTTGGTCTACGGGCGTTTCTGCCTTTCAATCAAATCAACGTGCTTTATGCACCTAGGGAGTGCGTCATTCCATTTTGGAATGCACATCATGCGAGCATTTCACTGGCGCGGTTGCACCATCAGCCTATAATCCGGGTTAACCCTTTTACGGGAAATCCCTGATGCCCGATCCACCGGGGATTCAATCTGATCCTTGGAGAACATCATGTTTGCATACGTCCTTGAAAAACTGAGCACCTGGTTTGAAACTGCAGAGCGCGACCGCCGTGAAGCGTATCTGGCTTCGTCGTCGGATATCGTCCAGCTCGAACAGCGCATCCGCTCGCTCGAAGCCAACGGCTATTCGCTGTAAGTTTTTAGGCGAGCGTCTTTTGCCGCCACAGTAGTTCAGAAGTAGCTGTTAAGTGTGAGCCCCGTCTTTTGCGGGGCTTTGTCACATCTGGGCGCCGCGTTGTCCTCAAGGCGTCACAAAGCTCGAGATGGCGAATATCGACTAGCGGCCAAGTCCGCGTCGCGGTAAGGTAAGGCGTTTTTCAGCGCAATCCGGCCTTCGCGGCTCAACCGGTCCGCCCCATGTCTTCGACCCAATCGTTCAAATTTTCTCTGACCGCCATTGCAGTTTTGTTTGCCACGGCTTGCGCCGTGTCGAGCGCGTCTGCTGCATCGAGCAATAGCCGCAAGCCTGTGATCCTCGACTCGCAGAATGGAATCAGCGACGGGCAGAGCGGAACCGTCCTGCAGACAGCGCCGCTGTCGCGGCAACCCATCGTCGAAGCACAACCTATCGCTACGCCTACCGAACTGGCGCCGAATTCGTCTGTGCCGATCGTCGTCGCGCCGTATATCCAGTTGCCCGTCGGCGGCGGTGGTGTCGCACCGCAACCTCAACCGTACCCTCAGCCGTATCCTCAACCTTATCCCGTGCCTCGGCCCGCTCCGCGTCCGCAATAGCCGACTCGCGCCGATCCTGTTCGTAGCTTGCTGCCCAGACGTCCGCGCGAGACGCGGCGCAGCGGATTTGCGCGCCCGCGCCCGGCCATTCGGGTTTGGGCGCATGGCGCGCCACCAGTCGGGCGACGACAATCCTCAAGCGGTCTCTGCCGCAAAGTCGCGCCGATGGCGCCCACACGGGCGGCCGGCAACCAGATTGAACGAGAACATACAAAAAGGAGACGTCAAATGCCCAATCACTGGATGCGGCGTGCCGCCGTTTGCGCCACGTTGTTCGCCGTTGTCGCACTTCACGGCGTGGCGTCCGCGAAAGACGTCCCCGAAAAGCCGGCTTTGACAATGGCCGTTGGCGGTCTGCCGGGTCTTTACTACTTGCCGGTGCTCACGGCCCAGCAGTTGGGCTATTTCAAGGACGAGGGTCTCGAGGTCACGCTCGAAGACTTCGCGGGCGGTTCCAAAGCACTCGAAGCAGTAGTGGGCGGCAGCGCGGATATCGGCGCCGGGGCATTCGAGCACACACTATTCATGCAGGCGAAGGGGCAACGCTACCGGGCTTTTGCGTTGATGGGCCGCGCGCCGCAGATCGTCGTTGCCGTATTGACGTCGAAGGCAGACAAGATCAAGACGCTTGCCGATTTCAAAGGCGCAAAGGTCGGCGTGAGCGCGCCGGGGTCATCGACCGATCTCGTGCTGACTGTCGCCTTGCGCAAGGCCGGCGTGCAGAGAAGCGACATTGCGGCGATCGGTGTAGGCAGCGGCGCAACGGTGCTCGCGGCAGTGAGCAACGGTCAGATCGACGCGCTATCCAACGTCGATCCGATGATGACGAAGCTCACACGCGGCGGCGCAATCAAGGTGCTGGTGGATACGCGCACCGTGAAAGGTACGCAGGAAGTGTTCGGCGGAACGATGCCGGCGGCCACACTCTATGCGTCGGAGAGTTTTATTCAGAAGTACCCGAAGACGACGCAGGCGCTCGCCAATGCTATCGTGCGTGCGGATCACTGGCTGCAGACCGCGAGCGATGCCGATCTGCTGAAGATGGTGCCGCCGGCCTATCTGCTCAACGACTCGTCGCTCTATGTCGAGGCGTTCCACAATGTGCGGGACGCTTATTCGCCAGATGGCCTGATGCCCGCCGACGGCCCGGAGACTTCGTTGCGCGCACTGGCGTCGTTCGATAATCGGCTCGATCCGAAAAAGATCGACCTGAACGCGACGTATACCAACGACTTCGCCCGCAAGGCCGCGGCACAACTCAAGTAACAGCGTGGCGAGGGCGCGCTATTCGACTATGCGCGGCCTCCCCCGGCGTCAATCGCCGCGGTATTCGACCTTGAACTGCGCGGCCTTGTCCTCACCGAGCGCTTTGACCAGCCAGGGCATCTGGTCCTTCAGCAGCTTCGGCAGCGTGTACGGCGGATTCAGGATGAACATGCCGCTGCCATAAAGCCCGAATCCGTCCGTGGGCGGACTGCTCACTGTGAGGCTGACGTGCAGCCAGTTGCGCTCCTGCAGCTTTTTCAACTGGTCGGGAAAGCGTTGCGATTCGAGGCGCTTCACTTGCGGATACCAGACCGCGTAGGTACCGGTGGGGAAGCGCTTCAGGCTCTCTTCGACGCACCGCAGCGTGCGCGTGTAGTCGCGCTTGTCCTCATACGAAGGATCGAGCAGTATCAGCGCGCGGCGCGGCGCTGGCGGGAGCAGTGCGAGAATGCCGTCGAAACCGTCGCCCGCGTACAGCATCGCGCGACGGCCCGCATCGCGAAAGTTGTGACGCAGCACGTCGATCTCAGTGGTGTGCAACTCGAATAAACGCATACGGTCCTGCTCGCGCATCTGGCGCCAGGCGATATACGGCGAGCCGGGATAGAAGCGCAACTGGCCGTCGGGATTGAGCGCGGCGACTTCATCGACATAGTCGGAGAAGAGCGACGGGAGATCGTTGCGCTCCCACAGCCTGGCGATGCCTGTCTGAAACTCGCCGGTCTTGACAGCATAGCCTTCCTGCAGCGAATAGACGCCCGCGCCGGCATGCGTGTCGATATACCAGTAGGCCTTGTCCTTCTGACCGAGGTAGCGCAATAGCTGCAACAAGACCGCGTGTTTGAGAACGTCGGCGTGGTTGCCTGCATGAAAGGCGTGGCGATAGCTGAGCATGATGAGGAGATGCAGAAAGAGGGCGCGCCGTTCCAGGCTGGAGTCGACGATGCGGATGCATTGCGGCGGCACGCCGGCACAGAACGCCGATGTGCCGCGCGGTCGCGTATTGTACGCGACGCCGCTCGCGGCGCCGTGAGTTGCGGCGGTGCTGCCGTGCGCGTTGTCGGATTGCGCGGTACCCTGCGCGACTACCACCACGACTGGGACCACGGCCACAATCTTGCCGCGGCCGTACCCAGACGTCCGACAGAGCGGCGTTAGTCGTACACGTCTCCGAAAATACCTTCGATTCTCTCCTTGATCTCCGGCGTGATCTGCTCGGCGACCTCAGCGGATTTCATATTCTCGCTAATCTGCTCGACGCGCGACGCGCCTGTAATCACCGTGCTGACATGCGGGTTCTTGAGAATCCATGCAATCGCAAGCTGGCCGACGGTGCAGCCCAGTTCGTCGGCTACTTCGCCGAGCTTGCCGACCACATTGTTTTTGCCTGCGTCGGTAACCTGTTTGCGCAGCCAGTCGTAGCCCTGCAACTGGGCGCGGCTGTCGGCAGGCACGCCGTTGCGATACTTGCCGGTGAGCAGGCCGGACGCGAGCGGGCTCCAGGTAGTCAGACCGAGACCGATATCTTCGTAGAGACGCTTGTATTCCTGTTCGACGCGCTTGCGGTGAAACAGGTTGTACTGCGGCTGTTCCATGACCGGCCTATGCAGATGGTGCCGCTCCGCGATGTCATAAGCGGCGCGGATTTCGTCGGCGCTCCACTCGGACGTGCCCCAGTACAAGGCTTTGCCGCGTGTGATCATGTCGCTCATTGCCCATACGGTTTCCTCGACGGGTGTGTTCGGGTCTGGCCGATGGCAGAAGACCAGATCGACATAGTCGAGTTGCAGACGCTTGAGCGACGAGTCGATTGCGTTCAGCAGATATTTGCGGTTCAGCGTGTGGTACTGATTGGGCGCTTCTTCGAGCCCCCAGAAGAATTTCGTCGACACGACGTAGCTCACGCGTGGCCATGCCAGTTCCTTGAGCGCCTGGCCCATGATTTCTTCCGACTTGCCGCCTGCGTACACCTCCGCGTTGTCGAAGAAATTGACCCCCGCATCGCGCGCGGCAGCGAGCGATTCACGCGCCGCGCGATGGTCGACCTGATTGCCGTACGTAACCCACGAGCCGATGGACAACTCGCTGACCTGCAGTCCCGAGCGGCCTAGACGCCGATAATTCATGCAATTCTCCTCGATAGTGAAGCGACCGGAATCCTGCCAGAACGCCTAGTTTAAATAGATAAGCCGGGGCGTGCTTTTTACCGATCGATTCCACACGGTTCATGCACAATAGCAGCATTGGCCGCAGTGCAACATCGGCCGAACGGTATAGGACAGTGCCTATGCGCGCCTATGCCATTCGGTCTACTTCTCGCTGCGCGCGGCTCGTGGTCTCATTGCTCATCAACTGCATGGAGGTTCTGGATGTCGTCACTGAACACAAATCTGAATGGCAAGGTCGCGGTCGTCACCGGCGCGGCGAGCGGCATCGGCAAGCAGATTGCGTTGACCCTTTCGGCTGCGGGCGCCGCTGTCGCAATTGCCGACCTGAACCAGGACGGCGCGAATGCCGTCGCTGAAGAAATTACGAAGGGCGGGGGCAAGGCAATCGGCATCGCCATGGACGTCACCAACGAAGACGCGGTGAACCAGGGCATCGACAAAGTGGCGGCAGAGCTCGGTTCGGTCGACATCCTCATTTCCAATGCCGGCATTCAGATCGTCAATCCGATTGAAAACTACTCGTTTTCCGACTGGAAGAAGATGCAAGCCATTCACGTGGACGGGGCGTTCCTGACCACGAAGGCGGCGCTCAAGCACATGTACAAGGACGATCGCGGCGGCATCGTGATCTACATGGGCTCGGTTCACTCGCATGAGGCGTCGCCGCTCAAGTCCGCCTACGTGACGGCCAAGCATGCGCTACTCGGTCTCGCTCGCGTGCTCGCCAAGGAAGGCGCGAAACACAATGTGCGCTCGCACGTCGTGTGTCCGGGTTTCGTGCGTACGCCGCTCGTCGACAAGCAGATTCCGGAGCAGGCGAAGGAACTGAACATCAGCGAAGAAGAAGTGGTCAAGCGCGTCATGCTGGGCGGTACGGTCGACGGCATTTTCACCACGGTGGAAGACGTCGCGCAAACCGTCCTGTTCCTGTCGACTTTCCCCACCGCTGCACTGACGGGCCAATCGTTTATCGTAAGTCACGGCTGGTACATGCAATAAGGAGGTGCGCATGGCGCAACGCAATCTCAAACGGGCTCGCGTCGGCGCGGCCGGTAATGAGGAAGGCGCAGGCGCCAGCGCGGCGTCTGCGTCGGCCCGCGGCAAGCGTGTGCAATTGCCCGCCTATGAAACCATCGCGCTCACACTGCAGGGTGGCGGCGCGCTGGGCGCATATCAGGCCGGCGTTTTTCAGGGGCTTCATGAAGCAGGCGTCGAGCCGAACTGGCTGGCAGGCATTTCTATCGGCGCGTTGAATACGGCGATCATCGCCGGCAATCCGCCCGAAAAGCGGGTCGAACGGCTGCTGCAATTCTGGGAAACCATCTGCCAGCCCGCATTCGGTCTACCGTTGCCCGCTTTTATCGAGCACGCGTTCTTCAATTCGAGCGACGCAGTGCGTAAAGCTTTCACGGCAACACAGGCCGTTGGCGCGCTCGTGGAAGGGCAGAAGGGCTTCTTCGTGCCGCGCTTTCCGCCGCCTTTGCCGACCGTGTCGGGACCGCCTCAAGCGGCCAGCTACTACGACACCGCGCCGCTTAAAGCGACGTTGGAAAGTCTGTGCGACTTCGACCGCATCAACTCGCGGGAAATGCGCGTGTCCGTGGGCGCCGTCAATTGCGGCACGGGGAATTTTGCGTACTTCGACAACACGCAGACCACGCTGAGGGCTGAGCACTTCATGGCATCCGGTGCTTTGCCGCCCGGCTTTGCTGCTGTGGAAATCGACGGCCAGTATTACTGGGACGGCGGCTTGATGTCGAACACGCCGCTCTACGAGGTGATTCAAACCACGCCGCGGCGCGACACGCTGGCGTTCCAGGTCGATCTGTGGAGCGCGATCGGGCCGGTGCCCGACAACATCACCGACGTGCAGGGGCGCATGAAAGACATTCAATATTCGAGCCGCACGCGTCTTGTGACCGACATGCTGCAACGCTCACAGCGTTTCCGGCACGTGCTGCGCGAGGTGCTGGACCGGGTCTCGCCGGACCAGCGCGACGATCCATGGTGCAAGCTGGCTGAAGACCTGTCGTGCTCGAAGCGCTACAACGTGATTCATCTCATCTACAGGCAAAAAGAATACGAAGGGCACTACAAGGACTTCCAGTTTGGCCTCTCGACCATGCGGGAGCACTGGGAAAGCGGACTGGCAGATATCCGCCATTCGCTTTCGCAGCCGGATTGGCTTGCCATGCCGGATAACGACGCGGGCTTCGTCACGCACGACATTCATCGCGACTCGCGCTGACACCATCCGCCAACGCGGAGTCCAGAAACGAGAACGGCGCCCTCAAAGGGGCGCCGTTTTCACATTCGGCTTCAACCGAATCAACCAGAGCGCGCGGGATCGCGCGCCTTGAACCCTTTACTTCAACACGTGGGCAATCGCGTTGGCTACCACGTCGAGGTTGCGCGTATTCAATGCAGCGACGCAAATGCGGCCCGTGCTGACAGCGTAAATGCCGAACTCTTCGCGCAGACGATCCACTTGCGGCGCGGTCAGGCCTGAGTACGAGAACATGCCGCGCTGCGCATTCACGAAGCTGAAGTCGCGATCCACGCCGCTTGCCTTCAGGCGTTCGACGAGGCCATTGCGCATTGCGCGAATCCGGTCACGCATCCCCGCGAGTTCCGTTTCCCACGTGGCACGCAGTTCCGGCGACGCGAGCACCGCGGCGACCACCGAGCCGCCATGCGTCGGCGGGTTCGAGTAGTTCGTTCGGATCACGCGCTTGAGTTGCGACAGCACGCGAGTAGCTTCTTCCTTGCTGCCCGTGATGATGGACAGCGCGCCGATACGCTCCCCGTACAGCGAGAACGACTTGGAGAACGACGACGAGACGAACACGTTCAGTTCGGAGGCCGCGAAGAGTCGCACGGCCGCTGCGTCCGCTTCGATGTTGTCGCCAAAGCCCTGATAGGCGATGTCGAGGAACGGCACCAGATTGCGCGCCTTGACGACATCGACGATCTGTTTCCATTGGTCGACGGTCAGATCCACGCCCGTCGGGTTATGGCAGCATGCGTGCAACACGACAACCGTGCCCGCTGCGTAGCTGTTCAGCGCGCTCAGCATGCCGTCGAAATTGACGCCGTGAGTGTGCGCGTCGTAATACGGATACGACACGACTTCGAAGCCCGCGGCTTCGAACAGTGCGCGGTGGTTTTCCCAGCTCGGGTCGCTGATCGCGACCTTGGCGCTGGGGTTCAGACGCTTCAGGAAGTCCGCGCCGATCTTCAGCGCGCCCGTGCCGCCCAGTGCTTGCGCCGTCACGACGCGGCCCGCGGCGATCAGCGGCGAATCGTTGCCGAGCAGCAGCTTTTGCACGGCTGCGTCGTAGGCGGCAATGCCTTCGATAGGCAGATAGCCGCGCGGCAACGCGGCTTCGACACGTGCCTTCTCCGCGTCGCGCACGGCGCGCAGCAGCGGAATCTTGCCTTCTTCGTTGAAATACACGCCAACGCCGAGGTTGACTTTGGTGGGGCGCGTGTCGGCGTTGAAGGCTTCGTTCAGGCCCAGAATCGGGTCGCGGGGAGCAAGTTCGACGGCGGAGAACAGAGACATGGTGGATGGGCAGCAGTAGTGAAAAGAGGGCAGCTACGAGCATGCGCGACCGTGCCGACTGCGTTTCATGCAAAACGCAAACGCCGGATGATGCAGAACGCGGACAGCCGCAAGCGAGCGCAACTTCGCATTGTAACGAATATACGAACGTTTTTCGGACGAAAACCCCCTTGGCGGACTTATTTGCTTGAAAAACGGGCAGGCCGTCGCTAAATGTCTAAAACCGCCCGCATCACTCAGCGCTGCCAGCCTACGCAGATCCGCTTGGTCCGTCGCCGGTCCATCTCGATGCAACCCGTTAGAATAGTTTTTTGCCCAAGGCCGCTGCCGCCCCCATGTCCGAACAACATTTGACCGAAGCCGACGACGCGCTCGACGAATCCCGATTCGTCCGCTTCGAAGGCTCGCCGTTCCAGCTTTATCAGCCCTATCCGCCTGCCGGCGACCAGCCAACGGCGATCGAGACGCTCGTCGAAGGCGTCGAGGACGGCCTCTCGTTCCAGACGCTGCTCGGCGTGACGGGGTCGGGCAAGACCTTCACGATGGCCAACACGATCGCGCGGCTCGGCCGTCCGGCCATCGTGTTCGCGCCGAACAAGACGCTCGCTGCGCAGCTTTACTCGGAATTCCGCGAGTTCTTTCCGCGCAATGCGGTCGAGTACTTCGTTTCGTACTACGACTACTATCAGCCGGAAGCCTACGTGCCGCAGCGCGACCTGTTCATCGAGAAAGACTCGTCGATCAACGAACACATCGAGCAGATGCGCCTGTCGGCCACGAAAAGCCTGATGGAGCGGCGCGACGTGGTGATTGTCGCGACCGTGTCGGCTATTTACGGCATCGGTAATCCGTCCGAATACCACCAGATGATTCTCACGCTGCGCACGGGCGACAAGCTCGGCCAGCGCGACATCATCGCGCGGCTCATCGCGATGCAGTACAACCGCAACGAGGCGGACTTCCAGCGCGGCTCGTTCCGCGTCCGAGGCGATACCATCGACATCTTCCCGGCCGAACACGCGGAAATGGCGGTGCGTGTGGAATTATTCGACGACGAAGTCGAAACGTTGCAACTCTTCGACCCGCTCACCGGACGGGTGCGTCAGAAAATTCCGCGTTTTACCGTCTATCCGTCGTCGCATTACGTGACGCCGCGCGACACCGTCGTGCGCGCGGTCGAAACGATCAAGGCCGAACTGCGCGAGCGGCTGGAATTCTTCTATAGCGAAGGCAAGCTGGTCGAAGCACAACGGCTCGAACAGCGCACCCGGTTCGACCTGGAGATGCTGCAGGAGCTCGGTTTCTGCAAGGGCATCGAGAATTATTCGCGGCACTTTTCGGGCGCGGCGCCCGGCGAGCCGCCGCCCACGCTGGTCGATTACCTGCCGTCGGACGCCATCATGCTGCTCGACGAATCGCACGTGCTGATCGGCCAGCTGAACGGCATGTACAACGGCGACCGGGCGCGCAAGGAAAACCTGGTGGACTACGGTTTCCGTCTGCCTTCCGCGCTGGACAACCGGCCGCTGAAATTCAACGAGTTCGAGCGCAAGATGCGCCAGGTCGTGTTCGTGTCGGCCACGCCGGCAGATTACGAAAAAAAGACCTCGGGTCAGGTTGCGGAGCAGCTCGTGCGTCCGACCGGCCTCGTCGATCCGGAAATCGAGGTGCGGCCCGCGCGCAGCCAGGTCGACGACGTGCTCGCCGAAATCAACGAGCGCGTCAAGGCGGGCGATCGCGTGCTGGTGACCGTACTGACCAAGCGCATGGCCGAGCAATTGACGGAGTTTCTCAGCGACCATGGTGTCAAGGTGCGCTATCTGCATAGCGACATCGACACGGTGGAGCGCGTCGAGATCATCCGCGACTTGCGGCTCGGCACTTTCGACGTGCTCGTCGGTATCAACCTGCTGCGCGAAGGTCTGGATATTCCCGAAGTGTCGCTCGTCGCGATTCTCGACGCGGACAAGGAAGGCTTTCTGCGCGCCGAACGCTCGCTGATTCAGACCATCGGCCGGGCGGCGCGCAACGTGAACGGCAAGGCCATTCTGTATGCGGACAAGGTGACGGATTCAATGCGCCGCGCCATTGACGAGACCGAGCGGCGGCGCGCCAAGCAGATTGCGTTCAACCTCGAACGCGGTATTACGCCGCGCGGCGTGGTGAAGCGCATCCGCGACATTATCGACGGCGTGTACAACGTCGACGACGCCCGCGCCGAGCTGAAGGAACAGCAGACGCGCGCCAAATTCGAGGACATGTCCGAAAAGCAGCTTGCCAAGGAGCTCAAGCGCCTCGAAAAACAGATGATGGAGCACGCGAAAAACCTCGAGTTCGAGAAGGCCGCGCAAACGCGCGACCAGCTGGCGTTGCTGCGTCAGCGCGTGTTCGGGGCGAATGTCGGCGACCACGTCTCGGGCGTCGACTAAATCGGCAGGACCATGCAGCGAAGATGCAGCGTGGTTCTAGCGCAAAGGGCGCGGCAATGTGCCGCGCTTCTTTTTGCCGGTACGCGGACGAGACCGTAAAGGGAATTGCCCGCAGGAAACTACCCGCCGCTTTACGCCCACACCCTGTTTCTTAAGACATCCTTAAGCCCCTGCTGGCATAAGGCTCGGCGTGCGTCCGTATTTGTTCCAGCAGGCGAGAGATGATAAACTCGACCAATATTGAGAATGGTTCGCATTAACGTTCAATTATGCGATCTGCTTCGGTTCGTCGCCCGACGCACTGTTCCAATGGGATCAAATCGAGTCTGATAAAAACAAGGAGTTTCAATGCGGATTTCTTCATTTGTGCGTGGCGGCATTGCCACGGCTGCGGCGGTGGCGGCTCTTTCGGCAACGGCCGCCGAATATCCGATCGGCAAGCAGCAGATTCAGGGCGGCATGGAAATTGGCGCGGTGTATCTGCAGCCGATCACGATGGAGCCGGAAGGCATGATGCGCAAGGCGTCGGATTCGGACATCCACCTCGAAGCGGACATCCACGCAGTCAAGAATAATCCGACAGGCTTCGCGGAAGGCGACTGGATGCCGTATCTGCAGGTGCGCTACGAACTGACTAAAGCCGGTTCGAAAGAGACGCAGAAGGGCGACATGATGGCGATGGTCGCCAACGACGGCCCGCACTACGGCGACAACGTGAAGCTGCAAGGCCCTGGCAAGTATCACCTGAAGATGATCGTCGAAGCGCCGATGCAAACCGGCCACATGGCGTTTGGTCGCCACGTCGACAAGGAAACCGGCGTGGGTCCGTGGTTCAAGCCGATCACGCTTGAATACGACTTTACGTTCGCCGGCATCGGCAAGAAGGGCGGGTACTGATCTCCACGATCGTCGCAACTCGTCACCTGGCAATATGCGAGCACGCTGTGACAGGTGAATGAATGCAGCAGGCGGCGCGCGGACTCCACGCCTCGCGCCGCGTTTTCTGGAAACGCCAATGAGAATCAACCGAAAGATCGCTGTGCTTGCCTCGTCGATTTTGCTGGCGGGCGCGGCGCATGCAGCCGATCTGCCCACGTTCAAGCTCGAAATGAACGACGGCAAGCTGAATCCGGCCCGCATCGAAGTGCCGGCGGGGCAGCGTATCAAGATCGAGGTGCGCAATACCGGCAAGGGCGCCGCCGAGTTCGAAAGCGTCCAGTTGCGCAAGGAAAAAGTCCTCGCGCCGGGCGCGGATTCTTTCGTCGTGATCGCTCCGCTGGAACCCGGCGAGTACAAGTTTTTCGACGATTTCCACCAGCAGGCGCAGGGCGTGATCGTCGCGAAGTAGCAGTGGTTTTTGAGGCGGGCGCGAAGGCTTAGGGCCGCTGCGCTCGCAAGAGCAGTTGCAGAGCAGAAGGGAGTCCTTGATGGGTCAGATTCTATTCATCGTGTGGCGGGAAAGTGTCGAGGCATTGCTGGTCGTCGGCATCCTGTACGCGTGGCTGAAAAATGGCGATGACGATGCGCGCCGCGGTCTGCCGTACCTGTGGGGCGGCGTCGTGGCGGGCCTGATTGCAGCGGTGGCGCTCGGCGCGGCGCTCGTCGGCTTCACCGAGGTGCTCTCCGGCGACGCGCAGGATTATTTCCAGACCGCGATGGTGCTGGTTGCCTGCGTGCTGATTGTGCAAATGGTTCTGTGGATGAAGCAGCACGGCCGCTCGCTGAAACGCGACATGGAACGCTCGCTGCAACAAAGCCAGCGCGACTCCAACTGGTGGGGCGTGGCGCTGCTCGTGGCTCTCGCGATCGCGCGCGAAGGCAGCGAGACCGTGATTTTCCTGTACGGCCTCGGCTTCGGTCAGTCCGGTCACGTGGACACCAACCAGATGCTCGCGGTCGTGATCGGCCTCGGTCTCGCCTTGCTCACGTTCTACGTTCTGCAACTGGGCGGCAAGTTCTTCTCGTGGCGGCTCTTTTTCCGCGTGACGGAAATCATGCTGCTGTTCCTCGGCGCGGGGCTCTTTCAAACGGGCGTCGATAAGCTGATCGACAAGGAATTCCTGCCGACCATCGTCGACCAGATGTGGAACACGTCGGCCGTGCTCGATGATTCGAGCACCTTCGGCTCGCTCGTCGCGACGCTCACCGGTTATCGCGCGCATCCCGCGCTGATGAATCTGATTGCGTACGCGGTGTACTGGGGGGTCGTCTATCTGCTGCTGCGCCGTGCCAACCGCAAGCCGGCGCAACAAACGGCAGGGCGTGCAGCATGAGTACCGTCATGACCCGCCCGGGGCGTCTCGCCGCGGCCGGGCAGTGGATGCAGCGTCACGGTTCCGCAATCCGCGGCATCCAGTGGGTCGTGGTCACGGTGTACGCGTTGCTGATCCTCGTTCCGGCTGTGATGCCGTTGCCGGATGACAGCGCGCATTTGTGGAACAACCTGACGCTTGCGGCCCAATTCGTGTTCTGGGGCATCTGGTGGCCGTTCGTTCTGCTGTCGATGGTCATGCTCGGCCGCGTCTGGTGCGGCGTGCTTTGCCCCGAAGGCGCACTCGCGGAATTCGCCAGCAAGCACGGTCGCGGCAAAGCGATTCCGCACTGGATGCGCTGGGGCGGCTGGCCTTTCGTCGCGTTCGGCATCACGACCATCTACGGTCAGATGGTGAGCGTCTATCAGTACCCGAAGGCGGTGCTGCTGGTGCTCGGCGGCTCGACGTTGGCGGCCATCGTCATCGGCCTGCTGTATGGGCGAGAGAAGCGCGTCTGGTGCAAATACCTGTGCCCCGTCAACGGGGTTTTTTCGCTTCTGGCGCGCCTCGCGCCGTTCCACTACAAAGTCGATGAAGATGCATGGCGCCGCTCGTACAAGAATGGCGAACACGGACATCGCGTGATTCCGATCAATTGCGCGCCGCTCGTGCCGTTGCGCAATATGAAGGGCGCGTCCGACTGCCATATGTGCGGCCGTTGCAGCGGCCACCGCGACGCGATTGCGCTCACGTGGCGCGCGCCGTCGTCGGAAGTCGTGCAGCTCGGCGACAAGCAGGCGAATGTGTGGGACACCGCGCTGATCCTGTACGGCCTGCTCGGTATTGCAATTGGCGCATTCCACTGGACGGCTTCGCGCTGGTTCGTCGACCTGAAGATGTTCTTCGCCACGTGGCTCGTCGAACACGACATCACATGGCCGCTCGATACGAACGCGCCGTGGTTCCTGTTCACGCATTACCCGGAACAGAACGACGTGTTCTCGTGGCTCGACGGCACGATGGTGATCGGCTACATCCTCGCGACGGCGCTCGTCTACGGCACTGCGCTGCTCGTTCTGATGACGGGCGCGACGCGCATGCTCGGGCGCTTTAGCGCCGTGCGTTTGCATCACCTGACGCAAGGGCTCATTCCGATTGCAGGCGCGGGCGTGTTCCTTGGTTTGTCGGCCACCACGTTGTCGCTGTTGCGTGCCGAGCATGTGCCGCTGTGGTGGGCATCGGACCTGCGCATCGCGATTCTGGCGATCGCCAATCTGTGGAGCGCATGGCTCGCGTGGCTCGTCACGCGGCGCTACAGGGAGCGCTTCGTTCAACGCGGCCTCGCCATGCTCTGGTTTGCCGCTGCGCTCGCCGTTGTCGACAGCGCCTGGTGGCTCATGTTCTGGGGCTGGGCCTCGAAGTAGGCGGGAATAGGGCGGCTACGCTGCTGAGCACTCGCGTGCCCGAGCCGCCCGACACAAAAAAACAGAAGCCGTGTAGACGTCATCGCGACATCGTCTTCACGGCTTTTTCATTGGCATGACGGTACACGGCATTTCGTGTCCGCTTGGGCGGGAACCAAAAAAGCGGCCTGGCTGGCTGCGACGGCTGGCTTGGTGTCTGCACGAAGGGGTCTAGTTCTCACGTGCAAGCCGTCGTGGCTGGCTAATGCCTAACACCTCTCTGGGAGGTGGTCCCCACAATACCCGGTACTGAAATCTCGTTCGTCGTTACTTGGTCAGGATCAGCTTGCCCAAACGGGTGGCGCGCAGTTGATACGTTTCCCCGTTATGCAAAATGCTGATGTGACTATGTCCTTGCAGCAAGGCGTCGCTACGCACCACCCGTTCGGCCGTTTCGCCGGAACCGTTCGTACGCTCCGCAGCAGGCTTGGCGGCGGCCGTTGCCGTCGCTGCCGAAGGCTTCGGGCGGCTGGTCAACGCGGCGGCCGGGCGGCGCAGGCTGAGCGTGCTGGTGCGAGTGGTATCGGTCATTCGTCTTCGCTGTTGTTTGATTCGATGGATGAATTCTAAATGATAACCATTCCTATTTACAAGAGGCAGAAATTCATCGGTTGAGACTTTCGATAGGCGCAGCGAGATCGAGGCTAAAGGCGTAGCGGGGGAGAGCGCGCAGGGTGTTGCGCAGTAGGGGCCGGCGCCGCCCCGGACAGGTGATTCATCCGGGCGGCGGGGCGGTGCGATGGTAGACCAGAGGCAGGTCGCTCAATGCAGCGAGCCCGGCTCCTGTTTCGCCTGCACATATTGACGAATCAGCCGCACCGTATCGATGTCGTTCTCGCGGTAAGCCGACTTGACGATCTCCTGCGTCTGCACGGCGTCCTGGTCGTCGGAAACGGGCAGCGTGGTCGCGTATTCGAAGCGCAGGAACAGTTGCAGTTCATCCGGCTGTTCGATGGTCATCGTCAGCGAGCCGCCGACATAGTCCGCTGTCGGCAGGATGTCGTAGCGCACGGCCTGGCTCTCGTGGAGTGTCACGCGATCGCGCACGGTGGCCTGGCCATAGTGCAGTTCCCGCTCGATCGTATTGCCTTCGCGCGAGAGGATCGTGCAGCTGTCGAGTCCGATCACGAACAGTTGCGGCTGTTCGGCGCGCAGCACGAGACCTTCCCACAACTGCTCGCGGGTCATGGAGTCGACAAACGGATTCAACGGGTCGTTGATCTGGATAAGGTGTTCGAAATTCAAGACGACGGCATCCTATGAAAGCGTTGCAAGCGTTGCAAGCGTTGCAGTAACGCGGCCCGGACAGCTTCGCGCACGTGCCGGGCCGTTCGCAGCGTCACGCAACAGTCAGACCCGATCGGATCGTGATGGAGCGCGTGAGAATCTTGTGAACTGGGCATGCATTGGCAATTTGCAAGAGCCGTTCCCGCTGTTCATCGGACAACTCGCCAAGCAGCGTGATTTTGCGGTCGATGGTCGAGCCCTCGTCGCCCTGTTCGATACCGAGCGTCACATGCACCTCTTCGAGCGGCCAGTCCTTGCGCTGCGCGTACATCTTGAGCGTGACCGACGTGCATGCGCCGAGGCTCGACAGCAGCAGCGAAACCGGAGTGGGGCCGCGATCGCCGCCGCCGAGCGATTCGGGTTCGTCGGCGAGCCACGTGTGCTTGCCGTCGTCGAGACGGACCTGGTAGTTTGTCGAACCGATATGCGCGGTGACGGTGGCTTCTGCCATGCGGGCTCCTGAGCAGGACGGAAAACGCCGCGCGCGGCGGCTCGACGGCGTCAAGACCAGGGCGCGGCAGGAATTGCTATTGTGAACGAAGTCGGGGGCATTTGCGCCGCGAGTGCGCGCGGGTTCGCGGGAGGCGGCAACCTGGCATCGCGCGCGGTTTGGCAAATATCTGCGCCCCGGCGCGCGCGCTCGGCAGATTGCTCAGTGGGTGATCGAACCCATGCGGCCGGCCTGATAATCGACGACCGCCTGGCGGATTTCGTCTTCTGTATTCATGACGAACGGACCATAGCGCACGACGGGTTCCTTCAACGGCACGCCGCCGAGCAGCAGTACCTCGAGCGGCTCGGCGCCGGCCGTGAGCGTAATCGAGTCGCCGTCGTTGTTGAACACGACCATTTTGCGCGGGTCGATTTCCTGGCGTGCGTCGTCTTCGCCGTAAAAGCCTTTGCCCGACAAGCCGTATGCAAATACGCGATAGTCGGCCGGGACGGGCTGCCGGATCGTCGCGCCGGGTTGCAACGAAAAGTGCTGGTACAGAATCGGCGTGCGCGTTTCAACAGCGGCTTTCACGCCGAGCGCCTCGCCGGCGATCACCTTCACGCGAACCTTGCCGTCGGCCGAGGTCGCCACCGGAATTGCCGACGACGGCATTTCCTGATAACGCGGCGCGATCATCTTGTCGCGGCGCGGCAGATTCACCCATAGTTGCAAGCCATGCACGCGTCCGCCTGTCCGCACGAACGACGGGTCGGGCATCTCGCTATGCACGACGCCAGCGCCCGCAGTCATCCATTGCACGTCGCCGGCATGCAGGGTGCCGGAGTGGCCCGCCGAATCCTTGTGGCCGAACTGGCCTTCGAGCACATAGGTGACCGTTTCAAATCCGCGATGCGGATGGTCGGGCGCTCCTTTCGCCTCGCCGGGCGCGTAATCGACCGGTCCCATTTCGTCGAGCAGCAGGAACGGATCGAAGTCCATCAGCATGCGCGTGGGAAACGGGCGGTGGACGACGAAACCGCCACCTTCGGTCGTGCGAACGGCAGGATAAGTGCGTTCGATCGTGCGTGTCGCGGTCATCAATGTCACCTCGAAAAATGGGGAATAGCGTTATTTTTGAAACATGGAGCTATTATAGGGACCGTTTTTTCGGGTGCCAGCCGCCGTCACGCAATGGATTGTTCTATTACTGGAACGATGAGATGAAGATCGATTCACACAATCTGAATGACCTGATGTATTTCTCGCAGGTCGTCGAACATGGCGGTTTTTCCGCCGCCGAACGCGTGCTGGGTATCTCCAAGTCGCGGCTGTCGCGCCGCTTGACGGAGCTCGAAGCGTCGCTCGGCGTGAGGCTTTTGCAGCGCTCGACACGCAAGCTCGCGCTCACAGAGGCGGGCCAACTTTTCTACCAGCATTGCCAGGCGATGTTGAGCGAGGCGCAGGCCGCCGTGAACGTCGTGCAGCAACTGCGTTCGTCGCCGCGCGGCACGGTGCGCGTCAGCGTGCCGGTCACGATTTCGCAGACGATACTGTCGACCATCCTGCCGGAATTCATGCATCGCTATCCGGAAGTGCGCGTCGTCATGCGCGTGACCAACCGCGTGGTCGATCTGTTCGAAGATTCGATCGACGTCGCATTGCGCGTGCGCTCCGATCCTCCGGAAAACGCCAATATTGTCGTGCGTCCTCTATGGCGCACGCAGCAGATGCTGGTCGGCGCGCCGAGCCTGTTGCAGCAGAATGCGCCGCCGCTGCAACCGGGAGATCTGTCGCGCTTCGAAACGCTCGACGTACCCACGGGCGACGGACGGCACGTCTACAACCTGATCGCGCCGGACGGCACGCGTCACGTACATGAACACGAGCCGCGTCTCGTCACCGCCGATCTGTTGACGATTCGCGAGGCCGTACTCCGTGGGGTAGGTATCGCTGCGTTGCCGGAGATGATGTACGGCGCCTCGTTGCGCGCGGGCCAGTTGTCGCCGGTGATGCCTGGCTGGACTTTTCCTATGCCGCAGTTGTACGCCGTTTTCGTGTCGCGCCAGGGAATGGTGCCAGCCGTGCGCGCTTTCGTCGACTATCTGGTCGAGATGCTCGATCCCGATGAAGGCAAGCACATCATGGGCGAATGCCCGGCGTCCGAAACGCGCCAGCAGCCCGTACCTGTGCGTGCGACGGCCGCTATCGCGTCCTAGCGGATCGCGAGCTTCGCGGCATCGTTTTTAGCATTGAAGCGCGGGCTGTCATGAGTACTTTCAATGGCCATTTGCTTGTGTGCGCGAGCTCATGGGGCTATATTGAAATCCCTTCGCTAAGGAGTCTCTTATGCGAAAACTCATGGCCGCTATCATAGCCGGCCTGATAGGGCTGACCGCGCTGTCCGTGTCGAGCACGGCTGTCGCATGCGGTGATTCGAGCCAACAGTCTTCGGCTGATGGCAAATGATCCCGCCGCCCGAAGGCGCCAAGCGCGCACAAAAAAAGGCCTTCATCGTTTGATGAAGGCCTTTTACTTTTCAGCCCCTGTTTCATGGGCTTTTCTTCACTTCCGGGTACTGCGCCCCACCGAATCTGGCAAGGTCACTTGCCTTTAGGCTGCGTGACGAAACCGATTTTCGTCAGGCCACCGGCCTGTGCTGCGGACATCACCTGCGCGACCTTTTCGTAAGGCACTTTACGATCTGCATCGAGATGCAATTCGGGTTGCGGATTCGCCTGCGCGGCCTCTGCAATTTTCGCGCTCAGTTCGGCCTCGTCCACTTTTTTGTCGTTCCA
Source organism: Paraburkholderia sp. SIMBA_053 (assembly GCF_046534895.1). NCBI lineage: Bacteria > Pseudomonadati > Pseudomonadota > Betaproteobacteria > Burkholderiales > Burkholderiaceae > Paraburkholderia > Paraburkholderia sp. SIMBA_053. The sequence continues at coordinate 155,761 of NZ_JAWRXU010000012.1, read as the reverse complement.
CAACACGTTACCGTCAGCGTCGACTGCGACCGTGACCTGAGCAGGCTTGGTCTCTTCCTTCTGACTGCTTGCATGCGGCAGATCGATTTTCACAGCATGACGGATCACCGGAATCGTCACCATGAAAACGATCAGGAGAACCAACATCACGTCGACGAGCGGCGTCATGTTGATTTCGTTCATCAGGCCGTCGTCATCGTCGCCGGCGAAGGGGCTCATTGCCATCTGTATGCCTCGTCGTTCAGTTGGCGCTTCAGTTGGCGCGAGTCGCGAGACGCAGGCCGTCGCCGCGCTTGGACGACGACAGGCGCGCGCCCGTCACGAAGAATGCGTGCAAGCCGTGCGCGAAACGGCTCAGCTTGGCGACGATCGCCTTGTTTGCGCGCGTCAGTGCGTTGTAGCCCAGCACGGCCGGAATTGCAACGAAGAGACCGAATGCGGTCATGATCAGCGCTTCGCCGACCGGGCCCGCCACCTGGTCGATCGATGACTGGCCGCTCGCGCCGATTGCCAGCAGCGCGTGATAAATGCCCCACACCGTGCCGAAGAGACCCACGAACGGCGCCGTGCTGCCGATCGACGCGAGAATTGCGAGTCCGCTCTGCATGCGCGCAACGCTTTCGTCCATCGTGTCCTTCAAACAGCGCGTGACCCAATCGGACACGTCCATGCGGTCGTGCAGATGCGGCTGCGTCTGGTGATGATGATCGGCCGCTTCCTGGCCCGACAGCGCCAGCGCGAGGAACGGATTGTCATGTGGCGTCGACGATCCGGCGCCAAGCTTTTTCACGCCGTCAGCGAGATCGTCGGAATGCCAGAACGCCTGCTCGGCGTTCTTCGTGAGGCGGTTCAAACGCATCACGTTCCAGCCTTTGATGACGATCACGCTCCACGACATCACTGACATCACCAGCAGCGCGAGCGCGATGCCGCGCGTGACGAAATCCCCTTGCGCCCACACGTGCGCCAATCCGTAGTTTTGCATTGCAATTCCTTTTTTTTGAAATCCGCTTCAATCTTCGAGATTGAAGTTGTAAGGCTGGGTGTACGCGGCCCGAACGGGTTGGCCGTCTTCGAGATAGGGTTTGCACGCGATCGAATGCGCGGCGGCTAGCGCGGCGTCGTCGAGCCGGCTGAAGCCGCTGCTTTTCTTCAACTCGATGTTCTCGAGCTTGCCGGTCAGGCCCACCACGAACTTGACGTACGCGGTGCCGCTTTCCCCGCGGCGGCGCGAGAGGGCCGGGTAGTCCGGCTTCGCAATGTTGCAGTCGAGGTGCGAGACGTTTTTCGGCGCGGTGATTTCCATTGTCTGACGGCCGATTGCCGGAGCAGCCGGTGCCGGGGGCGCCGCCGGAGCGGGCGGTGCGGCCGGCGTCGGTTCGGCGGCCGCTACGGGCGTTGGCGACGGCGCGGGCGCCTCGTGAAGCGGCGCTGGCGTTGGCTTCGTAGGCGTCGGCTTGGGCTGCACCTTCGGCTTGCTGCGAACCGGCGGCGCTGGCGTGGGCGGGGGCGGCGCGACCGATTGCATCGCGACCGGCGCGGCAACAGGCGCCGGCGGCAGCAACTGTGCAGTCATCACGCGCGACTCGATGGTTGCCTCGACCGGATCGTGACGCAGCGTCAGGACGACGGCCAGCAGCGCGACGTGAACCGCCGCAACCATGGCGGTCGCCGTCATGACGCGGGAATTCATTCGGGGGGACGAAGCCGGTGCGGCACCGGCTAAAGCGGTATGCGAAGCCTGCATGTTAGCGTGGCGGCGCGCTGTCGAGGGAGCGCGGCTGACAAAACATCGTCATGTTCGGAAGATCACCAGCGAAATACACATTGTGGTCACGAAACCAATCAGCAATTCCATCTCGAACTCCATTAATGGGTGAGCGGGTAGCTGGCTGGCAGGGATACTGGCTTGCTGACGGCAGTGCGATTAACTGAAAAACGTTGAATCGGCACCAGAAAACAGGGAGCAACGGCTAACGATACGGAGCAGGCACCCATACGTGCCTCACGTCCTCGCGCCAGGTTTCGAACGGTACGTTACGCTGCCTTGCGCTCGTAAAACATCATGGGCACAGCTTGCGGTTGGTGCTCGAAGCCGCAGCGGCTTGCGCACACGCCGCTTTGCATCATCACGTCGCGCACTGAATCCGCGCACTTGCCGCAGCAGGACGCAACGCCGAGCTCGAATTGCAGTTCGTCGAACGAATCGACGCCTTCCGCGATCGAGGCACGGATCTTTCGGTCAGAAACAGACTTGCAGACACAGACAATCATGGCAGGGCGTCATAGCTAACGTTAATGCGAATTATTATCATTATGTTTGAGCCGTTTGGCAAGCGTCCTACGCGGTTTTTTGTAACAAAACCAGACTCTTAGAAGGGTTTCGACTATACGGACGGCGGCTAGAGAGCCGCGTACGCCCTCGCCAAACGCCATCGAAGGCGCGCCTAAAAGCGGCAGAAAGGCTCTGGAACGGACGCCCGGGGAGGCTTTCAGGCAGGTTGCGAGGACGGTGCGGTACGGCGCGAAGGAATGAGTACGCGCTCGACCTGCGCGTCGATTTCCAGCAGCGTGGCGACAAGTTGCCGCAGATGCGTGCCGTCGCCGGTGGAATAGAAGCGCGGCAGCGCGGCGTCCGCCGTGTGAGGCGCTGCGCGCACGCCGTGTTGTTCGAGCACGCGCTCCAGCTGGCGGGCAATAGCCACGCTGGTGTCGATAAGCGCGAGCCGGTCGCCGACGATGTCGCGAATCGCGGCATCGAAAAATGGATAGTGCGTGCAGCCAAGCACCAGCGTGTCGGCGCCCGCGTCCAGCATCGGCTGAAGATAGCCGCGCAGGAGCGCGCGCAATTCCGCTGAACCGACGTCGCAGCGCTCGACAGCCTGCACGAGCCCGTGACCGGGCTGGCAAAGAAAGCGGCAATCCGCGGCGTAGCGTTCCAGCAGCGCCTGAAAGCGCGCGCTGCGCAACGTGACTTGCGTGGCGAGCACGCCGGCAACCCGAGTTTTCGATTGCAACGCGGCGGGCTTGATGCCCGGCTCGACACCGACGAGCGGAATGGACAGTTTCTCGCGAACGAGCGCGATGGACTGCGCGGTTGCCGTATTGCAGGCCACGACGAGCGCTTTCGCGCCCTGTTTGACGAGCCACTCGCCGATAGCCAGCGTGCGGTCGGCGATGAAGTCGTCGTCGCGCTCGCCATATGGCGCATAAAGCGAATCGGCGACGTAGAGCAACGCCTCGTCAGGCAACTGCGCCCGAACTGCTCGCAACACCGACAGCCCGCCGAGGCCCGAGTCGAAAATGCCGACGGGCGCCCGCGAATCCGCGCTGAGGGAGCCAATTGATGCGTTCGTAGACGACGATTGTTCGGGCATAAGCGATCGGGGCGGCCGGCGCGGCGTTCAGGAAAAGCAGGGGAAAGCAGGGAAAAAGCGAAGCGAGCAAGTATATCGCCAACGCGGCGCATGCTATCCCGTATGAGCCGGGACCTGCGCCAGCGCTTGAGCGTGCCCAGCGGACCCGCGCGATCCGATCAGGACTCCACCGAGCCCATGGCGGTTTGCTGGTAGTTCTGAATGCCGACCTTGTCGATCAGGTCGAGTTGCGTTTCGAGCCAGTCGATGTGCTCTTCTGTGTCGTCCAGAATCTTCACGAAGATTTCACGCGAGATGAAATCGCGAACCGATTCGCAATACGCAATGGCTTCCTTGCAGGTGCTCTGCGAGATCTGCTCCAGCTTCAAATCGCATTCGAGAATTTCTTTCGTTTCCTCGCCGATCAGCAGTTTGTGCAGATCTTGCAGGTTCGGCAGACCGTCGAGCATGAAAACGCGTTCGATCAGCCAGTCGGCATGCTTCATTTCGCCGATCGACTCATCGTATTCATGCTTGCCGAGTTTCTCGAGGCCCCAATGCTTATACATCCGCGCGTGCAGGAAATACTGGTTGATCGCGGTCAGCTCGTTTTTCAACTGCGCGTTGAGATACTCGATAACTTTCGTGTCGCCTTGCATGATCTTTCCTTTTTCGGGGGACTTCAATTTTCCAACAACAATAAACGCCATGCCTTAAAAAGCCAAGAGAACAGAACATCTTTCAACGTCGGCTCTGGCATGCGCGTGATGCGTGGCATCCATGAAAAAAGCCGGGACCGTGGCCCCGGCTTCTCAAGACACGCTATGCGCGTCGGCGGCGAATCAGACGGTTGCGACGGGAATCTTGCCGATCTTTGCCTGCCATTCCTTCGGGCCGGTCTGGTGCACCGAGGTGCCGCTCGAATCGACTGCCACTGTGACCGGCATGTCCTGCACGTCGAACTCGTAAATCGCTTCCATGCCGAGGTCTTCGAATGCCAGCACCTTTGCGCTGCGAATCGCCTTCGACACCAGGTAAGCCGCGCCGCCCACGGCCATCAGATACGCGGCCTTGTGCTTCCTGATTGCCTCGATCGCGACCGGTCCGCGCTCGGCCTTGCCGATCATCGAGATGAGACCCGTTTGCGACAGCATGGTCTCGGTGAACTTGTCCATGCGGGTTGCGGTGGTCGGGCCCGCGGGGCCGACCGCTTCGTCGCGCACCGGATCGACCGGGCCCACGTAGTAGATCACGCGGTTCGTGAAGTCGACCGGCAGCTTCTCTCCCTTGGCCAGCATGTCCGCGATGCGCTTGTGCGCGGCGTCGCGGCCCGTCAGCATCTTGCCCGACAGCAGCAGCGTCTGGCCCGGCTTCCACGAAGCGACTTCTTCCGGCGTCAGCGTGTTCAGATCGACACGCTTGCTGGTCTCTGTGTTCGGCTGCCATTGCACCTTCGGCCATGCATCGAGCGACGGCGCTTCGAGCTTGGCGACGCCCGAGCCGTCGAGCGTGAAGTGCGCGTGACGCGTGGCCGCACAGTTCGGGATGATCGCAACCGGCTTGGACGCGGCGTGCGTCGGGGCGGCCATGATCTTCACGTCGAGCACTGTGGCGAGGCCGCCCAGGCCCTGCGCGCCGATGCCGAGCGCATTGACCTTCTCGTGCAGTTCGACGCGCAGTTCCTCGATCCAGTCTTTCGGGCCGCGTGCGATTACGTCCTGAATGTCGATCGGGTCCATCAGCGATTCTTTCGCCATCACCATGGCTTTCTCGGCCGTGCCGCCGATGCCGATGCCGAGCATGCCCGGCGGGCACCAACCCGCGCCCATGGTCGGCACCGTCTTCAGAATCCAGTCGACGATGGAGTCCGACGGATTCAGCATCGCGAACTTCGACTTGTTTTCCGAGCCGCCGCCCTTGGCCGCGACTTGCACGTCGACCTTATCGCCCGGCACGATCTCGTAGTGAATCACGGCCGGCGTGTTGTCTTTCGTGTTCTTGCGCGCGCCTTCGGGCGGGCTCACGATCGACGCGCGCAGCACATTGTCCGGGTTCAGGTAACCGCGGCGCACGCCTTCGTTGATCATGTCGGTGACGCCCATCGTCGCACCGTCCCAACGCACGTCCATGCCGACCTTCACGAACACTGTGACGATGCCCGTGTCCTGACAGATCGGACGCTTGCCTTCGGCGCACATGCGGCTGTTGGTGAGAATCTGCGCAATCGCATCTTTCGCGGCCGGGCTCTGTTCGAGTTCGTACGCGCGGCCCAGGGCCTGGATGTAGTCGAGCGGATGGTAGTAGCTGATGTATTGCAACGAATCAGCAATGCTCTGAATCAGATCTTCCTGTTTGATGACGGTCATGGCTAAGCTCGGTGGGGACGGTAGCGCTTTTTTCTGTTCGCAGGCTGTGCGGTCAGTCGTGCGCTTTCAGGGGAGTGGAACCGCTGGAACCCAGCGGCTGCAGATCCGCGGGTTCCTGAAAATGAGTCGGATGCGTGTGCGTGGTCAGCCGGTCGACCAGGGCCATGATCAGTGCCGAGACGAGGAACGCGACGTGGATGATGACCTGCCACATGATGGTGTGCGTCGAGTTCTGGTCCGGGCTGATAAACGTTTTCAGCAGATGGATCGACGAGATGCTGATGAGCGCCATGGCGAGCTTCACTTTCAGCACGCCGGCGTTCACGTGGTCGAGCCATTCGGGCTCGTCGGGATGGCCTTCCACACCGAGGCGCGACACGAACGTTTCATACCCGCCGATGATCACCATGATCAGCAGGTTCGAAATCATGACCACGTCGATCAGACCGAGCACGACCAGCATGATGTTGGTTTCGTCGAGCGTCATCGACGCTGTGACGAGATGCCAGACTTCCTTCAGGAACAGCACGACGTACACGGCCTGCGCGACGATCAACCCGAGATACAGCGGCACCTGCAGCCAGCGGCTCATGAAGATGACGACGGGCAGCGGGCGCATGGGTCGGCGTTGGCGCGGGGAATTGATTCGCGAAGCGGACATAGACAGAAATCGGATCGAACGCAGGTGACGGAACGTGGAGCAAATGAGCCCGACAGCGTGCGAATCACGCGCGCGGATCGGCACGGAAAGCAAAGTGCGCAGGCGCGGCACAGACGCGAGGCGAGCCCATTCTGGGCCGGCAGCGGCCCGGCAACGCTGGCATCAGCGCGCGCTATTGTACAGCGTTGGGCGAATTTGCTGCGGCGCGGCGGGCACGGTCGAGCCCCAACGCTTACGATGCAACCGGCGGTACGCGCTTCACTTTCAGACTCGCGAGTCCAATGCCCGCAATCACGCACGCAAGCGCGACGCCGTGCGCAAGCGTCGGACGCTCGCCGAGAAACGCAATGCCGTAGATGGCCGCGGCAACCGGCAGCACGGCGCTGAATACGCCCGCAAGACTGCCGGGCACATGCCGGATGCCTTTCATCCAGAGCCAGAAGGAAAAGATGCTTGCGGATAGTCCATACCACAGCACCAGCGTCCACACGCAAGGCGGCACCGCGCGATAGTCGAAATCGGCGAGCGCTGTCGCGCCGAACGGCAGCATCAACAGCAGGCCGAACAGATGCGTGTATGCACAGATGTCGATAGGTGCGAGCGTTTGCGTGAGGCGCCGCGACAGGACGATGTAGAGCGACTCGCAGCACACTGCGCCGAGCACCATCAGGTTGCCCGTGAACGAAGTCTCGCCGTGCGCGCCCGCATCGACATGCGCGAGATTGATGACCACCACGCCCGCAATGGCCAATGCAATCGACGCAAGCGCGCGTCCACTGGGACGCTCCTTGAAAATAAGCCAGGACAGCAGCGCGACGACGGCCGGAATGGTGCTCGTGATGACGCCCGCCGCCACCGCACTCGTGCGCTGCACGCCATTGAGCATGAGTAGCGTAAACCCGAAGGTGCCGAAGAGCGCCTGCAGAAACAGATTGAGCCATTCATCGCGCTTCACGTGACGCAGTTTCGCGATGCGCAGAAGCGGCCACAGCACGGCCATAGCGATCACGAAGCGCAGCAGCGCGAACAGCGGAACGGGGACGAACTGGACAATCGATTTACCGATGCCGACATTGCTGCCGACGAGCAGCATCGAACTGATAAGGAGCAGGGCGTAGCGATTCAAACTGGAATCCGGGCAGCTAATTCAGTTAGCATTGTATTAGGGCCCGCAACGCAGCGTAAGGGAAGCAGGCTTAACGAAGGTAACCTGCATGACGTGCCCGAATGGCGCCGATGCGAGGCTCGTTGAAAGCGTCGTACGAATCGCGTAAGGGTTTGTGCGGGCAAGCCGATGCCGCTCGCGTAAGTGGCCGGTAAGTTGCACCGCTTATGGTTGAACACGAGAGCGGACGTTGTCCCGCCTGCGTTTATGTTGCGTTGCGGCATGAAGCAGGCTGACGGAAACGGTCCGCGGCGCAGCGACATCACACTGTCAATGCGTGAGGCGGGAGACACGCGCCTGCAATCGCGTCTGATTGCGGCGTCCACATGACACGGCGCGCGAACTGTGCGCCGGCACAGGTTTTACGTTTCATCTTCACCAAGGGGTTGTCGATGTCTGCGATTGAATCGGTTCTTCAGGAACGCCGTGTTTTCCCGCCCTCCGCCGAAGCAGCGGCCGGTGCCACGATCTCCGGCATGGACGCTTACCATGCGCTGACCGCCGAGGCGGAACGAGATTACGAAGGCTTCTGGGGGCGCCTCGCTCGCGAGACGCTAAGCTGGAACAAGCCCTTCACGAAAGTGGTCGACGAATCGAAAGCGCCGTTCTACACGTGGTTCGAGGACGGTCAGCTGAATGCGTCGTACAACAGCATCGACCGTCACGTGGAGGCGGGCAACGGCGAGCGCGTCGCGATCATTTTCGAAGCCGACGACGGCACCGTCACCAACGTTACGTATCAGGATCTGCTGCAACGTGTGTCGCGCTTTGCGAACGCGCTGAAAACGCGCGGCGTGAAGAAGGGCGACCGCGTGGTGATCTATATGCCGATGTCGATTGAAGGCATTGTCGCGATGCAGGCATGCGCGCGGATCGGTGCGACGCACTCGGTGGTGTTCGGCGGCTTCTCGTCGAAGTCGCTCAACGAACGGCTCGTCGACGTGGGCGCGGTCGCACTCGTCACGTCCGACGAACAGATGCGCGGCGGCAAGGCGCTGCCGTTGAAGAACATCGCCGACGAAGCGCTCGCAATGGGCGGCTGCGAAGCCGTCAAGAGTGTGATCGTCTACCAGCGCACCGGCGGCAAGATTGCGTGGAACGAAAGCCGCGACCTGTGGATGCATGAGATCTCACAAGCCGAGTCGGATCAATGCGCGCCCGAGTGGGTCGGTGCCGAGCATCCGCTTTTCATTCTCTATACATCGGGTTCGACGGGCAAGCCGAAGGGCGTTCAGCACAGCACGGGCGGCTATCTGCTGTGGGCCGCGCAGACCATGAAGTGGACCTTCGACTGGAAGTCCAGCGACGTGTTCTGGTGTACCGCGGACATCGGCTGGATCACGGGTCACAGCTACATCACTTATGGTCCGCTGACGCTTGGCGGCACCCAGGTCGTGTTCGAAGGTGTGCCGACCTATCCGAACGCCGGCCGCTTCTGGGACATGATCGCGAAGCACAAGGTCACGCTGTTCTATACGGCGCCGACCGCGATCCGCTCGCTGATCAAGGCCGCGGAAGCCGATGCGAAAGTGCATCCCAAGAGCTACGACCTGTCGACGCTGCGCATCATCGGTACGGTCGGCGAGCCGATCAATCCGGAAGCGTGGGTGTGGTATTACGAGAACGTCGGCGGCGGGCGCTGCCCGATTGTCGATACGTGGTGGCAAACGGAAACCGGCGGCCACATGATCACGCCGCTACCGGGCGCAACGCCGCTCGTGCCGGGTTCGTGCACGCTGCCATTGCCGGGCATCATGGCGGCGGTCGTCGACGAAACCGGCCAGGACGTGCCGAACGGGCAGGGCGGCATTCTGGTGGTGAAGCGGCCTTGGCCTTCCATGTTGCGTAACGTGTGGGGCGATCCGGACCGTTACAAGAAGAGCTATTTCCCCGAGGAGCTCGGCGGCAAGCTGTATCTCGCCGGCGACGGCGCGGTGCGCGACAAGGACACCGGCTACTTCACGATCATGGGTCGCATCGACGATGTGCTCAATGTGTCGGGTCACCGTCTCGGCACGATGGAGATCGAATCGGCGCTGGTGTCGAACCCGATCGTCGCGGAGGCCGCCGTGGTCGGCCGGCCAGATGCAACGACCGGCGAGGCGGTATGCGCGTTCGTCGTGTTGAAGCGCGCGCGTCCGGAAGGCGAGGAGGCGGTCAAGCTCGCCAACGAATTGCGCAACTGGGTCGGCAAGGAGATCGGTCCGATCGCGAAGCCGAAGGACATCCGCTTCGGCGAGAATCTGCCGAAGACGCGTTCAGGCAAGATCATGCGCCGTCTGTTGCGTTCGCTTGCAAAGGGCGAGGAGATTACGCAAGACGTATCGACGCTGGAGAACCCGGCGATCCTCGATCAGCTCGGCGAGTCGCTTTAAAAGCATGCGTCTGCCGGCACGTTGCAGATGAAAAGGCAGGGGGCGTATCGGACGATGCGCTCCTCGCCGAATGCCTGATCAGCCTTCGGGCGGACAATCCCGATTGCCTGCGCGGTGCCTTTTTGATACATAGGCGCATGGCCGCGCCTCACCACTCCTCTCACGCTGCGCAGAACCCCGCGCCCGAACCGCCGGCGGTGTCGGCGGCGCTTGCTCGCGCACATCAGAAGTACTGGCGCTTCAATCTCGCGCTCATCGCGGCGTTGATGTCGGTGGGTTTCGCCGTATCGTTCCTGTTGCCGCTCGCGGCACCCGCTCTCGCGCATCTGCGTTTTGCCGGCTTCAGATTGCCGTTTTACTTCGGCGCACAAGGCGCGATCCTGATGTATCTCGCGCTGATCATCGTGTATATCGTGTCCATGCAGCGCGCCGACCGCCACTTGCAACGCGCGTTCGAGGCCGACGCTCATACTGCTGCCGACACCGGTGCCGCTTCAGGCGCTGGTGTGGCCTCAATCCCGACCGCCGCCGATGCCGCCGATGCCGGCGTGCGCGGGAACCTGATCCGATGAAGCTGACGAACAGGCTGGTTCGCTCATATGCGTTTTACACGCTTGGCTTCCTGCTGTTCATCTATGTGATGTGGCGCATCGAGCGCACGACCGGGCCGGGCATGTGGATCGGCTACGTGTTCCTGTTCGTGCCGATTGCCGTGTACGCGGTGATCGGCTTGCTGTCGCGCACGTCGGATCTCGTCGAATACTACGTGGCGGGACGGCGCGTGCCGTCCGCGTTCAATGGCATGGCGACGGCGGCGGACTGGCTTTCGGCGGCTTCGTTCATCGGCCTCGCCGGGTCCATCTACGCAACCGGCTACGACGGGCTGGCCTATCTGATGGGCTGGACCGGCGGCTATTGCCTCGTTGCGTTTTTGCTCGCGCCATACGTGCGCAAGCTCGCGCGCTACACGATTCCCGATTTCCTCGGCACGCGTTTTTCGAGCAACGCCGTGCGCGGCCTCGCGGCGTTGTCGGCGATTCTGTGTTCCTTCGTTTATCTGGTTGCGCAGATTCAGGGCGTCGGCCTGATTGCGACACGCTTCATTGGTGTCGACTTTGCCGTGGGCATTTTCTGCGGACTCGCGGGGATTCTTGTGTGTTCATTTCTCGGCGGCATGCGCGCGGTGACGTGGACACAGGTTGCGCAATACATCATTCTGATTTCGGCGATCCTGATTCCCGTTTCGATGATCGCGCATAAGGACGGGCTCGGCTGGGTACCGCAACTGAGTTACGGCCGGTTGATGGAGCGTATGGAGAGCCTCGAGAAACAGGTGCGCGACGAGCCGCTCGAGCAGACCGTGCGCGACGATTATCGCCGCCGGGCCGCGCTGATGCAGCAGCGGCTCGACATGCTGCCGCATTCATTCGTCGCGCAGAAGCTGAAGCTCACACAGGAGGTGGCGGATCTGCGCCGCCGCAATGGTCCGCTGCGCGAGATCAAGGAGCGCGAGAAAGCGCTCGAGCAGTTTCCGCGCGATGCCGCTGCCGCGCAGATCGTTTGGAGCCAGCAGCGAGATGAGATGCTGATGCGTGCTGCCGCGCCGCTGCCGATGCACGAGCCGTTCCCCGCGGCGAGCGATGACGACCGTCGGATGCACGAGCGCAACTTTCTTTCGCTTCTGCTGTGCCTGTCGCTCGGCACGGCGAGCTTGCCGCATATTCTGACGCGCTATAACACGACGACGTCGGTCGCGTCCGCGCGACGCTCGGTCGGCTGGACGCTCTTTTTCGTCGCGCTGTTTTATGTGACCGTGCCGGTGCTTGCGGTACTGATCAAGTACGAGATGTTGACGAACCTCGTCGGTCATCACTTTTCCGATCTGCCGCAATGGCTCACGCAATGGCGCAAGGTGGAGCCGAGCCTGATCACGCTCGCGGACACCAATGGAGACGGCATCGTGCGATGGAGCGAGATTCAGATGCAGCCCGACATGGTGGTGCTTGCCGCGCCGGAGATCGCGGGATTGCCATATGTGATGTCTGGCCTGATCGCGGCGGGCGCATTGGCCGCGGCGCTTTCGACGGCTGACGGTTTGCTGCTGACGATTGCGAACGCCTTATCGCACGACGTGTATTACCACATGGTCGACCCGGGCGCGTCGAGTCAGCGGCGCGTGACCATTTCGAAGATTCTGCTGCTCGGAGTGGCGCTGTTTGCGTCGTATGTGGCGTCGCTCAACACGGGCAACATTCTGTTTCTGGTCGGCGCGGCATTTTCACTGGCGGCGTCGAGCCTGTTTCCGGTGCTGGTGCTGGGCGTGTTCTGGAAGCGCACGACGCGGCTCGGCGCGGTGGCCGGCATGCTGGCGGGGCTACTCGTGTGCATCTACTACATTGTTTCGACCTATCCCTTCTTCGCGCAGATGACGGGCTTTGCCGGGCCGCGGTGGTTCGGCATCGAACCGATCAGTTCGGGCGTGTTCGGCGTGCCGGCGGGCTTTCTGGTGGCCATCGGCGTGAGCCTTTTCGACCGCAAACCGGATGCTTATACGACGGCGCTGGTGGACTATATCCGTCATCCATAGAGCGGTTTGCGCGAGGGTGTAGCGGACGGCTCGAAGTTTGCTATAATTCGGCTCCCCGCCGGAGAGATGGATGAGCGGTTTAAGTCGCACGCCTGGAAAGCGTGTATAGGTTAATAGCCTATCCGGGGTTCGAATCCCCGTCTCTCCGCCAGAATTTCAGTACGGCTTTGCGGCCGATTCAATCCCCGATCTGTGCCATAAAATCGGGGTTGTGCCATAGATCAGTCAGCGAAGCGGCCTTGATCGCTCCGGTCTGCGTCGACAAATCCCCTTTGTGACCTAGCGGTCTGCGTCCGCCAGAAGCGCTTGCGCGTGGTCCGACGTCTGCGCGTCACAGGCGCCCGTTCGCCCATCCGCGAATCAGGCGCTTGCCAAGCCAATGTCATTTGAATCGTCGAAGGGAGGTTGCCTACAACCTCCCTTCGCTTCTACTTCATCAAACAAGCGCATTACTAGCAGCCGCCGCCCGCCCGCGCAGCCACGTAATACTCGCAAAGAGCAGCACTGCGAACACGATCAGCATTGTCGCTACGGCGAGGATCGACGGGTCGATCGAGTCGCGAATCCCACTCCACATCTGCCGCGGCACGGTTGTCTGATCCGGGCCGCCGATGAACAGAATGACAATCACCTCGTCGAATGACGTCGCGAACGCGAAGACGCTGCCCGTGGCGATCGCCGGCATGATGAGCGGCAACGTCACGCGCCTGAATGTGACCCACGGCGGCGCGCCGAGCCCTGAAGCGGCACGCAGCAGGCTGTGGTCGAACGAAAGCAACGAAGCGGTCACGGTAATCACGACGAATGGCGTGCCGAGCGCCGCATGCGCAAGCACCACACCGGGATACGAGTTCACGAGTCCGAGCGGCGCGAAGATCAGATAGAAGCCTGCCGCGACCACGACGATGGGTACGATCATCGGCGAAATGATGAGCGGCATGATCAGCGAGCGCAGCGGAAACTGCGAGCGCGACAGCCCCAATGCGGCGAGCGTGCCGAGACACGTGGCAATCACCGTCGAAGCCGCGCCGATTCCGAGGCTATTGAGCAGCGAGCGTTGCCAGTCCGCGCTCGTCAGCGCCTGCTCATACCAGCGCAGCGAAAATCCTTGCATCGGGTACGAAAAGTAGGATCCCGAATTAAATGAGAGCGGGATGATCGCGAGAATCGGCGCAATCAGGAAGAACAGCACGAGTGCGGTATGCAGCCGCACCCAGCGCGCGGCGACGCGTTCGGTCAGCATCTTGTTGCGTTGATCTTGCATATCGTTCCTCCGTCGTGTCCCTTCGTCGTGCTTCGCCGCGTGTGCGTTCGAACGGTGCTCACCCAAAGCGCAGGCGGTCAATGCCTACGATGCGGTTAAAGAGAAAATAGAAGATCGCCGTAAAGATCACGAGATAGGCCGAGAGCGCACCGGCGAGGCCCCAGTTGAGTTGCGTGTTCGTCTGCATCGCAATGAGCTGGCTGATCATCTCGTCGCCGGCGCCACCGAGCAGCGCAGGCGTGATGTAGTAGCCGAGCGCGAGCACGAAGACGAGGAAGCAGCCGGCGCCGACGCCCGGCAGCGTCTGCGGCACATAGATGCGCACGAACGCGGTGAACGGATGCGCGCCGAGCGATTGCGCGGCGCGCATATACACCGGCGACACGCTCTTCATGACCGAGTAGATCGCGAGAATCATGTACGGCAGCAGCACGTGTGTCATGCCGATCAGAACGCCTGTCCGATTGAAGATGAGCGGCAGCGGGTGAGTGGCGAGGCCGAGACCCGTCACGAGACTATTGATGACGCCGCCCGGTTGCAGCAACACGTACCACGCCGTCGTGCGCACGAGCAGCGAAGTCCAGAACGGCACGATCACGAGAAGCATCAACCGGTTGCTGCTTTTCGCGGGCAGGTTCGCAAGCAGCCACGCGACCGGGTAGCCGAGCACGAGGCACAGCAGCGTGACCGTCGCGCTGATCGAGATGGTCCGCACGAATGCTTGCCGGTACACCGAAGCGTTATCCGCGACGAACGCGAGCGTGCCTTGCGGCGTCACCTGCGCATCGACTGCGGCGAGCAGATAGTCGGGCGTCGGCGACGCGGCGGCTCGCTTCAGCAAGCGCCAGGTGTCGGGCGAGTTCCAGCGTTCATCCAGTTCGACGAGCGCCGGCTTCCACGCCGGCGGCGCATCGTCCGACAGCTGGCGCGCGGTGCGCATGAGCAGGCTGCGAAACTCTGGCTGCGCGAAATTCAGCCGCCGCGCGACGGTGCCGAGCTGTCCGCTTTGCTGCGCCTCCTTGAGCCCCGCGGCGAGCAGCGCGAACGTGGCTTCGTCCGGCACGCCGCGGCCGTCCCACGCATCGAGCGCACGCGTCAGTGCGGGCATGCTGTCCGGCACTTCGCGGTTCTCGACGCTTCGCGCGAGCAGCAGCATGATCGGCGCAATGAACGTCGACAGCAGAAACACGAGCAACGGCAGCGCAAGCAGCAACGCCTGCAACGATGCGCGGCGGCGCGCCTTCTGGAACGACGCGCGGCCTTCGGCTCTCGTCGGAGAGCCCGGGACCGTACCTTGGGCGGAAGCGGGCATGCTGGTAGTCAAGTTGGGCTCTCGTCGAACGGTGGCGTTACTGCGTCAGCCACACCTGGAAGCGCTTGTTGATCTGGTCCGCGTTGTCGGCCCAGAAGTTCGCGTTGATCTGCAGCGCGCGCTTGAAGTTCTCGGGTGCGGTCGGCAGATCGGCAAGACGCTGCTTGTCGATGAGCGCAATCGCGTCCTTGCGCGGCGGCGCGTACGCGATGTACTTCGACAGATCCGCGTAAGCCTTGGGTTGCGAAGCCGAGACGATGAATTTCGCCGCGGCGTCGGCGTGCTTCGCGCCCGTCGGCACGGCCCACCAGTCGAAGTCGTAGACCTGCGCGTCCCAGACCGCCTTGAATGGCTTGTTGTCTTTCTTCGCGGCATCGGAGATGCGGCCGTTGTAGGCCTGCGTCATGACGACCGCGCCGTCGGCGAGCAACTGCGGCGCCTGCGCGCCCGACTCCCACCACACAATGCTCTTCTTGATCGTGTCGAGCTTCTTGAACGCGCGATCCACGCCGGCGGGCGTGCCGAGCACCTTGTAAACATCTTTAGGATCGACACCGTCCGCGATCAACGCCCATTCCATCGACACCTTCGGCGACTTGCGCAAGCCGCGCTTGCCCGGGTATTTCTGCAGGTCGAAGAAGTCGTTGACGGTGGTCGGCGCGGTCTTGAGCTTGCTCGCGTCGTACGCATAGACCGTCGACCACACCATGCTCGCGACCGCGCAATCGCTGATCGAGCCGGGAATGAAGTCGCTCGTCTTGCCGATCGTCTTCTTGTCGAACTTCTGCAGGAGGCCTTCCTCGCAGGCGGTGATCTCATCGTTGGTTTCGAGGTCGATCAGGTCCCACGTGGTGTTTTTGGCCTGCTCCATCGCGGAAAGCTTGGCGAGACCGCCGTCGTACGATTCGGTCGAGAAGCCGATCCCCGTGGCCTGCGTAAACGGTTCGAAGTAGGCCTTCTTGGCCGCCGCTTCGTACGCGCCGCCGAAGGTCACGACGGAGAGCGTCTCCGCTGCCTGGGTGGTCACGGTGGCGAATGCGGCTACGGCGAGTGCAGCGCATTGTGCTTTGATGAGGGTGCGCATGTCAGTTGGCTCCTGCTGGTGCGGTCGTGATTATGGAAGGTGAGGGCGGTGTGGTTACGTTGATTGCGGGCGTGCTTCGCGGCGCAGGTGCGGCGAGAATCTTGCAGTCGTCGTGGCGCCACGCGACGTCGATGGTGCTGCCGGGCGAGGGCAGCGCATGGCGCTGGGTGTTGGGCACTTTCACAACGATCGAATCGCGCGAGCCGAGCGTGAGATGTACACGGTGATGATCGCCGCAATACACCAGTTCGTCGACGCGCGCACGCACTACGTTGTCGTGTTCGGCGGCGAGCGTGCCTTCCGCGCTCGGGATATGCGCGCGTTCGGGGCGCAGCGCGAGCATCGCTTCGTCGCCGGCGCGCAGGCCTTCTTCGCAACGGCCGCGAATCATGCTGCCGTCCGAAAGCGCGAGCGTTGCCGAGCCGTCGTTTGTATTCGCCACGCGTCCGGTCAGTCCATTGTTCTCGCCGACGAAGTTGGCGACGAACGCATTCTGCGCATTTTCGTAAAGCTCGCTCGGTGTGGCGGCCTGCTGGATGCGGCCATCGGAAAACACGGCCACGCGGTTCGACATGGTCAGTGCCTCCGCCTGATCGTGCGTCACGTAGACGATCGTGAGCGACAGTTCGCGATGCAGGCGCATGATTTCGTATTGCATCGTTTCGCGCAGGCGCTTGTCGAGCGCACCGAGCGGCTCGTCCATCAGCACGACACTCGGCTCGAACACGAGCGCACGTGCGAGCGCGACGCGCTGCTGCTGTCCGCCGGAGAGTTGCGCAGGACGCCGGTTCGCCAGATGCGGAAGTTCGATCATGTCGAGCGCACGCTTCACACGCACCTTCTGCTCGGCGCGGCTCACGTGCCGCACGGAAAGCGGAAAGGCGACGTTCTCCGCGATCGTCAGATGCGGAAAGAGCGCGTAGTTCTGAAACACCATGCCGATGTCGCGCTGATGCGGCGGCTTGTCGTCGAGGCGGCGGCCGTCGAGGCGGATCTCGCCGTGAGTGGGCGTTTCGAATCCCGCGAGCATCATCAGCGTGGTTGTCTTGCCCGAGCCGGAGGGACCGAGCAGCGACAGAAATTCTCCCTTGCCCACCTCGAGATTCAAGTCATCGACGACATATTGGGCGCCGTCATACGATTTGCTCACGCGCGAGAGCGAAATGAAGGAAGGGTTTGACATCGTGATCGCGTCCTGTCGATGATGCGTCGTAATCAATGTGTACCGGGCTGCGTCGCGGCGATCTTGCTGGCTAGGTAGCGCGCGAAGTCATAGTTGGGGCGTTCGAGATGGCTCAAATGGCCCGGTTTCGCGAGCGGCGCGTGCACGCCGCGAAAGACCGCTTCCACGCCGCGTTTATCTTCGGCGTTCACGTCGTCCAGCAGTTTCTTCAGCGTCGCCATATGCGCGTTCGCTTCGGGGTCCGCGATGAACTCCGGCGCGAGCCCTCCGCCGAAGCGGATATGCACGTGCCCTACGCCCTGAGGTTGCAGCACGAGATACCAGAAGTAACCTGGGGTAAGCGTGACCAGATGCGTCGGGTAGATCGCGAGCAGCGCGGTGGTCTTGCGCCAATGCCCGGTAAGTCGCGTGTTCTCCGGATGCGCGTTGCCGATCGGCAAAGACGCTTCCTTCGTAATCCAGTGATAGTTGAACGCGGGATAACCCGGCGGGCATTCCATTTCTTCGAGCCGCGAATGCGGTCCGACCGTCGCGCGATGCAACATGGGCAGGTGATAGCTTTCCATGAAGTTTTCCGCGAGGATCTTCCAGTTCGTGTCCCACACGTGCTCTTCATAGAACGTTTCAATGTAGTCCGACATGCCGTATGCGCCGATCAGTTCGCCCAGATCGGCAAGCTGCTCGCGCACGGGTGGCGTGTTTTCGTCGAGCGTCACATAGAGCCAGCCTTGCCATTCTTCGCAACGCACTGCGGGCAGCCGGTAGCTTTCCTTGCAGAAGCCCTGTTGCCGGTCCATGAGCGGCGCGCCGTGCAATGCGCCGTCCAGTGAATAATTCCACGCGTGATACGGGCAGACGATGCGGCGCACGTTTCCGCGTCCTTCGAGCAATACCGACATGCGATGCAGGCACACGTTCGACATGGCCCTCAGTTGCATCTGTTCGTCGCGCAGAACCACAACGGGTTGCGCGCCGATGCGCGCGCTCAGGTAATCACCGGGGGCTTTCAGCGCGCTAGCGCGGCCGACGCATTGCCATTCCCGCGAGAAGATCGCGCGCTCTTCCAGCGCCAGAAATTCGGGCGACGTGTAGACACCGGGCGGCATTGAACGTGCATCGCCGAATGGCCGTTCGCAACCCGTCTGCAGCTTTTCAACCAGTGCATGCACTGCAGTCGTCGTTGGCAGGTCGGTCATGCGTCCCCCTCGATTCGTGACGGTCAGAGCGAGCCGGCGTAAAGCCTCGCGGCGTAGCGCTCAACATGGCCACCAATCTATCAAGCCAATTTGCAAGCCAAAATATTGTTTTCAGATACAAAGCAAAGGTTTTGTCTATGCAGCGAACGCAATCTGAAAGCAGTCGACCAACCGCGATGACTCATTCGTCTATATGCAGTCGCCGGATATAGTTCTCGCAGAACGAAGCAAAACGATGCACGACCTGGCGAGGCTTCATCGTGCGCGATTGTGCGATGCCTAGCATCGTTGCGTTGACGTTGTCTTTGAAGCGTTTAATGACGAACTCTTCGCCATCCACCGTGCGATTGGACTTGAGCGGAAAGTTAAGCAGGCTGTAGCCGAGACCGTTGGCCACCATGCCGCGCACGACCTCGGGCTGCGACGAGCGAAACGCCGGCACCGGCCGGCTGCCCACTGCGTCGAAGAGCGCGGCGAAGTACTCGCGGCTGTGCGGCAAGTCGAGCATCACATAAGGCTCGGGCAAAAGGTCGGCGAGCGATACCTTGCGCGCGCGGGCGAGCCGATGCGTGCGCGGCAGGATCGCATAAGGCGGCAGCGAAAGCAGCGGCGTGAAGGCGATGTCCTCGGTCAGGTCGAGGCTGTAGGTGAGGGCAATGTCGAGCGAGCCGTCGTGCAGGCCGCGTAGAAGGCCGTCCTGATGCGCCTCGACGGTGCGAAACGAAATGCCCGCGTGCTCGCCCGTGAAGCGGCTGATCAACCGCGGCATGAGCGGCGGCGCGAGCGAGACGAGGCAGCCGAGCGCAATCGCACCCGTCATGCCGCCGTCCATTTCCTTCGCGGTCGTTTGCAGTTCCTCCGCGATCTTCAGCAGATTGCGCGCCTGGCCGAGCAGATCGCGTCCGGCCTGCGTGAGCGAAAGACCGCTAGCGTGATGTCGTATGAAGAGTTGCACGCCGAACGAGACTTCGAGATCCGCAAGCGCCGTCGAGATCGACGGTTGCGAGATATGCAGGCGCTTTGCCGCCGCCGTGAAAGACAGCGCTTCCGCCGTGACGACGAAATAGCGCAACTGGCGCAATGAATAGCGCAACGGGTGACTTTCCATCGACGACGCTCCATCTTCAAGGTCTTCAACGAGCGGCATTGTGAGGCGGTCAAAAAGCGCTGCATAGGAAAAACCGATGCGCTGCATTTTTTTAATATGTTTTTCGGATTCGGAACGGGCGGGTAGATTTTGACGGGAGACGAACGGCCCGGGCGGCACACGCCGTCTGCAAGCATGATTCGCTATAGCCTCTTCTGAAGGACACAGTCATGACACTCGAAACAACGTCGATCGATACGCTGGTGGTCGGCGCCGGCCAGGCCGGCGTCGCGATGAGCGAACACCTGACGAGGCTCGGGGTGCCGCACCTCGTACTGGAGCGCGCCCGTATTGCCGAGCGCTGGCGTACCGGGCGCTGGGATTCGCTGGTTGCGAACGGTCCCGCATGGCACGATCGTTTCCCCAACCTGGAGTTCGCCGACGTTCACCCGGACGCTTTTGCGCCAAAGGAACAGGTCGCGGAATATTTCGTCGCATACGCAAAGAAGTTCGACGCGCCGATCCGCACTGGCGTGGAGGTGAAGCACGTCGTGCGTAATGCGGGACGTCCGGGCTTTACGGTCGAAACGTCGGAGGGCACGATCGAGGCTAATCGCGTGGTCGTTGCAACGGGACCTTTCCAGCGCCCCGTGATTCCGCCGATTGCTCCGCAAGACACGCGTCTCACGCAAATTCATTCCGCCGACTATCGCAACCCGGGGCAATTGCCTGAAGGAGGCGTGCTCGTGGTGGGCGCGGGATCGTCCGGCGTGCAGATCGCGGACGAGTTGCAGCGTGCAGGCAGGCGCGTTTATCTGTCGGTCGGTGCGCATGACCGTCCGCCGCGCGCTTATCGCGGTCGCGATTTTTGCTGGTGGCTCGGCGTGCTCGGCGAATGGGACGCGGAGGTCATGAAGCCGGGCAGGGAACACGTGACGATCGCAGTAAGCGGGTCGCGCGGCGGTCATACGGTGGACTTCCGGCGTCTCGCGCATCAGGGCATTACGCTCGTGGGTCTCACGAAGTCTTTCGACAATGGCGTCGCTGTCTTCGAAGACGATCTGGCGGCGAACATCGCGCGCGGCGACGAGAACTATCTGTCGCTGCTGGACGCGGCCGACGCGTATGCCGAGCGCAACGGTCTCGATCTTCCGCAAGAACCGGAGGCGCGCGCCATTCCCGCCGACCCCGAGTGCGTCACGCATCCGCTTCGCGAACTCGATCTGGCAGAAGCCGGCGTGACGTCGATTGTGTGGGCAACCGGTTATGCAGTCGATTTCGGCTGGTTGGACGTGAACGCGTTCGACGAAAAAGGTAAGCCGTCGCATCAGCGCGGCGTATCGAAGGAGCCGGGCATTTATTTTCTCGGACTGCCGTGGTTGTCGCGTCGCGGCTCTGCGTTTATCTGGGGCGTGTGGCACGACGCGAAGCACGTCGCCGATCACATCGTCACGCAGCGCAAATATCTGGCGTATTACGATGGACCGCAACCCGAGATAGCAAGCCGCGACGAAAGCCCAGCAGGTACTGACGCCGCCGACGGCTCGTCCGCCGGTTCAAAGGTTCATAAAGTAAGCGAAATGGGCGTGAATTGATTCACGCGTCTCCCCATCTTTCTCCCCATATAAATGGTGCACTCATGAGCCAACCCACGCATACCCGAATTCGCATGTTCAACACGAAGGACACATATCCGAACCAGACGCTCGACAACGACCTCTGTCAGGCCGTGCGCGCAGGCAATACGGTTTATGTACGCGGCCAGGTGGGGACCGATTTCGAAGGACGTCTGGTCGGCTTGGGCGATCCGCGCGCCCAGGCCGAGCAGGCCATGAAAAACCTCAAGCAATTGCTCGAAGAGGCGGGCAGCGACTTGTCTCACGTCGTCAAGACAACGACATATTTGACCGACGTCCGCTATCGCGAGCCTGTGTATCAGGAAGTCGGCAAGTGGCTGAAGGGCGTATTTCCGATTTCCACCGGCCTCGTCGTGGTTGCGCTCGGTCAGCCGCAATGGCTGATGGAGATCGACGTAATCGCCGTCATTCCAGACGGATGGACGCGGCCGCAAGCCTGAGGAGCGGGACATGACATTCTCCATTGTCGGACGCTGCGCGCAGTCGGGGCAGCTTGGGGTTGCAATCAGTTCGTCGAGCATTGCAGTGGGCGCCCGTTGTCCCTGGGTGCGTGCAGGCGTCGGCGTGGTCGCGACGCAAAACGTCACGCTGCCGGCACTGGGCCCGCAGATTCTCGATCTTCTCGAAAGCGGGCAATTCGATCCCGCCGCCGCGTTGGATCGTGCGCTAGGCGCAAGCGACTGGAGCGAATATCGTCAGGTGACGGTGGTCGATAGCCAGGGCCGCACGGCGTTTTTCAGCGGCAAGGAAGCGTTGGGCACGTATCACGCGGTTGCGGGCAAGCAATGCGTGGCAGCGGGCAATATGCTCGCAGGCGTCGAAGTGATCGAGGCAATGGTCCCTGCGTTCGAGCAGACCGCAGGCCCGCTTGCCGATCGACTCCTCGCGGCCATGCACGCGGCGATGGCCGCGGGCGGCGAGGCGGGGCCCGTGCATTCGGCGGCGCTCAGAATCGTGGGCGATGTGAGCTGGCCGATCGTCGACTTGCGTGTCGATTGGGCGGACGACGATCCCATCGGCCAACTCGATGGTTTGTGGCGCGCATATCAGCCGCAAATGCAGGACTATCTGACGCGCGCTTTGAATCCGACCGCCGCGCCGAGCTACGGGGTGCCCGGCAATGAGTGACAGGTCCAGCCGCGCGCTGCTCGCCACGTTGATCGGCTTTGCCACGGTCAGCCGCGAGTCGAATCTGGACATGATCGGGTTCATTCGAGATTACCTGGACGAACTGGGTGTGAAGAGCGAACTCTTCTACAACGCCGAGCGTACCAAGGCGAATCTGTTTGCGACGATCGGTCCGCACGAGCGGGGCGGCATTGTGCTGTCAGGCCATACCGACGTGGTGCCGGTCGAAGGACAGGCGTGGAGCGTCGACGCATTTCGTCTCACCGAACGTGACGGGAGGCTGTATGGTCGCGGGACGGCCGACATGAAGGGTTTCATCGCATCGGTGCTCGCGGCGGTGCCGGGCTTCGTCGAGCGCGATTTGAAGCTCCCGGTGCATCTCGCCTTTTCATACGACGAGGAAGTCGGATGCCTTGGCGTGCGGCCTATGCTCGCTGAACTTGAACGGCGTCCGCATAAGCCGGTGCTGTGTCTGATCGGCGAGCCGACCGAACTCAAGCCGGTGCTCGGACACAAGGGCAAACTGGCGATGCGTTGTCAGGTCAAGGGTGCGCCGCGCCATTCGGCCTACGCGCCATATGGTGTCAATGCCATTCAGTACGCGGCGCGCATGATCAGCCGTCTGGAAGAGATCGGCGATCATCTCGCGCAGCCCGAGTATCGCGACGAACGGTTCGATCCGCCGTTCTCGACCGTGCAGACGGGAGTGATCAAAGGCGGCCGTGCGCTGAACATCGTACCGGCAGAATGTGAGTTCGATTTCGAAGTCCGGGCGCTGCCGGGTTTCGACGCCGGTCAGGTAGCCGACGAGTTGCAAACGTACGCCGAAGCCGAGCTGCTTCCCAGAATGCGTGCCGTGAAGTCCGACGCCGATATCCGCTTCCAGTCGCTCTCTGCTTATCCCGCACTGGCTACGTCGCCTGACAGCGAAGCGGCGCGTCTTCTAACGTTGCTGACCGGTTCAAACGAGTTTGGCACCGTGGCGTTCGGCACCGAAGGCGGGCTCTTCGAGCAGGCGGGCATTCCCACAGTGGTCTGCGGACCAGGCAGTATGGACCAGGGGCATAAGCCAGATGAATTTCTGACCAGCGAGCAACTGAGCGATTGCGATGCAATGCTCGCCCGTCTGGCGGATTACCTTTCGGCTATGGATTGAAACGCACGCGCTGGCGACAGCGCGCGGTCGCGATTCAACCCTGGTTTCTGGCGCTGAAACCTCGGCCTCGGTTTACAGAGCACTCGCGGTGCTCGCCGCGTGATCGGCCGGTCCCTAGGCCGGCTCCCAGGCCGGCCCCGGCCGATACGCGGGCCGTGCTTCAGTTACCGTCGTCATCGCCTCGGGCCTGCTTGCGCGAACGCGGCGGTTTGCTCGCGGCTTTCGCACCTTTCGCATCTTTCACGTGCCGCGCGTCGCGTTCCCGGCTCCAGTGTTCGAGCAGTATTCGCGTTTGATCGCGTACCGTGGACTTCAACTGCTCCGCCTTCTCTGCATCCATGCTTTTCCAGCCGAGAACCGACAGCGTCGAGCGATGCGCGAGGTGAAAGACCACCAGCTGTCCATGCAGACTGAATGTGCGAATCTGCGTGACGGGGTCGTCGGAGGCTAGCCCGCAGATACGCGCGACCAGCGCGGCGCTCGCTTCGTTCAACGGCTGACGGATCCGGCACGCGAGAATCTGCGTGGCGCTCTCGGGCTCGTAGCCGGCCTGCTCGCGTGCAAAGAACATCCGCCGGCCCGGCTTGCTCGCTTTCGCGAACGCGCCGTCTGCCATGGCTTCCTGAATCCGGATGAAAGCGTCGATCAACACTTCGGTCCCGGCGTTTTCGCGCACCACGGCCTGTGCGTGTTCGATGGCCGGGCCGAAGGTTCTCCATGCATCGTCGGCCAGTGCTTCGACGCACGCGCGATACACCCCTTCCTTGTTCTCGAAGTAGTACTGCAGCGCGGGCGCGTTGACGCCGGCGCAAGCCGCGATCTCGCGGGTCGACGCGCCTTCGAATCCGTGTTCGCCAAACAGCTGGATCGCTGCTTCGATTATTCGCTGACGCGTCTCGTCACCGCGTGCGTAGCCGCCTTCGGGCGACCGACGCACTTTCTGTGCGGGGTTCATGCATTTCTCTCCATTACTTCCACACAAATATATCACTTGACACAATTCTATCGACTGGAATAATTCTGCCAACTGGAAATAATTGGACCATTGAGATGTCAACGACCGCAGATTCCCCGTCCCGTCCCCGACCCGCCGAAGAGTCGCCGCCGTCAGGCGTGCGCCGTCCGAGCCGGCGCACGGTGTTGATCGCGCTCGGCGTTGTCGCGCTCATTGCCGGAGGTATCTGGCTCGCGCGTTGGTGGACCGTAGGGCGCTTTATCGAGAGTACCGACGACGCCTATCTGCAGGCCGACAGCGTCACGGTCGCTCCCAAGGTGTCTGGCTATGTGACGGAAGTTTATGTCGCGGACAATCAGATGGTGAAGCCGGGCGATCCTCTCGTGCATCTCGACGCGCGCCAGAACCAGGTTGCGCTCGACCAGGCGCTCGCGACCATCGACGCACGCAAGGCGGACATAGAACGCGCGCAGGCCGACATCAAACAGCAGCAGTCCAATATTGCGCAGGCACAGGCGCAAGAGCGGGTGGCCCGCGTGAGTGCACAGCATGCGAGCGACGAAGTGCGGCGTTACGCGCCGCTCATCGCGACCGGCGCTGAAAGCAGTGAACGCATGGCCGAGCTGACCAGCACGCGCGACCAGGCGAATGCCACGCTTGCCGCAAACGCAGCCGCGGTCGACGCCGCACGTTCGCAGATCGGCTCTGCCACCGCGCAGCTTGCACAGGCGCGCGCGCAACTCGAAGCCGCCGAGGCAAGCGCACAACAGTCGCGGCTCGATCTCGAGAACACCATGGTGCGCAGTGCGCTCGGCGGCAAGGTAGGGGACCGCACCGTGCGCGTCGGCCAATACGTGCAGCCCGGCACGCGGATGCTGACGGTCGTTCCCGTACGAAGCACCTATTTGCTGGCCAATTTCAAGGAAACGCAGGTGGGCCGCATGCGGGTCGGCCAGCCCGTCGAAATGCATGTCGACGCGTTGCCTGGCCATACGCTGCACGGTGTGATCGACAGTTTCTCGCCGGGCACCGGCTCGCAGTTCGCATTGCTGCCGCCGGAGAATGCGACCGGCAACTTCACGAAGATTGTGCAGCGAGTGCCCGTGCGGATTCGTATCGATACGGGGGCCGAGACGCGCAGCGTATTGTTGCCAGGCCTGTCCGTCACGGTCGATGTCGACACGCGGTCTGCGCGTGAGCGCGATGCGCGGATCGATGCCGAGAACCGTCGTGGCTGACGCGACGCCGGCGACTGCGGCGCCTGCCGCACCACACGGGGAAGAGCGGGCGAGTGTCGGCGACTGGATCGCCGTCGCCGCCGGCGCGCTCGGCGCGTTGATGGCGACGCTCGACATCTCCATCACGAACTCCGCGCTGCCGCAGATTCAGGGCGAAATCGGCGCGACGGGAACGGAGGGTACGTGGATTTCCACCGGCTACCTGATGTCCGAGATCGTGATGATTCCGCTCGCGGCATGGCTCACACGCGTCTTCGGCCTGCGCAACTTCCTGCTCACCAACTCGGCGCTCTTCATTGCATTTTCGATGATGTGCGGCTGGTCGCACACGCTGCCCATGATGATCGCCGGCCGGATCGGCCAGGGCTTTACTGGCGGCGCGCTGATTCCTACCGCGCAGACCATCATCCGCACACGGCTGCCGCTTTCGCAGTTGCCGGTCGGCATGACGATGTTCGGCCTGATCGTGCTGCTCGGACCGCTGCTGGGGCCGGTGGTCGGCGGCTGGCTCGCGGAGAACGTCAGCTGGAGCTGGTGCTTCTTCATGAACCTGCCGATCTGCTTAGCGCTGATGACGCTGCTGATTGTCGGACTGCCGTCGGACAAGCCCCACTGGGAAGCTTTCTTCAAGGCGGATTGGCTCGGCATCGTCGGACTCGCGATCGGGCTCAGTTCGCTCACGGTGGTGCTCGAAGAAGGGCAGCGCGAACGCTGGTTCGAGTCGTCGACAATCGTCCTGCTCACCTGTGTATCGGTTTTCGGCATGCTCCTGATCGCAGCTTCGCAGATGACGGCAAAGAAGCCGATCGTGCGCCTCGGCCTGATGCGTAATCCTAACTATGCGAGCGTGATTGTGATCGTGTCGGCGGTCGGCGCTGCGCTTTATGGCGTGTCGTATCTGCTGCCGCAGTTTCTCGGCGTGGTGGCGGGCTATAACGCGGAGCAGTCGGGCGCGATCATGCTGCTCTCGGGGCTGCCGGCATTTCTGATCATGCCGGTGCTGCCGCGGCTGCTTGGCAAGTTCGATTTCCGTCTTCTCGTCATCACCGGGCTCGTGTTGTACGCGCTCAGCTGCATGCTCGACATCAGCCTGACGGCGCAAAGCGTCGGGCACGATTTCGTCTGGTCGCAACTGATACGCGGCACCGCACAGATGCTCGCAATGATGCCGCTCAATCAGGCCTCCATGGCTGCGGTGTCGCGCGAAGATTCCGGCGATGCCGCGGGACTCTACAACATGGCGCGCAATCTCGGCGGCTCGATCGGCCTTGCGATCATCGGCACCGTGATCGACCGGCGCACGACGTTTCATACGGCAATGATCCGTGAATCGGTGAGCGCGAATTCACTGATCGGTCAGGACAGCATTGCCGCCAATGCGGCGAACTGGTTCACCCATACCGGCGACATGGCGTACTCGCGAATGCGAGCGCTCGGCCAGCTCGGCGCGCAGATCCAGCAGCAGGCGATCGTGATGACCTATTCGGAAACTTTCTATCTGCTCGCCATCGCGCTCGTCGCCTGCATTCCTCTTGCGTTGCTTCTGAAGACGCCGCGCAGGAATGCGCCGGCGCCTCCGTCCGCTGGACACTAATGTTTTCTGATCTCACATGATGTTCAACCGTCCCTCGAGTTTCGCTCTCGCCGCCGCGGCGCTTCTGTTTTCGCTGTCTGTCTTGCCGGGCTGCACTGTCGGTCCCGACTATCACGGTGCACCGCCCGTTGCGCAGGATGCTCGCGGCGCAGCGTTCGTGCGCACGCCGGCGGCCGGCACGACCGCGGCACCGGCGCCTCGCGAGTGGTGGCTCGCACTGAACGACCCGCAACTGAACGATCTGATTGCCGCCGCGCTCGCACATAGCCCGGACGTGCATATTGCGCAGGCGCGCCTGCGTGAGTCGCGCGCGCAGCTGCAGTCGCAGCGCGCGGACGCTTTGCCGAAGCTTTCGGCCAACGCGGCTGCGCTGCGCACGCGCGAGCCCGATCTGAGTGCGCTCAGTTCGGCGGGTTCGTCCGGTGGCAGTTCGGGGTCATCGGGAAGGGGGCCGCTGCAACTTTACACGGCGGGTTTCGACGCCTCATGGGAAATCGACCTGTTCGGTGGCACCCGGCGCGCGATCGAAGCCGCATCGGCCAATGCTGAAGCGGTCGACGCTGATCTCGCAGATACCCAGGTCTCGCTTGCCGCGGAAGTGGCGCAAACGTACATCGATCTGCGCGACCAGCAAACGCGGCTTGAACTCGCGCGGCGCCAGGCGGACATCGAACAGAAAATGTTGACGCTAACGCGGCAGCGGCGTGAGCGCGGCACGGCTGCGGATATCGATGTCGAACGTCTGACCACGCAGGTCGAAAACACGCGCTCGACGCTGATTCCGCTCGACGCGCAAATGAGCGATTCGCTCGACCGCCTCGCGGTGTTGACCGGGCGCGTACCCGGCGCGCTGGATCAACAACTGGCGTCTGCCCGGCCGCTGCCGCCTATGCCTGCGACGGTGCCCATTGGCGATCCCTCCGCGATGTTGCAGCGCCGTCCGGACATTCGAGCTGCGGAGCGGCGGCTTGCATCGAGCAACGCGCAAATCGGCGAACACGTGGCGGACTTTTTCCCGAAAGTGACGTTGTTCGGCGATATCGGCTTCAGCGCGAGCGATCCGGGCCATCTCATACGCAAGAGCAACTTCAGCTGGATTACCGCACCCTATCTGCAATGGAATGCGTTCGATTTCGGACGCACGCTAGGCAGCGTACATGCGGCGGAGGCGTCGCGAGACGAAGCCGAGGCGCGTTACACGAAGGCTGTTCTCGGCGCGCTTCAGGACGCGAACTCTTCGTTGTCGCGCTATGGGCATCAGCGGGAGCATGTCGTGACGTTGCTGAAAGTGGAGACGTCCGCGACCCACTCTGCCGCGCTGATGCGGCAGCGCTACACGGCGGGTGTCGCGACGTTGATCGATTTGCTCGACACGCAGCGCCAGGAATTCAGCGCGCAGCAGAATGTCGTGGCAGGGCAGGCCGAGTTGCTGAAGGACTTCGTGTCGCTGCAGAAGAGTCTTGGCATTGGGTGGGAAGCGCCGCAGGGGTAGTCCGGTCGTGCGTTTGCGTGGCGGGTGCGAGCCTTCCGTAGTGGCGCACAGCGCGGGTCCTTATTGCGGTGCGTCACTTTTGCGCGGTGCGCTGCCTGGCTTCGCAGTTTGCGCACGAGCGGCAGCGACTCACGCACGGTATGGCCGGTTTTCTGGATTTTGGCTGCAAAAAGACGATCGCCCCCGCTATCGGCGGAATATAGTGGGCAGGGTTTTGGGTCTGTCGGCGCGAATACTCGCGGTCATCGGCGCGCAATGCGTCGACCCGAGCCATTCAGTTTGCAAAGACAGAACGAATCTGGAGGCCTGCGATGAACGCGACGATCGCGACAATGACGACGCTCCGTGGAGCGTGCGAACGCTGGACCGTGATTGCAGGTGCATTTTTGCTGGCCTCGTGCGGCGGGTCTATCGATTCGAATACGGCCGTGCCTGCATCCATCATGCAGGTAATGCAGAAGCCCGCCTATAAGAGTGCGAGCTGGTCCATGCTGGTGGTCGATCTCGAGTCCGGGCAAGTTATCTACGACCTCGACTCCAACTCGCAGATGTTCATTGCCTCGGTGCGTAAAGTTTTCTCGACCGGAAACGCGCTCAACGCGCTCGGCGCGCAACACAAGTTCGTCACGCCAGTCTATCGGCAGGGCAGCGTTGCTTCGAACGGCACGCTCAACGGCAATCTGATCCTGGTTGCGAGCGGAGATCTGACGATGGGCGGGCGCGCCAATCCCGATGGAACGATAGCGCTCACCGACTTCGACCATAACGAAGCGAACTCGCTCGGCAATGCAGTGCTGTCGGCGCCCGACCCGCTCGCGGGATACAACGCGCTGGCGGCGCAGGTGGCGGCTGCCGGCATCACCACGATCAACGGCAATGTCGTGATCGACGACCGTCTTTTCGAACCGTTCAACTTCCGCGGTGAGTTCGACGTGCGGCCGATCTTCGTCAATGACGACCTCGTCGACGTCACACTATCGCAGAGCGCCGAAGGCGCCGCTGTTCCATTCGACTGGCGGCCGAAGTCGGCGGCTTTCTCCGTGCAATCGACGCTGAAGACCGGCAGCGCGACGTCGACGCTCGCCATCGGGCTCGACCCCGAGCCGCCGCAATGCATCGGCGCGGCTAATTGTGTGGCCACTGTCAGCGGGACCGTGCCGGCGGGTTACGTGCCCATTCTGACCAACGCATATCCGCTGATCCGCACGTTCCGCGCGAGCGAGCCGTCGAACTACGCGCGCACGATCTTTATCGAAGCACTCGCGCGCTCGGGCGTAACGGTAACGGCTGCGCCCGTCGCGGCCAATCCTGTGCAGTTGCTGCCCGCGAAGGGCTCGTATTCGAGCGCGCAACAGGTGGCGCAACTGACATCGGCGCCGTATGCGCAGCACGTTCGATACGTCAACAAAATCAGCTACAACATTGGGGCCGACGTGACGCTGATGCAGTTCGGACTCGCGCACAACGGATCGACCACCATGGCCGGTTCGCTTGCCGCGGAACAGAGCGAACTGTCCACCGTGTTCAACATTTCGCCGGCTCAATATCATTTCATCGACGGCAGCGGCGGCGGCGAAACCACGGCCAACGGCAAAGCCGTCATTGCGATGCTGCGCGGTATGAGCGCGAAACCTGCTTTTACACCGTACTTCAATTCGATGCCGGTGCTCGGCGTGGACGGATCGCTCGCCACAGTCACAAACTTCGAAGCTGACTCTACATTGGCGGGAGCGAGAGGCCAGGTGCACGCGAAGACGGGCACGTACGTCGCCGAAAATCCGGCCGCGCCGGGCATGCCGCTGCTGAAAGGGCAGGCGCTCGCCGGCTATATAGATGCGAAAAGCGGCCGCCGCATCGTCTTCTTCCTGACGGTGAACAACGTGCCGATCACGGGCATTCCCGACGTGCTGACCGTGTTTCAGGACGAGGGCACGATCGCTGCCATGTTATGGAAAATGCAATGACGGCGCTTGTCAGGACTTCGCATAGACGATGCCAAGGGGCAACATAAAGGTCGGAATGGGCAGGAACTGCGCGCGCATGGATGTTCCTGCCGGCTCGCGCGAAGAAGATCTAGCATAGCGACGGCAGTGACGGGATCATCACCGATGCGACAAGGCGCCGTTCACTTCACGCTTCGTCGCAGCAGAACGTCGAACCGGCCTGCTACGAGATGCGATTCGCTCACTTCCGGCAGCGTTTTGGCAGCTTGCGTGATGCGCCAGACTTCCTCCAGAAGCGAGCGGTCCGTACCCGACCAGCTTGTCAGCACATTTTCGATGCGCTCGGAGCCGTGAATGTCACCGGTGAAATACCCCATCGACCACTCGGCAAAGTGCCTGTTTTCCAGCGAACCGATCGCGACAATCCGCATGTCGTAGTGACGGCTGTCATTGCCGATACGGCGCAAGCATTCCCTCACTGCTACCGGATCACCTTCGAGATACTGGACAAAATTACGGCCCGCGTGCACGAGAAAACCGGTTAGTGCATCCGCGCGATTGAGCACGCGAGATACCGACACAATCGATTCAACGTCCGATATGCCTACGCCCGACGCGACATTGCTGATGTACACCGCGCCGAACAAAGTTTCGTCCTGGTCCCGCGTTTCGAGACGTTTGGATTCGTCTGAGAACATAGGGACACCTCTGCAAAGTCGTTTCGCGTTTCCACTTTAGTACAGGGCCGGCTGTCTAAAATCGACCAACGTTAGTCGGCTGCGCCCATGCAGGCGGAAATTCACGGCACACGTTATGCGGTTGTCCGATTAGCGCAGGGTGACGCATGACTGACCGCGCCGCGTGTTTCAACGCGTGCTTAGAAATTGCGCTTGAGGTCGCGTCTCGCGCAGCTTCTAGTGAAGCGGGGCGGTCGGTTCAATCGCTGTCGACATTGTCAAACCGATGCACGTCCCAACCACTCACGCACGTACGGCGAATGCGGCGGCCTCACGGCCGAATGTTCACGTGATTTCGGTGTGCCAACAAATAAAAAACCCAGCACGCGCTCGGCCGGCTCGAAGTCGAGCGCGGCCTGGAGATTGGGGTCGTACGCATCGACGCCCGTCGCCCAGAAACCGCCGTAACCGAGCGCGTGAATTGCGTTGAGCATGTTCATGACCGCCGCGCCGACCGCGAGCAGTTGCTCCGATTCGGGAATGTGCGAATTGGGAACCGGCGCCGCGGCTATGACGATCACGAGCGGCGCCGTGTACGCGAGTTGCCGCCGTTGCTCGTGATCTGCGCGAGGCGTTGCCGGTTCGCGTCGCGCCGCGACATCGACGAGGACTTCGCCGAAATCGGCGCGCGCGTCGTCGCGAATCAGCGCGAAGCGCCAGGGGCGCAGTGCACCATGGTCCGGCGCTCGCATGGCCGCGTCGAAGATCAGACTTAGCTCGGTGTCACCGGGTCCCGGCTCGGCCAGCGGCCAGTGCGACTGGCGCGAGAGCAGCGTTTCGAAGAACGCTTGTTGTCGCGGCGAAACGGTGTCGTCGATCTGACGGATCTGAGAGGTATCCATGGCGGTGTAATTGAGTTTTCTATCGGATGGATGATGACGACAAACGCACGGTAATGCAAATGATTCCTATTTGCTTGTATGACGAATGAATTTGTTTTAAGCTGTGCCCTCCATTGCCCAGAGACAAAGAGGGTAGGGATGGACCTTGACACGCATCAAGGGCAACGAGTAAATTTAAATGCAAATGATTCGCATTTAATGCGTAGTGATTCAAAATTCTGCCGGGCAATCCGCCGCGCTTTTGCGAGGGCTGCCCGGCATGTTTGGCCGCAAGCCGACGTACAACTTCATTCAGGAGCCGCGATGAGCTGGGGTGACGAAAACACCAACTTCGTTGTCGTTGTAAATCACGAAGAGCAGTATTCGATCTGGCCTGACTACAAGGCGATTCCCGCCGGCTGGCGTGAAGCCGGCAAGTCGGGCAAGAAGGACGAATGCCTGCAATGGATCGACCAGGTCTGGACGGATATGCGTCCGCTGAGCTTGCGCGAGGCCATGGCCGGGAGCGCTGCGGCCGAAAGCGTACCCAATGCGTGATCAACGGGCGTCCAGCCGATGACCTCGTCGAATGGTTTGCCGCGTATGTCGGACCCGCTAATCCTCGTGTGTCTCGCGCATGCGGGCGGCAGCGTGGCGTTGTACCGGGACTGGCAGCCACGGTTGCCGTGGTTCGTGCAGGCGCGCATGCTCGAATTGCCCGGCCACGGCATGCGCCGGTCCGTATCGCCGCATACCGAATGGCCCGCGCTCATCGCGCAACTCGCAGATGAACTGCTCGCGCTGGTCGGCGGCGCTCCGTTTGCGTTGTTCGGACACAGCATGGGCTCGCTCGTCGCACTCGAATTGATACACGCGCTGCGCGAGCGCGGAGCGCGCGCTCCTGTCTGGTTCGGTGCGTCGGCAACCATCTCGCCAGCGCGTCGTAAGCACGAAACACACTGGCTGAACTGTTCGCAGAGCGAAATGATTGCTTGCTTGCGGGAGCGCGGCGGCACACCCGCCGAGCTGCTCGACGACGCGGAGTTCGTCGACTTCATGCTGCCGGTGCTGCGCGCCGATTTCCACCTGTGCGGCGTGCATCCGGCGCATATTGCGAGGCGCGCGATGCTGCCCGGAACGTCGAACACATCGGCCATGCTCGACTGTCCGATCGACGTGTTCATCGGCCGCGATGATCCCGCCACGGCAAACCGCGCGGATGTCGACGCCTGGGCAAACGAGACACGCGGCCCATGCGCAGTGCACTGGTTCGACGGCGGGCACTTCTTCATCGACACGGCTCGCGAAGCCGTACTCGCAGCCGTGGCCAAAGCGCTCTTTCTGCATGGACAGCCGGCGCAACGAGCGCAACCGGTGCGAGGCGTCGCGGCATGACGAACCCTTAGCGCGGAGTGCTCGCGCGAATCGCTGACCTCGCGCACGCGGTAATCACTAATTGCAGTATTGGGGCAACCCGGAAAAGGAACGAATGACCATGAGCCAGGCTTCGCTGCCGATCTTCGATTTCTCGCCGTTCGTTGGGCACAGCGAGCGCTATGTGGCGCTTATCAAACAGTTTGCGGCGGCTGGGCCGTTTCGCAGCGCGACGGTCGACGAACTGCTGCTCGACGACGACTTCCATCGACGCCCGCTGCGGCCAGAGGATTTCGACTTCCTCAAGTTCATGAAACCCGTGCGCGGGCACAACGTGAGTCGTCTGCCGGCGCTTGCGTCCGGGCGCACGCTGATGTCGATCTACGAGCTCGACGTCGCGCGCCCGCCGGTAAGCAGCGAGCCCACCGACTGGCAGCGTTTTGCTGATTTCTATCGCGAAGATACGCGCGAACTCGGGGCGCAGATTGCGCCGTTCCTCGAAGCGTATGCGTTCGAATACCTGACGAAGGACGTCGATACCCGCGAAAACACCGGCGCCGTGAGCGCGCGACTGACGCGCATCGTCGACGACGAACTGGCATTCTGGAGCGCCACGTTCGAGCGGTTGATGAGCAACGACTACCTTGAAGAAGGGCTGCGTTTCATCATGGTGCAGCGCTGGGCGCTCGCGGTGTCG
Source organism: Paraburkholderia sp. SIMBA_053 (assembly GCF_046534895.1). Classification (NCBI taxonomy): domain Bacteria; kingdom Pseudomonadati; phylum Pseudomonadota; class Betaproteobacteria; order Burkholderiales; family Burkholderiaceae; genus Paraburkholderia; species Paraburkholderia sp. SIMBA_053. Next base: position 121,353 of record NZ_JAWRXU010000012.1, on the reverse strand, counting down.
AAGCGCCGCGCGCTCGCGCGAGCGGGCGCAAGCGGCTTCTTCGACATGCTCGCGCCCGACGAGCGTCCGAGCCTTCACCGTCAGGTGCCTGACGACGCACTGTTCGAGCGCGTGGCCGAGGCAAGCCGCATTACGCGCCGGCAACATGCTTACTGGCAGTTTTATCTGCCGACGAGCATCGCGAAATGCAATCTGCTCTATGCGCTTGCTCGCCGTCCGGACCGCGCGTTCGGGCTTATCGGCGCGGCGTTCGCAGCCGAGGCGGAGTGGCTGGCGTTCGGGCTCGCGCTCGAACGGGCTTGCGCGCATCTGCAACCGGCCGGCCGCGGCCCGGCCGATTCCGAAGCACTGAGGGCCGCGCTGCAGCAGCGCTGCGCGCGTGCGCTGGAGCGTGTTGCGCAAGGCTTCGGCGATGTCGCGCGCGCTCAATGCGTGCAAGGCGTTGTCGCAGGCGAGCGCCTCGCGGAACGCGGGCGTTGGGATCTTGGCGAACAGTTGCGCTGGCTGTCGTCGATTCGCGAGTATGTGAACTTCGCGCATCGCATCAGCTCGCGCATCGACGCTGAGTGTCCCGGCATCGACCGTGAGACCTTCATCGAGCCTCAGGAAATGTGCTCGACGACGCACGTGCACAACGATCACCGCCTCGTCACGATCGAGGAGGGCGACATGCTGTTCTGGGGCAACGTCGGCATGCAGCTTTCGATGCACAAAGGCGACATGGTGCTGATTCCGGATGGCAGGCTGCACGGATCGACGGTCGTATCGAACGAATGCACGTATCACCAGCCGATCATTCCGAACGAGTGGGTCGAGGCCCTCGTGGCCGAGCTCGACGAACCGGCGGCGGCTTCGACATGACAGCAGCAGATCGCGCGGTACATCCGTAACCGATCGGCAACAAGCTGGTAACAAGGTAGCAACGAGCCGGCGGCACCATGCAGGCGCTAACGGCGGAGATCGACAAAAAATGCGCCTCTTCCCCACGACAGCAATATCGACGTTCCGGCCACGCAGGCTGGGATGCCTCGCGCGTTCGACGCGCGCAACAGTGGGTGAGGAAGAGAGAGCGAACGATGCAAGCAGGCAACAGTGCTATCGCAGAGGCCGATCGGTTCGAGGTCAGCGACTGGAAGAGCCGGATCATTGCCGGCAGGGCGACGGGCGCGGCGGTGTCCGCGCCTGCGTGGCTGGACGCTTCGTATGCCACGCTGCGCGAGCAGGTGCTCGATCCGGCGTATCCGTGCTTTTTCGGCACGATGGCCGAGCGGCGCGGCGAGATGTTCTACTCGTTCGTCAACGGGCGCGATTTGCGCGACCTGCCCGCGACGATGCAAACGTTCGCGGAGCTCGCCGTGCAGCCCGAGTACAGGCGAAACAACATCGCGGTATTTTTCGAACCGGACCCGCAGCCGCTTGCGCACGATGCGTACCGCACATTGTTCTGGAGCATCCTGCAGCAGCTGCACGACGGCGATCCGGATCCGGCGGCCGACCAGCAGCCGGACCCGATGGACGAGGCGTGGGAGTTCTCATATGCGGGCGTGCAGATGTTCGTGGTGTGCGCGTGCCCGTCGTTTCGCGCGCGCCATAGCCGCAACCTGGGGCCGGGCATGGTGCTGCTGTTTCAACCGCGCTCGGTGTTTGTCGATACGATCACGAACAAGGTCATTGGCCGCGAGGCACGCAATCAGGTGCGCAAGCGTCTGGAAACATGGGACGAGATTCCCGCGCATCCCGATCTCGGCTTTTATGGCGATCCGGGCAATCTCGAATGGAAGCAGTACTTTCTCGACGATGCAAACGCGCCCATCGAGGAGCGCTGTCCGTTTCTGAAACGCCGCGCGCAGGCACGCGACGCAGCGTCAGCGCAAGTGCAGTCCATGCAGGCCCGCCGTCAGGTGGCTCCGCAAGACGCGCGCAATGAACACGAAAGAGGCTTCGCGCGAAAGGACGCTGCGCGAGGCGCCGATAACTGACGCGGCCGGCGCACGAGGACGTCTGCACGACGCTCGCGGCATTCGCTACTGCGAGCCGGCCTGCCGTCTTCCTGCTCTCATGCCGCAACGAAAGGAGATTCATGTCCGTACTTTTGCAACTGGTCAGCAAGTCACGCTGGATGATCGCTGCGGCGCTCATCGCAAGTGTGCTCGGCGGCCTCGGCAATGCGGCGCTGCTCGCCCTCATCAATCAGGCGCTGGTCGCGACGCCGCAGGGACTCGCGCGCCTCGGCTGGCAGTTCCTTGCGATCGGCCTCGCTGTTCTGGCGATGCGCGCGCTCGCACAGTCGCTCTTCATGTGGCTCGGCCAGCAGGCGAAGGCGACGCTTCGCATGCGCACCATTCGTCGTATCGGCGACGCTGCGTTCGCGCATCTGGAGAAGCAGGGCGCGGCGAAATCGCTCGCGGTGCTCACGCAGGATCTCGACACCATCGTGGTGTTTTTCGTGAGCATGCCGTCGCTCGCGATGCAAAGTGCAGTGATAGTCGGTTGTCTTGCCTATCTCGGCTACATGTCGTGGCCGATTCTTCTGGTCGCGATCGTGACTATCGTGCTGGGCATGGCAGGCTTTCGCTACGCGCACAGCCGCGCAATGTTCCATCTGCGCGCGTCGCGCAAACGCGAGGACGATCTCGTCAAGCACTTCCGCGCACTCTTCGACGGTGCGAAGGAACTGAAGCTGCATCGCGCCCGCAAACACGCGTTCGTCGAGGACACGCTCGCAAGCAACGTCGAGGAGGTGCGTGTGCAGCGCACGCGCGGCTACATGCTGTATGCGGCTGCGTCCAGTTGGGGCAACTTCATTCTGTTCGCGTTCATCGGCCTTACGCTCTTCGTGTTCGCGCGCTACATCAAAGTCGATCCGCATGTCATGTCCGGCTATGCGATCGTGTTCGTCTACATGATCATGCCGATCGAAGCCGTGCTTTCTGCTATTCCGAGCCTTAGTTCGGCGCGCGTCGCGCTCGAACGAATCGAGCAGGTCAACGCGGAACTGCCGCGCGAAGTCATGCTCGAGCCGCCCGTCGCCGCATCGTTCGACACCATCGCGCTCGACGGCGCCACGCACCGTTACTTCCGCGAGAAGGAGAATGAGGTGTTCACGCTCGGGCCGATCGATCTTACGTTCCGGCGCGGCGAGCTCGTTTATCTGATCGGCGGCAACGGCAGCGGCAAGACCACGCTCGCAAAGATGCTGGTTGGCTTGTACGTGCCGGAAAGTGGCAGGGTGTTGCTGAACGGCGAGCCTGTCGACGAAGCACGGCGCGACGCGTACCGCCAGCATTTTTCGGTCGTCTTCAGCGACTTCTTCCTGTTCGACACACTGCTCGGCATGCATACCGAAGGACTCGACGCGCTCGCGCAGCAACTGCTGGTGGACCTGCAGCTCGACCACAAGGTGAGCGTGAAGGACGGCAAGTTCTCGACGCTCGATCTCTCGCAAGGGCAGCGCAAGCGGCTCGCGCTTGTCGTCGCGTATCTGGAGGACCGGCCGTTCTATGTGTTCGACGAATGGGCCGCGGATCAGGACCCGCTCTTCAAGGACGTGTTCTATAAGCGTCTGCTTCCCGAACTCAAGGCGAAGGGCAAGACCGTGCTCGTCATCACACATGACGACCGCTATTTCCATCTTGCAGAGCGCTTTATCAAACTCGATTTCGGTCAGATCGTCGAGGACGGGCCGGGCGCTGCACATGCGGCGAACCTCACGTCCGTTGATAACTGACCAGCATGCCTCCGCACATGAATGCCAATCTATCCATTGATTCCGCGCGCGCCGTGCACGGCGAACCGATGTACGAACTCGATGACGTGTCGTTTCGCATCGGCGAGCGGGTGTTGTTGCATCCGCTTGCGCTCACGCTGCCGAGAGGTCGCGTGTGCGGCCTGATCGGTCACAACGGCTCCGGAAAATCGACTCTGCTTAAACTGCTTGCGCGTCAGCAGTCGCCCACGGCGGGCACGCTGCGTTTCGCGGGCCGCCCACTGCGCGAGTGGGAGAACCGCGAGTTCGCGCGACAGGTGGCCTATCTGCCGCAGCAGCAGCCGGCCGCGAGCGGCATGACGGTGCGCGAACTGGTTGCGCTCGGCCGCTATCCGTGGCACGGCGCGCTCGGCCGCTTTACCGGCGTCGACGGCGAGAAAGTTCATGAAGCGATGGAGTTGACCGACATCACCCGGTTCGCGGATCGTGCAGTGGACAGCCTGTCGGGCGGCGAGCGGCAACGCGCATGGATCGCGATGCTGGTCGCCCAGGATAGCCAGTGCCTGCTGCTTGACGAGCCGATCTCCGCGCTCGATATCGCGCATCAGATCGAAGTGCTCGATCTCGTGCGCACGCTGAGTCAGCAGCGCGGTCTTGGCGTGGTCGTCGTGTTGCACGACATCAACATGGCCGCGCGTTTCTGCGACGACCTGATCGCGTTGAAAAACGGCCGGCTGCTAGCAAGCGGCACGGCGCCAGAGCTGATCGAGGAGAAGATGCTCGGCGCGATCTACGGCGTGCCGATGGGCACGGTCGCGCATCCGCGCGGCGGCATGCCAATCAGCTTCGCGTATTGAACGGCATGCGCATGCCGGCTCTCGCATCGTCACGATGCATCGCTGCCGGCATTGCATGACCGACAGCAGATAACGGCGCTCCCAAGAGACGCCTTGCTTTCCCCGCAATGACGAATTCAGGTTGTCGACGCAAGCATGCGTCGGCGACGGTCTGCGTGCGCCGCGCTGATGCGGTGCACGGCGAAGACGACCGCGCGGCGCGCGGTAAATCTCGGGAGGCGAGGATGTCTGTTATCAATACGCCGCGCCAGGATGGCGTGAACCTGCATGCAGCGGGTGCGGCCACCGCGGAGAACGCGGCAGAAGATAGGGCGGATCGTGGCACAGGTGACGTTGCGGCGATTAAGACTGCCGATTCCGCGTCCGGTAGCGCAACGAGCGCAACGGCCAACGCAACGGCCGAAACCGTAACGGCCAACACAGCGCCCCACACCGCGAATTGGGCCTCGGCGCCAGCAAACGACCTCGTCTCGGTGATGAAGTTGCACGTCGGCCAGCGCCCCGATCAATTGGCGGTGCGATTTCTCGCTGACGGCGACGCCGACGCACGCGAACTCACGTACGCGGCACTCGACGAGCGCGCGCGGCGTCTCGCGGCCGTGCTCCGCCGCCATGGCGCGCCGAACGATCGCGTGCTGCTGATGCTGCAAAGCGGGCTCGATTACATCGTGTCGTTCTTCGCGTGCCAGTACGCAGGGATGATCGCGGTTCCCGCATATCCGCCCGATGCGCCGCAAAGCGCACACCTCGCGCGGCTGCGGCGCATCGCCGGCGATTGCATGGCGCACATTGCGGTGCTAGATCGGACATCGCATGAGTCGTTTGCCAGCATCAGCGACGAGCTTTCTTTGCATGGCGCGACGTTGTTGTCGCCCGACGCCGTCGATACGGATGTTCACAGCGGTGGCAACGGATTTTGCATCGACAGCGCGGCGCCCGATGCAGTGTCGTTTTTGCAATACACGTCCGGCTCTACGTCGTCGCCGAAAGGGGTGATCGTTAGTCATGCGAACATATGCGCGAACGTCAGCGCAATGTCGCGAGGCATGGGTTGCCGTGCCGGCGACCGGATGTTCTCATGGCTGCCGCTCTATCACGACATGGGCTTGATCGGCAGCGTGCTGATGCCGGTCTTGTGCGGCTTCCAGGTCACGCTGATTTCGCCGTTGCATTTTCTGGAACGCCCGGCGCGCTGGCTCGCGGGCATCGCACGTGAGCGCGCGACGGTGACGGGCGGCCCGGACTTCGCGTATCGGCTGTGTACCGACCGCGTGCGCGATGCGCAACTGGCCGGGCTCGACCTGTCTTCGCTGCGTGTCGCGTTTTGCGGTTCGGAGCCTATTCGCCAGACTACCCTCGACGGTTTCGCCGCGCGTTTCAGTACGCACGGCCTCGATCCGCACGCTATGTATGCGTGCTACGGCCTCGCCGAGGCAACACTGTTTTTCACGGGCGTCGAGGTCGGCACGGGCGCGCCCGAGACGCGCTTCTCTGCATCGGCGCTTGCTCGGCGCGTGCCGGTCGCGTTGCCGGCCGGCCGCGGAAACGGCAGCGAAAAGCATGACGAAAAAGACAACGCAAGCGACGACGACACCAAGGCCGTGGTCGGCTGCGGCGTGACCGCGTTGGGCCATGCGCTCGCGATCGTCGATCCGGATACTTGCGAGCGTTTGCCGGATCGGCACGTCGGCGAAGTGTGGTGCAGCGGCCCGAGCATCACTCGCGGTTACTGGCGCAATCCCGAAGCGAGCGCTGCGGTGTTCCTCGACGACGCACCGGGTTTTCCGGGACGTTGGCTACGCACCGGCGACCTCGGCTTCGTCGAGCGCGGCCAATTTTTCTTCTGCGGACGCCGCAAGGACCTGATCGTGCTGCGTGGCGAAAACATCTATCCTCAGGATCTTGAAACCGTGCTGGCCGATCGCGTCGAATGGCTGAGGCGCGGGCGCGTCACCGCGTTCCCCGTCGAAGCGGCCGACGGCGCCGAGGCCATCGGCGTCGCCGCCGAAGTGCCGCGCGGCAGGGCGCGGCAGGTGGCGCCCGAGACCATCTTCGCCGCGATCGCGGCCGCGCTCGGCGACGCGTTCCAACATGAAGCAGCGTTGATTCTGTTACTCGAACCGGGCGATTTGCCGCGGACGTCGAGCGGAAAACTGCAGCGCAGCGCGTGTGTTGCCGCGTGGCAAAGCGGCGCGCTCGTGCCGTTCGCAGTGCGCGACGCCAGGTCCGGGCAGTCGCCACGCATCGCGACGGACACAGCACCGACGGATGCAATTCCGGTTGCCGGTTGCGGCGACATGCTGACACCCACCGCGCACGCTATCGCACAAGTATGGAGCGAGGTTCTCGACGTGCCGACGCCGTGTGCATCGGATGATTTCTTTGCGCTCGGCGGCCGTTCGCTGCTGGCAGCGAAGGTCGCGTCGCGGCTGCGCGCGCAGTTGGGTCGCGACGTGCCAGTCGGTCTGTTGTTCAGCCACCCGACGCTCGCGAACCTTGCCGCGGCGCTCGATGCTCGCTGGGCGACGCCGTCGAACGCGCTCGCTCCGGTTGCGCCGCTCGCGCGCCGCGCCGAAAGCGAACGCAGCGAGGCGCCGCTATCTCTGCCGCAGCAGCGTTTATGGATGCTGTGGCAACTCGATCCGGACAGCCCCGCGTACAACATTTCTGCTGCACTTTCGCTGACCGGTCCGCTCGATGCGGATGCCGCGAGAACGGCGCTCGACGATGTGGTACGCCGTCACGAGATGCTGCGCACGCGCTTTGCGGATGTCGACGGCGTGGCGCGTCAACTGGTCAGGCCCGTGACTGACACGACCGATGCGTGGCGCTGGGAGTGCGTGAACGCGCTGGAACTCACCACCGGCGACTTCCACGCGCAGTTGCGCCGACGCACTCGCGAGCCCTTCGACCTGACGCTCGGCCCGCTCTTTCGCGCGGCGCTGTTTGTCCGCGGCCCGGAGCAGTATGTGCTGCATATCGTGATGCACCACATCGTCTGCGATGGCTGGTCAATCAATGTGCTGCTGCGCGATTTTGCGGCCGCCTATCGCGCCGCGCGGCTCGGCGAGATGCCGGCGTTGCCGGCGCCGGCGGTTCAATATGCGGATTACGCCGCATGGCAACGCGCGCGATTCTCCGACGACGGCGACGGCGGCGTGGAACTCGCTGCGCAACTCGATTACTGGCGCAACCGTCTGGCGGGCTACGACGCGCTGCTCGATCTGCCGACCTTGCATGAGCGCGGCCGTCCCTATGAGCCTCGTGCCGAGCGTGTCGGCGCCGATATACCGACCATGCTCGCGAGCCGTTTGGAGGCGCTCGCGCGCGAGCACAACGCCACGCTGTTCATGGTGCTGCTTGCCGCGTTCGCTGCGTTGCTGTCGCGTTACAGCGGCGCGCACGACGTGGCGATTGCGGTGCCCGTCGCCGGCCGCGACCGGATCGAAACGGAGGAGCTGATCGGCTTCTTCATCAACACGCTCGCGGTGCGCGCGTCCGTGAAAGGCGCGAAGTCGTTCGCGACGTTGCTGCGTGAGGTGCGCGACGACAGCATCGACGCGCAGACGAACGCCGACGTGCCGTTCGAGCGCGTCGTGGCCGCGCTGCAGGTCGGCCGGCGCGCGGGCGTCAGCCCGCTTGCGCAGATCAAGTTCGTGCTGCACGACGAGTTCGAACGCGCGCTCGATCTTGGCGGCGTGCGCTGCGCGCTGGTCGACGCCGACGCGAGCGACGCGCGGTTCGAAATCGCGCTCGACGTGTTTCGCGAGGGCGCGCGCGGACTGCGCTGCGTTTTTGCGTACGCCGCCGAGCTTTATGACGACGCCTTTATCGCGCAGTTCGCGCGGCACTACATCGGTCTGCTCGAACAGATCGCCGACACGCCGGAGCGCGCGATCGGCGAATTCAATCTCGACGAGGATGAAGTGGTCGACGGCATTGCGCCAGTCGCTGGGACGTACTCGCTTTGAGTATGCGGCCGCCGTCCTGACATCGCATCGACGCATCGAGCCCGCGCTTGCCGGCGCGGGTGCAAGACACCTGGATCACACCACGGACACCATGCAAGCTATCTCTTTCGACACCGACTTTTTGCCCGCCCGCGTCGCGCGGTTTGCCATCGAACGGCCGGATGCCGTTGCGCTTGTCGACAGCACGGGACCACTGGTCTGGCGTGATCTTTGGCAGTGGTCCGGCAGGCTCGCCGCGGCGCTCGTCGCAGAAGGTGTGCGGCCCGGCGATCGCGTGGTGCTCGCATTACCGCGCTGCACGGCGTTCGTTGCAGCGATTCTCGCAGTGTGGCGGGTGCGCGCATGCTATGTGCCGCTCGACCCGGCGCTTCCGGAAGCGCGGCTGCGCTGGCAGGCCGGGGACTGCGGCGCGCGCGTGGTGATGACGGGCGCTGCGCTGACAAGTGGGGTGTTGGATGCGGTGGTGGAGGGTGTCGCCGCTGATGCAGTTCATGCAACCAACGCCGCAATCAGAACCGACGGCCCGCGCTGGCTCCCCGAGGGCGTGACGACACTCGACCCGCAAGCGTTCCGCGTCCCCGACGACGCTGCGGCCAAGGCGCTCGACACAACTAACGCCGCAAGCAGCGAAATCTTTCACCACGCGATGTCTGGTCCATCGAGCGACGACAGCGTCCTGATCTGGCCTGCGTACGTGATCTACACGTCGGGCTCGACCGGCCGGCCGAAGGGTGTCGTGCTCAGTCATGCGGCGCTCGCCGCTTATTTGCAGGGTCTTTCCGAACGGCTGCCCGAAGGTATTGCAAGCGCAGCGTATCTGTCGACCACCGCCGCCGATCTTGGCCACACGTCGTTGTTCGGCGCGCTGTGGCACGGCTGGACTCTGCATCTGATCGACGCCGACGTCGCCGCCGATCCGGACGCCTTTGCCGCCTACATGCACACGCATTCGGTCGACCTGCTCAAGATCGTGCCGAGCCATCTCGACGCGCTGTTGCAAGCGCAATCGGCGGAATGGGTGCTGCCGCGCCGCTGTCTAATGCTGGGCGGCGAGCCGGCGCCGACGCGTCTGGCCGGGCGCATCGCGACGTTGCGGCCCGAATGCCAGTTGATCAACCACTATGGGCCGACCGAGACCGCGGTCGGCGTACTCACGCGCGCGGGCGCGCAAAGTCGCGCGGGGACGCTTCCGCTCGGCAAGCCGCTCGCGCACGTGAAGGCTCGCATCGTGGATGCCGACGGTCATGCGGTGCCCAAAGGTGCCACTGGTGAGCTGTGCATCGGCGGCGCGAGCGTGGCGCACGGCTATCTGAACAGACCTTCGCTGACGGCGGAGCGCTTCGTGCCCGATCCCGACGGTAACGGCGCGCGGCTCTACCGGACGGGCGATAGAAGCCGCCGTCTGCCGGACGGCGAATACGCGTTTCTCGGCCGACTCGACGACCAGGTGAAGATCCGCGGTTTTCGTGTGGAGCCGGAAGAGGTCGCCGCGCGCCTGCGCAACGAGCATGGCGTGCGCGACGCAGTGGTGATCGCCTACGCGGATAGCGACGGCGCCGCGCCTCGCCTCGTCGCGTACCTGAGTGCCGCGGAATCGCTCGACGTCGATGCGATCCGCAGCCGTCTTGCCGCGGAACTACCGGACTACATGGTGCCGTCGTCGCTTCAGGTGCTGGCCGCGTTGCCGCTGACCCCGAACGGCAAGATCGACCGTGCCGCGTTGCCGGCGCCGCTGCAGGAAAACACGGCGGGAGCCGCGCGTGTCGAGCCGCGCAATGACGCGGAACGCACGCTGATTGGAATCTGGAAGCTGGTGCTCAAGCGCGATGACATTGGCGTAACGGACAACTACTTCGAAATCGGCGGAGATTCGATTCTCAGCCTGCAGATCATTGCCAAGGCGCGCGGCGCGGGACTCAAGCTCACGCCGAAACAGATGTTCGACCACCCGACGATCGAGGCGGCGGCGCGCGTCGCCGTCCCCATGAAGGTGGCGTCCGACCATCGGAGCGCTGGAGAGAAAGGCGGCGGGGCGAACCAGCGGACAAGCGCAGGCTCGACTGAGCAGGCAAGCACGACGACACAGACCAAGACAGGCGAGTGGACCCGCGCCGACGCCAGCACGAGTCACGCAACGGCACATGCCGCCGCGACACCGCCGCGCACCACGCAGGTCGCCGACGACGATCGCTGGTTCGCCGAAGCCGGTGTTTCGCGCGACGCCGTCGACGCAGTCTATCCGGCCACGCCGATGCAGCAGGGTCTGCTATTTCACGGCATGCTCGATGGCGAGCCAGGCATGTACGTATCGCAATTGCGCCTCACGATCGACAGCTTGAAGATCGACACTATGCGTGCGGCGTGGGACGCTGTGATCGCCCGTCACCCGGTTTTGCGCACGCGCTTCGTGTGGCCGGCCGGTGGCGAGCCGTTGCAGATCGTCGAGCGGCGCGTGCGCATGCCGTTCGAATTGCATCCACGTGATGCGCTAGTTGTGCCGGTTCCGATCGCCGCGCTCACTGCGGCGGCATCGACGGACGAACAGTACGACGCCGCATACGAAGCCGCACGCGAGGCGATTGCCACGCGCGGTTTCGAGCCGGACGTCGCGCCGCTGATGCGCGTCGATGTCTTCGAGCGCCCCGACGGCGCGCACGATCTGCTGTGGACTCACCATCACGCGCTGACCGATGGCTGGAGCACCGCGCAGGTCGTCAGCGAAGTCGCGCGCGCGTATGCGGCGCTCGACGCGGGCGGCGTCCCCGACACGTCGCCGGCGGCGCCGTACGCGGATTACGTCCACTGGCTGCGCGGCCAACCCGATACGGCTCCGTCCTGGCGCGCACGGCTCGCGACGCGCGATGAACCGGCGCGCGTAGCCGATGCGCTCGGCGGTGCTTTGCGTGCGTCGTCTGAAAAGGGCGCCGATGGCGTAGCGGCACAAGCGCTGATCCGCGAGCTCGACGGCCCGTCTCACGCGCGACTGACGCGCGCTGCGCGGCGCGCACAGGTCACGCTGAATACGCTTGTCCAGGCAGCGTGGGCGCTCGCGCTCGCACGTTTCTCCGGGCGCACGCAGGTGACGTTCGGCATGACGGTGTCTGGCCGCCCGGTCGATCTGCCGAATGCGCAATCGATAGTCGGTCTGTTCATCAACAGCTTGCCGTTGTGGGTCGATGTGAAATCCGACGCGACGGTGCGCTCCTGGCTCGCCGCGCTGCAGCGGCAAAACGCGGAGTTGCGCGACGTCGAGCACACGCCGCTCGCGAGCTTGCAGCAATGGGCGAATTCGAACGCCGATGCGCTGTTCGATAGCCTGATCGTCTTCGAAAATTATCCGCTCGACGACGCGCTCGATGCGCTTGGCGACGTGCCGCGTATTCGCGCTGTCGACGCACGCAATCGCAGTCATTTTCCGCTGATGCTGGTCGTCGCGCCGCGTCATGTAGGAGGCGGCGACGCGCTGAGACTGGAGTGGCACAGGCATGCCGCGAGCGTGTCCGAGGATGGCGTTGCGCGCATCGCGAAGTATTTCGAGCGGATGCTGGACTGCCTCGCGAACGCGCTCGTTGAAGGCGACGACCCGCACGTGCGGCTGCGCGATCTGCCGACCGACGACGCTCCATCTGCAAAGTCGCCACGTCTGCCATCCATGTTCGCCTACGAGCCGGTGACAACACGGATCGCTGCGCAGGCGCGCGCGCGGCCCGAAGCGATCGCGCTGGTCGATGGCGATGAGCAGGTGACGTATGCGCAACTGGATGCCTGGTCGCGCGCTATCGCACATGAGTTGCGGCGTCTCGGCGCGACGGCGGAAACGCGCGTGGGCGTCGCAATGCAGCGCTCTGCTGCGCTGGTTGCGTCGCTGCTCGGCGTGTTGCGTGCAGGGGCGGCGTATGTGCCGCTCGATCCGTCGTACCCGGCCGGACGCCTCGCGCATATCGTCGACGACGCGCAGCTTCGGCTGATCGTCACCGATGCGTCGAGCCTCGCGCAGCATGCGTCGCTGTTCGGCTCGCGGCCAACTTTGGATGCGGTGGCGCTGCGCGATGCGGTGCCTGCCGATGCTACGGGCGATGACACGGGCGATGACACGGCCGATGCCGAGGCGTCCCCGCATCCGCAACAGCTGGCCTACGTGATCTATACGTCGGGCTCGACGGGCGTACCGAAAGGCGTGGGCATCACGCATGAGAACGTCGCGCGTTTGTTCGACGCAACGCAGTCGCGCTTTGCCTTCGACGCACAGGACGTGTGGACGTTGTTCCATTCCTACGCATTCGACTTCTCTGTGTGGGAGATTTTCGGGGCGCTCGTGCATGGCGCGCGGCTCGTGATCGTGCCGCACTGGAGCACACGCGAACCCGCGGCATTCCATGCGCTTTTGCGCAAGGAACGGGTGACGGTGCTGAACCAGACGCCGTCGGCCTTCGTGCAACTGATCCAGACCGATGACGCCAACACGCTCGACTCGCTGCGCGCGGTGATTTTTGGCGGCGAGCGTCTTGAGCCGTCCTCGCTGGCGCGATGGGCGGAGGGCGCGCGCCGCAAGGGAACATTGCCGGCGCTCGTGAACATGTACGGGATCACGGAAACGACCGTGCACGTGACGCACCGGACACTGGACGAAGCGGCGCTGCGCGACGGGCGCAGCGTGATCGGCGCGCCGCTCGATGACCTCACGCTGCACGTGCTCGACGCGGATCTGAACCGCGTGCCGGTTGGGGCGGTGGGCGAACTGTATGTGGGCGGCGCGGGTCTTGCGCGCGGCTATCTGGGCCGCGCCGCGCTGAGCGCGCAACGCTTCGTGCCGGACCCGTATGGTACGCCGGGTGCACGGCTGTACCGTTCGGGCGACCTCGCGCGACGCTTGCCCGATGGCGACCTCGAGTATCTGGGCCGTAACGACGATCAGGTGAAGATTCGTGGCTTCCGTATCGAACTGGGTGAGATTCAGACGGCGCTGCGGGCGCATCCGGAAGTGCAGGACGTGGCGGTGCTGGTGTCGGGCCAGGGCGACGACAACAACGCCAACGACAACCGGCGCCTGATCGCCTACGTGGTGCCACGCGGCGGACCCAATGCAGGCGATGCCGGACGCTGGCAGACGTGGCTCGCCGCGCGTCTGCCGGCGCACATGGTGCCGTCGTCGTATGTGGAGCTTGAGCGATTTCCGCTGACGCCGAACGGCAAACTCGATCGCCGTGCATTGCCTGCGCCGGAGGTGGCCAATTCAAGCCGCGCGACTTATGTCGCACCGCACGGCGAAACACAGACAAAGCTTGCCGCGATCTGGCAACAGGTACTCGGCGTCGAGCGCGTCGGCGCACACGACGATTTCTTCCTCCTTGGAGGCCATTCACTGCTGGCAGTGCGTGTCCTGTCGGCCGTGCGTAAAGAATTCGGCGACGCGCCCGGGCTTCGGGCAGTGTTCGAACATCCGCGTCTCGAAGACTTCGCGACGCTGCTGAGCGCCGCGCAATCCGCTGGAGCCGACGACGGCGCGCTGACGTCGGCGTCTAGCGTTGCGGTTGCTGCTGATGGTGATGCTGCTGCGCTCTCCATCACCGCTGCCGTCACCGCCGCCGACATCGCCCGTCAAGCAGACGTCACCGCGCCAATGCCGCTTTCACCGTCGCAGCAAAGCTTGTGGTTCCTGTGGAAGCTCGATCCTCAGAGCGTGGCATATCACGTGAACGGTGCGCTCCGCTTCGACGGCCAGCTCGACGTCGATGCGCTGCGTGCAGCGTTCGTCTCGCTAGGCAAGCGGCATCCCGCACTGCGGATGCGTTTCGCCGAGATAGAAGGCGTTCCATACCAGCGCATCGGCGACGCATGCCGCAGCGAGATCCGCCTGCTCGATTTGCCGAACACGAACACGCACACCGAGACCAACGACACCAGCGAGGAAGCGCTGGCCGCGTGTCTCGGCGCGCTCGTTCGCACGCCGTTCGACCTGAGCGCCGAGCCGCCCGTGCGCGCGACGCTCGTGCGCATGGCCGACGACTGTCACGTGCTGCATCTCGTGCTGCATCACATCGTCAGCGACGACTGGTCGCTCGGTCTCCTGTTCGCCGATTTCTCGCGCCTGTATCGCGACTACTGCGCAGCGGGTCCTGCTGCGTCCGTGACATCTGTCGCGTCTATCTCCGACGATGAGCGCGTCGCCGTCACATCGGCCGCCGCTTATCGCGAACTGATCTCGGCGCGCGCGGCTCGACTGACGCCCGAGCGCGAGTTGCAACAACTCGAATGGTGGCGCGCAGCGCTCACGAACGACGACGAGTCTCCCGCGACGCTTGCGCTGCCATACGATCGAACGCGCTCCGGCTCGCGCTGCGCGCCCGGCGCGCGTCATCGCGTGCGCGTGCCCGCCGGCACTGCGTATGCGTTGCGCGCGCTCGCAAGCGCACGTCGCGCGACGCTCTTCATGACGCTTCTCGCCGCAGTCGATGCGCTGCTTTACCGATACTCGGGCCAGTCCGACATTCGCCTTGGCGTGCCGCTCGCAGGCCGCGATCTGCCGGGAGCCGAGGACGTCGCGGGCTTCTTCGTCAACACTGTCGTGATTCGCACCGCGCCGCGCGGCGAAACGCGCGCGGCACAACTCATCGACGATGTGCGTGAGCGGCTGCTCGGCGCTTACGCGAACCAGGACGTGCCGTTTGCGAGCGTCGTCAAGGCGGTGCAACCGGAGCGCGACCT
Organism: Paraburkholderia sp. SIMBA_053; assembly: GCF_046534895.1. Classification (NCBI taxonomy): domain Bacteria; kingdom Pseudomonadati; phylum Pseudomonadota; class Betaproteobacteria; order Burkholderiales; family Burkholderiaceae; genus Paraburkholderia; species Paraburkholderia sp. SIMBA_053. The sequence continues at coordinate 106,114 of NZ_JAWRXU010000012.1, read as the reverse complement.
GGCGCAGACACCGCTCTTTCAGGTGCTCGTCAATCAGCAACAGCGCCATGATCTCGCTGCATCGTTCGGCGAGGGACTGCGCGTGACGGTGCAGGAAGTCGACAACGGCGAGGCGCAATTCGATCTGATGCTCAATATCGCCGAGGCCGCCGACGGCGCGATCGACCTGGCGTTCACGTACGCGACTGACGTCTTCGACGCGTCCACCATCGAACGGTTAGCGCGTAACTTCACGGGCTTGCTCGAACAGTGGAGCGCGGCTCCCGATGCACGGATTGCCTCGTTCGAACTGCATGAACTCGGTGATCAACCGTCGCCACGTCTGCCATCCACGTTCGCCTACGAGCCGGTGACGGCGCGGATCGCCGCGCAGGCGCATGCGCGGCCCGAAGCGGTCGCGCTAATTGATGGCGATGAGCATGTGACGTATGCGCAACTCGATGTGTGGTCGCGCGCAATCGCACATGAGTTGCGGCGTCTCGGCGCAACAGCGGAAACGCGCGTGGGCGTCGCAATGCAGCGCTCTGCTGCGCTGGTTGCGTCGCTGCTCGGCGTGTTGCGTGCGGGCGCCGCGTATGTGCCGCTCGATCCGTCGTACCCGGCCGGACGCCTCGCGCATATCCTTGACGACTCGCAGCTTCGGCTGATCGTCACCGATGCGTCGAGTCTCGCGCAGCATGCGTCGCTGTTCGGCTCGCGGTCCACCGTCGATGCGGCGGCGCTGCGCGATGCGGTGCCTGCCGATGCCACGGGCGATGACACGGCCGATGCCGAGGCGTCCCCGCATCCGCAACAACTGGCCTACGTGATCTATACGTCGGGCTCGACGGGCGTACCGAAAGGCGTGGGCATCACGCATGAGAACGTCGCGCGCCTGTTCGACGCAACGCAGTCGCGCTTTGCATTCGACGCGCAGGACGTGTGGACGCTGTTCCATTCCTACGCATTCGACTTCTCTGTGTGGGAGATTTTCGGGGCGCTCGTGCATGGCGCGCGGCTCGTGATCGTGCCGCACTGGAGCGCACGCGAACCCGCGGCATTCCATGCGCTTTTGCGCAAGGAACAGGTGACGGTGCTGAACCAGACGCCGTCGGCCTTCGTGCAACTGATCCAGACCGATGACGGCAACACGCTCGACTCGCTGCGTGCGGTGATTTTTGGCGGCGAGCGTCTTGAGCCGTCCTCGCTGGCGCGATGGGCCGACGGCGCGCGGCGCAAGGGCGTATTACCGGCGCTCGTGAACATGTACGGGATCACGGAAACGACGGTGCACGTGACGCACCGGACACTGGACGAAGCGGCGTTGCGCGACGGGCGCAGCGTGATCGGAGCACCGCTCGATGACCTCACGCTGCACGTGCTCGACGCGGATCTGAACCGTGTGCCGCTGGGCGCAGTGGGCGAACTGTATGTGGGCGGCGCGGGTCTTGCGCGCGGCTATCTGGGCCGCGCAGCGCTGAGCGCGCAGCGCTTTGTGCCGGATCCATATGGTGCGCCGGGTGCGCGGCTGTACCGTTCGGGCGACCTCGCGCGGCGGCTGCCCGATGGCGACCTCGAGTACCTGGGCCGTAACGACGATCAGGTGAAGATTCGCGGCTTCCGTATCGAACTGGGTGAAATCCAGGCGGCGCTCCGGGCGCATCCAGAAGTGCAGGACGTGGCGGTGCTGGTGTCGGGCCACGGCAACGGCAACAACGCCAACGACAACCGGCGCCTGATTGCCTACGTGGTGCCACGCGGGGGACCCGATGCAGGCGATGCGGGACGCTGGCAGACGTGGCTCGCCGAGCGGCTGCCGGGGCACATGGTGCCGTCGTCGTATGTGGAGCTTGAGCGATTTCCGCTGACGCCGAACGGCAAGCTCGATCGCCGTGCATTGCCTGCGCCGGAGGCGGTGGCGAACGCGAAGCAGGGCGTCGCCGCATCGACGCCCGCCGAGGCCGCGTTGCTTGCCGTCTGGCGTGCTGTGTTGCGGCGCGACGATATCGGCGTGACGGACAACTTCTTCGTGATAGGCGGCGACTCGATCCTGAGTCTGCAAATCGTGGCAAAAGCGCGCGATGCGGGCTTGCACGTGACGCCGCGCATGGTGTTCGAAGCGCCGACCGTGCAACAGCTTGCGCGTGCGGCCGGACCTGTGCCGGCGTCGGCATCCGCATCGCTCGCGGGCGTAGAACCATCGGCTGGAACCAGCGCGTCGGCGTCGTCCGATCTGTGGCGCGCGCTGGGCATCACGCCTGAGCACGTCGAGGATGTCTATCCGGCGACGCCGCTGCAAAGCGGTCTGCTTTATCACACGCTCGCGGAGTCCCAACAGGGCGCGTATCTCAACCAGATGCGCGCGACACTGTCGGGCACGCTCGACGTCGCCGCAATGCAAGCCGCGTGGCAGGCCGCGCTTGCGCGTCATGCGATATTGCGCACCGGTTTCGCGTGGCAGCACGGCGGCTCGGTGATGCAGATTGTCCATCGCAGCATCGCGTTGCCGTTCGAAACGCACGATTGGTCGGCCGCACCCGATTACGACGCGCGCCTGGCCGACTGGCGGGCGCGCGATCTCGCCGATGGCATCGCGCCAGATGAGGCGCCGCTCATGCGCATCGCGCTCTTCATTCGCGACGCGCACACCGCAGACCTCGTGTGGACGCATCATCATCTTCTGCTCGACGGTTGGAGCGTTTCGCTGTTGTTCGCGGAGATCTTGCGCGACTATCGACTGCGCACGAGCGGCGCTGCCGCGACATTCGAACAGGCACCGCCGTATCGCGGGTACGTCGAGTGGATTCGTGAAGCGGCCGACGATCCCGCAACCGAAGCATGGTGGCGCGCATGGGCCGCGCGCGCCGACGATCCTGCGACGCTCACCGCCAGTCTCGGCGAGCCGCGCGCAGCAGAACCGGGCGCCCATGCGCGGCGCTGCGCGCTGGACGAAGCGCTCGTCGCGCGTTTGCATGCAACGGCGCGTCGCCACGAAATCACGCTCAATACGCTGATGCAAGGCGCGTGGGCGGTGCTGCTCGCGCGCTATGGACATCGGCGACAGGTTTCATACGGCACTACGTTGTCGGGACGGCCGGCGCATCTGCCGGGCGTCGAACGCATGTTGGGGCTGTTCATCAATACGCTGCCGGTGCAGGTCGACGTCGACGCAAGCGCGGACCTCGGCGCATGGCTGCACAAGCTGCAAGGCGAACTGATGGAACTGCGCCACTACGAGCACACGCCGCTCGCGCGCGTGCAGCAGTGGAGCGGACGTAGCGGCGACGCGCTGTTTGACAGCATAGTGGTGTTTGAAAACTATCCCGTCGATGCCGCGCGCGATGGCGATGCGAGCCTGAAGGTGGAGTCGATCGATTCCGTCGATCCGACGCATTACCCGCTCGCGCTAGCGATCATTCCGCGCGGAAAGACGCTTTCGCTCGAATGGGCGTGGAACGGCGAGCGGATCGATCGCGAGACCGTCGAGCGAATTGCGGTGCAGTACGAAGCAATTCTGACGCAGATGGCCGGGGACGTCGCGCGACGCGTTGGATCAGTGACGCTGCCTGGGCGTTATGAAGCAGCGCCGTTGCAGCGTTATGCGTTCGAATCGCTGGGGATGGCGCTTGCGGCGCAGGCGAAGCGCTCGCCGGATGCGATTGCGCTGCGCTGCGAGGATGAATCGCTCACCTATGCGGCATTGGACGCGTGGTCGGCGATGCTGGCTGCACGGCTCGTCGCGCAAGGTGTTGGCGCCGAGCGTCGCGTGGGGCTGTGCGTGGCGCGCGGCCCGGCGCTGATTGCGGCGCTGCTTGGGATCATCCGCTCGGGTGGGGCGTTCGTGCCGCTCGATCCTGAGTATCCGTCAGCACGCCTTGCGCAGATGATCGACGACGCGGGCATCGTGCAGGTGGTGGCCGATAGCGCTAGCGCGAAGCAGGTGGGGGCGGTGCTGGCGGGGTGTGAGGTGGTTGAGGTGGGAGACGCCGTCTTGGCGACTCGGCCGGATGACGACGCAAGCGCGGAAACAGCGACAGCAGCGGCACCACACTTCCTCGACGCCCCCCCTCATCCCGACCAGCTTGCCTACGTGCTCTACACATCGGGCTCGACCGGCCGGCCCAAGGGCGTCGGCGTGAGCCACGGCGCGCTGTGGACGCACCTGCAGGATTTCCTCGCGACCTACGGCATCGACGGTACGGATACGGTGCTGCACTCGTCGACGATCAACTTCGACGTCGCGCTGCACGAGACGCTGCCGGCGCTGCTGCGCGGCGCGACGGTGGAGATGCGTGGCGCGCAGCCGTGGGATCTGCAAAGCCTGAGCGAGCGGCTGGTGAAGCGGCGCGTGACGTTCGCGCGGATTCCGACCGCGCTGTGGCAGCAGTGGCAGCGTCATGCGCCGCCGCGCGCGCAACTCGCGCTGCGTCAGGTGACGGTGGGCGGCGAGGCGCTGCCGGGCGACGCGCTCGCGCGCTGGCGCGAGGGGCCGCTCGCGGATATCCGGCTGGACAACCTGTACGGTCCGACCGAGACGACGGTGGCGGCGCTGTACCGCCGCACCGGAGCCGACGACGCACGGCAGGTGACGGTGCCGATCGGGCATCCGTATCCGGGGCGTACGGCGCGGGTGTTCGACGCATTCGGCGATGAGGCGCCGGTGGGCGGGCTCGGCGAGCTGTGCATCGGCGGGCCGACGGTGGCGCGCGGCTATCCGGGAAGGGCAGCGCTGACGGCCGAGCGGTTCGTGCCGGACCCATACGGCGAGCCGGGGGCGCGCGTCTATCGCAGCGGCGACCTGTGCCGGGTGCGCGCGGACGGCACGGTGGAGTTCCTCGGGCGGCTGGACCAGCAGGTGAAGCTGCGCGGGCAGCGCATCGAACTGGGCGAGATCGAGGCGGTGCTGCGCCAGTGCGAGGGCGTGCGCGAGGCCGCAGTGATCGTGGTGGGCGAGGCGCAGAAGCAGCGGCTCGCGGCGTATGTGGCGGGGCAGTCCGATGCAGCGTCCCTGCCGCCGCTCGACCCGCAGCGTCTGCAACGCGAACTGGAGCAGAAGTTGCCGGGCTACATGGTGCCGTCGTCGATAACGGTGCTCGCACGGCTGCCGTGGATGCCCAACGGCAAGCTCGACCGGGCGTCGCTGCCCACGCCGCAGGCGGGGGCGATCGAACGGGTGGCGCCGTCGAACGGGGTCGAAGCGGCACTGCTGTCGATCTGGGCGGCCGTGCTCGGGCGCGATGACCTTGGGGTGACGGACAACTTCTTCGAAGCGGGCGGCGACTCGATCCAGAGCCTGCAGATCATCGCGCGGGCACGCGAGGCGGGCTGGCGGCTGACGCCGCGGCAGGTGTTCGAGCATCCGACGGTCGCCGGCCTCGCGCAACGCGCACAGCGGCTGGACACGGGCGCAGTACAGGAGTTCGACGACGGCGCCGCGCTGCCATTGACGCCGATCCAGCGGCTCTTCTTCGAGCGCTATCCGCAAGGGGAGTCGCACTGGAACCAGGCGGTGCTGCTGAAGGTGAAAGGGCGGCTCGTGCCGGCGGCGCTGGAGCGCGCGGTGGCAGCGCTGGAGGCGCGGCACGACGCGTTGCGGCTGCGGTTCGTGAAGGAGGCGGGGGAGTGGAAGCAGGTGGCGGTGAGGGAAGCGGGGACGGCAGAGATGGCCGGGCAAATGTCTGACGCCTCTCAAGCATCGCGGGTCTCACCACCATTACAGTCAGCTAGCACAGCGGTAGTCCATCACGACCACCTCGCCTCGCTTTCCGGGCTGGCAGAGGCCTGCGACCGCATCCAGTCGAGCCTGAACATCGAACACGGCCCGGTCTGGGCCGTAGGCCACTTCGAGACGCCCGACGAAACGCGCGTACTGATCGCGATTCATCACCTGGCGGTGGACGGCGTCTCCTGGCGCGTGCTTCTCGAAGAACTGCAAACTGCCTATGAACAGGCCGAACGCGACGAACCGATTACGCTGCCGGCGCCGTCGATGTCATGGCGCGCCTGGGTACGCGCGCTCGAACAATATTCGCACTCCGATGTAGTTAAGTCCGAAGCCGGTTGGTGGCAGAACGCGCTGAGTGTCCTCGATGAGGCTTCGGAACTTCCGTTGCGTGCGCCCGCAGGCACGCGCGTCGCCGGAAGCGAAACCATCGACTGGACACTCGACGCTAGCCGCACGCGCGATCTGCTGCAAAACGCGTCGCGCGCCTATCGCACGCGCGTCGACGAGTTGCTGCTCGCCGCGCTTGCGCAGGCGCTGGGCGCGTGGAGCGGCGCGGCTGAAATTGCCGTCGAACTGGAAGGCCATGGCCGCGAAGACGTGATCGACGGTGCCGACCTGAGCCGCACGGTCGGCTGGTTCACGACGCGCTTCCCGGTCGCGCTTCCAGGAGCCCCGGCAGCACCGGGCGATGCCCTCGTTGCGGTCAAGGAGCGAGTGCGTGCCGTGCCTCACAAAGGGATGCACTGGGGGCTGCTCGACGCGAGCCGCGCGCGGCCGCGTCCGGCGATCAGCTTCAACTATCTCGGGCGCTTCGATCAGTCGTTCGACGCGGCATCGCGCTTCACCTTCAGCTCCGATGATGCAGGCAGCAGCCACGGACCCGGCGCGCGCGTCGATTATGCGCTCGACCTCAACGGCATCGTCACCGGCGACACGCTGCTGCTACGCTGGCGCTTCGACCCGGCACGCATCGCGCGTGAAAGCGTCGAGCGCATTGTCGCGGCCTTCGATCAACACGTCGACGCACTGATCGCGCACTGCGTCGCCGCCCCGCCGGGCGCGACAGCATCGGATTTCCCGTTGTCGGGCCTCGACCAGGTACAGTTGCGCGCGCTGCGCCTGCCGCTTGGCGGCGTCGCCGATATCTATCCGGCTACACCATTGCAGCAGGGCTTGCTCTATCACAGCGAGTTGCAGCAGGGCGAGGGCGTGTATGTGAACCAGTTGCTGCTGACGCTCGGCGGCCGCCTCGACGCCGCCGCCTTGCGCGCCGCCTGGCAGGCCGCCATTGCGCGGCACGACATGTTGCGTACGCGCTTCGAGTGGCGTCATGGCGAAGTGGCGTTGCAGATCGTGCAACGCGAAGCCGTGCTGCCGTTTGCGGTGCACGACTGGCGCGATGCACACGACTACGACGCGCGACTCGCCGCGTGGCGCGCGGCGGACATCGCTGCGGGCATCGATGCGTCGCGCGCGCCGCTGATGCGTGTCGACGTGTTCCGGCGTCCGGATGGCCGCTTCGACCTCGTGCGCACGCATCACCACGTGCTGACCGACGGCTGGAGCGGCGCACGTCTGCTCGCCGAAGTATTCGACGACTACGAGCGTGCGTTGGGCGTTTCGCCGCGCGACGGCGCGCGCGCTGCCGCGGGCATGCCGCCATCGTACCGGCGCTATGTCGAGTGGCTCGCTGTGCAACCCGATCCACGGGATTGGTGGAGCGAGCGGCTCCCCGCTGCCGACGATACCGGCACGCTCACAGCCAGCCTTGTCGCGCCGCTCGGCACAGATTCGAGCGAGGCGGCGAGCGTGCCACGCAAGCTCACGCTCGAACTGGACGCGCCGCTCGATGCGCGAGTCCGCCGTGCCGCACAGCGGCATCGCGTGACGCTCAACACGTTGATGCAGGGCGCGTGGGCCGTGCTGCTCGCACGGGCGAGCGGCAAGCGGACGGTGGCCTTCGGTGTCACGGTGTCGGGGCGGCCCGCATCTCTCGCTGGGTCGGATCAAATGTTCGGACTGTTTATTAATAGCTTGCCCGTGTTTGCAGCGGTGCCCGGTGACTTGACGATACCGGCATGGCTCGATGAATTGCAGACCTGCAACATGCAAATGCGTGAGGTCGAGCATACGCCGCTATCGTCGCTGCAGCAGTGGGCGGGTCGCAGCGGCGACGCGTTGTTCGACAGCCTGATCGTGTTCGAGAACTATCCGGTTGCGGCCCGCGCGGCGTCCACGGCAACCGACGCGCTGCGTGTGGAGCGCGTGGATTCGTTCGAACGCACACACTATCCGCTGACGTTGACGATCCTGCCGGCGACGCGCATCGAACTGCAATGGCAGTGGGACAACCGGCGGCTCACGCGTACTCAGGTCGAGCAGTTGCAGCGGCAATATCTCGGGCTCCTCGATCAACTCGCTGACGACGGCGAGCACGCGCCGCGCTTCGTCGGCGAACTTGCGGTGCGGCGAGGTGCGCCGCACGCCGAGCCGTTGCCAGAACCTGCGCCGCTCGCGTGGCACGAACGCTTTGCGGCTGAGGCGTCGCGCGTGGCGCATCGCATCGCCGTCCGGCAAAACGGCGAAGCGTTCGACTACGCGACGCTCGCCCGTTGGTCCGCGACGATCGACGCGCGTTTGCGTGCGAGCGGCGTCGCGCGGGAGGAGTGCGTAGCCGTCTGCATGCGCCGCTCGCCGGCGCTGATTGCGAGCATGCTCGGCGTGTGGCGCAGCGGCGCGGCTTATGTGCCGCTCGACCCGTCGTTCCCGGCGGAGCGCCTCGTCGCCATGCTGGACGACGCGGGGATAACGCGGGTCATCGCGGACGAAGAAGGGCGCGCCCGGCTCGGCAGCGGGCTCGACGGTCGTGTCGTGGTGAATGGTGGGATTGGCGCAGAGGTCGGAGTTACGGGTGTCCCTGACGCCGTGGTGGGCAAGGCGGCAACAGTGCCGCCACCCGTATTGCCATGCACCGGTTCGGAACTCGCCTACGTGATCTACACGTCAGGTTCGACAGGGCGACCCAAGGGCGTTGCGGTTTCTCATGGCGCGCTGGCAAGGCTGCTCGCGAGTGTCGACATCGTCATGGGAATCGATAAGGATGACGTACTATTGTCAGTCACTACGCCGTCGTTCGACATTTCGCTGCTGGAATTCTGCCTGCCGCTCATGAAAGGCGCTTGCGTCGAAATGGCCGACGCCGCCGCCGTCGCGGACGGCGCTGCGCTTGCGCGTCTTATCGATGAAAGCGGCGCGAGCATCATGCAGGCAACGCCTAGCGGCTGGCGTCTGCTGATCGAATCGGGTTGGCGCGGGGCGTCGCGCGGACGACTCACCGGCATCGCCGGCGGCGAGCCGTTGCCCGCAGACCTGACGGTTCAACTCGCGCAACGCGGCGTCGATTTGTGGAACCTCTACGGCCCGACCGAAACGACGATCTGGTCGACTTGCGCCCGGGTGTCTCAAGGCGGAGCGGTCACCATTGGTCGCGCGCTGCATGCGAACGGGCTGCGCATCGTCGACGCGAGCGGCCAGTTGACGCCGCAAGGCGGCGTCGGGGAACTGTGCATCGGCGGCGACAATCTTGCGCGCGGTTATCTGGGTCGCGCCGGACTCACTGCCGAGCGCTTCGTGCCTGATCCGTACGGGCCGCCGGGCGCGCGGATGTACCGCACAGGCGACCTGTGTCGCGAGCGGCCCGACGGCGAAGTCGAATGCCTTGGCCGGATCGACCAGCAGGTCAAGCTGCGCGGTTATCGAATCGAACTGGGCGAAATCGAGGCGGCATTGCGCGACTACGACGGCGTACTCGACGCTGCAGTCGCGCTCGTGCCGGGCGCAGGTGACGCCGAAGCGCGGCTCGTCGGCTATGTGGTGGGCCAATCATCCGCGGTACCTGCAGGCTGGCGCCAAGCGCTTGCTACACGTCTGCCGGGCTACATGGTTCCCGCAGCGCTCTACCAGATTGATGCGCTGCCTCGCACCGCGAACGGCAAGCTTGATCGCAACGCGCTCGCGCGGTTCGAGGTGTCGCCGCAAAGCGAGGCGCAGTGGGCGGAGCCATCGGGCGAAATCGAAGTGCTGACGGCGCGGCTGTTTGGCGATGTGCTGGGGCTCGCGCGTGTCGGCGCCGACGACGATTTCTTCGCGCTCGGTGGCCACTCGCTCGCGGCGGTGCGATTGATTGCCCGACTGTCGGAACAGCTCGGACGAAAGGTTGCGCTCGCGGCGCTGTTCGACAGTCCTACACCGAGGCTGTTGGCTCAACTGCTTACGGACGTTGTGGATGGAAACACGCAGGTCGACGTGTCGTCGGGAAAGACCGCGAGCGATGAGTTGCAGGCGCTCGATGGACTGTTCGATGCGCTGGATTGAGAAGCGAACACCATGCGCGGGCGCGACGCGCTCGCTTACCTACTAGACTGACCAGACTGACGTCATGCAGACCACGACCCGCAACGAACCGGCCGCAGCGCCGGATTCTTCCACAGGCATCGGCGACGCGCCGAGCCACGCGCTCGCGATTTCGCGCAAGTACGCAGCGCTGTCGCCGGAGCGTCGGCGCCGTTTTCGCGAGAAGGCGAGCGAGCAGGGCGTCGATCCCGCGCGTCTGCCGATCGTGCCGTTGTCGCGCGAGGCTGGCAACGCGAACGATAAGGACGGCGTTCCTTCTTCGCCCGGCTCCGCGCTTTACCCCCTTGCGCCCGCGCAGGAGCGCCTGTGGTTCTTGTGGAAACTCGATCCGCAGAACCCGGCGTACAACCTGTCGCGTGCGCTGCGGTCGACGGGACATCTCGATGTGCCCGCATTGCGCCGTGCATTCGATGCGCTCGTCGCACGCCATGGCGCACTGCGTACGCGCTTCGTGGAGACGCGCGGCGTGGTGGCGCAGCACATCGGTGACGGCGCGCACTACCTGTGGCGCGAGCACGCGCTCGAAGACGCCGCGCAACTGCGCGACACGCTGCGTGCCGCCTCTCGCGAACCATTCGATCTGATGAAGGGGCCGCTGCTGCGTGTCGATCTCATCGCGATCGGGGCAGAGCGTCACGCGCTCTCGATCGTCGTGCATCACATCGTGTCTGACGGCTGGTCGCAGTCATTGCTCGTTCGCGAACTCGCGGCGCTGTATCGCGCGGCACTCACGGGCCAGGATGCGCCGCTGGCTCGCGCGCTGCCGCCCGTCGAAATTCATTTTGGCGACGTCGCTGCATGGCAGCGTGAATGGCAGGACGGCGCGCTCGTTGACGATCTAGCGTATTGGACGCAGCGCCTCGGCACCGATCGCCCCGCGCTCGAACTACCATTGGACCGGCCGCGCGCTGCGGTGCGGGGCATCGAAGGCGGACGCGCGCGGCGCGACGTCGCCCCTGCGCTCGCCGGGCGCCTGCGCGAAGTCGCGCGCGCGCAGCGCACGACGCTTTTCACTTTACTGCTTGGCGCGTATGCCGCCTTGCTGTATCGCTATGACGGGCAGTCAGGCGTACGGATCGGCGTGCCGTCGGCGGGACGGCAGCGCAGCGAGACGGAAGGGCTGATCGGCTTTTTCGTCAACACGCTCGTGATCGACGTCGATGTGGACGGCCGCATGCCGTTCGGCACGCTGCTCGCTGGATTGCATGAACGTGTGCTCGAAGCGCATGCGCACCAGGCGGCGCCGTTCGGCAGCATCCTCGACGCATTGCGGATCGAACGCGATCTCGGGCGCTCGCCGCTGTTTCAGGTGATGTTCAACCTCGAGCAGGCGACGAGTAGCGCGTCCGTTGCGATGCCAGGACTTGTCGTGGAGCCGGAGGCAGGCGGCACGGACACGGCGCGTTTCGATCTTGTGCTGAACGTGGTGGACGACGGGCACGGCCTGCGCCTGATGTTCAACTATGCGGCGGATGTGTTCGATGCAAGCACCGTCGAACAAATTGCATTGCAGTACGAAGCAATTCTGACGAAGATGGCCGAAGACGTCGCGCGACGCGTTGGATCGTTGACGCTGCCCGGGCGATACGAAGCAGCGCCGTTGCAGCGTTATGCGTTCGAATCGCTCGGGATGGCGCTTGCGGCGCAGGCGAAGCGCTCGCCGCATGCGATTGCGTTGCGCTGCGAGGATGAATCGCTCACCTATGCGGAACTGGACGCGTGGTCGGCGGCGCTGGCGGCACGGCTCGTCGCGCGAGGCGTTGGCGCCGAGCGGCGCGTGGGGCTGTGCGTGGCACGCGGTCCGGCGTTGGTTGCGGCACTGCTTGGGATCATCCGCTCGGGTGGGGCGTTCGTGCCGCTCGATCCCGAGTATCCGCCCGCACGCCTTGCGCAGATGATCGACGACGCGGGCATCGTAGAGGTGGTGGCCGATAGCGCTAGCGCGAAGCAGGTGGGGGCGGTGCTGGCTGGGTGTGAGGTGGTTGAGGTGGGGGCGACTCAGCACGATGCCGCCTTGAGCGCGGAAACAGCGACCGCAGCACCACAGTTCCTCGACACCCCCCTTCATCCCGACCAGCTCGCCTACGTGCTCTACACATCGGGCTCGACTGGCCGGCCCAAGGGCGTCGGCGTGAGCCACGGCGCGCTGTGGACGCACCTGCAGGACTTTCTCGCGACCTACGGCATCGACGGCAAGGATACGGTGCTGCACTCGTCGACGATCAACTTCGACGTCGCGCTGCACGAGACGCTGCCGGCGCTGCTGCGCGGCGCGACGGTGGAGATGCGCGGCTCGCAGCCGTGGGATCTGCAAAGCCTGAGCGAGCGGCTGGTGAAGCGGCGCGTGACATTCGCGCGGATTCCGACCGCGCTGTGGCAGCAGTGGCAGCGTCATGCGCCGCCGCGCGCGCAGCTCGCGCTACGCCAGGTGACGGTGGGCGGCGAGGCGCTGCCGGGCGACGCGCTCGCGCGCTGGCGCGAGGGGCCGCTCGCGGATATCCGGCTGGACAACCTGTACGGGCCGACCGAGACGACGGTGGCGGCACTGTACCGCCGCACCGGAGCCGACGACGCACGGCAGGTGACGGTGCCGATCGGGCATCCGTATCCGGGGCGTACGGCGCGGGTGTTCGACGCGTTCGGCGATGAGGCGCCGGTGGGCGGGCTCGGCGAGCTGTGCATCGGCGGACCGACGGTGGCGCGCGGCTATCCGGGAAGGGCAGCGCTGACGGCGGAGCGGTTCGTGCCGGACCCGTACGGCGAGCCGGGGGCGCGCCTCTATCGCAGCGGTGACCTGTGCCGGCTGCGCGCGGACGGCACGGTGGAGTTCCTCGGGCGGCTGGACCAGCAGGTGAAGCTGCGCGGGCAGCGCATCGAACTGGGCGAGATCGAGGCGGTGCTGCGCCAGTGCGAGGGCGTGCGCGAAGCCGCGGTGATCGTGGTGGGCGAGGCGCAGAAGCAGCGGCTCGCGGCGTATGTGGCGGGGCAGTCCGATGCAGCGGCCTTGCAGCCGCTCGACGCGCAGCGTCTGCAGCGCGAACTGGAGCAGAAGCTGCCCGGCTACATGGTGCCGTCGTCGATAACGGTGCTCGCACGGTTGCCGTGGATGCCCAACGGCAAGCTCGACCGGGCGTCGCTGCCCGCGCCGCAGGCGGGGTCGATCGAACGGGTGGCGCCGTCGAACGAGGTCGAAGCGGCACTGCTGTCGATCTGGGCGGCCGTGCTCGGGCGCGATGACCTCGGTGTGACGGACAACTTCTTCGAAGCGGGCGGGGACTCGATCCAGAGCCTGCAGATCATCGCGCGGGCACGCGAGGCGGGCTGGCGGCTGACGCCGCGGCAGGTGTTCGAGCATCCAACCGTGGCCGGCCTCGCGCAACGCGCACAGCGGCTGGACGCGGGCGCAGTACAGGAGATCGACGACGGCGCCGCGCTGCCGTTGACGCCGATCCAGCGGCTCTTCTTCGAGCGCTATCCGCAAGGGGAATCGCACTGGAACCAGGCGGTGCTGCTGAAGGTGAAAGGGCGGCTGGTGCCGGCGGCGCTGGAGCGCGCGGTGGCGGCGCTGGAGGCGCGGCATGACGCGTTGCGGCTACGGTTCGTGAAGGAGGCGGGGGAGTGGAAGCAGGTGGCGGTGAAGCAAGCAGGGGCGTCAGAGATGTTCGCGCAAATGTCTGAAGCCTCTCAAGCAGCGCAGACCTCACAACCGTTACAGTCAGCTAGCACAGCGGTAGTCCATCACGACCACCTCGCCTCGCTTTCCAGGCTGACAGCGGCCTGCGACCGCATCCAGTCGAGCCTGAACATCGAACACGGCCCGATCTGGCGCGTGGGCCACTTCGAGACGCTCGACGAAACGCGCGTACTGATCGCGATTCATCACCTGGCGGTGGACGGCGTCTCCTGGCGCGTGCTCCTCGAAGAACTGCAAACCGCCTATGAACAGGCCGAACGCGACGAACCCATCGCGCTGCCGGCGCCGTCGATGCCATGGCGCGCCTGGGTACGCGCAATCAATCAGTATGCCGAATCATCGGAGCGCGTCAGTGAACTCGCGTGGTGGCAAACGTCACTCGACGCGCCGGCGTTGCGCGCCGGCCCGCTGTTCCCGCCGCTTTCTTCGCATCCCCAACCGCAAAAGACGCTGCTGAAGAAACTATCGCCCGACATGACCGCCGAGTTGCTGCGCGAAGCGCCGCGCGCCTACAAAATGCGTGTCGATGAAGTGCTGCTTGCCGCGCTCGCTCGGGCCATCGGCGATACCGTCGCGCGTGACGAAGTGCTGGTCGAACTGGAGGGCCACGGTCGCGAAGACGTGATTGAAGGCGCAGACCTCAGCCGAACGGTTGGGTGGTTCACCACTCAATACCCGCTCGCGTTACCGCGCGGCATGGACTCCGCTGACTCGCTGCTGCGCGTGCGCGAGCGCCTTGCCGCAGTACCGCTGCGCGGCCTCGGCTGGGGCCTGCTGGCCTGTTGCGCCGACGCAGCCAGCCAGTCCGCGGTGCGTGCGCTGCCATCCCCGGAAATCGGCTTTAACTACCTGGGCCGCTTCGATCAAACGTTCGACGGCGAAAGCCGCTTTGGCTTCGCGCCTGAATCGTCGGGAGACGCCATCGCGCCGCATGCGCGGATTCCCGATCGCGCGCTCGATATCAATGGCTGGATTGCAGGCAACTCGCTGGCGTTCAACTGGGGCTACGCGCCGCAGTTCTTGCCCGACGAGCTCGCGGAGAAACTCTTCGCGTCGTTCGAGTCCGCTCTCGGCGAACTGCTGGCTCATTTACGCACGGCCACGTCGCAGCCGCAGATGTCCGCTTCCCTAAAAGCAGTTCCGGAGTCGATCGAGGCGCTTGCAAGGCGCGACGCCGTCGCTGCAAGCTGGGCTGCGCGTGCGGTCTATGAGGCCAGTCTGCCGGTGCCGTCCGACGACGCGCTCGCTGGCTGGTTCGCGCGACGTCGGCCGCAAGACGCGAACGCGCGGGCGTGCGCCGTGTCATCGCCGGCCGTGCCGTTGAACGCGCTCGGTGCGCCCGCCACGCTGTTCTGTCTGCATCCGGGCTACGGCATGGTCGGCGAATATCGCACGCTTGCGCAAGCGCTCAATGGCCGCGTGACCCTGATCGCGATGCAGGCGCCGGTGCTGCGTGGCGAGCCATGGGAAGGCGACAGCTTCGAAGCGCTCGCCGCGCACTACGCACAGCGCATCGAGGCGCTGCAGCCGCACGGCGACTACGCGTTGCTCGGATGGTCGTTCGGCGGGCGGCTTGCGATCGCCATCGCGGATCATTTCGAGCGGCGCGGCGCGCGCGCGTCGTTCGTCGGTATCGTCGATACGGCGACGCATCGCGTAGACGGCGCTGCGCCCATAGTCGACGAAAGCTCCGTGGCTGCGCCCGAACTCGCATTGCTCGACGGGGCGGAGCCGTCGCTGCTCGGCAAAGCGCTTGCCGTCGATTCCATGCACGCGGACTTGATGTCCCGGCATGAACTGCCGCGCGTCGCTTGCGATCTGCACGTGTGGCGCGCTCTGCGTGTCGCCGATCCGCGCCGCCGGATGTCATGGGCGGACCGCACGCGCGGCCGGCTGCACGAGTTCGACATCGACGCGACTCATTCCAGCATCGTCCACCATCCGCTTCTCGCGGCGCAGCTTGCGCAGTGGTTCGGACAGCCGCTTCCACGAAACGACCACCCATCAGCGTCCTTATACGGCGACGCCTGAGCAGTCGGCGTTCTGCAAGGTCCGCCGCACGACCTGCAGGACTCTCCGACAAGCGCCGTTGTCGCTTCGTCGCGACGATTTATTCACATTGAATGCGAACGATTATTGTTTACATTAGCATCTTGTCTTGAGAGAATCGTCACGCACCAGGAGCGGCGCGGGACGCCGCCCCTGACTCGGGGATACAAGAATGGGGAAACAAGAAGAATGAAGGTAGAGCAGGCAGGGAAAAGCGGTTCTAAACGGGAGCGCGGCTTGCCGCACCTGCGCCCGATATACGTGGCGCTGATGCTGGGCGTTGCCGGGTTCGGCGCGCACGCGCAAGGGTCGCCGGCCGCGGCCTCGGGCACGGAGGCCTCGAAGGAATTGCCCGCGGTCCAGGTGCGCAGTTCTGCTGAGGATCCGCTTGGGCCAGGCGTCGGCTACGTGGCCAAACGTTCCATGACGGGAACCAAGACGGATTCCGCGTTGCTCACGAATCCGCAGAGCGTATCGGTCGTAACGCGTCAGCAGATGGACGATCAGGGCGCGCAGACTGTCGATCAGGCGTTGCGCTATACACCGGGCGTGTATTCGCAGGACGGCACCGACATTCGTGCCGATCAGCTTTACGGCCGGGGTTTTGCGCTCGACTCGTATCTGGACGGCTTGCATCTGTACCAGTCGCCGCGCTTCGCGACGCCGCGCATCGACCCATATTTCATGGAGCGCATCGACGTGCTCCATGGTCCGGCCTCAGTGCTCTATGGGCAGGGCAGCCCGGGTGGTCTCGTCAACTACGTGAGCAAGTTGCCGACGGAGCAGCCGTATCACGAACTCATGATGCAGATCGGCAACCACAACAACTATCAGTTGGGTTTCGATTTTAGCGGTCCCGTCGACAAGAATGGCACCGTGCTGTACCGGCTGACAGGCGTCGCCCGCACCGCCGAGACGCAAGTCAGCGCGATCAAGGACCAGCGGCTTGCCATCGCGCCGTCGGTCACGATCCGCCCGAACCGCGACACCACGTTCACGCTGCAGGGCAGTTTTCAGCGCGACCCGAACGGTGGACTGTTCAATCCGGTTCCCGCAGGCGCGACATTGTTCAGTAATCCAAACGGTCAACTTGGGCCGGACAAATATTTCGGCGATCCGGATCGCGACGGCATGCACCGCACCCAGTACTGGTTCGGTTATCAGTTCGATCATGCGATCAACGACAAACTCAGCGTGTCGCAGAACCTGCGCTATCTGCACATCGACCAGCATTACTACCAGACGTCGGTGACGAGCGCGCTCGGAAGCAATCAGCGTACGGTGTCGATGTGGGGCAACGTCGATAACGAACACTACACGCAGTTCGAGGTCGACACGCACGCGCAGGCCAAGGTGACGACGGGCGCCGTCCAGCACACGTTGCTGTTCGGTCTCGACTATCAGCGCTCGATGCTGGGCGACACAGAGGGCAATTCCGTCCTCGGCACGGTCGATCTGTATAACCCGAACTTCTCGTCGCTGCCGACACAGCAAGCGAACACGCGCCTCGACTATTCGTTGAGCACGGTCGGCGTCTATGCGCAGGACGAGGCGCGCTGGCGCAACTGGGTGCTGACGTTCGGCGTTCGTGAGGACTGGACAGGAGGCAACCAGCAGACCACGTTGCTCACCACCGGAACCGGCACGACCTACCACACGAACGATCACGCGTTCACCTGGCGCGCCGGTCTCGCGTACGAGTTCGAAAACGGCATTGCGCCGTACATCAGCTATTCGCGTTCGTTCCAGCCGGTGCTCGGCGCGACATACTCGGGCGCGCCGTTCGCGCCGACCAAGGGCCGGCAGGTCGAAGCCGGCGTGCGTTATCAGCCGAAGTGGTTCGACGGCTACTTCTCGGTCGCCGCGTTCACTCTCACGCAGGACAACGTGTCGGTAAGCGATCCGAACCATCTGGGCAGCACGATACAAACCGGTCAGATCCGCTCGCGCGGCGTCGAACTGGAAGCGCACGCGAATGTCACCGCAGACGTGAAGGTG
Source organism: Paraburkholderia sp. SIMBA_053 (assembly GCF_046534895.1). Taxonomy (NCBI): domain Bacteria; kingdom Pseudomonadati; phylum Pseudomonadota; class Betaproteobacteria; order Burkholderiales; family Burkholderiaceae; genus Paraburkholderia; species Paraburkholderia sp. SIMBA_053. The sequence goes on along the minus strand of NZ_JAWRXU010000012.1, from coordinate 88,256 downwards.
ATCGCGTCGTACACGTACCTGAATCAGGAAGTGACGAACACGACGACGGCTAGCAGCCTGAACAAGCGCCCGACGATCGCGCCTCGTAACACCGCTTCGCTGTGGGCGGATTACACGTTCCACCGCGGACCGCTGCGCAACTTCGGCCTCGGCTCGGGCGTGCGCTATATGAGCAGTTCGGCGGGCGACGCAGCCAACACGTTCACGGTGCCGGGGCGCGTACTCGTCGACCTGGGTGCGCATTACGACATCCAGAACTGGCGTCTGTCGCTGAACCTGAACAACGTGTTCGACCGCGAGTACATCTCGTACTGCACGACCGCGTCGGTTTGCTACTGGGGCGCGAGCCGTACGGTGCTCGGAACGGCGCGCTACCAATGGTGATGGCCATGACGAAGGGTAGCGCCGATGGCTCACTGCATGCGTTGTCATGACGGAACGCTTGCGCTTTAACGGCAGGCGGCGCCTCGCGCTCGCGGGTTTGGGCGCGGCGGCGCTCGCGGCATCGGGCGCTCCGTTCGCCCGCGAGGCGGCGGTGAGTTTGGCCGCGAGTTCGGCCGCGCGTGCGGCTGCAGGCGCCGCTGTCGCTTCGAATCCGCGCGTCGTGGTGCTCGACTGGCCGCTGACGGAAGTCGTGCTGTCGCTCGGCGTGGTTCCGGCCGGCGTTTCGCGTCCCACGTGGTATGCGAAGCTCGACGGCGTTCCACCGTTGCCGTCTTCCGTCGTCGACACGGGCTTGCTGTATCAGCCCAATTTCGAGGTGCTGGAGTCGCTGAAACCAGAGCTTATCGTCATCACCCCATGGCATGCGCCGCTGCGCGCGTTGCTCGAACGGATCGCGCCGACGTTGACGGTGCAATTGTTCGGACCCGGCATCGACGTGTATCCGGCGGTTCATGCCGCGACGCGAAGGCTGGCCGGCGCGCTAGGACGCGAGGCCGCGGCCGATGCGCTGTTCGCACGCGCCGACGCCGCGCTTGCCGACGCGTCCGCACGTCTCGCGGCCTTTCGCGGGACCGGACGCCCGCTCTATCTACTACGCCCAATCGACGACCGGCATATCGCCGTGTTCGGCAAGAACAGTCTGTTCGGCGGCGTGCTCGGCGCGCTCGGAATCGACAATGCGTGGCAGGGCATGGCCGATCCGCAAGGCATGACCGAAGCGGACCTCGGCGCGCTCGCGACGCGCACCGATGCGCAAGTCGTCACGATCGGCGTGCCGCCCGGCGTCGCCGCGCAACTTGCGCGAAGCCCGCTATGGGGCGCGTTGCCGTTCGTGAGGCAAAACCGCGTGCAACATATCGGACCGTTGCCTGCGCTCGGCGGCGTCGTTGCGTCGATGCGTTTTGCCGACAGCCTCGCAAACGCGCTGCAAGGAGTCACTACATGAATCGCCCAACGGCGACCGTCGCCTTCGCCGCCCCTCGCACATGGCGACTGCCCGCGTTGCTGCTGATGCTGGCCGCGTGGCTCGTTTATCACACGCTATCGGCGCGGCTGCCGGTCGCGCAATGGCCAGGCGTCGTGCTGTCCGGCGCCGACGCAACGCTGCCGCAACTCGTCGTGCGTTATGGCTGGTTGCCGCGCGTCGCCATTGCGTTGATCGCCGGTGCGGCTTTGTCGCTCGCCGGTGTCGTGTTCCAGCAGGTATTACGCAATCCGCTTGCCGAACCGCTTACGCTTGGCGTGTCAGCGGGCGCCTATCTCGCCCTGACGATCGCCGCGGTCGTCGCGCCCGCGTTGGTCGCCGACATGCGTTTCACGGTTGCGCTGACCGGCGCCGCACTCGCAATGCTGGCAACCATGGCGATGACCTGGCGCAAAGGCTTCGCCGCCGTGTCGATCGTGCTGGCCGGAATGATCGTGAACCTGTATTGCGGTGCACTGTCCGTCCTCCTAACTATTGTGTTCGAGCGTTCGCTCACGTCCGTTTTCATCTGGGGCGGCGGCTCGCTCGTGCAGAACGGCTGGGCGGGTGTCGTCTGGCTACTGCCGCGCGTGCTCGCCTGCGGTGCGGCTGCGGCGCTACTTGTGCGTCCGCTCACGCTGTTTTCTCTCGACGACGGCAGCGCGAGCCAGCTCGGTATGTCGCTCGCATGGACGCGGCCCGTCGCGCTCGCCATCGCGGTGATCCTGAGCGCGTTCGTCGCGAGCGCGGTCGGCGTGATCGGCTTCATTGGGCTCGGCGGTCCGGTGCTCGCGCGACTGATGGGCGCGCGCCGGCTGCGCGACCAGTTGCTGTGGGCGCCGCTCGTCGGCGCGCTGTTGCTCGCAATCGCCGACCAAGCCGTGCAGAGCTTGCCAGGCGTGCTCGGCGAATTGCTGCCGACCGGCGTCGCGGTGGCCCTCTGCGGCGGCCCGCTGCTGCTGTGGATGCTGCGCCGTTTGCACGTCGACGCGCCGCGTCCAGCGTCGGTGGAACGCGCAGCCCCGCGCCGCGCGTTGCGTGTGCCCGTGCTGCTGCTCGGCGGGCTGCTCGTTGCCGCGGTTGTCATCTCGCTGTGTTTTTCGGTGACGCTACACGGCTGGCAGTGGACGGACGCGCAACATTGGAGCGACGTCTGGTTCTGGCGCGTGCCGCGGCTGACTGCTTCGCTCGGGGCCGGCGTGATGGTCGCACTCGCGGGCACGATCCTGCAGCGCGTAACCGGCAATCCTATGGCGAGCCCCGACTTGCTCGGCGTCAGCGGTGGCGCGATGCTCGGCATGCTGGTGGCCGCGGTCGTCGCGACGGAGCCGTCGACGCCCGTGCTGCTCGCGGGATCGGCGGCCGGTGCACTTATTTGCCTGCTGACTATCGTCACGCTTGGACGCCGCAGCGGTTTCGCGCCCGAGCACGTGTTACTCGCGGGCATCGCGATCAGCGCGTTCGCGCAAGCAGTCATCATGCTCGCGACCGCGAGCGGCGGCGCTTATGCGAACCTGCTGCGTCCGCTGCAGTACGGTTCGACCTATCTCATCGTGCCCGCGACGGCCATCGCCGTTGGCGTGTGTACGGTCGCCGCCGTGCTTGTCGCGTATCTCGGCGCGCGTTGGCTGGAAATCCTGCCGCTCGGCGCCAACGTGGCGGATGCGCTCGGCGTCGGCGCACAGCGCGCGCGGCTGCTGCTGCTCGCGGTCGCCGCGATCCTCACGGCGGGAGCAACGGTCGTGATCGGCCCGATGTCGTTCGTCGGCCTGATGGCGCCGCATCTCGCGCGGCTGCTCGGCTTTCCGCGCGCGCGTTCGCAGATGCTCATCGCGGCGCTCATTGGCGGGTTGCTGATGGTGCTGTCGGACTGGCTCGGGCGCAACATGATCTTCCCGCAGCAGATGCCGGCGGGCGTGATTGCGACGCTTCTGGGCGGCCCTTATCTGATGTGGCTGTTGCGTCGTTGATGCATCGATCCAGTTAGGCCGATCCTGCTGAAAGCGGGGACGAAGTCAGGGAGCCGATGGCTCCCTGACTTTTTGTGCGACGTCTGCGCGCGATTTGCGCGGCCTCGCGAATTGCGTCGAACGCCGCCTTAGAACGAAAACGTCGTATTGAGCATCACGAGCCGCGACTCGCCGACGGCGATGATCAGATTGCTGTTGCTCGACGGATAGTACGTTTTGTCGAACACGTTCTTCACGTTCAGTTGCACATGCGTGGGAATCTTGCCGATCTTCGTGTCGTACGCGGCGAACAGGTCGGCGACCACATAGCCCGGCAGCGTGAAGCTATTCGCCGTATCGCCCGGCCGCTTGCTTACGAGCCGCGCACCGCCGCCAAAGCGCCATTGTCCCGGCAGGTAGGGCAGCATCGTGTCGTAGACGGCGAAGAGACTGCCCGTGTGACGTGCTGCATTCACGAGACGCGTGCCGTCGTCGCGGTCCGTCGCGTTCGTATATGCATAGCTGCCGATCACGCTGACGTGCTGCGTGAGCCGTCCGGCAACGTCCAGTTCGACACCGCGCGACCTCGCGCTGCCCACTGTCTCGGTCGTATCGCCGACGGTTACCGCGACGTTCTGCTTGTCGATCTGATACACCGCGAGCGTGCCGGTGATACCGTGCGAGTCGAACTTCAACCCGGTTTCGAACACGCGTCCATGCTCCGGCGCGAGCGGCTCGTTCACTTGTGTGGCGACGTTCGGCACGAACGACTTGCTGAAGTTCGCATACGCGGAAAGTGCCGGCGTCAGCCGGTACACGAGGCCGAATTGCGGCAGCCAAACCTGTCCATGCGAGTGATCGGCGATCACGAACGGACGGCCCACGCCCGACAGTTGCTGCCAGTTCTCCCAGCGCACGCCGCCTACCGCGATCAGCCTGTCGGTCAGATGAACGGTGTCCTGCGTGACGACCGAGTAGGTGTGCACTTTCGACAAGCTATCGCTTTGCGCCGCGCTCGGCGTGCCGCCCGCAGCGAGCATTCCATAGACAGGCTCGTACAGATCGAAGCCGGACACTGCCTTGCCGCGAATCGTGTCGCCCCGAAAGCTGCGCTGCCGTTCGTATTCGCCGCCCACATATACCTCGTGACGCATGCCCGCGAGATTCAGATTGCCGATCGCGCCCACGGTGGCGATCTCGTCGGAGTCGTTGCGCTGCAGATTCGCATCCGACGTGCGGCTCATGATGCCGGTCCTGCTGTTGAACGCCGTCGCGCGCGTGATGTACTGGTCGTAGCGGTCGCGGCTCCATCCGTAAGTCGCGCGCACGCGCCACTCGTCCGAGAAGCGATGTTCGATCTTCGCCCGTAGCGTTTCCTGCTCGCCCGAGCTTTGCGCCCAGGGTTCCTCGTAGCGCGTGTAGCGCAGTGCATCGTCGAGATGGCCGTTGACGAGCACCGTGCCCCGGTCGAAGGGCGTCGTGTAATCGACGTACTGGTAGCTCACGTCGATCGATGTATTGGCGTCATGCCATGAGAGCGACGGTGCGATCAACGAATCGCGCTGACGTCCGAAGCTGCGCCAGTAGCGCGCCGTGTTGTATTCGCCGGTCAGGCGAAAGGCGAGCGTGCCGCCCGCGACCTGTCCCGGCTGGCCGATGGGCCCGGTCAGGTCGAAGCCCGTACCGCTGCCGCGATGGCTCGTGTAATTCGCCGAGACGGAGCCGTGGAAGGTGTCCTCCGGTTTGCGCGTGATCAGGTTGATGACGCCGCCCGGCTCCTGAATGCCGTAGAGCAGCGAGGCGGGGCCTTTGAGAACTTCGACACGGTCGATCGTCGCCAGATAATTGTGCAAGCTCGGCGAGCGGATGCCGTCGACGAGGATCGAGCCGTCGTCGTTCGAACCGAAGCCGCGTTTGATGAACGCGTCGCGCGTGCCGCCAAGCGTGTTGGTCTGCGTGATCCCGCTTACGTTACTCAGTACGTCGTCGAGTGTGCGCGCCTGCTGGTCCTGCATCACGCTCGAACTCACTACCGCGACGGATTGCGGAATGTCGCTGATCTTCGTCGCGATACCGCTCGCCGTTTCGCTCGTGCGCGGACGATAACCGACGGTCGGGTCGGCGAGCGCTGTGCCTTGCACGGCGACCGCCGGCAATTCCGTCGAAGCGGCGGGCTGGGGGCTCGCGGCGTCGGAGGAAGCGGCGGCCATCGCGGCTGGCGCGGTCACCATGTACATCATCATCGAAAGCGGCAAGCCGATGCCGAACCGGCGATAGCGGCCGGGTAGTGCAGAAGTTTTTACGAAGCGCATGGATGGTTCGGACGACGCGGCACGCCCGCACCAAAGCGGTCGGGAGTGTCCGGCGGCGTCAGTTTTTATTAATGATGCGAGAGAATAATGTAAATGAGAATTGTTATCAAATGAAAACATCGAAAATCTTAGGTAGGCGGAGAGCGGTGAGGCGGCCGCATTGGCTCGGCCTGCTTGCGCTACGCCGGTGACCGCCGCGTCAGCAGAACCCGCATGCTTGCTCTAAACTAGCTGCCGCCCGCGCCCAGCCCAATCAAACAAGACGACCTCGATGCCTCCCGTTCCCGCCGATTCCAACGATCGCAACGACTCCACCGATACAGCGAGTGTCAGCCTGCCGAAGCAACCGGCGTTTCAACGCTTCTGGTGCACGCGGATCCTTTCGTCGCTGTCGTTCCAGATGCTCGCGGTCGCGATGGGGTGGCATATCTATGCGCTGACGCACAGCGCGTTCGCGCTCGGCCTCGTCGGTCTCGCGCAATTCCTGCCAATGTTCCTGCTCACGCTCGTGGTCGGCCATTTTGCGGACCGCTACGATCGTCGGCGGATCGCGGCGATTTGTCAGAGTCTCGAAAGCGTCGCCGCATTGCTGTTCGCGTGCGGCACCTTTGGCGGATGGATCAGCGCGCCGGTCATCTATGCGCTGGCCGCATGCGTGGGCGCGGCGCGCGCGTTCGAATCGCCGGCGGTCGCTTCGCTGCTGCCGGGCGTCGTGCCGCGCCCGCAGTTGCCGAAAGCGACGGCATGGGCCACTTCGGCGAACCAGACCGCGCAGATCGCCGGTCCCGCGCTCGGCGGTCTGCTTTACGGCATCGGGCCGGGCGCCGCTTATCTCGCGTGCATGCTGTCCTTCGCTGCCGCCGCGACGGCCGTGTGGGGCATTCCGCTACGCGCGAAGCCGGCAAGCCGCGCGCCTGTCACGCTCGAATCGGTGTTCTCCGGCATCGCGTTCATTCGCAAGGAGCCGGTCATATTGGGCGCGCTGTCGCTCGATCTGTTCGCGGTGCTGTTCGGCGGTGCCACGGCGTTGCTTCCGGTGTTTGCGCGGGACTTCCTGCATACGGGGCCGCTCGGGCTTGGCCTGTTGCGCTCGGGCACGGCCATCGGCGCGCTCGCCGGGACCATCTGGCTTGCACATTTCCCGCTGCGCAACCGGCCCGGCGCGGCCATGTTCGGCGGCGTGGTCGTGTTCGGCATCGCCACGCTCGTGTTCGGCCTGTCGCATCAGTTCATTGTTTCGCTGCTTGCGTTGATGGCGCTCGGCGCGTCGGACACCATCAGCGTGGTCGTGCGGCTGTCGCTCGTGCAGCTTCGCACGCCGGATGAAATGCTCGGACGCGTGAGCGCCGTCAACTCGCTTTTCATTGGGACGTCGAATCAATTGGGCGAATTCGAGTCCGGCGTGACGGCCGGCTGGTGGGGCGCACGAACGGCCGTACTGGTAGGCGGCATCGCAACGATCACGGTCGCCTTGCTGTGGATGAAGCTCTTCCCCGAACTCAGGAACGCGCGTTCGCTCGAACGCGAAGAAGAACTGGTGCCTAGCATCTGAGCGGCGCGCTATTCTCAATTGATGGAAACCCGGTTCTCGATCCGGCCGGGTTCTCCAGAGAGGCTTTAACGGTTAAGGTTGACGCGTTACTTGCGGAACGACCCGCGAAGGAGCCGCTTCATGACACGCCTCGACTCGCAACCGAACAGTTATCCGAGCGACATTGCTTTCACGCCCACCGTCAAGGCATTGCAAAGCCGCAACGGATCGCGCGACGCGTATGCCCGGATGGAAGAAGAGCACGGCTGGCAAACCCGGCTGACGCCTGACGTCGCGCGTTTCATCGAGCAGCAGACCAGTGTGTTCTTCGCGACCGCAAGCGCAGAAGGGCAACCTTATATCCAGCATCGCGGCGGCCCTGCGGGTTTTCTGCACGTGCTCGACGACCACACGATTGCGTTCGCCGACTTCGCCGGCAATCGTCAGTACATTACGTCCGGCAATCTAACCGACAACCCGAAAGTGCATCTCTTTCTCGTCGACTATGCGCATCGCCGGCGCATCAAGCTATGGGGCGAAGCGCGTGTGATCGACGACGATCCCGCGCTGCTCGCGAAGCTCATGCCGCAAGGTTACAAGGCACGCGGAGAACGCGTGATCGTGATGAGCGTGCATGCGTGGGACGTCAATTGCCCTCAGCACATTCCACAGCGTTTCGAGGCTGCGGACGTCGCCGCCGCGTTGCAGGAGCGTGACGAGCGCATCAAGGATCTCGAAGCGCAAGTAGCGGAACTCAAGCGCCTTTCAGCTGCTTCTGGCGCTTGATAGACGATGCCCGACGGTGATCTGAGCCTGAGCCGCACCCGCTATCATGGTGCGATCGCGACTCGGCTCCTTTCATCATGCGCATTGCTCCCTTACCACCGCTCCAATGTCTGGTCGCGTTCGAATCGGCCGTGCGGCACGCAAGCTTCACCAAGGCCGCCGCGGAGTTGCATCTGACGCAAAGCGCGGTCAGCCGGCAAATCCAGCAACTCGAGGAATTTCTCGGCCGGTCGCTGTTCGTCCGTGAGCATCGCGCATTGCGTTTGACCATCGCCGGCGAGGGTTACGCAAAGCGCGTGCAATGGTTGCTTGCTAACTGTTCCGAAGCGACGCTCGACGTCATGAAGCGTTACGGCGACCAGGAACTGACCATCGCGTGTTCGTCGGGCGTCGCCGTGTTGTGGCTGACGCCGCGGCTCGGTGCGTTTCGTGCCGCTTACCCGAACGTGAAAATCAGAATGATCGTACGCGACGGACTCGCTTCGATGTCGCCCGCCGAATTCGATGTGGGTCTCTACTACATTCGCCAGCATGCCGAGCCGCATTACACCGCCCGCCGCATTTTCGACGAGGAGGTGTACCCGGTCTGTTCACCCGCCTATCTCGCAGGCCGCGTGCTCGAGCCCGCCGATCTTGCTCAGGAAACGCTGCTGATTCAGGAAGACGGTCAGCGCCAATGGATGTCGTGGCCGGAATGGTTTCGCATCAACGGCGTGCAAATGCCGGTTGCGCCGCAGGCTGTCATGGTCAATCACTATCCGCAACTCGTGCAAATGGCGATTCTCGGTCAGGGCGTCGTGCTCGGCTGGCGGCACATGATCGACCGATGTCTCGAAGAAGGGCTGCTGGTGCGCGCCACCCACGCATCCGCAAGTCACGGCGGCGGCTACTACGTGGTGTCGCCGAACGACCGCTCACAGAACCAGGCCGCGCGCGTGTTCACGCGGTGGCTCTTCGAGCAGGCCGAAGCGCAGACGGGCAGGGCGGCGGCCTGAACGGCTTCGCATGCGCTGCACGCATGCGTGCATGCGAATCTTTCGTTTCGAAAACAATTCAGGTCTCTCTACGATCGGCGTTATGCATGCAAAAGCGCCGCGACGACGGCGTGGCGCGTTGCCGACACTTTGCCTGACAGGCAGCCAGATGAGGAAAGAGACCATGCAAGGAACGCTTTCATCCAACGTACCGCTCTCGGTGGACACGCTCGCGCGTCAGCGGCGGCACGCCATTATCGCGACCGTGCTCGGCAACGGGCTCGAATGGTTCGACTTCACCGTCTACAGCTTTTTCGCGGTCATTATCGCGAAGCTGTTCTTTCCGACCGGCAATGACCTGACCTCGCTCCTGCTTGCCGTCGCCACGTTCGGCGTGGGCTTTTTCATGCGTCCGGTGGGCGGCATCGTGCTCGGCGTGTATGCGGACAAGGTCGGGCGCAAGGCCGCGCTGTCGCTGACCATTCTGCTGATGGCGGGCGGCACGGCGCTCATCGGCATCGCGCCGACTTATCAGCAGATCGGCGTGTGGGCACCCGTACTGATCGTGATCGCGCGATTGCTGCAAGGGTTTTCGGCGGGCGGCGAGATGGGCAGCGCGACGGCGTTTCTCACCGAGTACGCGCCCGCTAACAAGCGCGCGTACTACTCGAGCTGGATTCAGTCGAGCATCGGCTTTGCGGTGTTGTTGGGCGCAGCGGTCGGCACGTTCGTGACCAGCAGTCTGAGCACCGAAGCGCTTCATTCGTGGGGTTGGAGAATGCCGTTCCTGATCGGCATGCTGATCGGACCCGTCGGCTATTTCATTCGCAGCCGCATGGACGAAACGCCTGCCTTCAGCGCAGTGGCCGACGAAGCAAAAGACGATTCGCCGCTCGCCGAAGTGTTCCGCCGCTTCCCGCGAGAAACCTTCGCGAGCTTTTCGATGGTGATTCTGTGGACCGTTTGTACTTACGTTCTGCTGTTCTACATGCCGACGTATTCGGTCCGCACGTTGCATCTGCCGCAGTCCACGGGATTTCTCGCGGGCATGTTCGGCGGCTCGATGATCATGTGTTTCGCTCCGGTGGTGGGCAAACTCGCCGACCGCTACGGGCGCCGCCGCTTCCTGTCGGGAGCCGCCGTGCTGATTCTCGTGCTGGCCTGGCCGATGTTCGCATACATCAACCGGGCGCCGGGCCTCACTTCGCTGATGGTTTTTCAAGGCGTGTTCGGTCTGCTGATCGCTGCATACACCGGACCCATTCTCGCGGCGTTCTCCGAACTGTTTCCGACCAAGGTGCTCTCCACGGGACTGTCGGTCGCCTACAACTTCGCTGTGACGATCTTCGGCGGCTTCGCACCGTTCTTCATTACGTGGCTGATTGCGTCGACAGGCAGCAACATGGCACCCGCGTTCTACGTGATGATCGCCGCCGCGATCAGCCTGACGGGCACGTTCTTCGTGCGCGATCCGCAGCGGCACTGAATCGGGCAGCGCGTGCGGTGCGCTTCCGGCCGCACGGATTCTCATCAAGTCAGCAAGTCAGGACAATTCCCATGAGCATTACGGTAATCAATGGCGGCAATGTACTCGATCTCAAGCAGGGCATTCTGCTCGAACATCATCATGTCGTGATCGAGAACGGCCATATCGTCGAAGTCACCGATCGTCCCGTTGATCTGCCGAACGCACGCGTGATCGACGCGCGCGGCAAGACGGTGATGCCAGGTCTGATCGATTGTCACGTACATGTGCTCGCTTCGCGTGCGAACCTCGGTGCGAACGCAACGCAGCCCAACATTCTGACGGCGATCCGCGCGCTGCCGATCCTGAAGGCGATGCTCGGCCGCGGCTTCACGACCGTGCGCGATGCGGGCGGCGCGGATTGGGGTTTGACGCAGGCGCTCGAAAACGGCCTGGTTCCGGGGCCGCGCATTTTCCCATCCGGCAAGGCGCTTTCGCAGACGGGCGGCCACGGCGATTTCCGTCCGCGCGGCGATATGCTCGAGCCGTGTTCGTGCTGTTTTCGGGCTGGCGCAATTGCGCGCGTGGTGGACGGCGTGGATGCCGTGCGTCTCGCCGTCCGAGAAGAAATCCAGAAGGGCGCGACGCAGATCAAGATCATGGCATCGGGCGGCGTGGCATCGCCAACCGATCCAATCGGCAACACGCAGTATTCCGAGGACGAAATCCGCGCGATCGTCGCCGAAGCGCAAGCTGCAAACACCTATGTGATGGCGCATGCATACACCGGCCGCGCGATTTCGCGCGCGATTCGCTGCGGCGTGCGCACTATCGAGCACGGCAATCTGGTGGACGAAGCCGCCGCGAAATTGATGCGCGAACATGGCGCGTTCGTCGTGCCGACGCTCGTCACCTACGACGCGCTTGCGAAGCACGGCGCTGACTACGGGTTGCCGCCCGATTCGATCGCGAAGGTCGAAACCGTGCGGCAAGCAGGACGCGATTCGCTGCAGATCTACGCGAACGCGGGCGTGCCGATGGGTTTCGGCTCCGACCTGCTCGGCGAAATGCACACGTTCCAGAGCGACGAACTGCGCATTCGCGCGGAAGTGCTCGGCAATCTCGAAGCGCTGCGCTCAGCAACCACGATCGCCGCTGAGATCGTTGCGCAAGAAGGCAAGCTGGGCGCAATCGAAGCGGGCGCGGTGGCGGATGTGCTGGTCGTCGACGGCAATCCGCTCGACGATATCGGCACGCTGACCGGGCAGGGCGAGCGTCTCGCGTATGTGTTTCAGCGCGGCGAAGTTGTGAGCGAGCGCGGCGCGGTCGTCTCGCGCTGAGACAGCGTGTCATGCCGGACTGATCGCGTGCAATTGATGCCCGTGCGCCCGTTACGTAGAATCGTGGCGCACAACGCTTGATTGCCAGCGCAACGATTTGCGCGATCACGAGGAGAACGGGCATGACTTTGCACACGGCCGGGCCGATTGCGGCGACCGTCTATCGCGGCGATTCGGTAGAGAACACGCACCGCGCGCATGTTGCGGTCGTCGATTCGAATGGCCGCCTGCTGTATTCGTTCGGCGACCCGTCGCGCGTGACGTTGGCCCGCTCCGCCGCCAAGCCCGCGCAAGCGCTGGCGGTGCTGGAAACGGGCGCGCTCGAGCGCTTCGGTTTCGACGATGCGGACCTCGCGCTGATGTGCGCCTCGCACAGCAGCGAGCCGCGTCATATCGAACGTGCGCGGCAGATGCTCGCCAAAGCGCAGGCGAGCGAAACCGACCTGCGCTGCGGCGGTCATCCGCCGCTGTCGGATGCGGTATATGTCGACTGGATCAAGCGCGATTTCAAACCGGGTGCCGTGTGCAGCAATTGTTCGGGCAAGCATGCGGGCATGCTGGCGGGCGCGCGTTCGATCGGCGCGGCGCTGAGCGGTTACGAACAGCCGGAGCATCCGTTGCAGATCCGCGTGAAGCACACGGTGGCCGACGTTTGCGACTTGCCGGACGACGGCGTGCAATGGGCCACTGACGGTTGCAATCTGCCCACGCCGGCCTTTCCGCTCGATCGTCTCGCACGGCTCTTTGCGAAGCTGGCCGCGGCGCAGGACGAGGTCTCGTCGTCCGGTGCAGCGCCCAATACGCGGACAGCGGCGCTCGCGCGCATCTATCGCGCGATGACGGCTTATCCGGAACTGGTGGGGGGCGAGGGCCGCTTCTGCACGATATTGATGAACGCGTTTGGCGGCGCGCTCGTCGGCAAGCTCGGTGCAGACGGCAGTTATGGGATCGGCGTGCGCGCATCGAGTCAGACTGCCGCGCACACGGCGAAAGCGGGCGCACAAGGTGCACAAGGCACACAAGGCGCACTCGGCATCGCCGTAAAAATCGAGGACGGCAATGTCGGCGTGCTGTACGCGGTGGTTGCCGAAGTGCTGGCGCAACTCGACATCGGGACCGCCGGACAGCGCGCGAAGCTCGACTCTTTCCATACGCCCACGATGCTCAACACCATGGGCGTCGCAACTGGCCGGCGGGTCTTTTCGGTTACGCTCGAAGCGTCCCGATAGGACGTGTGCCGGGCAGCGCCCGGCACTCACGCGATTCGTCAGGCCGCGGCTTCTGTGGCAGACATCAGTGCACTGCGTATCGCGCTGGCGAGTTCACTGGCCTGAAACTTCGCGACATAGCCGTTCGCGCCGGCGTTCTTCACATGCGCTTCGTTGGCCGCGCCGGTCAACGACGAATGGATGATCACCGGAATGTCGCGGGTGCGCTCGTCGGCCTTGATCTGGCGGGTCAGCATGAAGCCGTCCATCTCGGGCATTTCGAGGTCGGTCAGAACGAGCGCGATGCTGTCCTTGACGCGCGCGCCGTTGCTCTGTGCTTCGTCGGCGACTTGTTGCAAGGTCTGCCACGCCTCTTCGCCGGTCTTGGTCATCACGTATTCGGCGCCGATTGCGGTCAATGCCTGCTCGATCAGCTTGCGGGCGAAGCCGGAGTCGTCGGCGGCAAGAATCTTCGCGCCCGGGCGAATGCCGAGTGCATCGCCCACGGACGTCGGGTCCACGCTCGGGTGCTGCGAGGGGAACACGTCGCGCAACACCTGCTCGACGTCGATCACCTGCGCGAGCCGCGAATCGCCCGTATTGCCGTCGATCCGCGCAATGCTCGTCACCAGGTTGCCGCCCGCCGCGCCTTCCGCGGAGAGCACCTGATTCCACTCGAGTCGCACGATGTCGTCCACTTCCTCGACCGCGAACGCCTGGGTGGAGCGCGCGAATTCGGTGACGAGCAGGATATTCAGGCCGCGCGTGGGCTCGCAGCCCATGAGCCGCGGCAAGTCGATCACGGGAATGATCTGCCCGCGAATGTCGACGGCGCCCATCACGAACGGCGACGAACCGGCGATCGGCGTGACCGGCGGCATCGTCGAAATTTCGCGGACCTTGAACACGTTGATGCCGTAAAGCTCATGCGCGTCACTGCCGGGGACGGAGCCCAGCCGATACAGCAGCAGTTCGAATTTGTTGGAACTCGTCAGGTTGCTGCGTTCGTCGTGCGCGCGGTTATCTGCTGCCATCGAATCTCTCCAGGATTGCGGTGCGTGGCGCGCTTGCATGGATTGATGCCGTCGCGCCTCTTACTTTTTGTTATCGGCGCGCTTGCCGAAAAATTCAGCGCTTTGCCGGATTTCTGCTGGCAATCCCTGGGTGAGCCACCTGATCTCATTCACGAGATGGCGTCATTCGTGTGAAGGTTACCTGCCGTTACACAAGCCACAGCGTCGTATCACACCGCGCCGGGGCGCGCTTCTAGAATCTCCCGCGATGGACGGCGGTGCCACGCGGCGCCCCGTGCTCCGTTGCCGTTTCGCTTTCAATCCAAGGAGAACGTATGATCCGCTTGCCTCTCGCCACTATCGTCAACGCCACTATGGTGAGCCTGCTGACCGTCGCCACGGCCGCCAGCGCCCAGACGGCGCCGGCCCCCGCCGCGCCGGACGCGGGCCGTCTGCATGCTGCCGACCAGACGTTCATTGCCGACGGCACCAAGGCCGTCGCGACTCAACGCGATGCCGCGCGCATCGCCACCTCGCGTTCCACGGACCGCGACGTCAAGGCATTCGCCGAGCGCGTCTCGACCGATAACGCTAAGATCTCGGACGCGCTTCGCGCGGCGAGCCCGCGCGGCGTCGACGTGCCGAAGAACGACCCTGACACTGCCGTGCTCGCGAGCATCAACAATCTGCGTGGCGCCGAGTTCGACAAGGCATATATCGAGCAGGTCGCGCTTGCCGGCGAGCAGAAGGCATTGTCGGCGTTCCAGGCCGAGATCGCTTCGGGCCGCGATCCGCAGTTGAAGGATGCGGCGAAAAAGGCGCTGCCGACCATTCAGGAGCATTACGCGATGGCGCAGGAACTGGCCAAACGCAAGCATCTGACGGCGGCGCAGTAAAGCACTGCACGCGTGCCGCCTCGCTGGAGCAAAGCGGCGCGGCGCGCGCTTTTTCCGGACTCATCGCATGAAGAAGCCTGCCAATCTGGCGCAACAGTTGGACCATATGCTTAGGCAAGCGGTCGCGCTTCAACAGAACGGCGCGTTGGCCGTGGCGCAGGAACTTTATCGCGAGATTCTCGAGCTCAGGCCTCGCCATTTCGACGCGCTGCAACTGCTGGGCGCATTGGCGTTGCAGAGCGGCCGCATCGAAGAGGGCGTCGATCTGCTCGCGAGGGCGCTCGCGGTCAACCCGAAACAGGCCGCGGTTCATTCCAACCTGGCGTATGCGTTGAACGCGCTGCATCGTTTCGATCAGGCGTTGGCCAGTGCCAATCGCGCGCTCGCCTTGCAGCCGCAGTTTCCCGACGCGCTCAATAATCGCGGCAACGCGCAGGCGGGCCTCGATCGTCCGCTCGACGCGCTGGCGAGCTTCGACCGGGCGATCGCGCTCGCCCCCGATTTCGCGCAGGCCTGGAACAACCGCGCGTGCGTGCTGCGCGATCTGGGCCGTCCCGCCGACGCATTGGCCAGCTGCGACCGCGCGCTCGCGCTGCAACCGGGTTACGCCGAAGCATGGAGCAATCGCGGCAATGCGCTCTCCGATCTGAACGAGCCGCATGAAGCCGAGCGCAGCTACCAGCGCGCGCTCGAACTGGCGCCGGGCTTCGTCGATGCATGGAATAACCTCGGTCTTACGCAGATCGATCAGGGGCAACATGAGCAGGCGCTTGCCAGCTATCAGCGCGCGCTCGCGCTCAATCCCGAAGCCGCCGAGACCCACTGGAACGAAGCGCTGTGTCTGCTGCAATTGGGGCAGCTCGAAGCGGGCTGGCGGAAGTATGAATGGCGATGGGAGCGCAGCCGCATCAAGGCGAGCCGGCGCGTCATCGCGCAACCGCTTTGGCTCGGCGACTTTTCGCTCGACGGCAAGACGATTCTGTTGCACGCCGAGCAAGGGCTGGGCGACACGCTGCAGTTCTGCCGCTATGCGGCAATGGTGTCGAAGCTCGGCGCGAAGGTCATACTCGAAGTGCAGCCTGAGTTGCGGCGGCTGATGTCCACGCTCGACGGCGCAGATCAGATCGTCGAAGCGGGCGAACCGCTGCCGCCGTTCGATTGCCACTGTCCGCTGTTGAGCTTGCCGCTCGCGCTCGGCACGTCGCCCGGCAGCATTCCGTCGTCCACACCTTATCTTTCTGCCGAGCCCGCTGCGGCGCGCGCATGGGGCGAGCGTATCGACGCCGACGCAGGAGGCCGCCTCAAGGTCGGCCTCGTCTGGGCCGGCGGGAACCGTCCGCACGTGGCGGAGCTTCGCAAGAACGACGCGCGCCGTTCGCTCACATTCGCGCGCTTCGCGCCGCTTCTCGATGTGCCCAACGTGCAGTTCTTCAGTCTGCAAAAAGGACCGGCGGCGCAACAATTGACTGCCGGCGAATGCGCCGCGCATATCGTTGACCACACCGGCGAACTGCACGATTTCGCCGACACTGCAGCGCTCGTCGCGAACCTGGATCTGGTGATTTCCGTCGACACATCCACCGTGCATCTCGCCGGCGCACTGAACAGGCCGGTGTGGATTCTGAACCGCTTCGACACCTGCTGGCGCTGGATGCTGGAGCGCAGCGACACGCCCTGGTATCCGCGCGCAAGGCTCTTCAGGCAACCGTCACTGGGCGATTGGGATAGTGTAATGGAAACCGTGCGCGCAGCGCTCGCCGACCACGCGCTCGCGTGGACCGGCGTAGACTGAACGTCCGTTTAAATGACGGCTATGCCACGGAGATTCATCAATGGAATACAGACATCTGGGTGCATCCGGTTTCAAGGTGCCGGTGCTGAGTTTCGGCACGGGCACGTTCGGCGGCAAGGGTGATTTTTTTCAGGCGTGGGGCTCGACCGACGTCGATGAAGCACGGCGTCTGATCGATATTTGCCTCGATGCGGGCGTGACGATGTTCGACACCGCAGACATCTATTCGCGCGGCGCTTCGGAGTCGGTGCTTGGCGAAGCGCTGAAAGGCAAGCGCGATGAGGTGATCATCTCGACCAAGGCGACCTTCCGTTTCGACGACGGTCCGAACAACGTCGGCTCATCGCGCTTTCATCTGATTCAGGCAGTGGACGCAGCGCTCAAGCGCTTGCAAACCGATTACATCGACCTTTTTCAGTTGCATGGTTTCGACGCCAGAACGCCGGTCACGGAAGTGCTGTCCACATTGGACGACCTGGTGCGCGCAGGCAAGATCCGCTACACAGGTGTGTCGAACTTCTCCGGCTGGCATCTGATGAAGTCGCTGGACACGGCGGACCGCTACGGCTATCCGCGTTATGTCGCGAACCAGACTTACTACTCGCTCGTCGGGCGCGATTACGAGTGGGAACTGATGCCGCTCGGCGTCGATCAGGGCGTGGGCGCCGTGGTGTGGAGCCCGCTCGGCTGGGGACGTCTGACCGGCAAGATCAAGCGCGGCCAGCCGTTGCCCGATACGAGCCGTTTGCACAAGACCGCCGACATGGGGCCGCCGGTGCCGGACGAGTATTTGTACCGCGTGCTCGATACGATCGACGAGATCGCCGTGGAAACCGGCAAGACCGTGCCGCAGATCGCGCTGAACTGGCTGTTGCAACGTCCGACGGTGTCGACCGTGCTGATCGGCGCACGCAATGAAGAGCAGTTGCGGCAGAACCTGGGCGCGGTCGGCTGGAACCTGACGCCGGAGCAGGTCGCGCGGCTCGATGCGGCGAGCGCCGTGCGGCCGGCTTATCCGTACTGGCATCAGGAAGGATTCGCCGAGCGCAATCCCAAAGCGGTTTAGCGGGCGGTTCGCTGCGAGTTCTAACGCGTGAGTTGGGCGGCTTGTCACGAGTGCCCGGACTCACGCGCGCTGCAAGTTCGATTAGACCACTGCGTTGAGCCGCTTCAGGTTGCTGGAGCGGCGCCCGACACGCATCAAGCCAATCCGCCGTTTGCCCGCAGCACTTGGCCGTTGACCCACGCGGCCGCCGGGCTCGCAAGAAAGGCCACCACCGACGCAACATCTTCCGGTTGCCCGAGGCGCTCCAGCGGCGGCATCTTTGCAAAGTGTTGAATCTGCTCGTCGGTCTTGCCGTCGAAGAACAGCGCCGTCGCGACCGGGCCCGGCGCCACCGCGTTCACCGTGATGTTGCGCCCGCGCAGTTCCTTCGCGAACACGTGCGTGAACGTTTCCACCGCGGCTTTGGTCGCGCTGTAGATCGCGTAGCCAGGCATGTTCAGCGCGACGGTCGTGCTCGAAAAGTTGATGATGCGTCCACCGTCGTTCATGCGGCCCGCCGCTTCGCGCAACGTATTGAAGGTGCCGCGCACGTTGATGTCGAATGTGCGGTCGTACAACTCGTCGCTCGTGTCGGCGAGCGGCGTCGGCTTGATCACGCCGGCGTTATTGATCAGCACGTCCACTTTGCCCAGTTGCTGCTCGGCGGTTTCGAACATGCGGCGCACGTCGGCAGCCTTCGACACATCGGCCTTCACCGCCACCGCCCGGCCACCCGCGCCGTTGAGTTCGGCGACGAGCGCGTCGGCCTCGCTGGAACTGGACGCATAGTTGACGACGACAGCAAAGCCGTCGCTCGAAAGGCGCCGCGCAATGGCGGCGCCGATGCCTCGCGATGCGCCGGTAACGATAGCGACTTGTGCGTTTCTGATCGTGTTCATGGTGCGTTTCCTTTTCGGTATGGAGTTGGTGAGTGAATGATGAACGCTTTGTGCTCCGAGATAATCAGGTTAGACTCGCCATCATCATTCGATCTTCTTTAACAATAGCGCCCATATGGACCGTTTCGAAGAAATGCGTGTGTTCGTGCGGGTCGCCGAGCGGCAAAGCTTCACGCGTGCGTCCGACGACTTGCAGATACCGCGCGCCACGGTCACGAACCTCATCAAACGTCTGGAGGAGCGGCTCGGCGCGCGGCTGCTGGAGCGCACCACGCGAACGGTTCGCCTGACGCCAGACGGGCAGGCGTATTACGGACGCTGCGTGCGGCTGATCGCCGATATGGAAGAGGCGGAGGGCTCGTTCTCTAACCTGGCGCCGAAAGGTTTGTTACGTGTGAATCTGCAAGGCACGCTCGCCCGGCACTTCGTCGTGCCGACGCTGCCGGCGTTCCTTGCACGCTACCCCGACATCGAACTGACAATCGGCGAAGACGACCGTCTGGTCGACCTGGTGCGCGAGGGCATCGACTGCGTGCTGCGGGCGGGCACGCTGCAAGATTCGTCGATGGTCGGGCGCCGCGTCGCGCAACTGCAGCAAGTGACGGTGGCGAGCCCGGCTTATCTGGAGAAATATGGCGAGCCCGCCGATCCGTCGGCGCTCGAATCGCACCGCGCGGTCAACTATGTGTCGAGCGCAACGGGCAAGCCGGTGCCGCTCGAATTCGACATCGAAGGCCGCATTACGCCGATGCTGTTGCCCGGCGCGGTGTCCGTGACGGGCGTCGAGCTCTATACGGGCTCGGCGGTGGCCGGGCTGGGCATGGTCCAGGTGCCGCGCTATCGCGTGTCGGATGAACTGGCAAGCGGGCGCCTTAAGATCATTCTCGCGAATTTTCCGCCGCCGCCGATGCCGGTGTCCGTGCTGTATCCGCAGAATCGGCAACTGTCGTCGCGGGTGCGCGTGTTTGCAACGTGGCTGCGCGATATCTTCGAGGCGGCGGGCACGGCGTAAGCGCCGCCGTGTAAGGTCTCGTGGGATGATGTGCGCCGCACATCGGGTGCGGAACCTGCAACAAGGGAGCAGCAAGATGATCGATGGACTGGTGAGCGGGCGCCTGTATGGCGAGGCGCAGCTTCGCACGGGGCAAAACGGTACGCGCTTCGTGACCTGCAAGGTGCGCGCGGTCACCAATGACGGCGACACGATTTTCGTCAACGTGATTGCGTTCGATAACGGCGTGCAAACCGCGCTGCTCGCGTTGAGCGACGCGGACAGCGTTGCGCTGAGCGGGGCAATCACGCCCAAGGTGTGGACCGACAAGAACGGCCTGGTCAAACCGGCCGTCGACATGGTCGCTCACAAGCTCCTGACAGCCTACGAGGGGCGCAAGGACGGCGACGCGTGACGGCTGACGCCGCGCGCGGCATGGCGCCTGCCGTGTAGCGGGGCGTTATGACACGAAGTGCGCCAAACTTGGCCGGTGCGCGTCGTGGAAAACTGTATAAATATACAGTATAGTGTTCAACTGCAAGCGGGGCGCGGCTTCAGCGCCTCAGCGCCCGTTTGCACTGAACTTGCGCGGTCGCGAGGCGTCCGTGAGAGGTGGCCCACTCATTCAGACGGTCGAAAAATTGTCATCCAACGGCATCATCAAGATTCGCGGCGCGCGCCAGCACAACCTCAAAAACGTCGATCTCGACGTGAAAACCGGCGAAATGACGGTCGTTACCGGCCCGTCCGGGTCCGGCAAGTCGAGCCTCGTGTTCGACACGCTTTACGCGGAAGGGCAGCGGCGCTACGTCGAAACGTTTAGTGCGTACGCGCGGCAGTTCCTTGATCGCATGGACCGGCCGCAAGTCGACCGGGTCGACGGCGTGCCGCCCGCCATCGCGATCGACCAGACCAATCCGGTGCGTAGTTCGCGCTCCACCGTCGGCACCATGACGGAGCTCAACGACCACCTGAAGCTGCTCTACGCGCGCGCGGCCGAACTGTTCGACCGCAAGACGGCGCATCAGGTGCGTCACGACACGCCTGAAACGATCTATGCCGAGCTGCTCGAACGCACGGAAAAGGACGATCCGCGGCTTGTCGTCACGTTCCCGGTCGAGTTGCCGGAGTCGGCGTCCGAGCAGGAAGTGGAGCAATGGCTGTCGGCAAGCGGCTACACGCGTGTGCAGGCGCAGCGCGAGGTCGAGTCGCCTACCGGCAGACGCAAACTGCTGGACGTCGTCGCCGACCGTTTCCGCCTGCGCCAGGCGGACAAGCAGCGCGTTGTCGAGGCGATCGAAGCGTCGCTCAAGCGCGGCGGCGGGCGCGTGAATATCTACGTGCTGCCGCCGGCTTCCGAGGTCCAGCAGCCGCCTGAGGCACAGCAAGCCGAGCCGCAAATCTGGCGTTTCTCCACAGGACTGCACAGCCCGGAGAGCGATCTGCGCTACGCCGATCCGCAACCGGCGCTGTTCTCGTTCAACTCGGCCTACGGCGCGTGCGAGGTCTGTCGCGGGTTTGGCCGCGTGATCGGCGTCGACCTGGGGCTCGTGATCCCAGACGCGCGCAAGACGCTGCGCGACGGCGCGATCAAGCCCATGCAAACGCCGGCGTGGAAGGAGTGTCAGGACGATCTGATGCGCTACGCGGCGAAGGCCGACATACGCCGCGGCACGCCGTGGGGCGAACTCACGGACGCCGAGCGCGACTGGGTGATCAACGGCTCGCCTGACTGGAACGGCAAGTGGCAAAGCCATTGGTACGGCGTCAAACGCTTTTTCGAATATCTCGAATCGAAAGCGTACAAGATGCATATCCGCGTGCTGCTGTCGAAATACCGCAGCTACACGCCATGCGAAACCTGCGGCGGCGCGCGCCTGAAAACGGAATCGCTGCTTTGGCGCCTCGGCAGCAAGAAGAACGCCGACGACGTGCTGACGCCCGCACAGCGCTTCATGCCGCGCGGCGTCGAATGGAACCGCGCTCAGCTCGAAGCGTTGCCCGGTCTCACCGTGCACGATCTGATGCTGATGCCGATCGAGCGCATCCGCCGCTTCTTCGACGAAATCAGTTTGCCGAGCGCTTTGCTCGACGACGCGCTCAAGCTGCTGCTCGCGGAAGTGCGCACACGCCTCAAATACCTGTGCGACGTAGGGCTCGGCTACCTGACCCTCGACCGCCAAAGCCGCACGCTGTCGGGCGGCGAAGTGCAGCGGATCAATCTCACCACGGCGCTCGGCACGTCGCTCACGAAAACGCTGTTCGTGCTCGACGAACCGAGTATCGGCCTGCATCCGCGCGATCTGAACCGTATCGTCGAAGCCATGCATCGCCTGCGTGACGCGGGCAATACGCTGGTGGTTGTCGAACACGATCCGTCGGTCATGCTGGCGGCGGATCGCCTGATCGACATGGGTCCGGGGCCGGGCGAGCGGGGCGGCTCGATCATTTACGACGGTGTGCCCGAGGCCATCCGCTCGTCGGGCACGCTCACCGGCGAATATCTCGGCGGCCGCCGGCACGTGGCGGACGCGGCGCACTGGTCGCAGCGCCCGGTCGACGCGAGCACGCCTCGCATCGTGCTCGAAGGCGCGACCGAACATAATTTGCGCGACGTGACGGTGGAGATTCCGCTGCAACGGCTCGTCTGCGTAACGGGTGTGTCGGGCTCCGGCAAATCCACGTTGCTGCAAGACGTGCTGTACCCGGCCATGGCGCGGCACTTCGGTCTCGCCACCGAGTCACCCGGTGCATTTCGCAGCCTCACCGGCGCGGACCAGGTGACCGACGTCGTGTTCGTCGACCAGTCGCCTATCGGCAAGACTGCACGCTCCAATCCGGCGAGCTACGTCGGCGCGTTCGACGAGATCCGCAAGCTGTTCGCGAAGGCGCCGCTTGCGCAACAACGCGGCTATGGCCCGGGCATGTTCAGCTTCAATTCCGGCGACGGGCGCTGCCCGACGTGCGGCGGTTCGGGCTTCGAACATATCGAAATGCAGTTCTTGAGCGACGTGTATTTGCGCTGTCCGGACTGCGACGGCCGCCGTTATCGCGCCGAACTGCTCGAAGTGAAGATCGAGCGCGGCGAACCCGCCCGTGCGTCGAGCATCGCAGACGTGCTCGAACTGACCGTCAGCGAAGCCGCCGCCTATTTTTCGAAGGATGCCGAAGTATTGCGCGTGCTGCAGCCTATCGTCGACGTGGGCCTCGAATACGTGAAGCTCGGCCAGCCGGTGCCCACGTTGTCGGGCGGCGAGGCGCAGCGGCTCAAACTCGCGGGCTTTCTCGCTGAATCCGCGCAGGCGCCCACCGCGCGCGGGGCGAAGCAGGCAGTCGCCAAACGGCTTTTCATGTTCGACGAGCCGACCACCGGCCTGCATTTCGACGATATTGCCAAGCTGATGCAGGCTTTCGGCAAGCTGCTGGCAAGCGGTCATTCGCTGATCGTGATCGAGCACAATCTCGACGTGATTCGCGCGGCAGACTGGATCATCGACCTCGGTCCAGAAGGCGGCGACGGCGGTGGCCGCGTGTTGTGCGCCGGCACCCCGGAAGACGTCAAGGGCTGCCCCGAATCGCATACCGGCGAAGCGCTGTTGCACTACGACCGCGCAATGAGCGCGGCTGCGCAGCCTGCCGAGGAGGCATCGCAAGGCATTCCGTTGCAGAAGGCACTGAGCGCGGCGCGCGCGCGCCGTGCAATCGAAGGCGAAGACGTGGTACGCATCGTCAACGCGCGCGAGCACAACCTGAAAGCGCTGGACGTCGACATTCCGCATGGCAAGTTCAATGTCATCACCGGTGTGTCGGGGTCGGGCAAGTCGACGCTCGCGTTCGACATTCTTTTCCACGAAGGGCAACGCCGCTACCTCGAATCGCTCAATGCGTACGCGCGTTCCATCGTGCAGCCCGCAGGCCGGCCTGAGGTCGACGCCGTGTACGGCATCCCGCCGACGGTCGCGATCGAACAGCGTCTGTCGCGCGGCGGCCGCAAGAGTACGGTGGCGACCACGTCCGAGGTGTGGCATTTCCTGCGCCTGCTGTATGTGAAGCTCGGTTTGCAGCATTGCATTCATGACGGCACACCGGTTACGTCGCAAAGCGTCGAGTCCATCGCCGCGCAATTGCTGCGTGACCATAAGGGGCAGCACGTCGGCTTCCTCGCTCCGCTCGTGGTCAACCGCAAAGGCGTGTACACCGATCTCGCGAAGTGGGCAAAAGCGCGGGGCAATACACATCTGCGGGTGGACGGCGAATTCGTGCCGGTGGACCCGTGGCCGAAGCTCGACCGCTTCCGTGAGCACACTATTGAATTGCCGGTCGCCGACCTGATCGTGTCGGCGGACAACGAAGCGGAACTGCGGCACGCGCTCGATCAGACGTTGGAAGTCGGCAAGGGTGTGATGCATCTGCTCGCGCCGCTCGACGGTCTGCATGACGCAATAAACGGCGGGCAGCCCACCGCGAAGCTCGGCGCGGTCAAGGTGCTCTCCACCAAGCGGGCGTGTCCGGTTTGCGGCACGAGCTACCCCGAGCTCGATCCGCGCATGTTCTCGTATAACAGCAAGCACGGCTGGTGCACGACCTGTGTGGGCACGGGGCTCGCGCTCACACGCGAGCAACGCGCCGCGTACGATGACACGATCGTCGTAGACGACCATCGTGGCCGCGAACAGAGTTTGCCGTCGGAAGAGCAGGAACCCGAAGGTCTCGTCGACGAACCGTGTCCGGATTGCGTGGGCACGCGTTTGAATCCCACGGCGCGCGCCGTCACGTTCGACGCGCAAGCCATTACCGACGTCGCGCAATGGACCGTGTCGGATACGCGCGCGTGGATCGACGGTTTGCACATGACAGGCCGCGACGCTGAGATCGCGCGCGACGTAGTCAGCGAGATCGGCAGCCGTTTGCAGTTTCTCGAAGAGGTCGGTCTCGGTTATCTGAGCCTCGACCGGGCAGCGCCGAGCCTGTCGGGCGGCGAGGCGCAGCGCATTCGCCTCGCCGCGCAACTGGGCAGCAACCTGCAAGGCGTCTGCTATGTGCTGGACGAGCCGACCATCGGCCTGCATCCACGCGACAATCAGATCCTGCTGAACGCGCTGCGCAAGCTTGGCGACAAGGGCAATACGCTCGTGGTCGTCGAACACGACGAAGACACGATCCGGCGGGCCGATCACATCATCGACATCGGGCCGGGCGCCGGCAAGCGCGGCGGCACGCTGATCGCGCAGGGCAGCGTGGCGGATCTGTCCGCGCAGCCCGAATCGCTGACGGGGCAGTTTCTCGCGACGCCCATCGTGCATCCGCTACAGCCGCGTCGCAAAGTCGTCGCGCCAGGCAAGCGCGCGGCGGCGGTGCCCGAGAACTGGCTGACCGTGCACGGCGGCAGACTGCACAATCTGCGCAACGTCACCGTGGGCATTCCGCTCTCGCGGCTCGTCGCGGTGACGGGTGTCAGCGGCTCGGGCAAGTCCACGCTTGCGCGTGACGTGCTCATGGCGAATCTGCTCGACGCAGTTGGGCGCTCGGTGTTGTCGTCGCCGGCTACGCGTCGGGCGCGAGCGGCGGCAGAAGAGAAGCCCGCCGCGAACCGCCGTTCGAGCGTGCTCGCGCGCACCGCGCCACGTGCTCCGCTGAACGTCACGCATGCGTGGCAGGGCTGCGACTCGATTACGGGTTGGGAAAGCATCGACCGCGTGCTGGAAGTCGATCAGACGCCAATCGGCAAGACGCCGCGCTCGTGTCCCGCAACGTACATCGGCGTGTGGGACGCAATTCGCAAGCTGTTTGCCGGCACGCTCGAAGCTCGCGCGCGGGGCTACACGGCATCGCGCTTCTCGTTCAACACAGGCGAGGGCCGCTGCCCAGCTTGCGAAGGGCAAGGCGTGCGCACCATCGGCATGAGCTTCCTGCCGGACGTAAAGGTGCCATGCGATGTCTGCCACGGGCAGCGCTTCAACCCGGAAACGCTCGCAGTGACATGGCGGGGCAAGAATATCGGCGACGTGCTCACCATGGAAATCGACGAGGCTGTCGAGTTCTTTGCGCCGATCTCGAACATTGCCCATCCTCTGCAGTTGATGAAAGACGTGGGGCTCGGTTACCTCACGCTCGGTCAGCCATCGCCTACCTTGTCGGGCGGAGAGGCGCAGCGCATCAAACTCGTCACGGAGTTGAGCAAGGTGCGCGACGACATTACGCGGCGCGGTCAAAAACCGCCGCATACGTTGTATGTGCTCGACGAGCCGACGGTTGGCCTGCATATGGCCGACGTCGCCAAGTTGATTCGCGTGCTGCATCGTCTCGCTGACGGCGGCCATAGCGTCGTGGTGATCGAGCATGACCTCGATGTGATCGCCGAGGCAGACTGGATCATCGACCTCGGTCCCGAAGGCGGTGTGGGTGGCGGGACAGTCGTCGCTGCTACGGACCCCGAAGGAATCGTGCAGGTTCGCGCGAGCCACACCGGCGCAGCGTTGAAGCCTGTGCTCGACCGTACTGCACATGGCGGCGCTCGCGCTGCGCAAGTCGAAGCGGGCGAAGGCACCAACGGGTAGCGGAAACTTCGAGTCGCGTAGCAAAAGAGAGGGCCCGCATTGCCGACCAGGCGATGCGGGCCCTTTCCATTCCACTAGAGCATGTTTAGTTCGAGACAATGTTTTGTTTAGTGCACTGTCACGTCGTCGGATATCGCAAGCCGGGTTGGCACACGGGCAAATTCGGATAACTTTAGAACGTCCCGTCTAAAAGGCCGGCAGTGCCAGATTGAAACAATGCCATCAAAAAAAGTTTGACGACCGATTTTGATTTGTTATTGTCCCTGTCCATTGAGTGTTTCATAACGCTTGGTGCGTTGGTGGGACACGCGCACCGGGCTCTTCTTCACGCTTTTCCAGCCTGTTTGAAAGTCAAGCGTCCGTAATTCGGCCGCCGCTTCCGCTCGCGCTCGAAATGCTTAATCGCTTGCCGTGACGCCTCGAGGCGTGGTCCAGCTTTGCGACATAGCGGCCGGACGAGCAGTGGGTGTGGTGCGCGAAACAATATTTGCTTATATCAAACAAATTTTGACTACGTGATTCTGACTTGCTATGTTTCTGCCACCGCATGACATGCAACGCAATTTGAGCTGAGCCTTGCGCGCAGGCGGGTCTGTGGCAATAGTGTTCCCCAGTCAGTGAATCTTTCAACTCACTGACGGATCAGCTGGGCAGAAGCAATCTCGCACCGGAAGTGCCCTCGGCAGAACGCTGGCGGGTTGATTAAAAGTTAGGCATCCAAAGTGTTTGTGTCTCAGTGAATGTGCCGAGCCGCGCCGAAAATGGCGTGCCGCGAAAGCGGGCTGGTTCACCTCGACATGAACATTGCACGAAATAGAAAAGCTTTCATTTCTGTTAGTAAATTAGTAGTCCAATTCAATCGATTGAATTGGATTCGTATCGCCTTTCGCAAAGTGATTGGATTAAACGCAATTTAATCGTTTTGGACTTATTTGCACTAATGCTGGGCATATTCGGTAAAGCGTGGTGCGCCGTCGTCGTAAAAAGGGCAGGGAAGTTCATAAGGCTTTTCTTTGCACAACAGGTGTGGTCTTACTGACAAGTGAGAAGGGGAAAATGAAACAAAGGGCATTGGCGTTGGCCATTAAAAGGATGCTTTGGGCAGAACTCGCCTTGTCGGCGGCTATGGCCGCACCGGCGTTTGCACAAAGCCAGCCGGCGACGACCGGCAATACCGCGGCCACTACGACGTCGGAAGCCACTCCGACAGCGACGGACTCGGGCAACGTAACGAAGATGCAGCGCGTGGAAGTTACCGGCTCGCTGATCCGCACGTCGGATAAGGTCGGCAATACCGAGGTGCAAACCATCACGCCGAAGGAAATCGAGCAGAGCGGTTACACGACCGTGGCTGATTTTCTGCGCGGCACGTCCGCCAACTCGGGCAGCAGTTGGGGCCAAACGACCATGAACAGCTCGGCGCAAGGCGGTGGGGGCATCGCGTTGCGCGGCCTGAGCGAAAAGTACACGCTGGTTCTGGTGGACGGACAGCGCGTCGCCAATTACGGCAAGGCGGTGAACTTCACCGACACGTTCTTCGACGTCAACTCGATCCCGCTCAATATGGTGGATCACATCGACATCGTGAAGACGGGCGCCGTGTCGGTGTACGGCTCGGACGCGATTGCCGGCGTGGTCAACATCATCACGAAGAAGAACTTCCAGGGCTTGCAGTTCGACGGCCAACTGGGCAAGGCGCAGCATCCGGGCGATGCGCAGGGCAACTTCGGCGTGCTCGGCGGCTTCGGCGATCTGAATTCCGACCGCTTCAACGTAACGGCTGCGGCGAGCTATTACCGCGACACCGGTTCCTCGCTCGCCGATCGTTCGATGACGGCCAACCAGGACTTCAGCCAGTTCCCCGGCGGCCTTGCAGGCCCGCTCGGGCCGAACCAGCAGTCGTACTGGACGGCTCCTGACGGCACCAAGACCGCGCTCAACCCATGCCCGCCCGGCAGCGTGTCGGCGGACGGCGGCGCGGAGTGTAAATCGAATCCCGCGAGCACGACCTCGCTGGTTCCGTCTACAACGCGTTTGAACGCAAAGGTGCGCGGCACCTTCAAGATCAATGACGACGTGCAGGCCTACGCGGACCTATGGGTGAGCCGCAACGAAACCGTGCAGAACGAAGGCCCCGCGGCACTTTCAAGCATAACCAACGCCTACAATCCGGCCACCGGTTCCGCGCTGCCGCTGTCGCGCACCGTTCCGGGGACCAATCCGTACAACCCGTTCGGCGCACCGGCGCAGATCAACTACACGTTCCCCAACACTATTTCAGCGGATACGGTCTCCACCTTCTGGCGCGCGATGACCGGCGTGAAGGGCTCGTTCACCACGCAGAAGTTCGGCGACTGGGACTGGTCTGCGGACTACGGTCATTCGCAAAGCACCGTGGACACGACCTACAGAAACATGTTGAACGTCGCGGGTGTCGAGAACATTCTGCAGAACGGCGTGTACGACTTCGCGAATCCGTCGGCCACGCCTAACGGGCTGAACGGCGTGTTCCAGAACGACTACGAGCAGGCTATCTCGAAGCTCGACAGCGTGACGGCGAAAACCTCGACCGGCAATCTGTTCAACTTGCCGGGCGGGCCGGTCGGCGTGGGCTTCGGTACGGAATTCCGCCACGAGAGTTCGCTGATCAATTCGCGCACGTACACTGTGCAGGGCATCACCGCGCCGGCCAACGTGCAGACGGTCGACGGCGAGCGCAACGTGGCCGCGGTGTACTACCAGGTCGACATTCCGATCATCCGCAATCTGACGTTCACGCAGGCGGGCCGTTACGACCACTACAGCGACTTCGGCGGCGCGTTCTCGCCGAGCTTTGCGCTGCGCTTCCAGCCGGTGCAGGCGCTCACGGCATTTGCGTCGTATAGCCGCGGTTTCCGTGCGCCTACGCTCGTGGAAAACTCGCAGGCAACCTATCTTGCGCACCAGAACCTGGTCGATCCGAACGATCCGAGCGGTTCGTCGACCAAGCGCTTTACGACTGAACAGGTCAATGGCAATCCGAACCTGCAGCCCGAGCATACGAAGAACTACAACATCGGCTTCCAGCTCTCGCCGGATTCGTCGACCGATATCGGCGCAGCGTTCTACAAGATTCACATCGACGGCGTGATCGGCACCAACGATCCGAATGCGGTGATGAACGCGAACGACCCGTCGACGGTGATTCGCAATGCGGACGGCACGGTCGCCTACATCAAGGAGCAGTTCGTCAATCTCGGCTCGCTCGACACCGACGGCTTCGACATGAACTTCCGCAAGTCGGTCGGCACGAAGTACGGCACGTTCACGCTCGCCGGCGACTGGGCCTATGTGTGGCACTTCAAGCTGAACAGCCCCGGCGCACCGACGCAGGACTTCGCGGGTAACAACCTTGCGCTGCTGCAACCGTTCGGCGCGAGCAACCCGCGCTGGAAGGGCAACACGAGCCTGAGCTGGGACTATCGCAAGTTCACGACCACGCTCACGTGGCAGTACACGGGCCCTTACACGAATGCGGTGGCGTCCGAATTCGGCGACGGCGGCACGTTGTCGGTGGCGTCGTACAGCCAGTTCAACCTGATGGCCACGTATCGCGGCTTCAAGCACTGGACCATCTACGGCGGCATCAACAACATCTTCGATCGCAAACCGCCGTTCGACGTCGAGTGGCAGGCCACACCGGATATCACCGGCTACGACCAGTCGCTTTACACCAACATCGGCCGCTTCTTCCAGGTCGGCGCGACGTACCGCTTCTAAGTCCTCGATGTCTGTTTTTGAAAAGCAGTCTGTTTAGTCGGTCGGCTGCTTCGGCTCCCGTCTTCGGGACCGAAGCGGCCCAACTTTGTTAGAGACGCAACTGGAGTTCCCCGTGCTCAATACCCTTATCAACTATTCAGTTCAATCGATGGGCCTGATTCCCGTTCTGGCCTTCATCTTCCTGCTGGGCATCTCGATCATCGTCGAGCGTTTCATGTTCTTCTCGCGAGCGGTCAAGGCGGGCAAGACGCTCGAACATGATCTGAAGATGGTCGAGCCGGCCAATCTGTCCGATGCACAGAAAGTCGCCGAGCACTACAAAGCAACCGTGCAGGGCGAACTGGTCAAAAGTGCGCTGAAGGTGCAAGGCAAACCCGAAGCGGTGGTGGAGCGCGAACTGGAGGAAACCATCATGTTCCAGATGCCGCGCCTCGACCGCAATCTGTGGATTCTCGACACGGCGGTGACGCTCGGGCCGCTGCTCGGCCTGCTCGGCACGATCATCGGCATGGTCGAGTCGTTCAACGTGCTCGGCACGAGCGGCACCGCGAATCCGAACGGCGTGACGGGCGGGATCGGCCACGCGCTCACGGCTACCGCGTGCGGCCTGACGATCGCCATTATCTGCGTGATCTTCCTGAACTACTTCAACAAGCGTATCCGGATGACGGTCAATCAGTTCGATCTGATCAAGTCGCTGCTCGTGTCGCGGTTCGCCGCCTGAACATCCGCTTCCAAGGAGAAGGATCATGCGTAACCATCGCAGCCATTACCTGGGCGCGGAAGAGAAGGCGCGCATCGAGATCATTCCGATGATCGACATCATGATGTTCCTGCTCGTGTTCTTCATGCTTGCCACGCTGAAGATGATTCAGGGCGCGGGCATCAAGCTCGATCTGCCGCAATCGAGCACGGCGGAGCAGTTGCAGCAGACGGTCAAGGTGTCGATCGGCGTCACGAAGACCGACGAGATTTATCTCGACGCGAAGCCGGTCACGCCCGCAGAGCTGACCGCGCATCTGCAAGGGCTCGTGCATGATTCGAAGAAGGTCGACGTGGCGATCGCGGGCGACGAGGGCACGAGCTACAAGAACATCGTCAAGGTGATGGACCTCGTGCGCGCGGCGGGCATCAGCTCGGTTGCACTCGCCACCAATCCGACGACATGAGCTCTCCGGTACTCGACATGAAAGACCCGCAAAGCCGCCTGAGCGGCGCGCTCTGGGCGTCGTCCAATCCGGCGCATCATGGCCGCATGTCCATGAAGACTGCGCTGGCTGCCGCGCTCGTCGTCGAATTGCTGATCGTCGCGGGGCTCTCGCAGGTGAGCTTCAGGCAGGAGCCGCCCGCGCCGCGCAAGATCATGGAAGTGACGATGGCGCCGCCGCCACCGCCGCCTCCGCCCGAGGTGAAAAAGCTCGAGCCGCCGCCCGCGCCGACGCCGGTAAAACCGCCGCCTAAACAGCAGCAACCCAAGCCGCAACCGGCGCCGAAGCCGCCCCCGGCGATGCCGTCGGCGACGCCCAAACCCGCGAACATCGCGCCCGCTGCGAATCCAAGCGCGAATGCGCCCGCGCTCGCCACGGCGAATGCGACGCCGGGTCCAGCCACGGCGCCTGCCGCTCCGCCCGCGCCGGTGGCGCCGCCGGCGTTGCACGGCGTGGTCGACGGACGCGGTCACTGCCAGGCCGTGCAGCCGCAGATTCCGCGCCGCGCGTTGCAAGAGGGACTGTCGGCGACGGTAATTGCACATCTGTCGATCAGTCCCGACGGCAGCGTCAGCGACGTAAAGATCGTGCGCGTGACACCGCCGACCTCGGTCTTCAACGACGCGGTCATCACTGCGGCCAGATCGTACCGTTGCGAGAAGAATGCCGAGCCGTACGTTGGCGAGGTTGCGTTCTCGTTCAAGACCGCACCGAGCGACGACGACCAGTAAGGTCGCAACCGCAGTGGAGAAGGGAGCGCGGGCGATGGCCAGAACCATCCTCGCGCGATTCGACGTACCGCGCGCCGGCTCGCAGCCGGCGCGCGACCTTTCAGCGTTTGGAATAAATGAGACCTGTGAAGTTTCGCTGGCCGCGCGCGTTGCGCATGCTCGCATATCTGCCGCGGCCGGGCTCGAGCGTGGCCTCGCTGTGGGCGCGCGCCGTCGTGCTCGGCCTCGGTCTCACATTGGGCATGCCATCCGCGCACGCGAGGCCATCGATATCGCAATACGACGAGCCCCGATATCCGGCGAACTTCACCCACTTCGACTACGCCGATCCCACCGCGCCCGCGGACGGCACGCTCAGCTTCCAGAACTACAACGAGTTGCAGACCTACGATTCGATGAATCCGTTCCTCGTGCGTGGCGCACCCGCGCCGGACGTGCTGCACCTGATGTTCGACACGCTCATGCAGCGAAGCTGGGACGAGCTTGCGTCGGAGTATCCGTTGATTGCGGACGACGTGGAAGTCGCGCCCGATCTGTCGTCGGCGACGTTTCACATCGATCCGGCCGCTCGCTTCTCGAACGGCGATCCGATTACCGCAGCCGACGTCAAATATTCGTTCGACACGTTAACGAGCCCGCAGGCGTCGCCGATGTTCAATGCGCAATTCGCGGTGATCAAACGCGCGGTCGTGGTCGATCGGGCCACCGTGCGCTTTGAATTCAGGCATGCCGAGCGCGGCGCGCCGCTGATTGCGGGAGATCTGCCGGTGTTCTCGCCGAAATGGGGAATGCGCGCCGACGGCACGCGCGCGCCGTTCGACCAGATCGCGAACGAGGTGCCGGTTTCGAGCGGCCCGTATCTGGTCGAATCGCGCAAGAACGACAAGGAGATCGCGTACAGGCGCAATCCGGCGTATTGGGCGGCGGACCTGCCGTCGAGGCGCGGCATGTACCGCTTTGCGCATATCACGTTCAAGCTGTATCGCGACCACTACACGCAACTCGAAGCCTTCAAGGCCGGCGACGCCGATGCGATTGTCGAATACAGCGCGACGCAATGGGCGCGCAAGTACGTGGGCAAGAACTTCGACAACGGTGTGTTGAAGAAAGGCAATTTCGCAGACGGCCCCGCGCAGATGCAAGGCATGCTGATCAATCTGCGCAAGCCGATGTTCCGGGACGTGCGGGTGCGCCATGCGTTGACCATGGCGTTCGATTACGACTGGATGAACCGGATGATGTTCTACGGCCAGTATCGGCGCACCGGCAGCTATTTCGCTGCGAGCCCGTTCGGTGCGAGCGGCATGCCGGACGCGAAGGAACTCGCGCTGCTCGAACCGTACCGCGCGAGTCTGCCGCCTGAAGTGTTCGGCCCGATGGTGAAGCCGCCCGACACGCTGCCGCCGAATTCGCTGCGCGGTAATCTGCGCGTGGCGCGCGATCTGCTCGCGCAAGCCGGCTGGCACTATCGCGACGGCGCGTTGCGCGACGCCAACGGTACGCCGATGAAGATCGAGATCATCGACGATCAGCCCGGCATGGACCGGCTGATTCTTCCGTATATGCAGGCGCTGGCGAACCTCGGAATAGAGGCGCATCTGCGCCAGATCGACAGTGCGTTGTATCAGAAGCGGATCGACAACTTCGAGTTCGACATGACCACGTATATCTATCCGCCGGTCACCATTCCCGGTGTGGAACTCGCACGCCGCTTCGGCAGCGCGGCGGCCTCGCAGGTGGGCTCGGAGAATTACCCGGGGATTCGCTCGCCCGCAG
Organism: Paraburkholderia sp. SIMBA_053; assembly: GCF_046534895.1. Lineage (NCBI taxonomy): Bacteria > Pseudomonadati > Pseudomonadota > Betaproteobacteria > Burkholderiales > Burkholderiaceae > Paraburkholderia > Paraburkholderia sp. SIMBA_053. Next base: position 54,616 of record NZ_JAWRXU010000012.1, on the reverse strand, counting down.
TCGACTCGCTGATCCATGCCGCGCTCGCCGCGACCACGCTCGACGATCTGCAGGCGGCAACCCGCGCACTCGACCGCGTGCTGATCAACTCCTATTACCTCGTGCCCGAGTATTACGCGCCGGGCGCGCGCATTGGCTACAAGACCACGCTCGGTTATCCGGAGATCGTGCCAGCCTCGTACCAGTACGAGGATTGGGTTATCGACTACTGGTTCGCCAGACGGCCGGCCGCGTCACATTGAGTTCATCGGAAACGCCATGCTTGCGTACATTTTCAGACGATTGCTGTTGATGGTGCCGACCTTGCTCGGTGTCGTCACGCTGACTTTCATCGTCACGCAGTTCGTGCCGGGTGGGCCGGTCGAGCAGGTGATGACGCAACTCCGCCACGGCACTGGCCGTGGCGGAGACGCGGGGGCGGGCGGCGGCGGTTATCACGGCAGTCAGGGTGTCGATCCGCAGCAGATCGAGCAGATCAAGAAGCAGTTCGGATTCGACAAGCCGCCGCTCGAGCGCTATGTGCTGATGCTCGAACACTACGCGAGCTTCGACCTCGGGCAGTCCTACTATCAGCACGCAAGAGTATGGGACGTGATCCGCTCGAAGCTTCCGGTGTCGATCACGCTCGGGCTCTGGACGGTGCTGCTCACCTATCTGGTTTCGGTGCCGCTCGGCATCGCCAAGGCGGTGCGCAACGGCTCGCGTTTCGACACTGTGACGAGCGTGCTCGTGCTCGCGGGCTACGCGATTCCCGGCTTCGTGCTGGGCGTTTTGCTGCTGATGCTGTTCGGCGGCGGCACCTTCTGGCAGGTATTCCCCATGCGCGGTCTCACATCGGATAACTTCGGTGAGCTGAGCACATTCGGCAAGCTGCTCGATTATCTGTGGCACATCGTGCTGCCAGTCACGGCCTCGGTGGTCGGCAATTTTGCGGTCGTCACGATCCTCACCAAGAACACGTTTCTCGAAGAGATCGGCCGTCAGTATGTGCTGACCGCGCGTGCAAAGGGCGCAACCCAGCGCGACGTGTTGTGGAAACACGTGCTGCGCAACGCGGCGATTCCGCTGCTGACCGGATTGCCGGCGGCGTTCGTCGGCGCGTTCCTGAACGGCAATCTGCTGATCGAGACTTTGTTTTCACTCGACGGCATGGGCCAGCTCTCATACGACTCCGTGATTCGCCGCGATTACCCGGTCGTGCTGGGCTCGCTCTTTCTCTTCACGTTGATCGCCCTTGTAACCAAACTCATTGCTGACGTCTGCTATGTCCTCGTCGACCCGCGTATCCAGTTCAACCGGCTTGACCGATGACGCGTCCGCCGCGCCACGCGGCTTAGTGCCGTCTCCGTGGCGGCGCACGTGGCTGCGCTTCCGGCAGCAGCGTCTGGGCTACTGGAGCCTCATGATCCTCGCTTCGCTGTTCGTTCTCAGCCTGCTCGGCGAGGTGCTGTCGAATGACCGGCCGCTCGTTGTCCGCTATGACGGGCATTACTATTTCCCGATCGTAAAGGACTATCCGGAGACGCTTTTCGGCGGCGATTTTCCGGCGCGCGCGAATTACCTCGATCCGTATATTCGCTCGCGGCTGGAGGCGAACGGCAACTTCGCGGTCTATCCGCCGAACCACTTTCACTACGACACGATCGACTATTTCGCCGCGCATCCGTATCCGGCGCCGCCCACGTCGTCGAACTGGCTCGGCACCGATCAATACGGGCGGGACGTGCTCGCGCGGCTTCTTTACGGCTTCAGGCTGTCGGTGTCGATGGCGATCGCGCTCACGGTCTCCGGCGTGCTGATCGGCGTAGCGGCGGGCGCGGTACAGGGCTTTTACGGCGGGCGCACCGATCTGATCGGCCAGCGTCTGATCGAGATATGGAGTTCGATGCCCGACCTGTATCTGCTCATCATCTTCGCGTCGATCTTCGAGCCGACGCTGTGGCTGCTGTTCATTCTTCTGTCGATGTTCGGCTGGCTCGTGCTGTCCGACTACGTTCGCGCGGAGTTCCTGCGCAACCGTTCGCTCGACTATGTCAAAGCCGCACGCACGATGGGCCTGTCGAACGGGCAGATCATCTGGCGTCATGTGTTGCCGAACAGTCTCACGCCAGTGATCACGTTCCTGCCTTTCCGGATGAGCGCGGCGATCCTGTCGCTGACCAGCCTCGATTTTCTCGGGCTCGGTGTGCCGCCGCCGACGCCGAGCCTCGGCGAGTTATTGCAGGAGGGTAAAAACAATCTGGACGCCTGGTGGATTTCGGTGTCGGCGTTCGCCGCGCTCGTGGTCACGTTGCTGCTGCTGACTTTTATCGGCGACGCGCTGCGCAATGCGCTCGACACGCGTTCGCGCGGTTCCGCATTCGGGGGGGCGCCGCGATGAGCGTCACGTCGAACGACCGGCCGCTGCTGGATATCGAGCGCTTTTCCGCACGTTTCGGCGACAAGCTCGCGGTGCGCGATCTTAATCTTTCCATCGCGTGTGGCGAGCGTGTTGCGCTCGTCGGCGAATCGGGCTCGGGAAAGAGCGTCACCGCGTTGTCCATTCTGCGGCTCGTCGACCACGCGCATTTGAGCGGACGCATTCTGCTCGACGGTGAAGACCTGTTGAGCAAGACCGAGCAGCAGATGCGCGGGCTGCGCGGCGCGGACGTGGCCATGGTGTTTCAGGAACCCATGACCGCGCTCAATCCGCTTTTTACGATCGGCAAGCAGATCGCGGAAAGCGTGCGCCTGCACGAGGGCTTGCGGCCGAATGCGGCACGCTCGTGCGGCATCGAGTTGCTCAGGCGCACGGGCATTCCGGAGCCGGAGCGCCGCATCGACAGTTTTCCGCATCAGTTGTCAGGCGGCCAGCGCCAGCGCGCGATGATCGCGATGGCGCTCGCGTGCCGACCGCGCCTGCTGCTCGCCGACGAGCCCACTACCGCGCTCGACGTGACCGTGCGCCAGCAGATCGTCGACCTGTTGATCGAACTCCAGGAACAGGAAGCCGCCGAGCGCGGCATGGCGGTATTGCTGATCACGCACGATCTGAATCTCGTCAGGCGTTTCGCCCAGCGCGTCGCGGTGATGGAGAAGGGCGTGCTGGTCGAAACGAATACGACGCAAGCGTTGTTCGACGATCCGCGGCATCCGTACACGCAGCGTTTGCTCGACAGCGAGCCGCGCCGCTCCATAGCGCCGCTCGAAAAAGGCGCGCGCCGTCTGCTCGAAGTGCAGGGGCTTTCCGTCGACTACAGCACGCCCGCCAAAGGTTGGCGATCGCTGTTCGGCCGCTCCACGTTTCGCGCGGTGCATGACGTCGATTTGAGCGTGCGGCGCGGCGAAACCCTCGGCATTGCAGGCGAATCGGGATCGGGAAAATCGACGCTCGCGGCAACCGTGCTCGGTTTGAACAGGGCTGCTGCGGGTCATGTGCATATCGACGGCATGCCGTTGTCGGTGTTGAAGACGGCTGCTTCGCGGCGTGCGTTGTACTCGCGCATGCAGGTGGTGTTCCAGGACCCGTTCGGCTCGCTGTCGCCGCGCATGACGGTGGAGCAGATCGTCGGTGAAGGTCTTGCCGTGCATCGGCCCGAGATCGACGCAAAGGCGAGGCGTGCACGCGTTGCCGGTCTGCTGGAGGAAGTGGGGCTGCCCGCCGACGCGATGCCGCGTTATCCGCACGAGTTTTCCGGCGGGCAGCGTCAACGGATTGCGATTGCGCGGGCGCTTGCAGTGGAACCGGAACTTCTGGTGCTCGATGAACCGACGAGCGCGCTCGACGTGTCGATCCAGCAGCAGGTGCTCGCTCTGCTGGTACATTTACAGAAAACGCGCAAGCTAAGCTACCTTCTGATCACGCACGATCTCGCGGTGATGCGGGCCATGGCGCACCGTGTGATCGTCATGAAGTCCGGGCGGGTCGTCGAGGCCGGTGATACGCTCGAAGTTTTGCATGCGCCGTCGCATCCCTATACACGATCGCTTCTGGCCTCGTCGCTGCTGATGGCGCGGCCGGATTCCGCGCAAACTCCAAGGAGCGTGAATGATTGACGAACGCTGGGCGCAGGCCGCCCGGTCGCTTAAGAGCCGCGCGGAGTTCTGGTCGCTGCGCATTGTCGACGAACGGATCGACGATCACGAGGTTCGTAACGATATCGCGCAACCGCTGCGCACCGTGCGCGATCGTGGCGCGATGCTCATCGCGTGGGTCGGTGCGGGCGCCGGCTACGCGGCGACGGCGAATCTGTCGGCGGCGGGCTTGCAGCAGGCGCTCGATCTCGCCACCGCACGCGCCGAGGCGAGCGCGGCATTATCGTTGATCGATCATCGCGAAGTGGCGCGTCCGTCGGCGAGTGGCGAGTACGTGTCGCCGAATGCCCAGCACACGCTGCCGGGCCGCGCCGAATGGATCGACCGGCTCGGCGCCGAATGCGCGGCGGCGAAGCTGGATTCGCGCATCGTCGAGCGCGTGGCCGCGATGCAGATCATTCACACCGATCAGCTTTATATGACCGGCGACGGCGTGCGTATCGATCAGCGGTTCCGCTTCGTGATGCCGCAGTTGAGCGTGGCCGCGCATGCGAACGGCGACACGCAAGTGCGCACACTCGGCGGCAACTACGGCACGCTCGGACAGGGCGGCATGGACGTGCTGGCGCGCTTCGGTTTCGACGGCTGCGGCCCGCGCGTCGCCGCCGAGGCGCTGCAATTGCTCGCCGCGCCAAATTGCCCGTCGGGCAAGCGCGACCTTCTGCTGATGCCCGATCAGATGATGCTGCAGATTCACGAGTCGATTGGCCATCCGCTGGAACTCGACCGGATTCTCGGCGACGAGCGCAATTTCGCCGGCTGGAGCTTCGTGAAGCCCGACATGTTCGGCTCTTACCGCTACGGCTCCGAACTGCTGAACGTGACTTTCGACCCGGAGTTGCGCGAAGAAGCTGCAGCCTACGCATTCGACGACGACGGCTCCGAAGCGCACAAGGAATATCTGATTCGCAACGGCGTGCTGGAGCGGCCGCTTGGCGGCGCGCTCTCGCAGCAACGCGCGGGCATGCCGGGTGTTGCAAATTCGCGTGCGTCGAACTGGAACCGGCCGCCCATCGACCGCATGGCGAACCTGAATATCGAGCCGGGCGACAGTTCGCTCGACGAGATGATCGGCAACATCGAACACGGCATTCTGATGCGCACCAACACGTCCTGGTCGATTGACGATCATCGCAACAAATTCCAGTTCGGCTGCGAATTCGGGCAACTGATCGAGAACGGCAAGCTCACGCAGATCGTCAAGCAGCCGAACTATCGCGGCATTTCCGCGAATTTCTGGCGCAGCTTGAGCGCGGTCGGCAACGCCGACACGCGCGAAGTGTATGGCACGTCGATGTGCGGCAAGGGAGAACCGGCGCAGATCATTCGCGTGGGCCACGCGTCGCCCGCTTGCGTGTTCAGCAGTGTCGACGTGTTCGGAGGCGCGTGATGAGCGACTTCATGTCACCGCGCGCCGCGCATGCCGTGGACTGGCAACGGCACTTCACCTCGCTCGCCGATGCGATCGAGCGTCTGCAGCAACGCGGCGAAACCACGCTCAGTTCTTTTGCCGGCGAGCAGTCCGACTTCATTCGCTTCAACGCGGGCAAAGTGCGGCAAAGCGGCACCGTCTCGCAAGGCAAGCTGACCTTGCGTCTGATTGACGGCGCGCGTCAGGCGTATTCAACGTTGACGGTGTGCGGCGAGCTGGAGCAGGACATCGACGAAGTGCGCGCCGCGCTGGCCACGTTGCGCGAGGGTCTGCGCGATGCCGCCGACGATCCGCACCTGCTGTTCGATACATCCGCATGGCAGCGCACCACGCGGCGGTCGGGCAGATTGCCGGATCCGCACGGCTTGTTGCGCGTCGTCGCCGAATGCGCGCGCGGCCTCGATTTCGTGGGCTTTTATGCGGGCGGCACCATTGTGCGCGGCTTCGCGTCGACGCGTGGCAGCCGCGGCTGGTACGAAGTCGACAACTTCAATTTCAGCTGGTCGCTCTATGACCCGAGCGGTCGGGCAATCAAGACCACATATGCCGGCGACGACTGGAGCGATGCGGTCTTCGCCGGCAAAGTGGAACAGGCTGCCACGCGTCTCGCGGTGCTTGCTCGCGCGCCTCGTGCGCTCGCGCTTGGACGCTATCGCGCATGGCTCGCTCCAGCCGCACTTGCGGAGCTATTGGGCGTAACGGCGTGGCGCGGTTTTTCGGCACGCGCGCAGGCCAGTTCGCGCAGCGAGTTGTACAAGCTGCACGTGGGCGAGATCGCGCTGGATCGTCGCGTCACGCTCAGCGAAGACCTCGGCCTTGGCATCACACCGGGCTTCAACGACGACGGCTACTTGCGCGACAGCGTTGCGCTGATCACAGCGGGCCGCAGTGCCGGGCAACTGACCAATGCACGCAGCGCAAGGGAATACGGCTGGACGCCCAACGGCGCGCTCGCCGAAGAATCGCCGGCGTCGCTCGCCATGCAGCCTGGCGACCTGATGGACGAGGACGTGCTTGCGCAACTGGGCACCGGGCTTTACATCGGCAACTTGTGGTACGTGAACTTTTCGGACCGGATGAATTGCCGGCTCACCGGCATGACGCGCTTCGCGACCTTCTGGGTGGAGAACGGAGAGATCGCCGCGCCGCTCGAAGCCATGCGGTTCGACGACAGCCTGTATCGCCTGCTTGGCAGCGAACTCGAACAGATCGGCGCGCACGCCGAATTGCTTCTGAGCGATGGGACGTGGGGCGAGCGGGCGACGGGCGGCATGCAATTGCCGGGCATCCTCGCAAAGTCATTCGAGCTGACCCTTTAAGCATTGCGACGCGGCTCGCCGTTCGAGGCGAGCCGCGCGCCGGCTTCCCTGCGTACGCGAACGGGAAGCATCACACGATTCCCAATCTTCTGAAGAATTAGCGTTTCACGCAAGGAACCGCTCGACAGTGGCGCCGATTAATCTGAAGAATAAACAGATCATGTTTCATAAATGAAACATTTTTTGCGATTTTAAAACGTTCGCATAAACGAATAATCGCTCGATTAGAATCGTTGCGGGCTAATTACCACGGCTGACAAGGCACATTCCGAATGTGCGAATAACAAATCCAATTAAAAGGGCCATTGCGGTGCGCCGGTGTGTTCAGCTTTGAAACGTTTTGATAGCTCTCCAATGCCGCACACGCCGCCGGGCGTATGCACACGGCATTCCACGGGGAAAGCGAGGCGGGCTGCGGTCCCGCTCAGCCGCGGCTCGCAGGGCTCGGCGGCGGCGCGCGGTAGGTTTTTCCGCTCCGGATTCACGCGTCGGCTAATTATTACTTGCATCAAATGAGAATAATTTTCGTCAGACGTTAAATGCCTGGCTAATTCCGTTGTTTTCAAATTTACTAACGGGATTCATTCGGCTAACATCGCTGATAATGCGTGAAGCGGCGTTCACCGATGTTGAATAGCGATTATCAGTTGATCCATATCGTCGGAGTAACGCGCGTCCTCGTCCAACCACGTAGACATTTTGAGGAAGACCATGTCCCACATCCACGTCGATTCCGCGAGGGTTACCTGGTTACACACGCCCGCTGTCAATGTGCGCACAGCGGCGCGGCGAATTGGTGTGCTGTTGTTCGACGGCTTCTGGTTGCTTGGCCCCGGTACGGTCGTCGAAATGTTCCAGACCGCGAACGAACTTTCCGGTACGCGCCCAGGCGAAGAGCCGCCGTATGAAGTGCAGTTCCTGTCGCTCGACGGCGGCAGCGTGCCCAGTTCGTCGGCCGCGCGCATCTGGACCGATCGTATCGACACGCGCTATGGAACCGGCTTCGACGTCCTTTTCATTGCCGGCGGTCACGGCGCGCATGAGGCGGCCCGCGACCAGCGCCTGCTCGGCTGGCTGCGCTCGGTGCAGGCACGCACTCGTGCGATCGAAACCATCGGCGAAGGGCGGCTCGTGCTGGAGGCGGCCAATCCGGGCGACCCGGAGGCGCTGCAAATCGGCCGCTATGGCCGCGGCGGGGCGGACGCTATCCTCAGCGCGTCCAACGATCGCAATGACTGCGCCCGCAGCGCGCTGATGTTCATCAAGCGCGATCTAGGCGCAGAACTGGCGCGCAGCGTTGCCGAACGCGTGATGCCTGGCATGGCTGCGACGTGGGTTCCGCTGCCCGCCGAGGGCGGCACGCTGAGCGTGGCGGAAAAAATCCGCGCGGCCGCGCGCTGGATGGAAGCGAACTGCGACCGTCCGGTGTCGGTTGCCGACGCAGCCCAGGTCGCCGCGATGAGTGAGCGCAATTTCCTGCGTCGTTTCAAGCATGAGATGCACGTCACACCGTCCGACTACCTGTTGCAGGTGCGTCTGCGGATTGCTTGCAACTTCCTCACTGAAACCGAACTGCCGGTCGACAAGATCGCGCGGCGCAGCGGCACCGGCAACGGCGACCGCCTTGCAAAGATCTTCCGCAAGCGCATGGCGCTATCGCCAACCGAATATCGCGCCCGCAGCCGGCTTGCCTCCTCGGAGCTCTGACAGTAGAGCGCGTCTGTAGGGCAGGCGCGTTTCAAGGCCGCCGCGCGGACGCGCGGCGGTGTCCTCGTTCTTTGTCGAGCAGTTTCTTACGGGCACAGTGGCATGGGCAACCAGGTGTTGGCAACGGCACTGCCGGAAGTGAAACTCATCGAGCCCGAGGTGTTTGGCGACCCATTCGGTTTCTGTTATGAGAGCTTTGCCGCGGACGAGTTTACCGCCGACGTCGCACGCGGTTTCGACTTCGTGCAAGACCGGCATCTGCGCGCGGTGCATGGCGTGCTGCGCGGATTGCACTATCAGGTCCAACGTCCGCAAGGCCGGCTCATGCAGGTCGTGGCAGGCGAAATTTTCGACGTCGCCGTGGACGTGCGGCTCAATTCACCGAACTTCGGCAAGTGGTGCGGCACGCACCTGAGCGCGGAAAACCATCGGCAGATCTGGGTGCCGCCGGGCTTCGCGCATGGCTTCGTCGTGCTTTCCGACGTCGCCGAGTGTCTGTGGAAAACAACCGAGTACTGGTTTCCCGAACTGGAGCGCTGCATCTTGTGGAGCGACCCGGACATCGGCATTGAATGGCCGATCGATTTCGAGCCGATTGTCGGCGCGAAGGACGCTGCCGGGCGGCGTCTATACGAAGCCGAGAACATGGCTTAGCCGCGCATGCGCTTCCGCAGTTGAGTGGTCCTTACTGCACGACGCGCTCGACGGATCGCAATGCGCCGTTGCTACCGCGCGGCCACCACCGCGCCGACACTTGCGGCCACCACGAACAACGTGCCCGCGACCTGCAGAATACCCATCGGCTGATGCAATACGACAAAGCCTGCCACCGCACCGATGGCTGGCTCTACACTCATCAGGATACCGAACGAACCTGCGGGCATATGACGCAACGCCACCATTTCCAACGCATAGGGCAATAGAGGAACGAGTATCGCAAGGCCGGCGGTCGCCGCGAGTTGGCCTGCGGCCACGTGTATGCCGTTCTGTGCGAGGCCGAAAGGCGTGGCCACGAGCGCCGCTGCAATCAGCGAGACCGACAGGCCTTCAAGACCCGCGAAGAGCTTGCCGGTCTTTTTCATCAACACGATGTAGCTGCCCCAGCCGCAAGCGGCGGCAAGCGCAAGGAATACGCCGAGCGGTTCACCCACCCAGCCGCCGCGATCGCGCGAAAGCAGCACGACGCCGGCAATCGCCAGCGCGGGCCATAGAAGCGCACGTGCACGGCGGACGGCCAGGGTTGCGACCGTTAGCGGCCCGAGAAAGTCGATCGCCACCGCGAGGCCGAGTGGAATGCGTTGAAGCGCCGCGAAAAAACACAACGTCATGCCGGCCATCGCGGCGCCGAGCGCGCCCGCGGCGAACCAGTGCGCGCGCGAGTAGCTGCGAACGCGCGGCCTTACCAGCACTGCGAGCACGAGGGCGGCCCAGCAGAGCCGCAGCCAGGTGGTGCTGAGCGAGCCGTATACCGACATGGTCGGTTCGGAAAGCGCGGCGCCGAACTGGACGCTCGACATGGACAGCACGCACAGCAACGCTGCACCGGCCGCGGCGCGCGCAGGTTTGATGTCGGCCGGGTCGGGCGCGGCTGCGCATTTGATTGTCGTGTCCTGCATGGTTTTTTTCGGGTCGCTGTGTGAATGTTCACGCTATCTTATCGGCTCCCGCGCTACTAAGATAAGTTGATATTTCTTATGCCGACTTCAACAATCGTGATGACCCGTGACCTCGACAGCAGTCTGCTTCGCACATTTGTCACCGTCGCGGAGACGGGCGCGGTGGGCGTGGCCGCAATCCGTCTCGCACGCACCCAGGCCGCGGTGAGCATGCAGTTGCGCCGTCTTGAAGAAGACCTCGGTCAGCGGCTGCTCGACCGTTCGCCACGCGGCGTGCAACTCACCGAGGCCGGCCATCTGCTGCTGCCGTACGCGCACACGATTCTCGGCGCGGGTGCCGATGCGCGGCGTGCGTTGAGCGCGGGGCAGGTGTCGGGCACGGTACGGCTCGGCATGCTCGAGGACATCGCCGTCGGTCGCTTGCCGCGTGCGTTGCGGCGTTTTTCGATTGCCTATCCGCGAGTCGCGCTCGAAATCGTCGTGGATAGCAGCGCCGCTTTATCCAGGCGGCTCGTAGACGGCGGCCTCGATGTGGTCGTTGCCGATCCCGCGTTGGTGAACGGCACGCCTTTGCTCACATGGACCCAACCGCTGTTCTGGGTCGGCGCGCGCGGCTATTCGCGCGACGCCGAAGCGCTCTTACCGCTGGTCGCTTTCGGCGACACATGTCTGTGGCAACAGAATGTGTTGACGGCGCTGCGCCGCGCGGGCATCGGCTGGCGCATCGTGTGTACGAGCACGAGCTTGCCGGCGGTGCAGTCGGCGGTCGAAGCGGGGCTCGGCGTGTCGGTATTGCTCGAAGGCAATATTCGTTCGGAGTCCATGAGAATTCTGGGTCGTGCCGATGGCTTGCCCGATGCGCCCGCTGCGGATTTTGGGCTGTTCACGCGCGAGGTCGCGGGCGCGCAGGAGGCAGCGGTGCAGACGTTGCAAGGTTTTCTATGCGAGGAGTTGCATCTGGGCATGCGGGAGAGCGACTCGCGCGTGCTGTCGGAGGAATGAAGCAGATACAGACGAGGGAATGCTGGAGTGGCGCGTGGAACACGCTGAAGACTGGCGGCACACGTATAGCGCGATGCGCGTGCTGCGTTGCGGAGAAGCCCGGCGTGAGCGGCAACTATTGCAATACACCGTGGCAGGTATTGCAAGAGGTTGTTCGCACGCGCCGGGGCGGGTATTCCTCCGCTTATACAGCCGATGCGGTGATCAGCGCCGCATCACGCCCATCAGCAAGGTGACGAGGAAAATCACCACGAAGATGAAGAACAGCACCTTGGCGATCTCCGTCGCGCCGGCGGCGATGCCGCCAAAGCCGAATACCGCGGCGATGATAGCGATGACGAAGAAGATTGCAGCGTATCGAAGCATGAGGCCTCCCACCGATGAATACTGGATTGAAAGTAGAACGGCGGCTCGCCTCGGGTTAGGTCCCCGCAACGAGCGATCTGCCGGCGAGCGATGTTGAGCAATGGCTGTGCCTGGTGCCCACCAACCGTCAGCGGCGACCTTGCCGTTGCCTCACTGCAACGACACGCTAAGCGCCGCGGAGCGCCTCATGCCGTGAAAAACGGATATCCACCGACGATAACGTTTGCGCGAGTCAATAAGCATGCTGCCGAGTGGATCGATGTGTCAGTTGATTTGCGCTGCATAAAAACAGGCGTGTCAAATAAAAAATAGTTAATCCGCATTTAATAAGAGTGAAGCAGCGGGGGCGTCACGGCGGCAGAAACAACAAGATGTCGTGCGGCTGCCGTTGAGTCGCTCAACAAAATCCGCCCCAAGCATGACCGTATTAACGCCACTCACCACCGCAAATCAGCGGTATCAAACCGTCGCGCACTGGCACAAATCGGGTTTTAGCGATTTCCAGGGGAAGTCCACCGAACGGTTTCCGGCTAAAGCGGTTTATCGAAAATCACTTCACCAAACGGCCAACGGCGGAACCCCGGCGGTCCTTCTGTCGCGCCGGATTGCGCGCCAATAACAACGTGCGGCGGCGACGATTCCGCCAGCAGGGCACCTGACACAACACTGGCGCTCCGAGCCCCATCTTGCCCGCTTAAGCCTGCTCGAAAGATTCCCGCTGAAAACGATTAAGTCATTCGTGGATTGTTAATTGTTGTCAGACCGAACCATTTTGGACCCGACGGGTGGTGAAGAGGTGAAACGTTTGCGCCGTCATATAGGATTGGGTAGCACAGTAGTTCGTTGATGTTCCGGGCGTTTTTGGCGATTGTTGGTAAAAAACCCGAGCGCCAGAATACTCGTGCAATTTGAAAAAACAGCTATTAGAATGCGCAGCCTGGACGCGGGGCGGCTATTAACGCCAGAGGGGCCGTGGCGGTGTTTTATTACGCCGTTGTAAAGGTCGGCGCAGCGCGCGTCAAAAAAGAGGGGCAGTCAATCGAGTGGGCTGCAGTAAAGCCCAAAAAAAAGCCGCGTTCAATGCGGGCCGGTAAAAGAGCAGAAACCGAAGAAGAAATCACATGCCATTGGGGATTCAAACGATCGGGGGTGCGCGCCGGGCGCTTCGCAACGGGCCGGGCGGCGAGGCGACGCCAGCGCGTTTCGAGCGAGGACGTGGCCAGCCGCGCCTCATGCGTGTGTCCGAGTGCGCTGTACTTGCGGCGCTCGCGATCGTCTACGGCAGCGCGAACGCTCAGTCGACGGCGCCGCAATCCCGATCCACGACTTTACCCACGGCACCGCTAGCTCAGACAGAAGCGCGCACTGCGCAAGCGGGTGCCTCTGCGTCAGTCAATCTCGCGTTTTTCGACGGCGCCAATGTGCCGGTCGACTTGTTGCAAGCGTTCGATGCCGTCGTCGTCGATCCGTCGCATGGTTTCGATCCGTCGGCGAATCCGTTGCGCCATACGGTATGGCTCGCGCGCACCGGTGCGGACGCCGCTGCCAGCACGCCCGGTGCATTCGTCGCGAGCGTAATCGAGCCGCTGTGGCAACGCGGTTATCGTGGCTTCCTGCTCGACACGCCGCAAGCACTTGCATCGATCGACGCGATTCGCGCGGCGCATCCCGACGCGCGAATCGTGATCGGCGGCGACGACGCGCTTAAGCTCGCCGCGCCGCATGCCAAAGCGCTGTATGCGGTGGTGGGCCCGTCGCTCGTCAGCGGTGCGAGCGCGAGCGGTGCCGGGCAGATCGTCGTTTCCGCAGACGACCGCGCGGCGCGCGTCGCCGCGGCGCAAGCGTACATGCGGCAGACGGGCGTGCCCGTCGTGTCGATCGAATACTGCGCCGCCGATGACCGCGCGTGCGCGCGCAGGACGGCGGCGCAGGTGGTGGCGACGGGCGTCACGCCCTATGTGACCGACGTGGCGCGCGACGTGGTCGGCATCGGCGCAATCGAAGTGCTGCCGCGCAAGGTGCTCGTCGTGCAGGACACGGGCGAAGATTTGCTGCTCGACGAAACCCCCGGCGTGCGTGACCTGGCAATGCCGCTGAACTATCTCGGCTATGACGTCGAGTACGCGAACGTCAACGACACGCTTCCCGATGACATTACGCCCGACCGCTACGCGGGCGTCGTTGCGTGGCTGCAGGGCAGCGGCACGCAGGACAGCGCCGTGTGGCGCAGATGGGTCGATGCGCGCATCGCCGCGCACGTTCCCGTTGCGTTTCTTGGCCAGTTCGGTTTCGACGCGGCCGAGGACGAAGGGCGCGCGCTCGATCTGCAGGCAGTGCCGGGTCCCTTCAGCGACAAGGTAGACGTCGTCTCGCGCGATCCGATGATCGGCTTCGAGATCGCTCCCAAGCTCGGCCCGCGCGATCTGACGGGCGTCCAGGTCGGCGCGGCCAGCCGGCCGCTGCTGCGCGTGAAGAGCGGTCAGGCGACGCTGGACCCGGTCGCGATCACGCCATGGGGCGGCTTCGCAATGAGCCCGTACACGGTCGTGTCGCTCAACGGCATCGACCAGGAGCGCTGGGCGATTCAACCGATTTCGTTCCTCACCGCCGCCTTGCGTCTGCAACAGATGCCGTCGCCGAGCGTGACCACGGAAAACGGGCGGCGTCTTTTCATGTCGCACGTCGACGGTGACGGTTTCGCGTCGCGAGCGGAATTCCCCGGCGCGGACTATTCGGGCGAAGCGCTGTATCAGCAGATTTTTACCCGCTACAAGGTGCCGATGACGCTGTCCGTCATCGAGGGTGAAGTGGGGCCCACGGGTCTTTACCCGAAAATTTCGCCGCGCCTGGAGGAGATTGCCCGCAAGATGTTCGCGCTGCCGTATGTGGCAATCGGCACTCATACCTACTCGCATCCGTTCGACTGGGGCAGCGTGGACGCGAAGACGGGCGAACGTGTGGACCGCGGCGGCGGCGATACTGCGTTCTCGCTGAACATTCCGAACTACACGTTCGACATCGACCGGGAGGTGACCGGCTCGATCGATTACATCAATACGCGCCTTGCGCCTCCCGGCAAGAAGACGACCATTCTGCAATGGCCCGGCAACTGCAAGCCGCCCGCGGTGGTGGTGCGCAAGGTCTACGCGGCGGGCGTCGCGAACGTGAACGGCGGCGACACCGTCATCACGAAGAGCGCGAGCAGCTGGACCAACATCGCGCCGATCGGCGTCGACAAAGGGCCGGGCGCGTATCAGGTGTACGCGCCGAATCAGGACGAGAACGTCTATACGAACGACTGGCTGGGTCCGTTCTACGGTTTCACGCGCGTGCTCGAAACCTTCGACATGACGGACAAGCCGTTGCGTTTCAAGCCGATCGACCTGTACTACCACATGTACAGCGGTACCAAGGTCGCTTCGCTGCGCGCGCTCGACCAGATTTTCACGGCGGTGCTCAAGCAAGCCGTGCTGCCCGTGCAGATGACCGATTACACGCAGAAGGTGCTCGACTGGCGTTCGTTCGCTGTCGCACGCGCGGTGCGCGGCGACGTCGACGCGGATGCAGGTGCAGGTGCAGGTGCCGATGGCGGCAAGCGTGCCGACGGCGACTGGATCGTGCGCGGCAACGGGGACGTGCGGGAGTTGCACTGGCCGCTGTCGACGGCGCCGGATCTGCGCGCATCGGCCGGCGTCACCGGCTATTCGGCCGGCCCCGACGGCACTTATATCCACTTCGCCGACGGCGCCGCTCGCGTGTCGTTCAACGGTGCCGATGCTCGCGATAGCTCTGCGGGAGCGCTTTCGAAAGCAGGCGCATTGCCCTACATCGCCGAAGCGAACGGCTTCGTTCGCAACTTCAGGCGCGGCGCAAACGGCATGTCGTTCGAATTCGGGGGCTACTACCAGCCGTTCGTCAGGCTTGCCCAGGCGGGCAGTTGCAGTGTGAATGTCGCCGGGCGTCCCGTCGCCGTGCACCGTGACGCCGCAGGCTTGCGCTTCGACACCCCGGCCTCCGCCGGTCTGGAGGTGAACTATCAGCCCGTCGAGATTTCCTGTGAGCGCTAAACGTCCCCGTATCGCACCGACCTGGCTCGTCTGTCTGATGGCGGGCGTCGTACTGCTGACGATATACGGCGTGTCGCCTCGCGGCGGCTTGCGCCAGCGCGTGGCGTCGGTCGGGGCGCCCAGCGAGCTGAGCGTCGCGTATCTGGAAGCATGGTCGAAGGTGCGGCCGGATAACGAGGAGTTTCTCTCGTTGCTCGGCGCGCAGTATTCGTATCTGGGACGCACCGCCGACACCGAGCGGATCGCCGCACGCATGGATGCGCTCGGCACCGACAACATGCATCGCACCGCGACGATGCTGCGTCTTTCGGTGGCGGAGCAGCGCACCTTTGCGATTCCCGAAGACGATCCGCGCCGCGCCCGCGAACTGAGCGATCTGCGCGTGCATTTGCAGGAAGCGGCAAAGCTGCAGTGGGCGCCGAAGGACCTCGAATGGCTCGCGCAACGCGCGGCTGCCGTCGGCCTGCCCGATCTCGCGGTGCAGCTTTACGCGCGGCTCTCGGCTAACGATCCCGATGGCCGCAACAAGTGGGACACGCAGATCACGCGCTACGCGCTGCAAGTGGGCGACTATCGCGCGGCTGCGGATGCCTGGTTCCGTCAGGAGGCTGCGGCTCGCACGCGCGACGAACAGCGCCGTTGTTTCGTGGCGGGCCTGCGCGCGTTGCAGTCGGGCAATCTGCTCGATGACGCGCTTGCCGCGGCGGATGCACATGGCAGCGCGCTCGCCGACGATCCGGCAACGCTCGTCGTGCTGCTGAATCTCGCGCGTGCCGCGAACCGGCCGCAAGCGGTCGATCGCTACGCGAAGATGCTGGCGCGCTATACGTCGAACGAATTGCGTGAGATGCCGCCGCAAGGGCTGCCTTCGCCCCGCGCGCAATACGCGTATATGGACGGACCTGTCGCGCGGCCCGGCGGCTTCGTGCTCGCGAGTCTGCGCGAGGCGATGCACGGCGAGGCGCAACATCCGCGCACGGTTCACGTCGTTCGCATTGCGACTGCAGCGACCCCGGCAAGCCGAGCGACACCGGCAAGCGCAGCCACCGCTGCATCCCAGACTAACCCGGACCCCGGCATCGCAAACACCGTATTCCAGGCGTTCGTTGAATCCGGCGATCTGCCCAACGCGCAGAAAATCGCCGCGCAACGGGTGCAGCGCGATCCGCGCTCCGCAGTGTGGGTCAAGCGACTCGCTGAAGTGGCGGAATGGAATCGCGAACCTTCGCTCGCGCTGAAGTCGTGGCTCGAATATGCGCAGGTGTCGAACGATCCCGTTGGCTGGCAAAACGTGCTGCGTATCGCACCAATGCTCAACGACGACGAAGCATATCTCGTTGCGCTGGTTCACCAGGCGCGCGCGAAGCCCGGCGACATGAAACTCGTCGACAGCGTCACCGCCACCTATGAACGTCTTGGCCGGCCCGACGACGGTCTGGCGTTCCTGCGTTCGCTGCCGCGCGGCGCGAATGGCGATGCGATCGATCAGCGTATAGGCGCGCTTGCCGAGCGGGCAGGGCACGACGAAGAGGCGCTCGCTACCTACCGCGCGGTGCAGGCCCGTCATCCGAACGACGCAACAGCCGCGCTGCGCACGGCGAGTGTGCTGTACCGCAAGGGCGACTATCGCGCCTCGCTCGCCGCGTTGTCCGCCGCGCGAGCGGGCGCAAAAGACGGTGACGAAGTTTTCTGGCGCAACTACGCCGAACTCGCGCGACTGCAGCAGCGCGACGACGACGCCAACGAGGCGTATCGCCACCTGCTCGCGAACGGCATGGCGACGCGGGAAGATCTCGGCGAAATGACGGATTTCTACGATCCGTATCCGATCGACGCAGGCCGCATCGCCGAGTTGCGCTTTCATCGCGAACACACGGCGCGTGCGTTGCGCGACGCGATCTACTACTACCTCGACGCGCAGGCATTGGACCGGATCGCGACGCTCCTCGCGAATCTCACGCCGGACGAGCGCAGGACCGCCGACGCGTCGCCCGTATTGCTCGGCGTACGCGCCGAATACTATCGCCTGATGGGGGAGCCGCAAAACGCACTTGCCGATCTGAAGCGGGCAGTGGACCTGCCCGGCGCAGGCTCCGACGTGAGTGCCGCGTATCTGTGGACCCTCGTCGACTACGGCAGCGACGCGGATCTGCGCGCCGCGCTCAAGCGCTGGCGCGGCAACGCCGCTCAAAGCTCGGCGTTGTGGGGCCCGTTCGCCGCCGCTGAAATGCGCCTGAACCGGCCCGTCGCCGCGCTCGACTATCTGCGGCGGCAGGCAGGCATGATGTCGCGCGATCCGTTATGGCTCCTTACCTATGCCGACGCACAGGAACAGTCGGGGCACGCGGGGCTGGCCTGGACCATCCGCAAGAAGGTGTGGCTGCAACTGCAGGACGAACAGGCGAAGCTCGCGAAACTCCACGGCGCGCAGCGCGCGTCGATGCGTGGCCGCGCCGCGCAGGACGCCGAGACGGCTGCCGATCTGCGCGGGCGCCGTGTGACGTTATCGACGGAGTTTGCAACGGGTGACGTCTCCGCCGCATTGCTCGACGACCTCATGTCCGCGCACGCAACGCCGGCCGACATCGCGCAACTGCGCCGCACCCTGATCGGCAACGCGAAGGGTTTGCCCGGCGGTGCGCCGATGCAAGGCGCCGATCTGCCGCAAAATGCGCAGGTGCGCGGCGCGGTTGCGAAGGACGTCGCGGTTGCATGGGCGCTGTCGCACGAAAGCAATCCGCTTGCGAAGCGCTGGCTCGCGCAGCAGTATGCCGAACGCCTGTCGCGTCCCGCCGACGCGCGGCTCACCATCGCGCTCGCCGAGAACAACGTCGGCGAGATGGAGCGTCTGCTCGATCTGGAGCGCTCGCGCTTGCCGGTCTACGACCGCATCGACGCGACCATCGCCGTCGATCATCCTGATCGCGCGCAACAGCTTGCGTTCGACGCCCTTGGCGGCGCGCCGGAAGACACCGAACTTCACACGCGGGTCACGGAGACGACGCTCGACTGGCCGCAATCGATCGACGCGAATGTCACCAACTACGTCGAGCATCCGCTCGATTACGTCGAGGCAACGCTTGCCGGCAGCCGCAAGATCGTCGAGCGTTATCTCGTTGGCGTGACTGCGGTCCAGCATTTTCAACATTCGACCGACATCACCCAACTTGTCAACGTGCCCTCGGTGGATCGTTGGCTCAACATCTACGGCGAGCGGCGCACGCGCGACACGTCGTTCACGATCACGGGCGGCAGGCGCGTTGCGTCCGCCTCGTTCTACACGCTCGATCTGGCGGGAGAGGTGGGCCGCAACTCGGCCCTGACACTCGGACTCCGCGCCGGCCGCAATCAGGTCGCGGACGAAACCCAGACGCTGCTGGTCGGCGGCATGAAAGACAACGTGATCGGCGATTTCACGTATCGCATGACGCAGCACATCACGCTCACGGGCAGCGTGGAGGCGGACCGTTTCTACAGCCAGGCGCGCACCTATATGGGCAGCGGCGTGCTGTCGACGGGCGAGGTGAGTTACCGGATTCGCACGCAGTACCCGGATTACACGCTGCGCGCGCTCATCACGCACGGCGGCTATGGCGCAAGCGGCCAGGCCGATGGCCTGATCTCGCGTCTGTTGCCGGTCGCGCTGCAACCGGCCACGCCGCGCGACTTCATGCCCGACACCTATACGCAATACGGCTTCTTCTTCGGCGCGGGCAACGATCTGCTCGAGCAGTACACGCACCGCTGGCGGCCTTTCTTCGACGTCGGCCTGCTGCACGATTCGATACAGGGATGGGGGCCGCAAATGAGCGTGGGTGTCGCGGGCACCGTGTTCGGCGGCGATCATGTCGCGGTGTTCCTGCAACATCAGCGCGTGTCGAAGATCGGCACGCCTGTCACGGTGCTGGGCGCGCGCTACAGCTGGTACTACTGATTACCGATTCTGTCCGACTGACACCGTGGGCGTATCGCGCCTGCGACGAATAACGACGTTACTGAGGAGTGGTTCGATGAACAACATGAAAAGATGGTCCGGCCTCATCAAATGGTCCGTAGCGGTGACGGCGACGGCACTCGTGCTCGGCGCGTGCGGTTCCATCCGCCAAACGGGCTCGCCGGCGCTCGGCGCCAAGGACTCGGTTGCGGTCGTGTCGATGGCGAACTTCACCGAAACGCCGGCGGCGGGCAGCAGCGCGGCTGCGATCGCGGCCAACACGCTGCGCGCGAACGGCCTGACGGATGTGCGGATCGCTCCCGCCGATGCATCGGCGAACGCGATGTTCGATACCGCGCAGCGCGATCTCGGCGAGAAAAAACTCGCATGGGCGCGTGAGCAGCATGTGAAATACGTGCTGACCGGCGCGGTGGAAGAGTGGCGCTACAAGGTGGGCGTGGACGGCGAGCCGGTAGCGGGCGTCACCTTCGAACTGATCGACGTCGCATCGGGTCAGGTGGTCTGGAGCGCCACGGGTTCGAAGAGCGGATGGACGCGCTCCAGTCTTGCAAGCGTTGCTTCGTCGTTGATCGGCAGTCTGTTGTCGCCGCTGCGCTCGCGCGGTTGATCCACGCGCCGCGCAGGC
Source organism: Paraburkholderia sp. SIMBA_053 (assembly GCF_046534895.1). NCBI lineage: Bacteria > Pseudomonadati > Pseudomonadota > Betaproteobacteria > Burkholderiales > Burkholderiaceae > Paraburkholderia > Paraburkholderia sp. SIMBA_053. The sequence goes on along the minus strand of NZ_JAWRXU010000012.1, from coordinate 34,453 downwards.
ACGCTGTCATTCGTATCTCGAGATGTCATGAGGAGTCGGCTGTGAATACCGTCACCGCGCAATCCGCCGCCAGTGCGGCGAAGCCGCGCCATTCGAATCCGCTCGGCAACCTGAGCGCGTTGCGGCGCATCGTTGCGCCCGCGGTGGCTCGGCCGTTTTCAATTGTCGAGACGATCGTGTTCGTTGCGGCGGCCGGTGCGTTGAGCTGGGCGCTCGACCGCAACGACCCGTTTCTGCTGCATACTGGTTTTCCGTGGCTATGGTTCGCGCCGCTGATCGTCGCGCTGCGCTACGGCACGCTGCTCGGCCTCCTCGCCTGCGCGATGCTGATCGGCGCATGGCAGGTGCTGATGCACGGCAGCCCCGACGCATGGCCGACGCTGTTCTTCACCGGCGGCCTGTTGCAGACCATCGTTGCCGGTCACTTCGGCGATACGTGGGGCAACCGGGCGCAACGCGCGAACGCGCTGAACGACTACCTGAACGACCGGCTCGTCGCGATTACGAACAGCCATTACCTGATGCGCCTGTCGCACGAGCGGCTCGAAAAAGATCTGTTGTCGAAGCCGACCACGTTGCGCGATTCGATTACCGAACTGCGCCGCCTGTCGGTCGCACATGGGCTCGATAGTGCGAAGGACGTGCCGTCGCACGATCTGCCGGGCGCGCATGCGCTGCTTGAATTCGTGGCGCAGGCATGTCAGATCGAAGTGGCCGCGCTGTACCCCGTGCACGGCGGCAAGCTCGGGCGTGAAACACTCGCCCGGATCGGCGACGCGTTCGAGCTCGACCCGCGCGACGAACTCGTCGCACGGGCGCTCGAAACCCAGGCCGTCGCGCATCTGAAGAGCGGCGAGCATCCTGTCACGAACACGGGCCTGCTCGTGTGTGCGCCAATGATCTCGGCGGACGGGCGGCTCATCGCCGTGCTGGCGATCAAGCGCATGCCGTTCCTGTCGCTGAACTTCGACAACCTGCAATTGCTGCTGGTGCTGCTCGGCTATTACGCCGACGGCGTCGAACACTCGCAGCAGGTACGCACGATTCTCGATGCATTGCCCGACTGCCCATACGAGTTCGCGCTCGACGTGAGCCGCCTCACGCGCCTCGAACACGCGGCGGGCATTACGTCGTCGCTCGTCGCGCTGGTGTTCCCGCACGACGACGAGGGCGACTCGTTCTTCGAACACGTGATGCGTCGCCGGCGTGCTCTCGATCTGATGTGGCCGGTCAAGGCCGCGGGGCAGTCGGTGCTGATCAATCTGATGCCGGCGACCGATGCGACCGGCGTGGACGGTTATCTCGCGCGGATCGAAGCCAGCCTGCGCGCGCAGTTCAATCTCGATCTCGAAGGCGCGCGCATCGGCGTGCATACGCTGCATCTCGGCGGCGAGCCGGGTCCGGCGTTGAAGCGTCTTCTCGTGCGCAGTGGCGTCGATGTCTGAAACCGTGCGCCCTCACTCCATAGGCCGCGCGTCGCGCGTGCTTCGCGCTTTCGTCGCTTTCGCCGGCATCGTGCTCGTCGTGCTGGTGCAATGTGCGTTGGTCTGGCGCGTCGCGAACGGGCAGGTGGCGTTCGACCCGCTGCTGCCCGTCGTCGCGATCAATCTGATCGGCGGTGCATTGCAGGCGCTCCTGTTTCGCGCGCTGTTACCGCAGCACTATCGCGAGCCGCGCGGCTGGAGTTTGTTGCTGCTGTGGCTCGGATGCGCATTCGTGCCGCTGTTCGGCGGCCTCGTCGTACTCGTGAGTTGTGCGTGGGCCGCCTGCTACCCGCGTTCACACAGCGGCGAGGAGCTGGACGACGTGCCGGCGCCCGAATTCGTTACGCACCTGATGTCGCGCGTATCGCATGGCGGCGGCGCGCGCTTGCAGGCGCGCATCGTCAATACGCAGGTGAATGCGTCGGACCGCCTTTCGGCGCTCGTCGCGATCCAGAGCATGCCGACGCGCACCACGGGCACGCTGCTGCGCGAACTGCTTGCGGACCCGGTTGAAGACGTGCGCCTGATTGCTTACGGCACGCTGGACCAGGCGGAAAATGAAGTGACGCAGCGCATTTTCCAGACCGGGCAAAGTCTCGAGATGGCGAGCACCGACGATCAGCGTCACGCGATCAATCGTCAGCTTGCGGAGTTGTACTTCGAGCTGATCTATCAGAACCTGGTGCAAGGCGCGGTCTACCGGCACACGCTCGAACAGGCCGATCGCCACGCACGCGCTGCGCTCGAGATCGACGACGGCGACGCCGCGCTATGGATGATTCGCGGCCGCCTCGCTCTCGCGAACGGCGCCGCAGACGAAGCGGCCGACTACATGGCGCGTGCCCAGGCGCTGGGCTTCCCACGCGAACGCCTGGTGCCGTGGCTTGCCGAAGTCGAATTCCTGCGCGGGAATTTTGTGCGCGTATCCGAACTGTTGGCGTCGCTCGGCAATGCCGCGACGCTGCCGATGCTCAAACCTGTTGCGCGTTACTGGTCAACATGAAACCCTCACTGATGCGCCGCGCCGCGGACGCCGATGTCTGCCTGCTGCTCGAAGGCACGTTCCCCTATGTGCGCGGCGGCGTATCGAGCTGGGTCAACGGCATGATCCGCTCGTATCCGGAGCTGCGCTTTTCGATCGTGTTCGTCGGCAGCCGCGAAGAAGACTACGAAGGCGCGGCGTATGCGCTGCCGGATAACGTGGTCCATTTCGAAGCCCACTATCTGTACGAAGCGGCCCATGCCGATAAAGACGCGTCGCGTGAAATTCCCGGCGACGCGCAGGCATTCGCGCGCTCGGCCGCGTTGCACGACGCATGGCGCAACCGCGGCAATTCCGACGCGGCGTCGGACCCCGGCGCGCTGATGGCCGACATGGTGCAAATGATCGGCGACAACGGGCCGCTGAACGAGGAGCAGTTCCTGTCGAGCCGCGCCGCATGGGACTTTATCGTCGACCAGTACGATCGGTATTGCACGGACCCGTCGTTTACCGACTACTTCTGGACCGTGCGCATCATGCACAAACCGTTGTGGCAGCTCGCGCGCGTCGCGGAGCAAGTGCCGCCGGCGAAGGTGTATCACACGGTGTCGACGGGCTATGCGGGTTTTCTCGGCGCGCTGCTGCATTACCGGAGCGGTCGGCCGCTGCTCGTGTCGGAACACGGCATCTATACGAAAGAGCGCAAGATCGATCTGCTGCAAAGCCAGTGGATACGCGACAACCGCGGCGCATTCGAGCGCGACATCTCGAAGATCAGTTACTTCCGCGAACTGTGGGTGCGCTTTTTCGAAGCGCTCGGCAAGCTCGCCTACGACGCCGCCGACGACATCGTCGCGCTGTACGAGACCAATCGACAACGGCAGATCGCGGACGGCGCACTCGCTTCGCGCACGCGCAACATTCCGAACGGCGTGGACGTCGACGCACTGGCGCCGCTCGTCGAGCAACGCGTCGCACGGCCGCGCAACGTAGTCGCGCTGATTGGCCGCGTGGTGCCGATCAAGGACATCAAGACCTTTATTCGCGCGCTCTTTATCGCGTCGCGAACCATGCCGGAAATTGAAGGGTGGATCGTCGGACCGGAGGAAGAAGATGCGGCCTACGCCCTCGAGTGCCGCGCGCTGGTGCAAAGTCTCGGGCTCGCGAAGAACGTGAAATTCCTCGGGTTCCAGCGCATCGACGAAATCTTGCCGCAAGTGGACGTCATCGCGCTGACGTCGATCAGCGAGGCGTTGCCGCTCGTGGTGCTGGAAGGCTTCGCGGCGGGCGTGCCTTCCATCACGACGGACGTCGGCTCGTGCCGTCAGTTGATCGACGGTTACGGTGACGAAGACCGCGCGCTGGGCTCGGCGGGCAGCGTCGTGCCCATCGCGAATCCCGCAGCGTTCGCGCAGGCCGTGCTCGATCTGCTCGGCGACGAACCGCGTTGGCTCGCGGCGCAGCAGGCGGGCCTTGCGCGGGTGCGGCGTTTTTACACGAAAAAGCAGATGATCGATCAATACCGCGTGCTGTATGAACGCCTGACGGCCGCGCCCATACGTGACGGTCGCGAGAGCGGCAACGCGGCCGCTGCGCGCGGCGGCTGCCCGATGCATCACGGCAACGCGCAAACCCAACCGCAAGAGGTGCGCTGATGGCCGGCATCGGTTTCGAGCTCCGCAAGATACTCAAGCACCAGACGCTTTTCGGCGTCGCGCGCGCCTATGCGTACGCGGGGCTGATCAGTTCCGGGCCGCTCATTCTGTCGATCTTCGGGATTCTGATTATTGGTGTGCTGAGCCTCGCGTTCGTGATTCCGAAGTACGCGATCGTGCAGTTCCAGGTGTCGGTGACGTACCTCGTTGCGTGCAGCCTGATTCTGACCGGGCCGCTGCAACTGTCGTTCACGCGCTTTATCTCCGACCGCCTGTTCGAAAAGCGCGACGACCTGGTACTGTCGAACTATAACGGCGTCGTGCTGATTTCAACGGCAGCCTCGGGCGTGCTCGGCGTGATCGCGGTCGCATTCGGCTTTCGGGGCGAGCCGCTGATTTACCGGCTGCTGATGGTGGCGGGGTTCGTGGTCGTCAGCAACATCTGGATCGCGGTGATTTTCCTGTCGAGCGTCAAGCAGTATCGGCAAATTCTCTATGTGTTCGCGCTTGGCTACGGCTGCACCGTTGCATTCGCGTTGATGCTCAACCGTCATGGACTGCCCGGGCTGCTCGGCGGCTTCGTGGCGGGTCATGTCGTGCTGCTCGCCGGGCTGTCCGGGCTGATCTATCGCAACTATCGCAGCGAGCGCTTCATCTCGTTCGAGGTGCTGCAAAAACGCTTCGCGTATCCGAGTCTTGCGCTCGTCGGACTGCTGTTCAACCTTGGCGTGTGGATCGACAAATTCATGTTCTGGTACGCGCCGGACACCGGCGCGCGCGTGATCGGACCGCTGCATGCGTCGGTGATCTACGATATTCCCGTGTTCATTGCATACGTGTGCGTGATGCCCGGCATGGCAACCTTTCTCGTGCGGATCGAAGCGGATTTCGTCGAGTACTACGACCGCTTCTACGACGCTGTGCGCAGCGGCGCCACGCTGCGCCATATCAACGACATGCGCGACATGATGGTCGGCAGCGTGCGGGCAGGGCTGTACGAGATCGTGAAGGTGCAGACGGTCGTGCTGCTGCTGATCCTCGCGTTCGGGCACCTCGTGCTGGAAGCATTGGGAATTTCAACGCTGTATTTGCCGCTGCTCATCGTGGATGTGATCTCGGCCAGTCTGCAAGTATTGCTGCTCGGCTTGCTCAACGTGTTCTTTTATCTCGACGCACGCCGTGCCGTGCTCAAACTCACGGCGGCGTTCGTCGTGCTGAACGCACTGTTCACGGGCATCACGCTCTGGCTCGGGCCGGATCTATACGGCTACGGTTTCGCGCTCGCGCTGCTGCTCGTCGTGATGGCGGCCGTGACGCTGCTCGACCGCAAATTCGCGTCGCTCGAGTACGAGACTTACATGTTGCGCAACTAGGCGGGGATTCGCGGATGAGTATCGGAAAACGTCAGCGCCACGACATGTGCGCGTTTTATCGGCGCGTGGTATGCGCGGCGCGTCTGGTGCTGGTGGGCCTGCTGTCTTCGATCGCACACGAACGCGCGTGGGCCGACGCAGGAGCGGGGCCCTCGATTGCGCTCTTTTATGGCACGCAGCCGCCGGTCAGCCAGTTGCGCGATTTCGACGTCGCGGTGGTCGAACCCGACAGCGGCTTTGAGCCACTGAAGCACAAGAATCCGGACACCGCGTGGTTCGCTTATGTGAGCGTGGGAGAGGTGGAGCCGCAGCGTCCGTATTACGCTGCCATTCCGAAGGCCTGGCAACTAGGCGACAACACGGTGTGGGGCGCGAAGGTGATCGATCAGGACGCGGCGGACTGGCCCGCGTTCTACGTGGAGCATGTGATCGCTCCGCTGTGGAAGAAAGGCTATCGCGGCTTTTTCCTCGACACTTTGGATTCTTACCAGATCGTTGCAAAGACGGACGCGGCGAGGGCGCGGCAGGAGCGTGGTCTCGTTGCCGTGGTCCGCGCGATCAAGGCGCGCTATCCGCGTGCACGGCTGATTTTCAATCGCGGGTTCGAAATATTGCCGCAGGTTCACTCGCTCGTATATGCGGTCGCATTCGAATCGCTCTACCGAGGCTGGGACCAGGCGGGGAAGCGCTACACCGAGATTACGCAGGCCGATCGCGACTGGCTGCTCGCGCAGGCGAAAACGATTCGCGAGCAATACCGGCTGCCGGTCCTCGCAATCGACTATTGCGCGCCGGCCGACAGCGTCTGCGCCGCCGACACCGTCAACAGGATCAGCGCTGCGGGCCTTGTTCCATATGTCACGGACGGCGGCCTGCAGACGGTCGGCGTGGGGCCGGCTCGCGCAATGAGACAGTGAGGCAGTGAGGCAGTGAGACAGTGAGGCAGTGAGCGGGCGAAGGCTAGTTTGCTTCAACGCAACTGCGTGACGGCCAGCAACAACACCATGCTGCCGATCGCGCCATCCAGCACACGCCATGCGCTTGCCCGGCGAAACAGCGGCGCAAGCGCTCGTGCGCCGTAGCCCAGCGCTATGAACCAGACGCAACTCACCGCCATCGCACCAACGGCGAACGCGACGCGTGCGCCGTCGGGTTCGCGTGCCCCAGCGGTACCCACCAGTAGAAAAGTGTCGAGATAAACGTGCGGGTTGAGCCACGTGAAGGCGAGCGTCATAAGCACGATCGGCATCGCGCGTTGCGCGGGCTGTGCGCCACGGTTCGCGTCGGCGTCCATTACCGCATGCCCGGGCCGCACTGCGCGGCGCAATGCATTGATGCCAAACCACGCGAGATAGGCGAGCCCGACGTACAGCATGACATGCACGAACACCGGATAACGCTCGATCAGCACCGACGCGCCGCCGACACCCGCGCTAATCAGAATGCAGTCCGACACCGCGCATAGCGCGACGATCTTGCCCACATGCGAGCGCATGATGCCTTGCCGCAGTACGAAGGCGTTTTGCGCGCCGATGGTCACGATCAGCGATGCACATAATGCAGCGCCGTGAGAAAAAGACAGCCAGTTCATAGCGGATCCAGTAGACGGGAGAAGCGAACATGGCTAGTCTGCGGTTCTGTGCTTCATAAGAGAAGCTAATTTAGCTAACGCTGATTAAGGAACGCTAATGCTCGACTATGCGTTGCTCGACGCGCTCGCGGCCGTCGTGCGTCATGGTTCTTTCGACCGCGCAGCGAGTGAACTCAACGTCACGCCCTCGGCGGTATCGCAGCGGGTGAAGCTGCTCGAGGAGCGTGTGGGCAGTGTGCTCGTCAAGCGCGGTCAGCCGTGTGTCGCGACAACTTCTGGTGCGTTGCTGTGCCGTCATACCGAACGCGTGCAACTGCTGGAAGCGGAATTGACCGGTCGCGTGCCCGCGCTGCCGGGCGGTCTGGTCGAAGCATGGCCGACGCTGCGCGTGGCGGTGAACGACGACAGCGTGGGCACCTGGTTCATCGACGCAGTTGCGCCGTTTTGCGCCGAGCGTCAAATGCTGCTCGACCTCGTGATCGACGATCAGGACCACACCGCGCAGCGGATTCGCGACGGCAGCGTGCAGGGCGCGGTGACCACTCAGGCGGAGCCGGTGCAAGGGTGCCGCTCGACGCGTCTTGGGCGCATGCGCTATCTCGCGGTCTGCTCGCCGGCATTTCTAGCGCGTCATTTCGCGGACGGCGTCACGCGCGACAGTTTGCGGCGCTCGCCGTGCGTGGACTTCAATCCGAAAGACCAGTTGCAAAAACGCTTCATGCGCCGCATCACGCGAGCGGAGGTCGATCCGCCGTTGCACTGGATTCCGCATGTCGCCGGCTTTTTGCGCGCGTGCGTGACGGGTCTCGGCTGGGGCATGTGTCCCGAGCGCATGATCGCGTCACATCTGGCGAGCGGTGAACTCGTGGACATGGCGCCAGGCAAGCATATCGACGTCGATCTCTACTGGCAGAGCTGGCGCCTGTCGATTGGCTGGCTGGACGACTTCAGCGCGGTGTTGCGCATGCGCGCGGCTGAATTTCTGGATTGAGCGACGTCGCCGCAACGGCCCGGCATGCGTCGCGCGGCGCACAGGCCGACTGAATCGGGAGTCCGGTTCAGCCTGCGGTGCAACAGCGCCGCAGGCAAAACCATCGCGACTTACCTGACCGCCGACCCGCCGCCGTCCGCCACCGGCGCGCTGTCTTCTGCCGCTGCCGCATCGCGCGTCTCCGGCATCGCCGCCCACACCAGCAAGACAGCCAGCGCACCCGCGGCGGCGAGTCCGAAAAACGCGACCGCATTGCCGAAATGATCGGCGATGAATCCGGCCGCGGTCGTACTCAAGGTCGCGCCGATACCCGCAGCAAGCCCGAACAGGCCAATGCAGAGGTTGTAGCGGCCCTTGCCGCCGGCCACATCGGCGGCGATCAGCGGCAGCATCACACCGAACACGGCCGCGCTCAAACCGTCGAGCATCTGCACGGGCACGAGGAGGTATGGGCTGCTGATTCCGGCGAACAGCAGCGCGCGGATCGGCAACGCCGAAAAGCCCAGCAGCAGGATAGGCCGGCGTCCCCAACGCTCGGCGGATCGGCCGACCCACGGGGACATCATCGCGACGATCGCCTGCGGCACGATGATGCACGCGGCGATCACGAGCTGCACGTTGTCGCCCATGCCGGCCGTCACTTCGCCGGCGGCGAGATTGAGCATCGCTGCATTGGACAGATGGAACAACACAATGCAGGCAGCGAACAGCAGCATGCGCCGGTCGCGCAGCAACTCGCGCAGGCTTTCGCGGCGCTCGGTTTCTTGCGGCGTCGGCGCGGCTTTTGGCAACTGGATCGTGTCGGTGCGCTGGATCATCGCCAGCGCGAACAGCGCGGGCACGGCGAGCCCCGCAGTCAGCCAGAACACCGCGCGCGGCGAATAGTATTCGCCGAATACGCCCATGAGGCCGGCCGCAACCGCGCTGCCGATCGACGCCCAGCGCGCATTGCGCCCGAGCCGGTCGCCGAGATTCGCACGTCCGACGAGCGCAAACGAAATCGCCGCCAGTGCCGGCGTCAGCATGCAGCTGGCGAAGCCGTGAAAGACCTCGGCGGCGATCACCGGCAGCACAGTCGGACTGGTTGCCAGCAATACCGCGCTGAGGATGATCGCGAAGATCGCCCAGGCGGCCGCGCCCTTCTTGTTGCGCAACGCGTCGACGGCGGCGCCGCCCGGCACCTGACTCACCATTGCGCTGATCGTGCCGACCGACAACGCCATGCCGATCTCGCCCTGCGTCCACTTGTGCGACGCGAGATAGGACGCGATGAACGGTCCAAAACCCGTCTGCACATTGGCGACGAAGAAGTTCAGCCAATCGAGCGCGCGCAGACTTCGCGCAGTAACCAGAGTGCGGCCTGTCATCGGACCGCCCGTGCGTTGGAAGCGGCCGTGGCGGTCGGCCCGGACGCGGGCGCGGCAGCGGCAGCGGGCGCCGGCTGGGCGGGCGCCGCGGGCGGCGCGGGTGATACCGCGCGGATCGGCTTGTCGTTCGCGTAGGGCGGCGTCGCGTTGATCTGCGCATCGCTCAAATCGATTTGCGGATGCAGTTCCTTGTCTTTCGCGACGAAGCGCAGCGCCGACCAGTTCGCCGCAATCGTGCGCCGCTCCGTGCTGACCATGCCGTTGACGTCCAGCACCACTGCCTGCGGCTGCGCATTGGCGTCGATCAGCACGTCGATCACGCGGCCCACTTTCGCGCCGTTCGAGCGCTCAACTGTCGCGTCGATCACCGGCAACTGCATCGCAGCGTTCGCCTTCGCCGGATTCACCGGAGTCGCCGACGGATTCAGCGTGATCGGCGCGGCTTTCGCGGTCGGCGTAAAGCGGAATGCGTTCCACGCGAAATTGACCTTCCGATCGCCGACCCCGAGGAAACCTTGCAGATTCACCACGACTTCGCGCGGCTTGCCGCTCGCGTCCGCAATCATGTCGATTGCTCGCCCGACCACCTTGCCGTCCGGTTTCTGCACCTCGCTGTCGAGCAGCGTATGCGCGTCGTTGCGCTCGATCGTGCGCAGCACGATCAGCGGCGGGGGCGGCGGCGGTGGCGGTGGCGCAGCGACGACGGGCGGCGGCGGCTCGACTTTGTGCGGCTTGACGACCGGCTTCTTCGGCTTCTTCGGCTGCTCGGGTTCGGCGGCTTCGGTCTCGACCGGCTCCGGCGCGGAAGCGGCCACGGGCGCGCTTGCGGCTTCGACCGGCATGACCGTGGCTTCGACGATCGGCGCCTGCTGCGTTCCCCACAGCAGGCTGCTGCAGCCGGACAGTGCAAGAAGCGCCAGCAGCGCGAACGCCGCGAGGATCGTATGACGCCAGGCAGGAAGCGAAAAGCCGCCACTCATCAGGAAGAACTCCATGGACCGGGTGCGGCTGTAGAGCGCCGCGATTAAACAGTACGGCCCAGAGTTTAACCCGCGACGTCGAGCGGTCCGCTTTTGAGGGCCATGTGAGGGGTATGCCGCAAGCACGCTTCATGCCGCGCCGCACACGACGGTCACGCGCGGCGGTTATCTCGCAGCGTCCGTCAAGCTCTCAAAACGCTTTCATATGTGGACGAGAAAGCGTGACGAGCCGTAGGTGTTAACGCGCGGATCGCACATGCGCTTTGCCGTCGCTTGGACGATATAACTGTCGCGACATGCCCGGCATGCCATTCATGCGATGGGCGATATATTTGGGTTGGCCTACATTTCGAGACAGAAACGGGACACGAAGCGCCCGAAGCACATTAAACAACGCAAAGAGACGAACCTGATGACGGCCACTTCGACGGCCGTTTCAGCATGCTGATAAAGGAGGCACTCATCATGATGGAACCCCACGCCCAGCCGCTTTCCGAAGCCGGCGCCGAGTCATTCGACACCAAGGGCTTTCTCGACCGCTACTTCGAAATTTCCTCGCGCGGCAGTTCGCAGCGCCAGGAGATCGTCGCGGGCATCACGACCTTCCTCGCGATGGTCTATTCCGTGTTCGTCGTGCCGGGCATGTTCGGTAAAGCGGGCTTCGATACGAGCGCGGTATTCGTCGCCGTGTGTCTCACGACCGCGTTCGGCTCGTTGCTGATGGGTGTGTGGGCGCGCCTGCCGATCGCGATCGGCTGCGCGATTTCGCTGACCGCGTTCACGGCGTTCGGTCTCGTGCTCGGCAAGGGCTTGCATCCGACAGTCGCGCTCGGCGCGGTATTTCTGATGGGTGTCGTGTTCACCGCGATCTCGGTGACGGGCGTGCGTTCGTGGATTCTGCGCAATCTGCCCACGGGCATCGCGCACGGCACGGGCATCGGCATCGGGCTGTTCCTGTTGCTGATCGCCGCCAACGACGTCGGGCTCGTCGTGAAGAATCCGGGCGCCGGTTTGCCGGTCTCGCTCGGCAATATCACCGCACTGCCTGCGCTGATGTCGGTTGCGGGGCTCGCCGCGATCTTCGGGCTCGTGCGCCGCCGCGTGCCCGGCTCGATCCTGATCGTGATCATTGGAATTTCGGCCATTGCGCTGCTCGTCGATCCGGCCGTGTCGTTTCATGGCGTATTCGCGGTGCCGTCGCTGAGCGCGCCGGGGCACGAGTCGCTGATCGGTGCGATGGACATCAAGGGCGCGCTGTCGATGGCAGTGTTGCCCAGCGTGCTCGCTCTCGTGATGACCGCCGTGTTCGACGCCACCGGCACGATCCGCGCGGTCGCGGGCCAGGCGGGCCAGCTCGATGAAAACGGCCGCATCATCAACGGTGGCCGCGCGCTCACGGCCGACTCGGTTAGCTCGATTTTCTCCGGCCTGCTCGGCGGCGCGCCAGCCGCGGCATACATTGAATCGACGGTCGGAGTGGCGGCCGGCGCGAAGACCGGCATGGCGGCAGCAGTGGTCGGCCTGCTGTTTCTCGGTGTGATGTTCTTCTCGCCGCTCGCGAGCCTCGTGCCGTCGTACGCAACAGCGCCCGCGCTGATGTATGTCGGGCTGCTGATGCTGTCCAACGTCAGCAAGCTGCATATGGACGACATGGTCGACGCGATGTCCGGTCTCATGTGCGCGGTATTTATCGTGCTGACCGCGAATATCGTGACCGGCATAATGCTCGGTTTTGCAACGCTCGTGATCGGCCGCGTGGTGAGCGGCGAATACCGCAAGCTGAACGTGGGCACGGTGGCGATTGCGATCGTGCTGGTCGGGTTCTATCTCGGCGGATGGGCGATCTGATTCGCTCGGGACGTCGCGGCGCAGCCGCGGCACGCTGAGTCATTTGCTGTAACGCGAGCACGGCGGAGTATCGCGGCGTGCCGCGGTCTGGACCGTAGTCGGTTGTTCTCCCTGACGCGGCACGTCGCAATGTTCTATCTGCGACGTGCCGCGTTTCTTTTTGCTCTGCGCGGGCGCCGGTTTTCTGCGTGCTCCGGAGAAACTGCGTGCCTGTTCTTGACATTCGCGAGTTCGTTTCTAAACTTAACCTCATGGTTAAGTTTAATGAAGCGTTGCTCGACCGCACCTTTGCGGCGTTGTCGGACCCCACGCGGCGTGCGCTGCTCGCGCGTTTGTCCGAAACCGAACTGTCGGTGAGCGGGCTTGCCGAGCCGTTCGCCATGTCCTTGCCGGCGGTGATGAAGCACCTCGACGTTCTCGCGGGGGCCGGCCTCATCACACGTAGCAAGAACGGCCGCACGGTCGCGTGCCGGCTTTGTGCCGGACCGATGGAAGAAGCCATGGCGTGGCTCGGCCGCTATGAGCGCTTCTGGGCGAAATCGCTCGATCGTCTGGCCGCTTTCGTCGAAGAAGACGAAGCGCCGCGCGCGTCAAAGCCAGCCCGCCGTATCGCTGCACTGTCTACACCCGGGCCGCGCAAATCTTCGCCGTCACGAGGGAAACGGCGCGGCTCGTGACGCGCAGACCGGTCTGCCGTGCGCGAGTCGTCGATGAGTTGCACATGCCGCGTATTTACATGCCGTGTACGTCATTGTGAAGGAGCCGCAGATGGAACCGATGCAAACACCAAAGCAATCGCAGCAAGACCCGCAGCACCGGGTCGGCTCGCGGCAGGAATGGCTGGAGGCGAGCAGGGCGCTGCTGGTAGAAGAAAAAGCGCACATGCGCGCCGGTGACGAACTCGCCCGCAAGCGCCGCGAACTACCGTGGGTGAAGGTGGATAAAACGTATGTGTTCGATACGCCGCAGGGACGCAAGACGCTTGCCGATCTCTTCGACGGGCGCAGTCAGTTGATCGTTTATCACTTCATGCTTGGCCCGGATTGGGAGGAGGGTTGTGTTGGCTGTTCGTTCCTGTCGGATCACATGACCGGGATCGTCACGCATCTGGAACATCATGATGTTTCGTACGTGACCATCTCGCATGCGCCGCTCGCCAGGATAGAAGCGTTTAGAAAACGCATGGGCTGGACGTTCCCGTGGGTGTCGTCCGACGGAAGCGATTTCAATTTCGACTATCACGTGTCGTTCACGCCCGAACAACTGGCGAGCAAGAAGGCCTTGTATAACTTCGTCGAGCAGGACGTCGGCATCGACGAACTACACGGCCATAGCGTCTTCTATAAAGACGCGAATGGCGACGTTTATCACACGTATTCCTGCTATGGCCGCGGCGACGAGCGGTTCATCAACACGTACGCGCATCTGGACGTTACGCCGAAAGGGCGCAATGAAAAGAGCAGTCTTATCGATTGGGTCAAGCACCACGACCGCTATGAAGAGAAAGAGGCGCACGGCGGCGGTTGTGCCGCTTGTGGTTAGTGAATTGCGAGAGGAGGAATAGAGCGCCGCGTGCCTACAGCGCCATGTCGAACGCGGGCTTGAGAAACAGTTCGATCGCCATCACGGCGAGACCCATTAAAGCTGCTGACAGCGTCAACGTGCCGTATTCGTCGTAGCGTGCATCGTAAAGGCACGCTACGACGAACAGGATCGCCAGCAGGTTGGTCAGCCAGTCGAAATTCAACGCCAAGGTCATCGATCAAATCCGGGCTCGTGTGCGGCTCGAGCATCGAGCCGCGCGGGTCAGATGAGCAGGATTCTATCGAGCCGAGCTTACGGATTCGCAACGCCGGCGCTTACACAAATTACGACGAAAACCGCGGATCTACGCCGCGTGGCCGGACATCATGTCGTGCTCGATCCAGTCGATTACCGACGTGCGTTTGGGCTGCCAGCCCAACAGCTTGCGTGCGCGCTCGCCGCGTACGCGGCTATTCGAGCCGAGCCCGTACGAAGCCATTTCGTAGCCCCATTCCTTTTGCGCTTCTTCGAGCGGCCAGTCTTGCGGCTCGCCGAGCTTCATCGCGCGCGCGATGGCCGCGCTCATTTCGCGGAACGACGCTTCGCCGCTTTCGACGAAGTAGAACGTGCCGGCCGGGCTCTTTTCCAGCGCGAGACGGTAAAGCTCGGCGACGTCGTCGATATGCACGTTCGACCATGTGTTGCCGCCGCTGCCGACGTGTCGCACGACGCCGCTCTTTTGAGCCTGTCGCACGAGGCGCGGCAACTGCACGCTTGCGCTGGCCGCTACCGCACCGTGGCCATAGATCAGCGTATTGCACAGCACCGCCGAGCGGATGTTCTGTTGCGCGGCTTCGAGGACCCGGCGGTCGATCGCGACGCGCGCGGCCTTGTCGGCGGTCGGCTCAGGCAGCGCGTCTTCGTGATAGATGCGCGCTTCGGCCGCTTCGCCGCCCGATGCGTCGCCGACGATGCTTGAACCGCTTGTGTGGAGGAACGGTTTGCCGGAGCCCGAGAGTCCTTCGATCAGCGCGCTCACCGCGCCTTCGTGATCGCTGCTGGCGGCGTTGATGACAGCGTCGGCGGCTTGCGCCTCGGCAATCAGCAACGCGCGGTCGTCGAGCGTGCCGATAACCGGCTCGATGCCGAGCCGTTTCAGCTCGTCGCTATGTTCGGGCTTGCGAATCAGACCGCGCACCTGATGACCGGCGCGCACGAGATGCGCCGCAATAGAACCGCCGATAAAACCGCCCGCGCCTGTAATGAATATCTTCAAGACCTTCTCCTGAGTGGAAATCTGATGACAGGCAAGCAGTATCCGCCGTCTTCATTCTCGCAAAAAGCGTGTTAGTCTCAAATCAATCTTGACTGTGAATCAACAATGAAAACATCCACCGACGAGTTGCTGGTGTTCGTCAGCGTGATCGACAGCGGCTCGATCACGGCGGCTGCGGAAAAGCTCGGGCAGACCGTGTCAGGCGTGAGTCGCGCGCTCACTCGCCTCGAAAAGAAGCTGGACACGGCGCTGGTGAGGCGCACGACACGCCGTCTGCAATTGACCGAAGAGGGCGAAGGCTTCCTGCAGCGCGCCCGCGCGATCCTCGACGCGATGGAAGAAGCCGAGGAGTCCGTCACGCGCGAGCGCCGCAGGCCTTCGGGGCGCTTGCGCGTCGACGCGGCGTCGCCGTTCATGCTTCACTGCATTGCGCCGCATATGACGGCGTTCTCCGAGCTGTATCCCGAGATCCGCCTGGAGTTGACCAGCAACGAGCGGATCGTCGATCTGCTGGAGCAGAAGGTGGATATCGCCATCCGGATTGGCGCGTTGCAGGACTCCACGCTGCATGCTCGCGCACTCGGCAGCAGCAAACTGCGCGTGGTCGCGAGTCCCGCGTATCTGGCCGAGCACGGCGAGCCCAGATCGGTCGATGCTTTAGCCGAGCATCGGCTGATCGGATTCACGGCGCCGGAGCATCTGAACCGCTGGCCGTTGCGCGAGCGAAGCACAGGCAAAGGTAAGGGGAGCCGCAACGGCAACCGCAACGCCAACGCCAACGCAGAGCCGTTCAGAATCGAGCCGTCGATCACCGCATCGAGCGGAGAGACCTTACGGCAACTCGCGCTGTCGGGCTGGGGTATCGCGTGCCTCGCCGAGTTCATGATAGCCGCCGATATCCGCGACGCCCGCCTCGTGCCGATTCTCGGCAATGTGCTACTCGACGAGCGCCAGCCAGTCAGCGCGGTGTATTACCAGAGCGCGTCGCTCGCGGGGCGCGTGCAATGTTTCCTGGATTTCATGGCGGCACGCGTGCAGTTGTAGCGCTGCATCCGGAGTCACCCGTTGTCGAAGGAAGCCCGCGGCTCGCATGAGTTGGCGGGCTTCCTTGCGTTATGGGGTGGGTTTTTTCAGCGCTGCTCATCGATGCCGGGAAGGTTTTTGTCCGCGTGGCGGCCATTATATTGGACGTGTATATACAAGTTGGCCGTTGCTGAAGGCAGCGGCTTCGGTCCGCGCTGGCGGCGCGAGCCGATCAAGGAACGCCTTAGGATGCGGTGCAGACGGCCTTAGTGGAAAGCCCTGGTCCCGAAAGCATTAAAAACAAGTTGTATATACAAGACGGCGCGGCTAGACTTCTCTCAAATTGTATAGACAGGACAACAACCATGATGACTCTGAAGCCCGGCCACCTCACTCTCCCGCAACTGCGCCAGATCGCGCGGGAACATGTGCCGCTGCGACTCGATCCCGCAAGCCACGCGGCTATCGACGCATGTGCGAAAGCGGTAGCAGACATCGCCGCGAAGGGCGAACCCGCGTATGGCATCAACACGGGCTTTGGGCGTCTCGCGAGCACGCATATTCCGCATGACCAGCTCGAACTGCTGCAACGCAATCTGGTGTTGTCGCACGCGGTCGGGGTAGGTGAGCCGATGTCGCGCCCGGTCGTGCGTCTGTTGATTGCGTTGAAGTTGTCGAGCCTCGGGCGCGGCCATTCCGGCATTCGCCGCGAAGTCATGGAAGCGCTGATCACGCTGTATAACGCCGACGTGCTGCCGGTGATTCCGGTGAAGGGTTCCGTGGGCGCATCAGGCGACCTCGCGCCGCTTGCGCATATGTCGGCGGTTTTGCTCGGCGTAGGCGAGGTCTTCGCGAAAGGCGAACGTCTGCCGGCCACCGAAGGTCTCTCGCTCGTCGGTCTGAAGCCGCTCACGTTGCAAGCGAAGGAAGGCCTCGCGCTGCTGAACGGCACACAGGCGTCGACTGCGCTCGCGCTTTACAACATGTTCGCGATCGAGGACCTGTATCGCACCGCGCTGGTAGCGGGCGCGTTGTCGGTCGATGCGGCGGCCGGTTCGGTCAAGCCGTTCGACGCACGCATTCACGAATTGCGCGGACATCAAGGCCAGATCGACGCGGCATCGGCATATCGCTCACTGCTGCAAGGTTCGGGCATCAACGTGTCGCACGCCGATTGCGACAAGGTGCAAGACCCGTACAGCCTGCGCTGCCAGCCGCAAGTCATGGGCGCGTGTCTCGACCAGATGCGTCACGCCGCCGACGTGCTGCTGCTCGAAGCCAATGCCGTGTCCGACAATCCGCTGATTTTCCCGGACACCGGCGAAGTGCTCTCTGGCGGCAACTTCCACGCGGAGCCGGTTGCATTCGCCGCGGACAATCTCGCGCTCGCCGCCGCGGAAATCGGCGCGTTGGCCGAACGCCGCATCGCGTTGCTGATCGACGCGACGCTGTCGGGCCTGCCGCCGTTCCTCGTACGCGATGGCGGCGTGAACTCCGGCTTCATGATCGCCCACGTAACGGCTGCCGCGCTGGCATCGGAAAACAAGACGCTCGCGCATCCTGCTTCCGTCGATTCGTTGCCCACGTCCGCGAACCAGGAAGATCACGTTTCGATGGCCACGTTCGCTGCGCGCAAACTTGGCGACATCGCCGAAAACACGGCCAACATTCTGTCGATCGAATTGCTCGCCGCCGCGCAAGGTGTGGACCTGCGCGCGCCGCACAAGACGAGCCCGAGTTTGCAGAAAGTGATGGACGTGGTGCGCAAGGACGTCGCGCATTACGAACTGGATCACTACTTCGCGCCGGACATCGCGGCCGTGACGCGACTCGTGCAGAACGGCACGATCGCGAAGCTGAGCCCGTTTTCCTTCGTGTCCGAACAGTAAGCGAATTCGTGCGGGGCTACGTGCGATGAGGCGCCGCTCAGCATCTCTGAGCGGCACTCAGCGCCCCTAGGCGCCCCGACCGGACCATGAGACACAGCAGCCAATGAACGCACCCGCATATCAGGGCATCAAGGACTTCATCCTCGCGCGCATTCACGCGGGCGAATGGGGCGAAGGCGACCAGGTGCCCTCCGAAAACGAGCTTGCACGCGAATTCAACGTCGCTCGCATGACGGTGAACCGCGCGCTGCGCGAGTTGACCTCGGAGCAGGTGCTGACGCGTGTGCAAGGCTCGGGCACGTTCGTGGCCCGTCCCAAGTACGAATCGACGCTGGTGGCGATCCGCAGTATCTCCGACGAAATCGTCGCGCGCGGTCATCGTTATCAGGCGAAGGTGCTGCACATTGGCGCGAGCATCGCCGATGCGGCGCTCGCCGAAGAAATGCAGGTGAGCGCGGGTAGTCCGATATTTTATTCGCGCGTGCTTCATTTCGAAAACGACGAGCCGGTGCAGCTTGAAGAGCGCTGGGTCAATCCGGCTGTCGCCCCCGAATACGCGTTGCAGGATTTCACGAACACCACGCCGAACCAGTATCTCGTGCGGGTCGCGCCGTTGCAGCGCGTCGAATATCGCATCGAGGCATTGGCGGCGGACGGCGATACCCGCGAGCTGTTGACCATGGACGAACTGGAGCCTTGCCTCGTGCTGCATCGGCGAACGTGGTCGCAAAGCCAGGTCGCTTCGATCGCGAATCTGTGGCATCCGGGCAGCCGTTACCGTTTCACCGGACATTTCTAATTTTCGCTTTCCCTGATTCTTCCCTGACATATCCCGATCATCTTCAGGCATTCCGAGGGCCACCATGAACAACCCGAAACACATCGACCCGCGTCTCGACCCCACCCGCACGATCCGTGCGCCGCGCGGTGCTGAGAAGACCTGCAAGACCTGGATCGCGGAAGCCGCGTACCGGATGATCCAGAATAATCTGGACCCCGAAGTAGCCGAGCATCCTCACGCGCTGGTGGTTTATGGCGGCATCGGCCGTGCGGCGCGCAACTGGGATTGCTTCGACCAGATCCTTACTTCGCTCAAGGACCTGAACGAAGACGAGACGCTGCTGATTCAATCGGGTAAGCCGGTCGGCGTTTTCCGCACGCATGCAGACGCGCCGCGCGTGCTGCTCGCGAATTCGAATCTGGTCCCGCACTGGGCGACATGGGAGCATTTCCACGAGCTCGATCGCAAGGGCCTGATGATGTACGGCCAGATGACGGCGGGCAGCTGGATCTACATCGGTAGCCAGGGCATCGTGCAGGGCACGTACGAAACGTTCTTCTCGGTGGCCAACCAGCATTTCAACGGCGATCCGGCGGGCCGCTGGATCCTGACGGGCGGTCTGGGCGGCATGGGCGGCGCGCAGCCGCTCGCCGCGACCATGGCCGGCTTCTCGATGATCGCAGTGGAATGCGACGAGACACGCATCGACTTCCGTCTGAAGACGCGTTACGTGGACAAGAAAGCCAAGACACTGGACGAAGCACTCGCCATGCTCGAAGAAGCGAAGCAGGCGGGCAAGGCAGTGTCTATCGGTTTGCTCGGCAACGCCGCCGACGTGTTTGCCGAGTGCGTGACGCGCGGCATCACACCGGACTGCGTGACCGATCAGACGAGCGCGCACGATCCGATTCACGGCTACCTTCCTCAAGGCTGGAAGGTCGAAGACTGGCGCGAGCGTCAAAAGACCGCGCCGGATTCGATCGTCGTGCCGGCGAAAGAGTCTATGGCCAAGCAGGTGCAAGCCATGCTGACGCTGCAGGAACGCGGTGCCGCCACGCTCGATTACGGCAACAACATTCGTCAGATGGCGCTCGAAATGGGCGTGAAGAACGCCTTCGATTTCCCCGGCTTCGTGCCGGCGTACATCCGCCCGCTCTTTTGCGAAGGCAAGGGACCGTTCCGCTGGGTCGCACTGTCGGGCGATCCCGAGGACATCTACAAGACGGACGCTAAGGTCAAGGAACTCATTCCCGACGATCCGCATCTGCATAACTGGCTCGACATGGCGCGCGAACGCATCGCGTTCCAGGGATTGCCGGCGCGTATCTGCTGGGTCGGCGTGAAGGATCGTTACCGTCTCGGCCAGGCATTCAACGAAATGGTGAAGAACGGCGAACTGAAGGCGCCGATCGTGATTGGCCGCGATCACCTCGATACCGGTTCGGTGGCGAGCCCGAATCGCGAAACCGAGTCGATGAAAGACGGCTCGGACGCAGTCAGCGACTGGCCGTTGCTCAACGCGTTGCTGAATACGGCAGGCGGCGCGTCGTGGGTGTCGCTGCATCATGGCGGCGGTGTCGGCATGGGCTTCAGCCAGCATTCGGGCGTCGTGATCGTCGCGGACGGCACGGACGCCGCGAAAGAACGCCTCGGCCGCGTGTTGTTCAATGACCCGGCGACCGGCGTGATGCGTCACGCGGACGCAGGCTATGAACTCGCGCAGCAAACCGCGCGCGAAGCGGGCCTCAATCTGCCGATGCTGGGCCGCTGAGCATG
Source organism: Paraburkholderia sp. SIMBA_053 (assembly GCF_046534895.1). Taxonomy (NCBI): domain Bacteria; kingdom Pseudomonadati; phylum Pseudomonadota; class Betaproteobacteria; order Burkholderiales; family Burkholderiaceae; genus Paraburkholderia; species Paraburkholderia sp. SIMBA_053. The sequence goes on along the minus strand of NZ_JAWRXU010000012.1, from coordinate 13,913 downwards.
ACGTTTGCGGGCAGCACAGGCGCTGTGGAAAGCGGCTCCGCGCGCGGCGTTACATTGATCCGCGGTGCGGAGCTCGTAGCCGTACCGTGGAAAAACGGCGGCGGGCTCACACGCGAAGTCGTGGCGTTTCCTGCGGATGCGGGGCTCGACACGTTCGTGTGGCGCGTGAGTGTGGCGGATGTCGCGCAAGCGGGGCCGTTCTCACGATTCGCGGGCATCGATCGCACGCTCGTGTTGTTGTCCGGCGCGGGCATGTTGCTCGACGAGACCCAACCGGACGACACGGTGAAGACTCACGCGCTGACCCGGCCGCTCGATATCGCGCGCTTCAGTGGTGAGACGGCGATCGACGCGCGGCTTGTCGACGGTGCGACGCGCGACTTCAATCTGATGGTGCGTCGCGACTCGGCGCAGGGCGAGCTGGCAGTGTGGCGCGCGGCCCCGCACGAGACGCAGCCCGAACGGAGTTTGTCCGCCGACGTCGTGCTGCTTTACTGCGCGAATGGGCCGCTTGCCGTCACATTGGGCAATGCACACGATGATGCAAACCGTAATGCGCACCCGCAGTGGCTGCAAACCGGCGACGCGTTGCGCATCGACACGCCGAGCGCGTTGCGATGCAACCTGGAAGGCACGGGCGCGCTGCTCGCCGTCAGCATCCGCTACACGCAACGATGACCATGGTTCGCGCGTGCGTGACGTAGCACGGCAGCGCATGCGCGGGGACCTCCTTACACACGCAACGAGCTGCAAGAGCACGCGATGAAGCAAACCGTCTGGCATCAACTGAACTTGTGCCCTCAGGGCGATCCCGAACACACGCTGCGCGATGCCGCGATCGCGGTTGAAAACGGCAACATCGTGTGGCTCGGCGCTGCCGCCAGTTTGCCTGCGGAATACGCGGGGTGGCCGCGCGAAAATCTGCACGGCGCATGGGTGACGCCGGGGCTCGTCGATTGCCACACGCATCTCGTGTACGGCGGGCAGCGTGCCGATGAATTCGCGCAGCGCCTCGCGGGCGTCAGCTATGAAGAGATCGCGCGGCAGGGCGGCGGCATCGTGTCCACGGTGCGCGCAACGCGTGCCGCGACCGAAGACGAGTTGTTCCGGCAATCGGCCGCGCGACTCGAACCGTTGCTGGCCGAAGGCGTGACGACGGTCGAAATCAAATCCGGTTACGGACTGGATCTGGACAGCGAGCGCAAGATGTTACGCGTCGCGCGCCAGCTGGGCGAACGCTATCCGGTGACGGTCTACACCACGTTCCTTGGCGCGCACGCATTGCCGCCCGAATTCGCAGGCCGCGCCGACGCGTATATCGACGAAGTCTGCAACACCATGCTGCCCGCGCTCGCAGACGAAGGTCTGATCGATGCGGTCGATGTGTTTTGCGAGCGCATCGGCTTTTCGCTCGAACAAAGCGAGCGCGTGTTCAATGCCGCCGCGCGCTACAAACTGCCGGTGAAAATGCACGCGGAGCAGTTGTCCAACGGCGGCGGCACGGCCCTCGCGGCGCGTCATCGGGCGCTGTCCGCGGATCACCTGGAGTTTCTCGACGAAGCCGGCGTCGCGGCAATGAAAGAAGCCGGCACGGTGGCCGTGTTGCTGCCGGGCGCGTACTACTTCATTCGCGAGACGCAGCTGCCGCCGCTCGATCTGCTCCGGCGTTACGAGGTGCCGATTGCAATTTCCACTGACAGTAATCCCGGCACTTCACCCACCACCTCGTTGCTGCTGATGATGAACATGGCGAGCACGCTGTTCCGCATGACCGTGCCTGAAGTACTGAAGGGCGTGACGTCGCATGCGGCGCGCGCGCTCGGCAAGGCGGACAGGCACGGCTCGCTCGAAGTGGGCCGCGCGGCCGACTTCGCGGTATGGTCGGTCGATTCGCTCGCGGAATTGGCTTACTGGATAGGGCGTCCGTTGTGCGCGCGGGTCGTGCGCGCGGGCGAGACGGTTTATCGTCCTTCTACACGCGATGCGAACTGAGCCGGGACCTGAGAGATGACACAAGCAAAACAATCGCTATTCGCGGAGCACGCGTACCTGCCGGGCGGCTGGCGCCGCGACGTTCTGCTGGAATGGGACGTCGACGGAAACCTGACGACGGTCGAGCCCGACACACGCGACGTGCCTGCATCAGTGGCCAGAGCGGCGGGTCCGATAATGCCTGGCATGCCGAATCTTCATTCGCATGCGTTCCAGCGCGCAATGGCCGGCTTGACCGAATATCGCGCGTCATCGGCTACAGGCGCCACCGACAACTTCTGGAGCTGGCGCGATCTGATGTATCGCTTTGCCGCGCGTATCTCACCCGAGGGCCTGGCCAGCGTCGCACAATGGCTCTACATCGAAATGCTGAAGGCGGGCTACACGTCGGTGTGCGAGTTCCATTACGTGCATCACACGCCGGACGGCGGGCGGTATGGCAACCCGGCGGAACTCGCGCAACGCGTGGTGGATGCAGCATCGGCGAGCGGCATCGGTATGACGATGTTGCCGGTGTTGTATCAATACAGCGGCTTTGGCGCGCGCGCGCCGCGCGACGACCAGCGGCGCTTCATCAATACGCCTGCCAGCCTGCTCGAACTGCTCGGCGCATTGCGCGCCGCGCGGCCTGAAAATGCGGCACTGCGCTACGGTGTGGCGCCGCACTCGTTGCGCGCCGTCTCCGAGCAATCGTTGCGCGAACTGCTCGGCGGGCTGGACGGCAGTGCGCCGGTTCACATCCATATCGCCGAACAGACTGCCGAAGTCGACGCGTGCGTGGAAACAGAGGGCGCGCGTCCGGTCCAATGGCTGCTGGATCGTTTCGACGTCGACAGCCGATGGTGCCTCGTGCACGCCACGCATGTCGATGCCAACGAGACGCTTGCGCTCGCGAGGAGCGGCGCGGTGGCCGGTTTGTGTCTGACCACCGAAGCGAATCTTGGCGACGGCCTTTTCCCCGCGCAAGAATATCTCGACGCGAAAGGGCGCATCGGCGTCGGCTCGGACAGTCATATCGGCGTGGACTGGCGCGCAGAATTGCGTCTGCTCGAATACGGGCAGCGTTTGACGCGCCGGCAGCGCAACGTGCTCGCGTCCGCGCAAACGCCGTATGTGGCAGATCGTCTTTTCGATGCGGCGCTCGAAGGCGGCGCGCAGGCAACGGGCCGCGCGACAGGCGCATTGCAAGTGGGTCATCGCGCGGACTGGCTGGTGCTCGACCCGAACCATGCGAGCATTGCCGAGCATGCGCCGAGCGCGTGGCTCTCGGGCGTTGTATTCTGCGAGCACGGCGAGACGCCCATTCGCGATGTGTACGCAGGCGGCGAGAAGGTGGTCGACAATCGCCGGCATCGCGACGAAGAGGGCGCTTACGCGCGCTATCGCGTGGCGCTCGCCGACCTGCTGAAATGACGTAAAGCAGCGCATCGTGCATTACGTGGCTGCGTCACTGCAAAGATCCTGCGAAAGAGAACTGACATGACTGCTTCGAATACTCCGCCGGTTTTCACGCTGCATCGAGGAAGCCTGCCGTTGCTGATCTCGATCCCGCATGTAGGCACCGAAATCCCCGCCGACATCGCCGGAACGATGACGCCCGTAGCGTTTCGCACCGACGATTGCGACTGGCATCTCGACCGGCTCTATGCGTTCGCGAAACGCATGGGCGCGTCGATTCTCATGCCCACTTACGCGCGCTATGTGATCGACCTGAACCGTCCGCCCGACGGAGCGAACCTCTATCCGGGCCAGGACACAACGGGACTATTGCCCGTCGATACCTTCGACAAGGAGCCGTTGTACCTGGAAGGTCATCTGCCGGACGAGGCCGAAGTGGCCCGCCGTCGCGACGCTTACTGGGTGCCGTATCACGACGCCCTGGCGGGCGAACTTGCCGCGCTCAAAGCTCGCCATGGCAAGGTGCTGCTATGGGAGGCGCATTCGATCCGCTCGCATGTGCCGCGCTTCTTTGACGGACGCTTGCCGGACTTCAATTTCGGCACCTCGAACGGCGCAAGCGCGGTGGCGGGTTTGGGCGAGGAACTGGCGGCTGTCGTCGAGCGACATGGCGGCTACTCGGCTGTCGCTAATGGGCGCTTCAAGGGCGGCTACATCACGCGGCATTACGGCCAGCCTTCGCAAGGGGTGCACGCGGTGCAGTTGGAGTTGTCCCAGATCACCTATATGCAGGAACAACCGCCGTACGCGTACGACGAAGCGCTTGCAGCGAAGGTCGAGCCGCTGCTCGAGCAACTGGTCGCAACGGCATCGGAGTGCGTCAAGGCCGGTTGACCGCGGCGTCTCACTTGCAGGCCTGATGTTTTACCCTACTTCATCCATCATTTCCACGCGGTTCGCGGAGTTGCGCTTAAGCCTCGCGCAGCTTCCCCGCGTCGGCCCAGACCGCGAAGGTGTAACAGCGTGTGTCCGCGATTGCGCGCCGCGCCTTTCGCGCACAACGTATGGCGTTATGGCGTCCGCATCTGACGAATCACTGTGCGCCGTGCGAATCCGTCGATAAAAAAAGCCCCGCAAGTAGCGGGGCTTTGCGATGCGCGCGACGCGATGCGAGGCGTTCGCGGCGGCCGTCGTGTCCCTCGATGTGAGGGCAACGATTAGCGGCAGTGGCGTTCCCAGTGATGATGCACGCGCACCTTATGGCACACCTGGTGGTGGTGATGCTCATAAGCTTGTGCGGGAGCGATTGCGCTGAGAGCAGCGGCGGCTGCGGCAATGGCCAGAACAATTTTCTTCATTACAAAACCCTTAATCAATGTTGGGAAACTCGCGGTGCAGCACGACCTATGCCGCACGGTTTGCAAGCATGCCACATCGGCGCGCGCCGAGCAGGAACGTCGTCCCGATGCAACGTGTCGAACAGCGCGGTGAAGGCTAAAGAACGATGTGCATTGACGTTGAGCGATGCGAGCCGGGTCGATTCACGGCTCCGTGTGCGATCGCGTGCGCCGCTTGCCAGTGAGGCCGTGCAACGGCTACCCTTTCAAAACGATGACGCTCGCAATGGCGTCGTCTTTACATCGGGCAAAAGATGGAAGACCCAGCGATGGAAGATTCCGACGAATTGCTGCTCCCGGTCTGGCGCGCGAATCTCGTGCTGTTGACGCGCGAGGTCGGCGCGGCCAGTCGTCTCGCGCGCATGATGACTTTCTCCGCGAGCTACCTGAAGTTGATGTTGTCCGGCCAGCGCGAATTCAGCGAGGAGTTCGTACGTGGCATAGAAGCGGTGACGGGTCTGCCGAATGGCTGGATGAACACGCCGCATACCGAAGCCGAGATCCCGCCCAACGCGCGCGAGGCGATCGACAATGAACAGCCCCTCGCGCGGTTTCGCGGCACCGCGCATCCCGTGCGGAAGAAGACGGTGCTGCGTCCGCCTGAACCGATTTTCGGCCAGGCGTCGCCTGCCAGACGCATCGAAGACGAAAGCATCGACGCTGAAGCGCATCGACGCCAGGCGTATTTTCGCAAGGTCCGTGAACTCGCGGTGCAAGAAGTTCGCCGTTTCGAGCGGCACATCGTGCATGCGCCGGTTGAACTCGCGTCGTTGCGATCGAGAGTGGAAGACGTGATTGCCGCCGCGGATGCGGACGATCCGATCCAGGCCGATCTTGCGGGGCGGCTCGAGCAGATCGAGAAGCATCGGCATCTGCTGCTCAGGCATGTCGAGAGATTGCAGGCTCTGCTCGGCCAACTCGGTGAAGGCGATTGATGATTGATTGGCGGCGCGGGGAACATTGTTGATGATGCGCTACCGGGCGTGCCTGCACATCGCCGCCGCGCTCGCCTTGTGCGCGGCGGCCGCTACCGCTTTTGCCGCAGACACGCGATCGGACCCATCCGGCGACGACCGTGCGCCTTACACCACTGAGCGCGACGTTCATCTCTTCACGATCCAGAAAGACGGCTCGATCGAAGAACACGACGACAGCGTGCTGCGTGCGAACACGACGAGCGGCGTGGACGACATCGCGCAACGCTATGTGTGGTTCAACAAGGACATCGAGCAGGTGCAACTGCTCGCGGCCGAGACGATCGACGCCGACGGCGCGACGCACGCGGTCGGTCCAGAAGCGATCCGCGATATTCAGGAGCCGCGCTCGGCGGGCGCGCCGAGCTTTCAGGACGGCGTGTTGCGCACCGTGATTTTTCCCGGCGTCGAGCCCGGCTCGCGCGTGCATCTCACGTTTCGCAAGACGCGCGCAAAGCCGTTGCAGGCGGGTACGTTCGCCTACCTCGTAGAGCCGACGAGCGAACCCGTCGAGGAACAGCGCCTGATCTTCGATCTTCCCGCCGACGTGCCGCTCTATGCCGACGCGCGTGGCTATACCGCGTTGCCGCCGGTCACGGCGAACGGCCGCACGCGCTACGAATTCGACTACCGGCACGGATTGTATGCGCGGCTCGAAGCGGGCGCCGTCGGCTACGCGAATTGGGGCGATCGTCTGATGGTGTCGACCGTGCCCGACTTCGCGAGCTTCGCCGCACGTTACGGGGGACCCGCGGCCGACGCCACCTTCAACGATCCGTCCATCGTGCAGCTTGCACAGTCGCTCACCGCGCGTGCGGCCGATCCCCGCGAGAAGGCGCACATCCTTTACGACTGGGTACGCATGAATATTCGCTACGTCGCGCTTTTTCTGGGCGAGACGGCGGCGATTCCGCACAAGGCGGCTGACATCCTGCGTAACCGTTATGGCGACTGCAAGGATCACGTCGCGCTTTACAGCGCGTTGCTGGCCGCCGTCGGCATCCGCAGCGAGGCCGTCCTGCTCAATCTCGGGCCGTACTACAGCTTGCCGGACGTGCCGGGCTATGGCGCGAGCGCGATCAATCATGCGATCGTCTGGATTCCTGATCTTTCGCTGTACGCGGACACGACGGCGGGCGGCGTGGGCTTCGGTTATCTGCCGGCGGCGGCGATGGACAGGCCGGTGCTGCTGGTCGGCGAGGGCGTGCTTTCGCGCACGCCGGCCACTCAGGTGCGCGAGCGGCGCGCGCGCGTGCAGATCGACGTCGACGAAAACGGCACTGCCGACTACGCGTACCGGGCGGAAGACGCGGGCTTTACTGCGGAGATCGAACGCAATGTCTTTCGACGCGCTTCGCGTCAGCGCACGCAACAGATTGCCGCCAACCGTCTGTTGCAGACCGGCCTGCATGGCACCGCGCAGTTACGTACCGGCGAAGTTGCGGTGACCGACGGGCCGTTCGCGACGTGGATGCAAGGCAAGGTCGAGCATTTCGTATGGACCGACGGCACCACGGCGATGCCGACGCTTACGAGCTTCTCGGGCGGCATGGGCTCGCAGGTGCAGGCGTGGCTCGCTGAGCCGGTGCGCACGCAGCCGTGGGCATGCATTGGCGGAGACTTTGACGAGACACTGGAAATCACGCTGCCGCGCTTCGCAAACCTGACCGACACGCCCGCCGACACCGACGTGCAGAACCGGTTTATGACCTTCTCGTCGCGCTATGTGTTCGACCGCGAGGCACGCGTGCTGCAGATCAGGCGGCAACTGCACGCCGCCTTCGGACACCAGATGTGCTCCCCCGCAGAGTTTGCCCTGATCAAAGACGATCTCGTGCGCATCGAGCGCGACCTCGACGCGCAAATCGTCGTCAAGGCCGCGAAGCTTGCGGGGGGCGTAAGCGCGAAGTAGCGCCGCGCTCAGGAGCCGCTCTTGGTCACGATCGGAACCCACGTGCCGTTCTTGACCTGATAGAGCGTCGACGCGCCGCTTTTCAGCGCGCCGGTGTTGTCGAACGAGATCCTGCCGGTCACGCCTTCGAAGTCGATTGCCTTGAGAACCGGCCGGTAATCGGCGGGCGAGGTCGATTTGGCCTGCTGCATGGCCTTGATCGCGGCCCACGCTCCGTCGTAGCCGAACGGCGCATACGACAGGATCTCGCCGCCAAAGCGCTTCTTGAACTTCGCGGAGAAGTCCTTGCCGCCCGGCAGTTGCGCGAGCGGACGGCCGTATTCCCAGGCCATCACGCCTTCGGCCGCGTCGCCGGCAAGCTTGATGAACTCCGGATCCTCCACGCCGCCGCCGCCCACCAGTTGCGCCGTCACGCCGAGTTGCTTCATGCGCCTCGCGAAGCCCGCGGCCTGCGTGTCGAGGCCGCCGAAGAAGATCAGGTCCGCGTTCGCCGCCTTGATCTTGGTGATCTGCGTGCTGAAGTCGACTGCGTGATTGTCGGTGTATTCGCGCGCGACGATGTTGCCGCCATGTGCCTTGACTGCCTTCTCGAACTCGTCGGCTTCGCCTTGGCCAAATGCGGTGCGGTCGTCGATGATCGCAATGCGTTTCGCCTTCGACACCTCGACCGCGTAGACGCCTGCGTTGCCGGCATTTTGCGCGTCCGTGGAAATCACCATGAAGGTGTTTGCAAAGCCTCGGCCGGTAATGATCGGGTTCGTCGCGGCGGGGTCGATGACCGGAATGCCGGCCTGCTCATAAACCTGCGAGGCGGGAATCGTCGTGCCCGAGTTGAAGTGGCCGACCACCACCGAAACGCCCGCATCCACCAGTTTCTGCGCGACCTGCACGCCGATGCGAGGGTCCGCCTGGTCGTCCTGCGAGACGATCTGGAACTGCGCAACCTTGTCGCCGATCTTGATTTTCTGCGCGTTGGCTTCCTCGATAGCGAGCCGGACTCCGTTCTCGAGATCCTTGCCGTAGCCGGCATTGGCCCCGGTCATCGGCGCGGCGAAACCGATCTTCACAGGCAGGTCGTCGGCGAAACTGGCGAGCGGCGCGGCTGCGATCATGGCGCCAACGAACAGAGCAAGCGGTTTGAGCGTGTTGTTAAAACTCATGGTCTCTCCTTACTTCGACAGTTCCAGGTTATGAAAGCGGCAAGGCTGTGATGTGTGTCCGGCTTGCAACGAGAGACTAAAGAGGATGGCTCGCGATACACAATGCTGGAATACGCGCACTCGGGTTTGCACGCCGGTCATGTGGCGCGAATATAGAAAGCCAATATGCCGCCGTCTTGGCAGTTCGCTGCGCTTTGGATGAGAATTTCGGCATAAGCCGCGCGCGTGCGGACGGGGCGCGTGACGCGCGGCAGGGCGGGGGTGCGGATTACCGCACATGCTTAAGAGACGTAGGGGAAACGTTTAGGGCATGTGCGGGCGTGGTGCCGCGTGTGGGCGGCATGCGGCGGCGGTGAGTAAAGACAGACTCAACGCAATGCAACGCTTGTTGCGTCGAGCGGTGGGCCCGGCTCTAGCGCTCGCCTTGCTGGCGCAGCACTTCTTCGCGCAGACGCAGCAGGGGCGCCTTGGTTTCGTCGTCAGCCCATGTGTCGAGATCGTCGATCGCGCGCTGGCAGCCGTCGAGCACAAGGTCGAGATCCACTGGCACGCCGTTGTTCAGTGCGAACTCAATGGTCTCGGCAAACTGCTCGCACTCGTCTTCGCCATAGGAGATGTCGAGGTTGTCGGCGATCACTTCGGCGATGTTGCTGCGCGCCTTGTCGTCGGGTGTCACCATGTCGATGATGCCGCGCGCCACGGCTGGCGAGTAGTAAAGCGCGATGTCGAGCCACTGCGTGGGATCGAAGTCGGCCTGGTCGAACTGGTTCTCGAAGAACTCGATGGCTTCCTGTTCGTGCACCTCGTCCGCGTCGACGCTGATACACAACTGCTCGAAATACTCTTCCCGCTCGCTGCGGATATAACCGTCCATCGATGCCTCGTCTGCTGAATGCCGGTGCCTGAAAAAGTTGCTGCGCGCGTGAGGTGTTGCTTCGCGCACGCGGCACGCATTATAGGACGACCGGCAGGCCGCCAAGGTTCCGTGCGGCGCAAAGCATCGCGTTGCCGCCTGCGGCAAGCGCAGCGCCTATGCGGTCTCCGCCACCCATGCGTCGAACCACTCGCGGGGTTGCGCGATTTCGTTTTGCGCAGCCACCAGTTCGAGCTCGTAGCGCCCGGCTTGCCAGGTCAGCTTGACGACGGCGTTGACCGCCGCGAGCGTGTGCTCGAACGCCGCGCGAATCGTATCGCCCAGCAGCGTGCGAGCGACGAACACCGCGCTCGTCAGATCGCCGACGCCGACCGGTTGCCGCGCGAACGGATAGAGCGGGCGCTGGCACATCCACGCCTCGCGTTCGGTCACCACCAGCATGTTGAAACGATCGGCGGGACTGTTGCGGTCGAGCAGATGTTTGACCAGCACGAGCTTCGGCCCGCGCGCGATGATCTCGCGGCACGCGGTGACGGCTTCTTCGAGCGTCTCGATCTCGCGGCCAACGAGCCGCTGCAACTCGGTATGGTTCGGCGCCATGGCGTCGGCCATCTCCGGCATGGTGTTCACGAGGAATTCCTGGATGCCCGGCTCGACCTTGCAGCCGCTCGTCGCACCCATCACCGGATCGCAGAAGTACCACGCGCGCGGATTCGCGGCCTTTACGGCCTTGACGATCTCCAGTACCGATTGCGCCTGTTCCGGCGTGCCGAGGTAACCCGAGAGCACGGCGTCGCAGCGCGGCAGCATGCCGATGGCGCCGATGCCTTCGGCGAGCTCTTCCATCTGCGCGGCATTGATCGCCGTGCCGGTCCAATGGCCGTACTGCGTGTGGTTCGAGAACTGCACGGTGTTCAGCGGCCACACGTTCACGCCAAGCCTACGCATCGGGAAGACGGCGGCGCTGTTGCCCGCGTGCCCGAAAACGACATGTGACTGAATGCTCAGAACGTTCTTCGTCATGGTATGGCTCGCGCAGTCGTTCGTGCGCGATCGGTGAAAACGGGAGGGATGCGCGGCGACGGTGCCTCGGCATGAGCCGAATGCCGCGCGCGCAGGACTGCTTCAGACGCTGCAAGAATAATGCACGGTCTGCATTGTCAGGAAACAATACATGAGTTTGACGCGGGGCAGTTGATCCGTCCCCGTGTTGTTGCGCCGAACCATCACCAAAGATGCGCGGCGCCGCGCTGTTTGCGGCCCGGCCGGTTCAGGCAGGCACTGCCTCAGCAAAGCTCGCGATACAGCGCCAGGTAACGGTCTGCGGAAGCGCCCCAGCCGAAGTCCTGGCGCATCGCGCGCCGCTGCGCCGCTTTCCATTCGGTGCGCCGGCCATAGAGCGCGAACGCCCGGCGAATCGCGGCGGTGAGCCCGCGTGGCTGGAAGTGCTCGAAGACGAAACCGGTGGCGAGATCTTCGGCGAGATTTTCGAGCGATGCGTCCACCACGGTGTCCGCGAGACCGCCGACGCAATGCACGAGCGGCAGCGAACCGTAGGCGAGCGCGTAAAGCTGCGTCAGCCCGCAGGGCTCGAAACGCGATGGCACGGCGACCACGTCGCTGCCCGCGATGATCGTATGCGCTAGCTTTTCGTCGAAGCCAAGCTCCACCGCGACCGAATCGGGATGCGTCTGCGCGACACGTTTCAGGCCGTTCTCGAGCGCCGGGTCGCCGGTGCCGAATACGACCAGCTGGCCGCCGCGTTTGACGATTTCCGGCACGGTTTCGAGCAGCAGGTCGAGGCCTTTTTGCTCGGTGAGGCGGCTCACCACGCCGAACAGCAGCGCGTCGGATTTCTGCGCGAGACCGAAGCGTTTTTGCAACGCCTCCTTGCATGCCAGTTTCCCGGCGAGCCGCGTGGAGGTGTAGCGATTCTCGAGGAGCGCGTCACTCGCCGGGTTCCACACCGTATAGTCGACGCCGTTCAGAATGCCGGACAGGTCGTGCGAGCGGTTGCGTAAAAGAGCGTCGAGTCCGCCGCCTTGAGCCAGCGTCTGAATTTCGCGGGCGTACGTGGGGCTTACGGTCGTGATGCGGTCGCTGTAGTAAAGCCCCGCCTTCAGAAACGACAGCTGCCCATAGAATTCGACGCCATACATGCTGAAAAAATCGTCGGGCAGGCCGAGCTGGCCGAACTGATGCGCGGGGAAAACGCCTTGATACGCGAGGTTGTGCACCGTAAAGACGCTGCGCGCGAGCGCCCGGCCATGCTGCCTTTCGGCGGCTTTCAGATAGGCGGCGGCGAGTCCCGCATGCCAGTCGTGTGCGTGGACGATCTGCGGCGACCAGGCCGGATCGAGCTGTTGCGCGAATTGCGCGGCGACCCAGCCGAGCAGCGCGAAACGCTGCGCGTTGTCGCCGTATGGCACGTGCTCGTCGTTCAGATAGGGGTTGCCGGGCCGGTCATATAGCGTGGCCGCACGGATCGTGTAGACGATCAGTCCGTTCGACGGCAGCGTTCCCTGTTCGAGGGTGACGCCCGGCGCACCGAAACGGCTGCCAAGCTGGGCGACCGGCCGCACGTCGTGCAAGCCGGCAACCACCGACGGGAAGCCGGGCAGCAGCACGCGGACATCGGCGCCGCGCTCGACCAGCGCGGACGGCAACGCGCCCGCGACGTCGGCGAGACCGCCTGTTTTCAGGAGGGGATACAGCTCGCTTGCGACGTGCAGGGCGCGAATCGTCATAGGCTAAATTGGATTCCTTGATTGATGGTCGGGGAGTGCTCGCACTGCTGGCCGCGCGCCGCGCCGGGTGAAGCTACGGCAAGCGGCACGCAGCCGGTCGGACTCAGGTCGCTTCCTGCCGCAGCGATTCGGGCGTGACGAGCACGACGCCGTCGTCGGTGCGATAAAAACGCTCGGCGTCGGCCACCGGATCTTCGCCGATCACCGTGCCGTCCGGGATCGCGCAGCCGCGGTCCACCACCACTTTCTGCAGGCGGCAACTCGCGCCGACCGTGACCTGCGGCAACAAGACTGCCTCATTGATGTTACAGAACGAACTCACTTTCACATTCGACGACAACACCGAGCGCGAAATCTGCGAACCCGAGATCACACAGCCGCCGCATGCGAGCAGATTGTTGCCGGAACCTTGCAGACCCTTCAGGTCCCGCACGAACTTGGCGGGCGGCAGCTGTTCCTGATACGTCCAGATCGGCCAGCTGCGGTCATAGAGGTCGAGCGTCGGAATCGTGGACGCGAGATCGAGGTTGGCGGCCCAATAGGCGTCGATGGTGCCGACGTCGCGCCAGTACGGCTCCACATTCGGGTCCGACGATACGCACGACATGCCGAACGGATGTGCGATCGCCGTGCCTTGCGTGACGACGCGCGGCAGGATGTCCTTGCCGAAGTCGTGATCCGTATCGACGGTCGAGATGTTTTCCTCCAGCAGCGAGTACAGGTAGTCCGCATTGAACACGTAAATGCCCATGCTCGCCAATGCGGTGTCCGGGCGGCCAGGTATTGCGGGCGGGTCGGCGGGTTTTTCCACGAAGCCGACCACGCGACGGTTTTCGTCGACGGCCATGACGCCGAAGGCCACCGCGTCCATGCGCGGCACCTCGATGCAGCCGACCGTGCAATCCGCGCCGCTATCGGCGTGATCCGCGATCATGCGCGTGTAGTCCATCTTATAGATGTGGTCGCCCGCCAGCACGACCACGTACTTGGGGCGGATGGAGCGAATGATGTCGAGGTTCTGGAACACGGCGTCGGCGGTGCCGCGATACCAGTGCGCGCCTTCCACACGCTGCTGCGCGGGCCACAGGTCGATGAATTCGCCGAACTCGCCGCGCAGAAAGCTCCAGCCGCGCTGCAGGTGGCGCAATAGCGAGTGGGCCTTGTACTGTGTGACGACAGCGATACGCCGGATGCCTGAGTTCAGGCAGTTCGACAGTGCGAAGTCGATGATCCTGTACTTACCGCCGAAGTGCACGGCGGGTTTGACGCGTTTGTTGGTGAGCGGTCCGAGCCGCGTGCCTCGTCCGCCGGCGAGGACGATGGCGAGGGTGGTGCGTTGAAGGTCGTTCAGCCGTGCCGGAGTATCCATGTCCGTCTCCTTTGTCGACCGGACTTGGCGCTTTAGCGCTTAGTCCGGTCCCATGCAGTTTTATCGCGGTCGACCGGACTTGGCGCTTTA
>NZ_JAWRXU010000092.1:0-480 GCF_046534895.1 Paraburkholderia sp. SIMBA_053 | reverse complement strand
GCGCACACCAAATCGCGTTTTCGTGGCGTGAAACGCACGCAACACAGGAGTGTCCGCGTCAGGCTTTGGCGTCATTCCTCGCGATCGATTCCGCTGATCACATGTGAATTGGAGGGAGGCTGCCGGCGAAGTATTTTTTTGAGGCGGAAAGTGTCGCGAGCGTTGATATCGGCGTAGGGCCGTGCGGGGTTGGTGTGCCGGACTTTTCTTATAAAACGCACGAAGCGCTTGTTTAAGTGTTTATTAGACGCTTTAAGAAGTTTACAAACATTTAGGAGCCGTCGAGCGTTGATGGGTATGGGTTTCCGGGCGGTTAGGTGAATGGAATTGGTAGTCCGGGTGAATGTCGATGGTTCGCAAGGTGAGCGTCCCTGGTAGGAGGGGGTAACGTCGTTGGTAGCTCAGGGGTGTGTATATGGTAGTGCGGGTGAATGCCTTTGGTGGGCGGGAATGTCGTGCTCGAAGCTCGCCGTTGCCGCC
>NZ_JAWRXU010000618.1:0-275 GCF_046534895.1 Paraburkholderia sp. SIMBA_053 | reverse complement strand
GCCAAATACATAGTGCACAGCACGGCGAGCCGTCCCGTCCGCTCCACGGATGTTTAGACCCCACCGTGGGGTCCGTCTAGGAGCATTTGGAGGATGCGAATGCTTGGCCTAAAGTAGCTCCGTTGCGTCCAGTTACGTTGAAGCACTGACGCTGGCCCTAAAGCTGGGCGCCCAGGCCGCAAGGCAAAGACCAAAATAAAAACGCGTCATGAAAGTGTCGGTAGGGGAAATCTTGGCGCTCAAGTAGTGCCTCGTTCTTTGTCGACATGGTGGCA
>NZ_JAWRXU010000617.1:0-275 GCF_046534895.1 Paraburkholderia sp. SIMBA_053 | reverse complement strand
ATTGCGGCGTGCCGTGCCAGTCGGCGCAACGCTGCAGCGCGCGGCGCAAGTCCGACGTCAGCCGGCCGCTCACGCGCAGGCCCGGTTCCAGATGCAGCGCCTTCAGTTCGAACACGCCGCTCGCGCGGTGCGCTTTTGCATCAACCCGACCGATCAGCTTTCCGCGATTGAGGATCGGCAGCACGTAGTAGCCGTATTTGCGCTTTGGCGCGGGCACGTAGCACTCGATCACATAGTCGAAGTCGAACAGCGCGGCGGCGCGCTTGCGGTCCCAG
>NZ_JAWRXU010000616.1:0-275 GCF_046534895.1 Paraburkholderia sp. SIMBA_053 | reverse complement strand
AGCCGTTCTCGGATGATGCCCGCGATATTGCCGAGAATCTCCGCGAGATTGCCGCCCGCCTCGCGCTGGATCAGCACGGCGATCACGAAGTAGCGTACGTCGTCGACGGGCACGCGGTTCACGAGATTCAACAGCGCGTCGTTCATCGAGACGCCGTAGTTGATCTCATCGAAGGCGATACGGAACTCGCCGCCGAGCGGATTCGGCAACTCGTCGCCCACCATGCCGAGCGCGGCGGGAAACGAATGGCCGGCGCGCAGCGCGCGGGCGATCAG
>NZ_JAWRXU010000615.1:0-275 GCF_046534895.1 Paraburkholderia sp. SIMBA_053 | reverse complement strand
CGTTTCAAACATATGCGTATCGCGCAGATTCCAGCTATCGCCTGAACTGCGGTACATTGTCCGGTAGTAGTTTTCTGCCGAAGCGACCAGGCGCGCGTTCTGCATTGCGTCGAACAATGATTCGCCATCTTGATGCGCTTCCTCGAGACGCACGCTCATCAGATCGCACAACTGCTCGACGACAGCGTTCTCGCACGTCTCGAAGCCCTTCGAGAGTGCGGCACGTCCATAGACCTGCGGATCTTTCTGCCACGGCGTGAGACAGCCGTATCGCA
>NZ_JAWRXU010000091.1:0-480 GCF_046534895.1 Paraburkholderia sp. SIMBA_053 | reverse complement strand
CGAGGACGCGCAGCGAAAGCACAAGTCCGTTGCCGAGCGGCTTGTTTAACTGGCAGGCCGGACGTCCTTCGTCACAAGGTCCGTGACCCGAACCAATACGTGGGCAAGCACCCCGGCGATCCAATGCAGACCTTCGCTGTCAACTTTCATCAGAAGCCCGGGACGCTGTGCTACTACTACTCCGAATGAAGCGGTCGGCTCTGGTGCAAACAGGTAATCCGGTTGAGGAGTTTCATATGGAAAGGATGCCTTATCGATCAGACAGGGCGGCGTTCCATATGGCCTGTCATGTCGCGCCCCGGATCATTGGAGTGACAAGCCCTCAAGGCGTATCGTCGACGCACAATTCGGGATCGCTGACCAGGCAATCGGTACTCGAAGTCGGCGCGCCGCCGCCTCGCGTTTTCAGCGTCGCGTCCCGCGCGGCGATGGGCAGCCCTTTCGGCAACAGCACCCACATGCGGATGCGTTCCTTCGTTC
>NZ_JAWRXU010000614.1:0-275 GCF_046534895.1 Paraburkholderia sp. SIMBA_053 | reverse complement strand
CCTCCCGCCGACGATTTCATCCTGCGTCTGGGCGATCCACCCGAGTGCGAGGAGCTTCTCGAGTGCGGCGTACACGGTCGCGACACCTGGCCGTTGCCCCGTGAGCGTCGAGACTTCCTCGACGAGTGCGTATCCGTGGAGTGTGCGACCGGTGAGAGCAGTGAGAAGCGTGAACTGCAACGGTGACGGTGTCTTCATGACATCAACCCTAAAGAGTGGGCATATTCTGATCAACGAGAATATACCCACTCTCAGGAGGTCCTCAGTTGCATCCC
>NZ_JAWRXU010000613.1:0-275 GCF_046534895.1 Paraburkholderia sp. SIMBA_053 | reverse complement strand
AGCGGCGTCGATAGCGGCGGACAGAACATCTATGTCGCTCATGTCGCGCGCCAGTTGCAAAGAAGCGGTCACGATGTCGATGTATTCACTCGCCGCGATCGGGCATTGTTGCCGGTCATCTCGAACATGGATGGCGTGCGCGTTATCCACGTGCCAGCGGGGCCGCCACTGCAGCTGCCCAAAGAAGCGCTATTGCCCTACATGGGGGAATTCGCGGACTTTCTGACCGGCTTCTTTCGGCGCGAACGAACGCCGTATCACGTAATGCACGCCAA
>NZ_JAWRXU010000612.1:0-275 GCF_046534895.1 Paraburkholderia sp. SIMBA_053 | reverse complement strand
GACGATTTCCTGGGCCCGTGCGCCGGTATTAAACAGCACACCGAGTAACGCGTAGTCACGACGGCCGTAGCAGGTGCTTCGATCGATACAATTCAGGACGGCACGGATCTCGTCCTCCTCGAGGTAGTCGACGGATCCGGTTCGTGTGCGCTTGAAGGGAATGCCCAGAATCCGCTGCGCCTGTTCGATCCTCTCCGGCGCATGCGTTGCTACGTAGCGGAAGAACGAATGAATGGCGGCGAGCCGCACGTTGCGCGAGGACGTTTGGTTGTGAC
>NZ_JAWRXU010000611.1:0-275 GCF_046534895.1 Paraburkholderia sp. SIMBA_053 | reverse complement strand
CGGAGCGGGCGGCATTGACGCTCGTTGGCGGCAACATCTATATGGGCTGGACGGCGCACTGCATGTCCGGCGCTTACACCGGCTGGCTCATGGCGTACAACGCCGGCACACTCAAGCAGACCAGCGCGTTCAACATCACGCCGAACGGCAGCCAGGGCTCGATCTGGATGGCCGGCTCCGGCATGGCTTCCGACGGCTCGTCCATCTATGTCGTCGACGGCAACGGCACGTTCGGCACGACGCTCAATGCACAGGGCTTCCCGGTCGACGGCAAC
>NZ_JAWRXU010000610.1:0-275 GCF_046534895.1 Paraburkholderia sp. SIMBA_053 | reverse complement strand
AGATAAATCCGCGCATGGGGTGCCGGGACCGTCCGCGGCGAAGATGGAAGTATGACGGGTTGTCGGGGATCTGGCGCTTTTGAAATTAAACGCTATGGCCGTGTGTGGCGGCGCGTTGCTATTAACGGCATTTATTCGACAACGCTTTAGTGCCTGCGAATTGGCATGCTATGGCGGTGCCTGAAAACTCAGACACCGCCATTTCGACCCGAAGAGTACTTACGCAGTTCTCTAAGCCTTCGAAGAAGCACGGGTCGACACCTTGTCGTACCACG
>NZ_JAWRXU010000609.1:0-275 GCF_046534895.1 Paraburkholderia sp. SIMBA_053 | reverse complement strand
CGCTCAAGCGCTGCCTCGACGGCATATTCGCCTGTCTTGAACTGCCCGACCGGTTCGCTTCCATAGCCGTCCCGCTGGAGGAACCACGCAACGTACGCGGTCCGCATCAGTTCATTAAACAGATGGCCGTTGCCATGCCGCCGCGCCAGGCTGCAAGGGCAAGGTGATGGGACAAGGACTGGTCCTGCGCGCGGAGACCTTGTCCATCGGCAACAGCATCGCTTTTGTCAGCGTCCGCCGGGGGTGGGTAACCCGTCCCCGGCTTCGCTTCGAAC
>NZ_JAWRXU010000608.1:0-275 GCF_046534895.1 Paraburkholderia sp. SIMBA_053 | reverse complement strand
AGCATAAAACCGCCGCAGGCTGCTAAGCGCTCTGGACGTACTGCGGGGACTAAACGCCTTGTCGATGCGTTGTGCCAGATAACGATTTAGTAGCTGAGCGTCGGCATCCAGTAAGCCCTTTCTTTGCTGCGCCAGAAAAGTAGCAAACTTTCTTAAGTCAGTACCGTAAGCGCTAAGCGTGTGTTCGCTGACACCTTTGTCCAGCCAAAGCTGGTCGAGAAACTCAGTAATCAGCACACCGTCAGCAGCCTGCAGTTGGGCTGTGTTTTCTGCCA
>NZ_JAWRXU010000607.1:0-275 GCF_046534895.1 Paraburkholderia sp. SIMBA_053 | reverse complement strand
CCCGTCGCGCGGCAGCCGTTGCTCACCGCGCTGTTCGCGCTGCGTCGCGAGTTCGAAGAAACCGTGAAGGAAACGACCGATCCGACGATCGGACGCACGAAGCTCGCGTGGTGGCAAAAGGAAGCAGCAGCGCTCGCAGCAGGCGAACCGACGCACCCTGTGTCGCAGGCGCTCGCTGTGCATCTGCCCGACGTGCAGGCTGAATATCCCACGTTGCAGGCGTTGATCGCGGGCTTCGAGATGGACCTCGACCAGGCGCGCTATCTCGACTATCC
>NZ_JAWRXU010000606.1:0-275 GCF_046534895.1 Paraburkholderia sp. SIMBA_053 | reverse complement strand
GCTGTCTGTTGTATCAATCATCATTATTCTTCCCCCGGTGAATCTGACAGCACTTGGCTGATTCTTATGCTTTGTGCCGCCGCTTTCTGTACGACTTCTCCTCCTGATGACGCCTGTTCGGCGGGTGGCGGCCCGCCCTATCTCCTTGCATTTACCGCGTTTTGCAGGGCTTGTAGTACGCCGGCCTGGCGCAGCATCGAGGACGACATGGGCGTCGTCTGCAACGAGAGCTGCAACTGGTTGGCGACTTGCTGGTTATTGCCTGCAATCTGCAG
>NZ_JAWRXU010000090.1:0-483 GCF_046534895.1 Paraburkholderia sp. SIMBA_053 | reverse complement strand
ATTTCATCCGCGCGTATTATCTCAATATCGGAGGCAATATTGTGCTGAGCACAAAAATCCAGCATTTCCTGCGTTTCTGGAATACCACCTATCATTGAACCCGCCAGGTTACGGCGTTTACCTACCAAATTAAAAACCTGTGGTGAAGGATGTGCTGTAGCTGGTACGCCAACTAATGCCATCGTGCCATCCCGTTTGAGTAACGCCATAAAAGCATCCAGATCATGCGATACCGCAACAGTATTGAGAATAAAATCAAAACTCTTGCGATATACCATCATTTCATCTGCATTGCGTGACACGACTACTTCATCAGCACCCAGTACTTTTGCCGCTTCACGCTTGGATTCGGAGGTAGTAAACGCCACAACAGTTGCGCCCATCGCATGTGCAAGCTTAATACCCATATGGCCTAATCCGCCTATACCCACTATGCCCACCTTTTTGCCCGGCCCTACTTTCCAGTGTCGTAGTGGTGAATAG
>NZ_JAWRXU010000605.1:0-275 GCF_046534895.1 Paraburkholderia sp. SIMBA_053 | reverse complement strand
ATCCGGACCAGGTTCGACTGTGCGATTTCAAATTCCGTATCAACGAACGCTTCCGCTACGAGTACGACTTCAGCGACGGCTGGCAACACGAAGTGCGCGTTGAAGCGCGCCTGGCGCAGGACGAAAAACGCATCTATCCGTGCTGCATTGGCGGCAAGCGACGGGCGCCACCGGAAGGCTGCGGCGGTGCTCTGGCCTTCATGGCACGACGGGACGCGGTCCCATCACACGTTGAAGATTTGCTCGAGGACATTCAGGCCGACCTGGATGCGAAC
>NZ_JAWRXU010000604.1:0-275 GCF_046534895.1 Paraburkholderia sp. SIMBA_053 | reverse complement strand
CACGCAGTCAGGACCTGCATCAATGAGGCAACGCCTCAGGGACGCGCGAAATCATCCGGCGTCAATTCGAGCCGCGTGGCCGGTTGGGCGAGCAGCCTGCGTTCGGCGATCGCGCGGATGCGGCCGTAGCCACCCCGGAAGGTTTTCAGGATCCGGGTGTCACTGGCTCGGGGTTCGAGCCAGAAATGCGCTTCCAGTGTCGCGAGCGTGATCACGCATTCGACCGTGCTGTTCTGGCTCACGAGGATGAATCCCACACCGCGGCGATTCGCGAG
>NZ_JAWRXU010000603.1:0-276 GCF_046534895.1 Paraburkholderia sp. SIMBA_053 | reverse complement strand
GGGCGGCTCGTTGCGCTCGCGCGAGATGAAGCGCTCGATCAGCATGTTCATATGCACGGGGTCGATCTCGGTCACATGCAGGCAATAGCAGACGATAGAATTCGCCGCCGACCCGCGGCCTTGGCAGAGAATGTTTCTGGAGCGCGCGAAGCTCACGATGTCGTGCACCGTCAGAAAGTACTTTTCGTATTTCAGATCGGCGATCAGGCTCAGTTCCTTTTCGATCTGATCGATGCGCTTCAGGTCCAGGCCGTTCGGCCAGCGCTCCGCCGCACC
>NZ_JAWRXU010000602.1:0-276 GCF_046534895.1 Paraburkholderia sp. SIMBA_053 | reverse complement strand
CGAGCGGTCAGGCAGGCAGCCGACATCGTCATCGTCTCGATCCATTGGGGCGAGAACTTCGATTTCGACATACCTACTTCGCAGCGATACTTCGCGCATGAACTGATCGATTCGGCGGGGGCGGATCTCGTACACGGCCATTCATCGCACCACGTGAAGGGCATCGAGCTGTATCGAGGCAAACTCGTCCTGTACGGTGCCGGGGACTTCATCAACGACTATGAAGGTATCGGCGGTCAGGAAGCGTTTCGCAGCGACCTCGCGCTGATGTATTTC
>NZ_JAWRXU010000601.1:0-276 GCF_046534895.1 Paraburkholderia sp. SIMBA_053 | reverse complement strand
CCACACCGGTCCGCGCCAGTTGGAATTGCCGCCGAACATGCCGGTATTCGATTCGGCCGGCAGGTATTGCACCTTGTACTCCTGTCCGCCGACGTTGATCACATAAGGATGTTCCAGGTGATACAGGGAGAGCGAACGGATGCCGTGCGGCCCGAGGAAGTCGTTCTCGTCGAGCATATAGCGCAGCACCCGTTCCAGCTTGCGCATGTTCAGAATGGACAGCAGCCTGCGCTGGTTATAGCCGATGAAGCCCGTGTCGGTCGGGGCAATCTGCGC
>NZ_JAWRXU010000600.1:0-276 GCF_046534895.1 Paraburkholderia sp. SIMBA_053 | reverse complement strand
ATCGAAATTTTCGGATAAACCTCAGAATGGTGAAAACGAGCCAACTTCCCGCTGTAGACCGAACGGTTCCTCTTGAGCAGATTAGCCAGTTCGCTGAAAGGGTCTCGATTTTTACGGACGAACTGCGTGACACCATTCTTGCCCCCCGACCGCGAAAAGCTTCACCTGTTTTTAAAACAGGAGAGATCGCGGAGATGTGCAACATTTCTCATTCACAGGTCCAGTACCTCGCCACCAAGAGCGATGGCGAGTTACCGCCCGGTACTGCCGCTGGCA
>NZ_JAWRXU010000599.1:0-276 GCF_046534895.1 Paraburkholderia sp. SIMBA_053 | reverse complement strand
AGCTCAGATCGAACTGACGCCGCAAAACTTTTCCGTCGATCCGACAACGGGCGTGAACTTCGGGCCCGTAACTGGCACGGGTCCGTGGACGATCCTCATTTACGACGGTGTTGGTAGCCCGATTCCGGGCGCGCGAGGCGTCGTCTCGACCTATTGCGCGTATTAGTTCCCGAAAAGAGAAGGATAACTAGATGAAACGCTGGAAGAACTTTTGGGGCGTCCTGTCGGTGGCGATTCTGCTGGCGGCAGGGAAGGGCGCGTTGGCCAAACCCGTAC
>NZ_JAWRXU010000089.1:0-484 GCF_046534895.1 Paraburkholderia sp. SIMBA_053 | reverse complement strand
GGTCGGCCTTCGCTTCAACACGAAATCATCACGCGCACGCAGCACTTACGTCGTCCGCCTCCGTCATCGTCACGCCGCTCCCCGGTGATACACTCCCATCACCGTTTCCCATCCGCTTCCTATGAAATTCTGTTCCGTCTGCGGCCACGCAGTGAGCCTGAGCATCCCGCCCGGCGACAACCGTGAACGCTTCGTCTGCGCGAGCTGCGGCACCGTGCACTATCAGAATCCGCGCAACGTGGTCGGCACCGTTCCCGTCTGGGATGACAAGGTGCTGCTGTGCCGGCGCGCGATCGAACCGCGCTACGGCTACTGGACTCTGCCCGCAGGCTTCATGGAAATGGGAGAGACCACCTCGGAAGCCGCCTCGCGCGAAACGCTGGAAGAAGCCGGCGCGCGCGTCGAAGTGCAAAACCTGTACACGCTGCTGAACGTGCCGCACGTGCATCAGGTGCATCTGTTCTACCTCGCGCGGCTGCTCGAT
>NZ_JAWRXU010000598.1:0-276 GCF_046534895.1 Paraburkholderia sp. SIMBA_053 | reverse complement strand
ATGCATAACAATTTAATAAATTGTGTCAAAGTTTCAAGAGAATATAAACAAACTCGTCGCTGCATGAGCTAAGAAGTATCCCGCATAAAAAATTGTTTAAGCACTACGATGTTCAAGAAGAGTTAGAAAATTAATGGAGCCTTTACAATTTTTTTATTTTTGTTGCTGGCCCTTGTATTTTTTCCAACATTATGAACAACCTACAGTATCCTAGAAATATAAAAAGGAAAAGAATAAGCCAACACACTTATACATAGCATCAAAACACAGAATATG
>NZ_JAWRXU010000597.1:0-276 GCF_046534895.1 Paraburkholderia sp. SIMBA_053 | reverse complement strand
ATCGAGCCGGATATATACGGGACCTTCGACGGCCGCGGCGTATTCGATCATCTGCACGACTTCGATCCCGTCGCACGGCGCAAGAATCTGCACGTTGCCGAATCCGCTCATGATCGAAATGTCGTCGATGGCATGGTGCGTCGACGCCAGCGGGCCGTACGCGACACCGGCGTTAAGGCCCAGCATCTTCACGTTTGTTGCGCTATAGCAGACGTCGTTCTTCACCTGCTCGTTAGCGCGAGCCACGAGGAACGGCGCCGCGTTGGCCGTGAAGAC
>NZ_JAWRXU010000596.1:0-276 GCF_046534895.1 Paraburkholderia sp. SIMBA_053 | reverse complement strand
AACCCGGTGCTCGGCTCGCTGCCTCGTCTCTTCAAGGTCGACGTGCGCAACGATCCGCACTCGGCATGGATCGAAGCGTCGCTGCGCTATGCCGCGACCGAGGCGGCGCAACGGCGCGCAGGCAGCGCCATCGTGCTCTCGCGTTTGTCGGAACTGCTGTTCGTGTGGGCAGTGCGGCGCTGCATCGACGACTTGCCGGCAGACCGCAAGAACTGGCTCGCGGGCGTGAAGGACCGGTTCGTCGGCCGCGCGCTGTCGATTCTGCATGCGCAACCT
>NZ_JAWRXU010000595.1:0-276 GCF_046534895.1 Paraburkholderia sp. SIMBA_053 | reverse complement strand
CGGATCTCAAGTTCCATTCCGGCAACCCGCTCACGGCCGACGACGTTGCATGGTCGATCCAGCGCTGCGTGCTGCTCGACAAGGGCGCGGCCGCGGTGCTGCAGGGCATCGGCTTGACGAAGGACAACGCGCTGCAAAACGTCAAGAAGATCGACGACTCGACCGTCAGTATCACGACCGACCAGAAATACGCGCCCACGTTCGTGCTCAACGTGCTGGGCGCGTGGCCTGCATCCGTGCTCGACAAGAAGCTGCTGCTGTCGCACCAGAAAGGCA
>NZ_JAWRXU010000594.1:0-276 GCF_046534895.1 Paraburkholderia sp. SIMBA_053 | reverse complement strand
CCTCGACTCGATACAGATGGTCGAAGAACTGGAGCGCACGGTCGAGCGCCGCTGCAATGCAGTGTTCGAACTCGACGCATGGGACATTCATACGCAGGCCGTCACGGTGCAGCTCGGAGGCGGCAGCGTGGGCCGCAGAATCGCGCGGTTCGCCGATGAACTCGATGCGGACATGATCGTCGTCGGCGCGGGGCATGGCTCGAAATGGCGTTTCTGGGAAGAGCGGATGAGCGACGTGGTCGCGCGCTGCACGCGTCGCGCGGTGCTCGTCACAGC
>NZ_JAWRXU010000593.1:0-276 GCF_046534895.1 Paraburkholderia sp. SIMBA_053 | reverse complement strand
CGAGCGCGTCGGCGGACATCGGCGCGAGATCGAACGCGGACACCAGCAGGCTCGCCGCGTCGCCGAAGCGCACGCCATCCTCGACGGGCACATCGAGCAGCCGGCAGATGATCTGCAACGGCAGCGGCATCGCGAACTCGCTGACGAGATCCACTTCGGGCTTGCCTTGCATCGCGTCGATCAGACTGTCCGTCGTTTCTTCCGCGATGGTACGCAGCGTTTCGATCTGCCGCGCATTGAATGCCTTCATCAGCAACGCGCGCAGGCGCGTGTGCG
>NZ_JAWRXU010000592.1:0-276 GCF_046534895.1 Paraburkholderia sp. SIMBA_053 | reverse complement strand
GCGATTTCATCGATCTCGACTGGCTGGTGCCCGATCCGCTCGCGGCCTCTCCCACAGCCGATGCGCCGCTGTTCGTGCTGTTTCACGGGCTCGAAGGCAGCTCGGACTCTCACTATGCGCGCACGTTGATGGCGAGCGCCCAGATACGCGGCTGGCATGGCGTCGTACCGCACTTTCGCAGTTGCAGCGGTCCGATGAACCTGTTGCCGCGCTTCTATCACCTCGCCGACAGCAACGAAGTCGACTGGGTATTGCGGCGGCTGCGCGAGCAGCACC
>NZ_JAWRXU010000591.1:0-276 GCF_046534895.1 Paraburkholderia sp. SIMBA_053 | reverse complement strand
ATTCGTTCGCAGCTATAGCGGTATTTGCGCCTTGTTTGCGACCGCGCACGCGGACCCGGACTCCGCGCTTCATGCTTCGAGCACAGCGCTGCGTTCGGCGGGCGCGCGACTACTGCTCCGCGCTCAAGCCGAGGGAACGGCGCGCGCCGATATTGATGGGGTCGACCTGTTCGCCCTGATGTCGGCGCTCGGCTGGCTCGTCGGCCAGCCCGGATTCGCGCCACGGGGGGATCATCTCTTTCACGTTATTACGAGCGCCATCCTGACAAATCGGCC
>NZ_JAWRXU010000590.1:0-276 GCF_046534895.1 Paraburkholderia sp. SIMBA_053 | reverse complement strand
ACCAACCTCGCCAGCGGCGGCGGCATCAAGTACTTCCATGCCAATTCGGCCCTGGCCGACGCGACCGCGATCGGCACCGACAGCGTTGCCGTCGGGCCGCAGGCCAATGCGGCCAGCACGGATTCGGTTGCGATGGGGCGCGGCGCGGTGGCCGGCACCGCCGCCGACACCGGTACCGATCCGGTGACGCCGGCCAGGACCGGCGCCACCGCGATCGGCACGCTGGCCGCTGCCACGGGCAGCAATGCCACCGCGCTGGGCAATGCGGCCACTGCC
>NZ_JAWRXU010000589.1:0-276 GCF_046534895.1 Paraburkholderia sp. SIMBA_053 | reverse complement strand
GAACAAGCATTGAAGCGCGTGATGCGGCACGATCTCAACGAGGAGAAGTGATGAGCACAGTCGGAAGAGGGCAGCGACGAACCCGAATCATCGTCGGCGCCGGAACCGCGGCGGTTACCCTTCTGGCCCTGGCGGGTTGCACGCCCGGCACGGATGGCGACAGCGGCGGTGACGGGAATGTCACCATCGAGTTCGCGCAGTGGTGGGAGCCGGAACTGCCCGACGGCGAGTTCCGCGCACTCATCGACCAGTTCGAGGAGGCGAATCCCGACATCA
>NZ_JAWRXU010000588.1:0-276 GCF_046534895.1 Paraburkholderia sp. SIMBA_053 | reverse complement strand
ACATTATTTCGGCGGGTGGTGTGTTCGTCGATCAGCACGGCGCGATGCGCGCGTCGGACTACGCGAGCGCGTTCAGGAGCCTGATCTACTCGGGCCGCAGCGTGCCCGACGTCTGCGGGCTGGTCGGCATGCTGCCGCACGCGACGTACATCTCGCTGCCCGTTTCGGCCGGTTGCGAGATCGACCGCGAAAACGCCGCCTTCGACGGCACCACGCCCAACGACGGCTGGGGCGTGTTCAGCGGCACGTCGGCGGCTGCGCCGCAGCTGGCGGGCC
>NZ_JAWRXU010000088.1:0-485 GCF_046534895.1 Paraburkholderia sp. SIMBA_053 | reverse complement strand
AGCACGCTTTTTGGGCTTCGCGTTCTGGCTGAAGCGCCGCGCCACATTGCTAAAGCGCAAAGGTTCGGTGATCCATCGATCCTTTGCCTCGTCCCGTGCATGTGTTCAATGTACGCATGTTCTTGCTGACAGTGCCGATTCGTTGATTTTTCTCAGTGTCGAAGTGCACCGTTCGGTGCCTATACTCGGCCCCATCGCTGGCCACTATCCACGATCATGGACGCCCGGGTCTTACTCATTCCGCTTTGCATCGTCACACTGTCGTGTAACGCCATTGCGCAAGCCGCCGAGAAACCACGTGCGACCGACTCTCCCAACAACACGTATCGCAGCCCGCTCCAGCAGAACTTCGACAGGTCCATGGCCACACCACCCAAAGACGACTCGGACTTCGAAAGGCGCTGTAGAGAGATCATCCACAACTATATCGAGTCTTTCCGTCCACCGGAGCAAGATCGGGCAAACGCCGTCGTTCCGAAGTTCGG
>NZ_JAWRXU010000587.1:0-276 GCF_046534895.1 Paraburkholderia sp. SIMBA_053 | reverse complement strand
CGGCGAAATAATCGACGTGTAATCCGGGTTGTGCGTGAAGCCGGGGTACATCTTCGCCATCCGCACGCGCGCCCGGTCGATGAAAGTCTGCTCCTTGCCGCGCGGCACGAGCACGTAGTCTGGCGCGACGCAGGTCTGCCCGGCGTTGAGCGTCTTGCCGGCGATCAGGTTATCCACGGCATTCTCGAAACGCGCGTGCGCGCCGATGATCGCCGGCGATTTGCCGCCGAGTTCGAGCGTGACCGGCGTCAGATGCTCGGCGGCGGCGCGCATCAC
>NZ_JAWRXU010000586.1:0-276 GCF_046534895.1 Paraburkholderia sp. SIMBA_053 | reverse complement strand
AGGCTGCTGCGAGAGTTGCAGCTCAAGGACGAGCAAGTCGAAGACGCCGCCCGCGAACTGGAGAACATCCACGAAATACTTGAGGACCACAAGACTCAACTTGAGGTCACTGAGCGCGAGAGCCAGCACCTCAGGGAGCAGCTTGCCACTTACGAGCGTCATCTTGCCGAAAAAGAAAGCAGCATCTCCAACCTTCGCACCGCACTGACCGAGCGCACTTCCGGCTATCCGGCGATGGAGCAGGAACTGGCTGCCAAAAACAAAAAGCTCGAGGAG
>NZ_JAWRXU010000585.1:0-276 GCF_046534895.1 Paraburkholderia sp. SIMBA_053 | reverse complement strand
ATTTTAAATTATAAGTAGTTTGTTATTTTAATCTATAGAATTTTTTTTATATAAAAATGCTTAAAAATTTAATATTTTTTATGATTTTATAGTGTATACCAATGAATTTACTTTAATTACTTAACATAATTTTAGAATTAATTTATTTAGTATTTTTTTTTTGCCTTTTAAAAAATGTAATTTAAGTTAACTTTTTTTAATTTAGATTAATTTATAATTTTAATTCAAATTTTAAACTAATTATTTTAAATTTGATTTTTGTATTAATTTTTGCTG
>NZ_JAWRXU010000584.1:0-276 GCF_046534895.1 Paraburkholderia sp. SIMBA_053 | reverse complement strand
AGTGACGAGCTTCCACGTCTTCAATGCCAACGCGTAGTCCCGGCGTATCTCAAAGGATTAAACGACCATGTCCAAAGTCTGGTTGATTAGCGGTGCGTCCCGAGGTTTGGGCCGCATCATTCTCGAAGCTGCGCTGGAAGCCAGCCACCCTTGCTGCCGATTTCGGCGCGGTATCGCCTGAGTTGCCCCCGGAGTAAGACGATGCGTATTGTTCTGATCGGCGCAACCGGCATGGTGGGCGAAGGCGTATTGCGAGCGTGCCTGAAAGCACGCGAC
>NZ_JAWRXU010000583.1:0-276 GCF_046534895.1 Paraburkholderia sp. SIMBA_053 | reverse complement strand
TGCGGGCCCAAACTCGAGGATGCCGCACGCAGGGTGCTCGTCCTGTCTGCCGATCAGGCGCTACATCCCGCAACCTATGTCGCCCGGGCGGCGGCCAGTACCGGTGCAACACCCTATCGGTGCGTGATCGCCGGCCTCTCGGCTGCGACGGGCAAACGCTTGCCGGCTGTTCGCGTCGGGGCCTTTTCCCGCTTCCTGACCGAAATCGACAACGCGCAGGATGCGACTGGGCCAGTCACGATTCGCGTGCGCGAGAGTGAAGACATTCCTGGCTTC
>NZ_JAWRXU010000087.1:0-490 GCF_046534895.1 Paraburkholderia sp. SIMBA_053 | reverse complement strand
TTACAGTTCTGCCAGTAAATGATCCACCAGTAGGCCCAGTAGTGGTAACCTTGGTCACGAATGAAGATACGCCAGTGTCCAGTCAAATCACAGCGTTTGATCCAGATGGAGAAGTACTGACGTACACCTTACAAGATCCTCCGACAAATGGAGTGGCAGTGGTCAATGCGGATGGCACCTTCACATATATGCCAAATGGAAATTACAATGGTCCTGATACGTTTACAGTGTTAATTAGCGACCCATCGGGCGCATTTATAGTGACGAGTGTATTTGTGACGGTTACGCCAGTGAATGATGTGCCAGTGGTGCCAAACTATGAGTTTGTAATCAATGAAGACACGACTTTAAATAGCCAAGTGGTGGCAACGGATGTCGATGGCAACCCATTGACGTACGGGTTACTGACAGGTCCAGTGAATGGAACGGTCATTGTGAATCCAGACGGCACCTACACGTATACGCCAAATGAAAATTACAATGGGACAGA
>NZ_JAWRXU010000582.1:0-277 GCF_046534895.1 Paraburkholderia sp. SIMBA_053 | reverse complement strand
CGAGCGTGCGCAATGACTGCGCCGCCGCATCCTCACCCGCGAATCCGACGAGTACCGCTCCGCGATCCGTGGCGAGGGAGTCCGGGGACAGGCCGAGGTTCGATGCCACCTGCCAGGTGTCGGCGTTCAGACGTTCCGGCGTCGCGCCGGCCAGGCGCACGCGCCACGCGCGCACAGAGGTCTGCAGGGGAGCCGCGTCGACCACGGCACCGGCCACGAGGAAGACCGAATCGTCGACCACCTCCTCCAACTCCGAGAGGATGTGGCTCGAGATCAG
>NZ_JAWRXU010000581.1:0-277 GCF_046534895.1 Paraburkholderia sp. SIMBA_053 | reverse complement strand
AGGACCAGATCGTATCGCCGCCGCCCCCTTCGGGAATTTCCTGTGCATGAAGGACAGTGGCCTTGGGCGGCTGAGGTTGCCACGATACGTCGACATGCCAGTTGTCCGTGCCGCCCGAACGCGTCTTGTCGCTATGAGCGATGACTTCGATTTCCGGAAAACCCGCGACGGCAGGCAAATAGATGTTCTTGCGGATCGGACTACCGAAGATGCGCGCAAGCGCAAGGTGTTGCTCAGGCGTGAGCGTCTGTTCACGAAAAAAGATCACACCGTGATC
>NZ_JAWRXU010000011.1:0-217168 GCF_046534895.1 Paraburkholderia sp. SIMBA_053 | reverse complement strand
CAGGCAGTTGAACATGTGGGTCAATTTTCGATGCAAATTTCTATCGGAAATGGGTCAGTTTTATGCGCGTATCAACAAGCAGGCGGTGCGCAAAGCAGCGTGGCGCTTTATTCCACTGCTCGCGCTCGCATACTTTTTCAACTATCTCGACCGTACCAGCGTTGGCTTCGCCGCTCTGACCATGAACAAGGATCTGGGGCTCACGGCGACCCAATTCGGCCGGGGCGCCGGCATCATGTTCGCGGGATATTGCATCTGTGAAGTCCCGAGCAACCTCGCCCTCTATCGCTTCGGCGCGCGACGCTGGCTTGCCCGCATCATGATCACGTGGGGCCTCATGGCTGCAGCGACCTCCTTTGCTGTGGGACCGAACAGCTTCTATGTGATTCGGCTGCTGTTGGGGATTGGTGAAGCGGGCTTTTTTCCGGGCGTGATCTTCTTCCTGGCCCTGTGGTTTCCCGCTCAATATCGCACCCGCGTGCTGGCGTGGTTCACCGTCTCCACGCCGCTTTCTTCTCTGATCGGCGCACCGCTTTCGACGTGGCTGCTCCATTTGGATGGCGTGTTGGGGCTGGCAGGCTGGAGGTGGATGTTCATCATCGAAGGATTGCCCGCGTGCGTAGTCGGCTTTCTCGTGCTCAAGATGCTCGCAGACCGACCTGTAGATGCCAAATGGCTGTCACCCGCGGAGCGCGACGCTCTTCAGGGCGCGTTTGACAGGGAAGGGTCGTCTAGCCGGAAGGAGAAGCACTTCGGTGCCGCACTCAGGGATGTGCGTGTCTACATTCTCGCGCTGATCTCCTTCGGTTTTACGATGGGATCGTATGGGATAGGCATCTGGCTGCCCCAGATGCTCAAGGCGCACGGGATGACCGTCGCTCAGACCGGATGGCTCTCTGCGGTGCCTTACTTCTTTGCCACGATCGCACTGCTGTGGTGGGCCAAACGTGTGGATCGCCGTGGAGGCGCCATTGCGAACCTTGCTGCCGGCCTGCTTATTGGTGGCGTGGCACTCGGTGTATCGACCCATTTCCACCAACTCGGGCCTGCAATGGTCGGCGTAACCCTGGCACTCATTGGCACGATTGCCGGACGAACAATCTTCTACACATTGCCCGCTCGTTTTCTATCGGGACAGGCAGCGGCTGGTGGCTTCGCCCTGATCAATTCGATTGGCGCATTGGGAGGCTTCGCCGGACCATACCTGGTCGGCTACCTCAAAGACAGTTACGGCACCTTCACGGCCGGAATGATGGGGCTTGCGATCGTGCTCGGCATCACGACTCTGTTGACCCTATCGCTGTATGCGTTCAACCGCGAGAAATGACTATGGACATGATCCATTCACGAGGCAGGCGCAGGTTCCTCGCGGTTGCCGCTGCATCGGTTGCGGCCTCCGCCATCGAAACCAGCTATGCGTTCGCCGCAGAGGACACGCGCAACATGAAGACGACCAGCAACTATCTCCCGGTACGCCCGGAATGGCTCGCGTCAGGAACTGAAGCCGCGATTGAGCCGGAGATGCCGATTATCGACGCGCACCATCATTTCTATGAGCGTCCCGGCTGGATCTACCTGCTCGACGACTATCTGGTAGACGTTCGCTCCGGGCACAACATTACGGCGTCCGTATTTATGCAGGGGCTCACTCGCTACCGTCAGACGGGGCCGGAGGAGCTAAGACCCGTGGGAGAAACGGAGTATGTCGCGAACGCCGTTGGGGCGCTGCCCGCCGGTTCGCCACAGGTCGCAAAGGGCATCGTGGGTTACGCGGACCTTCGTCGCGGCGCTGCCGTGCAAAGCGTTCTGGACGCCCATATTGAGGCAGGCAAAGGGCGCTTCCGGGGCGTTCGGCACCTGGTCACCTGGGACGCGGATCAAACGCTGGTCAATCCGCTGTCTGCGGTTCCGCGCGGTCTGTTGCTTGACCCAAAATATCGTGAAGGTGTCGCGCAGCTGGGGCCACGCGGCCTGTCATACGACGCGTGGCTGTTCTTTCCACAACTTCCGGAACTATACGACCTCGCAAAGACTTTCCCTGACCTGCCGATCATCATTAACCATTGTGGCGGGATCGTGCGCATCGCCAGCTACGCGGATAAGCGAAACGAGGTGTTCGAAACCTGGTCGCGGTCCATGCGTCAACTGGCACAGTTGCCGAATGTCTATGTCAAGGTTGGCGGCATGGGGATGCGGATCAACGGCTTTGACTTTGAAAAGGGTGAGCGACCGCCATCCTCTCTTGAACTGGCCGAAACCTGGAAGCCGTGGATGCATACATGCATCGAGGCATTTGGTGCGAGCCGTTGTATGTTTGAGAGCAATTTTCCTGTCGACAAAGGCTCGTACCCGTACAGCAACGGCTGGAACGCCTTTAAGCGGCTGACTGCGCAAGCCAGCGTTGGTGAACGTGCTGCGCTCTTCGGCGGGACGGCATCCACAGTGTATCGGCTTGCTTGAGCGAAATGCGAAGCACGAACGACCAGGTGAATCTGGCGACGCGCATTCGACAATGCCGCTTCTTTGCAGAAACACGGCATTGTCGCTTTGCCGGCGTGGGCCGCGCGCAAGCCTCGAGATCGCGTTGCGTGACGGACCTTGCTGGGATTCGTAGCCGGTGCCCTTTCCCATACAGGCCAGCAGTTCATGAGAGCCCGCCGTCCCGACCTCATTGTTCCGCATCAAAAAAAGGCGCATCAACCGGGCCCACTGCGTCCAAAAAAACGATCCACCAAACACACAGAGAGCCTGGCGCCAATCCCAGCGCGCCCTTAAAATGCGCTCTTGATGACCCCTCCGTCGGCCCGCAACGCAGCTCCCGTCGTGGCAGACGCAAGCGGACTGGCGACATAGGCCACGAGCGAGGCGACTTCCTGCGGCGTGCCGAATCGCTTGATGAGCGATGTGGGACGCACCTTTTCGAAGAACTCCTTCTCAAACGCTTCGAACGACTTGCCGTCGGCCTTGGCAAGAGACTCCACAAAATCGCCCACGCCCCGCGACTTCGTCGGTCCGGGCAGCACGCTGTTCACCGTAATGCCCGTGCCCGCAACTGCCTCCGCGAGTCCGCGCGCAACCGCCAGTTGCGCGGTTTTCGTCATCCCGTAGTGGATCATCTCTGCGGGAATCTGCACCCCGCTTTCGCTCGAAATGAAAATAATGCGGCCCCAGTTGGCCTTTTTCATCGCGGGCAAAAACAGGCGGGCGAGACGTACGCCGCTCAGGACGTTGACGTCGAAGAAACGCTGCCAGTCCGCGTCGGGAATCTCTTCAAACGGCTTCGGCTCGAAGATGCCCAGGTTGTTCACGAGGATTTCCACGTTCGGATAGCGTCGTGCGAGTTCTTCTGCCGAAGCGGCCGTACTGAGGTCGCCCGCGAATCCCTGCACGTCGGTGCCGGTCTCCGCTTTCAGTTGCGCGACCACGTCATCCACGGATGACTGCGAGCGGCCGTTCACGATCACACGTGCGCCTTCCTGCGCCAACGTGCTCGCGATAGCGAAACCGATGCCGGCTGTACTGCCGCTTACGAGTGCGAGTTTGCCTGTGAGATTCAAGTCCATGAGTGAATTCCTTTCCGTGGTTGAAGTAAGAACGGCGGCATCGAAGCTTTGATGCCGGATGCCGCCAAGGGGTTCACGTACGTGTAATGGATGCGCCACCATCGACCAGTGAGGCGGTACCGGTCACGAAGGACGAATCGTCCGACGCGAGATAGAGCACCGAACGCGCCAGTTCTTCCGGCTTGGCGACGCGCTTCAGCGCATGCAGTCCGGTCACGAATGCCTGCGATTCGTCGCTGTCGTTCATGCCGCGATACATCTCCGTATCCACGGCGCCCGGCAACACCGCGTTGACGCGCATCCCTTGCGCGCCGTATTCGGCGGCGAGCGCCTGCGTCAGGCCAATCAGTCCGGCTTTGCTCGCCGCGTAAGCCGCGGTACCCGGAAACGCGAACGAGTAACCGACGAACGTCGACGTGAAGATGATCGATCCGCCACCTTGCTTGAGCATTTCAGGTATCTGGTGTTTCGCTCCGAGGAACGCACTCGTTAGATTGGTCGCAAGCGCGGCGTTCCAGCCGGCTTCGGAAATGCCGGTGCTCGGGCCCATCTCACCCAGCGTACCGGCGTTGTTGTAGGCGATATCCAGACGGCCAAAGCGCCCAACTGCAAGTTCCACCAGCGCCTTCGCGAAGTCTTCCGATTGCACGTCGCCCGCCAGATATGCGGCTTCGCCACCTTCGCTTGCGATCTCCGCAGCCAGTGCTTCGAGTTCCGCTGCGCGCCGGGCGGCAATGACCACCTTGGCGCCCTCCTTCGCGAATAACTTTGCAGTAGCGCGGCCAATCCCTGCACTGGCACCTGTCACGATAGCGACTTTTCCGGTCAAGCGTTGCATGTTCTCTCTCCTGATGCATTCGGCCAGTGCCCTATGCCTTGGCCCGTGGAAGCAATATAGGCTTCAGTCCTGATAGCGGAAAGGTCAAAAACATGGTCGTATCAGTCAGCTTTTGTGAATGATCGGAGTCGAGATGGACCGCTTGCGCGCCTTTGAAGTTTTCGTGACAGTAGTGAGCCGCGGCGGCTTTGCGCGCGCGGCGGAAGTGCTAGGCACGTCGCCCGCCAACGTGACCCGCTATGTGAACGAACTGGAAGCACACTTGGGCACGCGTTTGTTGAATCGCACGTCCAGAACGCTCTCTCTAACCGAGGGCGGCGAGACGCTGTACGCCCGCTGCAAATCCATTCTCGACGATGTCGCCGATACAGAAGGGCTGGTGTCGTCGGCGTCGGTGCAGCCCCGCGGACGCCTGCGTATCAACGCGCCTGTGAGCTTCGGCATTCAATATTTGGCGCCGCTATGGCCGGAGTTCATGCGGAAGTATCCCGGCATCGAAATCGACGTTGGACTGATCGACCGCGTCGTCGATATCGTCGATGAAGGCTACGACCTTGCTATCCGCATTTCGCGTGCCGGTTCATCGAACCATGCAGCTCGCAAACTGGCGACGTCGCAGAACATTCTGTGCGCGTCGCCGGACTATCTGGCTCGCGCGGGAGTGCCGGCGGCGCCAGCGGACCTGATGGAACACCGCTGCATCGGGTACACGTATGCGGCCACCGGCGATGAGTGGCAACTGATCGATGCTGGCCGCAAGACCCACACGGTGAAGGTCGACTGTCACATGCATACGAATAACGGCGATACGGCGCGCGCAGCAGCACTCGCCGGGCAAGGAGTGATCTGGCAACCCACATTCCTGATCGGCAACGACCTACGTGCCGGCACGCTCGTTCGCGTGTTGCCCGAGTATTGCCTGCCTGAGATCGACATACTCGCCATGTATCCGAGCCGTCGACACCTGAGCGCCAGGGTGCGGGTGATGATCGATTTCCTGGTCGATGCATTCGGCGGGACGCCGCCATGGGATCGGGACGACGAAAGCCGGACAGCCGTCACGTCGAGGGCCAGTTGAACGCGCGTCTGGAACGTGCGACCGACACATGCGGACGATGACGGTCTGCTGCCTCGTCAGTAGCCCATGGTCATGCCACAAGCCGAGCCTCGGCTGACGATGAAGTTCATTGCGGTAGAGCGGTCTCGATTACCGCGGCCATCGCTTCCGGGAGACGACGGCGAAGCTCACCGCGATCGCCCCTCCTTTAGCGTGGCTTTCCTCCGCCTCTATAAGGTCAGCGAGGCGAGAGCGACGGGAGCGGCGGTGGTGACCGGCCGAACAGCGCGGCGTCGAATCAGGTTCTTCCGTGTCGTCACCTGACTCGACATCTGCAGGCATAGGCCCGTGAAATTGACGCCTGGAGTTTGTCGAAGCCATTTGATAGTCGCTCGCTGAAAGATGTACTCGCATTGAACAATTCGGCCATCGATTAGTAAAATGAATGATTTGATCGATACGATAACGGCAGAGAATGGAACTGAAGCTCTTAAGGACATTTTTGTCCGTCGTCGAACTGCGTCATTTCGGGCGGGCGGCGGACGCTCTGCACATCAGCCAGCCGGCGTTGAGCAAGCAGGTTGGCGCACTTGAGGCGAGTCTGGGCGCGAAGCTGTTCGAACGGGGTCGTCACGGCGCAGAGTTGACGCGGTTCGGGGAAACGTTTTTGCCCGACGCACGCGCGCTCGTCGACGATGCGGACGAGATTCTCGCTCGTGCGCGAGAGGCAGGCAGCGGCAGGCGTGGACAATTGCGAATTGGTATTTGCCTGTCGGTGCTGACAATTGCGCCGCAGATCATCGCCGACTTCCGCCAGCAATATCCGGGCATTGCGATTGCATTGAGCGACCTGTCTTCCGATGAGCAAGCCCGCCGCATTCTGTCGGGGAAGCTGGATGTGGGGTTCATGCGGGTGCCGTCGGTCGAGGGTCTTTCGTCGGTTCGCGTGATTGACGAAACATTGGCCTTGGCGTTGCCCCCTAGTTTCGAGCGAGTGCGTTTGCCGGCCGATTTCGGCAAGCTGAACGAAATGGGTTTCCTGGCGTTGCGGCGTGGGCGCGGGCCCGGACTCGCTGCGCAAGTCGACGTCTGGTGTCGCGAACAGGGCTTCGTACCCAATGTGACGCAACAAGCCGATGATGTGCAGTCCGTGTTGGCATCTGTTGCCGCAGGCGTCGGCGTGGCATTTGTGCCTTCAAGTGCACAACATCTGCTTCGGAACGCTACCGTCCTGCCGCTGCGCGGAACGCACGCGAAGTGGCGTGTAGGGCTTGTGTGGGCGGATGCCCAGAAAAACCCGGTTACATCACGATTCGTCCCATTCGTGCGGGCCGCGTTAAAAGACCTCTAACCGTTCTTCCCGGCGTCGGCCTTGTATCGCAACTGACTTTCTGCGCATTGCATTTGCGATCAGTCCAGCTGCGCGTCAACCCGAATTCCGCCCGGCCGTCCCCCGATTCCAGAACCAGGTTTCTGGGCCCTCGCGCCATGGCCAAACTTTGCCCGGTATGCGGCCGGACTCGTGAGCGCGATACGTCGGAAATGCCGGCGCATTGACTCCTCCGAGCCAAACCCTGCTAACTCGGCGACGCGGCCAATGGGTATTGCTGACTGTGCCTCGAGCATCTCACGGGCCACGGTCACGCGTTCACGCACGAGCCATTCGTATGGCGCCATGCCGGTGGCGTCATGAAATTGCCGCTGCAACGTGCGCGGACTCATCGCAGCCCGTTCTGCAAGCGAGCGCAGCGTATGCGGCAAAGCGGGATGCTGGCGCACCCAATCCATCAATTTCGCGAGACGTCCGCTGTCGTCCTGCGGCATTGGACGCGGGACGAACTGCGCCTGTCCACCCTCCCGATGAGGCGGCACCACGAGCCTTTGTGCAACCCGATTTGCCACCGCTCCACCGTAATCGCGTCGCACCAGATGGAGCAGCATGTCCAGCCCCGCAGCGGAGCCCGCCGATGTGATGATCTGTCCTTCGTCCACATACAACGCGTCGGGCTGCACTCGAACTTGCGGGTAGCGCTCCTGCAGTTTCGCGGCGTATCGCCAGTGGGTCGTCACAGTCTTGCCGTCGAGCACGCCGGCCGCTGCCAGCACGAACACGCCGGAGCAGATCGAGCAAAGACGCGCTCCACGGCGGTAAGCATTGCGGATCTTCTTAAGCAGCGCCTCGGGCGGCAATTCGTCCGCATCGCGCCAACCTGGCACCACGATGGTATCTGCGCGGTCGAGCACCTTGAGCGTGTAGGGCGCAGAGACCGTGATGCCGCCCGCGGCGCGGAGCGGGCCTGGCTCGCTCGCGCAAACCGCGAATCGATACCAGTCGACACCGAGCTCCGGACGCTCGAGGGCGAACAGTTCGGTCACGCAGCCGAATTCGAAAGTACAAAGCCGGTCGTAAGCCAGCGCAACGACGAGATGATTGTCCATGGCGTGATGTTACCGAAGATTGACGATTGCGCCACTTATCCGGATCGCCGCGCGACGCCAGAATGGGGCTCCTGGATCAAATCGCCAGGCGCTATGTTCATCCGAGGATTTATGCAGAGTTCAAACATGTCGACTACCAACGCCGTCACCGCCGTGCCCCCAGCGGACAGCGCAGTCGCGCTTGCCCACTTCCGCGCGACGCTGCAATTCGAGACCGATTGCTCCGATGTCGCCAGCGCGCTCGCCAGCGGCACGCCCGGATTCGTGCTGCTCGATGTGCGCAGCCCGACGCTCTTCGCGCGGGGCCATGTGCCGGGCGCGGTCAATCTGCCACACGGCAAAATAGTCGAGTCCAAGCTGGTGAACTATCCGCCTGAAACGGTCTTCGTCACGTACTGCGCGGGTCCCCATTGCAACGGCGCTACGCGTGGTGCAATACGGCTTGCTTTGCTTGGGCGGCCGGTGAAGGTAATGATTGGCGGGATCACCGGATGGCTGGACGAAGGTGGCAACCTCACTGTGAGCGCAGTGGAGTAGTCGCGCTTCTAGCTCGCCGTCAACGTTAGCTCCCGATTCGGAACGGACGATGCCTGCCTAAGGCGTCGTCCGACTGCTCCAGATCGCGTGGCGCGGTCATCCACCGCAAGGGCGTGTCCTCTGTAACCGCTCCTCAATAAGCCCGCTACTCGCGTCGCTCTAATCGCCCGCTCATCGCCGATTGTTGTCGTCGAGACAACATGGTGAACACCTTCGCGGTGCTAGTGGCGTTCGACGGCCCTACCTACAATGCGTCGCAGGCTCGGTCGAAAGGCGAGCAACCGAAGCGCGCGAGATTCGTGGTCGTGCTCGTGAGCCGCACCGTGCGGCTTACCCCACTTAATCAACAGGACTATTGAAGATGAGCGAAACAACCCGCAATGTGCAGCCCGTGATCGCCGGCCTTGGCAAAGAGGGTGCAGGCGAACTCGTGTCTTCCCGCTATGCAGTGCGCGTGGGTGATATCGACGTCGTGCTGATCAGCGACGGCGTTCTGCCGCTGCCGACCTCGACCATGTCCACCAACGTGAGCGAAGCGGACCGCAACGAATGGTTCGATGGCCGCTTCCTGCAACGTGACATGTTCGACTGGGCGCTGAACGTCGCACTCGTGCGCAGCGGCGAACGCCTGATCCTGATCGACTCCGGCGTGGGCGACGGTTTCGAATACTTCTCTCGCGCCGGCCGGTCGGTGATGCGCCTGGAATCGGCTGGCATCGACCTGGCTGCAATCACCGATATCGTGATTACGCACATGCATATGGATCACGTCGGCGGACTGAATGTCGACGGCGTCAAAGCCAGGCTGCGCCCGGACGTGCGCATTCACGTATCGCGCGCCGAAGTGGAGTTCTGGAAAAATCCGGACTTTAGCAAGACGGTGATGCCGGAAACGGTTCCTCCCGCGCTGCGCAAGGCCGCTGCAAAGTTCGTCAAGCTATACAGCGAAAACATCGTACAGTTCGATCAGATCGTGGAAGTGGCAGCGGGCGTGTCGGCGCGGGTGACGGGTGGTCACACGCCGGGGCACTGCGTCGTGGACGTCGCATCGAACGGCGAGAAGCTGACGTTCGTCGGCGACGCGATTTTCGAAGTCAACTTCGACAATCCGCAATGGCAAAACGGCTTCGAACACGATCCTGAAGGAGCTGTGGACGTGCGCATGTCGCTGCTGAACGAAGCCGCCAGAACCGGCGCTCTGCTGGCCGCAGCGCATGTCGCGTTCCCGTCCATTGGTCATATCGCAAAGAACGGCGACGGTTTCCGTTTTGTGCCGGTTCAGTGGGACTACTGATCGATAACTAACTATCGATCGTCGTCGTATAGATCGCAATGGCGGGTGGCAGAAAACCGCCGCGAGTTCACGAGACTCGCGGCGGTTTTTGTGTAGAGCGGACCCGTGACGGAGAGGACGCGCCGAATCTTCACACGATAAACGCTAGCGCGCGGTGCGCCGAATCAGGCCTCAAGCGCTTTCGCGATCGCCCACAGCCCTTGAGCATTAGCAATGCCATGCCGTTAGTAAGCATATCTGATCAAGAAGCGACATAGCCGGAACCTCTGCGCGTCCCAGCGGTCAATATCAGATGTCGCCCTTTTATCAGGGGATGCCAAATGACTGCCACTCAACCGGGGGCTGCGCCCCTCTCCGAAGAGGACGCGCGGCGGCAACTGCGTCGCGCCGTCGTCGCCAGTACGATCGGTACTACGATCGAATGGTATGACTTCTTTCTCTACAGTACGGTTACCGGTCTCGTTTTCGCGAAGCTGTACTTCCCGCAATCGGACCCATTGGTCGGCACACTTCAAGCTTTCTTGATCTACGCGGTCGGCTTCATCGCGAGGCCGGTCGGTGCTGCCATTTTTGGACACTATGGCGATCGAATAGGGCGCAAGGCTACCTTGATCGTCACGCTGCTGCTAATGGGACTTGCCACATTCGCCGTGGCATTTGTTCCGACGTACGCGTCGATCGGCATCTGGGGCGCCGTGCTGCTTACCGTGCTGCGGTTCATTCAAGGCGTCGGCGTGGGCGGAGAGTGGGGCGGCTCGGTGTTGATGTCGATGGAATGGGCCCGTACCAATTCGCATCGTGGCTTCGTCGCATCGTGGCCGCAGTTTGGCGTACCCGCGGGGTTGTTCCTCGCTAATCTCGCCGTGCTGGCAATGAGCGCGATTTCCGGCGACGCCTTCGTCACCTGGGGCTGGCGTGTGCCTTTCTTTCTGAGCATCCTGCTGGTTGGTATCGGGCTTTATATCCGGCTGAACATCCTGGAGACGCCGATCTTCGCGAAGCTTCTCGCTGAGCGCAAGATCGAAAAGACACCGATGCTCGAAGTCTTGCGCCGCCAGCCGAAAGACATTCTTCTTTCGGCCGTGGCACGCATGGCGGAACAAGCGCCGTTCTACATTTTCACGGCCTTTGTCTTCACGTATGGCGTGACGACACTCGGGGCGTCGCGCGATCTATTGTTGACGGCGGTGCTGGCGGCTTCGGTGCTGGAATTCGGCACCATTCCACTGTTCGGCCATATTTCCGATCTTATCGGACGTCGCCGCATGTATATGATCGGCGCCGCGGCAGCGGGCTTGTTCGGTTTCGTCTATTTCGCCATGGTCGACACCCGCAATCCGACGTTGATTTTCCTGGCGATCGTACTCTCGCTAGTCCCGCATTCGATGATGTACGGCCCTCAGGCCGCACTGATCGCGGAGTCGTTCACGGGGCGGCTACGGTACAGCGGGGCGTCGCTCGGTTATCAGCTGGCCTCGGTGATCGCGGGCGGTCCTGCGCCGCTGATCGCGACCGCACTATTCGCTTACTATCATTCCGGCTACGCAATCGCGGTTTACGTGTTCGTTTGCGGAGTGCTCAGCCTGTTCGCCGCTTCGCGACTCGGCGACTACACGAACAAGGATATTTCGCAGGAATACGACGAGCCGCGCTCGATGGGCGACCGGGGGCACGGTCATCGTCACGCCTGACTGTCAGGTGCGGCGCGGCAAAGCCCGCCGCATCGTGTAACTCGCGCTTTGCCGCCGGCGAAGCCGTCGCTGCGCCCGCGTTTTCCGACACCACGTAGTGTGAAGCGCCAGCCCGTGCGTCTGTGAGATCATGCAAATCCCCATACGGATTGCGTTCTCACATGCCGACTTCCGCGTCCACCCACGGTAGTTCACTTTCGCTTGGCAGCGTCGGCACCATCCTTGCCTCGATGTTCTGCTTTGCAGTGGTGGATGCGCTGGCCAAGTCGGTTGCGCTGCAATATCCGGCCAACGAGGTCACATTTTTCCGTATGCTTTTCGGCCTGTTTCCCGCCATTTTGCTGTGTTGCGGAGGAAGCCGGCCGCTGTCCGACCGCTTGCGGAATATCGACGTTAAAGGGCAGACCACGCGCGCGATCGCACTCCTCGGCGCCTCGGCTCTATTCTTTGCCGGCCTGCCTTATGTACCGCTCAGCGAAGCCGTCGCGCTTGCCTATTCGGAGACGCTCATCGTCATCGTGCTGGCCCCGCTAATGCTCAACGAGCGCTTGACGCCACGCGGCGCCGCAGCCGCAATTGTGGGTTTTCTCGGCGTACTGCTCGTGGTGCGGCCCGGCGGCGCGCAGACGTCCTGGCTAGGGCCCGTGATCCTGCTGGCGAGCGCGTTTTGCGGTGCGCTCTCCATCGTCCAGATCAAACGCATTCGCCCGACCGACGACTCCGCGACCACCGTTCTCTTCTTCACGGCAATGGGCGCCGTGGTCATGGGTTGCACGTTATTCTTCAAGTGGCGCACGCCTTCGGCGGACGCACTCCTCGTGATGGCCGCACTCGGCGTCTTCGCGACCGCCGGCCAAATGCTGATGACGGTGGCCTTCCGCCGCGCGGACGCAGGCGCGCTGGCTCCGTATAACTACACGAGCATCGTCTGGGCGGCGCTTTTCGGCTATGTGCTGTGGGGCGAAACGCGGGAGCTTCTGTCGGTGGCCGGCATATTGATGATCGTAGGCAGCGCCATCGCGGTCGCGGTACGCCGCAAAGCGCCCGAAGGACCTCTCGCCTGATGCGATGGCCTGC
Source organism: Paraburkholderia sp. SIMBA_053 (assembly GCF_046534895.1). Lineage (NCBI taxonomy): Bacteria > Pseudomonadati > Pseudomonadota > Betaproteobacteria > Burkholderiales > Burkholderiaceae > Paraburkholderia > Paraburkholderia sp. SIMBA_053. Next base: position 204,672 of record NZ_JAWRXU010000011.1, on the reverse strand, counting down.
GGGCGCCGAATCAATGCAACTTGCGGCTACCCGGCGAATCGCGCTGCCGATGCAATTTGCACGAATTCGCCGCGATCCGCCGCTACTTTCCACTGTCGCCCGTCAAGCCACCTTGTAGCGCGGCGCCGGCGCATTGGTCGACAACAGCGAGAACATCGCGCGGCGCGCAGCCTCGTAGTCTTCCCACTTCTCAACCGCGTGCAGTGACGGAATCGTGATCAACTCGCCGCGATCGAAGCCGACCAGTGCTGCGTCGACCATGTCGTCGGCGGACATCACGATTGCCTTGTCGAGGTTTTCCAGCGGCAGGCCACCCGTTTGCCAGAACTCGGTGGCGGTTGCGCCCGGCAGAACCGCTTGCACCTGAATCCCCTTGTCGGCCAGTTCGTGCTTCAGCGACTGGCTGAAGGCCAGCACGAACGCCTTGCTGCCGCCATACACGCCGTTGAGAACCTCCGGCGCAATAGCCACGATGGACGCAATGTTGATCAACGCCCCCTTGCCACGCGCGACGAAGCCGGGCACGGCCGCATACGTGAGCCGCGTCAGCGCGCTCACATTCAGGTCGATCATGCGCTGCATTGCATCGACGTCGCTGTCGACGAGCGGCGTATGCGTGCCGACACCGGCGTTATTGACCAGAAGCGTAATGCTCGCGTCCTGTTTCAGTTTCGCTTCAACGGCTGCGAGCCCCGCTTTGTCGCCCAGATCGGCGTCCAGTATCTCGACGCTACGGCGCGTTTCGGTCGTGATTCGACTGGACAGCGCGGCGAGGCGTTCGCGGTTACGGGCGACCAGGACGAGATCGTAGCCGCGCCGCGCGAGGCGGTCCGCGTAGATTGCACCGATGCCCGACGACGCGCCCGTAATCAGTGCAGTGCCCTTGTGTGCTTCAGTCATGATGTCACTCCTTTGCAATGAATCGTTGATGGTGTGAACGAATTCTGTCCCGCTTTGACGGCGACGCAAATGACATATATGGTTAGGTTTCAGGACATACACTTGGACGGAGAACGGACATGCACCGCGTGGGATATTTGCTGAGCGACGGCTTTCAGGTCATGGCGATCGCCACGCAAGCTGTTTTTGAATACGCGAACCTCGTAGTGGGCGAGCCGTTCTATCAGGTGGAGAATTTTTCGCCTGCGGGCGGCGAGGTGCGTTCGTCGCTAGGTATGACCATGAGCACGAGTCCGCTCAAATCGCGCCGTCAAACGGATACGTGGATCGTTGCAGGCGTGAACGATCCGCTGGCATCGCCAGCGCCCCAAGACGTGCTCGCGTTCCTGCGCAAGACCGGGCCGCGCGCGCGGCGCATCGGCGGTATTTGCACAGGCGGCTTCGTGGTGGCTGAGGCGGGTCTGTTATCGCAGCGTCGCGCCACGACACACTGGGCTTACGCGCGTGAAATGCAGAAACGCTTTCCCGACGTTCGCGTGGAAGAAGACCGCATTTATATCGTCGACGGTCCGATCTGGACGTCGGCCGGCATGACCGCCGGGCTCGATCTCGCGCTTGCGATGGTCGAAAAAGATCTTGGCGCCGAAGTGGCGCGCTCCGTCGCGCACAAGCTCGTCATGCATCAGCGGCGCTCGGGTGGCCAATCGCAGCATTCGGAAATGCTCAACCTCGCGCCCAAGTCTGACCGCATTCAGAGCGCGTTGAACTACGCGCGTGAGAACCTGAGCCGGCCACTTACCGTCGATGAACTGGCCGATAAAGCGAACCTGAGTCCGCGGCAGTTCAGCCGTGTGTTCACGCTCGAAACGGGGCAATCGCCCGCGCGTGCTATTGAAAGCCTTCGCCTCGAAGCCGCGCGCCTGATGATCGAGCAAAGCCGGCATCCGCTCGACGTCATTGCGAAAGAGACTGGCTTTCGCGACCGCCGCCATTTGCGCGAGGCGTTCATACGCGGGTTTGGCGTGCCGCCGCAGGCGGTGCGTCGCGAAGTGCGTGGTGCAGCGTGAAAAAGACCGTGGTTCGCGGCGCAAAAGCAGAGCGAATCAGCTGACGTCGCCCGTCTCGCGTTGCGGACGGCGCACTGCGCGCACCTTCCCGCTGTTTCCGCCGCCGCAAAAGAACTGCCCGCTGCCATCGGATTCGAGACCTGACACCCCCACGCCCTCGGGCATGTTGAGGCTTTCCAGTACCTCGCCGGTACGTGGGTCGACGTGCCTCAACTCGCTTGCATCGTCTTCCCAGGTGCCGTGCCAAAGCTCGCCGTCTACCCACGTGACGCCCGTCACAAAACGGTTCGACTCGATGCTCGAAAGCACGACGCCGGTCTCGGGATCGACCTGATGGATCTTGCGCTCGCGATACTCGCCGACCCACAACGATCCCTCGGCCCATGCGAGTCCCGACGCGCCACTGCCTCCCGGCGCAGGGAGGCTCGAAAGCACGTGGCCGGTTGACGGGTCGATCTTGTGGATGCGGCCCGCGGCAATCTGAAACAGATGCTGGCCGTCGAAGGCTGTGCCCGCATCGGCGGCGATTTCGATTGCGCGCAGAGTCTCCCCGCTCGCGGGATCGAATGCGTTCAACGTCTTGCCCGTTGCAATCCAGACCTGCTGGCCGTCGTAGGTGACGCCAGCCACTTGCTGCACGTCCGGGAACGGACCATATTCGCGGATGATAGTGGCGTTCGATCGATTCATGCTGCCATCCTAATTGAGCGTGACGGGCGAGGGGAGTAACAACGCTGTCGCGAATCCAGACGCTGGCGGGGCCATCCAGCGGCGCGCGCGGCCTCTGCCGAACGACTGGGCCTTGCCAACGGCGGCGAGCGAATCGAGTGTGCGCTGCACGGTGCGCTGGCTTGCGCCGAGTGCGAGCGCGAGCGCAGAACTCGACCACGACTCACCATCCGCGAGCAGCGCCAGCATGGCCGCATGAGTCTCGTCGACGGGCCGCGCGAGTACCCGAACCTCTTGCCCGTCGCGCGGCGCCAATGCAAAGCCACGCGGCGTCGCGCTTATATCTGCCAACGTGCCAAGCACTGTGCGAAGCCGGCCGATCTCCACCCGCAGACGCGCGCGGTGCGAGTCATCGGCATCTTTCGTTCTGAATGCGCGTGCGATCAGCGTGTCGCGCGATACATCTGCGGGCCATGCTTCGGCAAGCTGGTACGCGAGATTGAACAGTACCGGACGCCGTGCCAGCGAGACAGCCGTACCGGATTTCTGCACGACATTGCGACAGGCGTCGACCACGAACGCGTTCGACATTAACAGTGCTTCGACTTCATCGAGCAGCAACAGCCGCTGTTCGCCTCTTTCGATCAGGCGCGCGGCCGGCACGTTCAACGTATTCGACGCGCTTTCGACCTCGGCGATCAGCGCGGGAATCTCGGCAGCTCGTGCCGCATGCCTCGCTTGTGCGAACGCGGCGCGAGCCTTGTTGGCCTGCAAACGCCGCAGCGCGATGCTCGCCACCATGAGCTGGTGTGCCGCTCGGAGCAAGGGCGGCAAAGGCGCGGAATCGAATGTGCCGAGCATGCGCTCAGCCTCGTCGATATGTCCGATCAGAACAAGCCTGCGAACTTCCAGATAGCCCGCATGTGCGGCATTGGCTCGGTCGCCGTGTGCTTCGAGCGTCGCGCGCGCAGCGCCGAGCGCTTTCGCCGGCCAAGCAAGATCGCGCGACGCCAGCGCGATCTCCGCCTCCGCCACGACACATCTCGCGCGGGCCACGGCTTGCTTCGAACCGAACGCGCGCGCCGCGCTTCGCACGAGCGCCTTGGCGCGGATGAAGTCGCCCAGTTGCGCCATCGCGATGCCGCGAAGCGCGAGCGCCGGCGCGTCGCCGCGTAACGCAACGCGCTTCAATGCGCCGAGCGGATCACCCGCTGCGAGCGCCTGAGCGGCGGCCTTGATTAGCGGGTCCATGTTGATTGAAATCGCGCCACACTTGTCACTCCCACCGTCCGGAATCCCGACACTAATCTAGCACGACCGCTAACCAGTACGTCGCATCGAAAGCGATCGAGCGACGAGGAAAACCGAACGGAGAGAACCATGACGACGACACATACGACCGGGACACGCGAGCAGTGGCTGGCAGCGCGCATCGATCTGCTCAACGCTGAAAAAGAGCTCACGCGGCGCAGCGACGAACTGGCGCGCCGACGCCAGGAATTGCCTTGGGTCCGCATCGACAAGACATACCGGTTCGAGACCGAGCAGGGCGTCGCGTCGCTTGCCGACCTGTTTGGCGGACGCTCGCAGCTTCTCGTCTATCACTTCATGTTCGGGCCGGACTACAAGGCAGGATGCCCGTCATGCTCGTCGATCGCGGATGGTTTCGACGGTATCGCGATTCATCTGGCCAATCACGACGTGGCGCTGACGGCCATATCCCGTGCGCCGCTCGCGAAGCTGCAGGAGTACAAGCGGCGCATGGGGTGGACGTTTCCGTGGGCTTCGTCGGCGGGCAGCGACTTCAACTTCGACTTCAACATCTCCTTTACCGAGGAGCAACAACGCGAGGGCACCGTCGAATACAACTATCAGCGCGGCCGTCATGCAATGGACTCGGTACCGGCGCCGGAGCCCGTCGCGCAATTCGCAGCGACTTGCGGTACAGACGCATCCACTTACGCGCGCGACCGGCCAGGACTAAGCGCCTTCGTGCTGGAAGACGGCGCGGTGTACCACACGTATTCCACGTACGCGCGTGGACTCGACGGCCTGTGGGGCATGTACCAATGGCTCGACCGCGCGCCGAAAGGCCGCAACGAGACGGGCATCTGGTGGCGCCGTCACGACGAGTACGCAAAGCGCTGAGGTGCATGCATGAAGCCCATGCACGCAAGCCGATGCGGCGACTTCCCGACGCAATACCTCGACATGCGCGCTCTTCGCTCGCGCGCATTCTTTTACGGTGTCTGTGCGTTGCTGTTCGCAGTCTGCGCGGCGGCAACCCTCATTGCTTGCGGGTCCATGTCGACCATGGGCGACATGCCCATGCCGGGCGGCTGGGCCATGTCGATGACGTGGATGCCCATGTGCGGCCGCTCGTGGCCGGACGTGGCGGCACGGTTCGTCGGCATGTGGGTCGTCATGATGATCGCGATGATGCTGCCGTCGCTCGCACCCGTGTTGTGGCGATATGACGACGCGCTTCGCAGAGCAGGGCACGCGCGCGCAGCACTTATAACGTTGCTTGCCGGCGTGGGCTATTTCGCTGTGTGGGCCGCGTTGGGTACAGCGCTGTTTGTGTTCGGCGCGACGTTAGCGGCGCTTGTGATGCGCATGCCCGCGGATTCTCGCGTTGTTCCCATTGTGGCCGGCGTAATCGTGCTCAGCGCGGGCGCGTTGCAACTCACGGCGCTGAAGGCGCGTTATCTTCGCTGTTGCCGTCACGCGGCTCAATCCGGCCTTCATGCACTGCCTGCGCGCGCGGTCGCCGCGATAAGATATGGTGTGCGGCTAGGCCTCCATTGCTGTGTGTGCTGCGCAAGCTTGACTGCGGTGCTTGCCGTGGCCGGCGTGATGGATCTGCGTGCAATGGTGGCGGTCACGGCCGCTATTACGCTCGAACGCGTGGCGCCACACGGCGAATTCTTCGCGCGGGGCATTGGATTTGTGGTGATCGGCGCTGGCTTGTTTATGATCGTGCGAGCCGCCTTGCTCGTGTAAAGACTTGTATTCGACATCAAAAGAACTCACTCGATGACCCGATACGTTGCTTTTCTGCGCGCTGTGAATGTTGGCGGCACCGGCAGGCTTCCAATGGCTGAATTGCGAACCATGTGCGAAGCCGTTGGCTTCACCAATGTGCGCACATACATTGCAAGCGGCAACGTCGTGTTCGACAGCAAGCTTGCCGAGGCATCGGTGAAAAGCCGGCTCGAGCGTTGCCTTGAAGAGTACGCGGGCAAGCCGGTGGGTGTTGCGGTGCGAACGCGTGAGGAACTTGCGCAGGTGCTGACCGCCAATCCATTCAAGTCCGCCGCGCCGAATCGGACGGTCGCGATTTTTCTCGACACACCGCCGCCCGCCGACGCGCTGACTCACGCAAGCGGCCAGCGCGAAGAAGAAATGGCGCTCGGCGCGCGAGAAATCTACGTGCATTACAACAACGGAATGGCAGACACGAAGCTGAAAATCCCGGCCGCCAGAACGGGAACCGCACGCAACATGAACACGGTTGCGAAGCTGGTAGACATGGCGAACGAATAGCGCATGCAGGTTGCGGCATCGGTGGCATCGGCGGCATGAAAAAGGGCGGCACGCATGGTGCCGCCCTTCTATTAACCGCCAATTTCCAGATCAGCCGCTTAGCGCACCTTGCCCGCCTTCCACGCCGACAGCAACTGCTCGTACTTGACCGTCTCGCCCTTCGGCTTCTCGTTGGAGAGCTTCTTCCACGGCGCGTGTTGATCGGACAACCACTTCGACGGATCGCTTTGCGCATTCAGCTCCGGCGCACACACTTTCATGCCGGCGCGTTGCAAACGGGACAACACCTGGTCCATTTCCTTCGCGAGGTTATCCATTGCGGCCTGCGGCGACTTTTCACCGGCGACTGCGGTGCCGACGTTCTTCCACCAGAGCTGTGCCATCTTCGGATAGTCGGGCACGTTGTTGCCGGTCGGCGTCCACGCGACGCGTGCCGGGCTGCGATAGAACTCGATCAGACCGCCGTACTTGTCCGCGTTCTTCGTGAAGTAGTCGCTATGAATGTCGGAGTCGCGAATGAACGTGAGACCGACAATCGACTTCTTCAGCGACACGCTCTTTGCCGTCACGAACTGCGCATAGAGCCAGGCTGCGGCGCGCTGATTGGGCGGCGTCGACTTGAAGAAGGTCCATGAGCCGACGTCCTGGTAGCCGTTCTGCATGCCGTCTTTCCAGTATGCGCCGTGCGGCGACGGCGCCATGCGCCACTTCGGCGTGCCGTCCGGATTCGTGACATTGCCGGGCTTGAGCATCGACGCGGTGAACGCCGTGTACCAGAAGACCTGTTGCGCGATCTTGCCTTGTGCAGGCACCGGACCCGCCTCGCTGAAGGTCATGCCCGAGGCCTCGGGCGGCGCGTATTTCTTGAGCCAGTCGATGTATTTGGTCGTCGCATAGACGGCTGCGGGACTGTTGGTGCCGCCGCCGCGCGACACCGACGCGCCCACCGGATGACAACCGTCCGGCGTCACCCGTATGCCCCATTCGTCGACCGGCATGCCGTTCGGGATTCCCTTGTCGGCTTCGCCCGCCATTGAAAGCCATGCGTCCGTGAAGCGCCAGCCGAGCGACGGGTCTTTCTTGCCGTAGTCCATATGACCGTAGACTTTTTCACCGTCGATGTTCTTCACGTCGTTGGTAAAGAATTCGGCAATGTCTTCATACGCGGACCAGTTCACCGGCACGCCCAACTCGTAGCCGTACTTCGCCTTGAACTTGTCCTGCAGGTCCTTGCGCGCGAACCAGTCGGCGCGGAACCAGTAAAGGTTGGCGAACTGCTGGTCGGGCAGTTGATAGAGCTTCTTGTCCGGCGCGGTCGTGAAACTCGTGCCAATGAAATCTTTGATGTCGAGGCCAGGGTTCGTATAGTCCTTGCCTTCGCCTGTCATGTAATCGGACAGCGGCACGATCACGCCGTAGCGATAGTGCGTGCCGATCAGGTCGGAGTCGGAAATCCAGCCGTCGTAAATACTTTGCCCGGATTGCATCGACGTCTGCAATTTTTCGACGACATCGCCTTCCTGAATGATGTCGTGCTTTACCTGAATACCGGTGATTTCAGTGAACGCTTTCGCGAGTGTTTTCGATTCGTAGATGTGCGTGTCGATAGTTTCCGACACCACATGTATCTCCTTGACGCCTTGCGACTTCAGTTTGGCAGACGTGTCGACGAACCATTTCATTTCGTCCATCTGCTGCTGTTTCGAAAGCGTGCTTGGCTGAAATTCGCTATCGACCCATTTTTGCGCTTCGGGCATGCCCGCTTGCGCCTGGTTCGCAAGGGCACCTGACACGATGCCTGCCACTGCGAGCGCGACGATCCGTCTCCTCTGTTGCATGGTCTTCTCCTGTGTCTTTCGTGCCCCTTGAATCTGGCCGGAGCCCGCTCGGGGCATCAGCGGAACCGGGAGTTGCCAGCCTTCAATGCGTGTGTCGACTTGCTAGCCTTTCCACATGATCGCGAGCAGAACGAGCACCGAAGCCACGAATCCCGGCCACGAATTCGAGCCTTCGGCGCCGATGCCGATCCATGCGAGGTTCACATACGCCGCCGCGAGAAGACCGATGAACAGGCGGTCGCCACGCGTGGTCGAGATGGGCAGGAAGCCCTTGCGTTCAGTCGTCGGCGAGCGCAGTTCCCACATCGTCATGCCGGCCAGCATTACGACAATGCAGCCGAAGAAGAGCGCCACTTCGGGCGTCCAGTACATCCACGTGAACATCAGACTCTCCCCATCGCAAAGCCCTTCGCGATGTAGTTGCGCACGAAGTAGATCACTAGCGCACCAGGAACGATGGTCAGCACGCCCGCCGCGGACAACACGCCCCAGTCCATGCCGGCCGCCGACACCGTGCGTGTCATCACCGCTGCAATCGGCTTCGCGTTCACGGAGGTCAGCGTGCGTGCGAGCAGCAGTTCGACCCAGCTGAACATGAAGCAGAAGAAAGCCGTCACGCCGACGCCCGACTTGATCAGCGGCAGGAAAATCTTCACGAAAAAAGCGGGGAACGTATAGCCGTCGATATACGCTGTTTCGTCGATTTCGCGCGATACGCCCGACATGAAGCCTTCGAGAATCCACACCGCGAGCGGCACGTTGAACAGCATGTGCGCAAGCGCAACGGCAATGTACGTGTCGGTCAAACCGACGCTCGAATAGAGCTGGAAAAACGGCAGCAGGAACACGGCGGGCGGTGTCATCCGGTTGGTGAGCAGCCAGAAGAACATGTGCTTGTCGCCGAGAAAGCGGTAGCGTGAGAACGCATAAGCGGCAGGCAGCGCGACGAGCACCGACATCACCGTATTCATCAACACGTAGATGATCGAATTGATGTAGCCCCAGTACCAGGACGGATCGGTGAATATGATCTTGTAGTTCTCGAACGTTACATGCTGCGGCAGCGTGGCGAACGCCGACATGGTTTCTTCGTTCGTGCGCAACGAGATCGACAGCATCCAGTACAGCGGAATCAGCGCGAACAACATATAAACGACGAGCACCAACGTGCGCATCCAGCGGCGCTTATCCTGCATGTTCGTCTCCTTCCGCAGCGGGGCCGCCTTTGCCTACACGGCTCATCCAGTTATAGAGAATGAAGCACAGCAGCAGAATGATGAGGAAATAGATCAGCGAAAATGCGGCGGCTGGGCCGAGGTCGAATTGGCCGACCGCTTTTTGCGTCAGGTACTGGCTGAGGAACGTCGTGGAATCGCCGGGACCGCCGCCTGTCAGCACGAACGGCTCCGTGTAGATCATGAAGCTGTCCATGAAGCGCAGCAGCACGGCGATCATCAGCACGCCGCGCATCTTCGGTAATTCGATGTAGCGGAACACGGCAAAGCGGCTTGCGCCGTCGATTTCGGCGGCCTGATAGAACGCATCGGGAATCGCGCGCAGGCCCGCATAGCACAGCAGCGCGACGAGCGGCGTCCAGTGCCAGATGTCCATCACGAGCACGGTGAGCCACGCGGCCGTGGGGCTCGCCGTGTAGTTGTAGTCGAAGCCGAGGCTATTGAGCCAATAACCGAGCAGACCGATATCCGGGCGTCCAAAGATCTGCCAGATCGTGCCGACCACGTTCCATGGAATCAGCAGCGGCATGGCGAGTATGACGAGCGCCGCAGATGCGCGCCAACCCGAAGCCGGCATTGCGAGCGCGAGGCCCACGCCGAGCGGAATTTCGAACAACAGCACGCAAGCGGAAAATATGATCTGCCTGCCGAGCGCGCCGCGCAGATCAGGATCGGTCATGATGTTGCGAAACCACTCGGTGCCGACGAACACATGCTGTGTCGGGCTGATGATGTCCTGCACCGAATAATTGACCACTGTCATCAGCGGCAGGATCGCGGAGAACGCGACGCAGATAAACACGGGCACGACCAGCAGCCACGCTTTCTGATTGACGGGCTTGTTCATCGCGCGGCCCCTTCGGAGATGCGTGCGTCGATTCTTTCGTCGTTGCAGAAGAACACCGTTTCAGGCGCGGCGAGACGCAGCCAGGCCGGTCCGTCGACCACGCGCACATGCGGCTCGAGTTTGGCGTTGAACAGATGGCCGTCGCATTGCGCTGTGACGAGTTGATAGTTGCCGAGCTGTTGCGCGCGCAATACCTGCGCCTTGACCGCACCCGCTTCGCCTTCCTGTGCTAGCCGCACGAACTCGGGGCGAATGCCGAGTGTGAGCGAACCGTTTGCGTGCTCATGCGCGTGTCTTAGCGTGGCGAGTGTGTCAGTGTCCAGAGCAAGCCGTTGGGCGCCGATCTTCACGCCTTCCGCGTCAAGCTCGATTGGGCAAAGATTCATGCCGGGACTGCCGATGAAGTAGCCGACGAACGCGTGATCCGGCCGTAGAAAAAGCGCATCGGCGCCGCCCTTCTGAACGACGCGACCGTTTGTCATGACCACGACTTCGTCGGCGAAGGTGAGCGCCTCGACCTGATCGTGCGTAACGTAAATGAGCGTGAGCTTGAGTTGCTGATGGATCTTCTTCAGTTGCCGGCGCAGCATCCATTTCATGGCCGGATCGATCACGGTCAGCGGCTCGTCGAACAGGATCGCTGCGACGTCCTGGCGCACAAGACCGCGTCCCAGCGAAATCTTTTGCTTCGCGTCCGCTGCGAGGTTGCTCGCCTTATGCGGCAGATCCCGCGTCATGTCGAGAATTTCGGCGACTTCGTGCACGCGCTTCCTGACTTCGGCTGCCGGTATTTTGCGGTTGCGCAGCGGGAACGCGAGGTTGTCGAACACGCTCATGGTGTCGTAGATCACCGGGAACTGGAACACCTGCGCGATGTTGCGCTCGCGTGCGCCCAGCGCGGTCACGTCGCGTCCGTCGAACAGCACCTTGCCCTCGGAAGGCTTGACGAGACCCGACACGATGTTCAGCAGCGTGGTCTTGCCGCAACCGGATGGTCCGAGCAACGCGTAAGCGCCGCCGTCTTCCCAGACCATGCTCATGGGTTGCAGCGCGTAGTCGTCGAGCGTCGCCGGATTCGGACGATACGCGTGCGCGAGATTCTGAAACTCAATGCGCGCCATAGGCGGCCTCCGGACCGGACACGAGCTTCGTATCCGCGCCGAACACAAACAGTTCGTCGGGGTCGATGAATACGTCGAGTTGCGTGCCGAGTTCGATCTGATGCACGCCTTGCAACTGCGCGACGAGATCGATGCCGCCATTGAGCGTGTGCAGATGCAGATAGGTTTCCGAACCGCTCAATTCGGCTAGTTCGAGCCGGCATGGAACGGCGATCGCATGCGATGTCTTCGCCGCAAGACGCAAGTGCCCCGGCCGGATGCCGATGCGGCATGTGCCGTTCGCAGCGGTGCCGCGACGGATCGGCACGTCGATGCCGATCGGCAGTCGCGCGCTGCCGTTACCGTTCACTTCGCTCGTGAGCATGTTCATAGGCGGATCGTTGAAGACGGCCGCGGCGTCCACGTCGACCGGTGCGTTGTAGACGTCGAGCGTCGGGCCGAATTGCAGCACGCGGCCTTTGTCGACGATTGCCGTATAGCCGCCCAGCAGCAATGCTTCAAGAGGTTCGGTGGTCGCGTACACCACGGTCGTCTTGCCGTCCGCGAAAAGCGTGGCGAGTTCCATGCGCAATTCTTCGCGCAGCTTGTAGTCGAGATTGACGAGCGGTTCGTCGAGCAATACAAGCGACGTGCGCTTCACGAGCGCGCGCGCCAGCGCGCACCGCTGCTGCTGGCCGCCTGACAGTTCGCTCGGCCGCCGCTCCAGCAGATGCTCGATATGCAGTTTTGCCGCGACTTCCTGCACGCGCCGGCGAATTTCGGCGGGGTCGGTCTTCTGAAGCTGGAGCGGCGAGGCGATGTTCTGAAACACCGTCATCGCCGGGTAATTGATGAACTGCTGATAAACCATTGCAAGGTTGCGCTGGCGCACACTGACGCCTGTCACGTCCTGACCGTCTACGAGCACGCGGCCCGCACTTGGCCTGTCCAGTCCCGCCATGACGCGCATTAGCGTTGTCTTGCCGGCCTGGGTAGGTCCAAGCAACACATTGATGGCGCCTGGCACGAGACGCAAATTCACGCCGTACAGATACGGTTGCCCGCCAGAAACGACACTCACTTGCTCCAGTTCCAGGACCAAATTGCTCTCCTTTCGGGCGCGAGATATGTCTGGGTGTCTGCGCCAGCCGCGGAGCCGGAGCTTCGCGGAGGCGTCAATTGGTTTGCACTCTGATTACACGCAGCAAACAGAATGTCCCTTTTGTTGGTTTGCGTTTAAATCGGGGTTAACCTTACGAAAGGCGGAAATAGAGAACCTTGTCGATTCGGGTGTTCGCAAGCGCGACCAGCAGCCTTCGGTTTGCTCTGGATGCCCAACAATTGGGAAGGCGATTTACGCCGCTTCCCTGTCCGATTTAACCTTTCGACTTAGGTTTACGTAATAATCGGCCACGCTGCCGTTTCGATTCACTAACCATTAAAAATGCGCGGGTCATGGCTTTTAGCGAACCAAGGTCTCCATTTTTCAAGTGGATCGTCTCTTCGGCTCAAAACCTGAGCGCCGAGAACCGGCAAATACTCCTCGCCAATCTTTTCACGCGAACGTGGTCAATCGTGTTCGCGTCGATCTGCGAAATCAGCGTCTGCGCCACGGCCTACTATCTGTATCCAAACCTGCTATATGCGAGTTGGACAGGCGCCGTGGTTGCGCTGCTCATGGTGCGTCTCTGGCTTATCTGGCTGTGTCGCCGCTGTAGTGCGCGGGATTTGCCCACGCCTACCTCCGCGTTTGTGTTCGCAAGTATTCTGTGGAGCGCGTTGTTTGGCTTTGGTAGTTTGCTGTGCAATATCAGCGGCGACGCGACGCTCTTTCTGCTTGGCAATGTATGCGCCGTCGGCGTTGTCGGCGGGCTGGCCGGACGCAATGCGGCCACGCCGCGGCTGGTCATGCTGCAGATCCTTTTTATTCTCGGTTTACTGGGAGTCGGCGCCGCGCTGTCGCCCGGCTCAGGAAAACTCGTGCTGCTGTTTCAGGCGCCGTTCTGTGCCGCCGGTTTTCTAACCGTTGCGCTGCGCAGCAATCGCGATACGGTCGCGCTGCTGCTCGCGCGCGAAAACAGTCAGCGGCTTGCGCATCACGATAGCCTGACGGGCTTGCCGAATCGGGCGCGCATTAACGAACTGCTGCTGGAGCGCACGGCGGTGGGCTCGTCGCATCGCGAGCCATTGTTCGCCGTGCTGTTGATCGACCTGGACGGCTTCAAGGCAATCAACGACAGCCTGGGTCATGCCGCCGGCGACCAGATTCTCCAGGAGGCCGCGGTCCGCTTGCGCGAAGTGCTGCCTGCCGCCGACATCGTCGGACGCCTTGCGGGCGATGAATTCGTGGTCATTTCAGAAGCACCCGACCCGTCCCGCGATGTCCGCGTGCTCGCGGACAGAATCGTCAAAACCTTGGCCCGGCCCTTCGCGTTGAGTGAGGCGCTCGTGCATATTGGCGCGAGTGTGGGCGTCGCGCTCTGTCCCGAGCACGCAACGACCGGACCGCAATTGCTGATCTGCGCCGACCGCGCGTTGTATGCGGTCAAGCGCAGCGGCAAGAGCGCGTACGTCATTTTCGACGCGGAGCAACATGTATCCGACGAAAACCTGAGCCTGCTGCGCAGCGACCTTGAAGGGGCGCTGCGTTCGTTCAGCGGACTGCGCATGGAGTATCAGCCGATTGTCGATGTGGCCAGCGGCTTTGTGACGGGCCGCGAGGCGCTGATTCGCTGGAAGCATCCGACACGCGGCGAGCTGTCGCCCTCGGCCTTCATTCCGACTGCGGAGCGCACCGGCCTGATCCTCGCGCTCGGCGAATGGGCGCTATTGCAGTCGTGCAAGGAAGCGGTCATGTGGCGCGACAAGGTTCCGGTTGCGGTCAATGTATCGCCGGTGCAATTGCGTGAAGAGACGTTTGCGTCGATCGTTGCGGGCGTGCTTCGCAAGACGCGGCTTCCGCCCGAGCGTCTTAACATCGAGGTCACGGAGACGGTGCTGCTGAACGACGACGTCGTGACACGGCGCAATATTTCGCGGTTGCGTGCATTGGGTATCGGCCTCGCGCTCGACGATTTCGGCACGGGCTTCTCGACGATGTCGACGCTCGTGCGTTTCACATTCGACAAGCTGAAGATCGACAGTTCGTTCGTCAAGGAGTCGGTGCATCGGCGCGAATCTGCTGCGGTCGTGCGAGGGATCGTCGCATTGGCGCGCGAAATCGGTATGCCGACCACGGCGGAAGGCATCGAAACTGAAGAGCAACTCGACTTCGTGCGCCGTTCCGGCTGCACACATGCGCAGGGTTTTTTACTCGGCAGACCGGTGCAAGGCTGCGAGATCGCGCGCATCGACGAAAAGCTGCCGGCGCAATCGGTGAATCCGGCCTAGGCGGTTTCATGACTGCGGCGCAATACGGCGCCTTTATCCGACAGTGAGGAACACGTGGACTCGACACTCAGATTCCAGCTACGGCTCACCGTCTCGCCAGAACTTGCCGGCGCATTGCGCGCCGATTCTTCCGGCGCGGCGCATGTCCCGCTTCAACGGATTTTGCATCGGCATAACGCGACCGTAATTTGTCAGTACGACGCATTCGCGGATTATGTGAGCGAGGCGGAGCGGCTCGGCATCGAAAAATATCCGCTCTATCAGTGGACGCGCGAGACGATCGAAAACGCGGAGAAGAAAGCGAAGTACCTGCGCTCGTTCACGGTCTACGTGAATGGCGAACAGATCTACGACAAGCAAACCGCCGATGCAATGGAGACCGAACTATTAGCGCTATGCGGTGAGAGCGGCGCATCCGGCGGTATTGAAAGCGGTATTGAGCGCATTTCGAAGTTCGATACGAATCCAGCCAATAGCCCCCAGCCTCCGAGTCGTTAACGTTTGGCCGGTTTCATTCAACTGTCACTGTTTCGCGACTAGGATCACTGGTCAAGCCGCCAGTCCTTCCTACCCACAAAACATAGACATGTCGAACACAAAAAACGCTAAGGCTTCGCCAGCCGATCAGGGCGCTTCCATCGTTTCGCGTCGCGGGTTCCTGAAGTTCGCCGGCGCATCGAGTCTCGCTAGTGCAGCCAACGCGCTGTCAACGGCGCGCGCCGCAGGCTCAACGCCGGACGGCACACCGGAGCAGGTACACCTGACCTGGGGCAACGATCCATCCAATGAAGTCACGGTGTCGTGGGCGTCGCTCGCGGCTGCCGTGAAGCCGCATTTGCGTATTGGCCGGGTTGGAGACGGCAAACGGATCGTACATGGCGTGCAGACCACGTACACCGACGGCCTCAACGGCGAAGTGGTATTCAACTATCACGCGCGTCTGCGCGATCTCAAGCCGGACACGAGTTACGAATACGAGGTCACGGCCGATAACGACAGCAACGCGGCGCAGCCCTTCAGCGGCAGCTTCCGCACGGCGCCGCGAGGCCGCGCACCGTTTCGCTGGACGAGTTATGGCGACCTCGCCACGCCGAATACCGGATGGGTGCTCTCGTCGCCGCAAAGCCGGTTCGCCGTGCAGGCGGTCGAGCGCTTTCAGCCGCTCTTTCACCTGCTCAACGGCGACCTTTGTTATGCAAATCTGAACCCGACACAGCAGCCCGAAGTGTGGCGCGACTTCGGCAACAACTGTCAAACTTCAGCCGCGAATCGTCCGTGGATGCCATGTCCCGGTAATCACGAGATCGAGTTTCACAACGGCGAGCAAGGGTTCGCGTCGTACCTCGCGCGCTACGCGTTGCCTGACAATCACACGCGATTTCAGGGGCGGTGGTACAGCTTCCGCGTGAGCTCGGTGCTGTTCATTTCGCTCGATGCCGACGACGTCGTCTATCAGGACGCCGCCGCGTTCGTGGGCGGGCCGGCACCGCTCGTGCCGGCAGCGAGCACCGGGAATCCGCCGATCGAGCCTGGCACGTCCTTTTATGTGCGAGGCTACAGCGGCGGCGAGCAAACACGCTGGCTGGAGAAGACGCTCCGCCACGCGGCCCAGGACGACGACGTCGACTGGATCGTCGTGCAGATGCATCAGGACGCGTTGAGTTCTTCGAAGACGGGCAACGGTTCGGACAAAGGCATCCGCGAAGCCTGGCTGCCGCTTTTCGACCGTTATGGCGTGGACCTCGTGCTATGCGGCCACGATCACGACTATGAGCGCAGCTATCCCGTGCGCGGCTGCAATCACAACAAGGGCACCGATATCGCCACGGGTCGTCCGGTCGATACATTGCAGCCCAAGCCGGTCATGTCGGCAATATCCGCTGGAGCGTCCACATTCGATACGAGCCACGGCACGATCCACCTGATTCTCGGCGGCGGCGGCACGAGCGCACCGCTCGACGTGTATGGCCTCGACGCGGGCACGGGCCTGCCGCAAGCGCGCATTTTCACGCGGCCTAACCGTCCGGTTCCTGGCAGCACAGCGGGCACGTTCGTGCGAGCAAGCGCCGATGCGGTGGAAGACGCAATCTGGTCCGCGCAACGAGACACCGGCACCGGCTACGGCATCGCCGTGTTCGATCATGAGCCGGGCCATCCGGGCGGCGAGACGACCATCACGATGAACTACTACCACGCACCCGGCGCGGACCAGACGCCTACATCGAACTATGAACTGTTCGAAACCATCGAGCTGAAGAAGAAACGCAAACGCTGACGCGCGAGCCGGGGAGAGGCAAGAAGCAAGGGGAAGAGACGGCGCGGCAGGTTTTGTTACACGTCTTACCGGTACGCGATGAGGCGGTTACAGAAGCCTTTCGAATCGCCGGTTATACTCGCGCCGTCTCATAAAAACCAAAGACCTCTTATGTCGAAGCGAATCCTGAAAATTGTGGCTGTTGCAGCGCTCACGAGCGCGGCGTCGTTGTCGGCTGTGGCCGGCGATATGAACAATGCGCTTGGCGGCGCGCTCGGCGGCGTAGCGGGTGCGGCACTGGGCGGCGCGGTCGGCGGCAGCACGGGCGCTGTGATCGGCGGCGCGGTGGGCGGCGGCGCGGGCGGCGCGGTGACGTCTAACCGCCGCGAGCGCACGGGCGCCATCGTAGGCGGCGCGCTGGGCGGCGGTGCGGGCACCGCGGCCGGCAACGCCATGGGCGGACGTGGCGGCGGCCTGATCGGCGCAGCGCTAGGCGGCGGCGCGGGCTCCGCGCTCGGCGGCAATATCTCGCGCTCGAACTCGTATGCCGACGACTACTCGCGCGATTACCGCTCGGGCAAGAAGCATCATAAGCATCGGCATTACGACTAAGCGGTACGCCTGAGTGCTTCGGGACCGCACCGGCAATACACGTGCGGCCCGGAGACTTATGCCTTCGAAGATCCCGACGTAAACGCAAGCACCGCTTCCTTGAAGCTGGCGCTGCCATACACTTCTTCGATCAGGTCGTCATCGTCGAGTCGTTTTTCGACTACGATGCGGCGCAAGCTCTCCTTCACGGCTTTCTGCGTGACGGGCGAGAGCGCCATCAACCGCTCTGCGAGCGTATGCGCCGCTTCCTGCAACAGGCCAGGCGCGCAGACCTGATAGACGTATCCGCAGGCCAGCGCTTCGTCGGCCGTCAGATAGTCGGCGAGCAGCAGCATCTTTTTGACGCGCGGCGTGCCCAACGCCGCCTGGAGTCGCGCGATGTTGCGCGATGAAAGCGTATTGGACAGCGTCTTGGCAATCGGCGCACCAAAGCGCGATGCGTCGCTGCAAACACGGAAATCGCAGGCCGTGGCGAGCGCCAGACCCCCACCCACGGCCCAGCCGTCTATGACCGCGATGGTCGGCTTCGCAATTCGCTCGACCGTGCCGATCACGCGCTCGACGAACGCTTCGTATGCAACGCCGTCGCGACCATCGCGGAAGCCCGTGAAATAGCCGATGTCCGTGCCGGAGATGAAAGACTTGCCGCCGGCGCCGCGCAACAGAATGCAGCGCACGCTGATATCCGCTTCACACTGCGCGACGAGTGCGAGTAGCGACTCGTACATGTCGAGCGTCATCGCGTTGTGCCGCTCGGGTCTGTCGATCAGGATCTCCGCCGCACCCGAAGGGTCGACGCTCAGGCTGACCAGTTCGCTCATGATGCGGCTCCGTTGATCTCCGCAAAGATCTCGTCGTTATGTTCACCGAGCAGCGGCGGATGGCGGCGCACGGTCGGCGGCGTGCCGAGCAGCTTGACGGGAAAGCCGATGTTCTTGACCTTGCCCTCGTTGGGATGATCGATTTCCATGCACAT
The DNA here is from genome assembly GCF_046534895.1 of Paraburkholderia sp. SIMBA_053. NCBI lineage: Bacteria > Pseudomonadati > Pseudomonadota > Betaproteobacteria > Burkholderiales > Burkholderiaceae > Paraburkholderia > Paraburkholderia sp. SIMBA_053. Next base: position 186,238 of record NZ_JAWRXU010000011.1, on the reverse strand, counting down.
GTTGCGATGCCGGGCGTGGTCGCTTTCAAACGCTTCGGGATACGAAAGAATGGGACCCGCTGGTATGCCCGCAGCGAGCAATATGTCGACCCATTCGTTGCTGTCGCGTTTGCCGAATTCCTGCTCCAGCACTTCGATCATCGCCTCGCGATTTTTCAGACGCAGCGACACGTTGGCGTAGTCGGTATGATCGATCAGATCCGGCCGCTCCAGCACGCGGCACAGCTTGGTCCACAGTTTCTGGTTCGTCGCGCCCATGACGAAGTAACCGTCCCGGGCCTTCACCGCCTGATAAGGCGCGCTCATCTTGTTGCTCGTGCCGAGCGGCGTCGGCGGCACGCCCGTGCCCCAGTAGTCGGACATGTCCCAGATCGAGAAGGCCATGATGGAGTCGAACAGCGACGCGTCGATATGCTGGCCTTCCCCGGTCTTCTGCGCACCGATATAAGCCGACAGGAGACCGTACACTGCAAACATCGCGCAGCCAATATCGGCCACCGGTACGCCCGCCTTGACAGGCTTGCCGCCTTTGTAGCCCGTCACACTCATCACACCGGACATGGCTTGCGCCATCAGATCGAAGCCGGGCCGCGACGCCCAGGGCCCGCTTTGCCCGAAGCCTGAGATGCTCGCGTAGACGATCTTCGGGTTGATCGCCTTGATCGACTCGTAGTCGATGCGCAAACGCTGCACGACGCCGGGGCGATAATTCTCCACGATCACATCGGCCGTTTTGGCAAGCTTATAAAACAGCTCGCGCCCCTCATCGCTCTTCAGGTCGAGCGTGACGGAGCGTTTGTTGCGGTTGAGATTAAGGAAGCCCATGCTGTCGGGGCCCTTCATCTTGAAGCCCATTGAACCGCGGGTCTGATCGCCTTCTGGCGGTTCGACCTTGATGACATCCGCGCCGAGGTCGGCGAGCATCATGCAGGCGAACGGGCCCGCCATGACCTGACTCACGTCCAGCACGCGAATGCCTTGCAGTGGGAGATGCGCAGATTCCGTCATGTCGAGCTTCCTCCTCGGATAAGTGGTGTGTTGTAGCTCCACTGTCGCCGAGTGCGCAGGCTGCCGCAAGAATCGCCGCGTCATGGCTGGTTTCGCGGTTCGCGAAACCTTCGCCTGTCGCCCATTGTTTGGCTAGGCGCCGCCCTCCAGCAATTGAGCCACGACGTTGCGCAGCGTCTGCTCCTGAGCGTGTCCTTCGACGCAGGACAACACGTAGCTACGCCGGGACCAGTCTGCGTCGAGCTCGACCGAAGCGAGCGAATCCTCGGGATGGAAGCTCTGTAGAACATCGGGCGGCATCAAGCCGACGCCGAGACCGTGGCGCACCATGGCGAGCATCGTGTCGAAGCCGTTCACCGTGAAGTTGTTCGGGAACAGCCGCCCGCGGCTGCGATATGCGCGCTCGACCGCGGACAGCACCGCCGAGCCTTTGCCCAGACTCACAATGGGAAGGTCGAGAATGTCGTCCACGCCCACGGGCTCCCGGTCGAATGTGAAATGTGCGCGGCTATAAACCAGCACGAGCCGATCCTCCCTGTACGCGAACTTGTCCAGATCCAGAAAGCCGCTTTTCTTCTCGTAGATGCCCACGTCGATCACTTTGTCGCGCAGCAGTTGCTGCACGATTTTGCTGTTTTCCTCGACAATTTTCAGTGCGATGCGAGGGTACTTGCGCTGGATCGCGGCGATTTCACGAGCGAGGAACTGAATGACGACCGCTTTCGGCGCGCCGATGATGATGCGTCCGTCGAGCCCATGATTGAGCGCCTGTGCGTCGCCTTCCATGCGGTCGATCAGGTTGTCGATTTGCCGGACATACGCCAGCAACTTCGCGCCTGACTCGGTGATCTCCACGCCGTGCGGCACGCGCCTGAAGAGCTTCGCGCCAAGCTGATCCTCCAGGTCCGACACGCGTCGCGACGCTGCCGCGACTGCCAGGCTCAGCTTGTCGGCAGCGCGCGAGATGCTGCCTTCTTCCGCAATGGTCAGCATCAGCCGGACGGTTGTCGTGTCGAATTTCACTTTGTCTCCAGTTGTATCGAACGAGGATGGGCGCGCGCCGCCCGATAGTTTAGTGTGCCGCGGCAGGCGGCATCCGGAACCGGTGCGTCGGATGAACGCCGCGCACCGATCGCCGCATCGACCATGGCGTTCTGACGGTAACGATAACGAAAACGCTATCGCCACATACCGTTTCGACATTGGAGCTCTCGCGTTTGCGTCCGTACACTTGTCATTCAGTATGTGCATACAAGTACAGCGTCACGCTGCACCGCACATGCATACCGACAACGACGAATGGTCTTCAACGGCCATCTTGACGGAGACACGTTTTGGACAAGCCCACCAGTTCGCTCACGGCCGCCGCAGTGCCCGCCCGGTTCAACTTCCGTTGGCATGTGCTCATCTGGTTGCTGATCGGCGGGATTATCAACTACATGGACCGCGCGAGTCTTTCCATCGCAGCGCCGGGCATGATCCAGGAACTCGGCCTGACGCGCACGCAGATCGGCCTGCTAGGCAGCGTTTTTGCGTGGACGTATGCGGTGATGCAATTGCCGGCGGGCTGGGTGATCGACCGCTTCGGCGCGAAACGCGCTTATGCGTTCGCGATGATCTGGTGGAGCGTCGCGACGTGGCTCACCGGCGTGGTCGGTTCGATCTCCGGACTCATCGTGATGCGCGCGTTGCTCGCGGTGGGCGAGGCGCCGTGCTGGCCGACGTCGGCGAAGATCACTGCCGCGTGGTTTCCGGCGAAAGAGCGCGGCTTTGCGACGGGCGTATGGGATTCGTCTTCAAAGTGGGGGCCGGCCATCGCGCCGGCCATGCTCGTCGCGCTGATGGTCGCGTTCGGCTGGCGCTCGCTCTTTCACGTGACGGGTGCTTTCGGCATTGCGTTTGCGCTGCTGTTCCTGATGTTGTATCGCAACCCGATGGACAGTAAGCGTCTCTCCAAAGACGAGCGCGAATACATCGAAGCAGGTGGCGGTGGTCACGAACGGTCGCTCGTCAATTCAAAGCTGCGGTGGCGGTCGCTGTTTGCGCGACGCAGCGTGTGGGGCATGATTCTCGGCTACTTCTGCACGATCTGGCTGTGGAATATCTTCCTCGTATTCTTGCCGCTCTATCTGCTCGACCGGTTCCATATTTCGTTCGCGCAGCTTGGCGTGTATGCGGGCATTCCCTGGGCGGGCGGCGCCCTCGGCGAGATCGCGGTCGGCTATCTTGCGAAGAAGATGGTGGACCGTGGATTCGCGTCGCCGATTGCCGCGAAACGGTTATTGATTGCGTGCTGCGCGGTGGGCGCCGCCGTGTGCGCAATTGCGTTGCCGTTCACTCACGCGTTGAACGTTACCCTCGCACTGTTCACCGTCGGGCTCGTATTCATTGCGGCCGTGGTCGGTTCGGCGTGGGCGCTGGCGGCGGACATTGCGCCATCTTCGATGATTGCCTCTGTCAGTTCGATCCAGAACTTCGGCGGATATTTTGGCGGTGCGTTCTCGCCGGTCGTCGCGGGGTTCATCGTGGACCGTACCGGCTCGTATGCGCTTGCATTCATCTCGGGCGGCGCCATTGCCGGATGCGCGGCACTGTTCTACTGGTTCATGGCTCGCGAACCGATTCTGGAAGACGAGGCTGCGTGAACGAGACGGCTCGAGAAAAGGGCTGTTTTGTGGGGAATGACAGGCCGAACGTCGGGAGACTGAGCAGCCACCAGGTAGCGTCTTCGGCATCCAGCGAGAAAACCGCCGGATGCCGTTTCACATGAAGATGCGCGCCGAACATCGAGATTGCTGGCGCAGCCCAAAGCGGCCATCCGCTCGAGCAGTCGGTGGCTATTGCGTGCCCGGTTGCCTCTGAGCGCCTGAAGCGGGCGTCACCCGAGCCGACTCCTTGACCAGCTGATCGGTCATCGCAGCCGCGACAGGATTCGAGTTGCGCCGATTGATCGGCTCGCGATCCGTCACGGACGACGGTGGCGGTGTCGGAGACGCGGGCGGCGGCGGCAACGACGGATCGAGCTTCGCGGATTCGCGGACGAGCAACTCCGTCATCAAGGCGCCGACGTCGCTGGAACCATGGCGACGCAAATCTTCATGGCTCCGCGCGTCGTCCGCATGCTGCGTGGCCTTGGATCTGGCGCTGTAGCGCTGAGGCTGCTGTTGCGGCTGCGATTGAGGTTGAGGTTGCACCTGCGTCTGCTGCGCCTGCTGAGCCTGCGGTTGTACGGGCTGGGCGACTTGTGCTTGAGGTTGCATCTCCGCCGCTGGGTTATTCGCCACTGTGGCGGCCGGTGCCGCCGTGGCTGCAGGCGTCGTCGGCATAGGCGCGGCCGGTGCGGGCGCCCGCACATCGCCGCCACTCACAATCGTGCCGCTATTGGATTTAGCGCTCGGGTTCGCATTAGCGTCCGGCGAACCAGGACGCGCGATACTGCCTGCGATCACATGGCTTTCGCCGTAGGAGCGCGACTCGGTCGTGTCTGGCGCGGTCAAGGCCGCCTCGGCTGGAGGCGCCGACTTCCTGTCCTCACGCGGATAAAATAAATAGCCGCAGACCACCAGGTCCGCTAGCACCAGACCGATAATCAACGTCTTGCCGGTATTCGTCATATCTAAACTGAAGCTTCATTCAAGGCAGTGTAAGGTCCATGATAAACGACGACTCGTTGCCTCACCGTGACGCACTCGGTTGCAAATCATGCAGGAGCGGCCAGGCGTCGACGCATTACGTGGATCGTACGAAGAGTTTCTAGAGAAGTCGGCTATTTGTCACCCGCCGTTATTCAACGTTTCGGGCCATCTTTTTTTGAAGTGTGGCGCTATGTGTAGAGGCGACTACCGGCGCTTTGCTGGTTTTCCGGAGAACCCGCAACGCATCGGGACAATAAAGGCACGCTGGGCATTCTCTGTTACGCTGCTCGACTCATCGCCAACACGTAGAAGGAGCGTCAAATGAGCAAGGGGTATTGGGTAACCACGTATCGCAAGATCAAAGACCCGTCGAAGCTGGCGGCCTACGGTCAGTTGGCGGGCCCGGCCGTCGCCGCTGCCGGCGGCAAGTTCCTCGTGCGCGGTGTCGCGGACGAAGTTCATGAGCAGGGCCTGAAGGAGCGGACGGTGGTGATCGAGTTCCCGTCGTATGAAGACGCAGTCGCCGCGTACGACCGCGACGACTACAAGAAGGCGCTCGCGGCTTTGGGCGATGCGGTGGAGCGCGACCTGCGGATCGTCCGCGGCGCCGAGTAATTCGCTGAGAGTGCGCTAAATAGTGCTGTTTATGGCGGCCGACACCTCGACCGCCGTGACTGCACCTGGGGCAGGGCACAACAGCGCGGTCCGCAAAGACCTATTTCACCGCGCCCAACGCCAGCCCTTTCACCAGATACCGCTGCAACCACGCGAACACGATCGACACAGGCAACGTCGCGCAAAGCGTAGCGGCCATCACGAGATGCCATTCCACCACGTACTTGCCGGCGACCATATCGGTCACCTGCACGGTGAGCGTCTTGTTCTCCGGCGAGCGGATCAGCGTGTACACCACCGCGAACTCGTTCCAGGCGTTGATAAACGTGAAGATCGCCGTGACGACGATGGCGGGCACGGCAAGCGGTAGAAACACCTTGAAAACGGCCTTCGTGCGGCCGCATCCTTCGAGCCACGCTGATTCTTCGAGATCGCGCGGCACCGTCTGGAAATACGACGACAGCATCCACACAGCGAATGCAATATTGAACGCGGCATAAGAAACGATCACGCCGATTTTCGAATCGACGAGGTTGCCGTCGCCATAAGGAATCATGGCCGCGAGCCTGAACAGGCCGACCACCAGCAGAATAGGCGACAGCATTTGCGTGACGAGCAGGAACTGGCGATACGTTCCGCGTCCGCGAAACGGGAACCGCGCCAATGCGTAAGCCGCCGGCAAGCTCACTGCGAGCGCGAGCAGCGTCGAAAGCAAGCTGATTACCGTGCTATTGCGCAGCGCCACGCCAAAATTCGCGGCTTGCCACATGTCGACGAAATTGCTCCATTGCCAATGCACCGGCAGCCAACGCGCCGGATATACGAAGATCTCCGAAGCAGGCTTCAATGCGGTGAAGAGCATGACGGCGAACGGGAACAGCACGACCACCACGAGCGGCGACAATGCGAGCCAGCACCACAACGAGCGTTTTGCTTTTGCGCTGAGCGTCATGACGGTTCTCCTTCTTTCGCGGGCTGCAAGCGCAGATACGCCATCGAGAAAACGAACAGCATGACCAGCATGATGAGCGAAACGGCTGCGGCCTCGCCTGGACGTCCGAGCCTGAAGCCGAGTTCATACAGATACGTGACGAGAATATGCGTGCTGTTGTCGGGTCCGCCTTGCGTCATGACCCAGATAATCGGAAACGAGTTGAACACATAAATGACGTTCAACAAGATGGTCATATTGATGAAGGGCCGCAGCAACGGCAGCGTCAGCTTGCGAAACTGCTGCCATGCGCTGGCGCCGTCGATGCGCGCCGCTTCGTAGATGTCGCCTGGCACCGATGACAATCCGCCGAGCAGAATCGTCACAGTAAATGGAATCGATACGAGAATGCCGACCGCGATTTCTACCGGAAAAGCGAACTCGGGCGTCGCGAGCCAGTGAATCGGTCCGCCGATCAGGCCGAGGCGCTGAAGCGTGACGTTGACCATGCCGTAGTCGTCGTTGAAGGCCCAGCGCCACACAACGGCGGTCATGGTCAACGAGACAGACCACGGCAGCATGACAATCGTTCGCGCGACGCCGCGTCCATAGAAATCCTGATTCAGCACGAGCGCAACGGGCACGGAAATCAGCACCGTGCCGCCCACCACGAACACGGTCCAGACTATCGTGCGCCTCGCTGCCGCAAGAAACGCGGGATCGCCGAAGATCGTGTAAAAGTTCTGCAGGCCCGTGAAATCGCGAATGGCGCCGAAGCGCGACACCTCATGCAGCGATTGCCAGACAATGTTGAAAATCGGATAGCTGATGATAAAAAGCGCGAGCACGAGGCTCGGCGCAATCAGCAACCAGGGCGCTTGCAGGCGTGAAGAAGCGGAACGGCTCATACGTGCTCGATCGTGAGACGCGCCTGCACAACGGAGCGGGCGCGACGGAATGGGCCGGATAGTCGATAACGGTCGATGACAGTCGATTACGGCCAGCATGATGGCCGGAATGCGCGCCGCGCGTTTCTATCCGGCTGCTATTGCAGCCGCGCGGCGCGCGTCCCGTGTGCAGCGAATTACCGCAATCTCACCGCGTAGCGCCGCTCAATGACCGAGCGACTTGTTAGCTTGCGTGGCCGCCGCATTCAACGCGTCAGCAGGCTTGGCTTTACCCAGATAGATCGACTGCATTGCGTCGGTCACGGCCTTCGCGGTGTCTTCCCAACCTGTCACGGTCGGCGCGAAGCGGGCCGTGGGCAGCAGTGCGACGAATGCTTTGGTATCCGGATCGTTGAACGCCGGGTCCGACGATTCGGCCTTGGTGGTCGGCAGGAAGCCCTCGGTCGTCGTGAACTCGACACGCGGTTCCTTCGTGAACAGATAGTCGAGGAACTTCCATGCGGACTTCTTCACCTTCGAGTTTTTGAACATCACGATCGAGTCCGTGACCGCGTAGGTGGCGTGAGTGGTGCCCATCGGAATCGGATCGATGCCGTACTTCAGGTTCGGCGCTTCCTTCTTGATCTGTTTGGCGAGGAACGGTGCGGAGATCATCATCGCAACGCGGCCTTGCTTGAAGAGGTTCTGCACGTCTTCACGGCTATAGCCGGTGACGCCAGGCTGCGTCAGGCCCTGATCGATCATCGACTTGTAGAGCGTCGCCGCCTTGATACCCGCAGGCGAGTTGAACGCCGCCTTGTTGTCCTTGCCGATTACTTCGCCGCCGTTCGTCCACAGTGCATAGTAAAAGTAGACGTCCGTTTCGATTTCTTTGCCCTGCAGGCCGAAGCCGGCAATGCCTTGTGCCTTCAGCTTCTTCGACGCTTCGATTACGTCGTTCCATGTTTTAGGGCCGTCGGGATAGCCGACTTTCGCAAGCAGGTCCTTGTTGTAGTAGAGCGCTCGTGCGGAAGCCGCAATCGGCAGGCCATAGACCTTGCCGTTGATCTCGCCCGGCGCGAGGAACGGGCCAATGAAGCGGCCTTTGAAGCTTGCATCCATGTAGCCGTCGAGCGGCTCCGCCACGTCGTCCTTCACGAAGTCGAGCAGCCAGCGCGTGCCCACGATCGCGAGATCGGCGTTCGCGTTGCCGGAAATATCCGTCTGGAGTTTCTGTTGCAGCGTGTCCCAGTTCACGTCTTCGATTTTGATGGTCGTGCCGGGATTGGCTTTCTCGAAGTTGCGAGCCATCTTTTCGAAGTACGGCGCGGTTGCGTCGCTGTAGTGCGCGACGGTCACGCGAACCGTGTCGGCGTGAGCCGCCACGGCAATACCTGCAAACGCGAGCGCCACGGCAACTTTGCCGAGCGCGAGGGAAGCACGGGCATGCAACGACATTTCTCTCTCCTGTGTCGACCTTAGTCAGTGCATTAGCGCTTCCCAAGGTCCCATCAACGATTGGTGGGATGGTCCGCTGCCGTCGCCGGCCGCTGTGGTTGAATTGTTTGAAAAAATCCTACACGGCTAAAAATCCATTGTCACGTAGGGTCTGCGATATTTCGTTCGCGATGGTTTTATGCATAAGATGCCTGTAGGCAAGGCATATTCTGCGCGTGGCATGCGGTGCAAAAACCCAATATTCGGGATGACGAAGTGCGACGCGGCTTCCATGCTGTAATAAATTTACAGACGATTTAGATAGACGCGGCAAGCGTGAAAAGCGAGGCGGACATGAATCGTGTGGTGTTGGTGACGGGCGCTTGCGGCGGCATCGGCAGCGTGTTGTGCAAGCGTTTCGTCGCGCAGGGCGACACGGTCCTCGCGCTCGACATCGATGCGGCGGCGCTGGAGCGCTTGACGAAGCAACTCGGCGAAACGCAGGTCAGCCCGATAGCGGTCGATCTCGGCGACGCGGCCGCGGTGCAGCAAGCCGTTGCATTTGCCGTGGAAAAACGCGGACCGGTGGATGTGCTCGTCGCCAATGCGGGCGCAGCCGAAGGTCTGACGCTGGCCACGACCGATGCCGCGAGCTGGCAGCGCGACATTCACCTGAACCTGAACGGCACCTATCACACTGTCGAGGCCGTGCGTTCGTCGATGATCGAACGCAAGAGCGGAGCGCTAGTGCTGATCGGTTCCGTGAACGGTTTGGCGGCGCTCGGACATCCCGCGTATAGCGCGGCAAAAGCCGGGCTCATCAGTTACACAAAGGCGCTTGCTGTGGAATTGGGCCGTTACGGCATTCGCGCGAACATCGTTTGCCCCGGCACCGTCAAGACGCAGGCATGGCAGGCGCGCGTCGACAAGAATCCGCAGGTCTTCGAAGATCTGAAGAAGTGGTACCCGTTGCGCGATTTCGCAACGCCTGACGATATCGCCGACGCCGTGCTGTTTCTCGCGTCGCCAATGGCGCGTGTGATCACCGGTGTAGCGTTGCCTGTAGACGGCGGATTGATGGCCGGCAACCGTCTGATGGCCCAAGAGTTGACGCTCGAATCGCTTTGATAGAAACCGCAAGACGATGAGGAAAGCATGGCAGCAGTGCAACTGAGCGGCATCTTCAAACGCTATGGCGACACACAGGTCGTGCACGGCATCGACCTTCATATCGACGACGGCGAGTTCGTCGTGCTCGTGGGTCCGTCGGGCTGCGGCAAGAGCACGTTGATGCGGATGGTCGCGGGCCTCGAGGAGATCAGCGGCGGCGACCTGATGATCGGCGGCACGCGCGCGAATAATCTCGCACCGCAGCAGCGCAATATCTCGATGGTGTTCCAGAGCTACGCGCTGTATCCGCATTTGTCGGTGTACGAGAACATCGCTTTTGGCCCGCGAATCCGCAAGGAGTCCCCAGCCAATTTCAAGCCGCGAATAGAGGCCGCCGCGAAGATGCTGAATCTGGGCGGTTATCTCGATCGCCTGCCGCGTGCGTTGTCGGGCGGTCAGCGCCAGCGCGTCGCGATGGGCCGCGCGGTGGTGCGCGAGCCGTCCCTGTTTCTGTTCGACGAACCGTTGTCCAATCTCGACGCCAAGCTGCGCGTGCAAATGCGCACGGAGATCAAGGCATTGCATCAGCGCCTGAAAAACACGGTGATTTACGTGACGCACGATCAGATCGAGGCCATGACGATGGCCGATCGCATCGTCGTGATGAACGCCGGGCGGATCGAACAGATCGGGCGTCCGTTGGAGCTTTACGATCACCCCGCGAATCTTTTTGTCGCAAGCTTTCTCGGCTCGCCGTCGATGAATTTCGCCGAAGGCGTTCTCGTGAACCGCACGCAAGGTTCGGGACTCGCATTGAAACTCGCGGACGGCGGCGAGATCGTGCTCGAAGGCGCGCCTGCTTCGGCGGCGGTCGGCGCAAAGATCACGCTGGGCGTGCGGCCCGAACACATCGAGACAATTACGCAGACACCCGACGTGACAATGCAGGTCGAAGTCGTGGAGCCGACTGGCGCCGAAACGCATCTGTACGGGAAGATAGGCGGCGACACGTGGTGTGTGACGACACGTCAACGTTCGAAGGTCGAGCCTGGTGAGCGCGTCACTCTGCGCTTGCCGGCCGCTCATATTCACCTGTTCGACACGGAGAGTGGGCGCAGACTGGTCTGAGCCGCGTGTTGCCGATCGAAGCTGCGACCCACGCGGATTCATTTAACCCTTAAGGAACACCGGGTGTCCGCACCGAACTTGATTCCCCACATCCGCAGCGCACTCGCCAATTTGCGGCCAGCCGAACGCAAAGTCGCGGACATGGTGCTGAGCGACGTCGACTTCGCGATGCGTGCGAGCATCACGGAACTTGCGCAGCGAGCGGACGTATCGGAGCCCTCTGTCACGCGATTCTGTCGCGCGATTGGCGCGCACGGTCTGCGCGACTTCAAGATGCAGCTGGCGCAGAGCGTGGCGGGCGGCTTGCCGTATGCGTCGGCGGCAATCGCGCGCGACGACGACGTGCAGACCTTGATGGACAAAGTGGGCGAAGCCGCAGTCGATGGCATCACGCATGCGCGCGGCGCGCTGGATCCTGCGGTGGTCGACAGCGCGATTGCTGCGCTATCGAGCGCACGACGCGTGTTCTTCTTTGGCGTTGGCTCGGGTTCGGGGCTGGTCGCGCAAGACGCGGCGCTACGGTTCCTGCGCCTCGACATCGCCGCCACGGCTTTTACCGACGGTCACTTGCAGCGCCTGTATGCGGGCATGATGGAGCCGGGCGACGTCGCCTTTGCCATTTCGCATTCCGGACGCAGCACGGAAGTGAACGAAAGCATCCAGATCGCGAAAGAGCGCGGCGCGACGACAATCGCGCTCACCAACGTCGGCTCGCGCCTAGCGTGGCTCGCGGATATACCGTTGCTGTTGCGCGTGCCGAGCCCGATCGATCCGAATACGCCCGGCGTCTCGCGGCTCGTGCATCTTTGCATCATGGACGCGCTGGCAATCGGCGTCGCGCTCAAGGCCGGGCCGAAGACGCTGGAGAAGATGCGGCATGCGAAGGCGAGGCTGTCGTCGCATGAGCCGCAAACCGGCGATTAGGCGCTCAACACGCTCCCATCCACCCAAATCTTCGCGACAACCTCAACGTCGCCGCACACAGCGTCTGCGCGGGTTCGCCCGTCGCGTCGCTGTCGAAACTGCCGCTCGGTCCCATCAACGCGAGCACGAGGCAGATGCTGCCGGTGTGGTCGAACACAGGCGCGGCCAATGTGTCGATGCCGGGCACCGGCCGGCTCAGCGCACTGTCCATGCCGCCCGCGCGAACTTGCGCGAGACGCTCCCGGTACGCTTCCTTCAGCTTTGCTCCGTGTTTGTCCGCTAGCGCATCGGCAGCGTTCGAGCCCGCCAGCCGCAAATGATCCTGCGTGAGCAGACCGGCACGCACGTCGTCCGCTACATAGGCGGAGAACACGCGGCCGATCGCCGTATTCACCAGCGACATCACCGTGCCCACCCGCAGGCTCACATGCAACGGCCGCGCCGATTCTTCCAGCCGCACGACTGTCGGTCCAAGCGGACCGAGCACCGCCATCGCGACGCTCATGGCCGTCGATGCCGCGAGTTCGACCACTTCCGGCTCCGCTTCGCGCGTGGGCGAAAGTCGCTGCAGGCCGATCAAACCGAGTTCCAGCGCCAGCGGCCCAGCGGCGAAACAGCCGGACGCGTCGCGGCTCAGCAAGCCGATTTTCAGCAGACTCACCAGATGCGGGAACGCTTTCGCCGGCGGCATCCCGGCCGCAGCGGCGAGATCGCGCAGCGTCAACGGCCGCGCGGCGGCGACGAGTGCCGCCAGCAACTCGCCGGTGCTATCGAGCGACTGGATGCCGCGCTGCGGCTTCGCATCGGCGGAAGCGGGCGGTAGAGAAGAAGTGTCGGTAGGCGCGGTCACGGTGCGGTCGATGCAAGCAGGGAAGATCCGGCGGCGAGTTCACCGCCGATGTCGCGAGCCGTTGCGAGCAACGCGCGAGCGATGGGGCCATCGACGGTCGCGTCGATGGCGCCGGTCGAGCCGATCACCGTCAACGCTAGGGCCAAATGACCGTCCGGATCGAACACTGGCGCGCTCAGGCTGCTGATGCCCGGACTCGGCGCGTCGACGCTGCACTCCAGGCCGCGCGCGCGAATCTTGTCCACCGCCGCCTGAAAGGCGGCGTCTTCGCCCGGTTTGGTGGACATGCCCGGCGCAGCGCCGGACTGATTCGCCCACATCGTGTCGAGCGTCTCGCGCGGCAGATAGGCGCAAAACACGCGTCCCGTGGACGTGGCCGGCAGCGACATCACCGTGCCCACATGCAGATTCACATGCAATGGAAACCCCGCATGTTCGTAGCGGACAATGGTCGGCCCCTGCGGCCCCGCAATGCAGATCGCGACGCTAAATCCGATTGCCTCGGCCAGCGCGGCCACGCGCGGTACGGCGGCGCGAAACGCCGGTTGATTCTCCAGATGCAAGAGGCCCAGGCGCAACGACAACGGACCGGGCTCGTAGCGGCCGGTGAGTTCGTCCCGCTTGATGAGGCCAAGGCGGCTCAAGCTGACCAGATAAGCGTGCGCCTGCCCCGGCGCGAGCTCGGCGGCGGTGGAGAGGTCCGACAGTGCCAACGGCGCGCGCGCCCGCGCCAGCGCGAGCAGCACCCGGCCGCTGACTTCGACGCTCTGAATGCCGCGCTGCGTCTTGCCGCTGTCTGTCGTCTGGCTGCCGCCCGAGCCTTCGCTCGCGGATGGTTTCGCTGCTTTGCCCACGCCCGTGTTCGTCCGAAAAAGCGTCCATGTTAACCGAAGCCCGCGCTGCAAACCCCGCTGTTCACACCGTCATGTTAGTCGTTTCGATATTTGCGTATAGCGATAGATTTCGCTATTGACAAATAAACTGACGCGGCCATAAGATGCATTCACCCCGATACACCGGCGCAGTCATAGAGTCAAAAACGGGGCGAGACAACCTCCAATACCGTCAGCTCGCGCCAAGGCGCGCCGCCGGCCGTCTCGCCTCACGTCCAACTTTTGAGGGAGACAAGCATGGCAAAGGCATTCGCATCTCAGGCCGATCTGGAAGTCAAGAAAGTCACGTGGACGCAGTTGTCCGAGAACGCCTATGCGTACACGGCGGAAGGCGATCCGAATTCCGGCGTGATCATTGGCGACGACGGCGTGCTGATCGTCGACACCACCGCCACGCCGGCCATGGCGCAAGACCTCATTGCGAAGATTCGCAGCGTGACCGACAAACCCATCAAATACGTCGTGCTTTCGCACTATCACGCGGTGCGCGTGCTCGGCGCGTCGGCGTATTTCAAGGAAGGCGCGCAGGAAGTGATTGCGAGTCGCGGCACGTACGAGATGATCGTCGAGCGTGGCGAAGCGGACATGAAGTCGGAGATCGAGCGCTTCCCGCGTCTCTTTGCCGGCGTCGAAACCGTGCCGGGCCTGACGTGGCCGACGCTCGTGTTCGAAAAGGAAATGACGCTGTTCCTCGGCAAGCTCGAAGTCCGCATCGCGCATCTCGGCGCGGGTCACACGAAGGGCGACACGGTGGTGTGGCTGCCGTCGCAGAAGGTGCTGTTTTCAGGCGATCTCGTCGAATACGACGCGGCATGCTATTGCGGCGACGCCCAGCTCGAACAGTGGCCCGCCACACTCGAAGCACTGCGTGCGCTCAATGCGGAGAAGCTCGTGCCGGGCCGCGGCCCAGCGCTGACCAAGCCGGAAGATGTCAACAAGGGCCTCGATTACACGAAGGATTTCGTCACCACGCTGTTGCAGCAAGGTCGCGAAGCCGTCGCACAGAAGCTCGATCTGAAAGCCGCGATGGCGCACACGCGTAAAGCAATGGACCCAAAGTTCGGGCACGTGTTCATCTACGAACATTGCTTGCCGTTCGACGTCTCGCGTGCTTTCGATGAAGCGAGCGGCATCACACATCCGCGTGTCTGGACTGCGCAACGCGACAAGGAAATGTGGGACGCACTGCAAGCCTGATCTGCGTACGAATAGAAGCGAATAAAAGCAGGGAAGCACAGCAGAGCCAAGCGGAGAAGGACGGAGACACAAGATGAGCATCGACTACCAGAGGCTGTCGTTCGAATACCGGCCGTGCCGTGAACAGAGCGCGCAAGACATGCACAGCGGCGCGGCGCAGCCGGCCTACCCGGTAATCGTGGTTGGCGCGGGCCCGGTGGGCCTCGCCACGGCGATCGACCTCGCGCAGCAGGGCGTGCCGGTGGTACTTGTAGACGACGACTGTTCGTTGTCCACGGGCTCGCGCGCGATCTGCTTCTCGAAGCGCTCGCTCGATATTTTCGATCGCCTCGGATGCGGTCAGCGAATGGTGGACAAGGGCATCAGCTGGAATGTCGGCAAAGTGTTCCTCAAAGACGAACTCGTCTATTCGTTCAATCTGCAGCCGGAAGCGGGCCACCACCGGCCCGCGTTCATCAACTTGCAGCAGTATTACGTCGAAGGTTTTCTGCTCGAACGCGCGCAGCAAATGCCGAACATCGAGATTCGCTGGAAAAGCAAAGTCGTCGGTGTGGAGCAAAGCGGAACGCCGGGAACGTGCGACGCAGCCGTGACGTTGACCGTCGACACGCCCGACGGTCAGTACGCTTTGCGCGGCCGCTATGTGGTCGCCGCCGATGGCTCGCGTAGTCCGATTCGCAATTTGATGGGACTCGACAGCAAAGGCGTCACGTTCAAAGACCGGTTCCTGATTGCCGACGTAAAAATGGAAGCGGACTTTCCGACCGAGCGCTGGTTCTGGTTCGATCCGCCGTTTCATCCGAATCAATCGGTGCTGCTGCACCGTCAGCCGGACAACGTGTGGCGAATCGATTTCCAGCTTGGATGGGACGCCGATCCGGTGCTGGAAAAAACGCCGGAGCGCGTCATTCCGCGTGTGCGCGCGTTGCTCGGACCCGATGCAAAGTTCGAACTGGAATGGGTCAGCGTCTATACGTTTTCGTGTTTGCGCATGGAGCGCTTCCGGCACGGCAACGTGCTGTTCGCGGGCGATTCCGCACATGGTGTGTCGCCGTTTGGCGCACGCGGCGCCAATAGCGGCGTGCAGGACGCGGAGAACCTCGCATGGAAACTGGCGATGGTGCTCGAAGGCAAGGCGTCGGATGCGTTGCTCGACACGTATGCAAGCGAACGCGAATTCGCCGCCGACGAAAACATCCGCAACTCGACACGGTCCACCGATTTCATCACCCCGAAGAGTCCGGTGAGCCGCGTGTTTCGCGACGCTGTGCTGAAGCTCGCGCGCCACCATCCGTTTGCGCGGCAGCTGGCGAACAGTGGCCGCCTGTCGGTGCCCGCGGTGCTGAGCGGCTCGCCGCTGAACACGCCGGATAGCAACAGCTTCGAGGGGGCGATGGTCCCGGGTGCTGCCTGTGTGGACGCGCCAGTGCAGGCGGCGCGCGAACCGGCGTGGCTGCTCGCTCATCTTGGTCAGCAATTCACTGGCGTGCTGTTCTGTGGCGAAGATGGCATCGACGCGCAAACCGAAGGCGCGTTGAATA
The DNA here is from genome assembly GCF_046534895.1 of Paraburkholderia sp. SIMBA_053. Lineage (NCBI taxonomy): Bacteria > Pseudomonadati > Pseudomonadota > Betaproteobacteria > Burkholderiales > Burkholderiaceae > Paraburkholderia > Paraburkholderia sp. SIMBA_053. Next base: position 170,082 of record NZ_JAWRXU010000011.1, on the reverse strand, counting down.
GCCTTCTCTCAGGCGCTATTCCTATGAAACTCGTTGTGGTCGCGCGTGGCGAAGCGCCGACGCCCGCGATAGCGCACGCGAAGATTGTGCGCGACGTGGAAGGCGTGGCGAGCGCGCGCTACGACGCGCAACCCGGCACGTTCTATCTGATCCGGCCGGACCAGCATGTATGCGCTCGTTGGCGGCGACTCGACGCGAGCGCGGTGGAGAACGCGCTGAAACGCGCGTTGTGCGTCGAAGGTACGGCCTGAAACCACCGCAGGTGTAGCGATAAATAGAATCTGGAGACACGACATGGCACTGAACACGCAACCGAATCTCGCGCGTCCCGACGATTTCTACGAGGCGTTGATCGACATGCATCGCGACCTCGACGACGCGCGCAGTCAGTCCGCCAACGCGCAACTCATTCTGTTGCTCGCCAACCATATCGGCGATCACGCGACGCTGCTCGAAGCGATCCGTCTCGCACGCGAAGGCGTGGCTGATCCAGCGACACAAGGCGGCGAAATTCATCCACTGGCAGCGTGATCCACGCTGCATGTAGCGTGAACGCGCGCCCGGCTCCCTGGGTCGCGCGGACTTCATCGCGACAGTAGGGCGGTTCCGCGCATTCGCACGCCGCCACTTCAGCAGACAACAACGCGGTGCATCAAGACACCGGACCCGTGGGTCCGTAGGACCCTTCACGCCTCATGTTTGGAGATAACCGATGAGTCAATCACTTGCCCGCGCGCTCGACCCGAGTTCAAGCACTGCCGCGCACGACGATCTGCTGTATCGCAAAGTATCGCTGCGCATCGTGCCGTTTCTGTTTCTCTGTTATGTCGTGTCGTTCCTGGATCGAATCAACATTGGCTTCGCGCAATTGCAGATGAAGCACGACCTTGGTTTCAGCGACGCCATGTACGGTCTCGGCGCCGCCGTGTTCTATATCGGCTATGTGCTGTTCGAGGTGCCCAGCAATCTCCTGCTTTCGCGATTCGGCGCACGCCGCACGTTCACGCGGATCATGCTGCTGTGGGGCGTGGCGTCGGTCGGCATGATGATGGTGTCGACACCCGCGCACTTCTATCTGCTGCGCTTCATGCTTGGCGTCTTCGAAGCCGGCTTTTTTCCGGGCATCGTACTGTATTTGACCTATTGGTATCCGGCGCGCCGACGCGCGGCCGTGCTGTCGGTTTTCTTCGCGGGCGTTGCGGTTGCGGGCGTGCTCGGCGGCCTGGTGTCGGGCTGGATCATGCGCGATATGGGCGGCGTGCTGGGTCTGTACGGCTGGCAGTGGATGTTCGCGATTGAAGGCGCGCCAGCCGTAGTGCTGGGACTCGTCGCCGCGTTTTATCTCGTCGACGGCCCGCAGCACGCAAAATGGCTTACGGCGGGCGAGAAAGCGCAACTGATCGCCGAACGCGACGAGGACCGCACCGCATCGTCGCATTCATCACACTCGTTCATGCAGGCTTTGCGCAATCCGCGCGTCTACCTGTTTGCGTTCATCTATTTTTCGCTGACGTGTGCGTCGTTGACGCTCAGTTTCTGGATGCCGTTGATGATTCGCGACTTCGGCATTCGCGATGTTCTCGCAATCAGTCTTTACAGCGTCATTCCGAATGCAATCGGTGCGGTTGGTCTCGTGCTGATCGCGCGTCATTCCGACCGGCGCGCAGAGCGTCGCCGGCATTTCGCGGTATGCACGATTGGCGGGGGCATCGCGCTGTCTCTTTTGACGCTGCATTTAAGCAGTTTTCCGGCGATGCTCGCGATTCTGTCGCTCGCAACATTGTTGATCTTCTCTGCGTTGCCAATCTTCTGGACCGTGCCGTCGAGTTATCTATCAGGCGCTGCGGCGGCGGGCGGGATAGCGTTGATTAGCAGCATCGGTATTACGAGCGGCATTGTCAGCCCGTGGGTGATCGGGCTGATCAAGGCGCACACCGGCAGCATGGATAGCGCGCTTTATATATTGACGGCATTGCTGTTCGCGAGCGGTGTCGCGCTATTAATCGGCGTCCCGAAAGAAGCAAAGAGCGCGTGAGATCCCGCCGTGCAAAACGGGAATCATCATGTAGAGTCGCGGTAATTCCACACTGCGCGCAGTTCTGCCGATGTCTGACACCATCGAACCGCTTCCCCTCCAGCATCAAGGCCCGCCCGACGTTTCGTTGTGGCGGATCGATCTGCGTTTCGACATGTCGCTCGATGCCGCAGGTTTCGCGTGCCTCAGTCACGACGAGCGCGAACGAGCGCACAACTTCCGCCAGCGTGACGACGCGCTGCGCTTCGCCTCAACGCGCGCGGCGTTGCGCGAGTTGCTCGCGCAACGCATGGGCGTTGAAGCTCACGCTGTGCGCTTCGCACTCGACGCAAACCGGCGGCCACGGCTCGCGGATTCGACAGCGCCCGATTTCAATGTGTCCCATGCGGGAGGCTTTGCTTTGATCGCGATGTCGAATGTTCGGCGCGTCGGTGTCGATATCGAACAGCACAGCGACAGATTCGACTGGCGTTCCATCATGACGCTGACGCTCGACCCAGACGAAGCGGCGTGGATCGAGCGCCTCGATCCTTCCGAACAGATGACCGCGTTCTACGACGCATGGACGGCGAAGGAAGCGCTCGTCAAAACAACGGGCGTCGGCATCACGCGAGGCTTGCAGCATCTCTCCGTACTGCCGCGCGAAGGCAATCGCGTGATGCTGCGCAATGCCATCGCGCACGACATGCGTGAGATCGCCGCGCAATGGATAGAGGCGCCGCATGGCTATGCCGCGTGCGTTGCGTGGTCGCTGTCGACGTCGATGTCGACGCCTGCGCAGTAACACGCGGACTGTCAGCACGTGCGTTGCCGCGCATCACAATGCAACTCAATGCAACTAACTGTCAGCCCCGCACCCCGCCTCCCGATATGATGACAAAGCGCGGCAAAGCCGGGCACCAGAACCGCTTAGCAGCAATGCTTCTCCATCCAGACTAGCCCATGCCGACACATCCGTCCGACGCTGCCGCACCTCCCATAGCCGACCACGCGGCGCAGCGCCTTCCTATGTTGATGCTGGCTGCCGCGTTGTCGTTGGGGAGCGCAATTGCGCTGGGCCTCGCACGCTTCGCCTACGCGCTGCTATTACCGTCGATGAAACTGGACCTCGGCTGGACCTTCGCCGAAGCCGGGGCAATGAACACTGCGAATGCGCTTGGCTATCTGCTCGGCGCACTGGCGTTTCCGCGACTCGCGCGTCGCTGGCAGGCAGACAAACTGTTCGTGGCCGGCTGCGTAGGCACCGCGTTTCTCATGGCGGCCAGCGGCCTGCTTGCCGACACTAATTCGCTGCTTGTGCTGCGCGTGATCACTGGCGCGAGCAGCGCTGCGGTTTTCATTAGCGGTGGCGTGCTCGCCGCGCGGCTTGCGTCGGCGAGTCCGCGCGATGCGGGCCTCGTTCTGGGCTTGTATTACGGGGGCACGGGATGGGGCATTGTCGCTTCGTCCGTACTGGTGCCGTTGACCATTCTCAACCGTGCGCACGGCTGGCAGTTTGCCTGGTTTGCGTTGGCTGCCGCATGCGCGGCATTCAGCGTGGCCGCCATCGGCGCCGCGCGCAAGATCGAGGGCGTGCACGCGGTGGCGGCAATGGCACCGACGCACTTGGGCAATACAGACGACGCCCCCCGCTGGCCGCGTTTCGCTCGTGCGCTCGGCGGCTATGCGCTGTTCGGCGTCGGCTATATCGGCTACATGACGTTCATTGTCGCGTTGTTGCGCAACGCGGGCATGAGCGCCACGGTCGTCACGGGTTTTTATCTGTTGCTCGGCATCGCGACGGTGCTTTCCGCGCGCCTGTGGTCAGGGCTGCTCGACCGCATGCGCGGCGGTCAGGCGCTCGCCGTGCTCAATGCGTTGCTGGCGGTCGCGACGCTGTTGCCCGCGCTATTCACGCAACCGTGGATCGCGTTCGCATCGGGCGCGCTGTTCGGCGCGACGTTCCTGTCCGCCGTTGCATCGACGACGGCGTTCGTGCGCCACAACCTGCCGACGAGCCACTGGGCAAAAGGCATCAGCGCATTCACGATCGTTTTTGCATTTGGGCAGATCGTTGGGCCGATGGTTATCGGCTGGGTGTCCGACGGAGCAGGTCTCGCTCGCGGCCTCATCTATTCCGCGCTGTTGCTGGCGGGCGGCGCTGTGCTCGCCGCATGTCAAAGACCGCTGCGTCGGAATTGAATGCGTGTATTGACCGGGAGCGGTGTCGCCTTATACCTGCACGGACGGAATGCTCTTCATGCAGCGCAGCGCAAACATCGAGCGGCTATGACGAATGCCCGCGATCTTGTATAGCTTCTCGCGCAAGAAGCGCTCATAACCCGCGGTGCCATCAACAGCGACCTTGACCAGGTAATCGTAATCGCCCGACACAAGGTACGCTTCGAGCACTTCGGTGAGCGTCGCGAGCTCGGCGCCGAAGCGCGCGAGTGCATCGTCGTCGTGACGGTCGAGCGTCACTTCGAGCAGCACGATGTCCGCAAAGCCAAGCTTCTGCTGATCCAGCAGCGCGACATAGCCGCGAATATAGCCTTCGTTTTCCAGTTGACGTGTGCGATTCCAGCATGCAGTGGTCGACATGCCGACCAGTTCCGCCAGCTCCGCGTTGCTTAAGCGCGCGTTCTTTTGTAATGCGCGCATGATCCTGCGATCCTGATTGTCCAGCGCGCGATTTTTGGGGCTCATGGCCGACCCGGAAGGTTGTTCATCTAACCTTGATTCTATCGGAAGAACGTCCCGAGAGGCGCAACGTGGCGTGGCGTATTCGGAAGCCTATCCAGCACGGTGGCCGGTATATTTTCAGGGTGCATTCGTTCCTGGGACAACCATCAGGCTCGACGCAAACGGGCCACTCGCGGCCACAAGCTGATATGGGTGAGCGCTGCCTTTACCGAAGGCGGCATGAGAGAAACTGCGACGCTACCGTATCGCAGCGAATACTCGCTCTGGCACGAATGCATGTATCGTACGTATGGCAACGAGCATCACGAGCCGCAGCTAGACCCGCATTAGAAAACGCGCGGCCACATAAGGGCCGCGCCACGGGACAGGTCTCACGAGATCAATGGAAGATGAGGTACAGAATTACCAGCACGATTACCGGAACACCGAGAAGCCAGCCAAGTAGGTAAGGCATGATGTATCTCCTTTCGTATAAGGTTGGAACACGAAGGAGATTGAGCATCTCGCGTGCCCGGGTTATTTCCGATCGCTGCATGTGGGCGTCGAGCGCGCGCGAAAGCCCCGTAAATCAAGGCAAATTCTCGCGCAACACAATGCTGAACTGCACCGGCTTCACGTCGCTCATTGCATCGCGCTTATCGCGCACGTTGCGGAAAATGCGCAAACAGTTTCCCACCATTGCCTGCGGAGTCTGTGTGATCAATGCGTCCATTGTTCCGTCGATTAGCAATGCTCGCGTGTCCGGCGTCAGGCCATGTCCTACGAAAAGAATCTTCTGATCCGAGCGCGCTTCGACGATTGCGCGCGCCACGCCATCCGATCCGCCGCCACTGTTGTAAATGCCGGCGAGGTCCGGATGCTGCTCCAGCAGCCTGCGCGTCTGCACATAATTGCGCTCGCTGTCGTCCTGTCCTTCGCGTAGTCCAATTACGCGCACTTGCGGGAATGTGGATTCGATCAAATGAAGAAAACCGATCTCACGTTCTTCATGTCCGCGATAGTTGAGACTGCCCGCCAGCATCGCGATCTTTCCGCTGGGCCGGGGACCCATGAATCGCCCGAGCAACAATGCGGCTGTGCGGCCCGCTGAACGATTGTCGATACCCACGTAAGCCAGCCGCCGCGCATTCGACAGATCGGAAATCAGCGTGATCGCGGGCACGCCCTGGTCGGCCAGCGCATTGACTGCATCGCGCACCACAGGATGCTCGAGCGCCATGAACACGACGCCATCCGCGCGTTGTCCGTAATGCAGCAGACGGTCGGCCAGTTCTTTAGGGTTGAAACTTTCGACGTAATGGACGCGGCACTTCATGTCGAGCGCATTCCATTGATCGTGCGCGAAGTCGATATAGTCGCCCAGCATGTGCAGATAGCGATTCGTGCCGGCGGGCAACAGAAACGCGATGCGCATGGGTTTGGAGGCGGGCGTGGCAAGTCCTTCTTGTGTGAGCAGATAGCCGAGTCGCGCTGCTGCCTGCAACACGCGTTGTGCAGTGACGGCGCGCACGCCTTCGCGGCTGTTGAGCACGCGATCCACTGTGGCCGTGGAGACGCCCGCAGCGCGCGCGATGTCCGGAATGCGGGCACGCGCAGCGGCGGCAGAGTTAAGCGGATCGGGCATAACCGTCCTTCGCAGTTTGGAAGTCCATCAAAAACCATCAAGTTCGCGGTTTGACAGCGATTGCCGCGCACGCCTAGTCTTGCAGCTATCACACGAGGACTCAACGCACCTGATCAGATGTCAGCGCGTTGCCAGCAAGTGATGATGTGTTTTGATGGATTGGACAGTCACATCAATTATAAGCAAGGAGACACTCAAATGACCAACCTCGCGAGACGCGCATTGCTGCGTGCCGCAGCCGCCGCGCCCGTGGCCGGCGCGCTCGGATTTCCGGCGATCGTGCGTGCTGCATCCGGCCCGGAGTTCGTGTTCAAGTACGGCAATAACCTGCCGCTTACGCATCCGCTGAACGTTCGCGCGCAGGAGGCGGCCAATCAGATCCGCGAGGCGTCGAAGGGGCGCATGGAGATCCGCATATTCCCAAACAACCAGCTTGGCGGCGATACGGACATGCTCGCGCAGGTGCGCAGCGGCGGCATTGAGATGTTCACGCCGTCAGCACTCGTCGTATCCACGCTCGCGCCGTCAGTCGCGATCAACGCCGTCGGCTTTGCGTTCAACGACTACAACCAGGTGTGGACCGCAATGGACGGCAAGCTCGGCGCCTATGTGCGCGCGGCGATGCAGAAGGCCGGACTCGAATCGTTTGAAAAGATGTGGGACAACGGCTTTCGTCAGACGACCACCAGCAACGGGCCGATCACGAGTGCGCAGAACATGCGCGGTTTGAAGATTCGTGTACCGGTGAGCCCGCTCAGCATCGACATGTTCAAGGGGCTCGGCGCCGCACCGACCAGTTTGCAATTCAGCGAAGTGTATTCGTCGCTGCAAACTCATATTGTCGATGCGCAAGAAAATCCGTTGCCAATCGTGCAGGTCGCAAAACTCTACGAAGTGCAGAAGTACTGCTCACTGACCAATCACATGTGGGACGGCTACTGGTTTGTACTCAATCCGCGCGCATGGCAGCGTCTACCGAAAGACCTGCAAGGCATTGCAAGCGATGCGTTTAATCAGTGTGCGTTGAAGCAGCGCGAAGATGTACGCAAGCTCAACGACGCGGCTGTTGCCGATCTGCAAAGCAAGGGTCTTGCGATTAACCGGCCCGCGCCTGATTCGTTTCGCGCTGCGTTGCGTCAAGCGGGTTTCTACGCGCAATGGAAAGACAAATTCGGCAATCAGGCGTGGGACCTGCTCGAACAATCGGTCGGCAAACTGGCCTGATGCAACACCGCGCGGGCAAGCATCGGACTACGCGCGGCGCCCCGCCGCGAGGAGATAGCAGCATGTCGAATCACGCATTGAATGCAGCGCAAGCCTCTGTGCCGTTGCCGACGGTGAGCACGCCGCGCCGGTGGCTGAAGGTGCTCGACCGCGGCCTGATTTCGGTCGTCGAAGTGTGCGCGGCGTTGCTGCTTGCTGTGGAAATCGTGGTCATGCTGGCGGGCGTGGTATCGCGCTACGCGTTGCATCAGCCTCTGGTGTGGTCGGATGAACTGGCCGGCATCCTGTTCCTTTGGCTCGCCATGTTGGGCGCTGTTCTCGCATTGCGGCGCGGCGAACACATGCGTATGACCGCGCTCGTCAGCCGGTTATCCACGGAGCGTCGCGCCGTTGTCGATACGCTGGCCATCGCCGCCTCGGTCGCATTGCTGGCGCTGCTCGTCGCGCCCGCTTATAACTACGCGTCCGGCGAAGCGGCCATCGTCACGCCTGCTTTGCAAATCAGCAATGCGTGGCGTGCATTTGCATTGCCGATTGGCGCCGCGCTGATGCTGGTCGTCGGCCTGATCCGGCTTGCGCAGACTAGCCGGATGCGCGACGTCGTTATTGCGCTGGCGATCGCGGCGCTTCTCGGCGCAGCGGCGGTGTGGGCGGGACCGTGGTTCCAGACGCTCGGCAAGGCGAATCTGATCATCTTCTTCGTGGGCGTGGTTGCTATCGGCATCTTCTCCGGCGTGCCAATCGGCTTTTCGTTCGCGCTGGCCACGTTCGGTTATCTAGGCCTTTCGACCTTCACTCCGCTGGAAGTAGTCGTGGGGCGCATGGACGAAGGCATGTCGCATCTCGTGCTGCTGGCGGTGCCGCTCTTCGTCTTTCTCGGTCTGCTGATCGAAATGACGGGCATGGCGCGCGCGATGATCCAGTTCCTCGCGAGTCTTGTCGGTCACGTGCGTGGCGGTCTGTCGTTTGTGCTGATCGGCGCAATGTATCTCGTGTCCGGCATCTCCGGATCGAAAGTGGCCGATATGGCAGCCATCGCGCCCGTGTTGTTTCCCGAGATGAAAAAACGCGGCGCGTCCGAGGGCGACCTGGTCGCTTTGCTCGCCACCACCGGCGCGCAAAGCGAAACCATTCCGCCGAGCATCGTGCTGATTACGATTGGCTCCGTCACAGGGCTTTCCATTTCCGCGCTCTTTACTGCGGGCATGTTGCCGGGCGCCGTGCTTGCGCTCATTTTGTGCGTCGTCGTGTGGTGGCGCTATAGGAGGGAAGATCTGAGCGGCACGCAACGTTTCAGCAAGCGGCAGATAGGCCGGCTGTTCATCGTGTCGCTGCCCGCGCTGGCGTTGCCATTCGTGATCCGGGCCGCGGTGGTCGAAGGTGTCGCGACTGCCACCGAAGTGTCGACTATCGGTATTGCGTACTCGATGCTGATCGGCCTCCTGATCTATCGGCGTTTCGAGTGGCGACGCCTTCCCCGCATGCTTGTCGATGCAGCCACATTGTCGGGCGCGATTCTGTTCATTATCGGCTGCGCCACAGCAATGGCATGGGCGCTTACGCAGTCTGGCTTCTCGCAGGATCTTGCCCAATGGATGGGTGCAATGCCCGGCGGCGCATACGGTTTTCTCGCGGTGTCGATCGTCGTGTTTGTGATGCTTGGCAGCGTGCTCGAAGGCATTCCGGCGATTGTGCTGTTCGGACCGCTGCTGTTTCCAATCGCGCGGCTTGCGGGCGTGCATGAAGTTCACTACGCGATCGTGGTGATTCTTTCTATGGGAGTGGGCCTCTTCTCGCCGCCGTTCGGCGTGGGCTATTACTCGGCGTGCGCGATCAGCAAGGTCAGTCCCGACGCGGGCATTCGTCCTATTGTCGGCTATATGGGGGCGTTGATCGTGGGGCTGATTGTCGTGGCCGCGATACCCTGGATTTCAACCGGCTTTCTCTAACTGCTGTCTTTCCGTTCGACCTTCGGGCGCTGCATTTTCTGCCGCGCCGAGGAGTTGCTCGTCTATCAATAATTGCTGCGTGGGGAGATTTTCATGAGTCGATTCTTTGGCGAGATTCGCCAGGCGGGGTACGTGGTGCGCGATATCGAGGCCGCCATGGATTACTGGAGCCGCGTGCTCGGTGTGGGACCGTGGTTTTACAACGAGCGAGTACCCATTGAGAACTACACCTATCGCGGGCAATCGTACGAAGTTCATAACTCGGTTGCGCTCGCCAACTCCGGACCGCTTCAAGTCGAACTGATTCAGACGAGAAACGAGGCGCCCTCCATGTATCGCGACTTTCTCACCGCCGGCAATACAGGGCTTCAGCACAACGCATACTGGACAACTTCGTTCGATGCCGACCTCGCGCGTTTGCAGCAGCAAGGCTTCAAGGTTGCGATGAGCGGCGAAGTCGGCCGCAATGGCCGCTTCGTGTACTTCGATACTGAGGATCATCCGGGAACGGTGATCGAGCTTTCGGAGATTGCGGGACCAAAGGGGAAGCTCTTCGACATGATCTACGCGGCGTCACGCGATTGGGACGGCCGTGAGCCGGTGCGCCGCTTTCCCGATTTGAGCACGTTATGACCGGCACACAAGAGCCGCATGGCGGCGATCGCGATTCGCTCGAAGCCGATTATCTGATCGAGACGCCGCTCGATCCCGCGCGCGTCGCCGACATCATGGCTGGCGAGCAGTCGAGCGGCACTTTCGTGCGTGTGGCCAACGAAACCGACGCATTGCGCGCACGAAGCCGCGCAAGCGTGCTGCGCATCGAGGAGCTGGAACCTGCGGCGCAGCCGAGCCTTCATAGCGCATGGCTCGCACGGCAGGGCGCGCACGGACCCTGGCGGCGCGCGCGCGTTACGCTGTCTTTTCCGCTTGCCAACATTGGCGCGAACTTGCCGACGCTCGCCGCAACCGTCGCGGGCAATTTATACGACCTCGGCGAAGTCACCGGCATGCGGTTATTGTCATTGCGTTTGCCGGCGTCTTATCGCGCACGCTTTGAGACGCCGCGTCATGGTGTGAAGGGTACGCGTGCGCTGACACAGGTAATCGACGGGCCGATGATCGGCACCATCATCAAGCCGAACGTGGGTCTGAGTGCGCAGGAAACCGCGGCGCTCGTGCGCGAGTTGTGCGAAGCAGGCGTAGATTTTATAAAGGATGACGAAGTAAGCGCGAACCCCGCGCATGCGCCGCTTGCCGAACGGGTGCGCGCGGTCATGGCCGAAGTGCGTCGCTATCGCGAACGCAGCGGCCGCCCGGTAATGGTCGCCTTCAATATCACCGACGACCTCGACGCGATGCGTCGCCACGCTGAACTGGTGGAGCGAGAGGGCGGCGCGTGCGTGATGGCGAGCATCAACTGGTGCGGCTTTTCCGCTATTCAGACGCTGCGCCGCGCCACGCCGTTGGTGCTGCACGCACATCGCAACGGCTACGGCATGATGTCGCGCGATCCCTCGCTTGGCATATCGTTTCAGGCTTATCAGACGCTGTGGCGTCTGGCGGGCGTCGATCATATGCATGTACATGGTCTCGCCGGGAAGTTCGCGCAGAGCGATGCCGAGGTAATCGAGTCCGCACGCGACTGCGCGACGCCGCTCGCTCCCGGCTGCGACGACACGGTATTGCCGGCGTTTTCTTCAGGACAGTGGGCAGGTACCGCACAGGCTACGTTCGATGCCGTGCAATCCACCGACTTGCTGTTCATGTCCGGCGGCGGCATCCTCGCGCATCCCGATGGCCCTGCGGCCGGTGTCACGAGTGTCAGGCAGGCATGGGCCGCAGTGCAAGCGCGCACGCCTGTGCCCGTCTACGCGGAGCGCATGCCCGAACTGCGGCGCGCGCTCGAGTTTTTCGGTGGCCGCGGGTGAACACACACAACGACGACACGAGCAGCGGCAATATCGCCGGCGGCCCTCAATACGCGTTTTACGGCGACGATTTCACCGGCGCGACCGATACGCTCGCGCATCTGGCACGCGCCGGATTGCGCACCATGCTGCTGTTAGCGCCACCGGACGCAACGCATCTGGGTAAGCTCGGCCCGCTCGATGCGATTGGCGTGGCGGGCGCCGCGCGGACGATGTCGCCGGATCAGCAGCGCGCGGAACTGACACGTGTCGGTCAGGCGTTTGCCGAACTCGGCGTGCGGGTGATGCACTACAAGGTGTGCTCGACTTTCGACAGCGCGCCGCGAACGGGCAGCATCGGCGTGGCGATTCGCACGTTGCGCGAGTATTGCGCGAACCCGCTTGTCGCCGTGATTGGCGGACAGCCCAGTCTGCGGCGCTATTGCGTGTTTGGTGAGTTGTATGCAGCGGCGGGCGCTGACGATGGCGAATCGTCCATCTACCGGATCGATCGTCATCCGACCATGAGCCGGCATCCCGTTACGCCGATGAGCGAGGCGGACCTGCGCGTGCATCTGCAACGGCAGGGCGTGGAGAACGTGCAGTCCATCGACTGGCGTTGCTATGCGGCAGGCGACGCCGCGCTGCAAACAGAGCTGGAACGCCGGCTCACTTTGCGGCCCGATGCGGTGCTATTCGATGTACTCGACGATTCGCATCTTCAAACGATTGGGCGTTTGCTGGCGAATCAGGCGAGAAGCGCCGCGCCGCTCCTTGCGGTGGGCGCGAGCAGTGTCGCGCAGGCGTATGTCTCCACGCTCGGCCAATCGGCCGCGGGTGAAGCGACGCCGCGGTGCGAACGGTTGGCTCGTGCGCGCAGTCCGGTATTCGTGATGGCGGGCAGCCTGTCGCCGTTGACCGAGGTGCAGATTCGCGCCGCGCGCTCATATCGCCACATCGAACTGGACCCGCTGCAGATGACGGGCGAATCGGCACATAGCTATCTAATGGCGCAAGTGGCAGCAATCGCCGCCGCGTTGCGCAGTGGAAGCAATGTACTGGCCTTCACGTCGCGGCGCGAACCGAGCGCTGTTGAATCGTCCGGCGCGTTACCTCGGCTTGCTCACGCTTGTGCGGTTCTGTTGAGGCAAGTGCTCGACGCGGAGAAATTACAGCGTGTCGGCATTGCGGGCGGTGACACATCGAGTATCGCGGTGCGAGCACTCGGCGCATGGGGTCTGTCATATCTTGCGCCGCTGACGGCTGGGGTGAGCGTGTGCCGTGTCCGCGCCGACAGTCCTCAACTGGATGGCATCGAGCTAATGCTCAAAGGCGGTCAGATGGGCGAGGTCGATCTGTTCGAAAAACTGCTGGAAGGTCACGGCGACAACGACTGTACTGACGTCTAGCCATTGTCGGCAAATCCCGGATACAGCGTCATGCCGCCGTCGACAAACAAGGTTGTCCCCACAACGTAGTCGCTTTCATCCGATGCAAGCCACACCGCAGCCTTGCCGATGTCTTCCACTTCGCCGACGCGGCCATAAGGGATCAGTTGCAATAGTTTGTCGCGCGCCGCGCTCGTGTCCCACGCGTCCCGATTGATCTGGGTGCGGATCGCGCCGGGCGCAATCGAGTTCACGCGGATGCGCTCCGGCGCCACTTCCTGCGCGAGTGACTTCATGAACATCTGAATCCCGCCCTTCGACGCGGCGTAGTTGACATGTCCGGCCCACGGAATCACTTCGTGGACGGAACTCATGCAGATGATCTTGCCAACCGCTTTCGATACCGACGTCGGTCCGCGTCGGCGAAATTCTTTTACGGCTGCCTGAGCGGTGAGGAATTGCCCCGTCAGGTTGGTGGCCAACACCGTTTGCCAATCTTCCAGCGTCATTTCCGCGAAAGCGCTGTCCTTCTGCAAACCGGAATTGGCGACAACGATATCCAACGTGCCGAAGCGAGCGCGGCACGCTTCGAACATCGCCTCGACATCAGCGGGATTCGATACATCCGCTTTAACCGCGATTGCGGCGCCGCCCGATTGATTGATTTCGTCGGCGAGCTTCTCGGCCGATTCAGCGTGCGAATGATAATTCAGAGCGACGGACGCGCCCGCATCGGCGAGCGCCTTTGCAACGCCATAGCCGATGCCCGAGCTTGCGCCCGTGACCAACGCGAATTGATTGGCGAGTAACTTTTCCATCGCAATTCCTTGGGGGTTGAACGTGCCTTTTGTCTAAGTACGAATATAGCGAGGCCGCCGGATTTGCGCGCAGTTCACTGCATCGCGATCCGGCGGCCTGGCCTGCGTGGACTTATTGATGATGTGACCGCATCACGGATCGGCTAAACGACGCCGGCGACAAGCAGCACGATCACAACGATGAGCACGATACCGAGACCACCCGTCGGCGCATAACCCCATGAACGGCTATGCGGCCACGTCGGCAACGCGCCAATGAGGAGAAGAATCAGCACAACCAGAAGAATAGTTCCCAACATATATGACCTCCGCTTGGTTGATGGAGCTGCCTATCTATGACTCACGCACGCTCGATTGGCGTGCGTGGGACCAGGCAGCGTCGTCAACCTGCTTGAGCAAGCGTCGTGCCCAACACGGAAGCGCGGGGCCGATCACGCGCGCGGCTACGCTCACATACCGCTTGCAGGCGCGGTCCTGACGCGCGACGCGACGATGTCCGCGATGAACGCAAGGGCGAGCGCGACGGCGCCACAAGCAAAGATCAGCGCGTAGTTGTTATGCGAGTGCGAGAACAGGTACGAGTAGCCATAACCACCGAGCGCCTGGAAGAGCGCAAATGCGGTGGTCGCACGGCTCCACGACGCCCGTTGCTCGGTGTGATCGTGCGGCACGAGTTCGTGAATGCGACCGAGCGCGAGCGGAACGATGCCGGGCGTAAAGACGCCGAGAATCACAGTCGACAATCCGAGAACCCATGCATTGCCGGAAAGCGCGAGCATTGCGACGGCTACCGCCTGCAGCAGCAGCGCAACGCGATAAGCCTTGCCGTAACCGATACGATGCGCGACGTTGCCTGCAATGACTGGTCCGACGATCGCGGCAAGCCCATAGAGCACCCAGTAGTCCGCGCCAATTGCCGCACCTCGACCGAGGCCGCGCGCCACATAATCGACAAGCAGGATCATTGCCGGCACGAGACCCAGCGCGTTCGCTGCATATTGCGCATACAGCACACGCAGCCCGAGATTGCTGGCGTGTGAAGCGTGACGATTGCCGGCTGCTGCGACCGGTGCAGGCGGATTGGTCGACGGCCAGCCGAACCAGCTCACCGCGGTCAATGCGAGCGCGACTGCGCCGAGACCGAGCCATGTGGTTCTCAGCCCAAAGTGCAGCAGCTCAGGTATCAGCGTTCCGGACGCTGCAATGCCAAGGCCCAGTCCGAGAAAGATCATGCCGCTGACAAAGCCGCGGCGCGGCGCGGGAATGTGCGGAAGAATTGAAGTCGCGACCAGCACCATGATGGCACCGCCGGAGATGCCCGAAAGCAGACGCCACGCGAAGAACCAGCTGATCGAGAGCGGATAGGCGCAGGCGAAGAAGGCTGCGGTCACAACAGCCATCAGCAGACGCAACGCGGTACGGTTCGATAACGCCGACGCAAGCGGTCGGCCGATCAACGCACCGATCAGATAGCCCGCGAAATTGGCGGCGCCGAGTGTCACCGCTTGTGACGACGTGAACCAGTGCGCCTGAATCAGTGACGGAATCAGCGGCGTGTACGCAAAGCGCGCGAGTCCGATAGCGACGAGGCTGCCGCACAAGCCGGCGAGCGTCGCGTAGAGCGAACGGGCGTCGAGCGATGTAGAGCCCGGAGAGGTCAATGAGGGCGCTGAAGACATGACGATTCCTTTACCGGCCAACGTGCTAAACGTGGATTCGGCTGTGGGTAAAAATGCGATGGTGTGCGCCCGTTAGGCGCGTGACTTAGACGCCGCCGTGTTTGGCCGGTATCGCCGGCAAGCCGAGCAGCGCGAGAGCGGTTGCGGCAGCGCTCGTCAGCACTTCTCGTTGCGGATCGACCCGCGCTAGCACGCGCATGCCTAGTACTGTGGCGAGCAGATGAGTGGCCGCGTCGGCGGGCGACACGGTGGCCGCGATTGCGCCGCCCTTCTGCGCGGCGACAAGGCAGCGATAGAAGAACTCGCGGATCTCGGCGATCTCGGTCGCGACGAGCTTACGAAATGCTTCGTCCTCGGACGAAATTTCGAGCGCCGAATTAACCAGCATGCAGCCACGTTTGTGCGGATCGGCGACAGAACGCTCGATTGTCTCGTCGAAGAAACCCGTAATGGCTAGAGCAGGCGGCACGGTGCTCTCGAAGCGCCTGATGCGCTCGCGCAGCGTGCAGTCCAGGTAGTGCTCGAGCGCGCGCAGATACAGCCCGCGCTTGTCGCCGAATGCGTTGTAGAGGCTCGGCTGCGTGAGACCCGTCGATTTGACGAGGTCGCGTGTGGAGGTGGCCTCATAGCCCTTGAGCCAGAAGGTCGCGCTTGCTGCTTCGAGCACCTCTTGCTCGTCGAATCCGCGGGGTCGCGCCATGATCCATGTCCTTTACCGCCTGTGCGGCGGGTTCTGTATCGAACGATATAGAACGGGATTATATATCGATTGATACAGAATGCAAGGGCAATTTAACCGACGCGTATCTGGGCCGCCGCGCCCCGCCAGCAAGGGCGCGGCGCGGCGGTTTCCAATTGCGGACATCTCACGCGTCCTACAGATAGGTGCCTTTGATGCGCCCTTCGAAGATGGCAGTGTTGATGTCGAAGTCGTCGACGTGGCCCGCGGCGCCGCCGTCGACTGTGACGGCGACGGAGCGGCCCCCGCGCACGAGTTTCATCTGCTCGGCGTCGAGCGTGGCTTCCTCGCGCGCCGCGTCGGCGCCGCGGGGTAGGTCCTTGATAATGACGGTGGATTTCATGGCGATACTCCTCGAAGTGGGCGGGCGAGCACGGCAAGGTGCTCGCTTCTATTTCTGCAAGGTGTATGCCAATTTTCGTTCGATGAACGCGGAAGCTGTCATCTCATCAGCGACGCCGCGCCAGGCAACGATATTCGCGGCACGGCCGCAAGAAGCGCATTGTGATGAGCGAAAGACCGAAGCGAAGTGTGCGGACGTAGCCCACATTTCACGTTCGCAATGTTGGGCAGTGCTGCGGAAAGGTCCGCGCGCTGCGCCTCGCGCGACAAAAACGAAAGCGGCACGCGTCGATGACGCATGCCGCCGCACTGCTGATGCGAAAGCGAATCTAGCCGCGCCGTTTATCGCGCGTCGCGGCTACTTTTCCGATGGCCTGATGCGCGGCCGGAAAGCCGGGTGGATACTCGACGACCCGCGCGGAAACCGGCACGAGTGGCGCGGCGCGCGTCAGGCGCGTGCCGATGCGTGCACCGCCGACAATGGCGGCCATTGCCTCGCGGTCGAGTTCCACGCTGTCAGTAAGGTCGTTGATGAGAAGTCTGGCCATGGTGTGTTCGCCAAAGAAGCCGCGTGCTACGACCATTCACCGGTCTCGTCTGCGCGCGCGAATGGGGTCAAGTGTGCTGAGGTCTCGTCGCACTATGAGTATAGGAAATCTGCTTTGTGCCTGCCTGGCGGATATGAGCAGGCGGCGGTCGGGAGGCACACGGTCCTTCGTTGTCGCCGGGACGTTGACGTTGGCGATGCCGATTAGACCGCCTGCCGAGAGCAGCCTGGCGCCGCCGGACACCCGCTTACCTTCGGTGGGCGGCTGAGTTCGCGGACTCGGGAACGTCGCGAATCATGAGGGATGACATGGTATTTCTCCAAAGTGACGCGGAAGAAAAAGCGGCTGGCGCGAGGCGAAGCGGCATGAAGAAGCGGCCGCTTCGCCTCGCCGCTTATCGCACGTGGAGGTTTTTGCTCGCAACGTTGTTGCCGTTCGATCCGAGCAACCTGCCTGCTCGAGCGTCACTAATGCATGGCGTGTGCCAGATTTAGTAAAGGTTCCTAACAAAAGTATCGGCGCCCTTATGGACTTGGCTTGCAGACCGATTTGCCGGATTTACGGATCTCCGCTGCGGCCAGCGCAGTCGCAGCGAGCGGTGGCACTCTTCCGACAACGCGCGCGATTCTGTTGGAGCGCGTCCGACATCGGCCGCTCGTGCATCGCGCGGGGCAATCCTGGTTTGCGAAAGCGCAGGCCTGGAGCTAGTATCGAAGCGGCACATGTAACTGGTTACGACAGCTTTCCTATCGGCCACGGGAGCCTCGGTCATACGCGATCGGGGTCTATGGCAGCGGCGGCATCTCGCACAAAATGGCTAGCCTTGCGCGTGTGATTCACGACTTCCAGAACGGCGAGCTGTCCCGTGACGAGTTCGTCGCTCAACTCGACAGCACGTTGGTGACCGAAGGCCTCGGTCCCGCGCAGCTGCTGGACATGCTCGGCGCCGCGCATCGTAAAGCGCCGCTGCCCGAGGACATTTATGTCGAAGTGCGGCGGCGTATCGAGCAGTTGCGTGTGTCGAATGTGGCCGCCGGCGGCGACGAAACCGGCATCCAGACTACGGTTGAAATTCCATCGGTGCGCTCCGCAGGCGCAATGCCTGCAGGCACCGGCGCGAATGCGCCTAACGCATCCAGCGGGTTAGGCCATGACCAGATCAAAGGCACCGGCGACACGCTGAACAACCGCTTTGTACTCGAAGAGTGCCTGGGCGTCGGTGGGATGGGCACGGTTTACAAGGCGCTCGATCTGCGCAAGCTGGAGGCGTCGGACAGAAAGCCCTATCTGGCGATCAAGGTTCTCAACGTCCAGTTTCGCGGCAATCCGAATTCGCTAGTTGCATTGCAGCGCGAGGCACGCAAGGCGCAGGTGCTCGCGCATCGCAACATCATCACGGTGTACGACTTCGATCGCGATGGGCCTATCGTCTATCTGACGATGGAGTATTTGTCCGGCAAGCCACTAAGCCAACTGCTGCGCACGCCGGGCTATCAGGGCATGCCTGTACGCGCAGCGTTGCCCATTGTACGTGGCATGTGCAGCGCGCTTGCGTATGCGCACGAACGCGGTTTCGTGCATTGCGATTTCAAACCGGCCAACGTCTTTCTCACGACGAATGCCGAAGTCAAAGTGATCGACTTCGGCATTGCCCGCGTGTTTCAGCGCCCGGAGGAAGAGAGCGATGCAACGGTCTTCGACCCCGGGAGCCTCGGCGCGCTGACGCCCGCGTATGCGAGCCCCGAAATGATCGAGCATCGCGAGCCCGATCCGCGTGACGACATTTACGCGCTGGGCTGCATCACGTATGAACTGTTGACCGGGCATCATCCGTTCGACCGATTGTCCGCCACGCAGGCGCGCAACGCAGATTTCAAGCTGCAGCGGCCAGCGAATCTGGATACTAGGCAGTGGCGCGCGCTGCGCGCCGCGCTTTCATTCGACCGCGCGACGCGCATGCCGAGCGTCACACGCTTTATCGCGGAGTTCGACAACGAGGCGCGCGCCGAGAAATCCGGCACGTTGGCGAAGGCGGGGCTTGCGGGCTTCGCGGTGATTTGCGCCGCGGCTGTGGGCGTGTACGCGTGGAAGTCGGCGCCGAATCGTCAAAGTCAGGCGCAATTGGGCGCGGGCTCGTCGCAGGGACGCGTCGATCGGGGCGCCTCGTTGTCCACGCAATCGAGCGCAGCGGGCGTGGTGTCGAATGGTTCGTCAACGAACGCCTCGACGAACACACCAACGACGGCACCGACGAACGCGTCGACAACTGCCGCACCGCCCGCATCACCCCCAGCTCCAAAGCCCGCATTGACGCTCGCAGCCGTGACGCCGATGCTCGCGCAAGTGCCGTGTTCGGCGCTGGCTGCATCGACGCAAGACCACACGTTGACGGTGCGCGGCTATGTCTCCCAACGCTACGGCGCTGCGCGCCTGAAAGATGGGCTGCGGGCGCTTCCCGGCGTGGACGACGTGAAACTCGACGTTCAGTCCGTCGCGGACGATAAATGCGACACCGTTAAGGCGCTCGCGCCGTACTGGACGCAGAACTGGCAGGCCGGTCACATCGCCGGCTTGCAGGTGCGTCCCGCGAGCGGTCAGTTGAGTGAGGGCGATCCGCTGGTTGTCGACGTGAGCACGCCCGGCTATGACTCATACGTGAACCTCGACTATTACCAACTCGACGGTAACGTCGTTCATATGGTGCCGAGCTCGCGCGCGAAGGACAATCAGGCGCCGCCGCGTTATTCGGCGACGATCGGCAGCGCAGGCGACTGGGTTATTTCCAAGCCGTTCGGTTCGGAGATGGTCGTGCTTCTGATTACGCCCGCGCCGCTATTCGACAAGCCGCGGCCCGAAGCGGAATCGCGCACCGACTATCTTCGGGCACTCGACGCGCGCCTCGCGCAGATCGGCGCAAAGTATGGCCGGGAGCGGATCGTCGCTGACTTCGCGCCGATCACCACGAAGCCTCACGCGCCATAAACTGCGCGCGCACTTCAGCTCAACCGTGAAAGCGGTTGTAGCAGTGCATCACTTCAATTCTTTGACTACGCGAAAGCCGTCTTGCGATTGGCGCACACCTGAGCTGTATTTAAAGCGAGTCGCGCTGAGCATATAGCTGCTGCCTTCCCGCCACGAGCCGCCGCGAATCACGCGCATGTCGCAAGTGGGGCTTTCCCACGCGCGGCCATCTGCGGGTGCGGACTGGTACGAGTTGTGCCAGCAGTCGGCGGTCCATTCCCAGACGCTGCCATTCATGTCGTGCAAGCCATATGGATTGGGCGCAAAAGAACCTGCCGGCTCGGGGCCTTCCTTGTGCCACGGTTCACCGCAATCCTTGCAGTTGGCGGTGCCCTTGCGCATCTGATCTCCCCACCAGTAAGCGCTTGTCGTGCCGCCACGGTCGGCGTATTCCCACTCCGCTTCAGTGGGCAGACGGTACGGCTTGCCGGTTGTTTTGCTGAGCCACTTTACATACTGCTGCGCGTCATCCCAACTGAGGTCGCGTGCGGGTGCCGTCTTGTTCGCATTCGTTTCGGGAGTGAGTTTCGCACATGCGTTCGCGGCGACGCATGCATTCCACTGCTCGACGGTCACCTCGTACTTGCCGATCGCGAACGGTGCCCCAATCGTCACGTGATGAACGGGTTTCTCCGATGGATCGTCGCTGCTGCTGCCCATTGAGAATGAGCCGGCGGGCAACGCGATCATGATCGGACACGCAGCACAATCGCGGCTTTCACCTGCGACAGGCGCATGCACTGCGGGCTTCTGAGCGGTTGACGTGGCAGGCGGCGTTGAAGGTGCGGTAGTGCTCGCAGCGGGCGGCGCAGAAACGGCGCGCTGCCGGTCCGGCGCCGCGGTAGCGGAGGGCGCTGCAGGCGTTGAAGGACGCGCGGCTTGCGGTGTCGGTGTAGCAGGTGGCGCTGCCGGTTGCGCGGCGGGCGGCGCGGGGGAGGGTGCTGCAGCGGTCGCTGGTGCGTTCGATGCGGCCGCCCGCAAGCGATCTATGCGGGCATGCGCTAGCGTGGCGAAGCGCCCATTGGGATAGGCCTTCAAATACGCTTCGTAGTCGCCGGGATAGTTACTGTCCTTGATCGAATTCCAGAACGTGATTTCGTATTGTTCACTGCTGTCTTTTGGGAGAATGCCGCGACTGTGCAGTGTCACGACAGTATCGTCGTAGGTCTCGACATTGACGACTGGCGCTTTGACCACGCTGCTTACTGCATCTTCCGATGCCGCCAGCGTCGACACAATCCAAGGACTCTGCTCGCCACGTGTTATCTGGCGAGTCTCGGACGCGACGTTTGCAAGCAGGCTCATTAGAGGCTGTGCTGGTGCTTCGTCGAGTGTCCGCAGCAATGCCTGTGTGTAAATGCCATGGCGTATGCCGTCCGCCGCAAAACCGCCAGGCGCGGTCGCATAGGCAACGACCGTGTTCGGCGGAAGTGCGGACGCATCCGGTGCAACAGCGGCGGCGAATGGATTGTCGAGACAGGTATCGAGGATTACGAGGTTGAGTTGGCTGTCGCGTGAATTCATTGCTCGCAAGACGTCATTCAGATCGACGGCCTGGCGAAGCAGCGAAGCCGGCGAGCGCATGTCCAGTCCGGCGGGAATCAGCAACGTCTGCCCCCCGATCCGCATGCCGTGACCGGCGAAATAGAACAGGCCGATACCACCTGCGGTCAAACGCTCGCGTAGTTCGCGAATCGATCGTTGCATTACAGTCGGCGTTGCATTCGAAATCACGGTCACGTCGAAGCCAAGCGCACGCAATGTTTTGCCGACGGCTCGTGCGTCACGCGGCGCGTTTTGCCTGACGACGTCGTGTGAATTGTCGCCATACTCGCCATTGCCTATCACGAGTGCAATGCGTTGCGCGCCTAGATAATCGTGTCCGGCTGCGAACGGCGCGATTGCCCGGTCCATCGCACCGGTGCTTTCACGCGGCGCAGCGGCAAATGTATTGCCGCAATCCACCAGAATGGCCCCGGCCATCCACATCAGCAGGAATATTCGCCACATCTTCGGATCCTGTTTGTTCCGGACAGAACATAGGCATTCGCGTACAGCACCGGTCGGCGCTATGCGTCGCCGCCGCACGTACCGCGGACACGTATGGGACGCACGACGCGCTTTGGACCATCCACGTTGCAACGTATCAACAACCATAGCACGCACTTGGCGGGTCACAACCAACACTTCTACCGAGTGCGCTATACGGTTAACGAGTGTGGCGTATCTTTTTGGCAAGTTACGTCCTAAGCTGATTCACAAAGTAACGCGGCACGGTCGTTTTAACTACGCGGCCGACGCATCGCGTGCGCGGTCGCGAACGCAGCAGAATTGCCCGCACTGCCTCGCGCAGTCGAGGTGGCCACGACCGCTCTTCGGGAGAGTGCGCTATGCGAATAACCAACGTCCCCGCTGTTCTCAACCGGAGTCTGACGGCCGCAACGCGGCTATCTGCATGGCGTACGGTTTCGCGCACCGTGCTCGCCGTGATGATCGGCGGTGCGGCGCTGCCTTTCGCCGCGTTCGGCGCGTCGACTGCATCGCCCGCAGGTGCTGAGGAGTACATCATCTGGCCGCCCGACGGCGCCGTGATTCATGGCGGCAAGTTGTGGGTCCGCATGGGCTTGCGCAACATGGGCGTGTGTCCGAAGGGCGTCGTATTTCCGAATACCGGGCATCATCATCTACTGATCGACACGGACCTGCCGGCGCTCGACCAGGAGATTCCATCGGACCGCAATCATCTGCATTTCGGCGCAGGTGAAACCGACGCGCGTATCGAGTTGCCACCAGGCAAACACACATTGCAACTGATTCTGGGCGATCACAATCACGTGCCGCACACGCCGCCCGTGTACTCGAAAAAGATCACCATCACCGTGCAAAAAGACTAGCGCGAGCCGCGCGTTCATCGCGGACCGCTCGGAACGGAGAGACGTTCATGTACAAACTCATTGCAGTCGCGGCGCTGGTGGCGTCGGCGACATGGGGCACGGCGGATTTTGCCGTGGCGGGAACCCCGGCGCCTGCGGGCGCTTATGCCTATATCGGCTATCCGAACGATGGTCAGGTGGTGCAAGCCAATAAGCCGTTTCGCGTGTGGTTCGGATTGCGTTACATGGGCGTGGCGCCAAAGGGCGTGAAGTATCCGAACACAGGACACCATCATCTTCTGATCGACACCGACCTGCCGCCGCCGGATCAGGAAATACCCTCGGACCGCAATCACCTGCATTTCGGCGCCGGTGAAACCGAGACGATGATCCAGTTGCCTCCCGGCAAGCATACGTTGCAGCTATTGATGGGCGACGACATGCATGTTCCGCACAACCCGCCGGTGTACTCGAAGAAAATCACCGTCATTGCGCGGTGACGGAGCGGGTGGTGTCACGCGTGGACCAACCATTGCACGCGGGTTGTTGGTTGCGATCCATCATGTCGAGGCAGCCGCGTCTGTGCGGATAGCACTATCGCAACGCCGCAAGTCCCCTGAACGCCTTGCCATAAGCGCCTCGGCAAATCTCTTAGGATCGGAAAGCAAAACTGGCACAGCCTATGCGTTAGTGATGCTCGAGTAGACAAGTTGCTCGAACCACAACCGCAAGACTGCGACTTTCCCTTTCAGGAGATCTGCCATGAACACGCTGATGATCCAGGACCTGTCCATCACCGAACAACTCGACAGCAAGGCAATGAGCGCGGTGCGCGGCGGCACCGGCCTTTTGTATCCGTCGTACGTGAACTTCGCACCGTTCTTTGCGCCGGACCACAGCAAGAAGGTCGATGCGACTCAACTGATCAGCACGACGATTAATATTCAGAACGGCAACTGCAACAACGCAGCCTTCGTTACAGACGTCTCGGCCAAAATCGATCCACATGTGACGGCGAGCAACAACATCTACATGTCGTAAGCGGCGCGAGCGGACGCCGACGCCTGCCGTCCCGTGCGCCCGCCGGCATCGATCCTCAAAAGTTTGCGCGTCTAATCGTTCTTTTCACGCGACACCTCGTTACCGCACATCTCCCGAACCCATGTTCATGCACCTGCTTCGATGGTGAAGCGGCGGCGGAGATGCTTTACTTGAAGCGTGCGTTGCGTCGTGCTGTGAAGTGGGCGTCATCGGAGAAAATCGTGTCAGCGTTGCTTGATTCACTGGTCCGTCAGCGCTCGTTCAATCACTACACCGCGACGACGTTGCGCGGGCTGTGCGCGGCAACTGTTTGCGCCTTTTCATTGTGCGCATGCGTCGACGTCAGCATGCCGGACTACAAGCGGCCCGATACGCCTGCCAAAGCGTCGTGGTCGGATCAGAAAGGTTCACCGATATCCGCGGCGGCCACCATCGAACCGGAATGGTGGAAGGGCTTCCACGATTCGACTCTCGATTCGCTGATCGACAAAGCCATCAGCGGCAACTTCGACATCAAGGTGCTGGCCGCGCGCATCGACGTGGCCAGCACACAAATAGGCGAAGCCAAAGCCGGCGCGTTGCCGACGATGGACCTCGGCGCCGGCGCAAGCTTTCAGAAGACCACCGGGCAGACTTTCACGAAGCAGTACAACGTTGCGGCGCAGGTTAACTGGGACATCGACATCTGGGGCAAGGTCGAGAAAGGCGTGCAAGCGCAAAAAGCCGAGTTTCATGCGAGCGAAGCCGACTGGCGCGCCGGCTATCTGGAACTGGTGTCGAATGTGTCCAGCACTTATTTCCAGCTGCTCCAGTTCGACGACCAGATAGACCAGCAGCAAAGAACACTCGTCACCAACCGCCAAATCCTGACGATCTACGAGGGACAGCGCCGCAGCGGTCTCATCCCGCAGACGCAGGTACTGCGTCAGCAGGCGGAGATCAATCGCCTGACGAATCAATTGCTCGAACTGGGACGCTCGCGCGATCTCGCGAACAACGCGTTGTGTACGCTGATCGGCGTACCTGCAGGCGAGTTTCGTTTGCCTAAGGGCCATTTGCAGCAGCGCGTGCAGTTGCCTGTCGTACCCGACGGCCTGCCTGCGCAACTTCTGGCGCGGCGCCCGGACGTGGTGGCCGCTGAGTTCAGAGTTCTGGAGGCGTACGACCTCGTCGGCGAGGCCAAGCTCGCGCAGTTGCCGACGATCAGCCTGACTGGCCACGGCGGCACGGCGAGTTTTGCTCTTACTGATTTGCTTAAGTCGTTCACATACGGCTTCATGCCCAGTATCAACATTCCACTGCTCGACCCCTCGGTACGCGCCCATGTGAAGGTAACGCAGGCGCAATCGACAGTCGCTGAGCAGCAATATCGCGCCACGGTGATGGGCGCATTCGAAGAAGTAGAGAACGCACTGGTCAATCTGAATGCGCATAAGGCGCAGAGAGTTGAATTGCAGCAAGAGGTCGATCGTCTGCAAATCGTGGCTGATCAGATTCAGTCTCAGCTGAGGCTTGGTCTCGTGTCGCAACTGGAAGTGTTCGAAACCGAGCGGACGCTGCTCGAAGCGCAGCAATCTTTGCTGGCCAATCATGAATTGATTCTGTCCGACACGGTACTGCTTTATAAGGCACTCGGCGGCGGGTGGCCCAGTGTCGATGTGCAGGCGCAAGTGAAACAGCAATAAGGCAGCACAACAGAAGTAAAGGAACACTGAGCTAATCCGCAATGTGGCGAGTGCGAGCCTTATCTGGGTTTCACACCGTAGCCAACTGGCTTCATAACCAACGACAGGGAATTGACACTCGCGATGCGTGACTTACAATCTTTGAGGAGCCGGCTTTGCAATGGCTCGCTAATAAAAGACCTTCTCGCCGTCGTCCTTCGTGCTGAATCCGCTGCACTCTCGCTGCAGCGGGTAAACGATTAGTGATCCGGATAAAATGGCCGACGGAGAAACACCCATTGCAGAGACACGCGCGACTGTCGAAGCCGCTTTCGACGTGTTGTTGTCTCCGCTTGCATCCGCGCAACGACCTGCGCTGGACACAATCCGGATTGTCGACAACCTGTTCGCAATTGGGCGCAGCGAAGCGCCGTTCACCGATTACCCTGCTGAGCGGATTGCGCGTCTATCGCGCCGTCACGCGCGGGTCTTCGTCGAGCACGGCGCCATTTACGTTGCGGACCTCGAAAGCAAGAATGGCACGACGGTAAACGGCATCGCAGTGCGTCAAACGCCGGCGCGTGTGCGGGCAGGCGACGAACTGTGTTTCGGCGGCGAGTTGTGTTATCGCGTGAGCATTGAGCCGCGCGCGCGCATCGTAGCGGCTGGCAGCACCGCACAAGCTCCTGCGTTGTTGCTTGTGCCGCAGCGCGACGATCTCGATCTTCAGCCGATCGAAGTGCAAGCGTTTCCGTTCCTCGTCAGCAAAGCCGATGATGTCTTTTCGCGCTACAAGGACCGCTACCCGCATCAGGTCAATTACATTTCCCGGCGACACGCGCATATCTTTCTGAAGGGCTCGGAGCTTTACGTCGAAGATCTGGGCAGCACGAACGGCACATTCGTCGGTGGCAAACGTCTCGACGAATCAGCGCTGCCGCTGGCGGACGGCGACGTCGTTGCATTTGGCGGAGACCACTTCGTCTACAGGGTGACGCTGCAAAAACCGCCCGAAAACGAGCCGACCGTGACGCAATTGCTCCTCAATCCCTCAGTCGACGAAGCCGCGGACCCCGACAAGACAACGTTCGTGGGCGCGGCGAATTCGTTTCTCGACATCTTTTGCGTGGACCCTGCGCGGCAACGCGAGGACGAGATCAACGAGTCTGCACACGCGGCGTCGGCGCAAGCAAAACGCGCGTCTCCCGCTGACGGGGCGCCGGTGAGCGCTGCGAAGGGCGCCAATGGCGGGCGCGATGCCGGCAGTGCCGCGAATGGATCGGATAGCAGCCAGGGCGCGAGCGTCTCCAAGCGCAGGCAGCGCCGCTGGCGACTCGTCGCGAGCGAACTTGGCAAGGCATTTGCAGGCGACGATCGTGCGGGCATGAGGCGCGTCGCCGCGTGGAGCGGCGTGGCCGTCGTGTTTTTCGCAGCCGCGGCGTTGGCACTCTATCTGCGCGGTTCACCCGAGCGCGAGGTCAAAAATCTGCTCGCGAGCGGCGACTATACAAACGCCGTGAAGTCGGCGAAGAGCTATCTGGCGAGCCATCCCGCCGACCCGAAAGTCAGCGCGCTTGCGAGCGAAGCGCTGCTGAAGGCGAAGCTTCCTGGCTGGCTCAATGCACTGCAAAAGGCGCAGTTCGACCAGGCTGACGCACTGCTTGCCGACATGAAGTCGTTGAGCGCGAACAATGCGGATGCTGCGTCGTTGCTCGGCGAACTGCAATGGGTGGGCGATCTGGAGCGTTTCGTGGCGGGGCGAGGCGGCGTCGAAGCGCCGATCCGCATGTACGCGGACGAAGCGACGATAGGCGGCTTGCTGCAGCGTTGGGACGACGATCCCAAGAGCCATCAGCGTGCTCTCGACAGGATCGCGACATACGTACCCGTTTTTTCGGAACCGTACGCGCAGGCCTTGAGCCATCTGCGCAAGCTGGAGAGCGACGATTCGGTCTATCTCGCGGCGATCGAACGGTTAGACGGGATCATTCGCACCGAATTGGCGCGCGATAAACCAGCAGCGCTGCCGCCTGTACTGGATGATTACGCGCAACGCTATCCACGCCTTGCGGGACTCGACCGTGTACGCGACGATCTGCGTCAATACACCGCTTTGCTCGAAGCCGCGCTAGCTCGCAAATTGACCTCACTGCTTTCACAAATGAAAGCCGCGCGCTTCAGCACACCGCCGTTTCAGGAGCAATATCGGCAACTTGCGGCAACGCGTCTGCCATCGGCAGATGTAATCCAGCGGCTCGACGCGGTGGCCGAAGCGTGGAAGCGCGGCGACGCGCAGCAGGCGCTGGCCGGCTTGCAGTCGATGCCAGCCGGTCCATGGTCCGATATGCTGACCGCCGACCTGACTCGCAAAAAAACGTTGCTCGACCAATACAGCGATCTGCAAAAAACGCGTGGTGGCAAAGATTACGACCAACGTCTGCTGTCGTTCTATGCGAGCCTCGATCCGTCGGCGGATGTGTGGTTCGCGCACTCGATCGAGAAGGACGTCGCCGCGTTGCACGATAAAGCACTGGCGCGTGCGCAAGACCTGATGCTGCGGGCGCAGAGTCTGTGGAAGCAATATCGCGCGAGCGGTTCGATCGGTGGCACACAACGGCTCGAAGCCGGCATCTCGCCAGGATTTCGCAACGAGGCGCGTTTGCTGTCCGACGCTCAAACCGCGGCGCAACAGGGCATGCGTATCTATTCGCAATTAAAGGCGGACCATCCTGCCGACTTCGACCGCCTGCTCGCGGATATCGAAGCCGAAACAAGCTTGCAGCGTCGCTCGCTCACCGAGTTGCGCATGGTGCTGGATCCGGGTCTTCTAAAGGCGAAGCTGGCGTTGATTGGAGGCGAGCAGAGTGAAACGCGACAGTCACCCTAGGCTGCTTTCGGAAGCGCTGGAAGATCACAGCGTCGAAGGTATCGCGATACTGACCGCTGAGCCGGTGCGGCTCGCGCGTGCGCTGATCTGGGCAATGGTCGGCCTGGTGGTGGCGGGACTCCTATGGTCGTTCGTGGGCCGCGCGGATGTGATCGTCAGCGCACAGGGCACGCTATCTCCGGATTCGGAAGTGCGCCGCATTTATGCGCCGATCGACGGCGAGCTGGCCGACCTGTATATCGCCGAGGGGCAGCCCGTGTCGAAGGGCGACGTGCTCGCCCGGCTGAACGCGCGCGGCGCTATCGAGGCCGCGAGCAATGCGTTGCAGGCGCAACTGAAGCTCGAAGATGCGGAGCGCGACTGGAAGCAGTTTCCTCAAAAGAAGGCGCTACTGGAACGAAGAGCCGCCGCGCTAAAGGCGCAAATGGAAGTCGAGGCCCGTCTGCATGAGAATCGCATTTCGGAAGGCACGAGCAAACTCGCGGAGGGGCAGAAAGCCGAACTCGACGAAGCGCGCAGCGTCCTCGATAACGCGCGGCGCGTGCGGGAGGCGGCGCGCCAGGAACTGGACCGCTATTCGCAACTGTTCGCGCAGCCAGGCGGCGGCGGAATAGCCGAACTGCAGGTCGAACAGAAGCGAACCGCTGCGATGGAAGCGGATAACGCCTACCGCGTCGCGCAATCGAAACTTGCCGAACTCGACTTCCGTTTGAGCCACGAATATGCAAAGGCGAATGCGGAACTGGAAACAAGCGGCCAGCAGACCACCGACCTTCAGCTTCAATATGACGCCGCCGTGCGCGACGTCACCGATGTCGAAGACAAGTTGCGGTTGCAACTACAAAGCGCGCGGCTTGTATCCGAAGCTGCTGCGCGGATACGTTTCGAGAACATCGACAAAGACAATTTCCTGCTGATTCTCGCACCCGTTTCAGGTGTGATTACCGACGTCACGTCGACGCAGCGCGGCGACAAGATTCAGGCGAACTCGCCACTCGGCGGCGTTGCGCCTAAAGACGCGAAGCCCGTGTTGAAGATCGAGATTGCCGAACATGATCGCGCGTTCCTGCACGAAGGCCTGCCGGTCAAGCTCAAGTTCAACGCGTTTCCCTATCAACGCTACGGGTTGATCAGCGGCACGCTTGCTTATATTTCGCCGGCCACCAAGCCTTCATTGCAGGACAAACAGCCGGTTTACGAGGGTCGCGTCACGCTCGATAAAAACTACTACGAGATTGCGGGCACGCGTTATCCATTGCGTTATGGCATGACAGCGAGCGCGGAAATCGTGGTGCGCGAGCGGCGGCTAATCGACCTGGGTCTCGATCCGTTCAGACAGTTGGCGGGTTGACCGTGCGGATCACTCATCAACCATGGGAGCGGACAACATGACCGCGATAGTGCGAATCGATGATGAAGTTGTAGATGTCAGCGAATTCATTCGACTTCTGAAACTGACTGGCCAGTTCGAAAGCCTGATTGAGCAGATCGTGCGCGACAAGCTCACCGTGCATGCAGCGAAGAAGCAGGGCATTGCAGTCAGCGCCGACGAAATCCAGCAGCGCGCCGACCAGTTCCGGCGCGTGCGCGGCTTGCATCGGGCGACCGATATGAACCAGTACCTGGATGTGCTCAACGTGAGCCTCGACGAATTCGAGGCGTTCATCACTGACGGGTTGTATCAGGAAAAGATGCTGGAGGAGGTCGGCAACGAGGCCGCCGTCAGAGACTATTTCGCGCTGAATTCACCGAAGTTCGACGCCATCGAGGTAAGCCATATCGTGCTCGATAGCGAAGGCAAGGCGAAGGAAATGATCTCGTATCTGCGCGACGATCCCGACAGTTTCGCCGACATGGCCCGCGAGCATTCCATTGCCGATACGCGTGAAGCGGGCGGCGTAATAGGCAAAGTACTGCGCGGCTCATTAAAGCCGGATATCGAGGCGAAAATCTTCAATGCGGCGGTGGGTGATTTGCTTGGTCCGTTCCCGTCAGCTGATAGATCGTGCTTTGAAATCTTTGCGGTGACGGCCAAATACCCAGCCACGCTCGACGCCGATGTCGCCGCCGAAGTCAGGCGCCTGCTGCGCGAAAGCTGGCTGATCGCGCGTGCGCAGGAACATGTGATCGAGGCGCGCTGACCGGGCGCAACCTGAAAAGCCGAATCGAGGTCCGCAAGCTTATGGATGCACCCCAGACCGCACCGTCCGCCGCCGAGTTTCTCGCCTCGGTGGAAATACTGTCGCCTTTTTCTCGCGATGAGATCGACCGCCTGGCTGAATATGCGCAGGCGCGCTTCTATTCGTTTGGCGAAACGGTATGTTCTGCAGGGGAGACCGCCGACGGCTTATACGTGGTCCGCTCGGGCACGGTGCGCATCTTTGTCGAGGAGAACGGCAAGGAAACGAGTATGGGAGTGCGCAAGTCGGGAGAAATTTTCGCCGACATTGCAATGCTGCGTACGTATGTGCATGAAGCCTCGGTGCGGGCGTCGGCGAAGACCGAGCTGCTGTTCATCCCACGCGCAGCAATCGAGCCGGTGATCACGGCCAATCAGGCCGCGCTTGCTTTTGTCGCGAGTTATGTCGCAATCAATTCGGCCGGCGGCTTTGTCGCGCAGTTGTTCGATTTGCGCGGCAAACTGAACAAGGCCGAGCTTGAAGAATACGTGCGCAGTGTGGGTGTCAAACGTGTCGCTGCAGGCAAAGAGATTCTCAAGCAGGAAGCACGCGACGACCGGCGTTTATACGTCGTGCGCCAGGGTGAAGTGCGCATCGTTCGGCATGAGGAAGGGCGCGACTATACGCTCGCCACGCTCGGCGAGGGCGAAATATTCGGTGAGAAAGCGTGCCTGATGCGCCAGGAACAAATGGCCTCCGCGGTTGCGTCCACCGATGCGCGACTGCTGGTGATTCCCGAACGCACCGTTCATTTCATTCTCGAACGCAATCCGAAACTGCGCGAGGTGCTGGACGAGCGTATTCGTTACGTCGACCGTGAGTTACAGCGGCAAAAGCGGCTGGAGCAACGCCGTAAGCTGCCGTTGATGCTCGACCTGCAGAGCAAGGCCGA
This sequence comes from Paraburkholderia sp. SIMBA_053, assembly GCF_046534895.1. Lineage (NCBI taxonomy): Bacteria > Pseudomonadati > Pseudomonadota > Betaproteobacteria > Burkholderiales > Burkholderiaceae > Paraburkholderia > Paraburkholderia sp. SIMBA_053. The sequence continues at coordinate 138,589 of NZ_JAWRXU010000011.1, read as the reverse complement.
GTTCGGCGAAAAAATAATCAAGCGTTTTGCGCTGGTCGAACAGGCCGAAGAAATGGATTGCGGCGCGGCGTGCCTCGCAATGATCTGCCGTCACTACAGCATTCCGATGACGCTCGGCAAACTGCGCGAACTCGCCAATGTGACCACGCAGGGCGCAACGCTCGACAGCCTTGCCCGTGCAGGGGAATCGCTCGGCTTTACAGCGCGTGGCGTGCAATGCACGTTCGATTCGTTACGTGGATTCGATCTACCGTTCATCGTGCATTGGGAGGGCTATCACTATGTAGTGGTGTATGGGCTCTCCACGGAGTACGTATGGGTCGCGGACCCGGCGCTAGGCTTCCGCAAATTGACGGTTGAGGATTTCGAGCGCGGCTGGAGCGGTACATGCCTGCTCTTTACTGGCGGCCCTCACTTACTGCAAATGTCGGCGTCGCGTTCACCGTGGATTCGTTTTGTCGGCTACCTGAAGCCGTACAAGAAAATTCTCGGTCACCTGTTTCTTGCGACGTTCGTGATTCAGGTACTGGGTGTGATTCCGCCGCTCATCATCCAGAACATTCTGGACGGCGTAATCGTGCATCAGAATGTGAGCTTGCTACATCTGCTGATAGGCGGCCTCATTATCTCCAATGTATTCTCGCAACTCATGTCGTCGATTCGTGCGTACCTCGCCAATTTCATGGTGCGCAACATGGACTTTGCGATGATGTCGCAGTTCTTCAAGCACACGATGTCGTTGCCGTTCTCGTTTTTTGCAAAGCGCAAAACCGGCGACATTTTCGCGCGTTTCCAGGAGAACCAGACGATTCGTGCATTTCTCACGGAGTCCACCGTCACGACAGCGCTGAATCTGCTGATGGTGTTCATCTACTTCACGATCATGTTCGTCTACAACGTGAAGATGACGCTCGTGCTGATCGGCTTCGTCATTCCGATCATGGCGCTCACCGCGTTGGCCACGCCTCGAATCAAGAATTATGCGCGCGAGGTTTTCAACGCATCGACGGAATCGAAATCGTTCCTGATGGAAGCGCTCGCCGGTGTCGAAACGGTTAAGGGCATGGGCATCGAGCGGCCCGTGCGTTTGCGCTGGGAGAAGAAATACGCGAAAGCGCTCGAAGTGCAGTACCGCGCACATGCTTTCAATATTCTCGTTGGGCTCGGCAGTCAACTGCTGAATGCCGCGACCACGATTGCGATTCTGTGGGTAGGCGCGAATCTCGTGCTCGCGCGCGAGATGACAATCGGTCAGTTGATTGCATTCAATGCATTCATGGGAAGCGTGCTCGGTCCCTTGATGGGACTCGTCGGATTATGGAGCATGCTCAATGACGCGGGCGTCGCAATGGAGCGCCTTGGCGACGTGCTGGACATCGAGCCAGAACAGAGGCCGCAGGATCTGCCGTCACGCGTCATGCTGCCCGAACTGCAGGGCGAAATCAGCCTGAGCGGTGTGTACTTCCGCTATGGCGAAAACGATTCCGCTTATGTGTTGGAGAACATCAGTTTCGACATCAAACCCGGCGAACTCGTCGCGATTGTCGGACGCAGCGGTTCGGGCAAAACGACGCTGGCCAAGTTGCTGGTCGGCTTTTACGCGCCGAGCGAGGGGAAGATGTCGATTGATGGTTACGACCTCGGCGTGGTCGACAAAGCCTATTTCCGCGCGCAGATCGGTTATGTGATGCAAAGCAACCTGCTGTTCTCGGGCACGATTGCCGAGAATATAGCAAGCGGCGACGACGCACCCGACCGCCGACGCATCGAGGAAGTGGCCAGAATGGCGGATGCGCATGCGTTTATCAGCAAGATGCCGCTCGGTTATGAGCAGATTGTCGGCGAGCGCGGAATAGGTTTGTCCGGCGGCCAGATCCAGCGGCTGTGCATTGCACGCGCGCTGTATCACGATCCGCGCCTGCTGGTATTCGACGAAGCCACGTCTGCGCTCGATTCGCAGTCGGAGAGCAACATTCTCGGCAATATGCACGACATTCTGAAGGGCCGCACCGCAGTGATCATCGCGCATCGGCTGAGCACCATCATGCGTGCCGACAAGATTCTCGTGCTCTATGAAGGCGCAATCGTCGAACAGGGCCGTCATGAAGAACTGATCCAGCGCGGTGGCATGTACTACCAGCTGGTTCAGAAACAACTGAGTACGTCATGATGAAGATACTCGACCAGATTGAAGACATCAGTCCGGCTATTTCATATGCCGGCCTGATCGAGCGGATCGAGATTCTGCGCTCGACACTGCGGTGGTCGTCGCGGCTGGAGCGCACGGATATCGACAAGCTGCTCAGGCAAGCCACGTCGCTACGCGACGAGGTCATGCAGCTTTCGCATAAGGAGCGCTTCGTGCAAGCCGCGGCGGCAGCAGAGCCCGAACAGCGCGCCGAGCAGTCGCGCGGTGCACGCAGGCAGGCGCTGCTTGAGCGCAGCTTCATTTTCGAGGGCACGTTCGGCGACAATCCGCGTCTGCTCGAGTCGCTCGAAATCGCCGAGAAAGCGGCGCCGACCGACTTGCCCGTTCTGATCGACGGTGAAAGCGGAACCGGTAAGGAACTGATGGCCAAAGTCATTCACGCGAACGGTTCGCGATCGGATAAGCCGTTTATCTCCGTGAACTGTGGCGCGATTCCTGACAACCTGCTGGAGTCGGAACTGTTCGGTCATCGCAAGGGCGCGTTCACGGGCGCTTCAAACGACCGTAAAGGGAAATTCGAAAGCGCGCATACAGGTACCATTTTTCTCGACGAGATCGGCGAGTTGCCGCTCGCGGGTCAGGTCAAGCTTCTGCGCGTGCTGGAGGCGCACGAGATTCAGCGCGTGGGTTCCGACGAAACCATTGCAGTCGATACGCGCATAGTCGCAGCAACGAATCGCAATCTGCGCAAGCTCAGCGAAGAAGGCAGGTTTCGCGAAGATCTGTTTTATCGGCTTAGCGTCATTCATGTGACGCTGCCGCCGCTGCGCGAACGCCGTGACGAGATTCCGCTGCTGATCGCGTGGTTCGGTGACGAGGCGGCCGGCACGCTCAAACGCAGGCCCGTGAGATTAACCCCACGTTTGAGGGACTTTCTGCTCAATTACGGGTATCCCGGCAACATCCGCGAATTGCGCAATGTGATGTATCGCATCTCGTGTCTTGCGGGGGATATGGCGGACATGGATCATTTGCCGACCGATATGCGGCCCGCAGCGCCGGGAACAGTGGCGTTGCAAAGCGGCGCGAACAGCACAGGGCAAGAACAGATCAGCGTGGCGAACCTGATGTCGCTCAGCGATGCAAAGCGCGCCGCAAGCGACGACGCGGAGAAAGCCTTTCTGGAGCGCGGACTGCGCGAAGTGAACGGCACGGTGGCCGAACTGGCGCGGCGCATCGACATGAACCGGTCGCATCTGCAGATGCTGCTGAAGAAGCACGGTCTGCATTCGAAAGACTTCCGCAACCGTAACGTCGTCTCCACGAACAGGAACGGCTCCGCCGAGCATGCAGACCAAGCCGAGGACGACGGCGAAGGCGATACATAACACCGTCAGCCGAAAAAATCGAACGGCGTGCGACTCACGGCCTCAGGGCGCCGGGTTCAGAAGCGTTTTGTCCGCGGCATGAGGGTCTTCGGCGCGTACCACGACCGCAGTAATGTTGTCGCGGCCGCCGCGCTCCAGGGCGAGGCTCACCAGTTGATCGGGCGCGTTGCCGTGTGCTGCCGTAGACAACACAGATAGCATGTCGTCTTCGCCGATCTCGTTGCTCAGGCCGTCGCTGCAAAGCAGAAAGATGTCGCCGTCCGCAACTTCGATTGCGTCGTCGTCGAGTTCGAGCAGATCCGTCGCACCCACGGCCCGCGTAATCATGTGCTGCGCGGGATGATGCCGCGCTTCTTCGTCGGTAATCACGCCAAGCGACTTGAGCGCTTCGACCTGACTGTGATCGCGCGTGAGCTGGCGTAACTGTCCGTCGCGAAGAAGGTAGAGGCGGCTGTCGCCGGCCCATACATAACCACAGAAGCGATCGCAGGCGAGCAGCGCGACGACCGTGCTGCCAATGCGTTGCACCTGGCGGCGCGCGGCCTCTTCTCTCAACAGACGATTAGCAGCCTGCAAATGTGCGCGCGCGTCGGCCAGGAACGCTTTCATGCTGACGGGCGCGGCGAGCCGCTTCAATTCGTCAATGACGATGCGGCTCGCGACGTCGCCGACCGCGTGTCCGCCCATGCCGTCGGCGACTGCCCAGCGTCCGAGTTCGGACTGATCGAGGCAGGCGTCTTCGTTGATTTCACGCACGCGCCCTGCGTCGGAGCGCGCGGACGACGTCCATCGGAATTGGCTCGCACAAGTCACAACGGCTACACCATATCGTTTCTGCTGCGTGCGTCGGGAGAGACACTGATGTTCGAGTTGGCGCCTGTATTGCGCACATCGACCGACTGGAACTGGTTGATCATCTGGTTAGCATAGAAGTTGTTGGAAACCTCGTATAGGTTCACGACCGGTCCAATGCTCGGCGTTTCCCGCACATACGGTTGAATCCAGCCATACACCCAGGGCGCTCCGCCGCCGCCGCGAATGGCCGCCATTGCTTTGCGGTCGAGCGCGAGGTTGAGCGAAAGATCGTTCACAGAAATAGAAGCCATGTCGTTCTCCGGTTGGCCGCGTGCGCAACGCGCGCGGTTTTAATGGATCTGGACAGGGATCGTGCAAGTGCTATGCCAATCGCTGCATGACGCCACGCGGTTTGCCGCACAGCGTTGACTGGCCTGCGATTCCGCCCATTCGGGCACTGTTTAAGCGGTGCACTGTTGATCGACAGGTCGGCGCCTATCCAACAGACACGCTTGCGAACCGGTGTAGCGCCCAACACATTCCTGGCGAGTCGACAACAACCCATCTGCAGCGTGAATCGCCATTCTGGCTGTGGCAAAAAGAGCGCCGCGCGCCAACACATCAACGCATATTCTGTCGCTCGGCGGCCCACAGTTTTCCTCGTCGAAGAAGTGGCACTCGGCGGAAAGCCATATAAACAAAGGCTTTGGCGCACATGGCCCGGATGATGCAAAAGACCTCGCAACAGTGTTGGAACCCAAGCGAGGCCAGCCATGAACACGATCCAACTTAAGACGAGCGACACCCGCGACGATTGCATGTCCCCGATCGACTTGCCCATCGGCTCGCATCTCGTGTCAGCCCGCTGCGGTTATGAGCATCACGGCATCTACGTGGGCAATGGCCGCGTGGTTCATTACGCAGGCTTCGCCGGTTCGGTGCATCGCGGACCGGTCGAAGAAGTCGACCTCGATCGCTTCGCAGCAGGACATCCGCTCTCGGTTCGCGCGACTCCCCATGCACGCTATATCGGCGACGAAGCGGTGCGCCGCGCGCGCTCACGGCTCGGCGAAAACCAGTACCGCCTGCTGACCAACAACTGCGAGCACTTTTGCGCGTGGGTGCTGCTCGGCGAAAGCCGCAGCGAACAGGTGCATTGCAGCTTGCGCCATCCGCGTACCGGCATGCATGTGCTGATGTGCCTCGTGAAGGCTTTCGTCGAAAGCGGCGCCACCGGCGCAAACAGCGGACAACTCGCCGCATAGCTCGCGTGAGCTACCGGATCGACCTCGGGTATTCAAGTGAAGGAATGAAGGAGAACCATCATGTCAACCGCTGAAAAGACCTTGCACTGGGCCGTCGACAAATGGCTCGCACCGACTCCGTCAATGCCCGCACGTGTCGTGGAGTTTTGCCACCGCGCTTCACATCAACGGTTCGTTCGTGTCGAAGCACTGCGCCCGTCCGGCCTGTTGTCCATCTTCTTCTTCCGTCACGACGATGGCTCGTGGAACGTGTTTCCGCCGCAAGCAGAGCGCCCCGCGATGAACGGCCATCGTCGCACCGGGCTTTGCTAACGCGGCATGTGTGCAGCCGCTTCCTTGATGAGCCACTGGCTGAACAGCAGCATCGCGGGTGTCATCGCCTTGCCCTTTAGCCATGTGAGCCAGTAACTTCCCGCCTGCACTTCGACATCGAAGGGCCGCACGAGGCGGCCCGTGTTGATCTCGCGATCAAACATCAGCGCGGGCGCGAGCGCGATGCCTGCGCCCTGCATGGCCGCTTCGACCATCAGCCGTGACGAATCGAACACCGGTCCGCGAATTGGACGCGGCGCAATACCGGCGGCTGCGAACCAGTTGATCCAGTCGTCGGCGCGATACGAACGCAACAGCGTTTCGTCGACGAGATCTGCGGGCGCGGACAATCTCGCAGCAATCTCGGGCGTGCATAGCAGCGCGAGCGGCGCGTCGAGCAGGCGCGTGGCAAGTGACCCGGGCCACGTGCCGTCGCCGAAGCGGATCGCGAAGTCGAGCCCCTCAGTGGCGAGATCCACGAGATTGTTATTGGTCAGAAGCCGCAGCTCGACAAAGGGATGTGCATCGCGAAACGATTTGAGCCGCGGCATCAGCCAACCGACCGCGAACGTGCCGACCACACCGACCGTCAGTACTTCATGAAAGTGACCGCCTTCGAATTGCTTGAGCACCGCCTCGATGCGGTCGAATGCATCGGTGAGCACGGGGCGCAGTGCGAGACCTTCATCGGTCATCGCAAGGCCGCGTGGCAGGCGCTTGAATAGCGCGGTGCCAAGACGCTCTTCGAGCGTTCTGACCTGCTGGCTGACGGCGGCCTGCGTGACGTTCAATTCGAGCGCCGCGCGGGTGAAGCTCAGGTGCCGCGCGGACGATTCGAAGGCGCGCAGCGCATTGAGCGGAAGATAAGGTCTCATAGCCGAGGCATAAGTTTTTCTTGTGAGTGCACTAACTTATCATCGTTTGTCAGTGAAAGCTGGAAAACCGATAGTTGCGGCTTCACACAAGGAGCTGCAATGGTCACGAGAAGAAAATTTGCGCGCACGATGCTGGGCGTTTCGATAGTTGGCGTTGGTGGCTTTGCTGGCGCCGTGTTTCGAAGCGGCGATGCATGGGGCAAAAACGCCGGACCGGCCAAGCGCACCACGGCGGCGCCGCCGCGGCAAGAGTTGGCAAAGGCCGATAAGATCCGCGCGCGGCTGCGGGAGATCGAAGCAGATAGCGGCGGACGGCTCGGTGTTGCGATCGTCGACACGACATCGGGCCTGCACACCGGCTTACATGCGGACGAACGCTTTCCGATGTGCAGCACGTTCAAACTGCTCGTTGCGGGCGCGATATTGGCGAGGGTGGATCGCGGCGAGGAAGACTTGCAGCGACGCATCGTCTACTCGCAAAGCGAGCTTGTGACGAACTCGCCGGCGACATCGAAGCACACGCGCGAGCGCACCGGCAACACGGGAATGAGCGTCGGCGATCTGTGCAAAGCGGCGATCACGCTCAGCGATAACACGGCCGCTAATCTGTTGCTGGCGAGCTTGGGCGGTCCTGCCGCCTTGACCGCATTTGCGCGCAGTCTGGGTGACGGCATCACGCGTCTGGACCGGATCGAGCCCACGCTTAACGAGGGGACGCCCGGCGATCCGCGCGACACTACGACACCGAACGCAATGCTCGGCAATCTGCGTGAGTTGGTGCTCGGCGAGCATCTGACTTCGTCGTCGCGAGCGCAATTGCTTGCGTGGCTCGCGGCCAATGAGACCGGCGGCGAGCGGATTCGCGCAAAACTGCCGAAGGACTGGGGCGTTGGCGATAAGACCGGCACAGGCGATCACGGCACGGCCAACGACGTGGCGATCGTGTGGCCGCCCGGCCGCGGTCCCATTCTCGTCGCGGTCTATCTGACGGAAACGGCAGGCGACGCGGTGCGTTGCAATTCGGCTATTGCGAGCGTCGGCGCGTTAGTGGCGCAGTCGGTTTAACGGCTGCGCCAACGGCCTGTGCTTTTACCCTGAAACGCGCTTGAGCATGGTCAGCAGCGCGTCGAATGAAATCGGCTTGCGCGCGTACTGGATGGACGGATTCTGCTGCGCGGGAATGTCGGCGGCCGCGCTGCAGAGAATCACCGGAATGGTGCGCAGGTCCGGATCGGCGTAAAGCGCTGCGCAAAGCTCCAGGCCTGACATGACCGGCATCATGCAGTCCGACACAATGACGTCCGGCCGGGTCTTGCGTATCTGATCGAGCGCGGCCGCGCCATTCGATGCGGTCAGCACCGTATAGCCGTGACGTTCGAGCAGCAGCCGCCATACAGTGAGGATGTCGAATTCGTCATCCACAACCAGAATGGTTTTCATGGGGCTACGCCGGTCGCCGCGACTGCAACGTCGCGGACAAGCCTGTGGCCGAAGAAACCGCGGCGCTAAACGGACTTTCAATAACATCCAGCCCGTGTGAGGAGATTACGAGCTCATGGGTAGACGGATCATGCGCGCTCTCCCGCTGCTTGACGATTGAGATTGCACGCCGCAGTCCTGCTTCGGTTTCCGCGTAGCGCAACAAGACGAGATTTTCTGTAAGTGCCGATACACGCGTGCTTCGAGAATTGCCGTGGTCTGGATAGAGCGGCATTTCTTCGGTGATGAGCGCCGTGATGCCGGCTTCGCGCAACTGATGCAGCAATGCGTTCAGGAATAGCCCAAAGCGCTCGACGCGCAACGCGGAATCGCGGAACCCCTCCACGCCGTCGATCACCATGCGCGTTGCCCCGATTTCTCTCGCCGTGGCAAGCGCGTTAGCGGCGATCTCGTCGACGGCAAGTTCAATGGCCGGCTGCCATTGAATGGCAAGACGACCGTCCTGGTACGCGTCGTTGAGAGGTATCGAAACGGCTTCTGCTTTACCGAGCAGTCGTTGCGGTCCTTCGTAAGAGCCGAGATAGAGGCAGCGTTCGCCGTTCGCGACACCTGCGGCAAGGAATTGCAGGCAAAGCATGGTTTTGCCGACACCCGACGGCCCGATCAACGTCGTAGTCGAGCCTTGTGACAGACCGCCGCCGAACATGATGTCGAGATGCGGCAAGCCGAAGCTGATCCGCGTTTTCAGATCCACCGGTCCGCTCGACGGCGCGCACTGCGATTCGAGACGCGGATACATGAGGAGCCCGCTCTCCGCGATTCGAAAGTAGTGCTTGCCCATCAGGTGATTGCGCGCGCGCAGCTTGTGGACTTCGATTTCGCGGGCGCGGCGCATACCGTCGCTGAAGCGGTTCAGTTCGATCAGGCCGTCGACCAGCGTGTGCTCAGGATGCGGCTCGTTGCCGGACAGCGGCGCGAGGAGCAGCGTCGTGCAATCCATTGCCGCGACGAGCGCATTGAGTTCGTGAATGAACTTGGACAACGACAGCTCGGTTTCGCTGAATTCGCGCGCGCTGCGAAAGCCGTCGATGATCATGAGGCTCGGCCGGTAATCGTAGATGCTCGACGCAATCAGTTTCAGGAAGCCGTCCAGACCGTCCTGCATGAGTTCGTGATAACCGGAAACGAAAAGCATCTGCTGCGCGACTGCGTTTTCGTCGAAGAAAGTCAGGCGCTTCAGGTGTGCGAGCAACTTGTCGTGCGATTCAGCGATCAAGGTCATGTACAGCACCTTCTCGCCCCGGCTTACGCGATGAAAGCCGATCTGGCTGGATAGAATCGTCTTGCCTGCGCCGGCCATGCCTTCGAGAAGATAGACGCCGCCCCGGACCAGCCCGCCGCCAAGAATCTCGTCGAGACCGGGCACGCCCGTATCAACGTTGGCGCGAAGAGAGGTCTGCGATTCGTGAATAGTCATTATGGTGTGCGTTGAAGTACAAACACAGGCGGTTCGCTGACGTCCGCCCGCAACCTGAACTAACCTCGTGAGCAATGTGCGTTCCCGGTATTTGACCGGCGAAACGCATAGGGAGAATGGCTGCCCGCGATTCTACGTGTCCGTTGAGCGCTTGACCACGGCCATATTGGTGCAAGGTCAGGGGGCAAGTGAGCCGAACGCGCTCCGATACGAACGCAGCGCAGCCAACCGAAAATGAAAAAGTTATTCTGCGCGGCGCACAAAGTACAAAACAGGTACATGCAAAGCTACTTAACCGCACGGCATTTCTCTACTGGCGAGCGAGTGGCCAGACATGCCAATGCCACGCTTCGCGCGTTCCTTCGCGCGTTCATTAGCGAGCGGCTATATTAGCCATCCTTAACAAATTTTTTCCTGACCGACGATGCTATCCGCGCAGGTTGCGCACGAAGGTTTCGAGGTGGCGCTGCACCGTGCCGGCCGCTTCGAATTCGATGCCTTCGAGCATCTGCTTTTCAATCGTTCTAACCGCCTGCTCGCATTGACGCAGTACGGCCCTTCCCTCGTCGGTTAATTGCAGCAGCACGATGCGACCGTGCGTGGGGTCCGGCTCGCGGCTCACCCAGTTACGGCTCGCCATTGCGTTCATCACCTCGTTGGCAGACTGAGGCGTGATGAACGAGCGTTCGGCAAGCTGCGCGTTCGACGCCTGCCCCTTTGCTTCGAGAACGGACAGTGCGGTGAATTGCGCGAGCGTCAAGCCGAGCGGCGCAAGCGCTTCGCTCATACGTCGCCGCAGGATGCGGTCGAGACTGCCTATCACATAGGTCAGGCGCAGGGCGGGCCGGCGAGTACGCGTAGTGGCGGCTTCAAGAGTCGAATTCTGATTTTTGCTCATTGTCGGCACGAGATTCAGGCTATCCCGCATCTTATCGCGGCTTGCCGTATACAATTCGGCACCGCTTGAATTTTGCCAATACTGACATCGCACCCATGCCGAATCCGACCCGGGCTTTTCTTCTCGGCCCGCTCCTGAAAGGCGTTTCACGCTCGTTTTACCTTACGCTGCGCGTGCTGCCAGTGGGAATGCGCGACCCGATCGGCCTCGCCTATCTGCTCGCGCGTGCCGCCGACACGGTTGCGGATACATCGCTGATCGCGCCGGAACAGCGCCTTCAGTTATTGCTGGCGCTGCGCGACCAGGTCAACGGTGTGTCGAGCGACGGCGCGCTGTTCCAGCGTATGGCCGCCGAAGTAGCGGGCCAGCAGACTCAGTCGGACGAGAAGGTGTTGCTGGAATCGCTCGGTCCCGCGCTCGACGTCTTGGGGCAGTTGAATGAATCGGATCGCAAGGCCGTGCGGGGAATCGTTTCAACGCTGACCGAGGGCATGGAGTTCGATCTGCGCACGTTCCCCGACGAACGTTCGGGCCGCATCGCGGCGCTGCGCGAATATTCGGAGTTGGACCGCTACACATATCTTGTAGCGGGCTGCGTCGGCGAATTCTGGACCACGATGACCTACGCACATATGCCCGGCACGCTCAAAGAGCGGCCCGAGACAATGGCGAGCCGTGGCGTCCGGTTCGGCAAGGCGCTGCAAATGACCAACGTCTTGCGCGACTGCGGAAAAGACCTGCGTATCGGCCGCTGTTATCTTCCGCAAACATTGCTGGATCAACACGGCTTGAGTCCGCAAGACCTGTTGTCGCCGGCCAATTCGTTGCGCGCGCGTCCGCTGATGACCGAGCTATTGCGCATTACGCTCGATCATTTCCGTGAAGCGCTCGATTACACGCTCGCCATTCCCGCCTTTTCCGTGCGCTTGCGGCTTGCGTGTTTGTGGCCGATTCTGATCGGGCTCGAAACGCTGATGTTGCTCGTGGATAACGCAGCGTGGCTCGATCCGCAAAAAGTCTCGAAGGTGCGCAGGAACACGGTGTACCGGATCATTGCGTCGTCGCTGCTGCTGGTCGGTTCGAACCGGCTGGTGCGTCAGTCAATAGAGCAACGCATCCGGCACATAGAAGCCCGGCTTTGAGCTGCTCGTGTGTGGTCCAACGTACTGATTAAATGCATGCCGGGCCGTAGTTTGATCGACAAATCCTTTGTCCGATCCGACTCACATGGCGCCGCCGGAAAAACAGCATTGCGACACACTCGACCTGATCCGGGCACTGGCGGCGGGCGCTGTTTGCCTCAGCCATCTGCGCAATCTGATGTTCGTCGACTACAAGTCGAGCGTGGGACTGGGCCTCGCGGGCAAGACGTTTTATTTCGTCAGCAACTACGGGCATACAGCCGTCATCGTATTCTTTTTGCTGAGCGGGTACTTTGTCGGCGGCTCGGTGCTGCGCCAGGTCGGCACCGGCACGTGGAGTTGGCAGCGCTATCTGACTGAACGCCTATCGCGCCTGTGGGTCGTGCTGGTGCCGGCGCTGCTGCTAACGTTGTTCTGGGACCGCCTCGGCATCCATCTCGCGGGCGGACCTTTCTATCTCGGGACTGAAGGCACATTCGATCAACAGATCAACGTTGCATCGCATCTGGGCCCGGCGACGCTCGCATGCAATCTCGTCTTCCTGCAAACCCTGGCGTGCGGCACATACGGATCGAATGGTCCGCTATGGAGCCTCGCTAACGAGTTCTGGTACTACCTGTGGTTTCCCGCATGCGTCGTGTTTTTGGGCCGCCGACGGGGAGTCGGCGGTTATGCGATCGCCGCGTTTGCGCTCGGTACGATGATCGCGTTCCCATCGCTGCAAAGCGGCTTCGGATTGTGGCTGCTTGGCGTGCTACTCGCGGTGCTGGAAAAGCGTTCTCCCGCGCGTATGAAGCGCCGGGCTCTACCGTGGCTTACGCTCGTAAGCGGCATGGTGTTTGTCGCCGCGCTGCTTTGTACACGCCTCTTTCTGCTCGATAACGACTGGATCGTCGGCGTGCCTTGCTTTGTGTTCCTCCGCTGCGTTCTGCTCGAGAATGTTCGCTTGCGACTGCCGGTGCTGTCGCGAGCCGCAATTCTGTTTTCCAGGTTTTCCTATTCGCTGTATCTCACGCATTTCCCGTTTATTCTTTTTGTGGCCGCAGTGGGTTTCAGGCAGCGCATTCCGTTCGATGCAAAAGGAGTACTCGTGCTGAGCGGAATGCTCATTGCATGCTATGTGTACGCTTTCGCGGTTTATCTGTTGTTCGAGCGGAACACGCGGCGCGTGCAGCAGCGCATGTGGCGGCTGCAGTCCGGGCATACAGCGCCGGATACAACAGCCGCGCATGTGCGTCAGCGCGGCACGATTACGTGATTTGGCGCTCACCGCGCTTGATTTAACCTGCGTCAGCAGATAGGCCTGAATCGGGAAACCCCTAAGACCGTGTCCGGATGGTTCGCGTTAGTCTCTTCGAAAGAGGAGACATTCCATGAGGCAGGCATTCAATATCGCGGTGGTGCTGTTGCTCGGCTATTTAATGGCGGATCGGGCGCTGATGCGCGCGCAGGCCGGCGAAGTCGGGACGATCACATGCCATCAGGGCGCTGAACTGGTCAAGGCCAGCGCGCTCAAGAAGGGCTTTGGAGAGGTCGGCGCGAGCAGCCAGAGCGAGAATTTCCTGTCGAGCTGCCTCGTCACGGGGCGCGGGCAAGTGGGCGATCTGATCGCTCGCGATTGAGCAGGTCCGTTCGGTCGGAGGATGATCCGTTGCACCCGCAACGGTTCGCAGGGGCAAAAAAGCGCCTGGACTGACGAGTCCAGGCGAAGTCATCGGTAGCCGATGACGGAGGTAACGGATAGCAAACTGGCCCGTGATCGGAACAACCGGTCGCGGGCGTTTTCATTTGTAACGGCTCAAACAGTTGGCGCTTCGGCGGCATGACACGCGGTGAACTGCTGAGAATTTCGCCGCGCCTTGGCGGCGGCATATCGCGCCATTCTCAGCCGGTGCACCGACCGGGTTGCCGCCATTGCCTGCTGTGCTTAGTTGCCGAAGTAAATCGACTTGGTGCCATTAGCCGACACGGCGCGGCCAGAGTCCGAAGAACCGTTCGCAACACCGCCATAGCTCGACACAGCCGGCTGCGCAGTGCCGTTTTGCGCGGCGACGCGAGCTTCTGCGGCCTGAATGTCAGCGGGATAATAAGGATCCGAGCGGGTCGGCTGATAGCCGGCCTTTTCCAGTTGAATCAGTTCTGCGCGCACCTGAGCGCGAGTCACGGGCTGGTTGGACTGCGCAAACGAAGCGACAGGAGCGGCCAGCACAGTGGCGATAACAACAGCTTGAATAAGTGATTTCATGATGAACTACCTCCAGTTTCGGTCTTTATTGCGCCACGAACCTTGTTGTTCGCGGCCAGTGATTACATTGTAGGTTTGCAAACTGGAGAGAGTAATGGCGCTTTTCGGTAAACTTCGTTGCTGGAATTGAGATAAACGGACGCCGCTGTTCATTCCCGCCGACGCACCAGTAAAGCCTGCGTGCATTGGCTCTTACTTACCGCGCGGGCGGACGGCTCCGTCGGCCCGCTGCGACAGCCGCGTGAATGCATGGCTGGTACGCTCGTCACGCAGATCGCGGGCCCGATAGAAGTCTTTGCTAAGCCACTCCCCCAAGCCGATCAACGCCGAACCCAGCAGGTTTTTCAGGCTTACCCAGCGGTTCTCAGCGCGCGCAAAATTCGCCGCCGACACCACTGCGGTCGTTTCAAGTCGGTCGAGCTCGGTATGTAGAAAGTCGGCGAAATGGTGGAGCCCACGCTGATTGTTGTTCGACGACTTCTTTTCCAGTTCCACGTGATCCGGAATGAGCGACTGATTACTCACCCGAATGAATTGAGGCGTGTCGGCGCGGGGCGTGCCGGTGGTGCGGATCGCCAGACCGACGCTCGACGAGGCTTCTGTGCGTTTGCCGAGCGGAGGCAGGCCCCACTTGTCGCAGAGATATTTCAGCACGCTGCAATGGTCGAATTGCGCGTGGCATACGCCGGGGTCGCACCAAGGGGATACGAGGAGGGCGGGCACGCGAACGCCGAGCCGCCTGAAGTCGAACACGGACGTGTGTTCGTCGGGCGCGACCGAGTCTGACGGCGGCGGCACGTGGTCATAAAAGCCACCGTGTTCGTCGTAAAGCACGACTAACAATGTGCTTTCCCACAACGCCTGATTGGAACGCAATGCGTTGTACGTGTCCGCGATCAGCTTTTCCGCCTTCATGATGTTATGCGGCGGATGATCGTCGTTCTGTGCCTCGCCGAAGTACTTGGGCTCTATGAGTACGAACTCGGGAAATGCATCGGCTGGACCGGCCGCATCGGGAAAGAAATTGTCGAAGTAGCGGTAGTTCGCGAGGTTCTCGGCTTTGCGCTGATTCTTGAATAGCAATGACGCCGGGAAGTCGTAGAAATAGACGGTCCAGGTTTTTTTAGCGTCGTTCAGGCGGTCAAAAATCGTATCCTGATCCTGCTCCGTGTACCACCTGGGATTGAGCGCGTCGAGGCCGGATGGCATTCCCACCTGCCCCTTCGAAGTGCCGGAAAGCGCGAAGTAACGGTTCGGCCACGTTGGACCGGGCAGAGATGAAAACCATCTGTCGCAAACGGTGAATTGCTCTCCGAGCGTGTGCAGCGCGGGCAGAAAGCCGCGCGGATAGTAGCCCATGATGTTCTGTCGCGCGGCAAGACTGCTGTTTGGATAGTCGTTGGCGAAGGAGCGCACGAAGCCGCTGTTGTTCGAGTCGATCTGGCTCAGCACGGCTGAGTGCCCATGATCCGGATCGAGCTTCATTTGCCGTACTCGCGTGGGCCGAGGAGAAAAGGTGTGGCCTTTGCCGTCGTCGTTCGTTTTCGACGCAGCGTTGCGCACGCCGTCCAGACCCTCATGCACTTCGTCGAGGCAGCCCAGCATCTGGTCGAAGGAATGGTTTTCCATCAGCAGAAGAACCACGTGGCGAATCGGGTCGTTCTGCGCCTGTGCCTGTTGTCGTGCCGCGTTGCTGAGTTGGACGTCGTCCATGTGCATCGCTCCTGCGGGATTGAGCAAGACTGAACGTGTGAGGTGTCAGTCTTGCAAACCTAGCGCAAAAAACGTCGCAACGAAAGCTTCATATCGCTGTGAGAAGCCGGAGAAGGTCGGCCCTCTCCCGCCAGGCTCGGACGGCTGAACACCTACGCGCGCGGCGTGGCGGCCGCCATATGCGCCGCTGCAACTGAGGCGTTGGTGACAACAGAATGCAAAAATGCCGTTCGGTCATTCACCGAACGGCATTGTTTTGTACCGCCGCGCTTTTACACGGCAAGGTGGCTCAGGTTTAGACGGCTGCCGGCCGCCATTTCAACAAGCGCTGCTCGACCGCGGTCAACAGGTAGTCCGCTGCCAACGCGACCACGGCCAGCACGATCATCGCGGCAAACACGCCGCTTGCGTTGAACGCACCTTGCGCCGTGGAAATCAGCAGGCCGATACCTTGTTTGGAGCCGAGAAATTCGCCGACCACTGCGCCGACGAGCGCGAAGCCGAAGCTCACATGCAGGCTTGCAAGAATCCAGCTCAATGCCGAGGGAATCACGACCGACGTGGTTACCTGACGGCGCGAAGCACCGAGAATCTGCGCATTCGCGATCATGTAACGATCCGCTTCACGTACGCCCTGAAACGCGTTGGCAAACACGACGAAGAACACCATCACCACGGCGAGTGCAACTTTCGAAGCCATGCCGAGGCCCAGCGCAATCACGAACACGGAGCCGAGCACCACACGCGGAATCGAGTTGGCGATCTTGATGTAGAGGCTGAACACGTCTGACAGCAGCTTGTTGCGGCCGAGCAGAATGCCGCAGAACACACCGGCAACGGAACCGATAATGAAGCCGAGTCCCGTTTCTTCGAGCGTGACCCAAACCTGCGTGAGAAGCGGGCCTTGAGATGTGCCGTTCACGAACCAGTCGACGATCTGATCGAAAATCGCGGTCGGCATCGAAAAGAAGAACGGGTCGATCCACTTCAGGCGTGCGGACAGTTCCCAGCCGCCGAGCACGATCACGAGCACGGCGATACGCAGCGCGATCACCAGCACCTGACGTTGCCGGATACGTTTTTGCGCGACCCGTTCGACCTGCGCGAGCGACGCGGCGTCGATACCCGAGGGCATCATCTGTTGAGGAGTAGTAGACATGTTTCGCTTTCCTTGATTAACCGATCTGCACTTCTTCGCGCAGGTCGTGCCAGATGTCACGCGAGATTTCGATGAAACGCGGGTCGTAGCGAACTTCCGACGTGACACGCGGACGCGGCAGATCGATTTCGTAGACCTTTTTCAGCGTCGCGGGACGCGCGGTCAGCACGAACACGCGGTCGGCGAGTGCAATCGCCTCTTCGAGATCGTGCGTGACAAATACGACCGACCCGGCGCCGCCCCACAACTGCAGCAATTCGTCCTGCATCAGCGTGCGCGTTTGCATGTCGAGCGCGGAGAACGGTTCGTCCATCAACAGGATTTCCGGCCGGTTGATGAACGTTTGCGCGAGTGCCACGCGTTTGCGCATGCCGCCAGACAACTGATGCGGATAGTGCTTGCCGAACTTGTCGAGGCCCACACGGCGCAGCCACTCGTTCGCTTCTTCATAGGCGGCGGATTTCGAGCGG
This sequence comes from Paraburkholderia sp. SIMBA_053, assembly GCF_046534895.1. NCBI lineage: Bacteria > Pseudomonadati > Pseudomonadota > Betaproteobacteria > Burkholderiales > Burkholderiaceae > Paraburkholderia > Paraburkholderia sp. SIMBA_053. Next base: position 121,261 of record NZ_JAWRXU010000011.1, on the reverse strand, counting down.
CCGCGATACAGCGGACCGGCCGCGACGTTGTCGATGACCGAGCGCCACGGAAACACGGCGTCTGCCTGAAACACGAAGCCGATGCGCGGATCGATGCCGTCGACCGGCGCGCCCATCACGCGCACTTCGCCGGTAGTGGGCTTGAGCAAGCCCGTAATCATGCTGAGCGTGGTGGATTTGCCGCAGCCCGTCGGCCCGACAATCGCAACGAACTCGCCGCGCGCCACCGACATGCTGAAGTCGCGCAACGCGATGGTTGCCTTGCCGTCCGGAGAAATGAAACGGCAGGACACGTTGCGCATTTCGATCGCAGGCGTCTCGCGTGACATAGGTTGGTTCATCGGCTGGTGCCTCTCAGTTTGCTTGATGTGGATGACGTTACTTGGCCGCGGTCTTGACCGGCGCCGCCACGAAGTCGTTCGTGTAGGTCTTGGCGAGGTCAATGTGCTTGCCCTTCACCGAGGGGTTGAATGCGGAGAGCACCTTCAACACGGTCTCCGGGCCGTCGGCGGGCATCTTGCCGTCCTTCGTGAACATGGGCAGCGACGCTTTCAGTGCACCGACGTAAAGGTCCTTGTTGTTGCCGTAGTAGTCCTTCGGCATCTTGGCCGCGATTTCTTCAGCGCTATGCGTGGCGATGAAGTTCAGCGTCTTTGCGAAAGCGTGCGAAAGCTTCGCTGCGTCGCTCTTGTGCGACTCGGCCCACGCGCGTTGCACGTAGAAGCTCGCAGCCGGATAAGTGCCGCCGAGCGCTGCGCGCGTGCCTTCGAGTGTGCGCATATCGACCAGTACTTTTGCGTCGCCGGTCTTGAGAAGTTGCGAGACCGTCGGCTCTGTCGTCATGCCGGCGTCGATACGGCTTTGTTTGATGGCCGCGATAAAGCTATTGTCGGCACCTACCGGCAACAGCGTGTATTGCGTGGACGGAACACCCGCGCGTTGCGCCAGGTATTGCGTGAGGAAGCTTGTCGAGGAGCCGAGGCCGGTCACGCCAAGCGTCTTGCCTTTTGCGTCCGCCATGCTCTTGAAGCTGTCTGCCGCTTTCGTGGAGACCATTTCGACTTCGCCCGGCACCTGGCCGAAGATCACCAGCGCCTGCACTTCCTTGCCTTTGCTCTGCAGATCGATAGTGTGATCGTAGAAGCCCACTACGCCTTGCACCGCGCCTGCGAGCAGTTCGTTCTCTGCATCCACGCCCGCGGGCTGCGAGAGAATTTCGACGTCGAGGCCCTCGTCCTTGAAGTAGCCGAGTTGTTCAGTCAGCTTGGCCGGCAGGTAAATGATCTTGGTGGCGCCGCCGACCATGATCGTGAGTTTCTCCGCATGAGCGGCGGCCGAAGCAGCGGCGAGGGCAAACGCAACACCGGACACAGCGGCGATCTGGCGCAAGGTACGCATGAGGCAGTCTCCTGGGGTTTGGCCGCCGCCCTATGGACCATGCGGCGCTTTTTGAGTGAATGACGGCGATTATAGAAATCGGAAACCTTCTGCCAGCTTTCGACGGTGCCGGCAAATAGTGAGTGTTAACCCCGAACCGCGCGAAATCGTGCCGCAAACCGCACGCAGCGCATCTAGCGGAAGCTCGGGGTAGAACATGAAACTGTATGCGCCGAACCTTACGCGATACGCGCAGCGCCCTGTTTTTACGGCACAATCGACGCCCTGACTCTCGCCGTTTGCGCCATGAAGCTGCTGCTCATTGAAGACAATCCCACTCTCGCTCACTGGCTCGCGAAGATGCTGGAGCAGGAGGCATTCGCTCTCGACGCCGTGCAGGACGGCGACGCGGCGGACCGCTTGCTGCGCACGAATCACTATGACGTGATCCTGCTCGACCTCAATTTGCCGAAGTTGTCGGGCAAAAACGTCCTGCGCCGGCTGCGTCAGCGCGGCGACGCGACTCCCGTGCTGATCCTGACGGCGAGCGGTTCGATCGACGAGAAAGTGGAGTTGCTCGGCGCGGGCGCCGACGACTACCTGGTGAAGCCATTCGAAGTGCGCGAGCTGATCGCGCGAATCAAGGTGGCGATCCGTCGTCAGTCTCCGTCGAAGGCGAGCGAAGTGGTGTGCGGCGACCTTGCGTTCGACATCGATACGCGCCAGTTCACATTGAAGGGCGCACCGCTGAACGTCACGCCGCGCGAGCGCTCGGTGCTCGAAACGCTGATTCTTAGATTGGGCAAAACGGTGACCAAGCCCGCGCTCGTCGACGCGATCTTCACGCTCGCCGATGAGCCGAGCGAAGACGCGGTAGAGATTTATATCTCACGCCTGCGCAAGAAGCTCGACGGCAGTTCGGCGGCCATCGTCACGCTGCGCGGGCTCGGCTACCTGCTGCGCAAGAAAGAAGATGACCAATAGTTTGCGCGTCCGATTGTTATGGTGGTTGCTGGTGCCGCTCGCATTGTATGTGTTCGTGACTGGCAAGGCCGAGTACGACAATGCCAGGCGAACGGCCGATCTCGTGCAGGACAATCAGCTTATTTCGTCCGCGCGAATGATTGCGGGCGAAGTGGAATGGGTCGACGGTTTCCTGCGCGTGGATGTACCACCGGCTGCGCTCGAAATCTTCGCGTCGCCTTATCGCGATCAGGTGTTCTACAGCGTCAATGTGGACAACCGGCAACTGCTCGCGGGTACGCCGGAATTTCCGCCGCGTCCGGCGCAAGCGGCCGATACGCCGGACCACTACGACACCGCGCTATACGGCCAGAACGTGCGTGCCGTGGGGCTCGTTCGACTCATGTACGACAACGGCGCGACGCGCCACGTGCGCGTCACCGTTGGCAAGACGGTGCGTTCACGCGACGCGATGGCCGAACAACTATGGCGACCGCAACTCGTGCGGCAGATCGAAATGATCGCGCTTGCTGTGGCGCTCGTGTGCATCGGTCTGACGTTCGAATTGCGTCCATTGATGAAGGTGAAAGACGAGGTCGCCGACCGCGATCCCATGCAACTCGAGCCGATCCGCGTGGACCGTCTGCATACGGAATTGCGGCCGATTGTCGAAGCCATCAATCAGTGCATTGCACGCCTCGGCGTGCAGGTCGCCGCGCAACGCCGTTTTATCGCCGACGCCGCACACCAGTTGCGTACGCCGCTCACGCTGCTCGGCACCCAGTTGCAGTTCGCGCGGCAGCAGGGCGGCGTGAACCCGGCGCTCGACGAAGCGCTGGCCGCCATGCATCGCAGCAACCGGTCAATGGTCGGACTCACCAACAAGCTGTTGCTGCTCGCTCAGGCCGAGGCGGCGGACAACCGGCAGGTGATCGTCGAAACGGTCGATCTCGTGCCGTTAGCCATGGAAGTGGTGGAAGACTTCGCATTGCTTGCGCAAGGGCGGCAAATCGATCTCGGCGCGGAGCTTTGCGACATCGCGCCGGTGGCTGGGCACCGTGGCCTGCTTCAGGCGCTGATTGCCAATCTCGCAGAGAACGCAATTCGCTACACCGGCAGCGGCGGGCACGTCACGGTCGCAGTGACCGCCGACGCGCACAGGGTTACCGTTAGCGTGATCGACGACGGTCCGGGCATTCCAGCCGAGTCTCGCAGCCGCATATTCGAACCGTTCTTTCGCGCCTCGACGGATACAGAGGGCACGGGTCTCGGACTTGCCATCGTGCGGGAAATCGCGGACGCGCACAAAGGCGATATCGTGCTCCAGGCGGGCGAGGGCGGCAAAGGCGTGCATATCGCCGTTTCGTTTCCGCGTGCGGCGTCGGGGCAGTCGCGCGCGGCCTAGCAGCGCTCGCTATCGCGGCCGGCGGCGGCTGTATCGCGTTGAAAGTTCCGCGGTTGCCGCTGTGCCAGCGTCGAGATCAAAACGTATCAAAAGGCGGCGTTGTAAATCGCCAGTGCATCGGCCTCGCTGACAGGCCGCGGATTGTTCACGAGCAGGCGGGTTTGCAACATCGCGTCGCTGGCCATGCGTCCAAGCCCTTCGCGCTCGATGCCGACATCGCGCAGTCGCGCCGGAATCGCTGTCTCGGCGATCATCCGTTCGAGATTTTCGATCAGCGCCTGGGTCTTGTCCCTCGCGCTGCCGGTCGTTCCGGGCACGACCACGTTGGCCAGTTCCGCGTAGAGATCTGCCGCCGAGTCGGCGTTGAAGCGCAACACATGCGGAAGCACAAGCGCGTTGGAAAGCCCATGCGGCACGTGATAAATGCCGCCAATCGGATAGGCCAGCGCGTGCACGGCAGCGACCGGCGAGTTTGCAAATGCCTGTCCCGCGAAAGTCGCGCCCAGCAGCATTGCCTCGCGCGCATCGCGATCGTTGCCGTCCTCGCACGCGGGCAGCAGGTTGCGCGACAGCAGTTCGAGCGCCTTTATCGCGAGCATGTCGGATACCGGGTTCTTCAGATGCGCGGACGTGTACGCTTCGATCGCGTGAACCATGGCGTCGATCCCCGTGGCCGCCGTGGCGGCAACGGGAAGCCCGAGCGTGAGTTCGGCGTCGAGAATCGCCAGATCGGCGATCAGTTGCGGCGCGACGACGCCCATCTTCCTGGCCTCGCCGACTGTGACAATCGAGACGGCTGTTACTTCGGAGCCGGTTCCGGCAGTGGTCGGCATCTGCACGAGCGGCAGGCGCTGCACCGTCACCTTGTTCACGCCATACATTTCACTGAGTTGCTGCTGTTGCTGCTGTTGCTGCTGTTGCTGTGGAGCGAGTGCTGCGATGAGCTTGGCGACATCCATCGACGAGCCGCCGCCCAAGCCCAGCACGATCTCGGTACCGGCGCTGCGCGCGCGAGCCGTCGCTTCAAGCACGATATGTTCTGGCGGATCGGCGATGACGTCGTCGATCACCGTCGCATTCCAGCCATGCGCCGCGAGATCGGCAAGTGCCGGGTCCAGTAAGCCGCTTTTGTGCAGGAAGTTGTCCGTCACGACACACAGACGTTCAAGCGCCGGAAATTGCGCGCGCAGCAAAGCGCCGAGCCGACGAGCCGCACCGAATTCAACTATCAGCGTGGGCACCGTTTGAAAGCGGAATGCGTGCGTCATGCTGCTTCTCCCGTGACCATATGGCTCGACACTTCACGTCGCTCCAGCAAGGGAACGATTGTGCCGAAACCAAGACGCTGAAAATGTTCGGTCTCGCGGTGCTCCGCGAGGCCGTCCGCATCGCTGTACTGTTCGAGGATTACAAAGTGGTCCGGCGCGAGCGGCGAGCGGAAGAACTCGTAGTAGAGGTTCTTCGGCTCCGCGCGAGTGGCGGCGGCGAGTTCGGTGAGATGCTTCACGATCGCATCGCCGTAGCCGGGCTTGGCGAAATAATGCGCGATCACCTGCAGGTAGGCATGAGCCATCAGTAACTCCAACAAGACAGTGGTCGAGATCTCAGAGCGTGAAGCTGATGTCGCCGCGGGCTGCCGATATTCCTAGCCAGGCAGACGCGGCGCCGACTCCAGTTGTACCAGATTCGGATCGCCCGCTAAACGGCAAAGCCGTCGTCCTGCTGCGTTCCGCGGGCGAATCCATCAAATAGGCAGGGCCATCTCACTGAGATATTGAGAATCATTCGCGTTTGCGATAGATTGTCAGTGTGTTTTTAGGACCGGGGCGCCAGACTGGCGCCGGTACACGGCATCATCCAAAGGAATTCGTATGACCATGCTTTCGACGCCGCAGCCCACGTTCGCCGATCTGTCTATCGAGCCCGGCCTACCCACGGTCGTGTCGCCACGCGCGGGCGGGGACATGTCATTGAACGACGCCGCGTCGCTGCTGCATGCGATTGTCGGCGAGACGCTCGAGCGCGTCGGCGGCGTGCTCTTCTCAGGCTTCCGGGTTGATTCGATCGATGCATTCCAGGGTTTCGCCGCCTCGTTCGGGCATCCGCTGATCGGGTATGAATTCGCGTCCACGCCGCGCAGCCAGGTTGAGGGCGCGGTGTACACATCGACGGAATATCCGCCGCATCGCTCGATCCCTTTGCATAACGAGCAGTCGTATACCCGCGAATGGCCGTTGCGGATCTGGTTCCACTGCGCGCTCGCCGCGCGCTCCGGCGGCGCGACGCCGATTGCGGACAGCCGCGCCATTTATCACGCGCTCGACCCCGCGCTCGTCGAGCGTTTTGCCCGCCGCGAACTGCTTTACGTGCGCAACTTCGGTCAGGGGCTCGATTTGCCGTGGCAGCAGGCCTTCGGCTCGGACGATCTAGCCGTGGTCGAGCGTATTTGCCGCGCGCGCGGCATTGAATGCGAATGGCGCGACAGCGAAGACGGCGAGTTGCTTCTGCGCACGCGCGAGCGTTGTCAGGCGGTGGCGCGACATCCGCGCACGGGTGAAAACGTGTGGTTCAACCAGGCGAACCTGTTCCATCTTTCGTCGCTCGATGAAGACATGCAGGACGCACTGATCGAGTCCGTCGGTCTGGAAAACGTGCCGCGCAATGTGTACTACGGCGACGGCGCGCCGCTCGAAGCCGACGCCCTCGCACAGATTCGCGGCGTTCTCGACGCGCAACGTGTCGTGTTTCCCTGGCAAACCGGCGACGTGCTGATGCTCGACAACATGTTGACGGCGCATGCACGCGACCCGTTCGAGGGGCCGCGCAAGGTGGTCGTCGCAATGGCACAGAGTTACCGTGAAGGCCAGACGGTGTAGCGCGGAACGACAACCGCGCGGCACGGTGTTTCGCGCACGATCGTGCGGATGGATTCAGCTCAGCGTTAATGCAAACAATTCGCATCTGGCAAAATTTTGCGACTTAAGTCATCTATAAGACATATGTCTTCAGGCGTAGGATAAATCGCTGAAAGCCTTGTCTGGCGGGCATCATCGCACTTTCGGCGGGTTCGCCGGCATGTTTGTTTAGCAGCGGATAGAGGAAAACGCGCATATACTCACGGTCGGGCCGTAAAAAGTAGTGCCGCGGGTCGCGCTGCGTTTTGCTGCTTCGTCGCAACTCGCTGGCTCAGCGCGTCCAACGCTCTGTCTCTCACTTCACCTAGCAAAGCATCAAACATGTCCACACCGCCGAAGATCATCTACACCCTGACCGACGAAGCGCCTGCTCTGGCGACTTACTCGCTGCTGCCGATCGTCAAGGCGTTCACGCGCTCGTCCGACGTGATCGTTGAAACGCGCGATATTTCGCTTGCTGGCCGGATCATCGCTGCATTTCCGGACTACCTGACCGCGGAACAGAAGGGTTCCGACGATCTGGCGGAGCTGGGTGGACTCACAACGCGCCCCGAAGCGAACATCATCAAGCTGCCGAACATCAGCGCTTCGGTGCCGCAACTGAAGGCCGCGATCACCGAACTGCGCGATCAGGGCTACAAGCTGCCGGCGTACCCGGACGTCGCCACGACGGAAACGGAAAAAGACGTCAAGGCACGCTACGACAAGATCAAGGGCAGCGCGGTCAACCCCGTGCTGCGCGAAGGCAACTCGGACCGCCGCGCGCCGCTGTCGGTGAAGAACTACGCACGCAAGCATCCGCACAAAATGGGCGCGTGGTCTGCAGACTCCAAGTCGCATGTCGCTCACATGAGCGGCGGCGATTTTTACGGCAGCGAAAAATCGGCGCTGATCGCAGCGGCCGGTGCGGTGAAGATCGAACTGACCGCTGCCGACGGCACGAAGACGGTTCTGAAGGAAAAGACGCCGGTGCAGGCGGGCGAGATTATCGACGCGTCGGTGCTCAGCAAGAACGCGCTGCGCAGCTTCATCGAAGCGGAAATCGCCGACGCCAAGCGCAAGGGCGTGCTGTTCTCGGTGCACCTGAAAGCCACGATGATGAAAGTGTCCGATCCGATCATCTTCGGTCACGTCGTGTCGGTATTCTACAAAGACGTGTTGGCCAAGCACGCCGACGCGCTGGCGCAAGCGGGCTTCAATCCGAACAACGGTATCGGTGATCTGTACGCGCGCCTCAAAGACCTGCCGGCCGAAACGGCTGCGCAGATCGAAGCTGACATCAAGGCTCAGTACGAACAGCGTCCGCAACTCGCCATGGTCAACTCGGACAAGGGTATTACGAGCCTGCACGTGCCGAGCGACGTGATCGTCGACGCGTCCATGCCGGCCATGATTCGCGAGTCGGGCAAGATGTGGGGCGCGGACGGCGCACTGCATGACGCCAAGGCCGTGATTCCGGACCGTTGCTACGCGGGCGTGTATCAGGCAGTGATCGAAGACTGCAAGAAGAATGGCGCGTTCGACCCGGTCACCATGGGCACGGTGCCGAACGTCGGCCTGATGGCACAAGCCGCTGAAGAATACGGTTCACACGACAAGACGTTCCAGATTCCGGCGAACGGCGTGGTTCGCGTGACCGACGCAAGCGGCGCTGTGCTGATCGAGCAAGCGGTGGAAGCGGGCGACATCTGGCGCATGTGCCAGACCAAAGACGCACCGGTGCAGGATTGGGTCAAGCTCGCGGTGAATCGCGCGCGCGCGACCAACACGCCGGCGGTGTTCTGGCTGGACGCGGCTCGTGCACACGACGCGCAGATCATCAAGAAGGTCGAGCAGTATCTGAAGGACCATGACACGAACGGTCTGGACATTCGCATCATGACGCCGGTCGAGGCAACGAAGTTCTCGGTCGAGCGCATCCGCGCCGGCAAGGACACGATCTCGGTCACCGGCAATGTGCTGCGCGACTACCTGACCGACCTGTTCCCGATCATGGAACTGGGTACCAGCGCGAAGATGCTGTCCATCGTCCCGCTCATGGCAGGCGGCGGCATGTTCGAAACGGGCGCGGGCGGTTCGGCGCCGAAGCACGTTCAGCAACTGGTCGAAGAAGGTTTCCTGCGTTGGGACTCGCTGGGTGAATTCCTGGCGCTGGCAGCGTCGCTCGAACATCTGAGCAGCGCCTATCACAACCCGAAGGCGCAGGTTCTGGCCAAGACGCTGGATCAGGCAACCGGCAAGTTCCTCGACAACGACAAGTCGCCGGCGCGTAAGGTCGGCGGTCTCGACAACCGTGGCAGCCACTTCTACCTCGCGATGTACTGGGCCGAAGCACTCGCCGCGCAAACGGAAGACGCCGCGTTGCAGGCTCAGTTCGCCGGCGTAGCCAAGGCGATGGCCGACAACGAAGCGAAGATCCTCGAAGAACTGCGTGCCGCACAAGGCAAGCCGGTGGATATCGGCGGGTACTATCGTCCGAACGTCGAACTGACGAGCAAGGCCATGCGCCCGAGCGCCACGCTGAACAAAATCGTGGACTCGATTGCGTGAAGTGTTCAGCCATGTGCTGAAGCGTGTGAGGAGCGGCCCAGGTGACAAAGCACTTGCGCACGCTTTGAAAGACGCAGCCAGGCACACGCCTGACGCGGCATAAAAGTAAGCGGTAAGCACGACGATGGCGCTCTCGAGCGCCATCGTCATTTCTGGCTGCATATCGCGGAAGCGCGTAGTGCGGTCCATCAAACGTGAACGATTTCCCAGTCGCTCAGTTTCTCCGGAATTTCCAGCGTCGAAGTGTCGACTTCAGACAGATGCGGGCAGGTCAAACCGCGCGCGAGGTCGTCGGCCGCTTGCTGCGGGCTGGAAAACTCGCCAAGTTTGTCGTTGCCGTACGATGCTTCCCAGCCGTCCTGGCTCGGCAAAATGTAGAACGCTCCTTCGGTCGATCCAAAGCGAAAGCCTTTCATTTTTAGTCTCCCAATTGCCAATAAAAACCGCTGTGCTCTGGCGGCTTCCTGCGCGGGATTCGGGGACTGTCCGAGATGGTTCTATCGCATCCAATCCACCGCACCGCATGAAGCGCCTGCTCTTGTAAAAGAGTCTATGTCAGCAGGCAGCGGAGCAAGCGGTCGTTGGGCGCTTCGTTCTAACGAAAATTGCGATTAAAAATCAGAGAGTTGCGCGTTTCATTTTGCGATGTGCAACGTGGGGCGACATTGCGAAATGACGAGTTTGTGCCACGCACCACGATTTTTTACGAAGCAGGGCCGCGTGTCGCATCGTGAAATTTTGGGTGTTTTGTAGATACACCCCCGTATGCGTCAGGAGGGACCGCCCGGCAGCACGCTTTCCACGAACGCAATCATCGCCTTGTTGAACAGCGCCGGTCTTTGCAGCGGCGCGAAATGACTAACGCCGGGTAGCACGTTCAATTCGGCACCGGGAATCACGCCGGCGAGGTATTCGGCGTGCTCCGGTTTGATGAACTCGTCGTGTTCGCTTTGTGCGATGACAACCGGCACGCTGATGCGCGCGAGGTCGTCCGCGAAATAGTTAGGTTCGGTTTTCATCATTTCGCTGACGGCGGCGACGAATGCGTCGAACTCGTCAGGCGTGGCGGAAAGGCGTGCGTAGTCTTGACGGTGCCGGCTGAAACAGCGGTCGATAACCGGCGTCGCTACAAATTCTTTTGTGCCGCTGGGGTCCATGTTGCAGCCGAAGAAGAACACGCCGGCAACGCGTTGCGGCGCCACCATGCCCAGCACCATCGCCACGCACGCGCCGTCGCTCCATCCGACAATTGCCGCGCGTTCGAGCGCGAGCGCGTCCATTACGGCAAGCACGTCGGAAGCCATCAGTTCGTACTTGTACGGCCGCGCGTCGCGCGTGCTGCGGCCGTGACCGCGGCTGTCGATTACCACCACGCGGTGCCCGGCCGCAAGGAGCGCCGGCACCTGATAACCCCAGTTGCCGCTGTGGCCAAGTCCGCCGTGCAAAAGAATTACTGCCGTGCCGTTGCCGTGAGACGCGTACCAGATTCGCGCGCCTTCGTGCTCGACCCACCCCGACTCATTTGACGCAGGCAACGGCGGCGCGCCGTGCGCTTCGAAGCGTTCAAGCGAGTCGTCGTCCGGTTCCTGGAAAGCTGCCATCGCCGTTGTCTCCTCTTTAATTGCCAGCACTCTCATCGCAAGCGACAGCGTGCCAGCACAGCAGCGCGCATAGCAACGAACCTACGGGATTCTGCTGCCTCTTGCCGCCTCGCCGCTTCTCGGAAACACACCGCAAGCGCCCAACCGCCGTTCACTCCGAATCGAGCTTCTCGATCAACATTGCAACGAACGTCTCCGTGACACGCGGCAACGTGCGTCCACGCTTCTTGATCAGCGCGATAGGGCGCGTGAATGCCGGATCGTCGACGGGACGCACCACGAGTTCAGGCTCCGCCCTCACTTCGCGCGCCGACGCCGGCAGAATGGTCACGCCGAGCCCCGCGCGAACCATGGCTACGGCGCTCATCATGTAGGTCGGCTCACAGGCAATTTCGGGCAGGCACCGCGCGTTCGAAAACGCGCTATCGACAACCGCCCTCACGCTCGTGCCTTGCGCCGTCAGCACCAGCGGCGTGGCCGCAAGATCGCCAAGCGTGATGCGGCGCCGCTTCGCTAGCGGGTGCCGCTTCGGGCAAACCACCACCAGCCTGTCGATGCCCGCATGTAGCACTTCCAGGTTGGCGTCGTCGAGAGCGCCGCCGGTCAATCCGATATCGGCCTCTTCGTTACGCACCAACGCATTGACCATGCTCGCGACGACATCGCGCACCTCGAAGCTCACACGCGGCACGGTTTTCTTCAGGTCTTGAACGAGTTCGGGCAGCGAGCTTGCCGCGAAAGTCGGCAGGCAGGCGATTCGCACGGTGCCGCTCGCGCCGTCGCCGAGTGCGCGAGCGTCGATCAGCACATGCTCCATGTCGTGCAGCGACTTTTGCAGAAGCGGCAGCAGATCGCGCCCCGTCGGTGTGAGCGCGACGTTGCGGCTGTTGCGGTCGAAAAGCCGCAAGCCAAGAGTTTCCTCCAGGCGTCTGATCTGTACCGTCAATGCTGGTTGCGAAAGGTGCAGGCGCGCAGCAGCTTGCGTGAAGCTGCCCGTTTGCGCGACCGCGATAAACGCGCGAATGTCCCGAAGATTCAGATCCATGACCGTTTGTAATTGCTGCAATCAATTCATTTCAATTGATTTATCAGTGGCCTGAACTTACGCTGGATCGCAGTAAAAAACAACATTGGAGACAAGCACATGCTGCCATTACTGGGGCTGGCCACCATCGTCGTGCTGCTCGGCGCCATCCTGTCGAAACGCATGTCGCCCCTGGTGGCGCTCATCATCGTGCCGATTGCCGCGTCGTTGATCGGCGGGTTCGGCTTTCAAACGAGCAAGTTCGTGATCGACGGGCTCAAGGGCCTCGCGCCGGTCGTCGGCATGTTCGTGTTCGCGATTCTTTATTTCGGCACCATTACCGACGCGGGTACGCTCGATCCGATCATCGACCGCATTCTCCGCGCGGTCGGCACGCGGCCCACGCGCATCGTGATGGGCACCACGTTGCTCGCGCTGCTGATCCATCTGGACGGCTCCGGCGCGGTCTGTTTTCTCGTTACGATTCCCGCGATGCTGCCGCTCTACGACCGTCTCAAGATGGACCGGCGCGTACTGGCCGCGGCCGTTTCGATGGCGGCCGGCATCAACTTCCTGCCGTGGACCGGACCGATGATTCGCGCGTCCGCTTCGCTGCATCTGCCGATCTCGGCGCTTTTCAATCCGCTGATTCCGGTACAGGCAATTGGGCTCGTCTTCGTGTTCGGCGTTGCATTCTGGCTTGGACGCCGCGAGGAAAAGCGGCTCGGTTTCGGCGCTGCGAGCGGTGCCGTGCCGATGCCCAAACGCGAACTGACGCCAGAAGAACAGGCGTTGCGGCGACCGAAGAATTTCTGGTTCAACATCGTGCTCACGATCGTCGTACTCGGCACGATGGTCGTGATGGGCGAAAAAATTCCGCCCGCGATCATGTTCATGGTCGGCCTGTGCGTCGCATTGATGGTCAACTATCCGAACGTGGACATGCAGCGCAAACGGATCGACGCGCATGCTCGCGCTGCATTGATGATGGCCGGCATTCTTCTCGCAGCCGGCGTGTTCACGGGCGTCATGCAGGGCAGCGGCATGCTCAAGGCGATGGCGCAAGCCGCAGTTGGCTTTGTGCCGCCCGCAATGGCGAGCCACATTCCGGTCGCGCTCGGCATCATGTCGATGCCGCTTAGCATGCTGTTCGATCCCGACTCGTTTTACTTCGGGGTACTGCCGGTTATCGCCGAAGTGGCGGGCCAGCTCGGCGTGCCCGCGGTGCAGGTCGGCCAGGCCGCGTTGCTGGGTCAGATGACGACGGGCTTTCCGGTCAGCCCACTGACGCCCGCTACCTTCCTCGTGGTCGGCTTGTGCGGGATCGAACTCGCCGATCATCAGCGATTCACGTTCCCGTTGTTGTTCGGCGCATCCATCGTGATGACGATTGCATGTGTCGCGTTGGGGATATTTTCACTGTGAGCTTTACGGAAACAGGTGTGAGCAGCATGACAGCCACTCAGCATGGACGCCTCGTGCGAATCGGCGCGGGCGCGGGCTATTCGGGCGATCGTATCGAGCCCGCAGTCGAACTCGCGGAAGACGGCGCGCTCGATTACCTCGTGTTCGAATGTCTCGCCGAACGCACCATTGCGATTGCGCAGCAGGCGCGCAGCAAAGACCCCGAACTCGGCTACGACCCGCTTCTCGAGACGCGCATGAAGGCGGTGCTGCCGGCCGCGCTGCGCAACGGCGTGCGCATCGTCTCGAACATGGGCGCGGCCAATCCGCTTGCGGCGGCGCGCAAGACAGCGGAGATTGCGCGTTCGCTTGGTCTTGGCGAGGTCAAGATTGCGGCGGTTACCGGCGACGACGTGCTCGATGCCGTGCGTGATGGTGCCTTTCGCTTCGAGGAATCCGGCGAGCTGGTAGCGGACTACCAGTCGCGTCTCGTCTCCGCGAATGCTTATCTGGGCGCGAGCGCAATCGTCGACGCGCTCGCGGCGGGCGCACAAATCATTCTCACGGGACGTGTGGCCGATCCGTCGTTGTTCGTGGCGCCACTGATCCATGAGTTCGGCTGGCGCACGGACGACTGGCAGACGCTGGGTCAGGCGACGGTGATCGGCCATCTGCTCGAATGCGCGGGGCAAATCACCGGTGGCTATTTCTCGGACCCCGGGTTCAAAGACGTTCCCGCGCTGGCGAGGCTCGGCTTTCCCATCGCGGAAGTCGGCGAGGACGGCGCCGTGGTCATCACGAAGCTCGCGCAAGCTGGCGGACGTGTGACCGAGGCAACGTGCAAGGAGCAGTTGCTGTACGAGATCCACGATCCGCAACGTTATTTGCAACCAGACGTGGTCGCTGATTTCTCGCGTGTGCACGTCGAGGAAGAAGCGCCAGACCGCGTTCGCGTGGGCGGTGGCCGTGGCGCGCCGCGCACGGGCACGCTCAAGGTCTCGGTGGCGTATTTCGACGGTTTTATTGGCGAAGGGCAGATTTCATATGCGGGCCCCGGTGCGCTGACGCGTGCCCGTCTCGCACTCGACATCGTGCGCGAGCGGCTTGCGCTGACCGGAGTTCAGACCGAAGAGTTGCGCTTCGACCTGATCGGCGTGAACGCCTTGCATGGCGAGACTCTTGCCGCTGGTTCGGCGGAGCCCTACGAAGTGCGCGCACGCGTGGCGGGGCGCACCGCGTCGCTGGAGCAAGCCGTGCGCGTCGGCAACGAAGTCGAGACCTTATACACGAACGGCCCGGCGGGCGGCGGCGGAGTCACGAAGTCAGCGCGCGAAGTCGTCGCGGTGCAATCGGTGCTGTTGCCGCGCGAGCTGGTGAAGCCGACGTTCACGATGGTGGAGGCGTGAGATGAAACTACGTGAGCTGGCCCATTCGCGAACCGGCGACAAGGGCAATACGCTCAACATCTCGGTGATCTGTTACGACGTACGGCACTACGAGCATTTGCGGGCCGTATTGACGCCGCAGCGCGTGAAGGCGCATCTCGCGGATGTCGTGCGCGGCAATGTCGCGCGCTATGAACTGCCGGCTATTGCCGCGTTCAACTTCGTGCTCGGCGAGGCGCTGGGCGGAGGCGTGACGCGCTCGCTCGCGCTCGACGCGCACGGCAAGTCGCTCAGTTCCGCGTTGATGAGCCTCGAAGTCGAAGCGCCGCCGTCGTTATGAATTCGCCGACGGCAATGCGCCGCCGTTCGTGCGGTGCTACTCGCCTCGCGCGCTCGACTCATGCGCGCGTCGCAGCCTCTCGCGGCTGTTGCTCAGATGCATGCGCATCGCGGCGCGGGCGTCGTCGGGGTCCTGGCGCTCGATCGCAAGGTAGATGAGTTGGTGCTCGTTGAGCACGTTGCGCAAAGTCTCGATCTGATCGAGTTCTGCAATCTCCGCTGAGCCGAGGCGCGTGCGCGGACTGACCGCGCTTCCCAACTGGCTCAGCACGTCGAAAAAATAGCGATTGCCGCTTGCGCGCGCGATCTGCAAATGAAACTCGACGTCGTGCGCGAGCGTGTCCGTGCTGCCGCGTTCGAGTTCGGACTCGAAGCGTGCGAGCGCCGCACGCATCTGTCTCAGGCTCTGCTCCGTGCGCCGCGCAGCGGCGAGCGCTGCCGACGCCGCTTCCACATCGATACGGAATTCGATGATCGCCATCACGTCGAGCATGCTCGACAGATCGGCGGCGGGCAGTTGCATGCTTTGCTCAGCGGCGGGCGCGAGCACGAACGTGCCGATGCCATGACGCGTTTCTACCACCCTGGCCGCCTGCAGGCGCGAGATGGCTTCGCGCACGACGGAGCGGCTGACAGAAAGCTGCTTCATCATCGCGACTTCAGTGGGAATGCGATCTCCCGGTCTCAGGACGCCGCGGCGGATTTCATCGGAAAGGGTGGCCACCACTTTCTCAGTTAGGCTGCTCATTGCTGTGGCTTGTTGACTAATCGGCTGGAAACGCGCGGGTTGAGGGCGCGCGGGACGTCTGGACATTAGCCATCATAGCGTCTGTCGTAAAAATTCATGGCTTAACGATGATGAAGAGGCGTTGGTCAGCGCAGAGATTCTCGCCGCAGTGACTTTCATGTCATCAGACGTCTTATTTTAACGGCTTTGCGGGCTTAAAACGTTGCGAGTGCGCCTCGATTTTCGCCCGTGTACGCGAGTTATTGCCGCTAAGGAAGGGTAAACACCACATTGGAAAGCGCTCCGGATCGGCAGTAGACTGTCATCAGACAACATATCTGTGCGTCGCCGTTCGACTGCTGACTGTGCCAGCCGCACATGACGCCAGATCAAGACCGCTCGTCGGTCGCCATTGGAGACTCTCTTGACCTCTGCTCTCACCACCGCACTCGATCCACTGGGGTCCGCCGTCTCGAAGGTCAAGCGGCACGTGTTGCCGCTCTTCCTGATCATGTTCATCGCGAACTACATCGACCGCGTGAACATCGGCTTCGTCAACACCCACATGAAAACCGACCTGGGCATCGGCGCGGCGGCGTATGGGCTTGGGAGCGGGCTTTTCTTCATCGGCTATGCGCTGTTCGAAGTGCCGTCGAACGTATTGATGCAGAAGTACGGCGCGCGTGCGTGGCTGACGCGGATCATGGGCACGTGGGGTGTCGTTGCCGCGGCCATGGCGTTCGTGTCGAACGAAACGTCGTTTTACGTGTTGCGATTCCTGCTCGGCGTCGCGGAGGCGGGTTTCTTTCCGGGCGTGGTGTTCTATTTCACGCAGTGGCTGCCGCAAAAAGAACGCGGCAAGGCTGTGGCGATTTTTCTCTCGGGCTCGGCCATCGCTTCGGTGGTGTCGGGACCGATCACAGGTAGCCTGCTGTCCATTCGCGGACTCGGCCTGCACGGCTGGCAATGGATGTTCCTGATAGAAGGCGGCTTTTCTATCGTGCTGTGCGCGGTCAGCTGGATGTTCCTCAAATCGCGCATTCGCGATGCTTCCTGGCTCACAGCCGAAGAACAAGACGTTCTCGAAAGGACGATCGCCGCTGAACAGGCGGAGCGCGTGGCACACGGCGGCGCGCATTTGCCGGCCGTGAAGCTGTTGAAGGATCCGCAGATCGTGCTGTTCTGCCTGCTCTACTTCGCGATCCAGTTGACGATTTACGCGGCTACCTTCTGGCTGCCGACCATCATCCGCAAGATCGGCGGCCTGTCCGATTTCGAAGTCGGCATGCTCAACGCGATACCCTGGCTCATTGCAATGGTCGCAATGTACTGCTTCGCATTGCTTTCGGCGAAGTGGCGTTTTCAGCAGGCGTGGCTCGCTGTCGCGCTCGTGATTGCGGCGTGTGGCCTCTTTGCATCGACCTCGGGTAACCCGCTTCTGTCGTTCGTCGCGATCTGCTTTTCGGCAATCGGTTTCAAGGCGGCGTCCTCGCTGTTCTGGCCGATTCCGCAGGGTTATCTCGATGCGCGCGTCGCTGCAGCGGTGATCGCGCTGATCAATTCCATCGGTAATCTGGGCGGTTTCTTCGCGCCCGCCACGTTCGGGTATTTGCAGCAACATACCGGTTCGATCACCGGCGGACTTTACGGTCTTGGCGTGGCTTCGCTGATTGCGGCCGCAGCGGCTTTCCTCACGCGTAATCGGCGCGGCGACGGCAACCTGTTGCGCGATCCGCTGCAAGGCAGCGCACACTGACCGTTGTTTCTCTGGCTGCCTCTCGTGGGCCACGCGCGCAAACAGTTTCCGTCCGGCACAGGTGGTGAGCGTATTTGCATATTGCGTTGCTCGCCATCGTCCGGCTCACTATCTCAATCGGTCTAGTTCCTATGTCCACGAACCCATCCATTTCGAACGATACGCCTACCGTTACTGAACTGCGCGTCGTGCCGGTTGCCGGCCGCGACAGCATGTTGCTGAACCTGAGCGGCGCGCACGGTCCGTACTTCACGCGCAACATCGTGATTCTGCGCGACAGCGCCGGTCATGTCGGTGTGGGCGAAGTGCCGGGCGGTGAGAATATTCGCAAGACGATCGACGACGCGCGTCCGTTCGTTGTCGGTCAGTCGATCGGCAATTTGCAAGCTATCCTGAACAAGGTACGCACGCAGTTCGCCGACCGCGATGCCGGCGGCCGCGGCCTGCAGACATTCGATTTGCGCACCACGATTCACGCGGTGACCGCGCTCGAAGCTGCGTTGCTGGATTTGCTCGGACAGCATCTCGGCGTGCCCGTTGCTGCGCTGCTTGGCGAAGGTCAGCAACGCGATGCAGTGGAAATGCTGGGCTACCTCTTTTATATCGGCGATCGCAACAAGACCGACCTGCCGTATGCAAGCGGCGCTGACGGACGCGACGACTGGGACCGCGTGCGCACCGAAGAAGCGTTGACGCCCGAAGCCGTGGTTCGTCTCGCCGAAGCCGCGCAAGCCCGCTATGGATTCAACGACTTTAAGCTGAAGGGCGGCGTGCTGCCCGGCGACGCTGAAATCGAAGCGGTGACCGCGCTCGCCGAACGCTTCCCGAATGCGCGCGTGACGCTCGATCCGAACGGCGCATGGTCGCTTGAGGAAGCGATCCGCCTCTGTCGCGACAAGCACGACGTGCTCGCTTATGCGGAAGACCCGTGCGGCGCCGAGAACGGCTACTCAGGCCGCGAAGTGATGGCGGAATTCCGCCGCGCGACCGGTTTGCCAACGGCGACCAACATGATCGCGACCGACTGGCGCCAGATGGGCCATGCGATCCAGTTGCAGTCCGTGGATATTCCGCTGGCCGATCCGCACTTCTGGACCATGCAAGGTTCGGTGCGCGTCGCTCAGATGTGCAATGACTGGGGCCTCACGTGGGGCTCGCATTCGAACAATCACTTCGACATCTCGCTCGCGATGTTCACGCATGTGGCAGCGGCCGCGCCCGGCAAGATCACGGCAATCGACACGCATTGGATCTGGCAGGACGGCCAGCGTTTGACGCGCGAACCGTTGCAGATCGTCGGCGGCAAGGTGAAAGTGCCGCAAAAGCCGGGACTCGGCGTCGAACTGGATATGGACGAGATCGAGAAGGCGCACGCGCTCTACCAGCAGCACGGCCTCGGCGCGCGCGACGACGGTGTCGCGATGCAGTACCTGATTCCCGACTGGAAGTTCGACAACAAGCGTCCGTGCCTCGTGCGTTGATTGCTTGCGACGCAGCTCGCCCGCTCATTCACATTTGACGATATTCACGCATATACAAATGACTTCACCGCAAGAACTCAAAGCGATCGTATCCGAAGGTCTGTTGTCGTTTCCCGTGACCGACTTCGACGCGCAAGGCGACTTCCGCGCCGACACTTACGCGCAACGGCTCGAATGGCTCGCACCGTATGGTGCGACCGCACTGTTTGCCGCAGGCGGTACAGGTGAGTTTTTCTCGCTGACCAAGAGCGACTATACGAACGTGATTCGCACAGCGACTGAAACATGCAAGGGCAAGGTACCGATTCTGGCCGGCGCGGGCGGTCCGACGCGCGTCGCGATCGAATATGCGCGGGAAGCAGAGCGCCTTGGTGCCAGCGGCGTCCTGCTAATGCCGCACTATCTGACCGAGGCTTCGCAGGAAGGTATTGCCGTGCACGTCGAACAGGTTTGCAATGCGGTGAAGAACATCGGCGTCATTGTGTATAACCGCGCGAATTCAAAGCTCAATGCCGATATGCTGGAACGGCTCGCGGATCGCTGCCCGAATCTGATCGGCTTCAAAGACGGCGTCGGCGAAATCGAGGCAATGGTGACCATTCGCCGGCGCCTCGGCGACCGTTTCTCGTATCTCGGCGGCCTGCCGACTGCAGAGGTTTATGCAGCGGCGTATAAGGCGCTCGGCGTGCCTGTGTATTCGTCGGCGGTATTCAACTTCATTCCGAAGACCGCGATGGAGTTCTATCGTGCGATCGCCGCAGACGATCATGCGACCACGTCACGGCTCATCGACGAGTTCTTCCTGCCGTATCTGGCGATTCGCAATCGTCGCGCGGGTTACGCCGTGAGCATCGTGAAGGCGGGCGCGAAACTGGTTGGTCGCGACGCCGGTCCGGTACGTGCGCCGCTGACCGATCTGACCGAGGAAGAGTGCGGGCAACTCGCCGCTCTGATTGCGAAACTCGGCCCGCAATAAACGCGCTGCACACGTTCGCCGCGGGCTTGGTGCCTAGCCGCGGCGGAACACCACGTGCGAAATCCGCTGCACGAGCAAAGCAGCGGCGAGCGCCGCCACCGCGGTCAGCCACACACCGATGTGAATGGACTGCACCAGCGCATCGCGCGCGGTGTCGATCAATGCGAGTGTGTTGAGTCCCGATGGCTTCATGTCCGCGATCAGCTTCAGGCGCGATGCTTCGTCGATCAGAATGCGCAGATCGACGAAGCGCGGACGCCATTGCGACGCCGTCGGTTCGCCGAGCACGCTCATCGTTCTCGTAACGACGTCGCGATAATGATGCTGCACGACCGTCGCCACGATGCTCGTGCCCAGCATGCCGCCCACCATTCGTGTCGATTGCAGCAGCGCGGTCGTGATGCCGAAGCGCTCGCGCCCCGCAATTTCCTGTCCGAACACATTCAGATTGTTGAGAATGAAGCCGAGACCGATACCGACCGCGGCCATCGGTAATTCGATCCACAGGTGCGGTGTGTCCGGATTCGCAAATGCAAGACCGATCGACGCGAACAGCAGCAACGCAAAGCCGATCGAGAGGATGCGCGTCGGCTTCTTCATGTGAATCACGATGCGCGTATTCAGCAGGCTGCCGAGTGCGATGCATGCGGCAATGGGCGTAGCGAGCAGACCGGCCTGTTGCGGAGACAGGCCGAAGCCGCCTTGCAGCAGCAGCGGCGCGAAGAAAATCAGCGAGAACATTACGAAGCCGGACAGCATGCCGAGCGTGAACAGCGTGACGAGCTGCGAGTCTTTGAAGAGATCGAGCGGAATGATCGGATGCGTGGCGCGCTTCTCGCACACGTACAACGCAATGGCGCCGACGATCACGCACACGGCAAGCGTGATGTTGCCGGCCGTCAAGCCGTCTTTCGGCACTGCTTCGATGAAAGCCTGCAGACCGCCGAGCACGGCGGCCACGAGCCCGGCACCGAGCCAGTCGATTTTGACCTCGCCGTCGTGCGGCCGCTGAAAACTCGGCAGATGCACCCAGATGAAGTAGAGCGCCGCGGCACCGACCGGCAGATTGATCAGGAACGTGGAGCGCCAGCCGAGGTGCTCGCTCATCCAACCTCCGAGCGAGGGACCCGCTGCCGTGCCAATGCCGTACGCCGCGGCCATCACGACTTGCCAGCGGACACGGGCGCGCGGGTCGGGGAACAGGTCCGGTATCGACGCGAACGCAGTGCCGACCATCATGCCGCCCCCCACACCTTGCAGCCCGCGCGCGATGACGAGAAACAGCATGTTGTTCGCGACGCCGCATAGGACCGAAGCTACCGTGAACGTGATCACCGCGGCAATCACGAAGCGCTTGCGACCGAAGTAGTCACCAAGGCGTCCGAACACGGGCACGGTGACGACCGACGCCAGCAGATACGCACTCGCGATCCATGCGTAGTACTCGAAGCCGTGCAGTTCCGCGACGATCGACGGCAGCGCGGTACTGACAACCGTCTGGTCGAGTGCCACGAGCATGTTGACGAGACCGATGCCGAGCATCGCGAAGAGGGCGTTCCGGAAGGGCAGCGCGGGAGCAGCGGCAGTGGAAGTCACGGATCTGGGCTGAAAGGGCGATTAAGGTGAAGCGCTAATTGGGCGAGGTCTGGACAACCGATTGACTAAAGTTGTCTGACCACTTCTCGCCATTATACGGGTTTGCCCTTAGCTGAAACTATTCCTCCTGGAGGAACAGTGTGCGGGCGCAACGAAATCGATGCTGCCCGCACAACGTACGGGGGACGCCACTCGTTAGTGATTGGCCCACCATTCGGTCGCTTTCTGCTTGTCCCACGCGGGCAGAACCTCGCGCTCAATCGAAGCGTTAGTCAGCGCCGGGAAATCCTTTTTGAATTCCGACACGTCGGCATCGAACTGATCGCTAACGCTAATGTTCCAGGTACCTCCGCTGAAACCGGTCGCCGCCTGGTCGATCAGCGGAATAACAGGTCCCGCGCGCAATTCGCCGTCTTTACGTTCCACCACTGTCGCGTCGATATGCCCGAGATAGACGATGGAATTCGGCTTGATCTCCACCGTTTCGTGAAGCGGCGTAAAGAACATGCCATGGAACGGGAATATGCCGCTTTGTCCGGTAATACCGCGCATCACGTATTTTCCGGGAGCAAGCGGAAGTCGGACAAAGTAATGATTGCCCGTGCTGCTCGTAGTGGTCGCCTGATCGTCGAATTTGAAATTCAGACGGTCGCCACGGTTGTCCGCTGCGCCGCGCTCCATGTGCACGACGATGGGACTCGGCTGATAGCTCGTGTGATACGCGTTGCGCAGCGTTACCGTCATTAACGCATAGGAGTTTTGCGTAGTATCGACCGAGCTCGTCGACGTGGTCGGCGACATGGGCGCAACAGTTGCGCAACCGGTGATCAGCAATGTGCCGGCAATAGCGAAAGTGGCTAAAAGTTTATTCATTTCGAGTAGAGGGAGAACATTTTATGTGTTGTGTCCGATATCGAAACAGCCGGACAAGCGAACGGTTGATATTCAATATGCGACGCGAATAAGTTCACGGGCGCCGCATGCCTTGTAAACGACAGCGCTTGATGGAACTTAAGGGGGCGCTTCATGCGCAAACGCCAATCGCACTGATTCAAGATCGCGAGCAATCCGCGCATTCCAGACGCAATCCAGCCCGGAGAGGGTTTGTCTCTACACATGCGACCCCTATCGCTGCCGATAAATAAGCCGAGTGGTCGTGCGATGCTGCCGCGCCGCCTGAACGATTAAACGCGCGCGCAGCGGTCCCTCGGCCTCCTTCGACCGGACGAGACAGGAGCGAGCATGGATCGATTGAATTTCAGGCAGAAGCTCTGGGTGCCGCTTGTCGTCAGCCTGCTGGCGCTTCTCGCCGTGTCGGTGTCGGCGGCGTGGTTGTCGCGTGAGACGCGCGTTGAAGAGCGCAAGCACGACCTTGTGAATGTCGCGCACGTTGGACTCAGCATCGTGAAGGAATATGCGGCGCTTGCGCAGAGCGGCGCGCTAAGCGAGGCCGATGCGCGCAAGCAGGCACTCGAGCGGCTGCGTGGCGTGCGCTACGGCGAAGACGGCTACTTCCTCGTGCTCGACTCCACGCCGCGCATGGTCATGCATGCGATGAAACCCGCGTTGGACGGCAAGGATCTCGCGGGCACAGCGGACGCCGACGGCCGTCACCATTACGTGACGTTTGCCGCGACGGCGCAGGCGCCGAAGGGCGGCTTCGTCGACTATGTGTTCCCGCATCCGGGCAGTCCACCGTCCGACGCAGTCGGCAAGATCGGCTACGTCGTGCGTTATGCGCCGTGGGACTGGATCATCGCGACGGGCGCTTACGTCGACGATATCGACGCCGCGTTCAAAGAGTCGCTCTATGTGCTCGGCAGCGTGGTAGGTGCGGTCGCGCTGCTACTGTCCGCGCTCGTTGCGTTCACCAATCGCAGCATTCAACGCACGATTGGCGGCGACCCGGCGTACGTCGCGCAGGTCGCCGGTGAGATCACCAAGGGCAACCTCGTTATTCCGGTCGAGATTCGTGAAGGCGATAAATCGAGTCTGCTGCATACCATGCGGCAGATGCGCGACGGCCTCGCAAAGACCATCGTGCAGATCGGCGGCGCGGCCGAGAAGGTGGCGACCGGCGCGCGGGAGATCGCGGAGGGCAACACGGATCTGTCCGCGCGTACTGAGAGCCAGGCCGCGTCGCTCGAAGAGACGGCGGCCAGCATGGAGCAGATGACTGCGATGGTCCGGCAAACATCGGAGAGCGCGCAGACGGCAAGTCAGTTGACGGCAAGCGCCGAGCAGATCGTCACGCAGGGCGGACAAATGGCGGCCGAGGCCGTTTCGACCATGCAGGAGATATCGACAGAATCGCACAAGATGGTCGAGATCATTGCGGTGATCGAAGGCATTGCGTTTCAGACCAACATTCTTGCGCTGAACGCGGCGGTCGAGGCGGCTCGCGCGGGAGACGAAGGGCGCGGCTTCGCCGTGGTGGCCGGCGAAGTGCGCACGCTCGCTCAGCGCAGCGCTTCTGCGGCGAAGGAAATCCGCACGCTGATCAGCCGCGCCGTGGGTCGCGTCGAGACCGGCGTTGAACTCGTCGACAAAACCGGTACGACGATTCAGGCGGCGAGCGACGCCATTGCGAAGTTGTCGGGCGTCATGCGCGACATCGCCGCGGCTGCCGCCGAGCAGAGCGCGGGCATCGATCAGGTCGGCGACGCCGTCACGCAGATGGACAGCGTCACGCAACAGAACGCCGCACTCGTCGAAGAGGCCGCGGCGGTGGCACAGACATTGACCGAGCAGGCGAGATTGCTGGAAGCTTCAATTCGTACTTTCCAGGTGCAAGACCATTCGCGCGAGGGCGGTGTGGAGCGACCTGTACCGAAACACTCGCACCGGTTAGCCGTGGCAGTTTGAATGCGGGCTCCCACAGTGGCGCTATGCTAGCGGTTTCGTTCGGAGACCCGCATGCCACAAGCGACCCGCACCTCAGCCATTGCATTGCTATCGTGTCTTGCGTTGACTATCGGCACATCGGCGCAAGCCGACTCATCGTGCGATCCGGCATGCGGCGCGCGCGGCCAGCTTCTGGATCATCGGGTCACGTTGCGGCTCAGCGCTGCGGAGTTGTCCGATCTGCTTACGTCGAGCCCCTCGGGGCAGCACCTCATGCGAATGGCGGGTGCGCCAGCTTGCGGCGTCGAGGTCGTGTATTTCCGCTATCGGACTATTGGCGGCGCGGGTGAACCGACCACTGCAAGCGGGGCATTGATGACCCCGCAAGGCGAATCCGCGGCGTGCGCTGGGCCGCGTCCGCTCATGTTGTATGCGCACGGCACCACCACCGACAGCAGATACAATCTCGCCGATATTGCGCGGACCGACGCGGACAACGAAGGGGCCGGCGAAGGCCTCAGCGTGGCCGCGATGTATGCGGCTCACGGCTACATCGTGGCGGCCAGCAACTATGCGGGCTATGCCGGGTCCGATCTTCCGTACCATCCTTATCTGAACGCCGACCAGCAGTCCGCCGATATGATCGACGCGCTGCACGCGGCGCGGGCCATGTTGAACGGCGATGGCTCGCCTGCCGCCACGCGGGAGAACGGCAAGCTCTTCATTACGGGCTACTCGCAAGGCGGTTTCGTTGCGTTGGCGACGCATCGCGCGCTGCAAGCAGCAGGCGTGAAGGTGACCGCATCCGCGCCGGGCTCGGGGCCCTACGCGCTTGCCGCTACCGCCGACGCCATCATTGCAGGCGAGGTCAGTCTCGGCTCGACGCTTTTCACGACGATGGTCGTGACGGGCTATCAACACGCGTATAAGAACCTGTATCGCAAGCCGACGGAATTTTTCGAAGCCGCCTACGCGCCCGATATCGAGCACGTGCTCCCCAGCGCACAACCTCTCGACACGCTTTTCTCGCAACGGAAATTGCCGTCAACGCACCTTTTCAGCAGTACGCCACCGGCTGCGCGGTTCGCGTCGATGACACCGCCCGCAGCGCCGTCGCTCACGCCGCCCGCATTGACACCGCCCGCATTGACACCGCTATTTGCCGCAGGTTTCGGCGACGCCAACCTCGTGCGTAACGCCTACCGCCGCGCGCTTCTGGAAGACGCGGCCGCCAATCCCGACGGCGCTTTCCCCGATGCAAGCGCAAGCCTCGCGCCGGCGGACAAGCCGCTGCATCCGCTGCGGCAGGCGTTCAAGCGCAACGATCTGCGCAATTGGGTTCCGACGGCGCCGGTCCTGCTGTGCGGCGGCGGCTCGGACCCGATGGTGTTCTTTTTCAACGCCCGTATCGAGCAGGCTTATTGGCGCGGCGCCAATGTGCCTGCGGGGCTGACATCCGTGCTGGATGTGGACTCGTCCGCCACCGGACCCGACGATCCGTTCGCAAGCGTCAAGCAGGGCTTTGCAAATGCGAAGGCATCGATTGCACGGCAGGCCATCGCCGGCGGCGCGACAGACAGGGGCGCCGCCGCGGTATTGCGTTCCTATCACGGAGGGCTCGTTGCGGGCTCATGCATGATTGCCGCACGAGCATTCTTTGCGAACTTCTGAGTGCGCCTGGCTTTAGGCCCGGCGACTACGCGAACGCCGTCAATTGCCGAACAACGAGCTTTGCGTGCCGCGGAGAGGCGCTGGGCGCGCGCGTTTCGCGCCGACGTTGGTTGCGTCTGCGGGGGCTTGCGCCTGCCTGTCGGCGGCGGCTTCGAGCGACGTTTGTCCCGCTTCCAGCGACAGCAGCAGCATCTTGTTCGCGAGGCCGCCCGCGAAACCGGTTAGCTCGCCTGACGCGCCGATCACCCGGTGGCACGGCGCCACGATAGATATCGGATTTCTGCCGTTTGCCGCGCCGACCGCCCGCACCGCGTTGATATTGCCGATCTGCGCAGCGATTTGTGCGTAAGTGCGCGTCTGGCCGAAAGGGATGGTCAGCAACGCGGCCCACACCTTCTTCTGAAACTCCGTCCCTTGAAACTGGAGCGCCAGATCGAACGCCTGCCTCTTGCCGGCGAAGTACTCATTCAACTGACGCTCGGCTTCGAGCAGAATCGGCCGATCGTCGGCTTGCATCGACTCTGCCAGACGCACGCGGTTCGGCTTGTCGAATTCCCACAGAATGGCGGCTAGATGCTCGCCGTTGGCAACGAGCTTCAATTTGCCGACGGGAGAATCCATCAACTTGTAGGCGTAAGTCACTTATCTGCTCCTGCGAATTGAAGTGAGACAGCGCGGCACGCGAGTGGTGTCGCAATGACCCTAGTGTGGACTTCCCGCCTGCTGAAGACACGTCGGATCTTGCTGTCTGTTTCGCCGTCAAGTATGAAGGATTCGCGCGCGAGATGGTCAGCTATCGCTAACCGGCAGCGTGACTTCACGCTGCACAACAGCACGTCACGATATGACTCAGTAGAATTGACCCTTCGTGCACGACGGGCGCGGGCCACCGGATCTTCTTACGACTGTGACAACAACACTGGAACAACTGCGAGCGGGACAACTCTCGGGCGCACGCCAACTGAAACTCGCGTGCGGGCTCACTGAGTTCCCCCGCGAGGTTTTCGAACTCGCCGACACGCTCGAAATTCTCGATCTCTCGGGCAATGCGCTGTCAGCGTTGCCGGACGATTTCGCGCGGCTCCATAAGTTGCGCATTCTGTTCGCGTCCAACAATCCGTTCACCGAGTTGCCGGAAGTACTCGGGCAGTGCCGGCAGTTGAGCATGGTTGGCTTCAAGGCGAATCGCATTGCTACGGTTGCCGGTAATGCGCTGCCGCCGCGGCTGCGTTGGTTGATTCTTACCGACAACCAGATCGACGAGTTGCCACCGCAAATCGGTGACTGCGCACATTTGCAGAAGTTGATGCTGGCGGGCAATCGTCTGCGTTTTCTTCCGGAAGAACTGGCCGCGTGTTCGCGGCTGGAGTTGTTGCGGCTTGCAGCGAATCGGCTCGACGAATTGCCGGCGTGGCTGTTTCGCATGCCGCGGCTCGCATGGCTCGCCTATGCGGGTAATCCGTTCGGCGACGCACTGGAAGCGGCGGCGTTGACGGATACGCCGATCGCTGAAATTGATTGGGACGATCTGCGCCTGCAGGAGCAATTGGGCGAAGGCGCCTCGGGTGTGATCTACCGCGCGGAACTCCGTGAGCGGGATGGCGCATCGCGGCCCGTCGCGGTCAAGCTGTTCAAAGGCGCAGTCACGAGCGACGGTTTGCCCGACTGCGAAATGGCGGCCTGCATCCGGGGCGGCGATCACGCGAACCTGATTGCGGTCGGGGGGAAAGTAAAAGATCATCCGGCAAACGCGCACGGCCTCGTGATGGAACTGATCGAGCCGCAATTTCGCAACCTGGCGGGGCCGCCGAGCTTCGAGTCGTGCACGCGGGACATTTACGCGGCGGACGCAAGCTTCAAAGCCGCCGACGTCGTGGATATGGCGCACGGCATTGCATCTGCCGCGTGCCATATCCACGGGCGGGGCGTGATGCACGGCGACCTGTACTCGCACAACATTCTGTACGACGGTCGGGCACGTGTATTGTTAGGAGACTTCGGCGCCGCATCTTTCTATGCGACAGAAAACCGCGAACGCAGCGCTGCGCTTGAACGTCTCGAAGTGCGAGCGTTTGGTTGTCTGCTCGATGAATTGATCGAGCGTTTGGAAGCGAGCGATCGTAGCGATCACGGTCATGTGCGCGATGAACTCGCTGTGTTGAGAGACAGTTGCCTGAGTGAAGACGTTCAAAGCCGGCCGCTATTCGAGCAGATCGCATCCGATCTCCGCGCGTTGAAGGCTCGGTAATGCTGAACTTGCAAGCCGCTTGCGGGCAGGTCAACCCGCATCCATCCGTTGGCGTCGATGCTGTTGTCGAGCGCTGCCAGCAAGGAGAGAAACCATGACGCAGGAAATGCGCCGCCGCGTGCTGATCGCCGGTGCTCTGGCTGCGGCCGGTCTCACACGGGCGGCCGGCGCGGCAACGGTGGAAGGCGGCATGCCGAAAATCGCACTCGTGCTGAAGTCGATTAACGATCCTTTCACGGTCGCGATGGCTAACGCGGCAAAAAACTATCAGCAGCATTACGCGTCGCAATTCGCGTTGACGGTTCGCGGTACCGCGACCGAAGCCGACACGGCCGGACAGATCCGTATCGTCGACGATCTCATCAAGGCAAAGATGAACGCAATCGTGATTGCGCCGTCCGGCTCGAAACCACTGACGGCCGTGGTGGCGCGCGCAGTCAAGGCGGGCATTATCGTGGTGAGCATCGACAATCCGCTCGACGACGCATCGCAGGACGCCGCGAAGATCTCCGTGCCGTTCGTCGGACCGGACAATCGCAAGGGGGCGACGCTGGTGGCGAACTATCTCGCCGAGCGGCTGCAGGCCGGCGACCAGGTGGGGATCATCGAGGGCATCGCCGCGGACCGCAACGCACAGGAACGCACGGCCGGCTACAGAGACGTCATGAGCACGGCGGGCATGCAAGTGGTCGCGACCCAGGCGGCGGATTGGGAGTATGGCAAGGGCCGTGACGTCGCGTCGAAAATGCTCGGCCAGCATCCGCAGATTCGCGGCTTGCTCTGCGCGAACGACAACATGGCAATGGGCGCGGCGGACGCTGTTCGCGACGCGGGCCGAACCGGCGGTGTTTATATCACCGGCTACAACGCGATTGAAGCGATCAAACCGTTGATCGCCGACGGCCACGTGCTAGCCACTGTCAATCAATTCGCAGACCGGCAGGCCGTGTTCGGCATGGACGTCGCGTTGAAAGCCGTGACCGAGCAGCGAAAGCAGCGCGAGTTGTCGCGGACGATAGAAACGCCGCTGCAACTGGTGACGGCAGCGACGCGGTAAACCCGTTTGCCGCCAGCCAACGAAAGGGCGAATGCGCGACCCTCTGACAAAGCGAACGGCAGGCTGACTGCTACCGTTCGCCTCCACAAGTGCTCAACGCGGGAACAGATTTAGAAAGTGTCCCAGCCGTCCGTTCGCGTTGCAGCCCCAGCCCCAACTCCACTGCTAGCCGTAGCAGCCATGGTGGGGCGCAAGGTGGCCGCCGCAGTGCGCCTGTTCGAGATCGCGCTGTTGCTCGCGGAGGTGCTTCGCGCGCGAGGCGCAGCGTAGGACGCATGCGTTGCCGACAACGCGGCTCCTTCAAGACGGAAGAACGACACCGACTGATTCAACTGCCGGCCCTGATCTTCGAGCGATTTCGACGCGGCCGCCGCTTCTTCCACGAGCGCGGCATTCTGCTGCGTGACCTCGTCCATCTGCGTGATTGCCTGATTGACCTGCTCGATGCCGCGACTTTGTTCCGCCGACGCCGCCGCGATTTCGCCCATGATGTCGGTCACGCGTGCGACGGCCTGCGTGACCTCCGCCATTGTCATGCCCGCCTTGTCGGCGAGCGACGAGCCGTCCTGAATCTTCTGCACGGACGTGCTGATCAGGTCTTTGATCTCTTTCGCCGCGCTGGACGAGCGCTGCGCGAGGTTGCGCACCTCGCTTGCCACCACCGCGAAGCCTCGCCCCTGTTCGCCCGCACGCGCCGCTTCGACGGCGGCATTGAGCGCCAGGATATTCGTCTGGAACGCAATGCCTTCGATCATGCCGGTGATCTCTGCGATACGCGTGGAGTTGGCGCTGATCTCGCCCATCGTCCCCACCATTTGCCCGACGACGCCATTGCCCTTCAACGCGACTTCGGATGCATTGGCGGACAAGGTGCTCGCCTGCTGCGCATTCTCGGCGTTCTGTTTGACGGTGGCGGTCAACTCTTCCATGCTCGATGCGGTCTCCTGAAGAGACGACGCCTGCTGCTCCGTGCGCGAAGACAGATCCACGTTGCCCGACGCGATCTGACTCGAGCCCGTTGCGATGCTGTCGGCCGCATTGCGAACATTGCCGATCAGACGAACGAGGCTCGACTGCATTTCGCCCATCGATGCAAGTACGCTGCCCGCCGGTGCAGTGCTGGCTCCGGGAACCGAGCGCAAGTCGCCTTCTGCGACACGCCGCGTGACTTCCGCAAGTGCGACGGGCTCGGCGCCAAGCGCACGCAGCAAGCCGCGCGTGATGATGACCCCGGCTCCGACAGCGAGCGCAATCGCGCCGAAGCAGAAGACGATAAGCAGGTTGCGCTGATGTACGAATTGCTCCGCCGATTCCTGCGCCAACTGCATCGCGTGTTCATGCGTGGCGTCGGCGTATGCATTCGAAGCCTTGATCAACGCGGCGAGCAATGGCCTGCACTTGACCGCGATCTCGGCGATTGCGGCGTCGCGTTGTCCGTCCACGGCGAGCCTGTCGATCTCCAGTGCAACCGGCCGATAAAGCTGTTCGATTCGCGATATTTCGCCAGCCAGAGCACGGGCCTTGTCGGTCATGTCCGGTGCGCTCGCCACCATTGCATTGAATTTCTCGAGGTTGCTCTCCACTCGTTTCTCGGCATCGAGCACGGCGGCCTTTTCAACTTCGAGGTCGGCAGATGAAGAGACCAGCACCAGGTTGCGCACTGCCATCGCACGGTCGTCGACGGCGCTTCGCACCGACTCGGCCATCTGCGCGCGTGCATTGACGCCACTTATATAGCCGGTGAAGCGCTCGTTCGCATTGTTCAGCGCTTTCAGAGAAATGGCCGAGACGATCAACACGACGACGGCAAGAGAACCGAACGCGGCTGCCAGCTTTGCCTTTTCCGAGAGGTTATGAAAATTCATGATTCCTGGACTCCAGTCGACACTTTTCTGGCCGAGAACTAAGTAAAGCCTTTTGATTCCCTTTAACGCGAGGGGCAGCAGCACGCGATCCCAATCAGTTGGTGCCGGTGCTAAACGCAATAACGGCCAGCAGTGCGATGCCAATAGGGCGACTACTCTGCGCAATTCACGCGCAAAGGTTTGCGCATCATTGATATTCACTATGAAGCAATTGCTCAATCGAAAATCGCGACGCTCGCGCTAGTTCCGAGGCAATATGACGCCCGCGTGACATGCTGATGGCGGCCATCGCGGCTTCATGTTCTGCTGGTAAATTGCGGGTTGTTAGAAACCTGAAGCGGAAGCAGGCAATGGACGGCTTATGAAATCTGAACTTCTGCTGCAAACTTACGGCTCGGACTCGTCCGGCATCGTGTGCGGCTTTGTCTTTTCGCCGACGCAACCCGGCCGGCCCATTACCGCCGATGACGCGCTCGAATGGTTACATGCGCAGCAAAGCGCAGGTGCTGGGCCACATACCGACGAATTCATATGGCTGCATTTCAACCTCGCGCACAGCGCGAGTGAACGCTGGATGCGCGCGCAGCTCGATTTGCCCGAGACGTTTTTCGACGCGTTGCGGGAGGGCTCGCATTCGACGCGTATCGAGCAGGCAGACGGCGCGCTGCGCGCGGTGGTCAACGACGTCATGTTCAACCTCGAGTTCATTCCGTCGGAGATCGCCACGTTATGGATTTACGCGCACCAGCGAATCATCGTGACGGCGCGTTTGAAGCCGCTGCGTTCCGTGGACCGGCTGCGCGCGTCGGTGAAAGAAGGGGAAGTTTTCCGCTCGCCGGTGGAATTGCTCGTCCATCTGATGCGCGACCAGGCCGATCTGCTCGTGCAGATCGTCCGCCGCACGAGCGCGGATATCGATCGTATTGAAGACCGCTTCCTCTCCCAGCGGCCCACGCAAAACCGGCTGGATCTGGGCGCGATGCGACGCATGCTGACCCGTTTGCAGCGGATGCTCGCGCCGGAGCCGGGCGCGATTTTTCGTCTGCTCGCAAGACCGCCTCGCTGGCTTCACGCTGAAGACGTGCAGGATTTGCGCGAGTCGACGGAGGAGTTTTCAGTCGTGCTCTCCGACATGGCAGGTCTGATCGAACGCGTGAGACTGTTGCAGGAAGAGATCATTTCGCGACTGGAAGAACAGAACAACCGTACCCTGTTCACGCTCACGCTGGTGACGGTTCTCGCCATGCCGATCAACATCGTCGCGGGGTTCTTCGGTATGAACGTGGGCGGCATTCCGTTTGCCGAGAATCACCACGGCTTCTGGGTGATGGTGGTGCTCGTGGCCTGCTTCACGGGACTAACGGCCTGGTGGGCGTTTCGGCGAAGAAAGGACCGATAGAGAGGCTTGCGCATACTATTGCCGATGCGCCGCGTGATGGCAGAGCGGCATCGGAACGAATCTGTCCGTGCGGGGGCTGTGCCAACGGACGTTAGTGAAAAATGAACGGCTGCATGCCGCATGTGCGGCCAACAATAATGCCAAAAGACCATGTCCAGTTCCGTTGCGCTGCTCGCCACCGTGTTCGTCTCATGCCTTTCGAGCGCGGCCGTGCTGGGCTACCTTGCGCGATGTAAGGTCGCCGGATTACGCCGCTGGCTTGCCGCTCACTGCCTGTTCGCCGTCGCATCCGGCGTGCTGTTTCTCGTGCATGCTCGCCCTTCGGCAGCCGTCATGCTTGCATCGTGCATGCTCGTGCTTGGCGGCGCGCTGCTCATGCTGCAAGGTTGCCGCGCGTTCGTCGGCAAGCCGCCGTGCCTGACAGGCGAGCATCTCGCGTTAGGCGTGTGCGTGGGTGCCGTCATGTACTGGACGTGGGAGTCGCCGAACGTCAGCGCGAGAGCCGCGGTCATGTCGTTCGCGCTTGCGTATGCGCGCATCGCCGTAGGGTGGACGCTCTGGAGTTCGCGTGTGCGTGAGCGTCCGCAATACGGCCACTGGCTCGTGCTTTGCGCGGCGCTCGTCGGCGGAATCGTGTACTTCGCGCGCGGCGTTCTGAACGCTTTCTTCGCCGATCCCGCGATAAGCTGGCCGACGCACGTCGCTCCCGATTTCGCCTTTCTGGGCATCAGCATTCTTTCGCTGCCGCTTCTGTCGATCGGCCTCGTGATGGTGGCCAACGACCGGCTGATGCAACAGGTGGAGAAGCTGGCCACTTTCGACGAGTTGACCGGCGCCCTGGTGCGTCGCGCATTCATGATTCGCGGCACAACGCTCTCGCAGGTGGCGCGCGCGGCGCACACCGAATTGTGCGTCGCGATTATCGACATCGACGATTTCAAAACCATTAACGATCGGCACGGTCATGCCACAGGCGACCGCGTTCTCGCCGATTTTGGCGCTGAAGTGCATCGGCACATGCGTGCCGGCGACGTGTTCGGTCGCTTGGGCGGCGAGGAGTTCGCGATACTTTTCCCGCAGACGTCGATGGCGGAAGCGGCTCGCCTGGTCGGCAGCATGCTCGCCGCGGTGAGTTGCCCGCAGCCGGCTGCAAAAGGCAAGCTGACGTATGCGTTCAGCGCCGGCATCAACGAATGTGCACAGGCGGAGAGTCTGAGCGACGCGCTGGCCGGCGCGGACGCCATGCTGTATCGCGCGAAACGAGCCGGCAAATGCCGGATCGAACTCGCGCGGACGGAACGCGCGAGCCACCCTGCGAACGACATGGCGCGCTCTGCGTATTAGCGCCGTGCGTTGAATGTCCGCACGCGGCGTTGTGGCCATGCGCCGCGCCGCGCTGCGTTGATGCGCTATCGCGAGTTTTCACGCTCCAGCGGCTCGCCCACCACGAACGGTCCACCTTGAAAGCGCTGCGCCGGGTCGTCGCGCGAGGCGTCAGGCGCCGTTGCGGGAAAGCGCTCTGCAAACGGCGCGGAACTGTCGCGCGGATTGAAGCCGAGGAAACTCGCCTTGGTGTTGTCCCACCACTTGACCGGATTGTCCGACGCGCCGTACACCACCACATGCCCCACGCGGTTCGTGAACAGCGAGCAGCGCACGAGTTCGATGAAGTCGCGATAGCTCAGGTACGTGACGAGCATCCGCGGGTTCTTTGGCTCTTCAAACGACGAACCGATGCGCATGCACACCGTCTCTATGCCGAAGCGATCGTAGTAGTAGCGCGAAAGCGCTTCACCGAAGCATTTGGTCACGCCGTACAGGGTGTCGGGTCGCTGCGGCGCGTCGGCGTCGAGTACTTCGGTTACCGGATGAAAACCGATCACGTGGTTCGAACTGGCGAACGCAATGCGCTTTACGCCGTGCTTGCGTGCCGCCTCATAGAGGTTGTACGTGCCGGCAATGTTCGCGCCGAGAAGGTCGTCGAAAGGGGCGTCGATTGAAATGCCGCCCAGATGCACGATTGCGTCCACGCCTTCCACCAGTTGCATGACGGCCTCCCGGTTCGCCAGATCCACCACGCTCGCTTCCTCATGGGGCGCTGGCTCGCCCAGGCTCGCAATGTCGGTCACACGAACCACATCGGCCCATTCGGCGAGCGCGCCGCGCAACTGGCGGCCGAGGTTGCCCGCGGCGCCCGTCAGAAGCAGGCGCCGGAACGGCTTGCGTGGTGCGGCGTCGTTTTGGGTCATCGTTTGGCTCATCGGTGAAACTCCTGCAAGTAGCGTAGCTAGTTAGGTAAACGTTTTTGACAGCGGGCGAAGCGACGCGAAGCCGGGCGTTAGTGGACGTCTCAGCATGTCGGAAAGGCCCGCATATCAGGTCTTTTCTGCGACAATCGGTTAACAGAGAGAAAACGTTACCTTCGGGATGAAAAAACTTTCTCCGACCATTCGCGATGTCGCTGCCGCTGCGGGTGTCTCGGTCGCAACCGTGTCGAAGTACATGAACGGCGCGCAACGCTTTTCCGCGCCGGTCGAGGCTCGACTGAAGGCCGCGATCGAAGAACTCGGCTACCGTTCGAATCCGCTCGCGCGATCCATGATCACCGGCCGCACGCGCGCAATCGGGCTGACGATTCTCGACATCAGTAATCCGCACTTCACCAACGTCGTGAAGGGCGCGAACCGCATTGCGCTGCGCCACGATTACACGCTGCTGCTCGTCGATACCGACGAAAACCAGGCGCGCGAACGGCCGTTGATCGAAGCGCTTGCGCAGCGCGTGGACGGGCTGATCCTCAGTTCGCGCATGTCCGACAGCGAGTCGCAATGGTTGCTCGATCTCGGCAAGCCACTCGTGCTGCTGCGGCACAGCGATACGTTGCCGATTCCGAGTGTGGGCATCGACAACCGGCTTGCCACCTACATGCTCGCGCGGCATCTGCTAAATCTCGGGCATCGTCAAATTGCTTACCTCGGCTTTGGACAGGCACGCATTAACGACGAGCGGATTCGCGGTGCGCGCGAGTGTCTCGAAGAAGCGGGCCTGACGCTCGATGTCTACGACGCGCATGCGCCGACCTCTCATGCCGGCGAACATGCATGTTCGCGCGTCATGCTCGGCCCGCGCAGGCCGCATGCGGTGATCTGCTATAACGACCTGATCGCGCTTGGCTTCATGAAAGAGGCGGCGTCGCTGGGTATCAAGGTGCCGCAGGAGTTGTCCGTAACCGGCGTCGACAACGTTCCGTACGGCGAATTCGCGGCGCCGGCGCTGACAACGGTCGATATTCAAAGCGAGAAGATGGGCGAGCTCGCGATGCAAAAACTGATCGACGCACTTGCGGGCCACCCCGACACAGGACATTCGATGTTCGAGCCGAGGCTCATCGTCCGTGAATCGACGGCGGCCTGCGGCTGACATGCGTTGCGGTTTCACTCGCGCTTCTCAAGCTTCACGCTTCGAACTTCGCCGGTGCCATGCGCGGCGTCAGCATGTGCATCACGGCAAACGCGATGAGATAGGCGAGCGCGCCGATTGCGAACAGCACCCAGTAGTGACCGGTGCGTTGCAGCACCTGTCCGATCACTTCCGAGAACAGCACACCGCCAATCGAACCAGCCATCCCGCCGATGCCGACAACCGCGCCAAGCGCGCGCTTCGGAAAGAGGTCCGACGCCGTGGTGAAGAGATTTGCGGACCAGCCCTGATGCGCTGCCGCTGCGAGGCCGACGATCGCAACCGCTCCCCACAGGTTGTCCACCTGTGAGACGAACGCGATGGGCAACACGCAACACGCGCAGATGAACATTGCTGTTTTGCGCGCGGCGTTCACGCTCCATCCTGCACGCAGCAACGCCGACGAAAGCCAGCCGCCGCCGATGCTGCCGACGGTCGTCATCGCATAGATGCAAACGAGCGGCAGGCCGATGTGCTGCATGTCCATGCCGCGCGACTCGTTGAGCCACTTCGGCAGCCAGAACAGATAAAACCACCACACCGGATCGGTCAGGAATTTGCCGATCAGGAACGCCCAGGTTTGCCGCTTGCGAATCAGCACGCCCCAACCGGGCGCGCGGGCGTTGGCGTTGGCGGCATCGAGCGCTTCGACTTCGTCGCGGGCTTCTTCAAGATCGTCGTCGTGTGAACGCGGTTCAGCCGAGCGGTAGAAAGCGAACCATACGGCGAGCCACACAATGCCCAGCGCGCCGATGATCACGAACGCCGAGCGCCAGCCGAACGCCAGTGCAAGCGGCGGGATGATCGCGGGCGCGAACACTGCGCCGATGTTCGCGCCTGAGTTGAAGATGCCGGTTGCCAGCGCACGCTCGCGCCGCGGGAACCACTCAGCGGTGGTCTTGATCGCGGCCGGGAAATTGCCGCCTTCGCCTATGCCCAGCAGCGCGCGCACCATTGCGAAGCCGGTTACCGAGCCTACTGCGGCGTGCAGCATCGCGGCAATGCTCCATATGAGCATGGCAAGCGCGTAGGAAATTCGCGTGCCGAGCCAGTCGACAATCCTGCCGAAGCACAGCAATCCCACTGCATAAAACGCGGAAAACGCGATCACGATGCGGCCGTACTGCACCTGGCTCCAGCCGATGTCATGCTGCAGCAGCGGCGCGAGCAGACCGAGAATCTGCCGATCCATGTAGTTGATGACCGTCGCGAAGAACAGCAGCGCGCACACCGTCCAGCGATAACGGCTGGCAGTACGGGCTAGACCGAGTACAGCAGTTTGCATGGATGTCTCCGTTGCGCAGCCTCGCTCGTCGCGCTGCGCTTTATATAGCAGGCGACGAGCGCCCCAAGCCCGTCACGTGCGACGCAGTGCAACAGCGCCGAGTCGACGATTTGGACCTAATTAGGAAAACGTTTTTCTAAGCATAGAAGCTTTGCGCGCGATTTTCCAGTACTGAGTTTACCTAGGATTGTGCCCAATGGCGCAGTGGTGCGAGCATTCAGTTCTGACGAAAAGTTAATCGTTTTCTTAAGTTGTTCGGAGGCCAGTTGCGCTCCATCCAATTCCAGTCAGGAGACAAACATGCGTTCCCCACTAGATCCGCGCGGCGTCTGTGCCGCGAGTGCGCTGACCCTTCTCATGACGGCGTGCGGAGGCGGCAGCGATACGATCCAGCCGCCTGCCGCGACGCCCACGCCTTCTCTTCATTCAATCGTCTACGGCGCGAGCGATACCAGCGTCCCGGCCGGGACCGATGTACCCATTACGATGATGGGGCAGATGCGAGCGCTGTTCGACCTGATCAGAAAGGCGCCGGACTTTACGCAAGTCGTGATGGATCTCGGGGACGGCAGTCCGGTACACGTGCTCGACACCAACACCGGCGACAAGTTTCTGCCCGGCAAGCTGGCGCTCGGCCTTTCGTACATCCTGATCGATATGAAGGCCAAGGGCGACCCGAAGTACGCGGACTATCTGGCGACGTACCAGAAGGTCACCACCGCGATGATGAGCCAGACGAGCGGCGCGGATTACCTGTATGCAAACACGTCGTGGGGCGAATACTATTACCTGGTTGCCCTGAACAATTTCAAGGCGCGCGGCATGTTGAATGAAGTATTCAGCGACGCCATGCTGGCTACGCTGCAAAACCGCCTGACGTTTTGCGACATGTTCGGCGCAGACTCCAGCGGCAAGACCAACACATGCCCTGCTGCCGGCGTGCCGATCGACGTTGCATCGCTCAACACCGCGCAGAACTATTACGCCGTGTCGTACGGTATTGCAGGACTGCGGCAAAAGCTCGGATGGAGTAATCCGACTTTCTCGTCTGCCACCGACCCGGCCGTCGCGACGATGAGCGCACGCGACGCCTTGTTGTACACGCTCGCCAACCACATTCGCAACGATTCGTCCGGCGGCTTTTCCGACGAAGCGTCGAACACGCACACGACCTATTACGACAAGGCGCGTTTCGACAGATACAGCACGTTGCTGATCGGCGAAGTGGTGGAGCGCACACTGGAAATGGGTAATGAGGCCAATCTCACGCCGGAATTGAAGGGCTATTTGAGAAAATCGGTGGATCTCATTCTCCCGCAACTGAATGCCGACGGCGAGGGCTTCAACTACGGGCGTTCAATCGGTCCTTATGGGGACTCGGCATTCATGGAAGTGCTCACGGCCGCGGCCAATGCGGGCGTGTTGACGCCGCAGGAAATGCAGATTGCCTATACGTTCATCTATAAGGCGGCTCATCGCTACGAGACGTTCTGGTATGACCCGACGTTGCCGACTCCTTCGGTGAATATGTGGGTGAAAGGCCGTGGCACCGACACTTATCGCGGCAAGCCACGCGTAATGGGTGAGAACTTCAGCCTGCTGCATCAGTACATGTATGTGGATGCGTGGTGGAGCAAGCTCGGCTTCGGCGGCAAGGCGCCTATGCCGGATTCCGACTTCCAGGCCTGGCTCGATGCGAGGCCGCGCTATACGCTCACCTGGTACAACCAGCCCACCGATACCGCGCACCCGTACAGCGCGGCGCTTGTCACGGTACGGGACGGCAATCGGGTCATCAATCTGAACCTGAGCCAGGCGCCAGACTACAACTCGTACACGCCGTATTACCCTGTTCCTTTCTCCGACAAGCTCATTTACGGCACGACGGACCTCGGCTATGCGCTGCTCATTCCGCAAGTGTCGTACAACGGCAAGACATACATACCGGTCACGTACTATAAAAATCTAAGCGTCACGCAAAGCAATGGCCAGGTGATCGTATCGTTCGATACCGCAAAGTTCAGGCAAGCCACAAAGAACGCAGCGTTTTCCACCGACCTCGATTTGCAGGCGCACACCGTTCTCACGTTCGGTCGCGGCACGCTGACGCGAAC
Source organism: Paraburkholderia sp. SIMBA_053 (assembly GCF_046534895.1). Taxonomy (NCBI): domain Bacteria; kingdom Pseudomonadati; phylum Pseudomonadota; class Betaproteobacteria; order Burkholderiales; family Burkholderiaceae; genus Paraburkholderia; species Paraburkholderia sp. SIMBA_053. The sequence goes on along the minus strand of NZ_JAWRXU010000011.1, from coordinate 81,820 downwards.
CGATACGCTAAGCTCGGCAACGCTGACCGGCAATCTGGCCGTCGAAACGGATTTCACTTCGTTCGCCGATTTCCAGAAGACGACAGCCAACAGCGACGGCTTCTCGGTCAACTACGCCAATAGCAGCGCGACTGCTTACGGCACGACCGGCTTCGACGGTTGCGCTCTGTCGAACTTCGACACGGCGGGCGGCGTGACAAACCCATTGTCGACAACGCCAATCGGCCAGTTGCATTCGAAGTTTGCGTGTACCACGCAGCCTTTCACGCTGAATGCGGGCGGCAACCGTACGTTCACCTGGAGCCTGAAGTACTCGAGCTAGTGTCGTTCAGTGGGGCTGCTCGATCATCAGATAGCGAATCACCAGCGCAGGGTCGGCTATATCGAGTATCAGGCGCCGCAGGATGCGCTTGCGCATATGGTTCTCATCGAGCAGCCACGGGCCGCCTGCGTCGCTCAGATAGCGGCACAGCGCGGCGCGCGTGTCGGTGTCGGAGGGCAGGTTCAGGCGTACCGCGAGGAGCCCGGCGACGACGTCGTCGAGTTCCAGCGTCAGCGGACGCGAGTCGATGGTGAGCGTCAGTTCCATAGGTATTCGAACCTCACTCAAGGTGGCTGCGGCTCCTGCAAAAAGCGGCTCCGTCAGTCGCGAACCGGCAGCGGAGCCGAACCGGATATAAACACGGCAATGCCAGCCAAACTTTTCAGTAATCGAGTTCCGGCGCGGAGACCGCAGCCGTCGCCAGCATGCTGGCGGAAAGCGAAATAAGGATTTTCAGAGCGACTTCAAGAGGGTATTTACGAGGGAGTTTGTAACAAGATTTTTCGGCTGGGTAGGTAGCCGGCGCGCGGTATCGTTTGCGAAACGCGTACTTGAAAAACCTTGGCCATCGGCCTATTTTATTTTCGCTCAGCAGTCGCGTTGCACGCGCTGCGTGTTTCGATTTGTTTGTCAGTGGATAGATTTCCCTGATCGGCGAGCTGGAGCGCGTGGTCCGGTTCGCCCCACAGGGCGAGGGAGCAACATCATGAGCGATAAAAAATGGAACCCGTTCAAGTTTCTGCGCGGCACGGGCCGCAAGCCCGAGGCGGAGAATGCCTCGGCAAATACTTCGGCGCCGCCGTCCAGCGAGCAATGGCGGGCGGCGTGGCCTGACATTTCGCGGCTCTTTCCTCGCGATTCCTGGCGTGCCGTCGAGGAGTTCTTTCACGACCCGTTCGCAGGCCGCGGCGCGCTCGAGCGATGGTTTGGCGACTTCAGTTCGTCGCGCTTCCAGCCGCGTATCGACGTGGTCGACGAAGGCAAGATATTGCGCGTGACGGTCGAACTGCCCGGCATGGAGCGCGACGACCTGACAGTGAGCGCCGAGGACGGCGCACTCGTATTGCGCGGCGAGAAGAAGCAGGACGTGCACAGCGAGGAAGACGGCTGCTATCGGCTCGAACGTGCATACGGAAGGTTCGTGCGCACCATCCCCATGCCGGAGAACGCCGATCCTGAGCGCACGCTGGCCAGGTTCGACAAAGGCGTGCTGACTCTAACCGTACCGAAGCAGGAGCCGACGCGGGCCGCGAGCCGCAACATAGAAATTGGCTAGCCCGATAGGGATTGCATCGCAGAGCGTCATAAGCGCTTGGCGGCGAACAGGCGCGAGGGGACCGGGCCGTTAGCTCAGCTGGTAGAGCAGCGGACTTTTAATCCGTTGGTCGGCGGTTCGAATCCGCCACGGCCTACCATCCAGTTCCAGCTAACCGGACCGGAACCGGGCCGCTACGCCCGAAAAGAGTGCGCGTTGGCGCATCGCAGTGCAGGTCATCACCGCACGAGGGCACAAACAACGCCTGACGCGCGGAAAAATAGCAACTTCTTCGTTGGCACGTTTCCCGCTTAACGGAGTGGGCAAGGAGCCGGCGCATCATCCGGTTCGTCAAACAATTTGGAAATGGACGGCTAGGGTTCCGGCCTGCTTCGCGCAGGCGCTGGTCCGAGAGCTGTCGACCTCAGGCGAGGTTACACGGCGGGATAAAAGCCCGGGAGAGAACGCGATGTTTGCGCTGCTCCCTGCCGTCGCTAACCGTCCCCTCCGAGGTCAACCTCATGCGCAAGCTCGCTCGCTGTCTTGGCATTGCCGCCATCTCCCTCGCCACATTCGCCTCCAGTGCCGCGTTCGCCGCGGGTCGCAACGACTTCAAGGTTTGCTGGACCATCTACGCGGGCTGGATGCCGTGGGGTGAGGCGAAGACTCAAGGCATTGTCTCCAAGTGGGCCAAGAAATACGGCATCAACATCGATGTCGTGCAGTTGAACGACTACGTCGAGTCGATCAATCAGTACACCGCCGGCAAGTTCGACGGCTGTGCAATGACCAATATGGACGCGCTCACTATTCCCGCTTCGGGCGGTGTCGATTCGACAGCGTTGATCGTCAGTGACTACTCCAACGGCAACGACGGCGTGCTCATGAAGGGCAAAGGCAAACAGATTGCCGATCTGAAGGGACAGCAGATCAATCTCGTGCAGTTCTCCGTGTCGCATTACCTGCTCGCCCGCGCATTGGAAAGCGCGCATATGAGCGAGCGCGACCTCAAGGTAGTGAACACGTCCGACGCCGATATTTCAGGCGCTTTCGCGACGCCTGCCGTCCACAACGCGGTGACGTGGAACCCGATGCTCGCCGACCTGCGAGCACAACCCAACGTGACCGAAGTCTTCGATTCCAGCAAGATTCCTGGCGAGATCATGGACATGATGGTCGTCAACACGAAGACGCTGCAGGCGAATCCCGCACTCGGAAAAGCACTGACCGGGGCCTGGTTCGAAATGGTCGCGTTGATGCACACCAACTCGGCAGAAAGTACCTCGGCTTTGACTGCAATGGCAAAAGCCTCCGGTACCGACCTCGCGAACTTCAGAGGTCAGCTTTCCACAACGGCACTTTTCTATACGCCGAAGGCTGCACTGGATTTCGTCACCAGCCCTGACATGCCGAAGATCATGACGCGCGTCGCAAAGTTCTCCTTCGACCATGGTCTGCTCGGGCAGGACGCCCGCAGTGCGGACGCCGTGGGCATGGCGTTCGATAAAAACGTCGTGGTCGGCAACAAGAACAACGTCAAGCTTCGCTTTGACCCGACCTACGTCGAGATGGCTGCCGCGGGCAAGCTCTGACACGGATATTCCCGGCTTAAAGAGGCGGTCACCATGAGATTGATCAATCGACATCCGAGCCGGATCGGCGGCCTGATGCTACTTCTGCTGCCGTTCGTCGTGCTATTGGTTGTGTACTTCATGGGGTCCGCCGAGCGGCTTAAGCTCAATCCCGATGACAAGCTGCTGCCGGGCGTGGCGCAAATGAGCGATGCGGTGAAAGCAGTCGCATTCACTGAAGACAAGCGCACGGGTGAGTACCTGTTGTGGGCCGACACGCTGTCGAGCCTGAGACGACTCGGAATCGGCCTTCTCGTCAGTGCGGTGATCGCTCTCGTGGTAGCCGTGGCAACGGGCTCGTTTCCGGTGGTGAGCGCAACGCTTTCGCCTTTCGTCACGGTGATCTCGATGGTGCCGCCGCTCGCGGTGCTGCCGATTCTCTTCATTGTGTTTGGACTGGATGAATTGTCGAAGGTGGTTCTCATCGTCGTCGGCATCACGCCAATGATCATTCGGGACTTGCATGCTCGCGCGAGAGAGATCCCAGCGGAGTTGTGGGTCAAGGCTCAGACGCTTGGCGCCACGAGCTGGACGTTGATCTTGCGGCTCGTACTGCCGCAACTTCTGCCGCGGCTGCTTGCGGCGATGCGTCTTTCGCTTGGAGCCGCATGGCTCTTTCTCATCGCGGCTGAGGCGATTGCGTCGACCGATGGTTTGGGTTACCGCATTTTCCTCGTGCGGCGATATCTGTCGATGGACCTGATTCTGCCGTACGTCGCGTGGATTACGCTGCTTGCCTGGCTTACCGACGAACTGCTTCGCCGTATCACGCAGTGGTGCTTCCCCTGGTATGGCGGAGGCGCGCGATGATCGAAGTTCGCAACGTCTGGAAAGAGTATGGCGATCAGGTTGTACTTGAGCGCCTGAATCTGACCGTCAAAGAGGGTGAGTTCTGTTCGATGGTCGGCGCCTCGGGATGCGGCAAATCAACGTTTCTTCGACTTCTGTTGGGACAGGAGCAAGCGACACGCGGCCAGATTCTGCTCGATGGACAACCCTTGCCGGGCGAGCCGGATGCACATCGTGGCGTGGTATTTCAACGCTACTCGGTGTTCGACCATCTCACTGTGCTGCGCAATGTGACGCTTGGACTGGAGCTTTCACAAGCGAAGTTCACGGGGCGGCTCTTCGGCGCTCAACGGCGTCGCGCCCGCGACGAAGCTGTCGCGATGCTCGAACGCGTGGGCCTTGGCGCCGCCGCTGACAAGTATCCGCAGCAGCTCTCCGGCGGTATGCAGCAACGCCTTGCAATCGCTCAGGCGCTGATGATGAAGCCCCGCGTGCTGCTGCTCGACGAGCCGTTTGGCGCGCTCGATCCCGGCATTCGCCGTGACATGCACGAGTTGCTGTCTGACCTGTGGCGCGAATCGAAGCTCACCATCTTTATGGTCACGCATGACCTGAAAGAAGGTTTCACCTTGGGCAGCCGCGTACTTGTCTTCGACAAGGTTCGGGTGGACCCTCAAGTGCCCGGAGCTTACGGGGCACGCATTACCTACAACATTCCGCTCGACCGTAGCCGCGAATCCGTGTCCGCTGTTCACCTGGCCCGGGCGGCGGTGCAAGGCGCGTCGAGTCTCGAAGCAATCTCGGACTGAAGGGAACCGGATATGAATCTGTTACTTGAAGAAACCGTGCCCGGCGGCGGTCATACGTCGCTCATCGTCAAACGCGGACAGTCGCTTCGCGTGACCGACCTGCACGGTGGCGCAAACGTGAGCGTCATGATGGTCAATGCAACGGAGAAGAGCGAGCGTCTCAACCTGCCCGATTCGCTGAAGTGCCAGCACACCGCGAAGCTGACCGCCGGCCACTGCCTGTATTCGGACATGGGCCGCGTACTCGCCGCGATCGTGGCAGACACGTGCGGCTGGCATGACAGCATCGGCGGGGTGTCGAATGCCGACGAAGTCTTCGAGCGATACGGCAGCGGGCGCTACCAGGAATTGCGCAACGCTTTCTATCGCAACGGCACGGACAACCTGCTCGTCGAGATGAGCAAGTGGGGGCTCACCATCTCCGACTTGCTGATGACGCTGAACCTCTTCAGTCGTGTGGACGTTAGCGACGACGGAACACTCAGCTTCGTGAAGGGCAACTCGAAGGCCGGCAATTACGTCGACCTGTATGCGCCGATGAACACGCTCGTCGTGCTCACTGCGATCCAGCATCCGCTCGACCCAAACCCTGAATATTCGCCGAAGCCTGTGAAGCTGGAATTGAGCGAGGCGGACCCGGGCGTGGCCGAAGTATGTCGCACCGCATGCGATGAGAACGTGCGCGGCTTTATCAACACCGAACGATTCTTTCTCTGAGCGGAGGGCGACTCATGACTAGCACACTTGTTGTCAGTGACAAACGTCCGGAAACTGCGGCTTTCCGTCAGACGGTTGCAGCGGGCGAACCGTGGCTTCACGAGGTGAAGGCAGGGAGCACATTGCGCATCGTCGATCTCGAAGGCAATCAGGCGGTCGACACGCTTTTCTACAGTCTTGCCGACCCTCGCGAGCGGTTCGACCCGCAACGCACGCTGCGGCGTCAGAAAAGCCTGTATCTGACGGCCGGTTCGGTTCTGTACTCGAATCGCGGCAACGCGATGTTGACCATCGTTGCCGATACCTGCGGCCGCCACGATACGCTCGGCGGTGCCTGCGCGCAGGAGAGCAACACCGTTCGTTATGCGCTGGAAAAGCGTTACATGCATAGCTGCCGCGACAACTTCCTGCGTGCCTGTGCGCATGACGGACGCCTTTCCAAACAGGACGTCGGTGCGAACGTCAACTTCTTCATGAACGTGCCTGTCACTGCCGAAGGCGGTCTTACGTTTGAAGACGGCATTTCCGCGCCGGGCAAGTATGTCGAGTTGCGCGCGGAGATGGACGTCATCGTGCTGATTTCGAACTGCCCGCAGTTGAACAACCCGTGCAATGCCTACAACCCTACGCCCGCGGAGTTGCTGATATGGGACTGAAGCGCGTTCGCAGTTTGATCTACTTCCTCTTGCTGGTTCGCTCCGGACGTTGCGTGACTTGCACTCGCGAACAACTGAATCTGGCAAATCGCTGATGCGACTTCGGCCGTGAACGACCGCGGCTGCAAATTCCCACGGCGGGACGGCCCGCCTTTGAATTCGGGTTCCTCCCATGTTTGAGAAGATCCTCATCGCCAATCGCGGTGCAATCGCTTGCCGCATCCTCAGAACGTTGCGCGAACTCAATGTGACCGGAGTCTCCGTTTTCTCGGAGGCCGACAGGGCGAGCCGTCATGTGAGCGAAGCGCCGATTGCGCACGAATTGGGTGACGGCCCCGCAGCGATGACCTATCTGGACTCAACGAAGATCCTCGAGATTGCTCGCCGCGAAGGCGTGCAGGCTATTCATCCAGGATATGGGTTCCTGTCCGAGAACGCAGCGTTCGGCGAAGCATGTGAAGCAGCGGGTATCGCCTTCATCGGCCCAACGCCCGCACAGTTGCGAGCATTCGGTCTCAAGCATACGGCTCGGGAGATTGCGGGCAAGCAGGGTGTGCCGATGCTGAACGGCACCGGTTTGCTGGAAGACTTGCCGGCGGCACTCAACGCAGCTGAAAGCATTGGCTATCCGGTGATGTTGAAAAGCACGGCCGGCGGTGGCGGTATCGGCATGCGAGTCTGTTGGCATGCGGATGAACTCAGTGCGCATTTCGATGCGGTTAAACGCCTTGGCGAGAACAACTTCAGCGATTCAGGCGTGTTCCTCGAGAAGTACATCGAAAGAGCCAGGCATCTCGAAGTACAGGTTTTCGGCGACGGGAAGGGAGACGCGATTGCGCTCGGTGTCCGCGACTGCTCGGTGCAGCGGCGCAATCAGAAGGTGCTCGAGGAAACCCCAGCGCCCTGCTTGCCGGAAGGGATCGCAGAGGCGTTGTGTGACGCTGCCGTCAAGCTTGCAAAGGCGGTCGATTATCGCTCTGCCGGTACGGTGGAATTCGTATATGACAGCGCCGCTCAGCAGTTTTACTTTCTGGAAGTGAACACGCGTCTGCAGGTCGAGCATGGTGTGACCGAGCAGGTTTGGGGCGTCGACCTTGTTCGCTGGATGATCGAGCTGGCAGCAGGAACGCTTGCGCCGCTGAATGAACTCGCCGCAGGTCTCACACCGCGAGGCCATGCGATTCAGGCGCGACTCTACGCGGAAGACCCGGGCCGCGATTTCATACCGAGTCCGGGCCTGCTCACCGATGTCGCTTTTCCGCAGGCCGACGGAAGTGCGCTGCGTATCGATACGTGGATTGAATCCGGTTGCGAAGTGCCGCCGTACTTCGATCCGATGCTCGCAAAGATCATCGCGTGGTCGCCGACGCGCGAAGAGGCGCGACACGCGCTGAACGATGCGTTGCAGAACACCCGTATCTTTGGCGTCGAAACAAACCGCGACTACCTGCGCCAGATTCTCGACGACGAGCCTTTTGCGTCTGGAGAACCGTGGACCCGCTGCCTGGAAGGCCTGAAGTATCGAGCGAGTACGATTGAAGTGGTGAGTGGCGGCACCCAGACCACGGTGCAGGATTTCCCCGGCCGACAGGGTTTCTGGGCAGTGGGCATACCGCCGTCAGGCCCTATGGACGACCGCGCGATGCGGCTCGGCAATCGCTTGCTCGGCAACGCGCCGGAAGCGGCTGCTCTCGAAATCACAATGAGCGGGCCGACGCTGCGATTCAACACCGACGCGGTTATCGCCATTACTGGTGCAGAGATTCCAGTGCTGCTGGACGACGTAACGCAACCGCTGAATACCAGCGTCTATGTGCCGGCGGGTTCGGTGCTGGCACTCGGTACGATTCGGGGCGCCGGCGCGCGCGCATATCTGTGTGTGCGCGGCGGCCTCGACGTTGCGCTGTATCTGGGAAGTCGCAGTACTTTCACGCTGGGCCAGTTCGGTGGGCATGGTGGTCGCGCCGTTCGGGCGGGCGACGTGCTGCATCTTTATCCACTGCAGGATACGCAAGCTGGCGCGGCGCTCTCCAATGTGCCGACGCTGGAAAGCGTTCGCACGATACGCGTGATCTACGGCCCGCATGGCGCGCCGGAGTACTTCAGTGCCCGCTACATCGAGCAGTTCCTCGATACGGAGTGGGAAATACATTTCAATTCGAGTCGCACCGGCGTGCGCCTCATTGGACCGAAGCCGGAGTGGGCGCGTGAAGACGGCGGAGAAGCCGGGCTGCATCCGTCGAATATTCACGACAATCCCTATGCAGTCGGTGCCGTCGATTTCACCGGCGACATGCCCGTGATTCTCGGGCCAGACGGTCCGAGTCTGGGTGGCTTTGTCTGTCCGGTGACGATTATCGAAGCGGACCTTTGGCACGTCGGCCAACTCAAGGCAGGCGACAAGGTTCGTTTCGTTCCCGTGGAAATCGAACATGCACGAGAAGCGGCACGCGAGCGCATCCGCGAGCTGGAGAGCCTTGAGATTGTGCAATACGCACCAGTCGAAAGACGCTCCTCGCTGACGTCTCCCATTGTTCTCGACTCGGGCGCTACCGATGAACGGCTCGTGGCATGCTTGTCCGGCGACACACATCTTCTTCTGGAGATTGGGCCGCCGGAACTCGACCTCGTATCGCGTTTTCGTGGGCATGCACTGATGCAGGCACTCGAAGCGAAAGCGCTGCCGGGCGTGATCGATCTCACACCAGGAATACGTTCGCTTCAGATTCATTATCGGCCCGAGGATTTATCTCTTGCGCAACTGCTTGTCGTCGTAGGGGAGGCCTGGGAGCAAGTCCTGTTGATGAAGGACCTTCGCGTACCGTCGCGCGTCGTCCACATTCCTCTTTCGTGGGACGACCCCGCGTGCCAACTTGCGATCGAAAAGTACATGACCACGGTGCGCAAAGACGCGCCGTGGTGCCCGAGCAACCTCGAATTCATTCGCCGTATCAACGATCTCGAGTCTATCGACGCAGTCAGGCGCATCGTCTTCGACGCAAACTATCTCGTGATGGGGCTCGGCGATGTGTACCTGGGCGCACCGGTCGCGACGCCGCTCGACCCGCGCCACCGTCTTGTGACGACCAAGTACAACCCGGCGCGCACCTGGACCGCAGAGAACTCGGTGGGCATCGGCGGGGCGTATCTATGCGTCTACGGAATGGAAGGACCCGGCGGCTATCAATTCGTGGGCCGCACGCTGCAGATGTGGAATCGCTATCGGAAGGTTGCGGACTTCGCCGGGCAGCCCTACCTGCTGCGCTTCTTTGACCAGATTCGCTTCTACGAAGTGTCGTCCGAAGAACTGCTGCGCATTCGCGCTGACTTTCCGCTCGGGCGCTACCCGTTGCGGATCGAGGAGTCGGAGCTTTCTCTGCCGGACTATCAGGCGTTCCTTGCGAGCGAATCGGCCAGCATCGAAGAGTTCCGGTCCCGGCAACAGGCAGCATTCGAAGCCGAGCGTGAACGCTGGCGAGAAGCGGGTACATCGGAAGAGGCCATCGAGGCGCCCGTGGCCGAAGACGCTCAACTGGCGCCTCTGGAAGACGGCGAGGTGTCAGTTGACAGCGAGATCGCCGGGAGCCTCTGGCAGGTGAAGGTAAAGCCCGGCGACGTGGTTGCCGCAGACGACATACTGCTTATTATCGAGTCGATGAAAATGGAAATATCGGTGTGTGCACCCTGCGCTGGAACCGTCGGCGAGATTTACGTGGGTCCGGGCTCGCCTGTGCGCGCCGGGCAGCGGATTGCAGTCATTGAACGTCACTGAATACGAGGACACACACATGTCGTCATTTGACCTGCGCATTCCGGCATTGCGGAATGCTTACCGTGCCGGAACGCTTGCGCCTCGTACGCTCGTCAATGAGCTTCTTCGAAAAGCCGCGGAGCTCAATGCAGAGTTCAACCTGTTCATCCATCTTCTGACCGAAGAAGAAGTCGCGCCATACCTCGATTGGCTCGATCGGCAGAACATCGAAAGCCTGCCGCTTTACGGCATTCCATTTGCCATCAAGGACAACATCGACCTCGCCGGTATTCAGACCACCGCTGCGTGTCCCGCTTTTGCGTACACGCCTAATGAGTCGGCTACGCTGGTCGCGCAACTGATTGCACTCGGCGCCATCCCGCTCGGGAAGACCAATCTCGATCAGTTCGCTACGGGTCTCAACGGCACTCGCTCGCCTTATGGAAAGTGCCGCAACAGTGTGCATCCCGACTATCCATCCGGCGGTTCGAGCGCTGGTTCGTCGTTGGCTGTTGCGCTCGGTGTGGCCAGTTTCGCGCTGGGTACCGACACGGCCGGGTCCGGCCGGGTGCCTGCGGGACTAAACAATCTCGTCGGACTCAAACCGACCAAAGGTGTTCTGTCCACCGCGGGTGTAGTGCCCGCTTGCCGCACTCTCGATTGCGTCACGTTCTTTACTGCAACAGCAGAAGAAGCGAGCGAACTGCTCTCGCTGACAGCGCTCACCGATCCTCGCGACGCATACAGTCGCAAAAACCCGCAGTGGAATTCCGCGCGAGCTTTCGGCGCGCCGGCCGCTTTCCGATTTGGCGTTCCATCGCAACTGGAATTTGCGGGATGTACAGAGAGTCCGGCGCTATTCGCCAAGGCTCGCGCGATGCTTGAGGCAGCAGGAGGCGAGGCTGTCGAGATCGACTTTGCGCCGTTCGTTGAAGCTGCAAATCTCCTTTATCAGGGGCCGTGGGTCGCGGAGCGTTACAGCGTGGCAGGCGAATTGATGTCGACGACGCCGAGCGCGGTGCTTCCCGTCATTCGTGACGTGCTCGCCAAGGCGCCGGGCGCAACCGCTGTCGAATTGTTCCAGGCGCAATATCGGCTTCAGGCATTGAAGGCTCGTTGCGATGCATTGATCGACACACTCGACTGCGTCCTCACGCCGACCTATCCGCGCCCTGTGACGCTTGCCGAACTGGAGCAGGATCCGATCGGGCCGAACTCACTGCTCGGTTACTACACGAACTTCATGAACCTGTTGGACTACGCGGCTGTGGCCACCCCGACGGCATTCATGAAGAATGGGCTTCCGTGGGGCGTGACCGTTTTCGGACGCGCGTTTACCGATCAATACCTGTTGGGCGTTGCGGACCTGTTGCAACGGACGAGCGGCGTCGAATGCGTTGGTGGAAACACCATAGCGCTGTCGGAGGAACGCAAGGCGACGAACGATCGAATGCTCGTCGCGGTATGCGGCGCGCACATGCAAGGCTTACCGCTGAATAAGGACATGCTTTCTCGCGGTGCGCTTTTGCAGCAGTCTACGCAGACGGCGCCGCGCTATCGGCTCGCGGCGTTACCAGCGTCGCCGGATGGCACGCGGCGTCCTGGGCTATGGAGAGTCGCCGATGGCGGCGTGAAAGTCGAGGTCGAAGTCTGGAAGATGCCTGCCTCGGAGTTTGGTTCATTCATCGCGACTGTTCCGTCGCCGCTGGCTCTCGGCAAGATCGAACTGGCAGATGGCTCGTGGGTGACCGGTTTCCTGTGCGAACCGTATGGCGTTCAGGCGGGCACCGACATCTCCGAGTTTGGCGGATGGCGCGCATGGCTTGCCAATGAGCGCGCCGTCGACGCTTGAGCGTCGTACTTTCATTCTTGGCTTAAGCGGCGCAATACACGCGCACTAGTGCAGGCGACCGTTTCCCCAGCGGGGCGCGCTCGCTGCATCGCCTGCATCCGTCACGCGTTGGGACCGCGCACTTAAAGTCCCGCTTCCGCCACGAGTTGCAGCGCGGGCGCGAGCTTCATGCAGACTTCGGGCCGCTCCAGCGCGTACGCGAGATTCCTCTGCGCGATCTGCACGTGCTCCGTGGCCAGCGCAAGCGCCCGCGTACCCTCACCGCGCTCCATTGCCTGAACCAGGCTGTGATGCTGCTCATGGGCCATGAAAAGCCATTGGCGGCCTTCCTCGATGGCCGATTGCATCGGCAGCATCGCGCTTGCGGCGGCGAACGGCAGCCGGTTGTTCATGTCGATGGCGCGAATAAGCGCTGCATTGCCGGAGCCATCGACCACCAGTTTGTGAAACCGGTTATTCATGTCGGTATAGCCGGCATAGTCGTCGAGGTCGAGTTCCGACTTGGCCAGCAACCTGTCGCCCGCGCGCAGGCATTCGGCGAACGCATTCGACAGTTGGCGGGGTACGCCATGCTCCGCGACGAGGCGGGCGGCCATGCCTTCCAGATGTCCACGCACGGCGATCGCGTCGGCGATTTCCGCTGCGGTGATACGCCGCATCACGTAACCGCCTGCGGGCGACGGCTCGACGAGTCCTTCCTGTTCCAGCGTGGTGAGCGCGAGCCGGACGGGCGTGCGCGACGCCTGCAGCCGTTCGGCAAGGGCCACCTCGCCCAGGCGCTCGCCAGGGGCGAATTCACCCTTGAGTATGAGGTCGCGCAGATGCACCAGCACCCGCTCCTGTTGCGTCTCCATTTCTGTTTCTCCTTTCGCCCCCGAAGGCGTCGTGCCGTCTTGCGCAGTGCCCGGCTTACTTTTGCATTGTAGCTGAGCGTGGGATCAGCGGCGGAGGCGACTGAGACGGGTTGTTCTTCGCTGTATGCAGACAGCGCAAAAACCTCGACTTGGGCTGGAAAGGCTCGCAGTAGGGAAAACAACTATACGCATCGAAAATCGCCACAAAATCAACGAATTAACCGCGACAACGGCATCCGGGCACGCGGTGAAAACGCGGTGCGGGCGACCAACGATGTATGCAAGGCTTGCATGTATGAATTCAACAGCCTACTCTTTGCATAAATCAAACGAGATGCTGCATGCAACGCAAGATCGTTTGTATTCATCCAAGGAGACAGTGTCATGATGAGTTCCGCGCAAAACGACGCGATCACGCGCGTCGGCAAAGGCACGCCGGCAGGCGAACTGTTACGCAATTACTGGCAGCCGGTCGCGCTGGTGGAGGAGCTTCCCAACGTGCGGCCGGTACGCGCGGTGCGGCTGATGGGTCAGGATTTCGTCGTATTCAGGGACGAACAGGGCCGTTACGGAATGCTCGACCGCGATTGCCCGCACCGCGGCGCGGATCTCGCCGCCGGCCGACTCGAAGCAGGGGGCTTGCGCTGTGCTTTTCACGGCTGGCTTTTCGACGTCGACGGCCAGTGTCTGTCCACGCCGGGAGAACCGGTTGGCAGTTCGCTGTGCAAGCGGGTTCGTCAGAGCGCGTATCCGGTTATCGAACGCAGCGGCATTCTGTTCGCCTACATCGGCAAAGGTGAGCCGCCGGCGTTCCCCCACTTCGACTGTTTCGCGGCGCCGAACGAGTACACATTCGCGTTCAAGGGACTATTCGAATGCAACTGGTTGCAGGCACTCGAGGTGGGCATCGACCCCGCGCACGCATCGTTTCTTCATCGCTTCTTTGAAGACGAAGATGTGAGCGCAAGCTATGGCAAGCAATTTCGCGGCGCGTCGGCGGACTCGAATATGCCCATTACCAAGGTGCTGCGCGAATATGAATCACCTGAAATTCTCGTCAGCCCGGCCGACTACGGTCTTCGGCTAATCGCAAAGCGTCCGATCGACGACGAGCACACGCATGTGCGTGTAACGAACGTCGTGTTCCCTCAGGCCTTCGTAATTCCGATGAGCGCTGAGATGACCATTACACAGTGGCACGTTCCCGTCGACGACGAGAACTGCTACTGGTACGCGATCTTCACGAGCTTCGGCGCGCCAACGAACAAGCAGCAGATGCGTGAACAGCGGCTCGAACTGTACGAATTGCCCGACTACATATCGCGCAGGAACAAGCGCAACCAATACGGCTTCAACGTGCACGAGCAATTGACGGAAACGTACACGGGTATGGGCTTCGACATCAACGTGCACGATCAGTGGGCGGTGGAGTCGCAAGGGCCCATTCAGGATCGCACGCGAGAGCATCTGGGCACGACTGACAAAGGAATCATGGCGTACCGGCGGCTGCTCGTCGACGCAATAGAAAAGACGCAAGCCGGCGAGAAGACGTTGATGGTGATCGATGAAGAGGCGGCGGCACACCTGACCGGGCCCGCGTCGATCGACGGCATTGCTCCCGCTGAGCGTTGGGACGAGTACTGGAAGGAAGCGGATGCGAGCCGCCGCGCTGCCGCGCCCTGGCCCGCGCCCAAGGCCTGAGCCGCTATCCCAACCGGAACGGAGCGCGCGGCTTTCAGGCTGCGCGAAAGAGACATGTCTTTCGTTAAAACCCATGGTCTTTGGACCGACGCGCAGAACGCGGCCTTCGCGCAGCTTCTGGAGCGCCTGAAGGAAAGTGCGGTACAGGTCGTGCGATTCTCGTTTCCCGACCAGCATGGACTGCTGCGCGGCAAGACGCTGGTCGTCGCCGATGCAATCAAGGCCTTCGAATCCGGCGTGACGCTGACGAGCACACTGCTTGCGAAGGATACGTCGCATCGCACCGTGTTTCCGGTGTTCACCGCGGGCGGTGGATTCGGCATGCCCGAGATGCAGGGAGCGTGCGACACGCTGATGATCGCCGATCCGCAAACGTTTCGAATTTTGCCTTGGGCACCGCATACAGGCTGGGTGCTCTGCGATCTCTACTTCCCTAACGGCAGGCCCGTGCCCTTCGGCACGCGGCATCTATTCCGTCGCGCGCTGGAGCGGCTCGCGAACCGGGGCTTCGAACTGGTCAGCGGCCTCGAGGTCGAGTTTCATGTGTTCAAGCTCACGAACCCAAATATGAAACCCGAGCATTCCGGCCAGCCCGGCTTGCCGCCCGATGTCGAACTGCTGTCGCACGGCTATCAGTACCTGACGGAGTTGCGATACGACGCCGTAGATCACGTCATGGAAATGCTGCGCAATGGGATCGACGGGCTTGAGCTTCCCGTGCGGTCACTCGAAGTCGAGTACGGACCGAGTCAGTTCGAGTTCACCTTCGCGCCGACGAAGGGGATCAAAAGCGCCGACGACATGATCCTCTTTCGCAGCGCCGTCAAACAGATATGCCAGCGCAACGGCTATCACGCGACTTTCATGTGCAGGCCGCGTATTCCGAACGTGGTGTCGAGCGGATGGCATCTGCACCAGTCGCTCGTGCATATCGACAATGGCAGCAACGCGTTCATGCCGTCCGATGCGACTGCTCCGCTCTCGTCTGTGGGGCAAGGGTACCTTGCGGGGCTGCTCGCCCATGCGCAAGGGGCGACCGCTCTATCGACGCCGACAATCAACGGCTACAGGCGGTATCGGCCCTATTCGAATGCGCCCGATCGCGCGAATTGGGGATGTGACAACCGCGGCGTCATGCTGCGCGTGCTGGGCGGTCCGGCGACACGCGTGGAGAACCGCGTCGGCGAACCTACGGCGAACCCGTATCTGTATTTCGGCTCGCAGGTGCTATCGGGGCTCGACGGGTTGCAGCGCAAGCTGGAGTTGCCGCCTTCAGCGGATACACCGTATGAGACTGAAGCGCAATCGCTGCCCCGTTCACTCGGCGACGCGCTCGACGCACTGCGTGCGGACGAATGCCTGCGCGAAGGCTTCGGCGGCGCCTTCATCGACTACTTCTGCAAGCTCAAGGAAGCGGAGATCAACCGCTTCAATCTCGAAGTAACCGAATGGGAACACCGCGAGTACTTCGAAACCTTCTGAGTGCGCTCAATCATCAAGGAGACATGTGATGCCTATCGTCACTTATATTCTGCGCGACGGTAAACGCACTGAAATAGAAGTGCCCGCCGGTACCAGCGTGATGGAGGCCGCGATCCACAACAACGTGCGCGGCATCGAGGCCGAGTGTGGCGGGTGCCTGTCGTGCGCGACATGCCACGTCTATATCGACCCTTCTTCGACGGCCGAGCTTTCGGCGCCCGACGATGCAGAGGAGGAACTGCTCGAAGGCGTAGCGGCCGAACGTCGTCCGGAAAGCCGGCTCAGTTGCCAGCTCGTCGTCGCATCGACGATGAGCGGACTTGTCGTGCGGATACCCGAAAAGCAGGGATGAGATCATGAAACCCAGGCTTGTGATTGTCGGCGCGTCGTACGCGGGGCTGCAACTCGCGGCATCCGCGAGAGAGTCGGGTCACGACGGCGATATCGTGCTGATCGGCGACGAACCTCACGCGCCCTATCAGCGTCCGCCGTTATCCAAAGGTTTTCTGACGGGCAGCTTCGCGGAAGAACGCCTGCCGCTGCGCTCGCCGGCGTTTTACGGCGAAATGCGAATTCAATGGATGCCTTCGACGCGCGCGCTGCGCATCGACCGCGAACGCAAACAAATCGAGTTGCACGACGGTGCGCGGCTCGCCTACGACCATCTCGCGCTGACCACAGGGGCGCGTGTGCGCAAGCTCGATTGCAAAGGCGCGTCGCACGATGCGGTTCACTATTTGCGCGATCTGCGCGATGCCAGACGCCTCGTTGAGCGCACGCAAACCGCGCGGCGTGCGGTCGTGGTGGGCGGCGGATACATCGGCCTCGAAGCGGCGGCATCGCTGCGTCAGAAGGGCCTCGACGTCTCGGTCGTGGAGACCGAGGCGCGCGTGCTTGCCCGCGTTGCTTCGCCATCTATCTCCGTCATCATGCAGCGCGCTCACACGAGGCACGGTGTGTCGCTTGCGCTGGGACGGAAAGTAGTCGCTGTCCACGATGTTGCGGATGGCGTCGCCGTCGAACTGGACGACGGTGCGCGGTTGTCGTGCGATCTCGTCGTGGTCGGCATCGGCGTGCTGCCGAATACGGAACTCGCTGCGGGCTGTGGATTGGATGTGGCGGGCGGCATCGTCGTGGATGCGTGTGCGCGCACCAGCGACCCGTCGATCGTCGCCGCCGGCGATTGTGCGGCTTTTGTCCCGTACTGGGCGCCGACGGGCAGCGCCGCCTGCCGCATCGAGTCGGTGCAGAACGCAAACGATATGGCGAGGACAGCGGCCGCTTCGGTCCTCGGGCGATCCGAGCCCTATCGCGCGGTGCCCTGGTTCTGGTCGGATCAATACGATCTGAAGCTGCAAATGGCCGGCGTCAATACGGGGTTCACCGATTTCGCGGTGCGCGGCTCTGTCGACGAAGGCAAGTTTTCGCTGTTTTACTTTCGCGACGACAGGCTCGTTGCTGTGGACAGCATCAACCGGCCGCAAGACCATATGCTCGCACGCAAACTGCTCTCAACCGGTACGCGGCTAAGCGTAGAAGACGTGAACGGTCCTGGGTTCGACCTCAAGGCATTCGCGAACCGCGACGTCGGCGTCGCGCATGGAGCGGCATCATGAGAGCGGGTGAGAGCCATGTCCGCTAACCGCATCGACCTCAATTTGCTGCGCGTGTTCGACGCGGTATTCGAGGACCGCAACCTCGCGCTGGCGGGCAAGCGTCTGAACCTGAGCCAGTCAGCCATCAGTCATGCGCTCGCGCGCATGCGTGAGGTAGTCGGCGACGATCTGTTCGTGCGCACCGCGAGAGGAATGGAGCCGACCGTGCGTGCGTTACGCATGGCAGGCCAGGTGCGCGGCGCGTTACAGCAGATCGTGGCTGCGTTGGGTGTGGACGACTTCGATCCGCAGGTCGCGCAACGCAAGTTTGTTGTGGCCGCCAACGACTACATCACGTCCCTCGTATTGGGGCGGCTGAGTCAGCGCCTGTGCGCGGAAGCGCCCCTCGCGGATCTGGTCGTGCGGCCGTCTACGCGGCTCGATCTGGCAGGACAGATCGACGTAGGCCGAATCGATATTGCGATCGGCATCTTTGCCGACGTACCACCGCGCTTTCGCTCGATGGCGTTGTGGGAGCAGACAGACGTACTGCTGGTGAACCGCGACCATCCGATTGCCGAGCGGGCGGTTACGCAGCAAGATCTTCTCGCGTATCCACTCGTGGCGATCTCGCAAGGCGGCTCGGAAGAGGGTGCCGTAAGCGGCTTTATTGTCGAACGTGGCCTGGCGCGGCAGTCTGAGATGTTCGATCGCGATGCGCTCAACCGCGCGTTCGCCGACACGCCCGACATGCCGCGCATGCGCATGTCCGTCGCGCACTCGCTTGCGATTCCCGCACTGCTTCGCCATAGCGAGATGCTCGCACTGGTTCCGTCGTCGCTCGCTCGGGAACTCGAACGTTATGGCGAACTGAAGATGTGCGCAACGCCCTATGAATGCCCCAACGTGACGGTGCGCGCTGTTTGGCATGAGCGCAATGACGCCGATCCAGCGCTGCAATGGCTGAGACAACAGCTTGCCGATGTCGCGAGACAGGTTCGTACCGGCTGAACCCGTTCGTTCAAGATACCTATGCAAACAATTCACTGCTCGCGAGCCGGCGAGCAGTGCTGCGTCAACGTCGCCGAAACCCTGCAAAACGCGGCCTTTTTTTGCGCAACGCGCGCGCATCGCGCGAACGAATCGGCGGTGCGCGTTCGTGCTCATTGCCGCCTTTGCGCGATTTGCCGGGTTGTAGAGGTGTTTTGGCGATCCTAAGCTTGGTCCCCGTCGATACCTGCCATCTCATCAGGTATCGGCACTCTGGCGAACCGCGAGAGCGGATGGCTTTTCAATCAAACCGGCAAGCGTCACAACGAGCGGGCCGCGCCGGCAGTTCAATCTCCGCGAGGACGCAATGGAAGAGACAAGACCAGTCGATGTACAAGTGCTCATCAACGAGCATCCCTTTTCGCCATTTCAGCGGCTCATATTTGCAATGTGCTTCCTGATCGTGCTGATGGACGGATTCGATACGGCCGCGATCGGCTTTATCGCACCTTCGCTACTGCAGGAATGGCACATCGGCAAAGCAGCGCTCGCCCCGGTGCTCAGTGCGGCACTGTTCGGTCTCGCGTGCGGCGCGTTGCTTTCGGGTCCGCTCTCAGACAGGTTGGGGCGGCGTGTCGTGTTGACCTCGGCGGTGCTGCTATTCGGCGTATCGTGCTTCGGCTCCGCCTTCGCATTCGACCTGACGCAGCTGACAACACTGCGCTTCATTACGGGCGTTGGACTCGGCGCGGCGATGCCGAATGCCGTCACGCTGATGAGTGAGTTCTGTCCGGACAAGCGTCGGGCGACAATCGTCAATCTGATGTTCTGCGGATTTCCATTGGGCGCTGCACTCGGCGGGTTTCTGGCGGCATGGATGATTCCGCATTTCGGCTGGCGCAGCGTACTGCTGTTCGGCGGCGCGGTGCCCTTGCTGTTGTGGGTGCTTCTTATGCTCAAGTTGCCAGAGTCGATTCGCTATTTGGTCGCGAAACGGCAACCGGCCATCAAGATTCGCAAAGTACTGGTTCAGATCAGCGCGAGTGCGAATGCCGCGGAGTCTTTCATCATGCGCGAAACCGTGGAACACGCGGCAGGCAGCGGTGGCATTCGCATAGCGCTTTCGCGATCGTTCCTTGTGGGTTCGTTGATGTTATGGCTGTGCTATTTCATGGGCCTCGTGATCTTCTATGGCCTTGTCAACTGGATGCCGGTTCTGCTCAAGGAGGCAGGGCTGAGCCCGCAGCGAGCGGCGCTGGTTTCCGCGCTGTTTCCGCTTGGCGGCGTAGGCACAGTGCTATGCGGGATGCTGATGGACCGCTTCAATGCCAATCGCGTCGTAGCCGCTGCCTATGCGCTCGGCGCGGTCAGTGTGTACGCAATCGGGCAGGCGGTCGGCAATCTCGGGCTGCTGATGTGCGCGGTGTTCGTCGCGGGCGCGTTAGTGAATACGGCGCAGGCGTCGATGCCAGCGCTCGCCGCGGCCTTCTATCCAACAGCGGGGCGCGGGACAGGCGTTGCGTGGATGCTCGGTGTCGGGCGCTTCGGCGGAATTGCCGGTTCGTTTCTCGTCGCGGAGTTGTCCCGAAAGCAAGTCGGTCTGGAAAGCATCTTTACGGTGGTCGCCTTAGCGGGCGCAGTGTCGTGCGTCGCGTTACTGATCAAGCAGGCGACGAGTTCGAGTACGACCGCAGTGGAATCATCGGAGCGTGAATCGCTTGTGCATTGACGGCCGACAGTGAGCAGGACCAAACAGGCGAGCCTCGAGTGAGGCTCGCTTTACTTTTATTTCGCGGGCGCGTCGTAGTTGTACGAGATGCGGCCTGCCGGCAGGAAAAAGAGCGCAATCACGGCGCCGCCTTTCGCCTCGGGATAGTGATGACTGCCCGGCGCGGGCGCCGTCCAACCGCCATAGCACCAGCCGTTGGGCCCGGCGAGCGCGGCACCTTCGTCCACTGGCACGACCATATTGAACTCGCCATACGGGTGAGCATGATAGTCGCCGCGGAAGCTGTTCTCCGGATTGTTTTGCGTGTTTCCGGTGCTGTCCATCAGCACCGCGGTGACGCTGAAGAAGAAGGTCTCCGCGCACGGCTCTACAAGTCGAGCGCGCCGATATCGGGGGCCCGCGATTTCGACGTCGGCCGCCCAACCTTCTTGCACGCCGATCCTGATGAGCCGCGCAAGGTCCTTATACAAATCGCTATCGACTCCGTACTTCGAGTTCAGCCATTGCTCGACGTCCGTATTCGTCGTCATGTCTCTCACTTCCTCAAGAAAGGGCAGACAGCGTGCGACGAGTTGATCCTTATTGCTGATGGTTGCAGTTTGCGACATTCCAGTTTCTCCTTGAAGTGCATGCCGTATTCACGATGCCATATGGGAGACGGCTAATGAAGCGAACTTTCTGCAACGCCGGAGTGCACGCGATGCATATGAGGCCGGGTGTCTTGAACGTTGTGCGTGAGGCACGGAATGCATCGATTCGCATTGTTCAATATTGGATTGAAGACATTTCAGCGCAGAACTGCATCTGAGGCGTCATTGGAGAATGTTCGTTTTTTCAATTGAGACTTTGTGAGTGTTTAGGACCATTGAGAGAAAACGTGGCTTGGCTGATTGAATCGGAGAAGGATTTGCCCGACGCATTTTTGTCTTCATTGCGGACGGCCTCTCGCTTTAGGGGTTTCCCTGTTGTCGTGTTCATTGACCGACCTTAATCTCGCCGCCATGCATTCGTGACGAGCAGCTTCGTCATTCAAACAAACGAGAAGCGGTCCAGGAGACTTCATGAAATATGGCAGGTCGGTGATATTGGCGGCGGGACTGTTCAGCGCTTCGGCATTTGCACAAAGCAGCGTGACGCTCTACGGCGTGTTGGATACGGGCGTCGAGTACGTGTCCCACGCGAATGCGGCAGGAGGTTATGTCGTGCGCATGCCGGGCATCACCGGGGAATTGCCGTCGCGTTGGGGGATGCGTGGTTCTGAAGACCTCGGCAGTGGACTGAAGGCGTCGTTCGTTCTTGAAAGCGGCTTTAACATGCGTGGCGGCGACTCGGGGCAGGGCGGCCGTCTGTTCGGACGACAGGCGTGGGTGGGACTGGAAGGGCCATGGGGTGCGCTGAGTTTCGGCCGCCAGTACACGATGACGTACTGGGCGATTTCCGATGCGGACATTCTCGGTCCCGACATCTATGGCATCGGCGCACTTGACGCGTATATACCGAACGCGAGAAGTGACAACACGATCGTCTATAAAGGCAAGTTCCGCGGCGTGACGATCGGCGCGTCATGGTCGTTTGGACGCGACAGTACGGGCACGGGCAATTCGCCCGGGCAAGGCACTTGCGCAGGTCAGGTGCCCGGCGATGTCAACCAGTGCCGCCAATGGAGCGCGATGCTCAAGTACGACGGCACCTACTTTGGCGTCGCCACCGCCTACGACGAGCAGCGTGGCGGCACCAATGCGGCCGCGAGCTTCTTTGACGGCGTAGTGCCATTCAAGACGTCTTCTAGTGGCGATAAGGACGCGCGTCTTCAGGCAAATGGCTATGTGAATGTTGCGGGCGTAAAGCTCGGCGCCGGATGGTTAGGTCGTCGCGTAGAAAGCGATGCGCCCGGCGGCGACGTGCACTCAGATCTTTTCTTTATTGGGGCGCAGTACTATGTGGCCCCCGCATTTGCGCTCGATGGAGAGGCGTATCGCGTGCTCGTCGAGCAGCACAATGCACGCGCAACCATGGCGAGCATGCGGGCGACTTACTTCCTGTCGAAGAGAACAGCGGTATACGGCAACGTGGCTTATCTATGGAACAGCGCGCACGCGCGCTATTCGGTCAGCGCGGGCGGTGGCGGGACGACGCCTGCGCCGGGCGTCGGACAGCTCGGAGCAATCGTGGGTATGCGACACACGTTCTGATCCGGCGCAGTACTTCAACTCTTTCACGGTATCGCGATGCGTTCAGTTGCGATGCCTTTTACGATGCGGATTCGCATCCATCTATGCAGCCGCCACGCGCTTCGTTATCTGCAAGTGGTGTGGGCGGCACTCTATCAATTGGCATTGACCTATGAGAACCGACCGTAACACCAACCCTGACGCGTGTGTGGTTGACTCGGTGATTCGATCACGCCGGGCCGTCAGGGCTTTTAGACCCGATCCAATTGCGCGACACGTCATTGACCAGATTCTCGAAGTGGCAAGCTGCGCGCCCAGCAATTCGAACACCCAGCCCTGGCGGGTCGATGTTCTCGCGGGACCGGCAAAGTCTGCTTTGAGCGATGTTCTGAAGCAGGCGCACGAAGAGAATCGCCATCCTCCGCTCACGCACATGCCGGAGGTTTTGCCGGAAGCGATGAGAAGAAGGCAGGAAGCGTTTGGCGCGGCTTATTACGGTGTACTCGGTGTGCCCAAGCACGATGTGCAACAGCGTGCCCGTGTGACTGCGAGAAACTTCGATTTCTTTGGCGCGCCTGTGGGCCTGATCTTTTCAATCGATTCAGCACTCACAAAGTTCAGCTGGCTCGATTACGGCATCTTTATACAGACCGTCATGGTGGCAGCACAAGCGGTAGGTCTCGACACGTGTCCGCAGGTTTCGTTTGCGAGATTCCAGAACGTGATTGCGGAACACCTGGTGCTTCCTGCGAACTATGAAGTGGTGTGCGGAATGAGTATGGGATTGTCTGACTGCGACTCCCCGGTCAGCCGTCTGGAAACCGGACGCGAACCCGTTGAGAATTTCGCGCGGTTCCTGGGGTTCGATTCGTAGTGGCTGTTCGTCTCCTGTCGTCGCGCATCCGCCTCGGATGAGGCGGATGGCCCCTGCGTACGAGAGGCCGCAGGCGCGCAAATTGGTTCAGCGGGCCACATGGTCAAACTGGTCACAAGCGATCAATCGTCAACACCGAAATGCATGGCATGCAACTCACCATGAATTGAAAAGCAGCCTCGTGCAGCGAGACCACATGCTGGGCCCTGCTTGTAGGACTGCCACGCCCGCACACACCGGCCTTGGCAGAAAACACTGTTCTGTTGGCCGTGTTCCGGGCATCAATCGAATTGAAAGTCGGTCGTCGCAGTCCGATACTTGGCTTGTGGTTTTCCTTTGACGAAGTACTCGGCGACAGACATACCGGCTGGACCAACGCAGTGAAAGACTAGCAATCCGAACTCCGGGGCAGGCATGTCCCGATTCTCAACATAGCTTGCTGAGCCGCTCATAAGACGCGCGGTTCGATCAGGCAGATATTGGAGTAACGAACATGACGACGATCGCAGGAATCAAGATCCCCGATAGCAAATTGGCGCGTGCGGCCACCGAACTCGTTCGCGACACGGAGTCGGACCTGCTTTTCCATCACTCGACTCGCGTGTTTCTTTTCGGCGCTCTCACCGGCGAGCGCAAGCAATTGAAGTATGACCCCGAGCTTCTGTACATCGGCGCCATGTTCCACGATATGGGGCTTACCGAACAATTCAGGACGTCACAGAACCGCTTCGAGGTGGACAGCGCGAATGCAGCGCGTAGCTTCCTCGAGCAGCACGGTATTCCCGAAGGAGATGTCGACCTCGTGTGGGACGCGATTGCGTTGCATACCACGCCGGGTATCCCGCCATTCAAGAAGCCGGTGGTTCAACTGGTGACGGCAGGCGTCGAAATGGACGTGCTCGGCTTTGCATTTGACGAATTCACCGAGGAACAGCGCAAGGTGGTGGTTGCTGCTCACCCTCGCGGAGAGAACTTCAAGGAGCAGATCATCAACGCCTTTAACGATGGAATGAAGCACCGTCCGGACTCGACCTTTGGCACTGTCAACGACGACGTGCTTGCGCTGAAGGACGTGGGATTCCGTCGAAAGAACTTCTGCAGCATCATTCTTGGGAATGCGTGGAACGATTCGAATTACGCGTGCACTTGCAACGATCCGGCACATAAGCACGGTTGAGCACGCATGCATGACTAACGCGTAGCGCAAGCTTCAAAGCCAAAGTGCCGGCGAGGCGTGTCCCACAACACTCGTCGGCGTTCGTCGGCATCTGGAATCAGGCGCTCGACGAGCGTGAGCAGCGGAGCGTAATCAATCCGCACCGGCGAGCGCAGAAACGGCCAGTCGGAACCCCACACACAACGATCCGGCCCAAACGTGCTGAGAAGCTGCGTCGCGAAGGTCTGCGCGTCTTCATATGGGTATTCGAGCTGCGAAAATTTTTGCAACCCGGAGATTTTGACGACGATGCGATCCGTATCGGCCAGTCGGAGAAGCGTCTGGAAGCCCCGCTGCTTCATGCCGGCCGCAATGTCCGGCCGACCGCAGTGGTCGATCAGTATTCGCGTCTCCGTACATTCGATTAGCGGCTCCAGTGCGACCAACTGATCGCCCGTTACCTGAATCTGCGCGAACATATCGAGGTCGGCCAGGATATTGAAGAGCGCGTGGGCATCACGCATGGCATCGACGCCCAGCATCGCCGGATTAAAGGCCGCGCCAACCACGCCCGCGCGTTTCATCTCGATCATGTCTTCGCGGCTCGCATTGTGGTCCACCACGGCGATGCCTTTGAAACGGGTGCCATAACGCGCCAGCGCATCCAGCATGCAGCGATTGTCGGTGCCATAGCCACTGGTCGGTCCGACGAGCAACGCGTGTTGCACACCGCATGCGTCCATCACATGGGCAAACTGTGCAGCGGTGCCGATTTCCTGCATCGACGGCCTGTACGCGGTGTCGGCGCGATAGGGAAAGCGAGCGGGATCGAAAATATGGTTGTGACAGTCGATCTTTTTTTCGTCGAAGATAGTCATTGACGAGACGCTCCGCGAGATTCGCGCCGAAGGCGCGCGGCATCGAGCATGGTGCGTGTGCTTCGATACGCGAGTTTGAGGCGATCTCTCGCAGGCAGCGACGGCAACGGCATTTCCACACTAAAAGCGGTATCGGCAGGCAGCGCGTCCAGCAATTCGCTTAGCGGCAGCGCCCCTTCGCCTGGCGGCAAGCGGCCCGTGCGCGCTTCGAGAATCGTCGCGTCGACTCCTACCGGATCGTTCGGCGAGGCGTCGCACAGTTGCACCGCGCGCACCATGCCGGCGGGCAATGCGCGGACGTCGTCCGGATTGCCGCCCGAGCGCGTGAGATGCAATGCGTCGACGAGAACAGCGAGGTTTGCGCTCCCCACGTTCTCCACGATCGACCGCGCCTGCTGCAAGGTGGCGACGTGGCGCCAGCGCATGAATTCCAGATCGACACGCAAGCCATATCGCGCCGCGAGTTCGCAAAGAGCCGCCAGGTTGGCGGCGAGCCGCGACGCGTTGGGGTCGTCGCCCGAAACTGTCACGCACCGGGCACCCAGGTCGGCCGCCGCATCGAACATGGGCGCATACGATGCCACGTCGATATCGGGCAGCATTGGAATGAACTCGACGTCATGCACCGTCATACCTTCGTCGACAAGTACACGCCGCAGATCGAGATGCGCCGGGCTGCCCACAGGCGAGGCATAGGCAATCGCACCTGGTGAAGTCGGATGGAACCTGAGCCCAACTGCGTCGAACCCGGCGCGAGCGGCTTCGACCACCCATTCCATAGGCCCAAGTTCAAGTGCGGTGAGATGCGCGACTGCAAGCTTCGGTGCTGCAATGATGGCGTTCAATACGTGGCCCTCCCACCTGTCAGATCAAAGGTAAAGCCGCTCGTAAAGCTGCATTCGGGGCTGGCGATCCAGCTTACCATCGCACCGACCTCGTCAATCTGCAGGAAACGGCCCATTGGAATCTTGGCCTTGCTCGCCTCGATATGAGCGTTGGACATCTCGCTCAAAAGCTCGGTTTCGACCATTGCGGGCGCGACACAATTGATGAGCACATTGTCCTTTGCCAGTTCTTTAGCGGCCGCCTTGGTGAACGCTATGACACCTGCTTTCGCCGCCGAGTAGCCTGAGATGAACTGAACGCCTTCTTTGCCGGCAATCGATGCCACATTGACAATGCGGCCGCCGCCGCGCGCGCGCATGTGCGGAATCGCGACCCGGCAGCAATAGAACACGCTGTTCAAATCCACTGCTATCACGCGCTGCCAGGCGTCCACTGGATACTCCCAACACGGCGCTACCGGCCCATTGATCCCTGCGTTATTGACGAGGATATCCACCTGCCCAAGCGTACCGAGCGTGGCCGCGAAAGCCTGTTCGACTGAACTGATGGAGGCGACGTCCACCTGTTGAATGTGATCAGGCTCAAACTGTAGCCGTTGCGCGCCGCAGTCGCTCACATCGAGGTCCCACACCGCCACGCGCGCGCCGTCCGCTTTCAGTTTTTGCGCGATGCCGAGCCCGATGCCGCGCGCGGCGCCTGTGACGATGGCGACTTTCCCGTTGAGAGAGCGAGTCATATGGGGTTCTTTCCTTTGCTGAAAAATGTTGTTCACAACTCGATGCGTTTGATATCGCCAACCACGAAGATGTACGAAAGCGCCCCGGCTAGCGTGACGGCTGAGATGAAGCCCAACGCATAAACGAACGAACCTGTTGCGTTGACAATCAGTCCGATTACGAGCGGCGTGACGATGCCCGCCGCATTCGCGAAGAGATTGAAAATGCCGCCGCTCAAACCAAGCAATCCCTTTGGCGCAATGTCGGAAACGATCATCCAGGCGAGTGCGGACATGCCCTGTGCAAAGTAGGCGACGCAAAGAATCGCAATAACCGTTGCCGTCGATTCCACGTAGTTCGCGAGGACTATGCTCGACGCGGCGAGCAGACCGGCGATAACGGGCAGTTTGCGCGACCAGTTGAGGGAAATACCCCGCCGCAACATGGAGTCGGAGATCCAGCCGCCTGCAAGTGTGCCCACCGATGCGGCGATGAACGGAAGCACGGCAATCAGCCCGACCTTCAACCACGGCATATGGCGCTCTGTCACGAGGTAAGTCGGGAACCATGTGAGAAAGAACACGTTGGTCGAATTGCAAGCGAACTGGCCCACACAAATGCCGAGCATGCTTCGCCGTTTCAGGAGTGCACCAATGTCGGCCCAGCGGAAATGAGTAGCTTTCTGGCTGCCGTCTACGACGCCGCCTCCGTTCGCGATGTAGTCCAGCTCGGCCCGATTTGCGCTTTTCGATTGATGCGGCTCGTGAAAACGCATCAGCCAGATGCCGCCGAACAGCACTCCGACCGTTCCGACAATGCCGAAGAGCGCACGCCATCCATATTGCTGTTCGAGCCAGAACAGCAAGGGACTCAGGAAGGCCAGCCCGACGTATTCCGCGAATGTATAAATGCCGGTTGCGCGGGCCCGCTCGCTTTGCGGGAACCAGATAGCGACTACCCGGCTGTTAGTCGGAAAGCACGGCGCTTCAGCAACGCCGATCAGTAGACGCATGATCAGCAGCGATATGAAGCCGGTCGCCAAACCCTGCAATCCCGTGAAGAGAGACCAGAGCGTGAGCGCGAAGAAATAGGTCCACCGTGTGCCGACGCGGTCCAGCATCACGCCGCCGGGAATCTGTGATGCCGTGTATGTCCAGGAGAACGCCGAAAAGATCACGCCCATTAGCGCCGGATTAAGGCCGAGTTCGTGACTCATGCTCGGCGCGGCAATTCCGGCGACGCTACGGTCCAGATAGTTGATCATTGTGCCGATCGCGAGCAGCGCAAGTATCTGGAAGCGGGCTCGGGTTCTCCGCGTCGCGGTGGCAACGTTGATCGTCGCGTCTGCGGACTGGGTTGCGTGATTCATCGTGTCTCCATCCTGTTCTCTTTGGTGCGTTCTTCGCGGCGCCCGTTTCCGCTGCGTGCGGCTTGCAGACTGCGGGCGTTATGCGTGTCGCGCAATGCGGGGAGTCAGGCTCCCGTTGAACAGATACTAGGGATTTACCGCAGGCCTGTCGTATGCCGAGTTT
The DNA here is from genome assembly GCF_046534895.1 of Paraburkholderia sp. SIMBA_053. Classification (NCBI taxonomy): domain Bacteria; kingdom Pseudomonadati; phylum Pseudomonadota; class Betaproteobacteria; order Burkholderiales; family Burkholderiaceae; genus Paraburkholderia; species Paraburkholderia sp. SIMBA_053. The sequence goes on along the minus strand of NZ_JAWRXU010000011.1, from coordinate 53,514 downwards.
CAGCTACCCTATAACTTTTTGTTAATAGGCCGGCTACGCGGCACGGAGAACGCATGCGGTTCAAGCTCAGGCAGATGGAGGTATTTCGTGCGGTCATGCTGACGGGGTCCATCAACGCCGCAGCAAAAATGCTCTACGTGTCGCAGCCTGCTGTGAGTAAGCTCATCTCTCACACGGAGACGAACCTCGGCCTGCGGCTTTTCGAGCGGGCGAAAGGCCGGCTGATACCCACTGCGGAGGCGCAGGCGCTATTCAGGGAAGTCGAGCAGGTCTACCAAGCGGCACTCTCAGTCGACGAATTCGCGCGGGCGCTGTCGCTCGGGCCCGCTAGTTTGTTGCGGGTGTCCTGCAGCCCGTCGTTGGCGACGTCGATCGTTGCACCCGCGATCGTCGAATTGAAACGGCAATTGCCAGGCTTGAGCGTGGACTGGCATACCACGCTTATGGCGGACATGCCGCTCGAGGTGCTGAGTAAGGCCGTGGATGTGGCGGTGACATCGATGCCGATCGAACATGAACACCTCGACGTCGTGCCGTTCATGCGTGGCAGGATGGTCTGCGTCGTGCCGCCTCGTCATCGTCTGGCCGAAGCGGAGCCCATTGCGCTCGCCGATCTCGTTGGTGAGCCGATGATTCTTTTCAGGCGCGATATTCCGTTCGGCACGATGATCGCGCGCGCATGCCAGCAAGCCAATGTAGAACTGCAATCCGTCGTAGATGTGACGCGCGCAGACCAGGCGCTGGCGCTGGTGAAGGGCGGTCTCGGATTAGCCATTGTCGACGAGTTCGCCGCAGACGATCACGGCCTCGTCATACGTCCGTTGATCGAGGAGCTGGAGCTCGTTGCAACCTTTGTCTATTCGAAGTTCTCCCCTCCGTCACGCAACACGACGCTGCTAATGCACGCGGTTTATAAGCAGGCGCAACGCCTTAGCCGCCATATTGCCGGTGTGCCGCTGCCGGCGTAGTCAAATGTTCGGCTTTGGCTTGGGAGATCTGGCATTCGCTGGGGTGCGCTCACACGCACGATTGACGAAACGGTAGTTCAGATAGAGCTCCGGTCTTTCGGCAACGGCACTAGAAAGAGACGCGGAGAACTGAAGTCCGCGCGAAGCGAACCTCAGTTCTTTTGAAACGAGCCAATCAGCAGCCGGACAACTTGCCGGGCTGCTGCGGCCCATAAACGGCTTACTGCTTCGTCACCTGGCCGTAGGCAATCACCGAGTTATCGGCTGCCTTGATCAGATAGACGATCGAACGTTGATACAGCGTCGTGCTGCCGGTAACGGGCAGGAACGTGATAGCGGCGTTACCGGAGTAAGTCGTTCCGGAAGCCAGCAAGCAGGTACTCGTGGTGCCGCTCACCGTCATCGTGTAGAGGTTCTTGTTCGAACCCGGCGTCGTCAATGTCAGCGTCCCAGTGACGGCGCAGCCGGAGAGGTTGCCGGTGAAGCCGCCGGCGGCGTCAATGGTCAGCGTCGTCCCACTTTGCGCCCACGTTCCCGTTACGCTCGATTGCGTGACGGCAAGCGCGTTCGCCGGATCGTAGTTCAATGCCAGGTTCACCGTTTGGCCGTTGGCGACATAGCTGCCGTTCAAGGTTTGCTTCGCGCTGTACGTTCCGCTTCCCGACGAGGCCGTATAGCGGAAGCCACCTGTGCTCTCGAAACCGCTCGTCAATGTCCAGTTCGGCTCCGCGGGTGCCGCGATGCCGAAGAAGGTCGATGTGACGACCGTGAAGATGCCGCTCAGGTAGGAGATGTTGTTCGCCGGGTCCACCATGGCGGTCGTCCGCGAGGACGAGGAAGTCGTCCAGATGCCCTCGAAGCCATTGCCCGTGGCGGCAGTCGAGCCGGCCTGCGGGGACGTCAGGCTGGGCAGCGACTCGCCCGCCACGACGGGCGCCGACGAGGGCGCCGGTGCGCTGGCACTCGTGGCCGGCGCAGCGGTTTGAGCAGGCGGCGAACTGTCGCCTCCGCCACCGCCGCACGCAGCGAGCGTAAATGAACCGAACGCGGCAATGACTAAAGGTAGTTTTTCTTTCATTTTCATTATGATATTTAGCGTGCGGACCGTAGTTTCCGCAAAATGATTGTTGAACTCTCGATATGCCCGCGCAGAATCGCGCACCGATTTAAACGGCAGCAAAAGGGAAATCTTTAGTATTTTTTGAAGAAGCGTCTTTCAACTTCGAATGCGTTATTCGCCGTAGGTCGGTATGTGCGCGCTTTGAATGCAATGCGCATAAAACGAACGCCAAACGTCTCGCTGTTCGGAAGAGAAGCGACTCGTGCCGCGCGCCAATTGAGTTTGTTTTCCGACGGAGATGAATGCCTCGACTTCAGGCATTCATTCGTCATTCATTGGGGACGCAATAGTCCGCGCAAGCTTCGCAAAGCTATTGGGCGCCGGGACGCATATCGCTAATGCGATGTTCCCGGAGCCGCCAGTTTTTTGACGTCGGAGTGCCGGTGCAGGCGGGGTAGCGATCTGATCGACCGCTTGAAGGAAGGGTTGCTTGCGCTGAAACGAATATTAGATGCAGTCGTCATGCTAACGGCTAAAGAGTTCATCTGAACTCTGTTTGCGAGACGCAGGCATTCGCGGCCAGTGTCGCCGCGCTAAATGTGCGTCAACCGCGTGTATCGACCCACTCGTGCGCCCAACGCGCGGAGTGCTGCAATGCCTGCTCTTCGTCGGTGAAGTAGTCGAGCGAATAGAACTGGTAAAGCCCTTCAGCGCGTGCGCTGTCGGCGCGCTCGAGCAAAAGGTTGGACGAGAATGTACCGTCGGGCAAGCGATGCGCCGATGGTTTGATGGCATAGCCGTTGTAAAGGTGAATTTGTTGGTTTTGCATTTTATATTTTAATAATGTGCGAGTGCGCCTGCCGTGCGAACTTCTATTGAGTCGCGCGGACGAGTCGATTCAAAGCCATTGCGAGCCGAATCAGAACGCAGTCGGGAAGCTAAAGAGGGCGTTCAAGCCGAGGGGAGAATGAGGAGCAACGAGGCGATTGGCGCTTGAGCGAGCTGCCTGATACATGCAACTCAAAGCGATTCGCGCCAACTGTGGGAGACAAAGCTCCGCGAGGATGTTGCTGCAGCCTGATGTCCGTTGCCGGACACCGAGCCCTTCAAACTAGCTTACAGCGGCGTGATGTTGGCCGCTTGCAGACCCTTCGGGCCTTGCTTCGTTTCGAAGCTCACCTTCTGATTTTCAGCGAGCGTCTTGAAGCCGTTGCCGCTGATTTCGGAGAAGTGCGCGAACAGGTCGTCGCCGCCCTTGTCCGGGGTGATGAAGCCAAAGCCTTTGCTGTCGTTGAACCACTTAACGGTACCGGTATCCATGAAGAATCCTTGAGGAAATAAAATTGAAAATGTGCTCTGTGAAGGAGCGTTAGAAGCGTCAAGGAGGGAGAGGACAACGAATACCGCTGAGAGAGCGAGACATTGATGAACAGCAATCGAACTTCTTGAACTTCGGGTGCCACAGTAACCGCTCCGGCACAGCAGCGTCAACAGTTAACTTGTAACTGTTCTGTTGGGCGGCTCCATTAAGCGCGGCGAAGGCGCCGCAATGCGGCCCCGCTAGCGGCTTGCCCTTGTCTTCATCCTGTCGCCGCGACCATCGGTACGCGGCTGACGCGAGGATAATTTAGATGCCGACCTTGTGCGCGGTCACAATCAGACGCAAGCCAAGCGCGGCCACTGCGCTTGCGGCGACACGATCGATCCACGCCTTCCATTGCAGATAGATCTCGCGCGGACGCCTGCTCGAAAAGCACAGCGCGACGACTGTGTACCAGCCTGCTTCGATGGCGAAGATCGCGGGCGGTAATGCGAAGTAACACCATAGCGGCGGATGTTGCGGCAACAGCGCCGCGAAGATACTGCCGTAATAGACCGCCGTCTTCGGATTGCTCAGTTGGGTACTAAGGCCGATCCAGAACGATTTGCGCGGATTCGTGGTAACGGTTTGCGTGGCGTCGAACGCGAGCGGTTTGGCGGCGCCGCGCCAGATCTTCGAGGCCAGATAGATCAGATAAAGCCCGCCGGCTACTTTGAGCCCGATGTAAAGCCATTCGACGGTAGCGAGCAACGTATATAAGCCGAGCAGTGCAATGCCGCTAAAGAAGACTCCGCCAATGCCCATGCCGAGCGCCGTTGCAAGACCGTCGCCGCGAGACAGACCGATCGCATTGCGCGCGACGATGACAAAGCTCGGTCCCGGACTCATTGCGCCTAATAACAGCGCGGCGAGAATGGTGAGAATAGCGGTCGATGCTGGCATGGCAGTGTCTCCGTCGGTTGCATATGAATAGCGCGTGTTGTCCAAACATAGCATGAGAGCGCGGCTCTCATCTAACAAGCAGTACAAGCAGTGTAAAGACATACGCATTCGCTGCAAGCAACATTATGCGAATGCTAGAATCGGCTTCGATATGTTGAAGCTGCCTTAGAACACTGAGGCAGGCGGACGCAATTCCTGCTATCGCGACGAATTCCGCTTCATACAGGCGCCTTTGATCGCGCAAGCGATCTTCCATGATATCTACGAGTCGTTGTTGACTGTGCGCCAATTCCGTTCTCCGAATAACCGGCGCACGCGGCACAGAACCTGAAGTTGCATGCCATACCGCCCACAAACTCCTACATTTGCTTTTGGTTCTTCTGCCTGGCTCCGCTATATCGCGATATTTGGCCTCTTGTGGCTGAGCATCGGCTGGACATTCGGCGCGACTCACGAGTCTCCACGGCACTCTTCACTTGGCTATGCGCGTAACGTGAAAAAAGTCACGACTGGCGAGACGCGGCGGCGCGTCACACGCAGGCGCAAGCATGTCACCGACGACGAGCGTTCACAGCACGCGAGCAAGCTCACGCCCAAGTCGCGCCGTCAGGCATCGCGCACCGCACGCGAGCCGCGCGCTTCCAGACACCCTGCCAGACTGGCGGCTCATCGCAACCGGCGGCCTGCGTCGGCCGCACGCGTAATCGCTAATGCAACGCTTTCGGCTCGCACGAAGCATGCGGGCCTTCGTCTTTTGCCTCGCTGCGGATATACGCCCAGGTCGCGCGCGTTGCTACGGTCGCGTTCAGTCTTCGTTGTCGATGAAAGAACGCACACGGTGCTCGCAGAAAAGCAGGCCGATCGCGTCATGCCAATTGCTTCGATATCCAAACTAATGACAGCCGTCGTGTCGCTCGATGCAAGGCGCTCACTGAATGAGCCGCTCAACGTTACTGTTCAGGATCAGGACTTCGACAAGTTCACCGGATCACGGCTTGGCGTTGGTTCGGTGCTGCCGCGCGATGACATGCTGCATATCGCGCTGATGTCGTCGGAGAATCGCGCTGCCGCGGCGTTGAGCCGCGATTACGCCGCTGGCCGGCCGAGCTTTGTCGCCGCGATGAATGCGAAGGCGCGCGCACTCGGCATGCAGCACACGCGGTTCGTAAATGGCACGGGGCTGTCACCGCAAAACGTATCGACGGCGCGAGATCTTGCTCGCCTCGTGGCTGCCGCGAGCCGCTATCCGTTGATCCGCGCTTATTCGACCGACCGGGATGAATTAGTGTTTCCCGGCGGACCGCGCACGCGTTTGAGTTATCACAACTCGAATGCGCTCGTGCGGGGCGGCGACCGGTCGATCGTATTGCAGAAAACAGGGTTCATTAACGAAGCGGGGCACTGCGTCGTCGTGCGAATGATCGTGCATGGCAGGCCGATCGACATTGTCGTGCTGGGTGCGCCAGGCCCGCGCGATCATATCGCGGACGTGATCATGATTCGCCGCTGGCTTCGTTGCTCATTGCACTGACTAATGACTCATGCCCGCGCTTTTCTGCAGGCGAAAAAAAAGCCCGCGCAAGGCGGGCTCAACTACTCGGAGTTTCGCGATCCAGTCGCTAGACGGATCACTTTCAGTCTAGGTGAAAGCTTTACGAAAGTGTAGGGGAATCGCGTTATAGGTCGAAAAAAACCGTTTCCTTGTCGCCTTGCATGTAGATGTCGAAGCGATACACATTGGCGGTGTTCGGCTCGCGGCGCGCGATCAGGGTTTCACGCCGGTCGGCCGGAACTGCCGTCAGCACGGGGTCGCGCTCGTTGGCTTGCGCTTCGTCCTCGAAATAAATGCGCGTGAACGTGTGAAGCAGCATGCCGCGCATCGTCACGATGACGTTTAAATGGGGCGCCTCGTCGGGGCTCACGCGGCCCGGTTTGACCGTCTCGACGACAAAGCGCTTTTGCGGGTCCGTGCCCGTGCCGACGCGTGCAAAGCCGCGAAAGCCGGTCTTGAGAATTTCCTCGCGCGATTCGGGGTAGTGGCCGTCGGCATCGACCTGTGACACTTCCAGCATGGCGTCGCCGATCACTTTGCCGTCACCGTCGAACACCTGTCCCACGATCGTAATGTGCTCGCCCGCCGCTTCGCGGTCGGCCACCACTGGCGTGAACAGGCTCTTGAAGTCGAAATCGTACTGCTGCGGGCACAGGCCGTACGCGAAATACGGTCCGACCGTCTGCGAGGGCGTTTGCTTGAGAGTGGTCATGGCTTAGCGCTCCATCGGAGTTTCGTTACGGCCGCGCAGCACGATGTCGAAGTCGTAGCCGAGCGCGTAGGCCTCTTGCGTGGTATCGAGCGAAAATTTCGCAATCAGTCGATCACGAGCCTGCTCAGGCGTGCCCTGGAAAATCGGATCGAACGCCAGCAGCGGGTCACCGGGAAAATACATCTGCGTTACGAGGCGCGAACCGAAATGCTCGCCGAACAGCGAGAAGTGAATGTGATTCGGACGCCACGCGTTCGGATGATTGCCCCATGGATATGCTCCCGGCTTGATCGTCAGAAAGCGATAGCGGCCTTCGTTGTCCGTGATGCAGCGGCCTGCGCCCAGGAAGTTCGGATCGAGCGGCGCGTCGTGCTGATCCATTTTATGCACGTAGCGGCCAGCCGCATTCGCCTGCCAGATTTCCACGAGCGTGTTGCGCACCGGGCGTCCGCCCTCGTCCAGCACACGCCCCGTCACGATGATGCGTTCGCCAAGCGGTTCGCCGTTACGGACCGCGTTGCGCGTGAGATCGCTGTCGAGCGCGCCGAGGTCTTCGGTGCCGTAGACGGGCACGCGCTGATCGCGCAGCTTTTCCTTCAGCGGAATCAGCGGACGTGTCGGGCCGCGTTTAACCGAGGAACCGTAGCCGGGATAGATGTATTCGGGATGCGACGCGAAATCGCGCGCGCTGAGAAAGGAATCGTCCATCAGTGTCTCCTTCGGGATTTGTGGGATAGGGCTTATCAACGGACTTTATCCAAACTGGACGGTTATGAAAAATGACGTTTTGGCGCTTTTCGTATAACCTTCCGTTATGCAACGCAGTCTCGCGGACAGCCGCGTCAAATTCCGTCATCTACAGTGCTTTCTGGCCGTAGCCCAGTTCGGCAGCGTCCAGCGGGCCGCTGACAGCCTTTCTATTACGCAGCCGGCCGTCTCCAAGACAGTCGCGGAACTCGAAACCATTCTGGGCGTAAAACTCTTTGAGCGTGGCCGTCACGGGGCAGTGCCCACGCGGGAGGGGCAACTCTTCATGCCCCATGCAAGCGCGTGCGTCAGTGCGTTGCGGCAGGGCGTCGATCTGCTCGCGCGCGCGGAAGGCGCGGCCGCGGCCACGCTTGAAGTCGGGATTCTGCCGACCGTCGCGGCGGCGCTGATACCGCCCGTGCTCAAGCGTTTCGCGTCTCTGTGGCCGCGCGTGATCGTGCGCCTTGCAACCGGCGCAAATCCCGAATTGCTCGAGCGCCTGAAAGCGGGCACGATCGAATTAGCCATCGGGCGACTAGCCGATCCCGAACGAATGGTGGGGCTGAGCTTCGAGCAGTTGTTCACCGAACCGCTGATTGCAGTCGTGCGCGCGGGGCATCCGCTCGATGCAGCGCCCGGTTTACCCTCGGCCGCATTACAGGATTTCACAGTCGTGTTGCCGCCGTTCGGAACGCTGATCCGGCAGTCGGCGGAAAGTCTGTTGAGCGCGTGGGGTGTGCCGCCGCTGTCGGCGTTCGTGGAAGTGCTGTCGGTCTCGACCGGCCGTGCGCTGACGCTCGAGAACGACGCCGTGTGGTTTGTGCCGCTCAGCGCGGTGGAGTACGAACTGGCGCACGGCATGCTTGTGCGTCTGCCGTTACCGTTCGCGGGCACCGGCGAGCCGGTTGGCTTGATCCGGCGCTCGGACACGCAGCCGTCAGCAGTCGGAAGGGCTTTTATCGACGCTGTGCGAGAAGTTGCTCAGTTGCGAATGGCCGCGAGCGCGAGCAGGCCCGCGGGCAACGCTGCACGCAAGCGTGCGCGCCGCACAACGCCGACAACTTGATGCGCAAAGCGCAGCGAACGGTGCTGCGCAATGAGCTGCGCGCGCGGACCGGCTGCGGCTCTGTGAACCAGTCAGTACAAAATGAAGTTGCGAACGTCACGCTAGCCGGTGTACAAACACGTTGCAAAAGCCGTCGCCGACCGCGTGATGCAGCGCCGCGCTGCGAGTCGAGACGGGTTGCAAAGACATCGGAAACACTGGAAACAGCGTCGTAAGACAGTACAAGGAGATTGCCATGCCTAGCGACTTGCCCACTCCAGACGCCGCGCTTCGCGCCGTGTCGGCGCCTGAGCACAATCCGCTCGGCACGGCCGGGCTGGAATTCGTGGAGTTTGCCTCGCGCGATCCGCAGGCGCTGGGCGAGACTTTCACCAAGCTCGGCTTCAAGGCAATCGCACGCCACATCAGCAAGGACGTCACCCTGTTCCGGCAGGGCGAAATGAATTTTCTGATCAACGCGGAGCCCGATTCGTTTGCTGCGCGCTATGCCGAAGAGTACGGCGCGGGCATTTGCGCGATCGGCATTCGCGTGGCCGACGCGCAACGCGCTTTCGACCGCGCAATCGAACTCGGCGCGTGGGCTTTCGAAGGCGAGAGGATCGGCGCCGGCGAGTTGCTGATCCCGGCGATTCAAGGCATTGGCGATTCGCATATCTACTTTGTCGACCGTTGGCGTGGACGAGGCGGGCAACGCGGCGGCCTTGGCGATATTTCGATCTTCGACATCGATTTCCGTCCGATCCATATCGACACTGCGCACGCCGACCTCAGCCATGCAGGCACGGGTCTCGTCGCCGTGGACCATCTGACGCAAACGGTCGGCGAGGGTCGCATGCAGGAATGGCTCGACTTTTACCGCGACCTGCTCAACTTCCGCGAGATTCATGAGCTGCACGCGAACTGGCATGTGTCGGCCGAATCGCGCGTGATGGTGTCGCCGTGCGGTGCGATCCGCATCCCGCTGTACGAAGAGGGCACGCGCCGGACCGACCTGATGCACGAGTACTTGCCGGATCATCCGGGCGAGGGCGTGCAACACCTGGCGCTTGCGACAGACGATATTTTCGCGTGCGTCGAGCAGTTGCTTGCAAACGGCGTGGAATTCGTCGAGCCGCCTCCGCGCTATTACGAGCAGCTGGACGCGCGCTTGCCCGGACACGGCCTCGACGTCGAGCGGCTAAAGCGCACGCACGTTCTGGTGGATGGCGAGATCGGCACGGACGGTGTGCCGCTGCTGTTTTTTCAGACCTTTGTGCGTCGCGGTGCCGGCGAGATTTTCTTCGAGATCGTGCAACGCCAGGGACATCATGGATTCGGTGAAGGTAACCTCAGCGCGCTCGCGCGGGCGCGCGAGCAGGCCGGCGCCTGAAGTCAGATTTCGCGCTGCTTTTTCGGCGATTCGTTGACGGCCGGTGCTTGCGGAATGTCGGCGCTGGTCGCCATCCATAATACTTCGGCATCCTCTTCACTTGTCGAGACCGCGGCGTGGCCGGTGCGGCTGTCGAAGTACAGGCTGTCGCCGGCGTTCAGATGTGTCGGGGCGTACAACTCGGAGTGAAGGCACACGCTGCCGCTGATCACGTACAAAAACTCCTCGCCTTCATGACGGCCCCAGTCGTCGAACGCGTCCAGCGTGTGCGCCGAGATGCGGATTCGGAACGGCAGCATTGCTTTGTGCGCGAGGTCGGTCGCAAGCAACTCCATCTGATAGCCGCGATACGCGTGACGTTGCCCTTCGCCCTTGCGCGTCAGCGCGCGACGTCCGCTTGCGCTCACTTTGGGCATCGAGCCGAACAACTCGCCGATTTCGATCTTCAACCCGAGGACGATCTTTTGCAGGACGTCGAAAGTGGGGGACATGAGGCCGTTTTCCACTTTGGATAAAGTCGAGCGGGAAACGCCGCAAAGGCGGCTCGCCGTTTCGAGCGTCAAATCCTGCGACTGGCGGGCAGCGCGGACGCGACGGCCAAGATCGGTCGTCGAGGGTTCAGCGGGCTTGGTGATCTGGGTGTCCATGAGGTCTGCTGCTTTCGTTGCTATCTGAGCGGTAGTTTGCTGTTTCCGATAATAACATTTGGCGCGGATCGTGAAGTTACCGTCTCGGCTGCCGATTCGGCTGCCGGTGCAATTGCAGATGATGGTTGGACTTTCTGATTGGAAACAGGGAGTATGCGTGCATTCAGCGTTTAATAGGCTCCGCGCTTCGGCATTTCGGCCGCTGTCGTTGCCAAAAGGCTGTTTAAAACCTTTCGATGACATAAAACTGACTCAACGCAATTTGATATGCCCGTCGTCATGTGCATTAACTTAGGTTAAAAAACGCGTGCGTGGATTGATTTATTGCTGCAATGTATTACGATGCTCAAACTAAAAATAGCATCAAGAAGATAAACCTTCATGTCGCAGAATCGGAAGAAACGCCAATCGGGGAATAAGGCACGCAGAAGGCCCTTGGGAAAAGCGCAGCTATTACCGCATGCGGCCGCGTACGTGCGTGAACAGTCGCTCTGCTGGCATCTGGCGTTGGCCGCTTTCAAAACCGGAAACGGTAATGGGGATTTGCTTGCCAAAATCGTCAAGGCGCTTTATCTCGCCTGGTACCTTCAGGAGGCAGGTTTTGGTGCTGTGGAGCGCGAGGTTTATCTCGATGCTGAACGTATTCTCGATGTCGCAGCTTCGTGCGCAAGTCAGGGTGTTTGGGTTATCGAAAGCGCGGATTGTCCGCCTATTATCCAGATTCTCGATCTACATGAACGGCAATTGCTTTGTGCGCCTGTGTTCGCTGTCGCCGAGGCGGAATCATGCGTAGTGCGTTTTGGCAAAAGCGAGAAAAGGGCGCCGTGGTGATGCAGTCCTGTAAATTGGTTGGTTCATCGCGACAATCCATCTGCTCGAAGCGCTCCTAACTGCCCGAAGCGGCAGAGGACCAGCCGTAGCCAGGCGCGCTGCTTGCTCATACAGTGCAGACCCAAATGCGTGGAGCGCGAAAATGGCGAACAACGATTCAAACGAAATGGACGACCAGGGCAACGCTTCGAAGGCTACCGGAGCTTCAGGAGGCGGCTCGTTCGGCAATCAGCGCGGCGCACCAGTCACTGGTGGCGCGCCGGAGAACGGACAGAGAGCCGAAGGCGAGGTGCATCCTGCGCCAGATACCAATCCGCGAGGCAATCGCGCCCACGAAGCAACCAAGGGGCAGGACAACGGGCAAGACAAGGCATAAGCCAAAGCACACGCAGAGCGTTGACGGCGATATGCATATCAACACGGTCGGCGGCGTTGCCGCGCAGCAGGGCAACTCCCGGATAGGCGACAGCGCCCGGCCGTACGGTTAGACGTCGAGCTGTAGCAACTGCCGCGGTACAACGCGTGGTTCGTGACGGCGGTGTGCGGACGTAATGGGTGCTGGAAACCTCGAACGGGGGTCAACAATGACAGAAGCACGGACACGATTCAATTCCCGACGACGGCTCTGAACGATTCTGGCCAACACGAGTTGGCACGCTGACAAGTGGCCCGACGCAACGCTTCGCTCTTTGCGAAGCAACGAAGGGTAGATCCGCACTGGAAAGTCGACGGTCATTGGGACTGGCAGTCTTCCCGATCGCCTGGGAGACGTCTATGAACCGCAACATGTATCCGCACAAATGTGCGCTGTCCTGGCGCCGGGTAGTGTCGACCGGCCTGCTTGCCATCTTCTGTATCGCCTGTAGCGGCGGCTCGGGCGGCGACTCCAGCACGAGCAGTACGAGCGGCGGAAGTGGGTCCGGCGGAACGGGCACCGGCGGGACCGGCTCCGGTGGATCGGGTGGTTCGGGCTCGGGTGCAACGTCTTCTGCGAGCGACGTTCTGACGTATCACAACGACCTCGCCCGTACCGGACAGTACCTTGCAGAGACTACGCTGACGCCCGCCAACGTTAACCCGACCGGATTTGGCAAGGTTGCGTTCCTCGCGGCAGACGGCAAGGTCGATGCTCAACCGCTCTACGTCAGCAATCTCCCCATTGGCGGCACGGCGCACAACGTCGTCTACGTCGTGACCGAGCACGCCAGCGTCTACGCATTCGACGCCGACACCAACACACAACTGTGGCAGCGCTCCCTGCTTGGCTCCGGCGAGACGACGAGCGACGATCGTCATTGCGGCCAGATCACACCTGAAATCGGCATCACGTCCACACCGGTGATCGACCGCACGCGCGGCACCGCGGGCGTCCTGTACGCGGTCGCAATGAGTAAAGATGCGAGCGGAGGCATTCATCAACGCCTGCACGCAATAGATCTCGTGACAGGATCGGAGGCCCTCGGTGGTCCCACCGAGATCACGGCCACCTACCCTGGAACCGGCGCGAACAGCAGCAACGGTGTCACCGCGTTCGATCCTCAGCAATACGCGGAGCGCCAGGCGCTAACCCTCGTCAACGGCAATGTCTATCTTGCATGGACGTCGCATTGCGACCAGGGCACTTACGGCGGTTGGGTGATGGCCTACAGCGCGGATACGCTTTCGCAGACAAGCGCGCTGAACCTCACTCCAAACGGAAGTGAGGGCTCGGTCTGGATGAGCGGTGCGGGTATGGCATCCGACGGCGCATTCCTGTACCTCCTCGACGCGAACGGCACTTTCGACGCAACGCTGAATGCGCAGGGTTTCCCTATTGCAGGCGACTATGGGAACGCCTTCCTCAAGCTGTCGACTTCGCCGAGGCTTGGTGTGGCCGACTATTTCGCGACTTTCGACACTGTCGTGCAATCAGCAAGGGACGCGGATCTCGGATCGGGCGGTGCATTGGTACTGCCGGACCAGGCAGACGCAAGCGGCACGACCCGGCATCTCGCCTTGGGAGCGGGCAAGGATTCGAAGATCTACGTGGTCAATCGCGATTCGATGGGCAAGTTCAACACGAGCGCCAACCAGATCTGGCAGGAGATCGACGGGCAACTGCCAGGAGGCGTTTTCGGCATGCCCGCCTATTACAACCATGTCGTGTATTTCGGCTCCGTGGGCGACAATCTCAAGGCGTTTCCGGTGACCGCTGCGCTGCTGGCAACGAGCCCCGCATCGCGCAGTCCCGGCACTTTCCCTTACCCAGGCGCCACACCCAGCGTTTCGGCGAATGGCGCGTCGAATGGGATTGTCTGGGCCGCCGAGAACGGCGCCGTTGGCGCGCTGCATGCCTTTAACGCCGGCGATCTGAGCCAGGAACTCTACAACAGTAACCAGTCCGGGACGCGAGACCCATTCGGCGCGGGAAACAAGTTCATTACGCCAATGATCGCGCACGGGCACGTGTACGTGGGCACGACCAACGGCGTGGCGGTATTCGGTTTGTTGAAATAGAAAAGAAGCTGAAGCTCGCGGCACCCGCCAAGCGCGGCGAGCTTCAACTGCCGATCACCCTCTTTGCCCGTTTTTTTCTGACTCCGGGCTCGACTCCCACGCGCAGATCTCGCCGCTTAACCGCATCGACAACAGCGCGAGCGACCTGCTCGAATTCCTCCTCCCGCTGCGACAAATAAAGCCATTTGCCGAGCACGGGATGCGGCGCGAGCTGCACAAACTCGGCAGTGAGATCTGCATGCCGATCACGCGACGTGCACACCAGCAGTCCATTCCAGGGCTCCTCGCCGTCGCCGACCGCAAGACAGAGCAAGCCATCTACATAAGCCGCTTCGAAGCCGAATAAGCGCTTCCTCAGAAAGCCGGGATCGTCTTCGAAAGGCTCGAAGATCCACAGCAAAGAATTCTTAACGGATGAACCCATGACCGCTCCTGTTTGCGAGCGATCATCTTAAGGCGAAGAGACTGCTTAAAGGAGACGCACAGTCCCACAAGGCCTTGCGCAATAGCAACTCAGGCCGGCAACCGGCCATTGCGCAGAATGCCCAACGCTCACTTGGCCGGCGCGGCAGCCCCTGCTTGCGACGAACCCGTCGCCGTAGAACCGTAGCCGGTGGTGTCGCTCTGAGCCATCGCATTTTGCGCAGCAATGCGAGCTTCGGCTGCTTGAATGTCCGCGGGATAAGTCGCATCCACAGCAACGGCCGGGTTGTATCCCGCCTGCTCGATCTGCTTCAGCTGAGCCTTCACTTCCGCGCGCGTGAGCGGCTGCTCCGACTGTGCAAACGAGACAACTGGCGCGGCCAGAACAACAACCAGCGCGACTGTTTTGATAAGCGATTTCATGATGCTTCCCTCCGGGAATGATGTACTCCGATGCCGCAGCGGATCGTCGGCACCATTCGCGGATTTTAGGAAGCCCTTATTCCAGGGAAAACCCCCAATGCTGTAATTCACTCTTGCAGCAAATGACAAGTCGGCGTGCTGTAATGGACGGCGTAAACAATGAAGGCACTTCGTCAAACGCCGTGGCGCACGTCGACCTTGTACGCGGTGACTTGCCGGTAGGTGTCTCCTGCCCGAACGATTACATCGCTCTGTTCCGCCGGCATGTTCACCTGGTTCGGAAAACCGCCAGCTTCGAGGCAAAGCCCTGCATGTGCCTGATAAACCACACCGCCGCGTCCCGCGTCTCCTCTCAACCAGTTGCCGCTGTAAAACTGCAAGCCACGCTGGTCGGTTGACACGGTCAATTCCCGTCCGCTCCCCGGATCGTAAAGACACGCGACTTCGCGCATATGACCGGCTTGATTGGCGCCAGCAGCCGCGTCGCGCAGCACGTAGCAATGATCGAAACCGCCCGCTTGCACGAGTTGTCCGTGCGGCCAGTCGAGGCGAGCGCCAATCGGCGCGCTCTGCCGGAAGTCAAATGCATTGCCCGCTACATCCGCGAGCCTGCATGGAATCATTGCTGCATCGACTTCGAAGAATTGATCGGCGTCGATCGACAGCATGTGTCCGCGAATATCCGCGCCTGCGCGGCCAGTCAGATTGAAGTACGCATGGCTCGTCAGATTCAGCGGCGTGGCGGCGTCGGTGATGGCTTCGTATTCGATGGTCAACGTGCCGTCATCGTCGAGCGTATAGCGCACCTGCGTGGTGACGTTGCCTGGAAAGCCCGCGTCGCCTTCCGGCGACTCGAGCCGCATGAGCAGCGATCCGTTGTCCTCGCTGACATCCCACATCGCACGGTGGAAGCCCACGCTTCCCCCATGCAGCAGGTTCGCGCCCTCGTTGCGATCGAGCGTGTACTTGATGCCATCGAGCGTAAAACGGGCGTCGGCAATGCGATTCGCCCAGCGGCCGATCAGCCCGCCCATATAGGTCGTGGCCGCGACGTAATCGGCCGGCGTGTCATGCCCGAGCAGAATATCGCCGAGACGTCCGGTGCGATCCGGCGCATGCCACGAAACGAGCGTCGCGCCCAGGTCGCTGATGGCGACCTTCATGCCGTGCGCGTTGCGCAGCGTGAAGAGCCGTACCGGATCGCCGCCATTGAGCGCGCCCCACGGCTCGGATGAAAGTTGTGCGATGCTGATCATGTCGTCGATAAAAATTTGAGAAGTAAAGGCATGCTCAGCCTGGCGTGGAAGCCTGAGTCGAGTTCACGCGATCCTGGTACTCGCGCGGCGTGCAACCGAGTTCACGCCGGAAAACCGCATACATGTATTGCAGCGACGTGAAGCCGCAACGTATCGCCACTTCCGCACTCGATGCATCGCGCTTCGCAAGCAGCGCCTTCGCGACATCCAGTTTATGGCGCAAGATTTCCTGATGCACGGTGCATTTGCGTTCGCGTCGAAAGTACTCTTCCAGCGACGAGCGCGACACGCCCACGTAATCGGCCACCTGTTCGGTGCGAATGCCCTGGCACGCGTACTGACGGATGAAGTGCCGCGCGCGCATCACATACGGACTCGCAAGCGGTTCGTGTCTTGTCGACTCGAGCACGTTGATCCCGACGGGCGGCACGAGAATGCGCCGCCCAGGAAAGCGCGCACCGCGCAGCATCTGATGCAAAAGGTGAGCGGCGGTGCGCCCCATTTCTTCGGTGCCCTGTATCACGGAGGAAAGCGGAATGCGCGTGAGCGTCCGCGTTAGCGGGTCGTTGTCGATGCCGATAATCGCGACTTCTTCCGGTACCGGAATGCCCGCAATCAAGCACGCTTGCAGCAAATGGCGCGCGCGCGCATCGGTCACGGCGATAATGCCGACGGGCTTAGGCAACTCGCGCAGCCACGCAGTCAGCTGTTCGGTCGCCTGGTTCCATGAAGGCGCGCTGGTCGACAGCCCACGATAAATCTCGCCCTGAATCTGCTCGGCGCTGTGCCCGTCCGTGCTGCGCAGATGAGCGAACGCAAGTTCGCGCTGCTGCGCCCAGCGGTTCTCTTGCGCTTGCGGCAAGCTGTAAAGCGCAAAGTGTTCGAGGCCGGCGCCAATCAGATGCGTATAAGCCAGTGAAACGAGCTTGCTGTTATCGGTCGCGATATAGGGTAAATCCGGGGGATACTGTGACGGGTCTTCAAACGACGAGCCCACCGCGACGACCGGCAATGGGCAATCGCGCAATGCTTCACTCACGGCAGGATCGTCGAAATCCGCAATGATTCCGTCGCCGTCAAAGCGCTCGATACCCGTCAGGCGACAACGAAAATCTTCTTCCAGAAAGAGGTCCCACGCCACGCGTGTGGACAGCAGATAGTTACCAATGCCGGTAATGATCTCGCGATCGTAGACCTTGTTCGCGTTGAACAGCAGTGCGATCCGATGGGTCGTCTGTGGAGTTTGCGGACGGGTCATGGCGGTGCGCGGCATGCGGATAGTGAAACCCGCAAAGCCTTCGTCTCCTATGTCGACAGAGTAGGCGCTGCAGCGTCTATCTCCGGTTCGATGTTTTTAAGCGTCCGGTTATTCTAGGCCGCGAATCGCGCACTAGTGCAAAACAAATGGCGGGCGGTGAGAAACATCAAGCACGCTGCGCAATTTCGCAATTGCCGATGCTTGCGGCAAGCGGCAGCATGGCGTCACCTTATTGACCGGCGCGGCCACGTCCGCACGGGTTGCAGTGCAACAAATACTGGAGACGCTGATGTCCTATTTCGAACACATTCCCGAGATCCGTTATGAAGGCCCGCAGTCGGACAACCCGCTTGCGTACCGTCACTACGACAAGAACAGGAAAGTACTCGGTAAAACGCTCGAAGAACATCTGCGCATTGCGGTGTGCTACTGGCATACGTTTGTCTGGCCTGGTGTCGATATTTTCGGTCAGGGCACATTCAAGCGCCCATGGCAGCAGTCCGGCGACGCAATGGAAATGGCGCATCTGAAAGCGGATGCCGCGTTCGAATTTTTCTCGAAGCTGAGCACGCCGTATTACACGTTTCACGATACCGACGTGGCGCCCGAAGGCAGCAACCTGAAAGAGTACAGCGAGAACTTTTCCCGCATAGTGGATTACCTCGCACGCAAACAGCAGGACACCGGTATCAAGCTGCTGTGGGGCACGGCCAACCTGTTCTCGCATCCGCGTTATGCTGCGGGCGCGGCCACGAGCCCCAATCCAGAAGTATTCGCATTTGCCGCGACACAGGTACGTCATGCACTCGACGCCACACAACGGCTAGGCGGCGAGAACTACGTGTTGTGGGGCGGACGCGAAGGCTACGACACGTTGCTCAATACCGATCTCGTGCGCGAACGCGATCAACTCGCGCGCTTCCTGCATATGGTCGTGGACCACGCGCATAAGATCGGCTTCAAAGGCTCGCTGCTGATCGAGCCAAAACCGCAGGAGCCGACCAAGCATCAATACGATTACGATGTCGCGACCGTGCACGGATTCCTGCTGCAATACGGGCTTGCGAAAGACATTCGCGTGAACATCGAGGCGAATCATGCAACCCTTGCCGGCCACTCGTTTCATCACGAGATCGCAACGGCTTTTGCGCTCGATATCTTCGGCAGCGTGGATGCGAACCGCGGCGACCCGCAAAACGGCTGGGATACCGATCAATTCCCAAATAGTGTGGAAGAACTGACGCTCGCGTTTTATGAAATCCTCAAGCACGGCGGGTTCACCACGGGCGGCATGAACTTCGACTCGAAAGTGCGTCGGCAAAGTGTCGATCCGGAGGATCTGTTTTACGGTCACATTGGCGCCATCGACAACCTCGCGCTCGCAGTGGAACGCGCGGCTGTGCTGATCGAAAACGACCGTCTCGACCAGTTCAAACGCCAGCGTTATGCAGGCTGGGACGCCGAGCTTGGACGCAAGATCCTGTCGGGCGACTTCTCGCTGTCGGCGCTCGCCGCCGAAGCGCTGTCGCGCGATCTGAACCCGCGCCACGCGAGCGGCCAGCAGGAGCGCATGGAAAACATCGTCAATCAGGCGATTTATAGCGGACGCTGACGAGCACTGTTGCACGTGAATAAAACGCGCGGACATATACCGCGCGAATAAAAAAGCTTTGGGTTGTCGCTTGTCCGGACCTGCGGCTCGCAGCGCAGGCCGTCCAATCCGGAATTCCGGCTATCAAAAGAAGGAGACAGAAATGAAATTCGCAACACGTCGTACTGTACTGGGTTCGCTCGTATGTGGAGCGGTGCTGGCCAGCCTGTCACTGGCGGCGCCGCTTGCGCATGCCAGCAAGGATCATCCGGAGATCGGCTTCTGTATCGACGACCTGCGCGTCGAACGTTGGTCACGCGACCGTGACTATTTCGTCGCGGCTGCGGAAAAACTCGGCGCGAAAGTATCCGTTCAATCTGCCGATGCCAGCGAGGCGCGGCAAATCTCGCAGATTGAAAACCTGATCTCGCGCGGCGTCGATGTCATCGTGATCGTGCCGTTCAATTCCAAGACGCTCGGCAACGTGGTCGCCGAAGCCAGAAAGGCAGGCATCAAGGTCGTTTCATATGACCGCCTGATTCTCGACGCCGACGTTGACGCCTACATCTCGTTCGACAACGAGAAGGTGGGAGAACTGCAGGCGGAAGGTGTTTATAAAGCGCAACCGAAGGGCAACTACTTCCTGCTTGGCGGCGCGCCGACCGACAACAACGCGAAGATGCTGCGCGAAGGACAGCTCAAAGTACTGAAGCCCGCCATTGACAAGGGCGATATCAAGCTGGTCGGGCAGCAATGGGTGCCGGAGTGGAGCGCATCCACCGCGCTGCGCATCGTGGAAGACGCGCTAACCGCCAACAACAACAAGATCGACGCAATCGTTGCGTCGAACGACGGAACCGCCGGCGGCGCGATCCAGGCACTGGCCGCTCAGCACATGGCCGGGAAAGTGCCCGTATCGGGTCAGGACGCCGACCTCGCAGCAGTCAAGCGGCTGATTGCGGGCACGCAGACCATGACCGTCTACAAACCGCTGAAGCTGATTGCTGGCGAAGCGGCAAAGCTCTCGGTCGCGCTGGCGAAGGGTGAGAAGCCCGCCTTCAATGCGCAATACGATAACGGAAAGAAGAAGGTCGACACGGTGCTGCTGCAGCCTACGTTGCTCACGAAGAGCAACGTGGATGTAGTCATCAAGGACGGCTTCTACACCCAGGCCCAGCTCGCGAGCCAATGAGCGTAACGTGCGCGCCGTTCACCTCGATACATGCAGCAGCGTATCGGCATGAACGCGCGCCCTGCAGCGAGGCATAGCGAATGACGCAACCGTTACTGACGATGCGCGGCATCGTCAAAGCGTTTTCAGGTGTGAAAGCACTCGACGGCATCGACCTGACGGTCTCGCCGGGCGAGTGCGTCGGCTTGTGCGGCGAGAACGGCGCAGGCAAATCCACGCTGATGAAAGTACTGTCCGGCGTGTATCCGCACGGTACCTGGGATGGCGAAATAACCTGGGAAGGCAAGCCGCTCAAGGCAACGAGCATACGCGACACCGAACGCGCGGGCATCATCATCATTCACCAGGAGTTGATGCTGGTGCCCGAGTTGTCGGTAGCGGAGAACATCTTTCTCGGCAATGAAATCACCCTGCCGGGCGGCCGCATGAACTACGCGGCGATGTACCAGCGCGCTGACGAATTGCTGCGCGAACTCGGCATTAGCGGAATCAACGCGGCGCAACCCGTCATGAATTATGGCGGCGGCCATCAGCAGTTGATCGAGATTGCCAAGGCGCTGAACAAGCAGGCGAAGCTGCTCATTCTCGATGAACCGTCCTCTTCGCTAACTTCGTCCGAGATTGCGATTTTGCTCGACATCGTGCGCGATCTGAAGCGGCGCGGCGTGGCCTGCGTCTACATCTCGCACAAGCTCGACGAGGTCGCTGCAGTTTGCGACACGATTAGCGTGATTCGCGACGGACGGCATGTCGCCACCGAACCAATGCACGCGCTCACCACCGACCGCATTATTTCGTTGATGGTTGGCCGCGAGATCAAGAACCTGTTTCCCCGCGAGCCGCATCCGATAGGCGACGTCGTTTTCGAAGCGCGCAACGTAACCTGTTTCGACGTAACGAATCCGCGCCGCAAGCGCGTAAGCGATGTGTCGTTCGAACTGCGGCGCGGCGAGATTCTCGGCGTGGCAGGTCTGGTCGGCGCTGGTCGCACGGAATTGATGCAAGCGATCTTCGGCGCTTATCCTGGCGTGAGCGAGGCAACGGTTGTGATGGAAGGCAAGACCGTAAAGATTCGCGCGCCGATCGACGCGATTCGCGCGGGTATCGGCATGGTGCCTGAAGACCGGAAGCGGCATGGCATCGTGCCTGGTTTAAGTGTCGGCCACAACATTACTCTCGCGGTTCTGCAGCGCTTTTCTTCTGGAGGACGTATCGATTCGGCCGCCGAACTCGACACGATTCACACGGAAATGAAGCGGCTCTCCGTGCGCGCCGCGCATCCGATGTTGTCGATCGCGAGTCTCTCGGGCGGCAATCAGCAAAAGGCGGTACTCACGCGAATGCTGCTGACCGACCCGAAAGTACTGATCCTCGACGAACCCACGCGCGGGGTCGATGTCGGCGCTAAATTCGAAATCTACAAACTCATCTTTCAATTGGCGCAGCGCGGCATGTCGATCGTGATGGTGTCGTCCGAATTGCCGGAAGTACTCGGCATCAGCGATCGTGTGCTGGTGATCGGCGAGGGCGAGTTGCGTGGCGACTTCGTCAACGACGGCCTCACGCAGGAAGACATCCTCAGCGCCGCTATCCGTCCCGTGCAGCGAGTCCCGAACCCAACCGCAGCGAGTGCCGCATGACGCCCGACGTTACTTCACAACGCGCCGACGATACCGCGCCGCGAGGCGCATTCGGCGGCTCACAGCGTATCCAGCAACTGTTCGCGCGTTACAAGATTCTCGCGTTGCTGATCGCCGTGGCCGCGATCTGGATTTTCTTTTCGGTTCTAACGCATGGCGCCTTCGTGACGCCGCGCAATCTGTCGAACCTGCTGCGGCAAATGTCGATTACCGGCATGCTCGCATGCGGCATGGTCTTCGTGATCATTGCGGGCGAGATCGATCTGTCGGTGGGTTCGTTGCTCGGTTTGCTCGGCGGCGTGGCTGCGATACTCGACGTGAACCGCCATTGGCCGATAGGCGTCACGTTGCCGGTGGTGATGCTGCTCGGCGTGCTCGTCGGCGTTTTCAACGGATGGTGGTCCACATACCGGCGCGTACCTTCGTTCATTGTCGGCCTGGGCGGCATGCTCGCCTATCGCGGCATTCTGCTCGGCGTGACCGGCGGCTCGACCATCGCGCCGGTGTCCGACGGTTTTGTGTTCGTTGGACAAGGCTATTTGCCGACGCTTGCAGGCGACACGCTCGCCGTGGTGTTGTTCGTACTGCTCGCGTTTTTGACCATACGTCAACGCCGCAATCGCGAGCGCTACCAGTTGAGCGTGGTGCCGGTCTGGCAGGACGTCGCGAAGGTGATCGGCGCAGGTGTGATCCTGGCGGGCTTCGTTGCGACGCTCGATCGTTACGGCGGCATTCCGGTGCCCGTTCTGTTGCTGCTTGCGCTACTCGGCATTTTTACGTGGATTGCCACGCAGACCGTGTTCGGACGACGCATCTATGCGGTCGGATCGAACCTCGAAGCGACGCGTCTTTCCGGCGTCAACACGAATCGCGTAAAGCTGGCTATTTTCGCGTTGATGGGCCTGATGTGCGCGTTCGCGGGGATTGTGAACACGGCGCGGCTCGCGGCAGGTTCGCCATCGGCGGGCTCGATGGGCGAACTCGACGCGATTGCGGCGTGCTTTATCGGCGGCACGTCGATGCGCGGCGGTTCCGGCACCGTGTACGGCGCGTTGATCGGCGCGCTCGTGATGGCAAGCCTCGACAACGGCATGTCGATGCTCGACGTCGATGCCTATTGGCAGATGATCGTGAAAGGCAGCATTCTCGTGCTGGCCGTCTGGATCGATGTGGTGTCAGGTTCGAACAGGCGGTGAAGTGGTTGGCTATGGGGCGGCCCCGCCCCAAGTCGCCACCGGTCACCCACAATTAATGAAGCACCCCACGACTCCCGGCCAACCCCTTGCCATGACGAAAGCCGCGAGTCGGCGCCTCCATCGCTTCATCCGACGAATTTAAGTTCGCGCCCGCTCCCCCGTCTTACTACTATTGCGGGGAACGCAGGGCGCGAAGTGGCGCCTTCACAGCTTGTTACCGGCGGCAAGCGGATAGGCAATCGTCATGAAGCGCAGAACCTTCCTTGTTGACGGCGCGGGTGCATTCGGCGCGTTGCTGGTCGGCTGGTCTGTGCTGCCCGCGCGGCAACGTCTCACCACCGCCGTGCCGCTGCCCGTCGAGGGCACGCAAGCGGCGCTCAACGGCTGGGTCAAGATCGCGTCGGACAATACCGTCACGGTCATGATGTGCAAAGCGGAAATGGGCCAGGGCGTCCATACCGGCCTCGCGATGGTCCTCGCGGAAGAACTGGACGCCGACTGGTCGCGCGTGCGAGTCGAAGACGCGCCGATCGACAACATCTACAACAGCGTGCAGAGCGTCATTGACGATCTGCCGTTTCGTCCCGATCACGACAGCATCACGAAGCGCACGATCGTCTGGTACACGCGCAAACTGATGCGCGAGGCCGGCACGATGATGACGGGCGGATCATCGAGCATTAACGACCTGTGGACACCGATGCGCGAAGCGGGCGCCTCGGCGCGCGCGATGCTGATCGCGGCTGCGGCGGCGCAATGGCACGTGCCGGCTGGCGAGTGCGTCGCGCAGAGCGGATACGTGAGTCATCCGTCGGGCCGTAAGGCGAGCTTTGGCGAGTTGTCGTCGATGGCGGCTCAGCAAGCTTTGCCCCACAAGGTTACGTTGAAAGACCCCGCCGGTTTCAGGCTGATCGGCAAGCCGCTGCCTCGTATCGAGGCCGCTTCGAAACTGAACGGCACCGCGCGTTTCGGCATTGACGCGTTGCCCGACGGCCTGCTCTACGCGAGCGCCGTCATGTGTCCCACGCTCGGCGGCACGGTCGCGAGCTTTGACGCCGCGTCGGCGGCGAAAATGCCGGGCTGCATCAAGGCTCTCGCCTTCCCGCCGTATAACGGCGGCACGGGTGGCGTTGCCGTGATTGCAAACAACCCGTTTCGCGCGATGAACGCGGTCGACGCCATCAACGTAACGTGGAAGCACGGCGCCGCGGCATCACTGTCGAGCGCGGAAGTGGAGCACCGCCTCGCGCTCGCACTCGACGACGGCGACGGCCACGCGTACTACCATCGCGGCGACATTAACGACGCATTGAGCCGCGCGGCCCACACCGTCAGCGCCGAATATCACGCGCCGTATCTCGCGCACGGCGCAGTCGAACCGCTCAATTGCACGGTGCAGGTCGCGGACGGCGCGGCGACCGTATGGGTGTCGACGCAAGTGCCGGCGCTCGCGCGGCATCACGTAGCCAAGGTTTTGCATATCGACGACGACAAGGTCACCGTGCATGCGCAGTTGCTGGGCGGCGCGTTCGGGCGGCGTCTCGAACTCGATTACATTGCACAGGCCGCGGTGATTGCACGCGAGGCGGACGGCCATCCCGTTCAAACGTTGTGGTCGCGCGCGCAAGACTTCACGCATGATTTCTATAGGCCGGCATGCGTTGCCCGGTTGAGGGCCGGTCTCGACAACAACGGCAAACTGATTGCGTGGCACAGCGCATCCGCGAGTCAGGCGATCGTGCCCGAAGCGCTCTCGCGCTATTACGGCGTGCCGCGCATTCCGATCGACAAAACCACTTCTGAAGGCGCATTCGATCAGCCATACGAATGGCCCGTCGTGCGAGTGGCGCACAAGATCGTGGAATTGCCGGTGCCTGTCGGCTTCTGGCGCTCGGTCGGGCACTCGCATCAAGCCTTCTTCACCGAGAGCTTCACCGACGAACTCGCTGCCGCCGCAGGCCAGGATCCCGTGGCGTTTCGCGCTGCGTTGCTGGCGCAGCACCCGAGGCATCTGGCGGTGCTGCAGCGCGTGGCCGCGCTGTCGGACTGGCACGAGCCGTTGACCCATGCCGCCGATGGCGCGCCGCGTGCGCGCGGCGTCGCGCTTCACGAGGCGTTCGGCAGTGTGGTGGCGCAGGTCGCGGAAGTGTCGATCGGACCGCGCGGGCGAATCCGCGTGCATCGCGTGGTGTGTGTGATCGATTGCGGCTTGCCTGTGAACCCCAATCTGATTCGTCAGCAGATGGAGAGCGGAATCGTATTCGGTCTGTCCGCCGCATTGCAGGACGAGATCACGATTGTGAATGGGCAAGTGGAACAGAAGAACTTCGTCGACTTTCCGGTGGTGCGGATCAACGATTGCCCGGTAATCGAAACTGACATCATGCCGAGTCGCCTGCATCCGCAGGGTGTCGGCGAACCGGGTGTGCCGCCGGTCGCGCCCGCCGTAGCAAACGCGGTGTTCGCGCTGACCGGCAAGCGGCTGCGCACATTGCCCTTGAAGCTCACGTAACGCGGGAGACACGCATGCGATCGCTGAACATCAACGGCCGCGCGGTGGCGGTGCAAGCGGAACCCGATATGCCGCTATTGTGGGTGCTGCGTTGCGAACTCGGCATGACCGGCACCAAGTTCGGCTGCGGTGTCGGCATTTGCGGGGCGTGCACGGTGCACCTGAACGACAAGCCGTGCCTGTCGTGTCAGACGCCCATGTCGACCCTGAATACACAGAAGATAACGACCATTGAAGGGATGCAAGGCGCCGAAGCCCAAGCGTTAAAGGCCGCTTGGATCGATCTCGATGTGGTGCAGTGCGGCTATTGCCAGAGCGCGCAGCTGATGGCCGCCTGCGCGCTGCTGAAACAGAAGCCGCGCCCGACTGACGCCGACATCGACGCGGCAATGAGCAACATCGTATGTCGCTGTGGCACGTATCCCCGCGTGCGCGCCGCGATTCACGAAGCGGCGAAGCGCCGGCCTGTGTGATAGCCGGCGCTTCGTGGGCGATGGAGTTAGCCTG
This sequence comes from Paraburkholderia sp. SIMBA_053, assembly GCF_046534895.1. Taxonomy (NCBI): domain Bacteria; kingdom Pseudomonadati; phylum Pseudomonadota; class Betaproteobacteria; order Burkholderiales; family Burkholderiaceae; genus Paraburkholderia; species Paraburkholderia sp. SIMBA_053. Next base: position 27,805 of record NZ_JAWRXU010000011.1, on the reverse strand, counting down.
CCAGCAACTCGACCACGGCCACGACGGCCGTGAAGATGCCAATGCATCCGCCCAGTGCTGCTGCGCTTTTCATGAACGACGACATAGCTTGGCCTCGTAACGTGTTGTGGTTGGTGGCACGTATTTAACCGCAATTGAAAGGCAAAAGAAATGTCACCAAAAATAAATCGTAAGCTTGAGCGCCGGTATTACGGCGCTTGGGTCACCGGGGTTGCCTGCTCTGATCTGACGGGAGTCGCCCCCGATGGTGTCGGCATATGCGGTGCCGCTGCCTGTGTCTCCTCCCAGCCGCCGCCGAGAGCAAGGAACAGATTGACCTGGTCAATGGCCACCTGACCTTCCGCGACCGCTACCTGAGATTTCGTCGACGTTAGCGTGCGGGTAGCGTCCAGATCCGAGATGAACGACTCGCGGCCTGCGCGATAGAGCCGATGCGTTTCGTCAGCGGATTGCGTCGCCGACTGCAGCGCGGCGCGCAATGCGTCAGCGCGAGCGTAGTCGGAGGCATAGGTGGCGAGGCTCGTTTCGGTTTCGCGCAATGCGGTCAGCACGACGCCGTCGAAGCGCGCGAGCGCGACCTGACTCGACGCCTGCGCTTCGCGTACGCGGCCGCGCGCACCGTTCGCCGGGAACGTCCAGCTGATCAGCGGACCGAAACCCCAGCGCGCGGTCGGCGAGGTGCCGAGGTCTTCCAGAACGCCCGTCACACCCGCCGATGCGCCGATGCTCACAGTCGGGTACAGCGCGCCCGTGGCGACGCCAATGCGCGCCGTGGATGCCGCCAACTGACGCTCGGCCTCGCGCACGTCGGGTCGACGCTTGAGCAGCGCAGCGCCGTCGCCCACCGGAATCGGCTGACGGATCTGCGGCAGCTTCTCGCAAGCGAGAACAGCGGGCGGCAGGTCCGACGGCGCACGCGCGAGCAAAGCCGCGAGCCGGTACTGCGCAATCTTGCGGCGCGCGGTGTAGCGCGGAATATCCGCGAACAACGTATCGACCTGCGTCTGACCGCGCGTGACTTCCGTTTGATTGCCACGGCCGGCATCGCGCAGACGGCGCGATACATCCACGCGTTGTCTCTGCAATGCGAGCGACTGCTGCGCGATTTCCAGTTCCTCGGCCGCCGAGCATTGTTCGACGTAGGCGCGCACCACGTCGGCGACCACCGTGATTCGCGCGAGATCGGCCGCGGCCTGCACGGCCTCGGTGTCGGCTTGCGCCGCTTCCACGCCGCGCCGAAGCTTGCCGAACAGATCGATTTCGTACGCGACGCTGATGCCGATGTCGCCTTCATTCACGACCGGCAGTTTTTCAGTCAGCAAGTATTTTTCGGCCGATTCCTGCGCGCGTTCGATCACCGCCGAGGCGTTGCCGGAAAACCCGCCCTGCGCCTGCGCGACGCCTAGCGCCTCGCGCGAGCGCGCGAGATTGGCGGCGGCCACGCGCAAGTCGGTGTTCGATTGAAGCGCTTGGTCGACGAGACCGTTCAGCACGGGATCGTCGTACAGTTTCCACCACACAGCCGGCACGTTGCCGCGTGAGGTGAGCGTTGCGTCCGCGCCCTCGATCTGCGCATTCGCGAGCGGCGCGTTGACGAGTGCGTCTTTCGGCAGCGAGTAGTTGGGGCCGACGTTCATGCAGCCATTGAGCGCCGCCGTCAAAGGCAGCAGCGGCAGTAATGGCAACAGCGGCAACAGCGGCAACAGCCGCAGTTGTCGTTGCAATTGCGGTCGCGGCAGCCCGAGCGAACGCAGAAACGGCACGGTGCGCGACAGTTTCATTGCGAGGCGCCCGAAGTGGCCGCGGCACTCGCAGGCGTTGCGGCGGATGCGCTCGACGCTCCCGTGACATGCGAAGCGCGCGCATTCGCCAGGTCGCGCACCGACACGGTAGCAGTACGCCCGGCGATCATGCGGAAGTCTGCGGGCACTTCATCGAGCGCGACGCGCACCGGAATGCGCTGCGCGAGACGTACCCAACTGAAGGCGGGATTCACGTTCGGCAGCAGATTGGAGCCTTGCGTGCGGTCGCGATCTTCAATGCCCGCGACGATGCTTTGCACGTGGCCGCGCAGCAAATTCGGCTCGCCCATCACGTTGATGTCAACCGGCTGGCCGATGTCGATACCGCCCAACTTGGTTTCCTCGAAGTAGCCGTCGACACGAAACGAATGCATATCGACAACCGAGACCACCGCCCGCCCGGCGGCAACGAATTCGCCGGCACGCGGCGCGCGGTCGTTCAGGTAACCGTCCACCGGGCTCATGATCGTCGCGCGTTGCAGGTTCAGTTTTGCGGTGTCGATTGCGACGTTCGCGTCCGCGAGCGCCGCTTCCGCCTGGTCCACGCGCGAGCGGCTTTCTTCCGCGACTTCGGCGGCGACCAGATTGCCGAGTTTGCGATTGCGCACGTCCTCGCGGCGCGCCTGATCGAGCGTGGCGCGGCGTTGCTGCGCGGTGGCCTGGGCCTGACGAAGCGCGAGCGTGTAACGCGCCTGGTCGATGACGAACAGCACCTGGCCTTGCCTGACCTGCTGGTTGTCCAGTACTTGAACCGATGAGATCAGCCCCGACACGTCCGGCGCGACCTGGATCACGTCGGCGCGCACGTGCCCGTCGCGGGTCCACGGCGCGAACATGTAGTAGTCGACCAGCTTCCACAGCACGAGTGCCGCGGCCACGACGACGATCAGGGTCAGCACGATCTGACCGACGGAGAACCAGGTTTTTTTCACGTTGATTTCACGAAACGAGTCTGTGCGAAACGACGACGACAAGGCCCAGCACCAGCACATAGATGCCGAGGTCGAAAATGGAGCGATGCCACACGAAGCGGTAAAAGCCGACGCGCGCGAGCGCCGTGCGAATGGCGAGGTTGATCAGATAGGCGACCAGCATCAACACGAGCACGGCCGGCACGAACACGCCGAAGATATCTATTTCACCGATCATCGCGGGAAGGGAGCAGAGTGTTGAGCGGCGGCATTACGCGTTCGCCTCAGTTGCGGGCGGCGTGGGTGTTTGCAGCGTGGCTGGAAATAGCGAAAGACGCAAGCCGACAAGCGCATGAAGCGCTTCGCGCAAATGACGTGCCGAAGCTTGCGAGTTCGCGCCCGGCGCGCCGGCATTGGCGAGCCCTTGTGCAATGACGCGCGCTACAGCCGAATCGATCGACGACATCAGGCTGTCCGGCACCGGTTCGCGCGAGCGACGGTTCACGCAGTTTTCATAATAGGCGCGCACGCCGTCGAGCGCGCCGTCGATCGCAGCGGGCGCTTCGCCGCCGAGCTTACGTGTGAGACGTCGCAGATCGAGTGCATTGAACGCAATGCGCAGGTCGCGAAAGCTTTCGATGGACGGATGACGATGGTCGTCGGTCGCCGCAAGCCGCGGGATCAATTGCATCAAACGGTCGAGCATGCGGGCCGCGTGATTGCGCGGGTCTTCAATTGTCCGCGTGGACGCGGTTAACGCAACGTCGGTCCAGCTCGAACGCAACAGGCGCGCTGCCGCAAGTTCCGCGCCGAACGGGCGCGTGACCCGTGTCCACAGATACGCATACAGCAGCCCCGCGAGGCCCGCGAAATTGCTGTTCAGGAAGGTCAGAAAGTTGGCGTCGTACGCGTCCTGAATGCTGATGAACGTGGCGGTGTTCACGGCGACGAGCACCGTGGCCAGGTTGAACTGCGGGCGCGGAATCAGCGTGCCCACGAGAATGAACGGCGCGGCGAACAGGACCACCAGCATCGGAAAGTCATGCACGTGCGGCAGTACCGCGAACAGATAGACGCCTGCCGCCACCACGGCGATAGCCGTAGCGACAAAAAAGCGGAAGACCATTGGCGCGGGCTCGTCGAGCGCGGCAAAAAAGCAGCAGGCTACCGCGGCAAGTGTCACGGCGCTGGCGCCGTCTGCCCAACCCGATTCGATCCACAGACTGCACGCGAGAATGACAGCCGCGGCTGCCGAGCCGGTGGAGAACAACATCATGCCGCGATCGTAGAAGCGCTCGGTGCCACCGAGCCGCCAATGACGAAAACGAGGCCGCCATGAGCCCTCTTCACGCGTGATGATGATGCGCAGCGAGCGGCAGTCTTGCCATACGTCGATGACCTGCCTCATGCGCCATAACGCATTCGACAGCAGCGCGCCGTCCCATGTCGCGAGCGCGGCGGGCGGCGGCTGCATCGCCGCGATGCGCTCACGCAGCGCATCTGCGGCGGCGTCCGGATGATAGCCCGCGCTGGCTGCCGGCAGAGGCGCGTTGAACCACTTGATGACGTCGGCGAGCAGCGCCTCGAGCCCGTCCGGCCACTTGTGACTGCCACTGTTGTACAGCGCGAGCAGCGGATCGGCGAGCGACGACATGATCGGCAGCAGCAATTGCATGCGTCCGCGAAGTTCCTGCGCGCGCGTGAGAATGTCGGGGCGTGTGTGGTCGTAGGCCAGTTGGCTCAACAGCAATTCCAGGCCGTTGATGGTGGTCGCGAGCCGCTGCCGCGCGGCGGAAATCGCCGTGCCCGCGATGCGGCCCGACAGCGTTTCGGTCGCGTAGAACGCGGCGTCGCGAAACCAGGCGTCGGTCCGTTCGATGATGGTCGGCGCGAGCCGGCTCGGAAACAGCACGCTGCCCACGATGCTCGCGCACACGATGCCGAGAGTGATCTCTTCTGTGCGGCTAACGGCAAGATCGAACACGCCGGCCGGATTCGTGACCGCGGGCAGCGCGATGATCGGCATCGTATAGCTCGCGAGCAGGAACACGTAGCTGCGCGCAGTCCGGTCCGATACGGCGAGATAGAGCAGGGTGCCGACCCATAGCGCGAGAATCACGCTGAACAGATACGGAGATTCGACGAAGGGCGGCACGAGCAGTACAGCCGCCGACGCGCCGAGCGCGGTGCCGAGCGCGCGATAGATCGCCTTGGAACGCGTTGCGCCGACGAACGGATTCGACACGATATAGACGGTCGCCATTGCCCAGTAGGGCCGTGGTAACTGGAGCGCCAGGCCGATGTACAGCGCGATCATCGCGGCGGCAAACGTCTTGACCGAGAACAGCCAGTCGCGAACGGAGGGGTAGATCATGACGCGTTACGCCGATCTGTTGACGTTGCGTGGCGCAGTTGTGCGGCTGGGGCGGCTTGTATTTTTGGCCGGGCTCGTGGACCGCGTCGACTTCGTGGCACTGGCGCTTTCGGACTCTTCCGCGGAATCGGCTGTGAACGCGGCAAGCACGCGCAAGGTTGCTTCGAGATCGCTGCGTGAAACACCCTTGAGCGCCTGCGCGCGCAGTGTGACCAGTTCTTCTTCCATTTTCTCGGTCACCGCGCGGCCCGCTTTTGTCAGCACCACCGTTTTAGCGCGGCGGTCTTCGGGATCTTCGTCGCGACGCATCAGGCCCGCAGCACACAGTTGGTCCAGCAGGCGCACGAGCGAAGGTCCTTCGATGCCGATGTAATCGGCCAGCGTGACCTGACGAACCGCCTCGCCGAGCCGGCTCGCGGTGAGCAGCGGCGTGGCGCAGGCCTCGGAGACGTTGAACGCGGACAGCACGCCATGACTCGTGCGCCGCCACTTTCTGGCAGCGATCACGAGTGTGCTGCTCACTTTGCGGCGTAAGGCGTCGAGATTCGTCATGGCCGGTATTGTATTTCCAAAACAATCGTTAGCAAACTATCGAATTGGAATTTTTAGCGGCGCATGGCGACGCACGAGCGTCACGCGACCAGTCCGAGTCTGATCGTCCTCGCGAGATCGTCGAGCTGAAAAGGTTTGCGCAGTACCGTGCAGCGTTCTACCGCAAGACCGGAAATGTCGATGTCGGCATAACCGGTTGCGAGAATCACCGGCAAATCGCTGCGCATCTTGCGCGCCTCGGCGATCACGTCGATGCCGTTCATGCCCGGCATCGCGAAGTCGACCATCAGCAGGTCGGGGTTGTCGTCCCGCAGGCGGTTGAGTCCGGCTCGCCCGTCAGCGGCTTCCGTCACGTGGTAGCCGAGCATTTTCAGCGACTCGACGAGCATGGCGCGTACTTCGCTGTCGTCTTCGATCACCAGCACGCGCTTTTCGCCCACGGCGTTCGCTTCGATATTGGACGCCTCCGCAGCCTGCGGCGCGACGGGGTCGCGTAGCGGCAACCACACCTCGACCGTCGTACCGGCGCCTTCTTCGCTGAAGAGTCTCGCGGTGCCACCGGCTTGCCGCGCGATGCCGTACACCTGGCTGAGGCCGAGTCCCGTCCCTTTGCCGATCGGCTTAGTCGTGAAGAACGGATCGAACACGCGCGACACGATATCGGGCGGTATGCCCGAGCCCGTATCGGTGACTTCGATCACGACATAGCGGCCTTCGGCAAGCGTCTGATCAGGCGCTGTGCGCTGCTTCACGCGGACACTGAGCTGGCCGCCGCCGGGCATTGCGTCGCGCGCGTTGATCGCGAGGTTGAGCACGGCCAGTTCCAGCTGATTGGCGTCGGCCTGCGTCCACATCTCGTCGCTTTCGAAGTCGTTGCTGTAGCTGATACCCGATCCCAGCGACACGGTGATGATGTCGCGCATGCCTTGCAGCAACGCGACGACGTCGACGGCCTTCAGATCGAGGTTGCTATTGCGCGAGAACGTCAGCAACTGGCCGGTCAGTTTCGCGCCGCGTTCGGTTGCGCGCTTGACCGTCGCCGCCATACCGCGAATGCGCTCGTCACTGCTCACCCGGGAGATCAGTTCCGAGTTGACCATGATGACGTTCAGCAGATTGTTGAAGTCGTGTGCGATGCCGCCGGTGAGTTGCCCGAGCGCTTCCATCTTCTGCGATTGCACGAGCACGGCCTGCACTTTTGCGCGCTCGTGAATCTCCATCATCAGCCGGTTGTTGGCTGAAGCGAGCTCATGCGTACGTTCGGCGATGCGGCCTTCGAGCGAGTCGTTCAGTTGCACCAGCGCTTCCTGCGCTTCGATCCGCTCAGCCAGATGGCGGCGCGATTCATATTGCCGCGCACGGGCGCGCAGCGCCGAGGCCACCGCGCGGCGCAGCGTCTCGGAGTTCAGCGGACGCTCCAGGACGACTACGTTGCCCAGGCGCTCCAGCACTTCGATCCCGCGCGCCGAGCGATGCCCCACGCGCGTGGCCGCAAGCAGAATGAACGGAAAGTCGGACCACGCCGGCTGCTGCTCCAGCCAGCGGAATAGACGCGTCGCATGTTCGCCGGCGAGCGCTTCTTCAGCGATGAGCGCGCTACCCGCGCCGGCGTCGAGCGCCTCGGTGAGGGCGTCCGCGTCGCGGCACGGCACGCATAGACGTTGATCCTTGTGCAGAACCTCGGCAATAACATCGGCGTCGCGGCCAAAAGGCGCGAGAATCAGGACCCGTTGCTCCATGACGTTACTGCCGCGACGTGTCGATGACACGCTCCGTCGAGCCAAGTAGCGCCGTGGTGCCGCGATAAGACGGCAAGCCGGAAAGCACGCCTTCGAAGTCGCGCAGCGCTTCACCCACTTCGACGCCATGGCTCGTGAGCCGGAACTGGCGGATCGAACGTTCATGGGCATTAGCGCGGCTCTTTACTGCCGTCACGGCGGTCAGCACTTCACCGTGGTGTTCGAAATAGCGGAACAGAATGACGACGTCGCTCAGGTAGCTGATATCGATATCGCTCTGAACCTCGCCGATAATCCCATGCTGTCCCAGCACGAGCATCGTCATGACGCCTTGCTGGTTCAGATACCCGAGCAGTTCGTGCATCTGCAACAGCAGATAGCGCTCACCGGGCATTGCTTGCAGGTAAGCGTTGAGACTGTCGATCGCCACATATTTCACGCCTCTTTTCTCGACGGAGGTGCGAACGTCGCTCGCGAACTCGCCGGGCGAGATCTCGGCGGGATCGATCTGACGCAGCGTCAATAGTCCGTTGTCCACATAGGGCTGCAGATTCATGCCGACCGTCGCGCAACGCGCGACAAGGGTGACCAGCGTTTCGTCGAAGACATAGTAGACGCAGCGTTCGCCACGTTCGAGAGCCGCAATCAGGCACGAAACCACGGTGGTGGTTTTGCCGACACCCGAAGGGCCGATCAGGAGCGCGTTGGTGCCAGGTATCAGTCCGCCGCCCAGCAGCGCGTCGAGACCTCCAGTGCCCGTGCTCACCACATGTGTATCGAATTTGGCGTGATGCTCGGCCGCGACGAGGCGCGGATAGACATGGATGCCGCCGGTGTCGAGCGTGAAGTCGTGGTATCCCTCGCGGAACTTGATGCCGCGCATCTTGGCAATGCGCAGGCGCCGGCGATTGCCGCCGTAGTCGTGCACGACGTTGTCGAGCGCGATCACGCCGTGAGCGATGCTGTGCAATTGCACGTCGCCCGGGTCGGACGTATTGTCGTCGAGCAGCAAGACCGTGCATGCGCGCGTGGCGAAATAGCGTTTCAACGCGAGGATTTGCCGCCGGTAGCGCAGTGCGTTCTGCGACAGCAGGCGCAACTCGGACAGACTGTCGAGCACGATCCGCACAGGCTTGATCTCGTCGACCTGCTGGATGACGTTTCGCACCGTTTCGCCGAGTTCGACCTCAGCCGGATGCAGCACCGTCTGCTCGAATTGCGGATCCAGACCTTCGTCGGAGACCAGTTCCAGGATATGGAACTGGCTCAAATCCCAGCCATGGCTGTCAGCTACCGAGATGAGCTCCGAACGAGTCTCGGAGAGCGTAATGTACAGACCTGCCTGCCCTTCCTCAGCGCCCTGAAGTAAAAATTGCAACGCCAGGGTGGTTTTACCCGTTCCCGGCGCGCCCTCCACCAGGTACATGCGGTGTGGGGTGAGGCCGCCTCCCAGGATGTTATCGATTCCCTCGATTCCTGAGCAAAGGCGGGTAGGCTTGTGAGTGGCAGCGTCTTTTGACATAGCGTGGTTATAGCATCGAATAATTGGCCTGGTCCGTCAGCCGGTATCGCCAGAATGCAAGTTGCATGCCTATTGCGAAAAGACCGTGGTTGGCGCGTGTGCGCCGGCGGAGAAGCGTGATCAGCGCCGTGTTAGTTCGTGTGGGCGGCGCGGCTGTCGGTATCGGACGAATAAGCCTTGGTTGTTCCGGCAAGGTCACGACGACGTCGGCCGCCATGTCCAGTCCCGTCGTTGCGAGCGCTGCAGTTCGACGACCGCGAGCGGTGGGATTTCAATGCGCGAAAACACCGCTGGCGGTGTGCCCAACACATGGACGATCGCCGCGCGGACCAGCGGCGCATGCGTCACGGCGACCACATCGTGGACAGCGTGCGACGCGCCATCCGGCGCGACGTCTATTGCGTCGAGCCATTCGCCGATCCGCTTCACCACCTGGCTGAATGATTCGCCGCCGTGAGGAGCGGCGTCGGGGTCGTGCGTCCAGGCTGCCAGTGCGTCTGGCGCGTGCGCGGCGAGATCGTTGAGCCGTTGGCCGCGCCACTGGCCGTAGTCGACATCCGAAAGCGCGGTGTCCACCTTCGCAGCGAGGCCGAGCGCCAGGGCCGTTTCGCGCGCGCAGGCGGCGGGGCTGACGAATGCGCTTGCATTATCGGCAAACGACAGGCGCGCTCGCGCTGCTTGCGCTTCGCCGAGGCCGCGAGCGTCGAGCGGATCGTCGGCCGGAAAGCGGCCCGCGCGCATGGCCGCGGTTGGCGCATGGCTGACCAGTAACAGCCGCAGGTTCATTTTTGAGTTCCCGTCAATATGCGCTCGTGTCGCTGCGTGGTAGCTGGCGCGGAAGTTTAGCGCGTAGAATAGCCGCACTGCGAAGCGCGGAAGCCGGTGAAAGCCCGGCGCGGTCGCGCCACTGTAATCGGCATCACAAGCCGAAAGCCAGACCTGAGCTTCGCATCATTCCTCTGCAATCGACTACGGGGCGCGCTACCCCAGGAGATGTCCATCATGACTGAAGCTGTTTTCGATACCGCCGGCCAGCCCGCCATTCAGCCCACGCCGATTCCGTTGCGTGAACTGCTGCCTTGGGCCGTGTTCGGAGGATTGCTGCTGCTGCTCGCGCTGTATTTCGTCGGTGCGGAACAGGGCGCCACGTCTTTAGTGCCTGGCATGTACGTGCATGAGTTCGTGCACGACGGCCGCCATCTGCTCGGCTTTCCCTGCCACTAACGGAGCAGAACATGGTCGGTAAGTTGTTGTTGCGCGGGATGCTTGCAGGCATCGCCGCGGGGCTGCTCACGTTCGCGTTTGCGCGAGTGGCGGGCGAGCCGCAGGTCAATCAGGCGATTGCCTTCGAAGAGAAAGCCGGGGACGGAGCCGGCGCAATGCATGAGCATGAGCACGCCGGTGCGGGTGCGGGTGCGGACGCGCACGAGCACGAGCACGAGCACGAGCACGAGCACGAGCACGAGCACGAGCACGAGCACGCGCATGAGCAGGAGTTGGTCAGTCGCGATACGCAAGCCGGATTGGGATTGCTCACCGGCGTAGTGACCTACGGCGCGGCATTCGGCGGACTGTTCTCTCTGGTGTTTGCCTATGCGTACGGGCGAGTGGGGGCGATGAGCGCACGTGCGTTGTCGGCGTGGCTTGCCCTCGGCGCTTTCGTCGCACTGGTGATCGTTCCTAACATCAAGTATCCGGCGAACCCGCCAGCGGTCGGCGACCCGGAGACAATCGGAACGCGCACGGGCCTGTTTTTTCTGATGATCGCCATCTCGCTGACCGCGATGGTTTTTTCGCTGAAGGTCCGGCGCCGCGCGGCAATGAAACTTGGCGCATGGAACGGCTCGATCGTGGCCGGACTTGTGTTCATCGCCATCATTGCCGCGGTGCAGATGTCGATGCCCGTGATCGACGAAACGCCGGCCGGTTTTCCAGCGGCGCTGCTGTGGAAGTTCCGTGTGGCTGCACTCGGCATGCAGGCGATCATGTGGGCGACGATCGGGCTGCTGTTCGGCGCGATCGTTGAGCGGAGTTCGTTTATGCGTGTCGGGAATCGCACAGCGACCCGGTCGGCTTGAGGTCTTCTGGCGGCTTGCGCTGAGCGGCTGGCTGCGTGAGTCGGTTAAGGCTGTGGGTGTTGAGCGCGCGGTGGTATGACACGGGCTGGGAATTGTCGGGTGTGATTTTTTGGCCCTGTCACCGCCGCCAGTCGCGAGCACGCTCAACAACTACATGTTGACCACGCCATCGGACGACGACGCCATCGCATCATGAAAAATAACTCCTAACGTATGCCTTTGTCCCGATCTCAAACGGCTCACTCCGTGCCGCAAATTCACGCGATATACGCCACGCGTGCCTTGCACCGGCCGATGATGAACCGCGAACACCACGGCATCTCCCTTGCGCAACGGCACGACTTCCGCGCGTGACTGCATTCGCGGACGCTGCTCGGTCATCACGAATTCGCCGCCGGTGAAATCCTCGCCGGGTTCCGACAGCAGAATTGCAACCTGTAGCGGAAACACGTGCTCGCCGTAAAGATCCTGATGCAGACAGTTATAGTCGTCGGTCATGTACTGCAGCATTAGGGGTGTCGGGCGCGTCTGGCCCGCAGCGTGGCAGCGTTCGATAAACTCGGCGTGTGCGCCCGGATAGCGGATGCCAATGCCCATCACCTCGTTCCAACGATTCGCCACCGGCACGAGATGCGGATACAACTCGCGGCGCAACTGTGCGATTAACGACGGCAACGGATACGAGAAATACTTGTATTCGCCACGGCCGAAGCCATGCCGCGCCATCACTACGCGACTGCGGTACAAGTCCTCTCGGGGATACAGCGCAGTGAGGGCATCGCATTCGCGCGCGTCAAGCAGCCCGTGCAGCATCGCGCAGCCATAGCCGTTCAGTTCTTCTTCGACGTGAAACCAATCAGTCGTCTCGATGCGCCCCGTCAGTGAACTTGCATGATTGCGGCTCTGCAACGGCTTTGATTCAGTTTTTCGATCCTGTTCCGGCGATTGCGCGCGGGCATCTTTCGCCACCGTATTCATCAGAGTCTCCCTAAGCGATTTTCGAACGATGATTGAGTGTAAGCGCGTCTTTCAGGCCGCGCACTCCGACTCTTGCGCTGTAATTCCCCAACGTTGGAGGCGCGCGGACCAACCGGCGATGTGTCCGGCAAAACAGTGAGTTGCGAGCAGGAGAAAGTGACGCCGCCCAACGATAACCTTTGCGAAGCGCGTCGCGTCGTTCATAGTAGGTGCTGTCAACTGGCCGCTCCACCGGAGGCTTGTCCATGTCGGATTCCCACCAGAAACTCGATGATTGGCTCGGCACCGAGCGAGTCGCCAAAGATCTCATTACCGCGTTTCCGCTCGCAGCTCTCGCGGCGACATTCGATCGCGAACAAAGCGGCGACACCGTTCCGCCGCTTTGGCACTGGCTTTACTTCTTGCCGATCGCGCCAATGTCCGAAACTGGGCCGGACGGTCATCCTAAGCGCGGCGATTTTTTGCCGCCGGTGCCGCTGCCGCGCCGCATGTGGGCCGGCGGGCGCATCACTTTCCATTCGCCGCTGAAAGTGGGTGAGCGCGCCAAGCGTACGTCGACCATTGCGAACATTGAAGACAAGACGGGTCGCTCGGGGCGCCTCGTGTTCGTCACGGTGCAGCACTCGATTGAAGTCGGCGGCGAACTGAAGCTCGAAGAAGAGCACGACATCGTCTACCGCGACGCACCGCTAGCAGACGCGCGGCCTCAGCAGCCGCAACTCGCGCCGCAGGGCGAACGTTGGAGCCGCATTATCGAGGCCGATCCCGTCATGCTGTTTCGCTATTCGGCGCTCACCTTCAACAGCCATCGCATTCACTACGACTATCCCTACGCGACGCAAGTCGAGGCTTATCCTGGCCTCGTGGTCCACGGGCCGTTGATTGCCACGCTGCTGGTCGATCTCGTTCGCCGCGAGCGACCCGATGCAACGCTCCAGAGCTTTGCGTTCAAAGCGCTTCGCCCGACGTTTTCGGGCCAGGCTTTCACGGTGTGCGGCGCGCCCGCGGCGGATGGAAAATCGATCGACCTATGGGCAAAAGATCACGATGGCTATCTGACGATGCGAGCGACCGCAGCGATTGAATAATTCCGCGAACGCGAGGCGTCGACGATTATGTCCAGGTAAAAACATAACGCTCAAGCGGTGAAAAATGCGGTCGTCTTACAGTTGCGTCGCGCAAATAGAAGTAATGTTTCTCTGAATCTGTAGGAGCAAGTCCCGCATTAACAGGTGATCTCGCGGGACCTCGGTTGTTTATGCGCATAATGCATCGCCGCTTGCCTGCGTGAGTGTATCCGGACGCCGCTCGAATTGGCTTGCGAGTCGCATGTGACTACGCGGGGGCCCGCGCATACTGACGCTCAGCGGTATAGCGCCGGAACGAACGTTCTTTAATCGCGGTGACAGAAAAAATCATTAACCTCTTTCGACGCATTAATCAAGCGCAACTTGTGGTCAACAAGCACCTGAAACCTCTCTAATTGTTAAATGCAATGTCGGGTGGTTTGCTGTTAAAAATATCGGTTATCATCGCTGCCTTCAGCGATAGGTCACGGCGGCTTAATCCGGCCGGCATCAACGTTAATATCGTCGCATCGAACCAGAAAAACTCAGATGAAGATGTCGCGTAAAAAGATTGCAATCCTCGTGGCCGCGCTTCTGATCGTGGCCGGCATCGTCATTCAGGCCGTGTGGCGTCCGTTCGCACATCGCAAGGCGACCAACGCGGGCGAAGTCGTTCTGGACATTCATCATCCCGACGCGGTGATCGACAGCGAAGCGCTGGCGCGTTTACCGCGCGACATGCTGCGCGTGCCGCTGCTTCACGACGTGCTCACGCAAGACTTCGTCGACTATTACGAATCGGCGAATACGCGCCTTTCCGCTGAAGGTGCATTGCGGCGTCTCGCGTTCGAACATCAGCTTGACTGGCGCGACGAACTGATCCGCCGCGTGTTCGACGAACCCGCGCACGTGTTGCTCTGGCGTTCGCCGGATGGCCGCCTCGGCTATTGGATCATGTCCGTGCGCCGCAACGGTCTTGCGAAGCTGTTGCAGGGCTTGGGCAACGTCGCCGCAAGCGACACACAACTGAGTCAGGTCGCCAGGCTCTCCGGCGATGTTCCGGTCTACGCGCTGAAGCTCGCAGTTGGCCGAACGCTGCTTTTCGCGACGAAAGACGATCGGCTCGTCGTGCTGTCCGCGCCCGGCGTTCTGCTCGACGAAAAGGGTGGCCTGTTGGGCGAACGCGCCGATGCTGTGTCCGACATGCTGTCGTCCGGTCGCGACGCCGCCGCTCGCGCATATCAACTGGACGCTTCGGGAGACGCGCCGAAGGGGCATCGTCTGGTGGTGTCGGCGAATTACCTGTCGTTCGGTTATCAGGCGTTCTTTTCGGGCATCGACGCGCTGCGGTTCGACTTCTCGCCGAACGGCAGCGCGTCGGCGACCTGGCGGACCTCGGCCTTGATCGAGCCGGGCAAACTGCCGCAGCAGTGGAACAGCGCGGCCTTGTGGCACGCATTGCCGGCGAACGCCGCAGCGTGCGCGAGCCTGCCCGCGGACTGGAAGGAGGCATCGGCACTGCTTGGCAAGGTGGCCAATGGGGCGGACGCCGCCGGGGCAATCGGCGATCGTCTGACGGGCCCCGCGGCGGTGTGCTGGTATGCGAAATCCACGCTGGTTGCGCCGGTTTTCATCGCTCAAGTTAAAACGCAGGACAAGACACAGGACGCGGCCTCGCTCGTTGCGCTGAAGACCGCGCTCGACAAAACATTCGGTGACGTGATTGGCGCATATGAGGCAAAGGCCGCGAAGACGGACGCCAACGACGCTGACTACACTAACTATCGCCGTTTGCCGGTCACGAGGCGCGACCTGGGTGCGGACGTCACCGTCTGGCAGAGGCCGGTCAGCGCGCGCTCGGGCACGGCGTCGAGCAGTAGGGCGTCGTTCGCGTCGCAGCTATCGGCGGAGCGCTATTTCCCGGTGACGCTCGCGCTCGCGCACGGCTATCTGATTTTCTCGCCCGACTCACGTCTCGTCGACGACACGCTGGCAGTGCTCGACAAGCGTTACCCCGCGCTGGCAGACACGCTCGCTCCTGAGCGTTTGCCGCGCACCATTCTGACGCTGACGCCTTCGTCCGCTGCAGCACTGATCGAACGCGAAGCTGGCGCCGCACTGCCCGCCGATCAGGAAGCCGTGTTCCGCAACGCCTCGCGTACGCATCTCACACCAAAGCTGCGCGCGCTCGCACACTATCCACCGGTTTCGTTGACGCTGCCGCAAACCTTGCCAGGCTCGACCGGCTGGGTGCCGGTAGAGTGGTGGTTCGATCGCGCGAAAGGCGATGCGGGTTCGGCTAACGGCTCGCCGCAAGCATCCGCAGATCAGCCCGGCACAGAGGGCGATTAATGCGTCGCCTTCGCTTAGCCGGCGCGTTGCGCGCGCCTCGCCAGGCGCCCTCGCGCGCGACGCCTCAACTCCGTGCGGAGTTTGTCGCGCATCCCACCCGTGAAGTCGCGACTTCACGCGTCGTGGCGGTTTCACGCCGCGCATGGCTGTTGCGCATCACCGCGACGTTTGCAGCGGCGAGCGTCGCGCCTTATGCCCACGCGCTGAGTCCTGGTGCTTCCGGTCCCGAGCCCGACACGCTCACCGCGCAGCAATCGGCTGTGTTTCGCGCGTGGTTCACCCGCATCGTCGATCAGCAGATGCGCCGCGGCCCGACGCCGCGCTGGACGCAACGCGATTGCGCGGGACTAGTGCGCTTTGCCGTCGGCGAGACGCTGCGACCACACGACAGCAAATGGCTGCACGCCAACGGCATGACCGGCCTTGCCGACACGAGCAGTCTGCCGCCCGAACTGCAGTTGTCCACGGCGCAGCGAATGATCGCGAATCGCTGGACGCAACTCGACGGTTCCACTGGCGCATACGCTTCCGCCATCGCACTGATTCAACGCAATAGCCGCTTCGTTTCGAAAGACGTCAACCAGGCGCTGCCCGGCGACCTGCTGTTCTTCGACCAGGGCGACGACCAGCATCTGATGATCTGGCTCGATCGCTACATCGCTTATCACACAGGCACCGTCACGCCGATCGATACCGGTCTGCGCGCGGTCGCCGTTTCCGACCTGATGCAATGGAAAGATTCCCGCTGGCAGCCGCTCGACGGCAATCCGAACTTTGTCGGCGTGTTTCGTTTGGACTTTTTGACACCATGACCCGAATGAGCTCTGTGATCGCGACTTGCAAATGGTTGAACCCTATGCGCGATCGCGCGACCGTTGCCATGGCCGCGCTGTTTGTGTGGATTGCGCTGATCACCGTAAGCGGCACCGCGCAGGCGGGCGACGACGCGTCGGCAGCGTCGGCGGCATCGGCAGACGCCAGCATCGCCGCGAATCCGACGCTCAATCCGGCGCCGTCGAGCAACTTCGCTTCGCAGAAAGTGGACGGTCAACCCTTCTTCCTCCTCTCGGATGCGAGCTTCGGCAGTAATCAACTCGCGCAGGTCCGGCTTGAGGCGCCCGGCCGCGATTTCAAGGACGCGTTGCAGGCATACGGCGGCGCGGACATCGTCGTGTATCGGGTGCCGAAGCCGCTCGAGTTTCTGAAGGCACAGAAGAATCTGCATCGGCTGAATGTCGCGCCGAATTATCAGGGCGACGGCCTCGCGAACACGCTGGCTTATCTGTGGGACCGCTGGTTCACCGAGGCGCGCCGCGCATGGCAGCGCGTGCTCTCGTTCGCCACCCGCAGCAAGGCAACGGAGGCCGCGCCGCAATTCAAGCTCGGCGAACAGACCGGCAAGCAGACGCAGTTCGCGCAGAACTCCCAGTTCGCCCCGCTGAAAGGCTATGACATGGTCGCGCGTTTTCGCTATCCGATCTGGGACGCGAAAGTGATCGAGCCGCCCAAGGGCGTGAACCTCGCGGGCAGCAGCAGTAACTTTATCGAGGCAAGCTCCGGCAACGTGATGATCCCGGTAGGCAAGCTGCCGCCGGGCCTCTATATCGTCGAGGCGGTGATCGGCAACTATCGCGCGCACACGTTGTTGTTCGTGTCGGATACGGTGGCGGTCGTGAAAGCAGCATCGAGCGGAATGCTGGTGTGGACTACGCGGCGCGATAGCGGCAAGCCGGTCGCTAACACGGAGGTGAACTGGACCGACGGCGTAGGTGTGTTGCAAAGCGGTACGACGGGCAACGACGGCGCGCTCGTGCTGCAACACGTGAGCCCCGAGCGCAGCTATGTGCTCGGTGTCGATCCGCAGGGCGGCGTGTTCGTGTCGGAGAATTTCTATTACGACAGCGAGATCTACAACACGAAAATCTACGCCGTCACCGATCGGCCGATGTACCGGCCGGGCGATCAGGTCCACGTAAAGTTTATTGGCCGTACGTTTCAGAACGCGACTCAATCGTCGGCGCCTGCCGAGGCCGACATCAAGCTTGAAGTGCTCGACCCGAACGGCTCGCCGGTTGCAACGGCGAAGACGCATTTCGCTTCGGATACCGGCGCTGACACGTCGTTTTCGCTGCCCGCAGACGCAAGCGCTGGCGGCTACACGCTGCGGTTCGACTACAACGGCGATGTGTATGGCAGCGCGTTTCGCGTTGCCGAATATGTGAAGCCGCACTTCGACGTCAATCTTTCAATGGACAAAGCCGACTATGCGACCGGCGAGCCGTTGAAGGGCAAAATCCAGCTGCGCTATCCGGACGGCAAGCCGGTGCGCGACAGCAAGATTTCGGTCACGCTGCGCGCGCAGAAAGTGACGATTGTCGACGGCGAACTGCACTATGCGGGACTCTTCCCGGTCAAGCTCGAACAACAGGAACTCAAGACGGATAGCGACGGCAACGCCAGCCTGACGCTGCCCGCAGCGACCGAACCGAGCCGGTATGCGCTGACGCTGTTCGCGCAGGACGGCGCCGCATACAAGGTCCGCGTGACGCGCGAAGTGTTGATCGCGCGCGGCGCGACGCCGTACCGGTTGACTACGTCGAAGTCGTTCTCGCAGCCGAAGGAATCGGTGAGCTTCGACTTGCAGGCGCTGGCCGCGGTCGACCCAACCGCGCATGCGCCGGCGAAATGGGAATGGACGCGCCTCGAATCGCAGACGCACGCCGAAGGTGCGTTGAAAAGTGCGCCGAACGGCGCTGGCGGCAAGCTCTCATTCGCGGTGCTATTCGATCAGCCGGGTTCGTACATGTTGTCGGTCAAAGACGACGCGGGCAACCTGCTCGCCGCCGTCAGCCATTGGGTCGCGGGCGACGGCCTGAAGGCGATCCCAGGCAGCGTCGAGATCGTGTTCGATCGCGACCGGTACAAGATTGGCGACACGGCGGAAGCGCTGATCACATTTCCGCTGCCCGTCGACGATGCGTTGCTGACGCTCGAACGCGACAACGTCGAACGACGCGCGCTGTTGAGCGCGGGCGGCGACTGGTTGCAACTGCAGCGCGTGACGCCGTCGCAATGGAAGGCGCGTATCAAGGTCGGCGAAGACTTCGCGCCCAACATGACCTTCTCGGTGCTGTACGTGCATGCGGGCGAATACGCGTTCCAGAACGCGGGCATCGTCGTGGCACAGCCGCAAATCGAATTGAACGTGAAGAGCGACAAGCCGGTGTACGGTCCAGGCGATACCGTCACCCTGAATTTCGACAGCACGTTGAACGGCAAACCGGAAGCGGCGAATCTGACGGTGAGCGTGGTCGATGAAATGGTCTATGTGCTGCAGCCGGAGATTGCGCCGAACATCGTCGACTTTTTCTATCATCCGCGGCGCAATAACGTGCGGACGTCGTCAAGTCTGTCGTTCATCACTTACGACCTCGCGCGTTCGCCGCTCAAGGGTGCGCCGGGCGGGCCGCAACGGGCGAATTACAACGAGCGCGGCGTGAAAGTGCTCGAACGCCCGCGCCGCGACGATCAGGATACGGCTGCGTGGGAAGGCAGCCTGAAGACCGACGCCAATGGTCACGCCACCATGACGTTCAAAATGCCCGACTCGCTAGCGCGCTGGCGCGTCACCGTGCGCGCGGCCGCGCCCGATGGCATGGTCGGCCAGCGCACCGCATACGTGCGCTCCGACAAGGCGCTGTATCTGAAGTGGAGCGGGCCGTCGCATTTCCGCGTCAATGACCAGCCGGCTATCGACATGATCGCCTTCAACCAGACCGACGCGGACATGGACGCGCAGTGGTTGGTGGAGGGCGGCGGTCTGTCGCTGAATCAGAAGGTCACGCTTAAGCGCGGCGCGAACTATCTGCGTCTGCCGAGCGGCGCGCTGAAGGCCGGCGCGGTCAACGCGACCTTGCGCAAGGGCGACAGGGATGTGGACCGCTTGCAGACCACGATTCGTCTCGACGCGAGCGGCTGGCTCGATCTTCATCAGAACACTGTCGCGCTTGACGGCGCAGGCAAGCCGCTCAATCTGCCGCAAGACGCCCAGGACGTGAGCGTGCGTTTCGTCGGCAGCGCAGCGAGCCAGTTCATGCGCGTGGCCGACGATCTGATCAACTATCCGTATGGCTGCGCCGAACAGACATCGAGCCGCTTGATTCCGCTCGCACTTGCACACGACGCGATCGGCCGCGGCGACAACGCGAGTTCGACGCAAGGAATCGAAGCGCTGTTGCGTAATCAGCGGCAACGTCTGGCTATGCTCGCGGGTGTCGGCGGCACGTTCGGCTGGTGGGGCGATACGACCGGCGGCAGCGCGCTGATCACGGCCTACGCGTACTACGCGGACTGGCTCGCGAGCCGCAGTCTCGGCATAAGCCTGCCCGCCGCAAACTGGCAACACGCAATGGAGGTTTATCGCGACGCCGGCGCTAAAGAGCCACTGCTTCATCGCGCGTTGGCGCTGTGGTTCATGCAGCAGATGGGCTTGCCGGTCGCGACGCCTGTCTCGGGCGTGGCTGCCGACTTGATGAGCGACGCGGCGGCCACCGCCGCTGCACCGGCTCGCAACGCCGCTAGTGCTACGTATGGCGCGTCGGACAGTATCGTCTTTGCACAGGCCGATTCGCCGCGCGGCAAGCAGATGGCGATGCTGCTGATCGCGAACATGGCGCGCGCGACGGGCGCGCAGACGCCGGACGGTTTCGATGCGGCATCGAGCGCCGCGCGTGTCTCGTTGAGCAACGATCCGGCGCCGCTAGTCCAAAGCCTGCTTGCCATGTCCGGCGAAGGCGCGAGCGTCGATGCATCCGCATTGCTTGCAAGAAGCAGCGCCGATTACCCGACGCTCGACCGCGCACTGACGCTGCTTTGGTTGCGCAAGGCGCTCGGCGGCGATGTGGCGGCTACTTCGTTGCCGTCGCTGCAAGGCGCGGGCTGGACGCGCGCTGCTACGCCGACCGGCACGCCACTCTGGAAATGGACCGCTGCTGGCGTGCCGTCCACGCTCGACGCAGGCGCCGCACGCACGGACGTCAGCGCAATCGTCTCGTTCCGCAGTCATGCGAGCGAAGACAGCCGCTTGAACATCGGCGTCGCCCGCCGCTTCTACAAGCTCGAACCGGTCGAGGTAAAAGCCGATCCGAAAAAGCAGGGCGCGGGCGACAGCAATGTGGGGCGATCTGCGTTCACCGCGCGTCTCGTGAAATCGGGCGACGCGATCGACAGCAATGCACTGTACGTCGACGAAGTCACGCTTACGCCGCGCTCGGGCAACGCGTATCACTACGGTCTGCTCGATGTGCCGCTGCCGCCCGGCGCGAGCGTCGAAGCGACGAGCTGGGGCGTGTCGATCGAGGGCTTGCCTGGCGAGAAGGAAGGCGAGAGCGGCCCACAACCGTTCGCGCGTGCTGCATCGTATGAAATGGGTGAGCTCTCGTATCACCAGCCGGTGCCGTTGCTCGATCGGCCAGTGGCGTTGCGGCAACTGGTGCGCTTCGCGTTGCCGGGCACATTCGCATTGCCACCCGCGCGCTATTTCCGCATGTATCAACCGGACGCGAAGGCGTTCGAAGGCGGCAAGAGCGATCGCGTGACTTCGTTGCGCATCCAGTAAGCGACACAGGCCATGTTCCGCGCGCTTTTTCGGTTTGTCCGCGATCTTCTTGCAGCGATGATGCTGCGGATCGCGTTCGCCGTGGGCGCGGTGTGCATGATCTGCGGCGTCACACTCGATCGCGCGTATGCGGCCGGGCCGGCTTCACTGCAGCCGGCGTCGAAACAGACATTGCGCTTCGCGTGGTTGCGCGACGGGCAAAGCCAGTTTTGGCAAGCCGACGTCGACGGCGCCGTTAGCGGCCTGTCTCCGCAATCCGCGCTGCCGTTGCCCGCCACGCTGGAAACACCGCTTGGCAGCGTGTGGAAGCTGTTTGTCTACGGCTATCTGGTGGATCGAAACATCGCAACGCCAGACTACACGTGCAACGGCGGCGATCCCGAAGAAGTGTATTGCTGCATGACGGGCGGTCATGTCGATCGCGAGCATGCACTCGTGAAATCGTGCGGGCTCTTTTTCGAACCGGGGCGTCTGCAACTCGATCCCGCCGACTGGCGCAAGTATTGGACAGCGGTACACGCTCCTGCCTGGTTGCGCGACCTTCACGCGATGACGCCGACGTATCGTGTGCCCGTCGTGCAACTGCTTGCCGCATTGCAGGCGATGCCCGCACGTCCACGCGAAGCGGCGGCCAGCACGCTGGTCTCCGTGCTGACGAGCGGGCGTGGCGAGGGAACGGTGTCGCTCTACGGCAGCCTGCTGCGCGCCAAAACGTGGACGATGCCCGATGCGGCCCGGCCAGGCGCATCAGTGGGCGGCGCCGCAGGCTGGCTCGCGGATGGCACGCCGGTCTGGCTCGCCGGTCCCGGCGGCAGCGCACGCGTGCTCGCGTTGGCTGCGCCGCGCATTGCGCCGCTTCTCACGCGAGTCACCGTGCCCGATGACGGCGCATGTGTCGTCGTCGATTTCTTCAGCCGCTATCCGATTCGCAAAGTGCTCGGCCAGAAAGGACCCGCGACGGTGGCTGACGGGCCGCTGAACGGCGAGTATCGCATTGGCTTTGTGAACGGCAACTGGACGCGACTGACGAGCCGCGGCGAGTTGCGGCTCGATCGTAACGCTGCGGGAGCGCCGCAAGTGGTCGGCCGCTTTGGCATGAACGACTATGTGGCGCGCGTAGTCGAGCGTGAAGGCGATACGGCGCAGCCGGAAGCGGCCAAGGCGCTCGCCGTGGCGGCGCGCACTTACGTCGTGCAGCACGGCGTACACGATCACGGCTGTTTGCGTATCGACGATAGCAGCAATACGCAGCGCGTTCTGCCTCGCGCGCCGACTGCGGCGGCGCGCCGTGCCGCCGATATGACCGACGCGCTCGTGCTGACCGGCGTGCCTGTCCAGTATCACCACGACAAGGCCGCGGCAGGGCAAATGAGCTGGCTTGCCGCAAAAGCCTCCGCGCAAACTGGCCTGACGTTCGATGCGATCCTTGCACGCACATGGCCGCAAGCCACGCTGACTTCATTTCAAAGCCCCTTGTCCGGCGATTGCATCGCGGTGACCGGCGCGCGCGAGTGGCTGGAGCGCAATGCGCCTTCCTGGGCGCGGCGCATGGATGGCGCGGCCGGATACGAGACGCCCGACCTGCCGGCCGTGTGTGCCGTTCGCGAAGGACGTCCGTACGCGGACGCGCAGCGCAATCGCGTCTATGTGTATCGCTTGCAAACGGAAGAGGATCGCATTGCATTGGCGCATGAATATGTTCACCTCGCGTTTCAGCATCATCCGCGTGGACTCGACGAAGATTTTGTCGAGCGCACCGCCCGCATGCTGATTCGTACCGACAATCCGATCCAATGAACCACGTCACCTCCTTATTTTCGTTGAGCCGGTCTTCCGTGCTGAGGCGGGTTCGCCTGCGCGCCGTGATGCTCGTGGCTGTCGCTGCATGCTGCGTGTCCGGCACAGGCGTTGTGACACAGGCGCGCGCCGCTAGTGCCGATGGTGGCGTCGCCGATCTCACCCGCTCGTTCGGCGGCTGGCGTCATAGCGGGCTGACGAATGAGGGCGAGCAATTCGTCGCGGCGTATCCGCGACCGCCGGTCGATCGCGGCGCGCAGCGTTACCGCACATTGATCGAGGGACACCTGAAGCGTATCGACAAACACGCGCGCAAGCCGCCGACACTCGTGGTCAACGGCAATCCGACGCCGCTCTACACGGACGACGAAGGCGCATTCGCGCGGCCGTGGGCATTCGGTGCAGGCTCGAACAGCATTGAACTCATTTCTGCTGACGGCAGGCAGCGTCAGCGCATGCAGTTCTATGAAGCGGACACTAGCAAGGCGCAGGCGAAGCTGCGCGCAATCGTCACGTGGGACGATCCTCACGCTCAGGTCGATTTGCATGTGATCACGCCGGGCGGGCTGCACGCGTTCTTCGCCAATCCGACGCTCGAAGACGGCAGCGGCTTCGACGTCGACTCGGTGGACGGCGCGGGGCCGGGGATATTTTCATCGGCGGCGCCGGAGCGTGGCACGTGGCTGTTCTTCCTCAACTACTGGGGCAACTTCGATACGACCGGCTACAACTTCGACGCGTCCGCGCACGACCGCGACGTCATCACGGCGACGTTGACGCTGGTCTTCAACGAAAATACGCCGAACGAGCGGCGTGAAACGATGGTTGTGCCGTTGCGCAAGATCGGCGACCTCATGCTCGTGAAGAGCGAGCGACTATGAAAGCGGGACGGGAGCAGTCACGATGAAGCGCAAAACGACGGGATGGATGAACGCTGCTGGCTACAGCTTGCTGGTTCTCGCGTGCTTGCAGGGCGCGCCGGCCGCGCATGCAAGCGATATCGACTTCGCCGCGCCGCTGAACGGCTGGCGCAATACGAGCGGCGACAGCGAACGCTATACGCAAGATGTGCACTATCCGGCGGTGTCCGTAGCGACGCCGGAAGGGCAGTCGAAACTTGCACTGATCGAAGGGCAGATTCGTAACGCACCGAAAAGAAAGGGCAAGACCGTGGGTACGCTGGTGGTCGACGGCACGCCGTTGCCGCAGCGGGTAGAGGAGGACGGCAAGTTCTCGCGGCCCTATGCGTTTCCTGCGGGCAGCAATGGCGTTGAATTGCGCGCGCCGGACGGCAGCCGCAAGCGCGTTCAGTTCTATGACGCCTATGGCGGCAAGACGCAGCCGAAGCTGCGCGTATTGCTCGCGTGGGACACGGACGGCACGGATCTCGACCTCCACGTGGTATCGCCGGACGGCGCGCATGCATGGTACGGCGATCGCGTCGTGGCGAACGGCGGCGCGCTCGACGTCGACGTCACGACTGGCTATGGGCCGGAGATCTATTCATCGGCGGCGCCGCTGAAGGGCACCTATCTCGTCTTCGTAAATTACTACGGCAGCGGTAACGACCGAAGCGACATGACTGTCGCTCAAGTGACGATCATCACCAATGAAAACACGCCGAACGAAAAGAGCGAGACGATCCGCGTGCCGATGCGCAAAGCCGGCGAACTGACGCTCGTGAAAACGTTTGTGATGCCTTGAGCGCGGCCTCGTTGCGGTTTGTTTTTTGACTTCAGACTTGCCGCGTGCCGAGGATGAAAACTGTGCGCGCTCAGGTACTTGGACTACTCTTGCGCAGGATATCCACAGCCTTCTGAACAGTTTCTGTGGACAACATGATGTGGGGCGGAACGCGTCGTTGTTGGCACTCGCGTCTGCGCTTACCGTGCCTTACAGGGCGTCAAGTTTCAACCGGTCCCGGTCGATAGAGCCTGTATCCGGCGCTACGCCGAACGCCCTGAAGAAACGAACGGAGGTTGCAATGCAAATCGACAGTGCGTTGCCGTCAACACGACAGGCAACTGACCGCACGACAAGGAGTGCGTCGTCAACTGCCGTCACTGGCGACAATGCCGCCACCGCGCGCTCTGCTACCTCGAATGCGTCGAAGCAGGACGAGGCTGTGCGCATCTCCACGGAAGGCGCTGCTGCTGCGGCTCGCGATACGAATGTAGTCGATGGCACGAGCGCGGCCGGTGCGGACGGCGAGGGCGCGTCGGCGACGGATTCGTCCGCGGTGAAGTCGTTTGCGTATGGCACGCTCGGGCTGGAACGGCCAGATCAGCCGCACGAAGAGCGCAACGCTTTCTACACGGCCGGACGTTGGCTGGCGGCGGGCATCACCCTTGGCGGGATCATCTCGCTGCTTATTTGAGAACGGTGGGATTCTGAAGCTTGAGGCGGGAATTGCGCTTGCCGTGCATGGCGCACGGCAAGCGCGGTGAAGCAGAGTCAGACTGGCTGGATCAACGGTCGAGGAACGACTTGAGTCGATCGGCACGGCTCGGATGCATCAGCTTGCGCATGGCCTTGCTTTCGATCTGGCGGATGCGCTCACGCGTGACGTCGAACTGCTTGCCCACTTCTTCCAGCGTGTGGTCCGACTTCGTGTTGATGCCGTAGCGCATACGCAGCACCTTGGCTTCGCGCGGCGACAGCGAGTCGAGCGCATCGTCAATCGCGGCGCGAAGGTCGGCCTGCATCGCGGCGTCTGCCGGCGACGATGCCGCCGAGTCTTCGATCATGTCGCCGAGCGTGGCGTCGCCGTCGTCGCCAACCGGCGTTTCCATCGACACCGGCTGCTTGGCGATCTTGAGGATGCCGCGCACTTTCTCTTCTGACAGATCCATGCGCTCGGCCAGCACCGACGGGTGCGCTTCCTGACCGGTCTGCTGCAGGATTTCACGCGAGATGCGGTTCAGCTTGTTGATCGTTTCGATCATGTGCACCGGCACGCGGATCGTGCGCGCCTGATCGGCGAGCGAACGCGTCACGGCCTGGCGGACCCACCACGTTGCGTACGTGGAAAACTTCCAGCCGCGGCGGTATTCGAACTTGTCCACCGCTTTCATCAGGCCGATGTTGCCTTCCTGAATCAGGTCGAGGAACAGCATGCCGCGATTCACGTACTTCTTCGCGATGGAAATGACGAGACGCAGGTTCGCCTCGATCATTTCGCTCTTGGCTTTGCGCATCTTCGATTCAGCCGCGACCATCTGGCGGTTGATCTCTTTCAGATGCTTGAGCGGCAGCGAGACGGTGGCTTCGATATCGATCAGCTTTTGCTGTTCCGACTGAATTGCCGGCAGGTGACGCTCGAGCGCGGCGCCATACGAGGTCGTGCCGCGTGCTGCGCGCTCGGTCCAGCCGAGATCGGCTTCATGACCTGCGAACGACTCGATGAACTTCTCGCGCGGCATGCCGCTCTTCGTCACGACGATCTGCAGAATGTTGCGTTCGATCGCGCGAACCTGCGCGACCTGATGCTGCACGTCGCCGCACAGACGGTCGATGGTGCGCGCCGTGAACCGGATTTTCGCGAGATGTTGCTGAATTTCCTCGCGCGCGCGCTGATATGCCTTGGAACTGACGTCGCCGCGGGTGTGCGACGCGTTCATCTGGTCGTACAGAATGCCGACTTGCGCGAAGATTTCGAGGCAGTCGCTCGTGAGCTGCTTCAGACGCGCTTCGTCTGCTGCAGACGAATCGGCCGGGCCGACGTCGTCGTCGCTATCGCTGTCGTCGTCTTCTTCCGTGTCCGAGTCCACGTCGGCTGTCGCTTCGGCGCTCACGATCTCTTCTTCCGCCGCGATGTTGTCTTCGTTGAGGCCGTCGACCAGTTCGTCGATTCGCAGCTCGCCGTCCGCAACCTGCTGGGCGCTTGCCAGGATCGCGGAAATTGCGAGCGGGCATGCGGCGATGGCCTGCACCATTTCGTGCAGACCGTCTTCGATACGCTTTGCAATCGCGATTTCGCCCGCGCGCGTCAGCAACTCGGTCGCGCCCATTTCGCGCATGTACATGCGCACGGGGTCGGTCGTGCGGCCGAACTCGGAATCCACCGTCGACAACGCGACTTCGGTTTCTTCATCCGCCTGATCGTCGGAAACGACTGCGGGAGCGTTCGAATTCAGCAGCAGCGTTTCGGCGTCGGGAGCCTGTTCGTAGACCTGCACGCCCATGTCGTTGAACGCGCTGACGATGCTATCGATCGCCGCGGTTTGCGCGAAGTTATCGGGCAGGTGGTCGTTGATCTGCGCGTGGGTCAGGTAGCCTTGCTCCTTGCCCAGCTGGATCAGCGCGCGCATCTGGCGCTGACGTTCTTCGGCTTGCTGCGGCGGCAGCTCGGCCGCCACGGGGATCGCTTTGCCCGCGCCCTTGCCCTTGGGCGTACGGCCCGACGGAGCTTTCGTGTAGGCTGCGGTTTCGTGTTGCGAATCTTCGCGATCAAAAGGGTTCACGTATTCTCCTCGAGAGGCTTCGCTATGAGACGCAAGACGCGACCGTCAGGCGTTTCGAGCATGGCTCAACATCACCTGAGTGACTCAACGCGGTTATATGGCTGTGTGCTCTAGGGAGCAAAAAGATGAGCCCGCTTTGAGCGGGCCGATAGAAATGTGCGAAATTCGCGCGGCTCGCATTATATACGAGCTTGCGCGTTCGCGCGCATTGTGCGCAGCAATTCGTCGCACGCTGTTGCCGTAGATCCGTTCGCTGTCCGCCCGTGGCGGCACGAAAAAAAAGTTTGTTGCAACAACGGGCAGTTCTCTCGTGACGGACGGCAGACTCCCGACTATAGACCAACTTGTCCGTGTTCACACGCCTGCGTTCCTCTGAGGATCGAAAACCTACTATATGTAGGGCGAACGCTTTGCGCGCCGATTGGCGCTTCTGTGAAAGAAAATTCGTCGAAGGGGGTTGACGACCTGTCACTCGCTCTTCATAATCTCGTTTCTCTGCTGCAGATGCAGCGACGCAGAACGAAGCGGTGCCGGGTAGGTGTGGTAGGGCAGC
>NZ_JAWRXU010000086.1:0-500 GCF_046534895.1 Paraburkholderia sp. SIMBA_053 | reverse complement strand
GCATCCGCTCGTCATCGAACTGACCGGCAAGAAGACGCCGCAGATCGGGCTCGAAGGCAAGTTCAGCATCTATCATGCGGTCGCGATTGCCGTGATCGACGGCGCGGGCGGCGAAAAACAGTTCAGCGATGCGAAAGTGCGCGACCCGGTGACGGTTGCCCTGCGCGAGAAGGTGAACGCAATCATCGATCCTGCAATCAAGCCGGAACAGGTCGACATGACCATCACGCAAGCTGCACAAGTTCATTCAGCATGCCATCGGCAGCACTGAAGTGCCGATGACCGATCAGCAACTCGAGAAGAAGTTCGCCGACCTCGCCGACGGCATTCTTTCGCCAGCTCAAACGCGCGCATTGATTGAAAAGTGCTGGCACGTCGAGCAACTGGACAGCGCGAGTGAGATCGCACTGGCCGCGCTGCCGCAGTAGTTGATTGACACTCCGTCGCTGGCGCACCGGCGATGGTTGCCAGGATGATCACGCCTGGAGCACAGTAGTCGC
>NZ_JAWRXU010000580.1:0-277 GCF_046534895.1 Paraburkholderia sp. SIMBA_053 | reverse complement strand
GCCAAAAAGAAAAGTAATCAAAATCTACACTCGAGCCTATCAATACCTTGATTAAAAAAGGCGCAATAAAGGGCCCGACCAGGGTATCAAAACTTGACATAGCAAGGCTTAAAGATACATCTCCTTTTGCAATAAAAGTATTTAGATTTGCAGATGTACCACTAGGGACAATGCCTGCCATTATGATTCCATATGATAGTTCCGACATCCCGAAAAATAACACGGCAAGCCCTATAGAAATCAAGGGAGCGATTACCCATTTTCCTAAGGAACCAGA
>NZ_JAWRXU010000579.1:0-277 GCF_046534895.1 Paraburkholderia sp. SIMBA_053 | reverse complement strand
GAGGCAAGGGATGTGTACATGCACGTCGTGGTTGCAGGCGCGTCCGGCAGAACCGGACGATTCGTCGTCGAGCAGGCCCTTGCCGCCGGTCATCGAGTGACCGCGATCGTGCGCGACTCCGGCCCTACGACCGGCCGCCGGGCGTCGTCGTGCAGCGGGCTGAGGTGGTGACCGATGCGGAGCTGACGTTGCCGGCCGACGCCGACGCCGTGATCTCGACGCTGGGCAAGCGTTCGAATCAGGATCCCGCGCCCGTGTGCGCGGCAGGCACGGCGAA
>NZ_JAWRXU010000578.1:0-277 GCF_046534895.1 Paraburkholderia sp. SIMBA_053 | reverse complement strand
ATCGCTTCGTCAGACACCGCCGTATCGCGAATGGAACCTTTCTCATTGTTGAGCGCTCGCTCGCAGTCGGGAAACGTTGCACTTATGAAAAGCGAAATCGTCGATTAGCGCTCCTCCATCTTCGGTCGGCTTACCTGAAAGGACGCCAAGCTCTTGTTGGCCTGATGCATTCATGAAACGCCGACGGTGTTGTTTAAAGCGAGAAGAGTGCTGATGCGGGCAAGAAAAGACGACGTCTATGCGGGTGGCGGCGACTGGGTTCTGCTATTCCTCGCGC
>NZ_JAWRXU010000577.1:0-277 GCF_046534895.1 Paraburkholderia sp. SIMBA_053 | reverse complement strand
TTATCAAGGCGGGCACGCATTGAACCCGGGCGTGAAAGGGAGAAATTTTCGTCCGCGACCGGATCACTGCTGACCAGAATGCCGCGCGTTGGCTGGTGGATTGCCGAGCGTCATCTGGATCGCCCCGAACGAAGTTCTGGCCGGCCAAATTGCAGTCGGACTGACAGCCTTGCAATGCGCGCAGGCGGCCGTATCCCGGCACGCGGCAATCGTGAATCCCGGGCGGAAAAAAAGAAATCCCGATGTCCACCACCGTACCGACTGCATGGCAAATCAA
>NZ_JAWRXU010000576.1:0-277 GCF_046534895.1 Paraburkholderia sp. SIMBA_053 | reverse complement strand
ACCACTGCCTATGCCTCCAACCGCCCGCTCCAGTTCGATCCGCAAGGATGCCGATTCCGCCGAACCGCTCGATCCCGCCGACGACGATGCCGCCGACCAGCACGACAGCGAGCAAGGCATCGAGCACGACGGCGGCGAGGAAAAACTGCGCTCGGGCATCCAGTCAATCGAAGTCGGGTTCCGTCTGCTCGACGTGCTCACGCACGAGCCGCGCGCGATGATGCTGCGCGATCTCGCGCAGCGCGCGGGCATGAGTCCGGCGAAAGCGCACCGTTAT
>NZ_JAWRXU010000575.1:0-277 GCF_046534895.1 Paraburkholderia sp. SIMBA_053 | reverse complement strand
CTGATCTCTGACGAACGGGAGCAGCGATTCCGTAACGATTCCGCGGTGCGTTGCATGCCCACGCGGAGCCGGTCGGGAAGCGCAGCGGCCCTCAACGATCTACCACATCAGTCTGGGTATTCGTCACCGACAAAGGCGGAAAAAGGCGATGGCTCGCGGCAGGCGTACGCCCCACATCGCGCCTCACGCCGCGCCTTCCATATGCACCGACCCAGTCATCTCTTTCGTCCACCCCGCCGCGAGATCAAAGTCACAAATCCACTACGACGTCCCCGAC
>NZ_JAWRXU010000574.1:0-277 GCF_046534895.1 Paraburkholderia sp. SIMBA_053 | reverse complement strand
CGATGACGTCGAACGGCATGACCGGACCTGGGGGAAGCGGGGAGCTGGCCGCCGATCTTAACGGTTTGGGGGCCGGTCGCGGTGCCCCGCGGGAGGCCGCGCGCGGGTGCCTGGCGGGGTCGTGGTTCGCGCAAAAGTGCGACGTAGTTCCATCGATGGTGCCTATCTCCCGCAAGGCCGGACTGGGTCCGTGCGGCCCCGCTTGACAGTCCCCGCCGGTACTGGGATACATGACGTTTCGCAGCGCCGCCGGAATGGATGAAGCGTCGCGCGCCCG
>NZ_JAWRXU010000573.1:0-277 GCF_046534895.1 Paraburkholderia sp. SIMBA_053 | reverse complement strand
TACGAAGAACATTATGATTTCGCGTCTTCCAGAGGGTAACGTCTTCGCCGCTTCGGCGGTCCGTGCCACTCGCCGTAGGATGACCGCAGTTGCTTGGTGAGCTGACATCGATTGGAGGCAGGATCGAAGGTCCGCGATGGGTCGTCAAGCGTCCTCCAGAAGCGGCGGCCGTTTATGTATTTCGCCCGCTTTCAGGTCGGGACTTCAGATTTGCCACGCAAAGGGCGTGAATTCGCTGAACTACAGGCGAGCGGTAGTCGAGAAACCAGCCGGTTCG
>NZ_JAWRXU010000572.1:0-277 GCF_046534895.1 Paraburkholderia sp. SIMBA_053 | reverse complement strand
GCTTTTCATGATGGCGGGCAGCACCGAAGTCCTGCTCGACGACTCGCGGCGCGTCGCGGCGAATGCGCGCGCGGCGGGTGTCGATTGCGAACTCGAGGTGTGGAAAAAGATGCCGCACGTGTGGCCGCTCTTCGCGCCATTCGTGCCCGAGGCGAACCGCGCGCTCGATCGCGCAGCCGCCTTCGTGACGCGCGCGACACGCCGCGCCGCCAATCCTGCTCAGGCGCCGAGCGTGACGTTGATAGTCTGATACGCGGCTTTCACCGTCGGCTCGCCG
>NZ_JAWRXU010000571.1:0-277 GCF_046534895.1 Paraburkholderia sp. SIMBA_053 | reverse complement strand
GCGCTGCCTTGTTCCAACGCCGTCACCAGTTCATACACTCCGGCAGCGCACAGACCGATCGCACACCAGAACAGTTGTCCGTCCTTGATCGAGTCGGCGATCAATTCTTTCGCCACCGTCCAGCCATGTGCCGGCGCGACGAGCGCCAGCGTGAAGACCGGGCCGACGATCGGCACGCCGAGGTTCAGCAACATCCAGAAGAATAGGTTCATCGAAGCTCGCGGTCGTGCTCGGCAGTGAAGTCGGATACGCACGATCGTAGCGTTTGCGCACTGCC
>NZ_JAWRXU010000570.1:0-277 GCF_046534895.1 Paraburkholderia sp. SIMBA_053 | reverse complement strand
GCTGAAGCTGCCCAGACCGAACTGGACGCGTTCGAACAGGGTGAGTGGGGCCAGAAATTCCCGACGGTGGTGGCCGCCTGGCGTCGGGCCTGGGATCGCGTGATCCCCTTCTTCGCGTTTCCGCCAGCGGTTCGCAAGGTGATCTACACGACCAATGCCATCGAAAGCGTCAATGCCCGGCTACGCAAGATCGTCAAGACGCGTGGACACTTCCCGACGGACGAGGCCGCGACCAAACTGCTATGGCTGGCCTTGCGCAATATCACGGCTGACTGGA
>NZ_JAWRXU010000569.1:0-277 GCF_046534895.1 Paraburkholderia sp. SIMBA_053 | reverse complement strand
CATCTTTTCTTCTTCGAGATCTTTGGGAACGTCGAGCGCGCCGATCTTTACCTGCTCGCCTCCCCATGCGTATGACTTGAGTCCGAGCCATGGCCGCGACGGCTCGCCAGGCGTCGCGAACTTCTCCGCGATATCGCCGAGCAGCGGCAGCTTGCGCGGCGTCACGGAGACGTCGAAGCGGAAGCGCTGAATAACCGGTTCGAGCACCGAGCGGCTGCGGATCACGCCCATTTCCGTCACAGGAGACGGAGCTGGCGGAGGCATGTTCTCCTGATTC
>NZ_JAWRXU010000568.1:0-277 GCF_046534895.1 Paraburkholderia sp. SIMBA_053 | reverse complement strand
ATAGCCCAACTCTTGTGCGACGTGCGACAGCGGCCGTCCCTGGATCAGCAGCGGAATCGCGCGCGCCAGAATCGCCTGCTGGCGCCATTTCGAAAAGCTCACGCCGAGTTCCTGCCGAAAAAGCCGCGCGATGGTGCGCGTGCTCGCGCCCACGCTCGCCGCCCATTGCTCTAGCGATTCACCGGGCGTCGGGTCGGCGATCACCGCTTCGCAGAGCGCGCGCAGGCGCTTTTCGTTGGGCATGGGCACCGAAAGGGGCAGCGGCTCGGAACGCGTC
>NZ_JAWRXU010000567.1:0-277 GCF_046534895.1 Paraburkholderia sp. SIMBA_053 | reverse complement strand
GCACGCTCGATGACAAGGGGTTTGCGCGCCTCGATGGCGTACCGCCCGGTAAGGGGACTGTCGAGTTGAGCGAGGACGCGCGTCAGTGGGCGGGTGAGCCGAAGCGTCCCAATACCGATTCTGATGTGGCCACCGACGCACAGTCCGCTATCAACCTCGTTCGGAAGTTCCTTTGATGATTGCAAGAGTGTTACCTGTCACGCAGGTCAAGCCGGACCTGAAAGACTCCGTTCGCATGGCGGTGGCCGAAATCGAAAGGTTTCTCGCCATGTTCTAC
>NZ_JAWRXU010000566.1:0-277 GCF_046534895.1 Paraburkholderia sp. SIMBA_053 | reverse complement strand
AACCCTTGGCGTAGAAGGATTCTCAAAGAGTTGGTTTCTCTCCAATATGCTGCTTTTTATACATATGTTGTAACCTTTATAAAATAGTATCAAAAATATATTGAAAACCTACACATTTTTAAATAATAACAACAACCGCTCCGCTCCTGCCACGCTAAAAGAGCGGTTGCCTGTAAAACTAAAGTTAATTCGCTTGTAGGCACTTATAGCAACCTCAGAAAGGGTAGTTATAAAGAACTAAAAAAGATCTGGGGCCGCTCTCCTGGTCTTTTTTTAT
>NZ_JAWRXU010000565.1:0-277 GCF_046534895.1 Paraburkholderia sp. SIMBA_053 | reverse complement strand
GGAATTCGTTTACGAGGCCCAAGGGAAGATATACCTACTATCGACTAACGAGTCGCATGGAAAGATTTCCGTAGAACGCGCCAATATCGAGCATATGCATTACGTTGGCTGGATCGCCAAGCCATCAGCCTTTCGATCCCAAAGCTAGATAGAGACGGCTGAGCTTTTCCGGGGTGAAAAACAAAAATGAGAGAAGAGCCGAACTTTGACGCACTGCCAGTTGCCGCGCGGTCTCAAGAGACAGTCTTTCTAAACAGCGGCGGCGTAACCGTCACCA
>NZ_JAWRXU010000085.1:0-501 GCF_046534895.1 Paraburkholderia sp. SIMBA_053 | reverse complement strand
CTTGAGTGCGGGGTGAAAATAAAAATTGCGGCGTGAGTGGCAAAGCTGTCGGCAGTTCAGTCCGCAGCGCGAGAGTGACTATCGACTCATGATTTGAGTCGATTAAGCGTGCAATCGCCTCACGGTCGACCATCGCGACACAGCGCTTACGACCCGACAACGCAACGCGGCAATTTCACTGCGCCAAAGCCGCCGCATCCGAAGCCGGCGATTCGATGATCGCAGGCGTGCTATCGGGTGACGCGGCGGCGGCTTCGTGCGCGTGCGTCGTCGCGGAGACAGGCGCTGCCGAAGCAACTGGCGTCGCTGCCGCTGCAACCGGCGTGGTCGGTTCCTTCGAAGGCGCGGGCATGATGACAGGCGCCGCGTTGCCGCCGGGCGTGGATGACATCGGCGTGACGACCAGCGCCGGCGCGGGAGCGGGCATGGGCAGCGGCGTCGCGTCGACGGTATTGCCGGGCACAGGCATGCTGCGCACCACGTTCGCCAGATAGTGGCTGA
>NZ_JAWRXU010000564.1:0-277 GCF_046534895.1 Paraburkholderia sp. SIMBA_053 | reverse complement strand
AGGTCTTCCGGATGCGCGCCGATGCCGCCGAGCAGACCGAATACGCTTTGCACGAAGAACGGCGGCTTCGCGAGCCCACGGTCGACAAAATGCGCGAGGTTGTACAGATGCGAGATGTCGTAGCACTCGAACTCGAAACGCGTGCCGTTCGCCCCGCAAGACGTCAGGATGTATTCGATATCCGCGAACGTGTTCTTGAACACCAGATCGCGGCTGTTCTCCAGATGCTTGCGTTCCCAGTCGTACTTGAGTTCCTTGAAGCGCTCGAGCATCGGAT
>NZ_JAWRXU010000563.1:0-277 GCF_046534895.1 Paraburkholderia sp. SIMBA_053 | reverse complement strand
CCTTGCCCGCGAACATCACCACGCGCGGCACCCAGTCGCGCTCCGGGTTCGCGCGAATCTGGTTGTAGCGTACGATCACATGCAGCACGTTCAGCAATTGCCGCTTGTATTCGTGGATGCGCTTCACCTGCAGATCGAACAGCGCGTCGGGATTGAAATGCAGCTTCGTATGATGCGCGAGCCGCTGCACGAGCCGCAACTTGTTCTGCCGCTTGGCCTCGCGAAATGCTTCGATGAACTCACTATCGCTACGCAGTTCGCGCAATTGCGCGAGTTC
>NZ_JAWRXU010000562.1:0-277 GCF_046534895.1 Paraburkholderia sp. SIMBA_053 | reverse complement strand
CGTTCGACAACAACCAGGCCGAACGCGATATCCGCATGCCCAAACTCAAACAGAAGATCTCCGGGTGCTTCCGCTCGGAATCGGGCATGGAGGCGTTCTGCACAATCCGCTCCTACCTTGCCACCTTACGCAAGCAGAACCGTTCGCTGATCGATGCGCTGGCATTGGGCTTTGCCGGATTCGTCGTTTCGCCTCTGGTTACCGCTGAATAGTTACGCCGCCGCAAAGAAAAGTAGGCAAAAGAAAGCGGCTCACACCGCCAATCTTTCTTCTTGCC
>NZ_JAWRXU010000561.1:0-278 GCF_046534895.1 Paraburkholderia sp. SIMBA_053 | reverse complement strand
TTGCCGCTCACGTTCACGGACGCGCCATGCGTGAGGTGTCCGCCGTGTGCGAGCGACATGCCGAGAATCGTGTCGCCCGGTTTCAGCACGGACAGATACACGGCCTGATTGGCCTGCGATCCCGAATGCGGCTGCACGTTTGCATACTCGGCATGGAACAACTGCTTCGCGCGATCGATGGCGAGCTGCTCGACCACGTCGACGTGTTCGCAGCCGCCGTAGTAGCGACGGCCGGGGTAGCCCTCGGCGTACTTGTTGGTCAGCACCGAGCCCTGCGA
>NZ_JAWRXU010000560.1:0-278 GCF_046534895.1 Paraburkholderia sp. SIMBA_053 | reverse complement strand
CTGCACGCAACGGGGTGCGGGCGGAAGACTTCGAGGCGCGGTTACGACAACCAGTAGTTCTTCTTGACGGTCACCTCTTGCACGCGGATCCCGGTGTTCAACGCGCGGATCTCGGCGAACAGGCGCATCGGTCCTGACATGAAGTACGGCAGCGCATACTCCCCGTACGTCGGCGAGTTCGCCGCCTCCGCCGCGGTGGCCGGAATCTCGAGCGCGGGTTGCGGCGCGCTGGCGACGGGAACGCCGCTCGCGTTCAGAGTCTCGGCGACGATGCGCAG
>NZ_JAWRXU010000559.1:0-278 GCF_046534895.1 Paraburkholderia sp. SIMBA_053 | reverse complement strand
CTAGCGCCTCACCGCTCGACCGCTGCCCACGGCAGCCCTTACGGGCCCATCCGCAGATTCCCCGGCTTCTCCATCGCCTGATCGTTAGCCGCCACGGATACCGGTCGCCCTTCGCGCCCTTCACCGCCTTCACGCGCTCGCCCCGCCGCCGGCCGGGCGCCCGCTTCGGGCAGCGACAGATAAAACGTCGTGCCCACGCCTTCGGCCGACTCCGCCCAGACCCGCCCGCCGTGCCGCTCGACGACGCGCCGCACCAGCGCGAGCCCAATCCCCTCGCC
>NZ_JAWRXU010000084.1:0-503 GCF_046534895.1 Paraburkholderia sp. SIMBA_053 | reverse complement strand
ATAACGGTCGACTCCCTACTTCCAACGTCACGCAGTCCTGCCGCTCGAAGGAGGTTAACAGGGTAGTAGCTCCTTGCAAGGAACGCTGGATGCAGAGTCAGTAGGAAAACGCCCTCTCCTCTCGGCTTGCTTCCCTCGGGCAACGCGCGAATGGCTGCCTCGACTGTCGCGATAGAGTCGCCGATCATCGCACGGGTATCAGCGATTTGATAAGGGCGCTTTTTTGGACCCGATCCGCGCTTGATCTCACTCGCAGTGGCTAGCTTCTCGCCACCGCTAAGCAATAGGTTTCTCTCAGCCATTTTTTATATCCCCGCTTTTAAAGTCTTTAATCACCCTTCCAACTGTCGGATGAGTGATATCGAGCTCTTCCGCAATCTTCCGTTGCGACGCGCCACGTAACCACAGCTGGATGATTCTCATATTGCGCATCGTAGGCGCCAACGCATCTTCGTTCGTTGCAGAATCGAGAGCGATCTCGAGAATCGTCTGATCAAGATCCC
>NZ_JAWRXU010000558.1:0-278 GCF_046534895.1 Paraburkholderia sp. SIMBA_053 | reverse complement strand
ACGTCAGCCGGTGGGGAGATCGGCGTCGAGGTCCGGCCGGCGGGAGCGCGCGTGGAACTGCGTGTGCGCGATACCGGCCAGGGGATCCAGGGCGACGAACTGCACAATATCTTCGATCGCTACTATCGGGTGGACCGGGCCGAGTTCGGCAGCACCGGCAACGCTGGGCTCGGGCTTGCAATCACGCGCCGTATTGTCGAACTGCATGGCGGAGACATTCAGGTCGAAAGCACGCCCGGGCTCGGCACGACGTTCATCGTCGATCTTGCGGTAGCGTG
>NZ_JAWRXU010000557.1:0-278 GCF_046534895.1 Paraburkholderia sp. SIMBA_053 | reverse complement strand
GACCCGCGACACCTCCAATAGCCCGCTGCCCGGCACGCCGACGCCGATCCGTTTGCCGCGCAGTTGCGCGAGCCGGTTGATGGTCTGCGCGTCACGATAGAAAACCCAGATCGGTTCATATGAAACGGCGGCAATCGTTTCCAGATGATCGGTTTCCTGCGGCGTGGTGGTGCCCGATTGAACGAAGCCCACCTGGTATTCGCTCGTGGGGTCTTTGAGCCGCTCGTAGTTCTCGACGGAACCGGACGAGCTGCGGATTTCGAGCGTCACGCCGTCGC
>NZ_JAWRXU010000556.1:0-278 GCF_046534895.1 Paraburkholderia sp. SIMBA_053 | reverse complement strand
GGTGATCTCGCGGGTGGTGCCGGTTTCGGTGGAGATGGCGACCAGCGCGAGCTGGTCGGCGCGTCCTGGCAGGTGCCGGTCGACCGCGTTGTAGCAGAGGTTGGTTTCGCCGCCGACGTACCAGCGCCGGAACGGCGGGTTCGAATAGTCGAGGATCTGCCGCGGCGGCTTGTGCCAGTGGATCGCCTGCGCGGCTTCGGCCCAGAATTCCTCGGGCTGTTCGATCGAGCGCCGATGGAGCGATTCGTAGTTCATCCGGTCCCTCCCGGAACCTGCCA
>NZ_JAWRXU010000555.1:0-278 GCF_046534895.1 Paraburkholderia sp. SIMBA_053 | reverse complement strand
ACGGCGTCGACGGAAGCCGTATTGCCGCAAATGCTGATCAAGATGGAGAAGATGGGATGCTCGCGTCCGGTAGTCGGCATGGTGCTGCCGACCGGCTACACGTTCAATGCAGATGGCACTGCAATTTACCTCACGATGGCGGCGTTGTTCATCGCGCAGGCCATGAACATTCATCTGTCGATCTGGGACCAGTTGCTCGTACTCGCCGTGCTTTTGCTGACGTCAAAAGGATCGGCGGGCGTCGCCGGAGCGGGATTCGTTGCGTTGGCGGCTACGCT
>NZ_JAWRXU010000554.1:0-278 GCF_046534895.1 Paraburkholderia sp. SIMBA_053 | reverse complement strand
CGCTGCAGAATCCGGGCGCCCGCCCAGCTCGGAAAAGGGGTTTCGCTACTGTATTGTTTCTCGTGGTTCTCCAGAACGGCGAGCAGCTTTTCCAGCGTCACACGTTGGTCATGTGGCAAGTCAGGCGTTGCCTGGATTTCGTAAAGACGACGTCTCCAATAGGTCTGAGCAAGTATCGAGTGCATCCCGCCCGCTGATAATGCTCTCTCCAGACTGGCAGTTTCTGCATCTGCGTTCTGGAAGCGCGGCGGTTCGAGGCGTTTAAGCCGCTTAAGGCA
>NZ_JAWRXU010000553.1:0-278 GCF_046534895.1 Paraburkholderia sp. SIMBA_053 | reverse complement strand
AGCGGTCGATCACCGCATCCCATATTTAGGGATCTCTGAAATCTGATAAGAAGCATAACTAATTATTATCGGGGTGAAATGCATGGCCAGCAGATTAACCAGCTCGCAGCAGGCGAGCAGTCAGCCGTCGACCGTGACGAACAATGGGCTGACGCAATTCCAGCAGAACGTCAAAGGAACGTATGCCGCGCCGATAAGCGGAACCGGCGTCGTCGAGAAAGACGGGCCTGGGGCGTTAACGCTTGCACCTGGCGGCGCGGGCCACCGCGGCAAGACGC
>NZ_JAWRXU010000552.1:0-278 GCF_046534895.1 Paraburkholderia sp. SIMBA_053 | reverse complement strand
CGGGTGGAGGCGCTACGCGGATTCTGGAACACGATAAGTCAACCCGCGGATGTTTTCTCGCATGTCCGTTCCCTGCTGCCCGTCTATCCGGGCTGTGAAGACATGGCGCGCAAGTGGTCGAGCGCGTGGGCGGCAACGCGCACGCTGGTCGAGGGACAGCAGGGATTTTTCTCGCCGCGTATGCGCACGCTTGCGGCCGATCTCGTGAAGAGGCGTCCCGACGAAGTCAGCTATTACGACACCACTGCGTTGCGTGAAACGCTGATGAAGTACGCCGA
>NZ_JAWRXU010000551.1:0-278 GCF_046534895.1 Paraburkholderia sp. SIMBA_053 | reverse complement strand
GGACGTCCGCCGCCTGCATCACGTCGAACAGCTCGGCGTGCGTGACGATGCCCGCGCCGCGGCCCGACAGTTCGTCCGGCACGCGCTCGAAGACATCCACATCCCAGCCATTGCGCAGGAGAAGATTCGCAGCGAAAAGGCCGCCCAGCGAACCGCCGATGATGGCTGCTTTCCGTTTCGTCGAAGTGTTGTTCATGTCAGTCTCCGTGGGCTGTGATGTTCTGGGTGCTCAAGTGAGCGACCTCGGCGGCGGGGAAGTTGAGTTCGATCGTGACCCC
>NZ_JAWRXU010000550.1:0-278 GCF_046534895.1 Paraburkholderia sp. SIMBA_053 | reverse complement strand
GCAGGTTCCGCAGTTCGCTGGGGTACTGGGTCGAATACTCCATCTGAGGAGTCCGATCACCGACCGTCAGCGTGCGCGAGCCAGCGATGCCTCCCCCTGGATCGGCGGCCTTCAACGACCGTTGAATCTGATGTGTCCGTCGCAGGAGCCCGGAGTCAGATGCGGGAGGCTTCAAGAAGTTCGGCAACCGAGGTGCCTAGGACATCGGCGAGACCGGTGAGTGTGGACATTCTCGGGTTGGACGGTCCCGCGCTGTTCGCGCGGCCCGTCGTCCGCCC
>NZ_JAWRXU010000549.1:0-278 GCF_046534895.1 Paraburkholderia sp. SIMBA_053 | reverse complement strand
CTTACTTCTCCCGCCTCGGGGCCGCTCGCCGCGAGTTCAATCAATCGCTCAGAAGGTCTTGCGCCCAGCGGACAACCGGACCCAATAGACTTGAGTCCGTTTCTGGAATCGGGTGTGATCAGCGCGGAAAATTATCGCGACTACGCCAACTTCCTCTTGGGAAAAGAAGTTCCCGAGATCGATTCCCAGTTTAAGAAAAGTGTCGGCGATGCGGTGGATGGCCCGTATTCACAGCGCACTGTGGATGCGGTAACAGAGCTGTATGCAACTTTCAACAC
>NZ_JAWRXU010000548.1:0-278 GCF_046534895.1 Paraburkholderia sp. SIMBA_053 | reverse complement strand
CCGACATGCACTTCGTGATTCACACGCATACGTCGGCCGGCTCGGCCGTGTCGGCGCAAAAGCACGGCTTGCTGCCGATCAGCCAGCACGCGCTGAAGTTCTACGGCGCGCTCGCGTATCACGACTACGAAGGCATTGCGCTCGATCTCGGCGAGCGGGAGCGCCTCGTCGCCGATCTCGGATCGTGCAACGCAATGATCCTGCGCAATCACGGCCTGCTGGCGGGTGGCAAGTCGGCGGCAACGGCGTTTCAGGAGATTTACTTCCTCGAACGTGCG
>NZ_JAWRXU010000083.1:0-512 GCF_046534895.1 Paraburkholderia sp. SIMBA_053 | reverse complement strand
CATTTCGTCGACGTGTTTCGTACGTTCTATGGGCCGATGAACAAGGCGTTTGCCGCACTCGAAGGCGAGCCGCAGGCGGCGTTTCTTCGCGATCTGATGACACTGATCGAGAGCCGTAACCGCTCGAACGACGCGACGCTCGTCCTGCCGAGCGAGTATCTCGAAGTCGTGGTGGAACGCGTGTGAATGAAATCTGACGCGGGTCGTCTGGCCGCTTCATTCAGACGCCGCTTTTCCTGTGTCAACTGACTTCGCTGCGCTCACGCGCGGCGAAGTCGTTCCACGATGCGCCTCGACATGGCACACGTGTCTGTTTCAGTCCGACTTCCATTCAAGGTTTGTCGGCCGCGCGACGACGCTTCGCCCGGTCTTAACCCGCAGAGACAGCTGAAAGGTCCGCCAGACAAGGCCAGCGTCTCGCCGACTTCTTCTATGAGCATGTGTCGCACTTCACGACGGAATCGTTCCGTGCGCTGATGTCGCGCGCCGGCGAAATCGTCACGCTCGATCAC
>NZ_JAWRXU010000547.1:0-278 GCF_046534895.1 Paraburkholderia sp. SIMBA_053 | reverse complement strand
CTGAGCAAGCTGCATTTGGCGCAGGTTAAAACGCGAAATGCAGCTTAGCTAAACTTCAGAACGTTACTGCTTTACCATTAAAATACTGCGGTAACGACTGGCATTTCTGCTTATCAAGATCGGCTTTGCACTCTGCGATCGTCATTTCAATACAATGCTCCGGTGTGGCATTAAACACCATTACTTTGTCGTGCATCCATTGCCGAGATTGCAGCGCGCACTCGGTATAACCTTTTGCTGTTAAATAGCTTTGGATTGGGTAGTGCAGTAACTGCGGC
>NZ_JAWRXU010000546.1:0-278 GCF_046534895.1 Paraburkholderia sp. SIMBA_053 | reverse complement strand
CCACCTGCGAGATGGCCGCTTCCAACGCCGGATCGGGCTTGCCTGCGTGCAGGGTCGCCAGGAATGCCGCGCGCGCCTGCTGGTCGCGCTCGATCATCTCGCCCAGCTCCCGGCGCAGTGCCGGTTGCTGGTAAGGGTGGTAGGCCGGTTGCGCCAGCGGCGGCGGCACCTGCGCGGTCGCCAGCGATTGCCCGGCATCGACATGGGCCTGCAGCTGAGCGATGTAGTCGGCCAGCGGCGGCATTCCCTGCAAGTCGCGCTGGTAGCGATGGCCCACC
>NZ_JAWRXU010000545.1:0-278 GCF_046534895.1 Paraburkholderia sp. SIMBA_053 | reverse complement strand
CTAGAATAGCCGCCTGGCCGCTTGCTGCATCGGTATCTGGCATCAGCACTCGAATCGGCGCTGCACCGCGTCGCGCGCAAGAGGGGCGCCCCGGTTTCGTATTGCCAACCTGGTCTCACAGTACGGCTATCACTGGAGTCCGATCATGGCGTATCAGCACATCACGGTTCCGGCTGACGGTGACAAGATCACTGTCAACGCGGATTTCTCGCTCAACGTTTCCGATCAGCCGATCATTCCGTACATCGAAGGCGACGGCACGGGCGTCGACATTACGC
>NZ_JAWRXU010000544.1:0-278 GCF_046534895.1 Paraburkholderia sp. SIMBA_053 | reverse complement strand
GAACAGCCCGCCGCCGAAGCCGAATGCCGTCGGCGAAAGACCGATTGCCTTGTTCATCGTCATGGCGGCGAAGCCGACGTTGACACGATCGAGAAAGCTGACGAAGTAGAGCAGCATCACGAACGGAATGATCCGTAGCATGAGCTTGCGCGATACTCGCGATTCGAGTTCGGGTTGCATGTGTCTCCTCCTTGGAGGTTGAGCCGGCTGTGCCGGACAATTCAGGCTTCACGCGTTGTCTGCCGTTTGCGGGTCAGTTGTTGTTGTGTGCGTGAAGC
>NZ_JAWRXU010000543.1:0-278 GCF_046534895.1 Paraburkholderia sp. SIMBA_053 | reverse complement strand
GGTGCCGACGGATGCGGACGACACTCAGTACATGCGTGCGTTCCTCGCTCGCGTGCGCGAAGCTGCTCGGGTTCTGAGCGGCAGGGGACGGTATCTCATCATTGTCATTGACGCTGCCGACAGTGCAGTCCTGGCGGCAGAGACGCAGACCGGTTCACGAGCCTTCGCGCCCGATCTGCTTCGCGAGGGGATGCCGGAGAATGTTCGCGTCGTGTTGACAGCCCGCACCCAGCGAGTTGATCTTCTTCGGCCTCCGCCGCACGTGGTCGATCTGCAAC
>NZ_JAWRXU010000082.1:0-515 GCF_046534895.1 Paraburkholderia sp. SIMBA_053 | reverse complement strand
ATCCGCATCGGGCCGCTCACCGCGTCGGCCGCGGTGGCCACCGTCGGCGACGCTCACCTGTTCAAGAACGGACGCCAATTTGCCGCCTGGCTCGGCACGATGCCCAAACAAGCGAGCAGCGGCGGCAAGACCCGGCTGGGCCGCATCACCAAACAGGGCAACACGTATCTGCGCACGCTGCTGTTCCAAGGCGCGCGCTCGGCCGTCACGAGCGCCCATCGACGAACCGACCGGCTCTCGCGCTGGATCGTTCAGCTCCAGGCACGCGTGGGCTGGTATCGAACGCTGGTGGCCGTCGCCAACAAGCACGCGCGCATCCTGTGGGCGATTCTGGCCAAGGGCGAGCGCTTCGATCCCTCGCATGTCTCAACACCGCGCCGGCCACTGTAGGACAACAGCATGAACAGGTAAATTCGCAGCGTCACCTAAAAGCGTGACTTCGTAACCCAGGACGCAAAGGCAAGGATAGCGACAGGTCAGACCGGCAGCGGGCGAACTCGAACACCCCCCAGGCG
>NZ_JAWRXU010000542.1:0-278 GCF_046534895.1 Paraburkholderia sp. SIMBA_053 | reverse complement strand
ATCACGAGCGGAATCACGAACACCACCCCGCAGAACTTGCCGGCTGACACGGATTGGAGCCTGCTGGCACACCTGGGAGCGCCCCTGAACGATGGACGGATGGGGACGCCCGAGGAAGTCGCCGGGGTGGTCGCCATGCTGATCTCCGACGACGGCTCCTTCATCACTGGCACGGAGATCAGGATTGACGGCGGAGCACACACCTGAGCTTCGATGCCGCCGCTCTCGCCGGGTGGGCGGCTCAGAGGGCTGCTCACTCCGGTTCCGCTGCCCGCTCG
>NZ_JAWRXU010000541.1:0-278 GCF_046534895.1 Paraburkholderia sp. SIMBA_053 | reverse complement strand
AATGCAGCGAATGCGGGCCGCCGGGCGGCAAGGCTGCGGCGCAAGCCGCGCTGTGAGCGCAAGCTGCATCCTGACGGAACATTGTGGCCCGAGGTACGTCAATACCTGGAGGCGGGCCTCTCGCCTGAGCAGGTGTGCGCCCAACTCGAACGTGTGCATCCCGAAGAACCCGCCTTGAACGTCTCGCACGAAACGATCTACCACGCCATCTATGCTGCGCCACGTGGCGCATTGCGGCGTGAACTGGTTGCGCTGCTCAGACAGGGGCGTAGCACGCG
>NZ_JAWRXU010000540.1:0-278 GCF_046534895.1 Paraburkholderia sp. SIMBA_053 | reverse complement strand
CCTAGCGAAATTAATTCATTCATTGAAATATCAATACCGACTTCTTCCTTAATCTCTCTTACCCCGTCGTATACCGTTTCATGAGCTAGTATATGTCCGGCAGCTGTAATATCCAAAAGGTTAGGATAGTCCTTTTTTGTATCACTACGAATTTGAAAATAAATATAATCTATTTCCTCTTCCCTAGCAATAAACCAACAATGAAATGTTTCATGCCAATAACCAAACTTATGTACTTCTTCCCGAGTGGCAACTCCCAGTTCATTTCTATCTTTATC
>NZ_JAWRXU010000010.1:0-228050 GCF_046534895.1 Paraburkholderia sp. SIMBA_053 | reverse complement strand
TGAAAGTAGGTAATCGTCAGGCTCCCCAGCAGCATCAGAAACCCCACCCCACAAAAGGTGGGGTTTCTGCGTTTACGCGGCGAAAAAACGCGCCGATAAACGGCGAGGCCGCGTCAGCCCTCACTGCCTGCCGACCCCAGATAGCTTCGCCGCCGCGGTCCAGAGCCGCGGCGGCGTTTCCGCCGCTAGCTTATTACTTCGTGATTCCTTCAGCCAATCCCGCAACGACTCCAGGCAGCGCGCCCGCAACGGCATCCATTTGACGCATGTCGGCCAACAACGCCTCATCGCGCGCGATTACCTTCGGCAAATGCGTGCGCAAAAACTCGACCCAGGTCCTCGTCTTCGCGTCGATGAACTTCCGCGACGGATACAGCGCATAAACGTTCATCTTCTGCAGCGTATAGTCCGGCAATACCCGCACCAACGTGCCATCCCTCAATCCCGCGATGGCAGCGTAAAGCGGCACCATGCCAATTCCCATGCCTTCCTGGATCGCGACGATTAACGACTCCGCAATATTCACCTGCACAGGACCGTCGACTTCCATCACCTCGCTGCCGTTGGGGCCGTCGAGAACCCACTCGTGCGGCGCAAACGCAGGCGTATGCAAGATCAGGCACTCGTGATGCGCGAGATCGGCAGGTTGTTCGGGCGCACCGCGCGCTGCGAGATACGCGGGCGATGCGCAAAGTATGCTGAACGTCGTACCAAGCGGGAACGAGACAAGGTCGGAATCGGGTAGCGCAGAAGCGCCAATCACCGCCACATCCGCGCTGCCTTCGAAAAGATCCGGTATGCGCTGCGACAGTGTCAACTCAACGGTCACTTCGGGATAAAGCGCGCGATAGTGTGCGATGGCCGGCAGCACGTAGTGTTGTCCAATGCTCGCAAAGCTATGCATGCGAAGCGGGCCGCTCGGGCGCTCATGCGCGCCGCTGGCTTCTTCTTCGGCGGTATCGACGTCGGCAAGTATTTGCTGACATCGCTTCAGATAGCGCTCGCCGGCGGTAGTCAGCGCAAGACGGCGCGTCGAACGGTTCAACAAGCGTGTACGCAGATGGGCCTCGAGTTCGGACACTGCGCGCGACATCGCGCCAGTCGTCGAATTGAAGGACTGCGCGGCAGCGGTAAAACTGCCGGCTTCCACTACGCGCGAGAACACCCGCATGTTTTGTAACGTATCCATCAAACCTTCTATTTCATAGCTGAAGACGTATTGTCCGCTCGACTGATCAGCTCATTGTTGTTTGTTCTGGAAGGGACGTTCCGCGGCCGGCCCGTTAATACGGACATCGCATGCTTCTACAATCGGCGCCTTGCTGGCCGGTGTCCACATGAACCGGCGCTTTCTTCCGCGATAAGCCCAGGCGCATTGCCTTCCAATGAAACGCAAACATGCGATCAGTCCAACCTCAGATTCCATTGAAAAGTGGCACGCGTTATTGCGCGATTTGAGCCCAGGCTTTCGCGACTGGGTGAGTACGGACGGACTCGTCTGGCTGCACCTACTGAAGACGGTCACCGCAGGATTGCTGGCACTAGGCATAGCGATGGTGCTGGATTTGCCACAACCGCGTATTGCCATGAGCACCGTGTTCGTGCTCATGCAACCGTTCAGCGGGATGGTGCTCGCGAAGAGCTTCTATCGGATTGTCGGAACGGCGGTGGGCGCGATGGCAGCGCTGACGCTCGGCGCGTTGTTCGTCCAGCAGGCTGAGTTGCACATGCTCGGCATGACCATCTGGATCAGCGCGTGTATCGCAGCGGCAGTCCGGTATCGGCATTTCAGATGGTACGGCTTTGTTCTCGCGGGTTACACGGCGGCGCTGATCGGCATTCCGACCGTCGCGGCTCCGCACGATCTTTTCCTCGCGGCGCTCACGCGCGCAGCCGAAGTGACGGTTGGGATCGTGTGCTCAAGCGCGGTAAGTGCGTTGATCGTGCCTCAGCGCTCGAGCCTTGCGCTACTGCGCGCATTGGAACTCCGGTACTGTAATTTTACTGCGTTCGCGGCCGACGTGCTTTCGCGCCAAGTCAGTCGCAGCGCGTTCGAGCGGCGTTTCGCGGCTCTCGTCGACGAAATCGTTGGCTTTGAAGCAACGCGCATCTTCGCCGCCTTTGAAGACCCGGCGATGCGTTTGCGCAGTCATCGCCTCGGCCGTCTGAACAGCGAGTTCATGGATGCCTGCGCGCGTCTGCATGCGCTGCATCAGTTGCTCAAGCGCTCTCACGCCGGCAACGCGTCCGCAACAATGGCCACGATCGACCCGTGCCTTCGTGAACTGGCGGCACTGCTCACATTGCGGCGGGACGCATCTGTCGATGTATCGCATGTCAGCGCCCGACTACGCCAATTTCAGACGGCGCTTCCGCGGCATGTCCGGCAGATAAGAGGGCAGTTGCACGAGGCGTCGGCAGAATTGCTGGCGGATTTCGACACAGCAGCAGAACTGCTATACCGCTTTGTCGATGAATGCGCGAAATACTCGGACACTTACAGCGCGCTTGCCCGGCGCGAAGATCGTCCACAAGAACGCAGCGCAAACCACTACGTCAGCATAACGAACGGTTATGTGGTTGCCTTCACGTTCATCCGCTCAGCTACGGTGATGGGCATCGCCGCCTGCTTCTGGATTGGGACGGGCTGGCCGAGCGGCGGCCTTGTTGTGATTGGCGCAGCGCTCGCTTGCGCGCTGACGTCGACCGCGCCGGACCCTACAAACATGGCTGTGCAGATGGGGCTCGGTTCCGCATTGGCGACCCTGGTTGGTTACGCATTCACCTGCTATGTGTACCCGAACATCGACGGCTTTCCACTTCTCTGCGTAATGCTTGCGCCCGTGTTGGCCACAGGTGCGTATCTGGCGACGCGGAAGCGGACAGCGGGGCTCGGCGTCGGCTTTTCGGTGTTCTTCTGTCTACTCGCTGCGCCGGATAACGTCGTGGTCTTCGAACCTGACCTGCTCATCAACAACGGCGTTGCGCTCACAGCATCGATGTTTCTGGCCGCCATTGTCCTCGCCACGGTCTTTCCCGCCGATATGCGGTGGCTCATCGAACGAATCATAGGCGATCTGCGGGCGCAAGCTGTGCTCGCATGCAAAGACCAGCGGCCGGAACTCAACCAACGTTTTCAGTCGAGTACCCACGACCTCGCTTCGCAATTGCGTCTA
The DNA here is from genome assembly GCF_046534895.1 of Paraburkholderia sp. SIMBA_053. Lineage (NCBI taxonomy): Bacteria > Pseudomonadati > Pseudomonadota > Betaproteobacteria > Burkholderiales > Burkholderiaceae > Paraburkholderia > Paraburkholderia sp. SIMBA_053. Next base: position 224,874 of record NZ_JAWRXU010000010.1, on the reverse strand, counting down.
CTGCTGACGCGGCGGTCGCGGCGCCGCCGTCACGCGTTGCGCTGGATGCTGGCGACGCTCGAAGTGGGCCACGCCGTAATCGATCTGCGCAACGAAGCGAGCCGTGCCCATTATCTGCAACCGCTCGATCCGCGTTGGCGTCCGGCTGTCGAAGCCGTGCTCGATCGTCTCGCGCAGCTGTTCGAGCGGCCCGACGCGCGAACTTTGGACGGCGCCTTCGTAGCGGTTCGCTCGGCTATCTGGATCGCTCAGGACTTGTCGGCTGCGGTTCGCACAGATCCCGGCGAACGTCACGACGTGCAGCGCATTCTCAGTTGCCTTCATTTCATCCGCACAGCTTTGCTGGACAAAGATGCGCCTTTCGCATCGCGCTGACGAAAATAGGCGTCTGCGTCACGCGCGATCTTTCCGCCGGATGGAAAGGTCACTTCTGGGCAGCCCCGTTTATTCGCACATACAGCGGCCATATAGTTTCATCGTTGTCACGCAGTAACCGTTAGTCCTGGAGAACGAAATGAAATTGAAGACTGTCCTGGCCGTGTGCTCTCTGTTTGCCGCTGTCGCTCATGCACAAACGCCGCAGGTCGCCCCGCAACAGCAGGCGCCGCAGGCGATTGCCCAAAGCAACGATAGCGTTGTCCCGGCGAAGCCGGCTGTCGCGCCTGCGAACAACGCCGACGAGTGCGTCGGCCCTGTGAGCTTCTGCAACATTTACTTCGGCAGCTAGTAGCATCGAGCGGCATTACGCCGCGTTCGAGAGCGTGTCGCGACGCATGGATGATGACGCCGCGGCCACCGCGACAAGTCGACCGCCGACCAAAGCGCACCGCAGACGCGCGCACCGGTAGAGCGATCGCTGACCATGGAGGGACCCGTTTCATGTACGAAGACCGGATTCGCTGCGATTCGCTGCGCAATAAGATTACATCCGCCGCCGACGCAGCACTCGCAATTAAGGACGGCATGCGCGTGGGCGCGAGCGGCTTCACGCGCGCGGGAGACGCCAAAGCTGTTCCGCTTGCATTGGCCGAGCGCGCTCGCCACGCAGACAAACCGCTGCGCATCACCTTGATGACGGGTGCGTCGCTCGGCCATGACGTGGACCGCATGCTCACCGAGGCTCATGTGCTGGCGCGCCGGTTGCCGTTTCAGGTCGACAAGACGCTGCGCGACGCAATCAACCGCGGCGAGGTGATGTTCGTCGACCAGCATCTCTCGGAGACGGTCGAAATGCTGCGCGCCAACCAGCTCGGCAAACTCGATGTCGCGATCATCGAGGCCGTGGCTATCACGGAAAGCGGCGGCATAGTGCCGACCACATCGGTGGGAAACTCGGCAAGTTTCGCGATACTCGCCGATAAGGTCATTGTTGAAATCAACCTGGCGCAGCCGCTCGCATTGGAGGGGCTGCACGACATCTGGATTCCAGGCCGCCGGCCGAATCGCGACCCGCTCCCGCTCGTTCATGCGCGCGATCGAATCGGCACGCCGGCGATCGAAATTCCAGCCGAAAAAATCGCGGCGATCGTTATAACCGACAAGCCAGATAGCCCTTCTACAGTGCTGCCCGCAGACACGGAGACGAATCTGATAGCGGGTCACCTGATCGAATTCTTCCAGCATGAAGTTGCGCACGGACGTATGCCGCGACGTTTGCCACCGCTGCAGGCGGGCATAGGCACGATCGCGAACGCTGTTTTGGCCGGCTTCGTGGATGCGCCTTTCGACGCGTTCGAAATTTACTCCGAGGTGCTGCAGGATTCCACCTTCGACCTGTTGGATGCAGGGAAAGTTACGTTCGCCTCGGGTGCGTCGATCACGTTATCTGCCGCGCGTCAGGCGCAGGTGTTCGGCGAGCTCGAACGTTACCGCAGCCGCCTCGTGTTGCGCCCGCAAGAAGTGAGTAACCATCCCGAAGTGATTCGCCGGCTCGGACTGATCGCATTGAACACTGCACTCGAATTCGACATCTACGGCAACGTGAATTCAACGCATGTGGGCGGCACGCATATGATGAACGGCATCGGCGGATCGGGCGACTTTGCACGCAATGCGTCGTGTGCGATCTTCGCGACCAAGTCGACGGCGAAGGGCGGTCGCGTTTCCAGCGTCGTGCCGATGGTTCCCCACTGCGACCACAACGAGCATGACGTGGACGTGGTCGTGACCGAACAGGGCTTGGCTGATCTGCGCGGTCTCGCCCCGCGCGAACGCGCCACGCTCATTATTCAGAACTGCGTGCATCCGCAATATCGTGAGCTGCTTCGCGACTACTACCGGGATGCGTTGCGAGCCGGAGGCCAGACACCGCATCGACTCGAAGAGGCTTTCGCCTGGCATGCGCGGCTACGCGACACTGGGTCGATGTTGCCGGCGGCGCAGGCAGCTGCTTAAGCCAGGACAAAGCTGGCGTCAGGTACGTTGCCCCCGACGCCAGCTTTGTGCAACAAGCGCTACGTTAGCCGCCGCGCCGAACGAGGCGGATGATAAACAGCAGGATGACCGCGCCGATCACAGCAGTAATGATCGAGCCGATCCAGCCGCCACCCAGCGAAATGTGCAGCACGCCGGCGAGCCAACCGCCAATGAACGCGCCCACAATGCCGACGATGATGTCGACGATAAGGCCGAAGCCGCCGCCTTTGACGAGCACGCCGGCCAGCCAGCCAGCGATCGCGCCGATGACAAGCCAGGCAATGATGCCGTGTTCCATAATCGAGACTCCATGGTTGAATGTAGAAAAAACGCGGTGACAAAGCTTAGTCGAAGCCGGTGGGGCAGTCCATATTCAGGATGCAGAATTAACATTGTCTGAAACTGTTGTAAGCCAGATGTAGACAACGCACGCGGGCCAAAGCGACCAGGAAATTTCGACGATCAGCGCAGACCAATCGACAAAGTAATACGGAGTCCAAATATTGACGGCGGTCATCACGATAAACACACTATCCGCACGTTTTGTATTTGTCTGGGCATCGCAAGATCGTTACGCATGCCTGGAAAGCCTGCCTGGAAAAATAGCCAGTTCGCTGAACCGCATCGGTTCTCCGCCGTTCTCTGCCGTTCATGTCGTCGAGGAATGTATGAAAACTAAAGCTCTTGGCATCATTGCGGGCGCGTTGATTGCCGCCGCCCCGTTCGCGTCCTTCGCCGCAGGTTTGCCTGCTCCGTTTGAAGGAAGCAGTACCCTGCAGGCGGAAGGTGTCGTGACATCTGTCGACCGTGCAAAGCATTCCGTAACTGTGCGAGACGTGCAGGGCGGTGAGGCGTCGTTCGACATTACGGATAGCCGAGACCTGGCGCGAATCAGTCAAGGCGGCAAGGTACATATCCGTATGATGCGTACCGCTGTAATCCGGGTTACGCACGGTGCGAACGGGGAAGGCGCAATCGCTGCTCCCGCTGCGTCACTCGGGCAGACTAACCCCGAACAGAACGTAAGCGCTCAAGTGCAGGCAATCGACCATGCTTCCGGCGTGATGGCGTTGAAAGACGCAAACGGCTCAGTCTTCCATCTTCAGGGCCGCGATCCGGCAAAGCTGGCGAACGTAACGCCGGGCATGCAAGTGTCGGTGGCGTTCGCGCCGCAAATCAATGTCGCGGTCGCCCCCGCGCAGTAATGAGCGTTTTCATGTGCCGGCGTGTTGCGTCGAGCGAACAGAGCATGTGCTTTCGAACGCCGCTTCGAGCGACGCCTAGTCCGGCACGCCGGGCACAAGGCGCACACGGGTGATCTCCGAAGGTGCGCCAAGGCGCTTCGGCGGTCCCCAGTAACCGGTGCCGCGGCTCGTGTATACCCACAATCCGTTCAGGCGTGCGAGGCCAGCGGTGAACGGTTGCTGAATCCGCACGAAGAAGTTCCATGGGAAGAACTGGCCGCCGTGCGTGTGACCCGACAGTTGCAGCGTGAAGCCGGCTGCAGCGGCTGCTTCGGCGGAGCGTGGCTGGTGCGCGAGCAGCACTTTGATCAGCACGTCGCCCGGTGCACCCGCGATCGCTGCCATCGGGTCACTGCGGTGCAGTGGATCATGATGGCCAGCCGAATAATCGGTTACGCCGGCAATGACGGCGCGCGCGCCGTCATGCTCGACGATCACGTGTTCGTTGAGTAGCACGTTGAGTCCGAGGCGCCGGAATTCGTCGATCCACGCGTTGGCTCCCGCGTAATACTCGTGATTGCCAGTAACCAGGAACGCGCCGTGACGTGCACTCAGGCGCGAGAGCGGCTGTGTGTGATGAGTCAGCTGTGGGACCGTGCCATCCACCACGTCGCCTGTCACGGCAATGAGGTCAGGCTTCAGATGATTCACCGCGTCGACGATCGCGTCTACATAGCGGCGCTTGATGGTCGGGCCCACGTGGATGTCGCTGATCTGAACAATCGTGAAGCCATCGAGGGCGGCTGGCAGATCTTCGATCGGCACGTCGATCGTCACGACGCGGGCGCGGCGGCGGGCATTGAATAGGCCGACCAGCGTGGACAGTATTGCAAGCAACGGCACGGCTGCGGCGGTGCCGGTCCGCCAACGAGCGAGGGCGATTGTGCCCGGCCAGATCGCGTCCACGGTCATCAGTGAGGCCAGCACCAGGTCGCGCGCAAATGTGAGAACCAGCAGAGAAGAGAAGAAGCCCATTGCCAGCAAGCCGACCCACGCGAGCCGGTCGCCGAGCGGTTGCTGTTTGATCGTGCGCGCAAGCATGCCGAGCGGAATGAGCAGGACCGACAGCACCAGCCACAAGCCTGCCAGCGTGCGGACGGTCGTGCCGACCGGCATGTCCGGTATCAAACGGAAGCCGACGTAAATGTGCAGCAGGATGCCAATCAGGATCAGGCGTACAAGGAACGATGAGCGGCGCATAGAGAACGTGAGGGCGGGTAGGGGCCGGAAGGATGAAGCGCCGGCGGTGGCCAGTCGCTGCGGCGATGTAACCGACGGGCTGGCTCATTCTACCGGCATGCGCAACGGCGTGCCGGCGCGTGAAATGCACGAGTGTCCGCGCGCAGTCGAGTGTTTCGCTGCAGCGCAGCGATAGCGGCAGGCGGGCCATGTGTCGACAAGGCATTTGCCTAAAGCCATCCACCATGAGCATGGCTCAGCACGCTGATAACCCTAATTAAATGGGCTTTGAATTAAGCGTAGGCGTGGACTATTCTGAAAGTAAGCCGGCTGGCGGAAAGAATCGCTGCAACGTCTATCGACACGACAGCGGTCGAATTCAGTCGGCGTTATCGCCACAAAGGCGAGGCAGGAGGCGATCATGAAGCTGCTCCGATCAGGCCATCGTTTTCACCACGGGGGGCCTGCGCGCCGTACTCATCACGTGGGATACGAGGGCAGTCATGTGATGCTGCCTCTCGTCGGCCTGTCGTTGATGGCGTTGGGTTTGTACCTCGGCGTGCGCAACATCGACTTCTCCGAGGTCGGCAAGAGCGCGCTATTCGGTGTCGTAATGCTGTGCGTCGCGCTCGGTATTGCGGGGCTGTTCGGGGTTGTCGGCGCCTGGCTGCGCTCCAATGGCGACGAAACCGTAGAAAATTTCTGCTTCGTCGGCGCGGTGATAGGCGTCGTCGTGTTTTACATCGCAATCTTCACCTGAAACGGCGTGCGTCAGACTATCCGCGCGGCCTCGGCAAAGCTCAAGCGGGGGCTGCGCGGAAACAGTTTCGACGCATCACCGTAACCGAGATTGACCAGGAAGTTCGACCGGATCGTCGTGCCGGCGAAGAACGTCTCGTCGACTTGGGTTGCGTCGAAGCCCGACATTGGGCCGGCGTCGAGACCAAGCGCGCGAGCGGCAAGGATCAGGTATCCACCTTGTAGCGTCGAGTTGCGAAACGCCGTGTCGGCAATTGCCTTGTCGTTACCGGCAAACCAGCTACGCGCATCGGCATGCGGGAAAAGCTTCGGCAGATGCTCATAAAATGCCATGTCCATCCCGACAATGACCGTCACGGGCGCCGCCATCGTCTTGTCCACGTTACCGGGGGACAACGCTGGCCGCAACTTCTCCTTGGCGGCCGGACTTTTGACAAAGACGAACCGTCCTGGACTGCAATTGGCCGATGTCGGGCCGAGCAGCGTCAACTCTACGAGTTGCTCGAGCAATGCGTCATCAACGGGTTTCGGCTGCCAGGCACTGTACGTCCGGGCTTCCCGAAACAACTGGTCGAACGCCTGATCGGATAAATTCATCGTAATGGTCCAGTGAAGGTGGCGCCGCGATCGCAGCGCAATGAGAAGCCCCAAAAGACGCACCCGCCGAGTCCAATGAAACCGCAAGCCGCTAACGCAGGCGGGTCGTCTTTGCCACCATAATAGTCAACGTTCCATTGCGCACGCTTCGCACTCGTTTCAAGCAACCATATGACGGACCTATTCGATGACCTTCCGACGCCTGACGTCGCCTGGTATCCCGACTGGCTCGCGCCCGATAGAGCCGAGCAGTGCCTTGCGCAACTTCTAGCCGAAGTCGAATGGCGGCAAGATACGATGGGTACGCCCGGCGGCCGCGTCGCGCTGCCGCGGCTAACCGCGTGGCAGGGGGATCCCGACGCGGTGTATGTCTATTCCGGCATACGCAATCTGCCGCAACCGTGGACGCCCACAGTCGCGGAACTCAAGGCCGCTGCCGAAGCGGCCAGCAATGCGCGGTTCAATAGCGTTCTGCTCAATCGCTATCGCAGCGGCACCGACAGTATGGGATGGCATGCGGACCGCGAGCGCGAGCTCGGGCCGCAGCCGGTGATCGCATCGGTCAGCCTGGGCACGGCGCGCACATTCGACCTGCGGCATAACAAGACCGGCACCGTTCAGTCGTTTTCGCTGAAAAGCGGCAGCCTGCTGGTCATGAAGGGCGAGACGCAGGCCGAATGGCGGCATCGGGTGCCGAAAGAGCCGCGCGTAGCTGGCGAGCGCATCAACCTTACCTTCCGATGGGTCACACCCCGCGAGGAAGCGGGCCGGTCATCGCGCGCATAAACGCCTCATCGCAGATTCGACTTCCTGGACGCAGCAAAGCGCGTGTCACTCAGCAGGTAAGCACATAAAAACCACTGGCCGCTTTGCCGCCACTCCGATCCATGAACGGATTGGCGCCCCGCAGCTTTGCGCCCGCTATCTCCGCGTAAGCCCGCGTCCTATATCAAAATTGATATTGCCGACGCGAATCATATGATTGGACTGTTAAGGCCCGGCACACTACGCTACATCACGATCCACGCATCGCGCAGGACTTAGGGCCGCGCGGATTCGACGGGGTCGCTTACACAACAACGATCAGGAGACAGTCATGGCGAATACACGACGCGCCGCATGTCGTGCGTTGGGCGCGCTCGCGCTGTGCGCGGGTTTCGGTACGCTGACGCTGGCAACGCCCGGCGCCTATGCGCAGGACAAACAGATCACGCTGGGTTTCGCCCAGGTCGGCGCCGAAAGCGCATGGCGGACCGCCAACACGGAGTCGGTGAAGTCCGCTGCGGCTGACGCCAAAATCAAACTCAAGTTCTCGGACGCGCAGCAGAAGCAGGAAAACCAGATCAAGGCGATCCGTTCGTATATTGCGCAGAAAGTCGACGTCATCGCTTTCTCGCCGGTCGTCGAATCGGGCTGGGAACCGGTGCTGCGCGAGGCTAAGGCCGCGAAGATTCCTGTGATTCTCACTGACCGCAACGTCGACGTCAAAGACACCTCGCTGTACGTGACGATGATCGGCTCTGACTTCCTTGAAGAGGGCCGGCGCGGCGGGAAATGGCTCGCCGATCACTATAAAGATGCGCAAGGTCCGGTCAACATCGCTGAATTGCAGGGAACCGTAGGCTCCGCACCGGCGAACGACCGGCACGCTGGCCTCATCGAAGTGATCAAGAGCGATCCCAAGTTCAAGGTTATCGCGTCGCAAAGCGGCGACTTCACGTTGGCCGGCGGCAAGCAGGTCATGGAAGCGTTTATTAAAACTTATGGAAATAAAATAAATGTAGTTTATGCGCATAACGACGATATGGCGCTCGGTGCCATCCAGGCAATGGAAGAGGCGGGCATGCATCCGGGCAAGGACGTCATCGTCGTTTCGTTCGATGCAACCAAAGGCGGCTTCCAGGCAATGGCCGCGGGCAAGATGAATGTCGACGTGGAATGCAGCCCGTTGCTCGGACCGCAACTCATGTCGGCGGTAAAGGATGTGGTGGCCGGCAAGCCTTTGCCGAAGCGCATCCTGACCGAAGAAACCGTCTTCCCGATGAGCGTTGCGGCGCAGACGTTGCCAACGCGAAAGTACTAGGAAAAGTAATTAGTCTTCCTCGCTATTTGCCTGTATGCCATAACGGTTAATCCAGCGCTGGCAGTAGCAGAGGAAGCCGTAATCGAGCTTCAAAAATTTCTCCAGCGGTGCCTGACCGTCCGATTGCTTGGGCAGCGGACGGTCTCTTTTCACCCGATGCTGGGGCTTGCCGCAACGACGGCAACACAGGCACGACGCGCCAAGGCACCACGACACCAACGCACCGCCGCTCGAGCGAGGTCTATGACGCATCCCGCTTCCGAACCGAATCCGCCGGCCACGAGAACGACCCCCTCCGTTGCAGCTACCGTTGCAGTCGACGGCGACGTGGACCCCTGCGAGCCGATTCTTGCCACCACCGGTGTCAGCAAGACGTTCCCTGGCGTCAAGGCGCTCCAACGCGTCGATTTCCGATTATTCCCCGGTGAGGTTCACACGCTGATGGGGCAGAACGGAGCCGGCAAGTCCACTCTGATCAATGTGCTCACGGGCGTGATCGCACCCGACACCGGGACAATCAGACTCGCGGGCGAAGTCGTGGCCTTCGCTTCGCCGCAGGAAGCCGAGGCAGCCGGCGTACGCACGCTGTATCAGGAAGTCAATCTGTGCCCGAACCTGTCGGTCGCTGAAAACATTTTCGCCGGCCGGCAGCCGCGGCGGTTTGGCGCGATCGATTGGCCGGACATCAAACGCCGCGCGCAAGCTGCGCTCGCACGCCTCGATATCTCGCTAGACGTGACGCGCTCGCTGGACGCCTATCCCATCGCAGTGCAGCAGATGGTGGCGATTGCCAGAGCGCTTTCCGTCGATGCACGCGTGCTCATACTCGACGAACCCACGTCGAGTCTCGACGACAGCGAAGTCGCACAGCTCTTCAAAATACTTCGGCATCTTAAGCAATCTGGAATTGCGATTCTGTTCGTCACGCACTTTATCGAGCAGACGTATGCCATTTCCGATCGCATTACGGTCATGCGCAACGGCGAGCGCGAGGGCGAATACCTCGCGCGGAATCTATCGGCCGATCAACTGGTCGCGAAGATGGTCGGTCACGAGCGCATGAGCGAGCGCCTTCGCGAAGCCGCGCATGAAGCGTCCGCTCCGGGCGGAACGGAACGAGGCGAGCGGGCAGCGTCGGCGTTTATCGAATTGCGCGGCGTGGGCAAGCGCGGCACCTTGCAGCCGATCGACCTGAATGTCGAGCGCGGTCAGATACTCGGACTCGCCGGACTGCTCGGTTCAGGCCGCACCGAGACGGCGCGGCTGTTGTTCGGCGCGGATCGCGCCGATAGCGGCACGATGCTTGTGGACGGCAAACCCGTACGGCTGCGCTCGCCGCACGATGCGGTGCGCCACGGCATTGCGTATTGCGCGGAAGACCGCAAGAAAGAGGGCATCGTCGCGGACCTGTCGATTCGCGAGAACATCCTGCTGGCATTGCAGGCAAGACGTGGATGGTGGCGCAAAATCAGCCGTCAGCGTGCGCGCGAACTGGCCGACTTGTGGATCGAACGGCTCGGCATCAAGGCCTCGGACGCTGAGCAGCCTATCGGGCTTCTGTCGGGCGGCAACCAGCAGAAAGCGCTGCTTGCGCGCTGGCTCGCCACCGATCCGAAACTCCTGATTCTCGACGAACCCACGCGCGGCATCGATGTCGCCGCGAAGTTCGACATCATGGACCGTCTGCTTGCGTTGTGCGCAAACGGTCTGAGCATTCTGTTCATTTCGTCCGAGATCAGCGAAGTGCTGCGCGTCAGTCATCGCGTGGCCGTCTTGCGCGACCGCCGCAAGATCGCTGAAGTCGAGGGTAAGGCGTCGAATGAAGACAATATCTACCGACTCATCGCGGGGAGCGGCGAATGAAGCTATCGAACTGGCTCGCGCGTGACGGCGTCGAGCGTCCGTTGATCTGGCCGTGCGTGACGCTGGCGCTGTTGTGCGCGTTGAACCTCTGGGTCAATCCGCATTTCCTGTCGCTGCGCATGCTCGACGGCCATCTGTTCGGCGCGCCGATCGACGTGTTGAACCGCGCCGCGCCGCTCGTGCTGGTCGCGACCGGCATGACGCTCGTTATCGCGACGCGCGGCATCGACATTTCGGTGGGCGCGGTCGTCGCAATCGCCGGCGCTGCCGCGGCGACGATACTCGCGACGCAACCCGTGCCGACCGGCGGCCTGATCGCGCAGGCGTTGCTTGCGGCGTTGATCGTCGGTGTGTTGAGCGGTATGTGGAACGGCTTGCTCGTGTCCTTTGTCGGCATGCAGCCGATCATTGCGACGTTGATTCTGATGGTCGCGGGCCGTGGCATCGCACAGTTGTTGACGGCGGGGCAGATCATTCCGATCGGCGCGCCCGGCTATCTGTTCGTCGGCGGCGGCTACTGGCTCGGTGTGCCGTGCTCGGTATGGATCGCGACGATCGCCGTGCTGGCGACAGCGGCGCTCGTCGAGGGAACGGCGCTCGGGCTCTTTATCCGCGCGATCGGTGTGAATCCTGTTGCGACTCGCCTCGTCGGCTTGCGCTCGAAAGCACTCGTTTTCGCGGTGTACGGCTTCTCCGGCCTGACCGCGGCGATGGCGGGCATCCTGATCAGCTCGAACGTGCGCAGCGCCGACGGCAACAACGCCGGCCTTCTGCTGGAACTCGACGCTATTCTCGCCGTCACGCTCGGCGGCACGTCGCTGCTCGGCGGCCGCTTCAGTTTCGCCGGCACGGTGCTCGGCGCACTGATCATCCAGACGCTGACCTACACGACGTATTCGATCGGTGTGCCGCCCGAAGCTACGTTGGTCGTGAAGGCAGCGGTAGTGCTCACGGTTAGCGTAATCCAGTCGCCGGCCGCGCGCGCACTTGCAATGTCGGTTGGCTTGCAGATGATCAAGCAACGCGGGGTGGCACGATGAGACGATTCTTCTCTGCGTGGGCGCATATTGTCGATCCGCGCACATTGCCCATTGCGGTCACGATCCTGCTGTTCTGCGCGCTGTTCGGCTTCGGCTCCGTGATGTACACCGGTTTCTTCTCGTGGCAGGTGTTGCTTGATCTGCTTGTCGACAACGCCTTTTTGCTGATCGTTGCGATCGGCATGACGTTCGTGATCGTGTCCGGCGGCATCGACCTGTCGGTGGGTTCCGTGGTTGCGCTCACCACCATCGTCGAAGCGGTATTGTCGGAACGCTATCACTTATCGGTGTGGGTGATCGTGCCGATCGTTCTGGTGATGGGCACCGTATTTGGCGCCGTGCAGGGCGCGCTGATTCATTTCTTTCGACTGCAGGCTTTTATCGTGACGCTCGCCGGCATGTTCTTCGCGCGCGGCTTGTGTTTCCTGATAACCACGCAGTCCATCACGATTACGGACCCGACCTTCCACGCCATCTCGGCATTCCGGCTCGACATCGGCATCGGCTCTGTGACGGCGAACGTGCTGATCGCATTCGTCGCGCTGCTCGGGGCGATCTATGTCGCTCACTTCACGCGTTTTGGACGCAACGTGTACGCGGTAGGCGGCAATGCGCGCTCCGCTTTGCTGATGGGGCTGCCGGTCGCGCATACGCGCATCGGCGTGTATGCGCTGAGCGGCTTCTGCTCGGCGCTCGGCGGCGCCGTGTTCACGTTTTACGTGTTGTCCGGCTACGGCCTGCAAGGGCAAGGGATGGAACTCGACGCCATCGCGGCAACCGTGATCGGCGGAACGCTGCTGACAGGCGGTGTCGGCTATGTGGTCGGTTCGCTGTTCGGCGTCGGCATTCTCGGCACGATTCAAACGTTGATTACGTTCGACGGCACACTCAGTTCCTGGTGGACCCGCATCGTGATCGGCGCGCTGCTTTGCGCTTTCTGTTTGCTGCAACGGCTGATCGAACGGCATGCAAAGTCGGTGCGGCGACCTGGCGGCACCGGCGCGGTCGTCACGTCGGGACGCGAGCGCGGGCAGACCGAGCCTTCAGGCGCATCGGATTCGCACGTTATAGGACGCGCGCCCGAGCAGGCGTGAGCAGGCATCAGCGGTGGCCGGCGGCGTGAGAGAGCCGCTGGCGTCGAACAGCAACCTCAGCCGCCCATCGAAACGCGCCACGCCCGCCGCGTCGCTCACTCCCTCAGCGCCTGCCCACGCGTTTCCGGCAGCGTAAGCGCGGCGAGAATCACGATCCCGTAAGCTGCCGCCGCGAATGCGCCGATCGCGTGTCCAAGCGTCATCGTCTGCGACACGTAGCCGATCAGGAATGGAAACGTCGCGCCGATAGCTCGACCAAAGTTGTAGCAGAACCCCTGACCCGAACCGCGAATCCGCGTCGGAAACAACTCGGTCAAAAACGCGCCCATGCCTGAGAAAATGCCCGATGCGCAAAATCCGAGCGGGAAACCGAGCACGAGCATCGACAGATTATCCAGCGGAAGCTGCGTATAAATCGACGCAATCGCGCATGAGGCGACAGCGAACGCGATGAACGCGCGCTTGCGGCCAATACGGTCGCTGACATAGGCGCCCGTCAGATAGCCGCAATACGATCCGACGATCACGACTCCGAGATAGCTGCCGGTGCCGATCACGCTCAAGTGCCGCTCGGTTTTCAGATACGTCGGCAGCCACGTGGTCACCGCGTAGTAGCCGCCTTGCACGCCGGTCGCGAGAATGGATGCGCGCAGCGTCGTCCAGACAATATCGCCGCGGAAAATGTCGAGCATCGAAGGACGCGCCTGAGCCGCATCCTGAGCTTCTTTTTGCCGCCGATGCACCTCCGGCTCTTCGACGAAGCGGCGGATCCAGATCACGAACGGCGCCGGCGCAATGCCGATTGCGAACAGCACACGCCACGCGTAATCGGCGGGGACGAGCGAAAACACGGCCATGAAGAGCAATGTCGACACGCCCCAGCCGATCGCCCATCCAGCCTGCACGAGTCCCACCGCCTTGCCGCGGTCGCGCGCGCGGATCACTTCGCCGATCAGCACGGCGCCCGCGGTCCATTCGCCGCCGAAACCCAGCCCCATCAATCCGCGCGCCCACAGCAGTTGCGAGAAGTTCTGCGCAAGCGCGCAGGCCAGCGTAAAAATCGCGAACCACAGAATCGTGATCTGCAAGGTCTTCACGCGGCCGATGCGATCGGACAGCACGCCCGCCGCCCAGCCGCCGACCGCCGAACTCAGCAGCGTGACCGTGCCGATCAGTCCCGCATCGCCGCGCGTGATGCCCCATGTCGCGATCAGTGTCGGAATCACGAAGCTCAGGAATTGAGTATCCATTGCATCGAGCACGTAGCCGATCTTGCAACTCCAGAACGCGCGCTTCTCGGCAGCGGAGATCTGCCGATACCACGCAAATGGGCCTTTCGCCGCGACGGAGTCGTCGTAGCGCTCGGCGTCCGCGGTCAACTGCGCTTTGGTTTCCATGCTTGAACTCCGGTCGTCGTGATGGGCCGCGTCTTGCGCGCGGCTTGCGGATGAAATTGCGCCGCGCTAGATGACGGCGAGCGAGGCGTTGGGAATGTCGGTGACGAGCATGTGTCCCGGCTTGTGCGCGATCGCGAACGGCAGGCGCGCGCTCTCTATGGCGGCTTGTGGCGTGACGCCGCATGCCCAGAACACCGGCAGTTCGTCGCTGCGCACTTCGACTGCATCGCCGAAATCGGGCCGGCTCAGATCGCGAATACCGATCAGCGACGGGTCGCCGATATGCACGGGCGCGCCATGCACGGCGGGAAAGCGGCTCGTGATCTGAATCGCGCGGATTGCGTCGGCGGCTTTCAGTGGGCGCATCGAGACGACGCGGTTGCCGCCGAACACGCCTGCCGGCACATTGCGTTCGCGGGTACGATACATCGGTACATTGACCTGCTGTTCGATATGGCGCAGGCCAATGCCTTCGCGGCGCAGCATTTCTTCGAATGAAAATGAGCAGCCGATTGCGAACACCACCAGGTCGTCGCGCCAGAGTTCGTTGAGGCTGTGCACTTCTTCGGCGCGCTCGCCGTGGCGATACACATAAAACGCAGGTACGTCGTTACGAATATCGAGGTCGGTGCCGAGCGACGGCACGCGCCACTGGCCCGTTTCGCCGATCCCCAGCAATGGACACGCCTTTGGATTGAGCGTGCAGAAACGCAGAAAATCGGCGGCGTATTGCTGCGGGAGAATGGCGAGATTGGCTTGCGCGTAGTCACCGCAAAAGCCTGCGGTCGGGCCCGACAGACGGCCGCTGCGTATCTGCTGACGAAATTCGGATGGCGTGTAGGACATGAACGGCTCGCTTCGGATTTAACGGACTGACCTTCTGATGCGTTCCAGAGTAGTAACGTCAAAAATATCCATCCAGCGAGTTTTTCTTCCGTTCCGTTAAATTAAACTTAACGGCGGAAGTGCCGCTTTACGGCGATCATGCCGCCTGTTCATCCGCTCGATTGCGAGACCCGATGCAATGAATACCCGCTTCGTCGAAACATTCCTGACGCTCGCCAGGCTCGGCAGTTTTCGTGCGACGGCGGCGGCGATGCACGCAACGCCCGCCGCGATTTCACTGCGTATCAAGACGCTGGAGTCGGAGCTCGGCGTCGAATTGATCGAACGCGATGCGCCCGAATTCAAGCTCACTGCAAATGGCGAGCGGCTGCTTGCGCACGCGCGCTCGGTGGTGCACGCCACGCGTTCGCTGCAACTGGCCGCACAGGACGAGACGCAGTTGGCGACAAGGTTGCGCCTCGGCGTGATCGAGACGGTGGTGCATAGCTGGTTGCCCGACTACATTCGCATGCTCAACCTGGAGTACCACCGCATAGTCGTGGACCTGACTGTTGATTCGAGCGCCGTGCTCGGACCTCGCCTGCGCGCGGGCGAACTCGATCTCGTGATCCAGGTGGAAGAAGCGGGCGAGCGCGAGACATCGATCGTGTCGTCGCTGCTGGCCAGTTATCCGGTGCGCTGGATCGCGCGCAGCGACCTGATTCCCGCGAGCCGTGCGAAGCATGTCGGGGCGCTGCTCCGCAAACCGGTACTCACGTTCGGTCGCGGCACGGCGCCGCAAATCGCGGTGGAGGCCATCGTGCACACGCTGGCTACGCGCGCGGGCGTACCGCTCGCCGATACGCAGGTGACGTGCATGCCGTCGGTGGCGGTCATCGTCAAACTATTGCGCGACGGCTTCGGCATCGCGGCTGTGCCCGCGCTTTTTGTCGAGCCGTATCTGACGAGCGGAGAGTTGGGGCAGTTGCAGGTGCGTCCGCTGCCGCCGCCCATCAACGTGGCGATGTACTACCGCGACGACGCCGACGTCGGCGTGCTTGCAGCGGCACGCGTTGCGCGCAATGCCTGCGATGGGTATGCAAAAGCGATGGGGCGGCAGTTGATCGAGAAGCGCCCGTGAAGCGCCGAAAAGCGCCGGTGAGGCGCGGCGTGCCTATCTGGTTTCGAGGCGCCGCTGTGCTGTCGCCGTCAGTCGTTCGAGCGGAAGCGTGCTGGCCGCGAGCGCGGCGACGTCGGGATAGTGTTCGCGGGTGATGTCGGTCAACACCTGGCCGGGCGGCGCCTCTATCGCGACGCGCATGCCCATTTCCTGCATGACAGTGAGCGCGTCGAACCATCGCACGGTGTAGCGCATGTTGGTCGCAAGGTCGTCGCGAATCGCGTCAGCCGTGTATAAGGGGCGCCCGCCGCGATTGCCGATGTAGATGCTTTGCGGCGCGCTGAAGTGAAGGGTGCGCGCGTAGGCCGACAGTTCGTTGCTTGCGTTCGCGAGCAATTCGCAATGTGAAGGCACGCTGACCGCAAGGCGCGTCGCCTTGCGTGCCCCCGCGGACAACGCGCGGGCGAGGAAGCTGTCCAACGCGGCGTTCGCACCCGCCATGACGATCTGCCGCGGCGCGTTCACATTGCCGATGTAGACGGGCGGCTCGCCCGCGTCGGCATGCTGCGTGGCGAGCGTTGCGAGCTGGTGCTCCGTCAGCCCCGACACTGCCGCGAGACCGTAGCCCGATGGGTACGCGGCCTCCATCAATTCGGCGCGACGGCGAACCATCGTCAATGCGTCGTGAAAGGCGAGCGCGCCGCAGGTCACCGCCGCCGGGTACGCGCCCACCGACAACCCGGCGCTCATTTCGGGCGTCAGCCCTTCATCGGCCAGCGCGCGGGCGAGGGCCACTCCTGCGACGGTCAGGCCGCACTGCACGGCAACGGTCGAGCGCAATGCGTCGGGTGTGTCGAGCGAAAGAACGTCGATGCCGAGTACGTTAGAAGCCTCGTCGAGCGTCGAATGCACAGCGGGATGTGGCGGCAGGCGATGCAGGAAGCCGTCGGTCTGCGCACCCTGGCCCGGGAAGATCAGCGCGAGCATCAGACGTCAGTCCGCTGAACGACGGCCCACGGATCGGCAAGCAGTTGCGGACCGCTTGCGTGGCGCGCCATTACGCGTGCTTTGCCCGCGGCCCACTCGGCTAATGCGACACCGCCTGCGGGCGTTTCCAGCTGCGCGTCGATGCGAATGCCGGTTTGCCGCGAGAGCGCGTCGAACCGGTCCAGCAAGTCTGCGGCGCAATCGCGAGAGAGTCGTTCGGGTGTCCGAATCAAAAGATCCAGGTCGCTCGATTCCGACACCGTGTTTCTCCGCGTTGCCAGTTCGAAACCCGCGCTGCCGGTGGGGCCCCATACGAGTCGATTCAATGCGCTGGCCGGGTCCCGCTGCAACGCGGCGAGCGCGACAAAGGCGGGCAATGCGGCGCGCCCCGCGAGCGGCTCGTTCCGCACGAGCGCTTCGGGCGCGGTTGCTTCGACGATCTCCGCCGATGCCACCCACGTGCCGTACCGCTGCGAGCGCTGTGCGCCGCGCACGCCGACTGCAACGACGCCCAGCGCGGTGAGCGCACGCCGCACGACGGCATACGGCGCGCGCTCGAAAGCGTCGCGGACCCATGCCGGTTCGCCTTCGAACGCAGCGAGACGCCGTAAGTGCAGCAGGTCGTGCGGCCGCCAACGTGTATCAGACGACCCGGCGCATGGCGCAGCGGACTGCGCGGCGAAGGGCGGCGCGGCACAGACACGCATCACACGGCATCCCATTGTTCAGCGAGCCGCCGCCGCACTTCGATAGACGCCGCGCGGTTCTTCTGCGCAGCCGCCGATTCCAGCCGCCGCGACAGATTGCGGCTGCCCGTGCGTGCGCTGCTGATCTGTTCGCACAACACCTGCTGTACGCGCCTGATTTGCGCGGCGTCAGGTGCATCCGCGTCGATGCCTTCTATCAGCTGATCGAGCAGTCCGAGCTTCGCAAACGAGGCCATCGAGTACGACATCGGCACGATGGTTTCGCCGAGTGCGTCGAGTGCTTCGACCGTGCGTCGGGTGACGCGTGCGGCGGCTTCCTTGCCCATCGCATGGACCATCGTGCCCGGTGCATCGAGCGCGACGATGCGATTGGCCTGGTAGCCATGTGCGAGGAACGCGCCCGACATCGCCGGTCCGACGATCAGCGCGATAACCGGATGTCCCGCATCGCGAGCCGATGCATATGCGTCGACTGCGGCGGCGCACGCGAGGTGAATGCCGAGCATTTCCTCGCGATAGCCATACGCCTGGCTTTTCACATCGACGATCGCGACGATAGGGCGGCGCGTGCTGCTCGCCGCATCCGCCGCGATTGTTTCGCGGACCGCTCGTGCAAGTTGCCAGCCTTGTTCGAGACCGACCACGTTGTCGGTCGCGCGCGGAAAGCGGTTGGCGGGATCGGGCACGACGGCGATGAAACGCGCGGTCTCGTCGCCGAGCGGCGCATCGCCGCTCCACACCGGCGCCGCGCTGCGGGAATCGCCGGCGAGCGCGTGGAACCAGCGCGCGCCGCGGCTCAGTTGGGTGTCGCTCATGCTTGCTCCTTGCGCGGCTGATTGGCGTTTTGCTTCGTCGAATAAACCTCGCGCATGCTTTCCGGCGTCACGCTGGCCGGGTCGATCCGCGCAAGCCGTTGCAAGAACACGTCGACCTGTTCGCTTCGGTGTGCTGCCGGCACGCCGAGCGCGAACGCGGAACGCACGGCGGCGCGCACGGCCTCGGCGTCGTCGTCGACGAGGCTATCGGCGAGCGCCGTCGCCGCGCGCTGTTCTCCGCCGATCAGTTGCCACACGCGGCGCCGGTCGCTTGCATCCAGCTCTTCGATGCCGGCTTCCTGTTCGATCACCTCGGGCCCGTTCATACCGAGGCGGCCCTGTTTCGTCACGACGAGGTACGAACACAACGCTGCCGCGAGCGACATGCCGCCGAAACAGCCGACCATGCCCGCGATCACGCCGACCACCGGCACATGACGACGCAGCGCAACGATCGCCGCCTGCATCTCGGCGATCACAGCGAGGCCCAGGTTGGCTTCCTGAAGGCGCACGCCGCCGGTTTCGAACAGCACGACCGGCCGCACTATCTTGCCGCGCTCGCAATCGCGCAGCGCCAGTTCGAGCGCGGCGGCGATCTTGCTGCCCGACACTTCGCCGATGCTGCCGCCCTGGAACGCCGATTCGATCGCGGCGATCACAGCGGGCTCGCCGTCGATCGTGCCGCGCGCGATCACGCAGCCGTCGTCCGCCTGGCAAACTACGCCTTGCAGCGGCAGCCAGGGCGACTCGATCCTGTCGAACGGGCCGAGCAATTCGCGGAAGGTGCCCGGATCGAGCAACGAGCGGGCGCGCTCGCGAGCGGGCAGTTCAATGAAGCTGTCGCGCAGCAGCGGCGCGGTATGCGTGCTGGCAAGCGTGCTCATGCGTCGTCTCCCTGTTCGGCGGCCTCGACGGCTTCGGCGAGTCGCAACGCCACGACACCCGGCGTCGCACCGAAGTCGTTGATTTCGATTTGCGCGGCGCCGTCGTAACGAGTGAAGAAGCGGTCGAGCACGCTCTTCCAGATGTGACTGTAGCCGTCCACGCTCGTGCGCACGACGACATGCGCGGTCAGCGCGTTGGCGTTATCGGCGGGGGCGAGCAGCACTTCCAGATCGCCCGAGCCGACCACGCCGACATGCGCGCGGGTCGTGACGGCGCGTTGCGCCGGATAGTCGAAGGTCAGATGTTCCATGTGGCTCAGCTCCCGCTGGCGTCGTGATGCGCCAGCATGTCGAGAAAGAGGGTGGCGGCGAGCAGGTCGGCTGCGCCGCCGGGCGATGCGTTGAGCGACAGCAGTTGCTGTTCGAGTGCGGCGAGCGCGATCTGGCCTTCGCGTGTCCAGCTGCCACCGGCTTGCAGCACGCGCTGCGCGCCGCGCTGTCCGGCATGCAAGCCGTCGAGACCGGCGCGATGCAGCAGGCAGGTGTCGTCGAGCGAAGCCATGATCGAGAGCAGGGCGTCGACGCGCGCGGCGTCTTCGGCGATGCCGCGCTCGCGCGCCGCGATCAACGCGGGCAAGCCCGTGCCGATCACATGCGGAAAGCCTTCTTGCGCTTCGCGGCGTGCGCCGCCGACCTGATAGCGCTGCCGCACGCGCTCGCCGTGACTGTCGGTGGCAGCGGCAAAGCGGTCGGGGAAACAGGCGATCTGCGCCGCGCGTTGGCAGATGTTCGATGCGTCGAGGCGGCCTGCGGTCTGCTGCAAAGACGCGCCCGCGACCAGCAGCCCGACAATCCAGATTGCGCCGCGATGCGCGTTGCTGCCGCCTGTCGCGCGCAGCATGTCCTGCTCGCCCGCGCGGCCGATCTGCGCGAGTTCAGTGCGCAACAGCGCCGACGGTTCGCCGCGGCGGCGCGCCGTACGCGCTAGCGCGTCAAACGTCGGTTCGAGCGCTTGCGCCGAGCGGCGCATGATCGCAAGGTCCAAGTCGCGATGCGCGCCGCTGCCGCGCCGATCGACGAGCGCGGGCTTCGGCGTGAGCTCGGCCTCGTCGATTAGCGCGGTCACGGCGTAATGGGCTAGTTCCGCGTCGGTGAGCAGGTTCTGGAAAGACTTGCTAACGCGAGCGGCCGGCAACTGCGCGGGCCCGACTTGCACGGCCTGCGCGGCTTGTGCGGACGACCGCTCATCGCGCTCGAACAAGACAGCAGCGGCTCTCATCACCAGCTCCTGAAGCGAGCCGGCGGCGCATACAAACCGCCCGACCACGTGACCAGATCGTCGATGCTGCGTGCGGCCAGCAGCGAGCGCTTCGCTTCACCGCGACGAATGCCGAGATCTTCCGGATACGCGACGATGCCGCGCCGGCGAAGTTCGGCGGTTTTCTCGGGCTTCGCACGCAAGCCGATCGGCGTTACGCCGGCCACGGCGGCGATCGCGGCGCGCCGTTCGTCGATGCCTTCGGCCTTGTGCAAATGCGCGATTCCTTCCTCCGTGACGACATGGCTCACGTCGTCGCCATAGATCATGACCGGCGCGATCGGCATGCCGTTTTTCGCGCCCACGGCGACGGCATCCAGTTCGTCGACGAAGGTCGGTTCGCCGCCTTTCTTGTATGTCTCCGCGAGTTGCACGACGAGCTTCTGACCGCGCGACACGGGCCCCTGATCCTTCAGGAGCTTGAGCCACGCTTCGCTCGAATGACGGCGGCCGCGCGGATCGTGGCCCATGTTCGGCGCTCCGCCGAAGCCGGCGAGACGTCCGCGCGTCACCGTGGATGAATTGGCGTCCGCGTCGATCTGCAACGTCGAGCCGATAAAGAGATCGACGCCGTATTGCCCGGCCAGTTGGCACAGCACGCGGTTCGAGCGCAGCGTGCCGTCGTTACCGGTGAAGAACACGTCCGGACGCGCCTCGATATACGCCTCCATGCCGACTTCGCTGCCGAAGCAATGGATGCTCTCGACCCAGCCCGATTCGATCGCGGGGATCATCGTGGGATGCGGATTGAGCGTCCAGTTGCGGCAGATCTTGCCTTTCAGGCCGAGCGACTCGCCGTACGTGGGAAGCAGCAACTCGATCGCCGCGGTGTCGAAGCCGATGCCGTGGTTCAGGGAACTCACGCCGTACGGTTCGTAGATGCCGCGTATCACCATCATCGCGGTCAGCACCTGCAGGTCGCCGATATGGCGCGGATCGCGCGTAAAAAGCGGCTCCACCGCGAACGGCCGGTCCGCCTGCACGACCACGTCGACCCACGAGCCTGGAATATCGACGCGCGGCAGTTCATCGACGATCTCGTTGACCTGCACGATCACGATGCCGTGACGAAACGCGGCGGCCTCCGCGATGGTCGGTGTGTCTTCGGTGTTCGGGCCTGTGTAGAGATTGCCGTGACGGTCCGCTTTTTCTGCGCAAAGCAGTGCGACGTGCGGCGTCAGGTCCACGAACATGCGCGCGTAAAGTTCGACGTACGTGTAGATCGCGCCGATTTCCAGTTGCCCGTCTTCGAGCAGTTGCGCGACGCGCAAGCTCTGCGGCCCGGCAAACGAGAAATCCACTTTATGCGCGATGCCGCGTTCGAACAGCGCCAGATGCTCGGGGCGGCTGATGCTCGATATGAGCAGATGCACGTCGTGCAGCTTCTGCGGATCGACCTTTGCCAGCGAGCGCGACAGAAAATCCGCCTGCTTCTGGTTGTCGCCCTCGAGCGCGACCCGGTCGCCTGGCTGGATCAGCGTTTCTAGTGCATCGACGATGCGGTTGGGCGGCAGGACGCCGTCTTCGAGCCATGGCGCGATAACGGCGAGGCGGCGGTTCTTTTCGTCGCGGCGCTTGGTCCATGAACGTGCGGCGGATGACGCTTCGGCGGATGGGTTCATCGGCTCAATCAGCTCCCGGTGGTGATGCGCGGGGGTCTGCCGCGCGGCTTGGGCCGGTTCGCGAGCGCGGCTTCCGCCTGCGCGCGTTCGGTCAGGAAACGGTGAAGCAGATCGCCCGTGCCGAGCAGGTGCGCAACGACGAGCGCTTGCGCGCCCGGCACGTCGCGCCGTTGCACGGCGTCGAGCAATTCGCTGTGTTCATTGTCGGATTCGCCCTTGTAAGAAGGCAAACCGAATTTCAGGCGCAGATACCGTTCGCCACGCCGATGCAGCACGCGGATCAGGTCTTCGAGCTGAGGACGCGCGGCCGGCGCATACAGGCTCATGTGGAATTCGGCATTGCGCGCTACGTATAGCGACGGGTCCGGCTCGCGCTCCGCCGCGCGGCACAGCGCCGCGCATTCGCGCAGCGTGGCCGCCGTGTGTCTGGGTATTGCCAGCCCGATGGCAAGGCTCTCCAACGCGGAGCGGATCTCGTAGATCTCACGCGCTTCATCTGCGGACAAGGGCGCGACAGTGGCACCCTTGTGCACCGCGACCTTCGCCCAGCCTTCGGTCTCGAGCAGGCGCAAGGCCTCCCGCACCGGGATCGCGCTAACCGAAAAGTGCCGGGCGAGCGCGTCCTGGCGCAGCGGCGCACCGGGCGCCAGCGTGCCGTCGATAATTGCCTCGCGCAGCGCCTCCGCGATTACGCGGGACGTGCTTTCCCGTGGCGCGGCTGCCGGAAGAAGCGGGGCGCGCACGGGGGCGTCCAGGGGAAAACCATCTGTTGCGTCGTTCATAGTTCAAATATTATATACAAAACGACGCGAATTAAACGCGGGCAAACCCGGAATTTCTCTCCGGGCCCCGCAGGGTGCTGCGGGCTTGCACGGTAACCATGGCTTCACGACAGCTCGTGTCCGGTCGTTTCCCTTTCATATGCAGGTAACAGCAGGCAGGAGGAGCACGATGAGTTCACTCACCGACCGCACGTCGGCCGCACGGCGCCGCACGCCGTTGAATCGCTCGCAGATTGCGGGTTTTTGGGGCGCTTGGGCCGGCTGGACGCTCGACGGCATGGACTCGTTCATCTACGCGCTCGTGCTCACGCCGGCGCTGACCGAGCTATTGCCGCGCTCCGGCTACGCGGCGACGCCCGCCAACATCGGACTGGCCGGTTCTATTCTGTTTGCGCTGTTCCTGGTCGGCTGGGGCATGTCCTTCATATGGGGACCGCTCGCCGATCGCTTTGGACGAACCAAGGTGCTGGCCGGCACGATCTTCACATTCGCGATTTTTACGGGGCTTGCCGCGACTTCTCACAACGTGTGGGAGTTGGGCATCTATCGCTTCATCGCGGGCGTCGGTATAGGCGGGGAATGGGCGCTCGCCGGCACATACGTGGCGGAAGCGTGGCCGGAGGATCGTCGCAAGATGGGCGCGGGCTATCTGCAAACGGGGTATTACGCGGGCTTCTTCCTGGCCGCGGCGCTGAATTACACAATTGGCGTGCACTTCGGCTGGCGTGCGATGTTTCTGACGGGAGCCGTGCCGGTCGTCGTCGCGATTCTGATTTTGTTGCGCGTGAAGGAATCCGAGAAATGGCAGAAGGCCGAGGCGCACGCCGAACGCGCGAAACCGCTGCGCGAGATCCTGGGACCGGCCTACCGGCGGCGCACATGGGTCGCGTGCATTCTGTTGACCATTGCCATTATCGGTTTGTGGGCGGGGGCCGTGTATGAGCCGTCGGCGGTCATCCAGCTTGCGTCCAAGGCGGGCATGGCGAAGAACGATGCAATCAGAATGGCGTCGCTCGCAACGGGCTTGCTGTCCATCGGTACGATTCTCGGATGCCTAGCACTGCCGCCGCTCGCCGAACGCTTCGGCCGCCGCAAGACGCTGGCGTTTTACTTCGCGGGAATGGCGGTGGCGATCACCGGCAGTTTCGGCTGGGCCTTCTATTTGCCGAACGGGCTCGCGCCGTTCATCGCCTGGCTGTTCGTGCTGGGTTTCTTCGGCGGCAACTTTGCGCTCTTCAGCTTGTGGCTGCCCGAGCAGTTCGAAACGCGCGTGCGTGCGACGGCGTTTGCGTTCTGTACGTCGTTCGGACGGTTTGTGGGCGCGGGCGTGAACTTTCTGCTTGGCGCGGCGGTTCTTCACATGCACACGCTCGGCGTGCCGGTGGCTCTGACGGCGCTCGTGTTCGTCGCCGGTCTGTTTGTCATTCCGTTCGCGCCGGAGACGAAGGGTGAAGTGCTGCCGCAGTAAATCTGACGGGCTTCGCAGCGCGGTGCCGGCCGTTTGCCGGCACTTATTTATCGCCAAGCCTGAACCTGCGACTCACTCTGCATGACCCCGCGCGCGCCGGTGCGGGAGCAGCAACGATACAAGCGGCCAGCCGAGATTCACGCCGAGACTCGCGATCACGATGAGCGCCATACCCGCGAGTTGCGGCAGCGAAAGCGCGCGGCCGTACACGATCGCATCGACGGCAATCGCGGTGAGCGGATAGACGAACAGCAGCACCGCGATGATCGGCGTGTTGAGCTTGGGCAACGCGCCGTAGATCAGCACATATGAAAGTCCCGTGTGCAGCACCCCCATGCCGACGATCCAGAACCACTGCATTGCCCCGATATGCCCGGCGTCAAAAGGGGCAATAAGCGGCGCGATGATCGGCAGGAACACCACACCCACCGCGCATTGTGCGAGTGTCAGCAGGTGCGGGCGCAAGTCGCCGAGTCCCTTGGCGATCAACGTAACGCTCGCATACAGCACCGAGCCGGCCAATGCTTCGCCGATGCCGATCAGATAGCTCGTATGGCCTTGCAGATTTTCCGTGGCCGCTACACCCGACGCGAGCACGAGCCCGACGAACGCGGTCGCGATCCAGCCAAGCCGATCCGCGCCGAGCCGTTCGTTGAAAAGCGCCGCGCCGATCAGCACGACCCAGAACGGCTGCACGTGGAACACCACGGTCGCGACCGCGATGCTGGTGCGATGGATTGCATCGAAAAACCCGACCCATTGCGTGACCATCAGCACGCCGGAGATCAGCGCGAGTACGACCGTACGCCGTGTGAAATGTGCGCGCGTGAAGAAGCCCTTCCACGCGCAGTACGCGGCCAGCGAGAGGAATCCGAACAGGCAACGAAAGAACACCAGTGTCAGCGCGCCGAGCCGCGCTTCCTCGACAAAGACGCCGAGCGTGCCCATCAGCAGCCCTCCGCCGGCCAACGTGATGGCGCCCTGTTGACGTTGGGTGAGGGTCATGCCGATCGTCTCCGTGAAGTGATGCAGCCAAGTATTGCGCCGGTTGCGCGGCAATCACAAACGAATTAAATTGAGAAATTCCATAAGCGGGATTGATAAATCATGCACCCCGAATTCGACGCCGATCTGCTGCGCACTTTCGTCGCGGTCGTGGATACGGGCAGTTTCACGAAAGCGTCGGCAACCGTTCACCGCTCGCAGGCCGCGGTCAGCATGCAGATCAAGCGGCTCGAAGCCATGCTCGGCACCACGCTGTTCGCGCGCAACACGCGCAACCTGTCGCTCACGCGGCCCGGCAATACGCTGCTCGAATATGCGAGGCGCGTGCTGGCATTGCACGAGGAGGCGTGGTCGGCGATCGTTCGGCCCGAAGTTACCGGACGCGTGGTGCTCGGCGCGCCGGACGATTACGTGTCGTCGCTGTTGTCGCCGGTCTTGCGGCGATTTTCGAATCTCTACCCGCACGTGGAGATCGAAATCGTCTGCGCGCAGAGCACTTCGCTTGCGCCGATGCTGGCCGACAACAAGATCGATCTCGCCTTTGTCACGCGCGACCGCAAATTGCGCGGCGAATTCGTTCGCAGTGAGCCGATGGTGTGGGTAGGGGCTAGCGTCGATACGCCGGTACTGGCGGCGTCGCCGTTGCCCGTCGGTCTGTACGAGCCCGGCTGTGTGGCGCGCCAGCACACGCTGGCCGCGCTCGACGGCGCGCGGATTCGCTATCGCGCGGCGTTCAGCAGCGCGAGCCTGATGGGTCTCGTCGCAACGGTGGACGCCGGTTTATCGGTGGTGGCGCTCACGCGTTGCAGCGTGCCGCCGCGCCTCGCTATTCTCGGCGAAGCACAGGGCTTGCCGAAGATAGAGCCGCTGGAAATCGTGGTCGCGCGCAGCGCGAAGTCAGACAGGCCGACCTGCGATTATCTGGCAGCACAGATGGTTCAGGATCTGTCGTTACGCAACCAGCCGCGCGGGTCGGCGGCCGCACAGTGAACGGGTGCGGCCGACTTCACGCGTCCGGTCGCAGCGCGATGCGTATCAGAAAGTGATGTTGGTGCGCAGGCCGACGACGAACGTGTTGCGCAGCGGCTTCGTCGGATCGTTCGGATTCTGACCGGCGCCTGCATTGAAGGTGTATTGCGCGTCGGCCTGAAGCATCCACCACGGGGCGATCTGGTACTGGTAGGTCGCTTCGAGCGCGGTTTCACTCGTTCGAACACCGTACGGGCCGCCGCTGAATGCCAGGTTATCCTGATCGATTCCGTGTGCGTGATTGCCGATCTTGATGTACGTGAGCGCCAGACCCGCGCTGTCATTGTCGCGGCCGGCGAACGGCGCTTTGAGCACGACGCCAAGGTTAGCCGCGACGCTCACCAGATTGCGGTCACCCGGCGCGCCCATCACGCGAGCAAACACGCCGAGGCTGCGCGCTTCGCCCGGGTTGGGCCGCCAGATCATCTGATCGGCCACCGCATAGAAGCTGTAGTCGCCGCGATGGTTCGCCGCGACGCCCGTTGACGCGGGACTTGCGAGCGACACACCGTTGCTGTCGTAGCGTGGGTCCGCGAAGTGGCCGTTGTTGTACCAGACACCGATCTTGTAGGTACCCGGCAGTCCGCCTCCGGCAGTGCTCGCCGCAGGCGGCGTGTCGCTGTCCGCCGGCTGATTGATCGCATACTGCAACTCGCCGATGAACAGCGTGCCGTTATGCAGGTTGAAATTAGTCCCGCTGCGGTTGTTCGGATTGTTGCCGAGCGGATCGCCGTCGAACACACCGGCGAGCGCCGTCAATGAAGGCGTGATCTGTCCGCGCACGCGCACGCCGAGCGCCGACAGCGGATACGCCGGTCCGCCCGACGGCATGTCGTAAGTGGGCAGCGCGGGCCAGCCGAACATCGTGTTGATGAAAAGCGCGGAGTACGTGCTGGAGATGAACTCCTGGTCGATACTTTGCTGACCGACCTTCACGTCGATCCGTTTGTTCAGGAACGACTGCTGATACCACAGCTCCCACAGGCGCGTGCTGTTTTCGGCTTCAATGCCGCTTGCCGTATTCAGCGTGCCGAGTTTGTCACCGCTGAAGTTGCCGCCGTGAATCTGCAATGCGCTCACGTTGAACTGGCCGCCCGGCAACCCGAACGCCTTGTCGGTATCCAGTTGGACAGTCGCGGTAGTCACGCCGTCGTACGCGGCGCCGCGCGCGAGGCCGCCGCGCAGGTTGCCAAGCAGTTCGCTGGTTTCAGTGAGAGCGAAGCTCACGCCATATTTGCCGAGCCACGGGCGCAAGCCGCCCATGTCGCCGAACATCTGGTCGCGGCTCCAGAAGCCGCTCTCGCTGGCCGCTGCTTTGCCCGTATCCGCGCCTGCTGCTCCGTTTGCTCCGTTTGCTTCGCTTGCATCATGCGCGGCATCGGCATTTGCGGCTGCGTTGGCATCGCCTTGCGCCATTGCCGCACCCGAAGTGCAAGCCCAAGCGAACGCCGTGCACCACGCGATGCGGCGAATCGAACGCGTGCGGCTGCGCCCGGCCGCCTTGCTGCCAGATGACAGAAACTCGAAGCGGACAGGCAAGGATGCAACGGGGCGGATGGATCGGGCGAGCTTCATCAAAATGCCTTTAATGTTGTTATCGACTGCTTTCGTGCGCCGCGGCGTTAAACAGCTATTTAACCGGACGCAGGCCGGCATCGGTTCGCGCGAACCGGACAATGGGCGTGATCGTACCGAGGCATGTACCGGTGCGTCAACGCGAGGCAAACGACTCGCGTCAACATGCCGGGGACTCACGCGTCGAAAATCGATATGCCGCCAGACGATGCCGCGCCAGCATCCGCGGATGTGTCCCCGCCACCAATGCCGAACTGCTTCAGATTCAACTGTGCGTTCGAAACGCCGCTTGCGAAAAGACCGGCGCTCGCCAGCAACGAAATCAGAAGGACACGCTTCATATGTAACTCCTTGTAAGAGACTGCGGAAACTCGTGCGGTTCGACAAGCCGCACCGATACGCGTTCGCAGTTGTTGCAAACGTACGTGGGTGCGAATCAGCAGGTGCTGAGCGGGCAGTCGTCGCTTGCGTCCGCAATGGGTCTGTCGAGCGCGGCCGGGCAGGCACAGCAGGCCGCGGGCTTGCTGAGCGGCGGTACGCCGTCGGTCAGCCAGTTGACGCAAGTGGGCAGCACGCAGCAGTCGCTGTCGCAAACGTTGACGCAGGCATTTGCCAGCCGCGTGGGTGGAACGGGCAACGCAACGCAAACGCCGGTGAACAAGCAGGCGTTCACCGACGGCCTGGCGTCGCTCGGTAAAGGCGTCAGTCAGTATTCGAGTTTGCAGTCGGGCCTCGGCAGCATCGGACAGATGAATCCTGCTTCGTTGTTGCAGGCCGGCATGAATCCGCAGACCGCGCAAAGCGCGTCGTATATCGCGCAATCGGCACCGGGGCAGTTGCAGTCGCTCATGTCGACGCTCAGTTCCGCGGTACAGTTCGCAACGAGCAACGGTATCAGCGTGCCGTCGATCGCGAAGCCGGCGCTCGGAGGCGGACAGTAGCGCAACTAGAACCAGACGGACGACGCCTATGTCACACACACTCAATCTCGACAACTACTTCGAGCGCATTGGTTATACGGGCCCGCGTGCGCCGACGCTCGAAGTGCTGAAGGCAATTCACCGGTTGCATCCGCGAGCCATTCCGTTCGAAAACCTGAATCCGCTCACGCGTCGCGCAGTGAAGCTGGATCTGGAATCCGTCGAAAGAAAACTCGTCGACGATCGCCGGGGCGGCTACTGCTTCGAGCAGAACGCGCTGCTCGCGAACGTACTGATCGAATTGGGCTTTCAGGTCACGCCGTTGATTGGGCGAGTGCTGTGGGGCCGGGAGCCCGACGCGGTTCCACCTCGTACGCACATGGTGCTGCGAATCGATGTGGATAACGAAGCATGGATCGCGGACGTGGGTTTCGGCAGCGTTACGCTGACATCGCCGGTGCGATTGACGCCGGGTCTTGCGCAACGCACGGACCTGGGTATCTTCCGTCTCGCCGACGCTTCCCACGACGCGCTGTATCTCGAAGTGCAGGCGCGCGATCAAACGTGGTCGCGCGTCTATCGCTTCGATTTGCACCCGGTCGAGTGGATCGATTACGAAACGTCGAACTGGTACACGTCGACGTCGCCGGAAGCGATCTTCGCGAACAATCTCATCGTGTGCCGCGTGTTGGACGACACGCGCCTCGCGCTGTTGAACGATCAACTGAACGAGCGCTCGGCGGACGGCAGTATCGTCCGCGAGCAGCGCCTCGCAAGCGCTGACGAACTCGCGGCCTGTCTGCACGATCGCTTCGGTCTGAAGACCGGCGACATCGACCTGGCGGAAATATTTGACCGCGTGCGCACGCGGGCCGATTCCGAGTAATTCCTCGCCCGCACCGTCGGTCCTTTCGCCGGGCCGACGTATCCCCGCAGCGCACCTTCGCGTTGCATTCGCCGAACCTGTCTAGACAAAGTGCACCATGCCGACGCATCCGTTGCGGCGCGGCAAGGGTGCGCCTTCGTCGTCGACACCCTCCGAAAGCCCCGATCCACCGCGCCTTATAGGGGCTTACCCGATGATCGGGCAATTTTTCCAAGAATCTGCTTGCGACGGCTTTTTGACTCATGCAGACTTGTCTATACAAATTCAGCGGCGCTCAGAACGCTGGTCCGCATTCCGGTTCGACGGTTTCCTCAATCAAAGGAGTTTCGACGTGAAAGTGAAACGCACCACGGCAGCAAAAGCATTGATCGGCGCCGTGCTCGGCGCCGCGGCGATTTTGGGCGCACCGGCGCAGGCAAAGGAATGGAAGACGGTGACGATCGCGCTCGAGGGCGGCTATGCACCTTGGAACCTGACCTTGCCCGGCGGCAAGCTCGGCGGTTTCGAACCTGAACTGGTTGCCAACCTCTGCGAGCGCATCAAGCTGCAATGCAACCTGGTAGCGCAAGACTGGGACGGCATGATCCCGGGTCTGCAAGCCGGCAAGTTCGACGTGTTGATGGATGCGATCTCGATCACGCCGGAGCGCGAAAAGATCATCGCGTTCTCGAAGCCGTATGCGGCCACGCCCGCCACGTTCGCGGTGGCCGACGCCAAGGTGCTGCCCAAGGCCGCAGCGGACGCGGGCGTCGTCAAGCTCACGGGCGATCCGAAGTCCGATCAGCCGACCGTCGACGCGCTGCGCAAGCAGTTGAAGGGTAAGACCATCGGCATCCAGTCGGGCACCGTCTATACCAAGTTCATCAACGACGGCTTCAAGGACATTGCCACGATCCGCGTCTACAAGACGTCGCCCGAGCGCGACCTCGATCTGGCGAACGGTCGTATCGACGCGTCGTTCGACGACGTGACGTACTACGCCGCGAACATCGACAAGAAGGAAACCGCATCGATCGTGATGGCCGGCCCGAAGATCGGCGGTCCGATCTGGGGTCCGGGTGAAGGCCTCGCGTTCCGCAAGCAGGACGCCGACCTGAAAGCGAAATTCGACACCGCGATCAGCGCGGCGCTCGCCGACGGCACCGTCAAAAAGCTGTCCGCGAAATGGTTCAAGACCGACGTCACGCCCTGATTCACGAGGCGTTGCACGAATGCTGCATGCGTGGGCGCGAGCTTGCGCGTGCAGCTGTTTCATCGTCCGTCAAGACGGGAGGTAGGCAATGGCTCTGATACAGATGCTCGGCTTCGGGCCGGAAGGTTGGGGCGGCGTGCTGCTGCTCGCGGCGTTGATGACTGTCGCGCTCACGCTCGCAGCGCTCGCGGTCGGGGCCGTATTCGGCGCCCTGGTCGCTGCGGCCAAGCTGTCGCGTCTGCGCACACTGCGCGTGATCGGCGACATCTACACCACGGTATTTCGCGGCGTGCCCGAACTGCTCGTCATCTACCTGTTCTACTTCGGCGGCTCGACGCTCGTGACGACCGTGGGCCAGTGGTTCGGCGCCGAGGGCTTCGTCGGTGTGCCGCCGTTCGTAATCGGCGCGCTCGCTGTCGGCATGATTTCCGGCGCGTATCAGGCGGAGGTGTATCGCTCGGCGGTGCTCGCGGTATCGCGCGGCGAGCTCGAAGCGGCGCGCTCCATCGGCATGCCCACGCTCACCATGGCGCGCCGCATCCTGATTCCGCAAGTGCTGCGTTTCGCCTTGCCCGGCATCGGCAACGTATGGCAACTGAGCCTGAAAGATTCCGCGCTGATCTCGGTCACGGGTCTCGCCGAACTGCTGCGCACGAGTCAGGTGGCGGCGGGCTCCACGCATCAATACTTCACGTTCTTCGTGGTCGGCGGCGCGCTGTATCTGCTGATGACCAGCATCTCGAACCGGGTATTCAACCACGCCGAGGCACGCGTGGGCCGGTCCTTCAAGCGCAACTTCGCGCGCAACTGACGGCGACGGCATCATGAACTTCGACTTCGATTTTCTGCTCGACACGGTGAAGCAACTGCTCGCCGCCGTGCCGACCACACTCGGCCTGTTCTTCTGTTCGCTCGTTCTCGGGGGGGGCTGCTGTCGCTCGTGATCGTCACGATGCGCGTGTCGCCGCACTGGCTGCCGAACCGGTTCGCGCGCGCTTATATCCTCGTGTTCCGCGGCTCGCCGCTGCTGATCCAGATGTTCCTCGTGTACTACGGCATGGGTCAGTTCGGCGTGATTCGCGAGAGCTTCATGTGGCCGGTGCTGCGCGAGCCGTATATGTGCGCTGTTTTATCGCTCGCGCTCTGTACCGCCGGTTATACGGCCGAGATCATTCGCGGCGGCCTGATGGCCGTGCCGGTCGGCCAGATCGAGGCGGGTTACTCGATCGGTCTGTCGGGCTTCGGGCTGCTGCGCCGCGTGATCGGGCCGATTGCACTGCGCCAGTGTCTGCCCGCTTATTCGACAGAAGCCGTGCTGCTCGTCAAATCCACCGCGCTTGCGAGTCTCGTGACCGTGTGGGAAGTGACCGGCGTCGCGCAGCAGATCATTCAGCAAACGTATCGCACGACGGAAGTATTTATCTGCGCCGCGCTGATCTATCTGTTCCTGAACTTCATTATCGTGCGCGCACTCGGCATGCTTGAAACGCGCCTGTCGCGGCATCTGCGTGCGGCGCCCAGGCAGACCGCGCCGAGCCGCCCGGTGTCCGCCACTACCGAAGCACGCCGCGCCGCGCCCTGAGCGCCCGGCCATTCCGGATGAACCTGGAGAATTCCATGAACGCTACGGCACCCGTTGCACTGTCGGTCAAGAACATTCACAAATCGTTCGGCGACCACCACGTGCTCAAAGGCATTTCGCTCGACGCTCATCAAGGCGACGTGATCTCGATTCTCGGCGCGAGCGGCTCGGGCAAAAGCACCTTCTTGCGCTGCCTGAATCTGCTGGAGACACCCGACGACGGTTCCGTCGCGCTCGCCGGAGAAGAACTGAAAATGAAGCGCCGCGGCGACGGCAAGCTGCAACCGAGCGACCGCCGTCAGGTGGATCGCGTGCGCTCGCAACTCGGCATGGTGTTCCAGAACTTCAATCTCTGGTCGCATATGACGGTGCTCGAAAACCTGATCGAAGGGCCGATGCGCGTGCAAAAGCGCAGCCGCGCCGAGTCGGTGGAAGAAGCCGAGGCGCTGCTCGCGAAAGTCGGTCTCGCGGAAAAGCGCGGCCATTATCCCGCGCATCTGTCGGGCGGCCAGCAGCAGCGTGTGGCGATTGCGCGCGCGCTTGCCATGCATCCCAAAGTGATGCTGTTCGACGAACCCACGTCGGCGCTCGATCCCGAACTCGTTGGCGAAGTACTGCGCGTGATGCGCTCGCTTGCCGAAGAAGGGCGCACGATGCTGGTCGTCACGCACGAAATGGGTTTTGCGCGGCACGTATCGAACCGCGTGATGTTCCTGCATCAGGGGCAAGTGGAGGCTGACGGCACGCCTGACGAAGTATTCGTCGAGTGCAAGTCGGAACGCTTCCGTCAGTTCGTGTCGAGTCATCAGGACCGCACGACCAACTAATCCGTATCGCCAAGCACTCTACCGAGCAGAGCAACATCATGGCCGTGATCCGTTCCGATCGTCCTCTCGACTGGGCCCAGGTGGCGGCGGTCGCCGCCGGGGAGCCGCTCGAACTTTCCGCCGACGCCCGCGCGCGCATTGCGGCGGCAAATGTACTGGTGCAACAGATCGTCGAGCGCGGCATTCGTGCGTACGGCGTCAACACGGGCGTCGGTGCGTTGTGCGACGTGATCGTGTCGCCCACCGAACAGCGCACGCTGTCGCGCAACATTCTGATGAGTCACGCAGTCGGTGTCGGCACGCCGCTCGGTGTCGCCGAGACGCGCGCGATCATGGCCGCCGCCGTCAACAATTTCGCGCATGGGCACTCGGGGATCCGTATCGAGGTCGCCGATCAACTCGTGGCCTTGCTCAATGCAGACTGCTTGCCTGAAGTGCCGGCGTTCGGCTCGGTCGGTTATCTGAGCCATATGGCGCATATCGCGCTGGTGTGCATCGGCGAAGGTCATGTGCGATATCGCGGCGAGCGTATGAAGGGCCGCGACGCGTTGCACATGCTCGGCCGCAAGCCGCTCGTGCTGGAAGCGAAGGAAGGCCTCAGCCTGATCAACGGTACGCCTTGCGTGACCGGGCTTGCCGCATTGGCGCTTGCACGCGCGGTGCGTCTGCTCGATTGGACCGATGTCGTCGCCGCAATGAGCTTCGAGAATCTGCGCGGCCAACTGGCAGCATTCGACGAAGACTCGCTCGCGCTGCGCATTTCGCCGGGGCTGAACCTGGTAGGCGAGCGCATGCGCACCGCGCTTGCCGACAGCGGCATTCTCGCGGCCGTGGTCGGCCAGCGCACGCAAGATCCGCTCAGCATGCGCACCATTCCACACGTGCACGGCGCGGCGCGCGACGTGCTTGCCGCGACCGCCGACGTGGTCGATCGCGAACTGGCGTCGATCACCGACAACCCGATTGTCGCGGGCACGCCGGAAGATCCGCGCGTTTATTCGCAGGCGCATGCGGTGGGCGCATCCATTGCGCTCGCGATGGACAGCCTCGCCACCGCCATCGCGCAGGTTGCCGCAATGGCCGAACGGCGGCTCGATCGTCTCGTGAATCCGCTGGTGAGCGGCTTGCCCGCGTTTCTGGCCGAGCCTGGTGGCACCTGCTCGGGCTTCATGATCGCGCAGTACACGGCGGCCTCGCTGGTTGCGCAGAACCGGCGGCTCGCGCTGCCAGCGAGTCTCGACGGCGGCATCACGTCGGGTTTGCAGGAAGATCACTTGTGCCACGCCACGCCTGCCGCTTTGAAGGCGCTGGAAATCATCGACAACGCGGGGCGCATCGTCGCGATAGAGCTATTGGCCGCGGCGCAGGCCTACGACCTGCAGGCCACCGACGCCCCACCGGCCCCGCATACGCAGGCGTTGTGGCAGCGCGTGCGGCAGATCGTGCCGACGTATCGCGACGACCGTCCGCTCGCTGACGACATGAGCGTGGCGTTCCGGATGATCGCTGGCGAGGCGCCGCCGCCGTTGCCTGGTCCTGACAAGCTGAGGCAGCGCAATTTCAGTGTCGTTGCGGACGCGTCTATCGGGAAGCTCGCAGCGGCGAGTAACTTGCCCGCCGCCGCAAATAGTGTGAGCGATAGCGCGGGCGTGATGAACGTAGCGGGCCATGTCGCCATTGCAGGCGGCGCGCCGGTTGTCGCTCACGTGGCCTGACAAAGATATATCCGGTGAGCGGACTTACCCGCCGGCGAACCGACCGAGGTGTCCCCAAGGGACTTACTGCGGGCGTAAAAGCGGTACAACGGATGCGATCCGCAACCCACCCACGAGGTCGGAGTGAACACAACTACAAATGAGCAAAAGCGCGCACAACAAAGCGCGGAGACAGTTGCACAGGCCGGTGCGCAAGAGGGTGCACAAGCGGGTGCACATGCGGGTGCACAAGCGGCCCCGCAAATAAGCGCGGCAAATGGCGGCAACGCGGACCGCGCCATGTGCAAGGAGACGCCCGCGAAAGCAATGCCCGCCTATGAACAGATCAAGCGCTATGTGATCCGGCGTATCAGCGAAGGCGACTGGAAGCCGGGCGGGTTGATCCCGTCCGAAACTGAACTGGTGAAGGAGTTTGGTGTCGCTCGTATGACGGTGTCGCGCGCGTTGCGCGAACTGACCACTGAGCGCGTGCTGACCCGTGTGCAGGGGTCCGGTACATTCGTCGCGCCGCAGCGCTACGAATCGACGGTGTTGGAAATCCGCAATATCGCCGACGAAATTACCGCGCGCGGTCATCGTCATTCGGCCCGCGTGTTGACGCTCGAACCGAGCGACGACCCGCAGGCGCTCGAAGCGCTCGGCCTGTCGAGCGGCCCGGCGTTCCACTCGTGCATCGTGCACAGCGAAGAGGGCGAGCCGATCCAGTACGAGGATCGCTACGTGAACCCGAAGGTGTTTCCCGAGTATCTGCAGCAGGACTTCACCATCGAGACGCCGAATCACTACATGGTGCGCCTCGCACCGATTCAACGCGCAGAGTTTCGCATCTACGCGCAGAAGCCGGACGCGTATGTGCGCCGTCATCTGTCAATGGAGATCGGCGAGCCGTGCTTGCAACTATGGCGTCGTACGTGGGTCGGCGAAGACGTGGCGACGTCCGTGCAGTTGTGGCATCCGGCCTCGCGCTTTCATCTGGCGGGCAATGTGTGACGGGTCAGCACGGCGGGAAACCAGGTTATGGACGCGTGAAGCGTGAAACGTGGCGGGTCAGCCTTGCCTTTGCGACATATCCGGCGAGAAGCGGCAGCCGAGCCGGTACCGCGAGCCGGGATGCACGAACCGCGCGAACGTCACCGCAACACCGCTCGTCCAGGTACGACGCACGAGCGTGAGACAGGGTTCTTCCGCGCGAATTTCGAGTAGCCCGGCTTCAGCCTGAGTCGGTAAGCCCGCGTCGACAATGTGTTCGACGTCGTGCGCAGGCACCGTTTCGAACAGATACTCCGACGGCCTGATCGCCGAAAAATCCTGCTGCAAAAAATCCGGCGCAATGGCCGGATTTACGTATCGATCCTCCAGTTGCACCGGCAAGCCGTTCTCACGGTGCACGCAAACAACATGAAAAACCGAAGCGGCCGGCGCGAGCCCTAACGCATTCGATACGACGACAGACGCAGTCTCGCGCTGCAAAAGCACGGTACGGTAGCTGTATTCGTGTCCGCGTGAGCGAATCTCATCGCCGATATGCGCGATCATCAGGAGCGTGGATTGCGGTCTTGCTTGCGCGACGAATGTGCCGACGCCCGACACGCGCGTAACCAGCCCTTCGTGCGCCAGCTCGCGCAGCGCGCGATTGACGGTCATGCGCGAAACCCCGAGCGTCGCAACCAGGTCCAGTTCGGAGGGCAGACGCTCGCCGGCCTGACGCGCGCCCGATTCGATGATGCCAAGAATATGCTGCTTGACCTGCTCGTAGCGTGCAGCCGGCGCCTCACCTGCAGCGCTCGTAGCCGCAGCCGCGTCGCGCGTGCTTTGAGCCACGGCGGCTGACTGCTTGCCGTGGGCTTTGTGGCTCTTGCCGCGAAGCATGGAGGACATCGGCAGCCCCTGGTTACTGTCCGCGCAATGCGGTCGGGGCAGGGCGCGCGTTCATAGCGGCTCTGCGTCGTCTGGGCCGCGCGCCCAGAATGCGTTGCGGTCGAAGTAGTTCTGCAGGAACTGCCGCAAGCGCGGCTGTCCGGCGTCATGGAAAACTTCGCGCGGTTGGCCCTGAACAGCAATGCGCCCCTGGTCGATGAACATGACTTTGTCCGCGACCTGCGCGGCAAAGCCCATTTCGTGAGTGACGACGGCCATCGTCATGCCGTCGCGCGCGAGTTGCTTCATCACTTGCAGCACCTCGCCGACGAGTTCG
This sequence comes from Paraburkholderia sp. SIMBA_053, assembly GCF_046534895.1. Lineage (NCBI taxonomy): Bacteria > Pseudomonadati > Pseudomonadota > Betaproteobacteria > Burkholderiales > Burkholderiaceae > Paraburkholderia > Paraburkholderia sp. SIMBA_053. Next base: position 187,750 of record NZ_JAWRXU010000010.1, on the reverse strand, counting down.
GGATCGAGCGCCGAAGTGGGTTCGTCGAACAGCATGATGTGCGGCTCCATGGCGAGCGCTCGCGCAATTGCCACGCGCTGCTGCTGGCCGCCCGAAAGTTTCGCCGGGTACGCGTCGCCCTTATTCGAGAGGCCCACTGTTTCCAGCATCGCGTTCGCGCGGCGGCGCGCGTCGGCGTGCGGCAGATGCCGCACGCGCAGCAGCGCTTCCATGACGTTGCCGAGCGCGGTCATGTGCGGCCATAGATTGAATTGCTGGAATACCATGCCGACGTTACGCCGCACGCGATTGATTTCGCCTTGCGTCGCACGCACGCGCTTGCCGTTGCGCTCGCTGTAGCCGAGCAGTTCGCCTTCGATGCGCACGTCGCCGTGATCGTACGTTTCGAGCGCAGCGAGGCAGCGCAACAGTGTGCTTTTGCCCGATCCGGAAGGACCGATGATGCATACCACCTCGGAGCGGGCAATCTCCAGATCGACGCCGCGCAGCACTTCGACTTCGCCGAAGCGTTTGCGAAGATCGCGCACCTGGATCAGCGGCGATCCATGTCGGGCGTGAACGGCGGACGCGGAGGAGGGCATGTCGGCAATAGCGTTCATGAAGTGATCCGATTCCTTTTATGCCATGAAACGCGCGATGCGGGTTTCGGCCCACATGCCCGCGCGCGACGTCAGTTCGACGAGCGCGAGATAGCACACGCACAGCATGAGCAGCGTTTCCACGAAAGCGAAGCTTGCCGAGCCGATGCCGGTCAGTACGAACGTCAACTCGGGGACCGTGACGATGGACAGCACAGCGGTCTCCTTACTCAACACGATGATGAGGTTGGTGAGCGCGGGCACGATCAACACCAGCATTTGCGGCATCTGGATGCGCCACACGGCCTGTGTGCGCGTCAGGCCGAGACACGACGCCGCTTCGAGATGGCCGGGCGGCACAGATTGAAACCCGGAGCGAAACGCTTCGGCGAAATACGCACTGCCATAGAGGCCGAGACCGAGCACGCCGGCTGTCATCGGTTCGAGCGTGAGGCCGAACGACGGGCCGCCGTAGTAGAGCAGAAACAGTTGCACGAGAAATGGCGTGCCGCGAAAGAGCTCGATATAAAAGCGCAACAGGCCGCGTACCCAGCGTCCGCAAAAGAGCTGCAGCACCGCAATCAGAAAGCCGATCACCATGCCGTTCACGACTCCCGCGGCCCAGGTGCCGAGCGTGGTGGCGAGGCCCGCTGCGATCGGCTGAAGATTGTGCGTGATGACGGTGGGATCGAACGGTTGCATAGCAAAGGCTCCGGGCCGATCAGGCGTGCTTCAGACGGAACTCGGCGGCATGCGCGATCAGCGCGAGCGCACCGCAAATCACGAAGTAAATAAGTCCGGCGGCAAGATACGCCTCGAGCGGTCTGTAAGTACTCGCGGCGATGTTCTGCGCGGTGCGGGTCAACTCCGCCACGCCGACAACCGAAATCAGCGACGAAGCCTTGATCAGCAGCACCATTTCATTGACGAGCGACGGTAGCGTCAGGCGAAACGCCTGGGGCACGAGAATGCGCCGGAGCGTGTCGAACGGCGAGAGGCCGAGCATGCGTGCGGCTTCTATATGGCCCGGCGGAATGCTGAGAAAACCGCCGCGCAGAATTTCGGCAATGTAGGAGGCCGAGCACAGCGACACCGCGCTGATCGCGGCGACGAGCGGCGATACGTTGATGCCTGCGAACGGCAGCAGGTAATACACCAGCAGCAATTGCACGAGCATCGGCACGCCGCGAAAGAAGAACACATACGCACCGCCGAATCTGCGCGCGGCGCGATTCGGCGACAGGCGCGCTGCGCACACGCCGACCGCGACGAAAAAGCCGATGAAAAGGCCCGTCAGCGAAACGCCGATGGTGGCAAGCGCCGCGTGCAGCAGGAGCGGCATGCCCTGAACGAAGACGGTCGTGCTGAACATGGGCGTCGACCTCGCCAATGTGCGTTAGATACGCATTAAACAGGCACTAGCGTGCGCTGAATATGCGTGTAATGTGCTTCGGGAACGAACTCAAAAGTTCGGCGTGGGCATGGTCGTGGGGGCGTCCATTGCAACGCCGAACCACTTTTTCTGCAAAGTCGCGAGCCGTCCGTCGTTGTGCATTTTCACGAGCGCCGCATTGAACGCGTCGGCGAGCGGCTTGCTGTCGGCGTCTTTGCGCAGGCAGTAAGCAAAGTACACTTTCGCGCCGAACGGCGGCTGCACCACAGCAAAGGTTTCAGGACGCTGTTTGGCGACGTAGGCGATGTTGGTCATTGAATTCGCCACCGCGGCAATGCGGCCGGCGGCGAGGTCGGCATAGGCCTGATTGTTGTCGACGTATTCGCGGATTTCAGGCGGCTTCGGCAACGTGGCGACATATGCCTTCAGCTGATCGAGTTGAGCCGAACCCTTGCCGGCGCCCACGGTCTTGCCCGCGATGTCCGACGATTGCTTGAGTGCGGTGTCGTTCGCGCGCTTGAGCAGCGCGTCGGTGGCGTCCGCAACCGGCAGCGTGTATGTGTAGCGTTCCATGCGCGCCTTGGTGACCGTGAGCGGGCCGCCTACCATATCGAACTTGCCCGCTTCGAGGCCGGGCAGCACGCTCGGCCACGGCAAGTCGATAAAGCGCACCTTCACGCCGAGTTCCTTGCCAACCTCGGCGAACAGATCCTTGTTGAAACCGGCCTGTTGACCGTTTTCGAGGAAGTCGAAAGGTGCGAACTGCATCTCGGTGCCAACGACGAGTTCACCGGCCTTCTTCACCTTGGCGAGCTGGTCTTCCGCATGAGCGGCAACACTTGCGGCGCACAATGCCAGCACGACCAAACGACACTTCCAGCCTGAAAGGATGCTCATGAGATTCTCCGGTTGGCAAAGCGAGGACCGCACAAAGCGGCTCGGCGCAAGTCATGCGAGGCAGTATATACCGCAGTATTCGCGCGAAATAAATAAACCCGCCAGTAGAGAATAGCCCTTATAGGAAGAGCCGCGCGTTCACTTGCGAGCACGCTTTTGGCGGTATATACCACTGCAATGACCTGGCGACCCGCCGGTCCGGCCGGTCCTCTTACGGAGCAACGCGATGCCTGTGACCCGTATTCCACTCATTGACTTTGCCGGCGTGCGCGCGGGCGACCCGCATGCGTTGCAGCGCGTGGCGCGCGAAATTAGCGAAGCGTGCACGACCATCGGGTTCTTCTACATCGTCAATCACGGCGTGCCGCAAGCGACAATCGACGCGGCGGCACAGGCGGCGCGCACATTCTTCGCTTTTCCACCCGACATCAAACGGCGCGCGGCGGTCAACCATCGGCATCGCGGTTTCAATGCGCTTGGCGACGCGACCATGTACCAGGCAAAACGGCCCGATTACAAAGAATTCTTCAGCATCGGACTCGAACTACCCGAAGACGACCCGGATGTGCTCGCGGGACAGGCGCTACGCGGACCGAACAACTGGCCGGAGTTCATGCCCGAGCTGCGTCCCGCGTTGTACGGCTACTACGAGGCGGTGGGCGCCTGCGGCGCCGATCTGCTGCGCGCGGTGGCGGTCAGCCTTGGCGTCGACGAACATTTTTTCGCGCCGCGTTATACGAAGCGGATGCAGCGCACGCAGATGGTCTACTATCCGCCGCAGCCGCCTCAGTCGGACGAGGATCAATTCGGTGTCGCGCCGCATACCGATTACGGCTGCATCACACTGTTGTGGCAGGACCAGGTGGGTGGCTTGCAGGTGCGCGAAATCGCTAACGATACGTGGATCGATGCGCCGCCTGTGGAGGGCAGCTTCGTCGTCAACGTCGGCGATCTGCTTGCGCGCTGGACCGACGACCGGTTTCGCTCGACGCTTCATCGCGTGATCAATGCGTCCGGGCGTGAGCGTTATTCGATCGCGACGTTCTACGATCCGACCTACGGCGCAATCGTCGATCCGCGCGATCTGGGTGCGAGCGCGGACCATCCGAAGTATCAGCCGGTGGCCGCGGGCGACTATATCCTCGGGCGCATCAACGATTCAATGGGCTATCGCAAGAAGCACGCTGCTCAAACGACTTAAGCAAACAGGTAACCGAAGGAACACTTGCATGACCGACAACAGCAACGCGAACCCGCCGATCAGCACGACTGCGCTCACTGCTCCGCTTGGCGCAACGCTCGACGCGCTGCGTGCCGCGCTCGGCGACGAGGCGGTGCGCGTGGGCGACGAGATCGGCGAGCGCGCGCTGACCGACTGGACGCGTCACGCTCCGACCCGGCCTGCCGCATTGCTGCTGCCGCGCAGCACCGAGGAAGTCGCACGTGCGCTCGCCATTTGCCATGCCGCCTGTCAGCCAGTGGTGCCGCAGGGCGGTATGACGGGCCTCGCCGGCGGAGCGATTGCGCGCGCCAACGACATCGCGTTGTCGCTGGAACGCTTGACCGGCATCGAGGAAATCGACGCGGCTTCGGCCACGCTGACCGTACGCGCCGGCACCACCTTGCAAACCGCACAGGAGGCGGCGGCGCAAGCGGGCTTTGAACTCGCGCTCGATCTCGGCGCGCGCGGCTCATGCCAGATCGGCGGCAATCTCGCGACGAATGCAGGCGGCAATCGCGTGATCCAGTCGGGGACCGCGCGCGACCAGGTGCTGGGTCTCGAAGTCGTGCTCGCCAATGGCGACGTGCTGACCTCGCTTGGAAAAATGGTCAAGAACAACACCGGCTATGACCTCAAGCACTGGTTCATCGGCTCCGAAGGCACGCTCGGCATCATCACGCGCGCGGTGCTGCGGCTTCATCCGCAGCGCGCCGCGCGTCACACGGCGCTCGTCGCACTCGACGGCTATGAGGCGGCCGTCAATCTGCTTCGGCGTCTGTCGACGCGTTTCGGCAACGACATCGGCGCATTCGAAATCATGTGGCCGGACTTCTACGAATTCGGCGTCAAGCTGACGGGCGCCCGTTCGCCGTTCAACGGATCGCATCCGCTCTACGCGCTGATCGAACACGCGAGCTTCGATGCAAGCGACAACGGCGAGCGCTTTTCCGCCGCGCTCACCGACGCGCTCGAGCAAGGCGCGATCCGCGATGCGGTGATAGCGCAATCCGTGGCAGACGCGCGTGCGCTATGGGCAATTCGCGAATGCACCGCCGAATTTCCGGTGCGGCTCGATGCGATCAATTTCGACGTGAGCCTGCCGATCAGCGTGATCGGCGAATTCGTAGAACGTTGCCGCTCGGCCCTGAACGAACGGTGGCCCGGCAACGAATCCTATTTCTTCGGGCATATCGGCGATTCGAATTTGCATGTCACCGTCGACGGCCATTCGATCCCGGGCGTCGATCATCACGCCGTGTACGCGTTCGTTTATGAAATGCTCGGGCCGCTGCATGGGTCCGTGTCGGCTGAACATGGAATCGGTTTGCTCAAGCGCGAGTTTCTGCCCATCTCGCGCTCGCCTGCCGAACTCGCAGCCATGGCAGCAATCAAGCATGCGCTCGACCCTCACGGCATTCTCAATCCAGGCAAGCTGTTCTGAAATGCGGCGTTAGTGCGCGTTCAGATAGCGCGCAATAGTCGGATAAACATCGACTGCCGCGTTCTTGCCGAAGATGCAGTCGATGTGTCCGTAACCCGGGATCAGATACCGCTCATAAGGCTGCTCGGGAAACGCATCGATGAGCATTTCGTAGGTGAGCGCGGTGCTTTGCGGCACATACGTTTCGTTGCTGTCGCCGTGAATGAAGCCGATCGGAATCCGCATGCCTTCCAGCCCTTTCATGCCGCGCGCGCCTTTCAGATAAACGTCGTCACCGTCGGCGTTGACGACGTTGCCCGCACGCACCATGGCGGCGAGATGCTTGAACACGCCGACGTCATGTACGCCGAGCAGTTCCTGCAGATTCGAATGAAGCGTCTCGCTCACCTGCGCGTGTTCGTAGAGCAGGCCGTACATGAAAGTCGCGCGATGACAGATCGGGTTGCCGCAGCCCTCGTCGTGATCGACCGGATAGAGCCGCAGTGCTTCGTCGAACAGATTGTGCGGCCACCTTTCGTCCTTTGTGTAGGCGGTGAGGTCGGTCACGCCCAGGTGCTGCATGATGTCGGGAATATGCAGCCCGGCCTTGATCCTGCCGAGCCGGCCGGGCACCGGATGCGCGGCTACCTGCGATATCACCGCAGAGCGCACGCCTTCGAGTCCCGCCATGAGCGACATGCTCAACGCGAGGCCGCCCATGCAGTGGCCTAACGCCTGAATATCCGCTGCGCCCGTCACATCGCGAATCTTTGCAACAGCAGCGGGAATATCTTCGAGCGCGACCTTATCGACGTTCGTCGGCACGAGCACGCTCGGCATTTCGATGCTCACACGAAGATCCACGAGCCAGACGTCGTAGCCCGCGGCGCACATATATTCGACGAGGTTGGTGCCGACCAGATCCGTCGAGAAGATGCGGCTCGACACGCCCGAGCCGTGAATCAGCAACACAGGGCGCGCGTTCTTGCGCGCGGGATCGACGTAGCGCGTGAGCCGCAGGTGCGTGCCGTCCGGCGTGTCGAAAAAGAATACCTGTGGCGCCGGCGCACGAAGGGCACGCTTCAGGCGCGGTGCCCCGTTCGGGTCGTAGTACTGCAAAGGCGCAGCAACACCGCCATATTCGCTGAACAGCACACCAGCGAAGAACTTGCCGAACTTCAACGTCCGTTCGAGACGCGTTATCAGATCGGGCGCATTGGTGACTTCGAGCGTGCGTTGCTGTTTCAGGAAGTTTTCTGGCGTGATGACCAGCTTCGCGCTGCCGACAGGCGGCGCGTCGATCGACGGCGCATCGCGAACCTGTGCATACAGCGTGTTCGTCTGCTCCCACAACTCGAGCGGCGACGTGCGTGTAATGATCTTTTGCCCGCTCAGATACCAGGTCTTGCCTTCTGCCGAATTGAGCGTCATTCGATAGTTCATGTTGCGCTCGTCAACGTCGTCCGGGTCGGCCACGAAGAGATTGAAGGTGCCCTCGGTGATCGTCATTGGCTGTGCGGACAGAGCCGGGCAGGTCAGCGTGCCGGCGGTTCTCGCCATATGATCGGGATTGCCAAGCATATCGGCGAGGTCGTCGGATTCGACGGTGAGCGTGAACGCCATGGGGCTTGCGGCGGCCTCGTTCGCGCCAGTCGGCGTGTAGTGGCCGACCATGGTTTCGGTGAAACGCAGTCCGATCTTCTGAGCGGGTGGCGTGCCGGCGGTGCCTTTCGAATCGTAGTCGATCGTCCAGCCGCGCGATGCCGCCAGCAGCGCGCAATTGCGCTCGGCGAGCGCGGAGATCGTCCACAGCGGATTCACACCGAGCGACAGAGGCATGACCGCGCCGTCCATCACGTAGAGGCCCTCGTGTACGTCGGTGCCGGTCTTGCCGCTAAAAACGCGGCCCAGATGATCGACCACGCCATGTTCCGCGTCCTCGCCCATCGGGCAGCCGCCAAGCGGATGCACGGTCACGGTCCGATTGCCGAAAATGTCGTTCGAAATGGGATCGCGCAGGTATTTGCCGCCGAGCGGAACCGTCGCTTTCTTTAGCGTGTCCTCGACGGTTGCGAAAATGGGCTGCTTGCCCGCCTTTTCCCATGCGATGCGCGGCCGTCCCTTTTCATTCACGCTGATCTGGCCGCTTTCGTCGTCGTGCGCCATCACGAGGTAGCTTTGCGTGTGATTGAGCGCGCCGCGATAGGGTCCGTGCAGCAACCCTTCGACGACCCGTGCGTCGTAAGCAAGCTGCTGTTCTATCGTACGCGGCCCCGAAACGTCCACACCCGAGAGCGGCGCAGCGGCGCCTAGCATGCCGACGAGCGCCGCGCCGATCGGCCCGGCGAGCGAACCTTCCTCGATCACGAAGCCGTCTTTGACGTCCGCGGTATTGCGATGATCGATCAGGCCAGTGATAGTCGGGCCGACCGGAGGTATGTCGCGATCGACATGCGCGCCCCAGCCGACGCCGTTGATCACGTCGTCGGTGTTGTACGCGAAGGCGAGCACGTCGCCGTTGCCGGTGAAGCGCTGGCCGAGCATGGCGGATACGGTCAAGCCCTCGTTGCGCGAACGCAGGAGCAACGCGCTCGAGCCGATTGTTCCCGCCGACACGATCACGATGTCGGCGGCGACGAACAGGTCCGGCGCATCGTAGCTCTCGCGGCCGAGGCGCACGAGCTGGTAGGCGACTTGCCACTTTTGCGTGTCTGCATTGCGCACGACCGAATGCACCGCGGCTCCCGTGAAAATCTGCGCGCCGTGCGCGACGGCATCGGGCAGATAGTTCATGTGCGTGGAATTCTTGGCGTCGTAGTTGCAGCCAGAATTGCAGTCGCCGCAACCGATGCACGCTTTCTGCGGGACGCCGGCCGCGTTGGTGCGGTCCTCGAAGGTAACGGTCACGGGCGGCGTGCTGAAGCGGTCTGCCATGCCGAGCGCCTCGGCGGATTTTTCGAGCGCAACCAGTTTCGGCAATTTGCGGAAGCGCGCCGGGACGGGCGACGGTTCGAGCATGTCCCACGCACGCTGATAACCTTTGTCGCGTCCGGCCTGATCGGCGCGCAACGCGGCGGGCCAGCGCGGGTCGTCCCACAGGCGCGGATCGGCCTTCAACGCGACATTGGCGTTGATCAGCGAAGTACCGCCGAGGCCGCAGCCGACCACGGCGTTGACGTCGTCGTTCACATGCACTTCGAGCAGCGCGAGCGGCGAGCCGATTTGCGCGAGCGCCGTGTTGTATTGCACCTGCTCGGCGCCCTGAAACGGCGTCCGCGGGAATTCACCGGCCGTGAATTCGCGCCCGCGCTCGAGCACGCACACGCTGCGACCCGCGCGCGCCATGCGGCTTGCGGCAATGGCGCCGCCGTAACCCGAACCGATCACGACGACTTCGTAGTGCGATTTCATCGCCGTCACGGCGCTCGATAAGCGGTTCATACTGGACCACCTCGTCAGGAATCGATGCTGGGAAACGGATCCGGGCTGCGCAACGAAGACGGCGCGCTCTCGCGGTTTTTTTATCGTAGGCGGTGCGGGATGACAAAAAAAGGCGCATCGAAGCGATGCGCTACGCGGTGTTGATGCCGCCCCCGGTTTTTGCCTTCTGCGTGGCGCTGATGCATTTGCGCTGTTACGCGGCTACTTCATTCATTTCGCTATCGTTCGATTCTGCCGCAAGCAGGTTGAGCGCAAGCAGAATGGCGCCGCGATTGTCGACGTCTATTTCGATGCCCAGCACGTCGGTGAGCCAGCGGCCGATCTTCGTGTTGGAAAAATCGTCGGCGGTGGCCGTCTTTTTCATGGTGACGCCGAGTTTGACGGCGCGATAGTGATACGAGGGCACACGATGCTGGGCCGCAACCGCAGACAATCCGCCTTTGCCTTCCGAGCACCAGCCAAGGCTGCCGGCCAGCACGATGCGCTCGGGCTCGTCGAGGCTTTCGATAAATGCGCGAGCTGCGAGCCGCACCCTTTGCTCGTTGAGACCATATTGCAGCAGCACGCTTTGCACGGGGTCTTCCAATGCCTGGGCATGCAGATCGATTTCCTGCGCCATGCCGTCGGTTTCCATCGACACGTTGCGTTGATGGCCGGCGCTGCGCAGGCAGTCGATCAGATAGCGGCGAAAGTACGCGCACAATGCGTAGCCGTTGGACGGCGCGCTGTCCGCGCAGGCATGCGTTTCCGTGTGGCCGGGCGCGAGGCGCAACACCTTGGAATAAATGAACTGCGCAACCAGTTCTTCCTTGTCTTCGCCGAGCGCCTGCAATTCCAGCGGGTGATACGTGCGCAAGGCCCGCTTGACCAGTTCGACCATCGACACCATCTCGTCGGCGGACAGCTGGGTACGGCGGCGCCATAGATCGGGCAGGATCGCATCGTCGAGATTGCGGACGAACTCGTGGCTCGGAACTGCGCCCATGAAAGCCTCCATTAGGGTAAGGCGAGAAGCGCGGTGAGCCTCGACTGCAGGCGAAGAATCGACGATGGAACTGTTTGGGCCGCGCTATGTTGTGAAAGCAGTATGGTCGCCGCCGACGGCTTCGCATATATGGATTAAGTCGTAGCTGATGGGTAAACTGCCGGGTAAACCATCCGACAGGGCGCCCCTCATTCGTCTGATGAGAAAGCGGTTGCGCCTCGCCGCTGCATTGCCGTAGACCGTGCAAGCTCTTGCGCAACACGCCGGGCCGCGCTTCATGCGAGCGCCGGGCTTTCGCGCCACATCACCGAATTTGCCGTGCCCACAAGGAGACCGCGCGATGCGGGCTGACCCGATCCAGCGTGCAATCGACGAAGACCTGGTGCGCGTGCTGTACGCGCAAGATCCGATCGCGTTCTTCTCGCACTGGTTTTCGATCGCGGTGCTGGTTGCCATTTACTGGCCGGCCATCCCCTCGCCGCCGCTTTTCATCGCCTGCTTCGGGTTCTATGCGGCGGCCAATTGTGCGGGCCTCGCGCTGTGGATCTGCAACCGGCGTTATCCGCATCTCGTTTCGCCGCGCGGCTGGATCAATCTGCATGCGGTGCGCGGCGTGCTGCTTTACAGCGCGCCTGGAATCGCCATCTGGTTCGCGTTCCAGAGTCCGCAGAGCGATTTGCCGCTCTTGCACACGGTGATGCTCGTCACGCTGGCAGCGGGCGTGTTCATGTCGAACGGTTTCGACATGCTCAATTTCGCCACCGCCATTCCGTTCCTGCTGTTCCCGTCGATCCTGCTGCACTTCGGCACGCATACGTTCGACCGCACGATTCTTGCCATCGTGCTCGCGTTCTTCTTCTGCGCGATCAACGTGTATGCGCTCAGCTACCGGAAGCTCTTCCAGCAGGTAGTGCAGGCGCGCGTCGATCAGCAGTACCTCGCGGAATCGCTTGCGCTGCAAAAGCATGTCGCCGAAGAGGCCAGTCTCGCGAAAACGCGATTTTTTGCTGCAGCGAGCCACGATCTGCGTCAGCCGCTGCACGCGATCGGCCTGCTCGCGGCGTCGCTCAACGATCCGGCGGCGACGCCCGCGCAGCATGCGAAGACCGCCGAGCACATTGTCTATAACGTCGAAGCGCTCAATCAGCTGTTCAACCAGGTGCTCGATCTCGCGCGGCTTGAGAGCGGCGTCACGCAGGTGATCCGTCTGCATTTCCGGCTCTCCGAGTTGTTCGAGCGCGTCGGCAGCCAGTATCGACCGCAGGCGGCGGCGAAAGGGCTCGCACTGCGAATTGCACCAACGTCGATGGTGGTCCAGGACGATCCGGTGCTGCTCGAACGCGTGCTGAGCAATCTGCTGTCGAACGCCGTGCGCTATACCGAGGAAGGCGCGATCTGGCTCGGTGTCCGGCGCGCGGGGCGAACCACGGGCGGCTATATCGAGGTGCGCGATTCGGGCATCGGCATTCCTGCTGAAGAGCACGAACGCATCTTCGAGGAGTTCTATCAGGTCGCGAACCCGCAGCGCGATGCGCGTCAGGGTCATGGCCTCGGGCTGCCGACGGTCAAGCGACTGGTCGGCATGCTGGGCGGCGAGTTGCAGTTGCGCTCGGCGCCGGGCCGCGGTTCGGTGTTCCGCTTCCCGGTGCAGGAGGGCGACGCCAGCGCAATCGTTGCGAGCCTGAACGAAGCGGGGGCGGGCGGACCGTCGGCGCAAGGGCGGCAGGTGCTGTGCATCGACGACGAACCGTCGATTCTCGAAGGCCTTTCCGCGCTGCTCGGGCGCTGGGGCTGCACGGTGCGCGGCGCACGCGACGAAGCCGCTGCGCTGGCCGCGCTGGCGGACGGTTTCGTGCCTGACGCGGTGCTATGCGATTACCAGCTGGCCAATCACAGGACCGGCGCGCAGGCGCTCACGGCAGTGCGCAGCATGCTTGCGCACGCCGGCCACGAAGGTGTGGTGACGCTGCTGATTACGGGCGACATGGCGTCGGCCGAACTGGCTGCGCTTGCGTTGCAAGGCATTCCGGTCTTGCACAAGCCGGTGACGGCGGCGCGTTTGCGCCGCACGCTGGAGATGCTGTGGCAACAGGCGGAACTGGACAAGGGGCATCAGGGTGCCGCTTCCGAATCGCCTGCGGGCTACAGCGTCGATGCAGGCGGTGAAGGGACCGTGCTGAGCGAAGAGACTGGCGGCGCTCAGGCGATCATGCCGCAAGGCAGGGCGGGTGTCGAAGTGCGGCATCGTCCGCAGAGCGCATCGCAACAGGAAGGGTAGGCGGTGATAGTAAGGAGGTTGCGGGTTTTCGCAGCAGCGCGGCACCAGGGTCAAGAATGGGCGCAGGCAAGCACGGGCAAGCACGAGCAAAAGCGGATCTGCGTCACGACGTTCCCGCCAGAGTCCAAAAACGCAAGCACGTCGCGCTGCCGACCACCACCGCTACAGCGTTTTCCCCGCTTCGAGCCAGCCGTTAATCACCGCGATTGCCATCGACCGGTTGTGCACGCCGAGTGCCCGGAAAATCACCGATAGATGCACCTTGACGGTGCCCTCGGCCACGCCGAGTTCGCGTGCGATCATCTTGTTGGTCCAGCCGCGATGCACGAGCCGCATGATTTCCTGCTGACGCGGCGACAGATTTTCGAGCAGATGCTGCTGATGTGGCTGCAACGCCTGCAACTGTGCAATCGGTTCGGTCAGCGTCGCCGTGCTCTGGCCGGCGCCGCCCGGCGCTGTCTGCTGCGACGATCCAGCACCGGCGCGCTCCGCGCATGAGTCCGCGGATTGGGCGTCGCGTGAGCCGAGCAGGCTGAGCGCTTCCATCGGCACATATGCGCCGCCCGACAGCACCAGCTCGATCGCCTTCAACATGACGCTTGCGGGCTGCCGCTTGGGCACGAAACCGAGCGCGCCGGCGGCCAGCACCGCACGCATCTCGTCCGGCGACTCTTCGGCGGACAGTACGACTACCGGGAGAGCCGGATTCGCCTTCAGCAGTATTTCGAGCGACGACGCGCCGCTCATGCCCGGCATATGCAGATCGACGATTGCGAGATCGTGATCGGCGTCGGGCCGCGCCGCGGCGGCGAGTGTTTCCCAGGTATCGGCTTCGTCGAACTGGGCGTCGGCGTCGAGTCCGCGGAGCATGCCCTTGACGCCTTGCCGGATCAATTCATGGTCGTCCGCCACAAGAAACTTCATGATGTCTCCACGAGTCGGGCTTGCGCGTTGTGGACTACCGCTGTTGCTGGGTCTTGTTTTACTTCTGTTGTCGTGAATCGCATCATTGCCGGCTACCCCGTGATCATAAGCCGATCGGTGTGGGGCGGCGGGCCTTGCGGCTCGCCGCCCCGGTCATTCTCTGCTGGTGGCATCGCCGGCGCCACGTTTTTATCTATGCCTGATCCAGGCAGGTCTCACTCGCGCATTAGTTCCGGCTTGCTACGTAGACGAGCCGTGCGCGTCGTTTTTGAAGCCGCGGCAGTCCGATACGAAAGCTTATGCGAGCCGGATAAGCCGTACGGGCGCTCGCACAGTGAGCCGTTATTTCACGGCAAACAGCGTCGCATTCATCAGAAGCTTGAAGGCGAAGCCGAGCGACATGGCCGAGCCCACGCCGAGGCACCACAGCGCAATGAACCAGAGCCAGCCCGGCAGCTTGCGCGCGGAGTTAGTGATAGTGATGTTGGTCGCCATGACGCACCTTGCCTCGAAATACCCAGTAACCCATCGTCGTGTACGCGATGATGATCGGCAGAATCACCGCTGCGCCGACCAGCGTGAAGGTCTGGCTGGAGCGCGGCGCGGCCGCGTCCCACAGCGTCACGCTCGACGGTATCGCATACGGCCACAAGCTCACCAGCAGTCCGGCATAACCGAGCAGCACGAGCAGTAACGCGAGGACGAACGGCGTGTTGTGATGCCGCTCCCGCACCGCGCGTCGCATCAGGACCGCGCAGGCCGCGACCATGAAGGGAACAGGCAGTAGCCGATAGAAGAGACCGTCGTGGAACCAGCGCTGCGCGATGTTCGGGTCTTGCAGCGGCGTCCACAGGCTCACCATCGCGATGAAACCGAGCAGCACCACCGTCAGCGGCCACACCACGCGATGCAGGCGGCGCTGCAGGTCGCCCTCCGTTTTCGCGATGAGCCAGCAGCAGCCCAGCAATGCATACGTGACGATGAGCCCGAGGCCCGTCAGCAGGCTGAACGGGGTGAGCCAGCCGAAGGCGTCGCCGGCATAAGCGCCGTCGATCACCGGAATGCCTTGCAGAAATGCCCCGAGCACGACGCCCTGAAAAAACGTCGCGCCCGCCGACCCGCCGATGAACGCGAGGTCCCACATATGCTTCGTGCGATTCGCCTTCGCGCGAATCTCGAAGGACACGCCGCGAAAGATCAGGCACACGAGCATGAAGATGAGCGGCAAATACAGCGCTGACAATACGGTGGAATACACCATTGGGAACACGGCGAAAAGCGCGGCCCCGCCAAGCACGAGCCAGGTCTCGTTGCCGTCCCAGACCGGTGCGACGGTGTTCATCATCAGGTCGCGTTCGCTTTCCTCGGGGAAGAACGGAAAGACAATGCCGATGCCCAGATCGAAGCCGTCCAGCACGACATACATGAAAAGGCCTAGCGCGATGATTGCGGCCCACACTACGGTTACGTCCATTTTGTTACTCGCAGGCGATCAGGGTTAGGCGGCGTCGATCATCTGATCGGCGGCGGAGAAAGGGCGGCGCGCGGTCTGGTTTGGCGTTTGCCCGGGCACGCCGTGCGGCGTGTGTCCAGGAAGCGCCGGGCCCGAACGCATCAGCTTGAGCATGTAGTAGATGCCCGTGCCGAATACGAGGAAGTAGACGACCACGAACGCCATCAGCGAAATGCCGACCTGTTGCGCGGTGAGCGGCGACACGGCTTGCGACGTGCGCATCACGCCATAGACGACCCATGGCTGACGGCCGGCTTCAGTCGTGACCCAGCCGGCCAGCAGCGTGATGAAACCGCTCGGACCCATCGCCACGGCGACGCGCTGGAACCACTTCGACTCGAACAGACGCCCGCGACGGCGCAACACCCACGCGGCGACCGACATGACGATCATCAGCACGCCCAGCCCGGCCATGATCCGGAAGCTCCAGAACACCACTGTCGAGTTCGGCCGGTCTTGCGGCGGGAATTCCTTCAGGCCGCGTATTTCGCCGTCCCAGCTATGCGTGAGAATCAGGCTGCCCAGATGCGGGATCGACACTGCATAGCGCGTGGTCTCCGCCTGCATATCGGGGATGCCGAACAGGTTCAGCGCCGTGCCGCCTTTTTCGGTGTCCCAGAGGCCTTCGATTGCAGCGATCTTGGCCGGCTGATATTCGCGCGTGTTCAAGCCATGCTGATCGCCGACGAACGCCTGGATCGGCGTGAGAACCAGCAGCAGCCAGAGCGCCATCGAGAACATCTTCTTGACGGCCGGATCGCGCCGTCCGCGCAGCAGATGCCACGCGCCCACCGCCGCCACGACGAGCCCGGCGACGATAAACGCCGCGAGTGCCATATGCGCGAGCCGGTACGGGAACGACGGATTGAAGATGATCTTGAACCAGTCGAGCGGCACCACGCGGCCGTTCACGACTTCGAATCCTTGCGGCGTCTGCATCCAGCTATTGGACGCGAGAATCCAGAACGTGGAGATCAGCGTGCCGATGGCGACCATCAGCGTCGCGCCGAAGTGTGCTCGCGGACTCACGCGCTGCCAGCCGAACAACATGATGCCGAGGAAGCCGGCTTCGAGGAAAAACGCGGTCATGACCTCGTACATCAGCAGAGGTCCGGTGACAGGGCCGGCGAAACTCGAAAAGCCCGACCAGTTGGTGCCGAACTGATAGCTCATCACGACGCCGGACACCACGCCCATGCCGAAGGCGACGGCGAAAATCTTCGACCAGAAGAGGCACAGGTCCTTGTAGTACGCCTTGCCGGTTTTCAGCCAGCGCCATTCGAGCACGGCGATAAAGCTCGCGAGGCCAATGCTCAGCGCCGGAAAGACGATATGGAAAGAGACGGTGAACGCAAACTGGATGCGGGCGAGGTCGAATGCCGATATTGCGGAGTTCATGATCGTGAAGTGCGTGATGCCGCGTGGGCGGACTACGCGCGTCGACCGGTGTCGGTGCGCACTGCGTTTCGCAGATGGCCGAAGATTAGGGGAAGAGCGCGATTTATGCTGCGCCGCGACGTGCGTCAAAAAACCGCGTTGTTTTGTGGGGCGGTGCGGTTCTTGTGCTGCAAGCTATTGACGCATATCAGCTTTTTCTTATTGTCAGTTTTGCGGTGATTAAGCGAGGTGACGCGAAACTGCGGCAATCGACCGCGTCGCAGCAAAGCTGTCCGCACGCGGTGCTCCTGCGGACCAGGCGCTGCGGATGCCTCGGCTTAGTTCAGTATGTCGTTGTCCAGAAGCCAATGCGAGATCCATGAGAAGTTATACGACATCGCATGAAGATTAAAGGTTTACAGCTCAATTCATCTGAGAGGAAGCTTTGAAAGGCGTGTTTTTATCAGGGTAAATGCCTAATTGAATTCCGCTTCCGCATCAGAGATAGTACGTCATCGTACAACTAGATCGGGCAGCAACCGATCTCACCCCAGCCGAGGTGTGAAGTTATTCCCGCCGCTCGCGAGCCGGTGCAGTAAAGGAACCCCTATGAAGAAGATTGCCCTGAGTGGCGCCGGAGGCCAGCTTGGCTCGGTCGTGCGCGCCGCATTCATTGCGCGCGGCACGCCGTTGCGTTCGGCGGCGGGCTCGAAGCCGCTGACGCCTCTCGTCGAAGGCGAGGACGTGATGCACGGCGACTTGCGCGATCCGGCCGTCGTCGATCGGCTGCTCGACGGCGTCGACGTGTTGATCCACTTTGCCGGGACCAGCGTGGAGCGTCCGCTGCCCGAGATCATCGAAAACAATCTGCGCGGTCTCGTTGAGGTCTACGAGGGCGCGCGCCGGCACGGCGTCAAGCGGATCGTGTTCGCGAGTTCGAATCACGCGATCGGCATGTACCCGGTGACGGAGCGCCTGAGCCTCGATTGCGAACTGCGCCCGGATGGCTTCTATGGGCTGAGCAAGGTGTGGGGCGAAGCGCTCGCACGCATGTACTGGGACAAGCACGGCATCGAAAGCGTGTGCGTGCGGATCGGCAGTTGTCTCGAGCGTCCGACGGAGCCGCGCCATCTGAGCACCTGGTTCGGTCACGCGGACCTGATGCATTTCCTCGACCGCTGCATCGAAGCAGAAGATCTGGGCTTCATCACGGTGTGGGGCGTGTCGGCCAATACGCGCAGCTGGTGGGACAACAGCGGCGCCGAGCGTCTCGGCTACACGCCGAAACAGAACGCCGAAGACTACGCCGACGAGGTTCTCGCGCGACCCAATCCGCTCGACGCATTGGGTCAGCGCTTCCAGGGCGGCGGATTTGTCGGCATCGACTATTCGCGCGACGACGCGGACAGCGGCGCAGGCGATGCAGCCGCTTCGGCCGCGCGGCCGTCCTGAACGATCAGGTATTAGGAGACGCAGCAATGAAGATCAAGGGCATCCGTTGGTGGATGGTCAGTCTGGTCGCGGCCGGGCTCATCATCAACTATCTCGCGCGCAATACGCTGTCGGTGGCCGCGCCGACGTTGATGAAAGATCTGCACATCACGACCGAGCAATACGCTCACGTGGTCGTCGCGTGGCAGCTTTGCTATGCATTCATGCAGCCGGTCGCGGGTTTCCTGCTCGATACGGTCGGCACCAAAATCGGTTTCGCCGCGTTCGCGCTGGCGTGGTCCCTCGCCTGCGCGGCGGCGGCGTGGTCGACCGGATGGCGCAGCCTCGCGTTTTTCCGCGGCCTGCTCGGCATTGCCGAAGCGGCTGGCATTCCGGCCGGCGTGAAGGCCACCAGCGAGTGGTTCCCGGCAAAGGAGCGCTCGGTTGCGATCGGCTGGTTCAACATCGGTTCGTCGATCGGTGCGTTGCTGGCGCCGCCGCTCGTGGTGTGGGCGCTGCTGCACGGCCAGTGGCAACTGGCGTTCGTGATCGTCGGTGTAGCGGGCATTATCTGGAGCGTCGTGTGGATGGTGCTGTACAAGCATCCGCGCAATCAGAAACTGCTCGGCGACGGGGAGCGCGACTATATCCTCAGCGGCCAGGAAGCGAAGCACAGCGACGCGGGCGCTCCCAAGCGCAGCTGGTCGGCCATGCTGCGCAGCCGCGACTTCTGGGCGATCGGCATTCCGCGCATTCTGTCGGAACCGGCATGGCAGACATTCAACGCGTGGATTCCGCTGTACATGATGACCGAGCGTCACATGAATCTGAAGGAAATCGCGCTGTATGCATGGATGCCGTTTCTCGCAGCGGATATTGGCTGCGTGCTCGGCGGCTATCTGAGCCCGCTGTTTCATAAGTACGCGAAAGTCTCGCTGTTCACGTCGCGCAAAATGGTGTTCGTGGTCGGCGCGCTGTGCATGATCGGACCGGCGTGCGTGGGCCTTGTCGCGAGTCCGTACGTGGCGGTTGCGCTGCTGTGCGTCGGCGGCTTCGCGCACCAAACGTTGTCCGGCGCGCTGTATGCGATCACGTCCGACATGTTCGGCAAGAACGAAGTGGCTACCGCAACGGGCATGGGCGGCATGGCCGGTTATCTCGGCGCTGCGGCGTTCACCGCGTTGTTCGGTGTCCTCGTCACGCAGGTCGGCTACAGTCCGCTCTTCGTCGTGCTGGCCGTGTCCGACATTATCGCGGCCGCCGTGGTGTGTCTGCTCGCGAAAAGCGCGGACAGGACGGCAGAGCCGCGTTGGTCCCAGCCTGGCGCTGCGGTCACCGCGAAGTAAGTGGCGATAAGTAAGTGGCGGTAAGTAAGCGGCGACAAGTCCGCGGCGTTAAATAAGCGGCGACAAGTCGGCCACGAGCGGGCGCGACGTTCGAGCCTCAGTAGCAACGCAAAGCGGCGCCTTCGTGCGCCGCTTTTCTTTATGAACCGCCTTTCCCGCATCACGGCGATTTTCAATGCGATGACCGTCAGGCCGCGCGCGGGAGCCGCACGCAGCCGGGGCCTGTGGGATAATCGTCAGCTTTGCCCGGGGCGCGGCTCAAAAGGTTGTTCGCACGGGCGCTCGAGGGGCCTCCACTCCCTTGGCCCGCTTCTTTCAAGCGATATTCATTCAACCACCACGATGCCCGCATACCGTTCCAAAACCTCCACCGCCGGTCGCAACATGGCTGGAGCGCGCTCCTTGTGGCGCGCCACCGGCATGAAAGACGAAGACTTCTCGAAGCCGATTATTGCGGTGGTCAATTCGTTCACCCAGTTCGTGCCCGGACACGTGCACCTGAAAGACCTCGGCCAGCTCGTCGCACGCGAGATCGAGGCTGCAGGCGGCGTAGCCAAGGAATTCAACACCATCGCCGTCGATGACGGCATTGCGATGGGCCACGACGGCATGCTGTATTCGCTGCCGAGCCGCGACATCATCGCGGATTCGGTCGAATACATGGTCAATGCGCACTGCGCCGACGCGATGGTGTGCATCTCGAACTGCGACAAGATCACGCCCGGCATGCTGATGGCCGCCATGCGCCTGAACATTCCCGTGATCTTCGTGTCGGGCGGCCCGATGGAAGCCGGCAAGACGCGCCTCGCCAATCCGAAGACCGGCACGATCGAATTCAAGAAGCTCGACCTCGTGGACGCGATGGTGATTGCCGCCGACAAAGCGTATTCCGATGCCGATGTGGCCGAAGTCGAACGCTCCGCCTGCCCGACCTGCGGCTCGTGCTCAGGTATGTTCACGGCTAACTCGATGAACTGCCTGACCGAGGCGCTCGGCTTGTCGTTGCCCGGCAACGGCACCGTGGTCGCGACACACGCGGACCGCGAGCAGCTCTTCAAGCGCGCCGGCCGCCGCATCGTGGAACTGGCCCGCCAGTACTACGAGCAGGAAGAGGCGAGCGTGCTGCCCCGTGCGGTCGGCTTCAAGGCGTTCGAAAACTCCATGACGCTCGATATCGCGATGGGCGGTTCCACCAACACGATCTTGCACCTGCTGGCAATCGCGCGCGAAGCCGAGATCGACTTCACGATGACGGACATCGACCGTCTGTCGCGCATCGTGCCGCAGCTGTGCAAGGTGGCGCCCAATACGAACAAGTACCACATCGAGGACGTGCACCGCGCAGGCGGCATCATGGCGATTCTCGGCGAGCTGGACCGCGCCGACAAGCTGCACACGGACGTGCCCACGGTGCACGCGCCCACGCTGAAAGACGCGCTGGATCAGTGGGATATTGTGCGCACCGAGGACGAGGCCGTCAGGACCTTCTACATGGCGGGCCCGGCCGGCGTTCCGACGCAGGTGGCATTCAGCCAGAACACGCGCTGGCCCAGTCTCGATCTCGACCGCGCCGAAGGTTGCATCCGCTCTTACGAGCACGCGTTCTCGAAGGAAGGCGGCCTTGCGGTGCTGACGGGCAACATCGCGCTCGACGGCTGCGTGGTGAAGACCGCCGGCGTCGACGAAAGTATTCTGGTGTTCGAGGGCACGGCTCACGTCACCGAATCGCAGGACGAAGCGGTGGAAAATATTCTCGCGGGCAAGGTCAAGGCGGGCGACGTGATGATCGTGCGCTACGAAGGTCCGAAGGGCGGCCCGGGCATGCAGGAAATGCTTTATCCGACGAGCTATATCAAGTCGCAGGGTTTGGGCAAAGCGTGCGCGCTGCTGACAGACGGCCGCTTCTCCGGCGGCACTTCGGGCCTGTCGATCGGCCATTGCTCGCCGGAAGCGGCAGCAGGCGGCGCGATTGGCCTCGTGCGCGATGGCGACAAGATCCGCATCGATATTCCGAACCGTACGATCAACGTGCTGTTGTCGGACGCCGAACTGGCAAGCCGCCGCGACGAGCAGAACGCGAAGGGCTGGAAGCCCGCCAAGCCGCGTCCGCGCAAGGTATCGGCGGCGCTGAAGGCCTACGCGAAGCTGGTCATGTCGGCCGACAAAGGCGCAGTGCGCGACCTGTCGTTGCTGGAAGACTGATTGCGATAGCGGCCGCGGCCGGTTTTCGTTTCGCAAAAAAACCGCTCATCAGAGCGGTTTTTTTTAAGCCCGCCGCGTTTGCCCTCTAACGCAGGTCAGTCACATTCGTGTTGTACGTCGTCGAGCCGATGACGACGTTCTTCAACGTGATGCCGTTGACGTTGTACGCATAGATCGGCCCGGGCGTGGTCGACGTGGCCGGCCCCGCGCAAACCGCCGTGCCCAGGTTGCAGTTCGAGATGGTGACGCCTGTGATCGGCGGGATCGTCGGCGCGGGCGTGGGTCCGTTGTAGTCGAACGCAACCGGACCTTGTGCGACGATCGCCTGGAAGCACGAACCGGTGACGCCGCCGGAGGTCACGTTGCTCGCCTGCACATTCGATATGTTCACGTTCTGCACGACGGCAGGCCGAGTCCGAATCGCGTCGTTGGCGGGCTGGTAATCGCAGTCGAATGTGATGAGACCGCCTTGGGCCGCTGACGGATTCGCCGCGCTCGCGGTGACCACGCCGAGCGGCACCGTGCCGTTGATCGGGCTGCCCGCGAGCAGCGCGCTGCCGTAGCCGCCGCCTTTCAATGCGACGCCGTTGGGCAGCGTCACCTTGTCGACATAGAAGTTTTTCACGAAGCCGCCGCGATTCATGTTCGTCTTGATGCGGATCGCGATGTTCAGCGGATTGGTCGCCCAGTTCTGGTTCAACATTTGCAGATTGCGTGCGTAAATGTTCTGAACGCCGCCGCCCATTTCGCTGCCGAGCGTAATGCCGCCGTGACCGCTATTCATCGTGCAGTTCTGGATGACATGGTTCTGCGCGGGACCGTATTGCGTGTCGAGATCCTTGCCCGACTTGATCGCGATGCAGTCGTCGCCCGTATTGAACGTGACGTTGTCGCAGAGTACGTTATTGCACGCGTCCGGATCGAAGCCGTCGTTATTCGGGCCGATACTGTTGGTCGTGACGCCGCGAATCACCACGTTCTTGCAAGCGGTCGGATGATGCTGCCAGAACGGCGTGTTATTGGTGCAATAGTTCTCCATCAACACGTTCGTGCAGCCGATAAACTCGACCATGCACGGGTGCAGATAGTGGCCGATGCCGAAGATGCGCTTCGCAATCGGAACGCCGGCTTCCGAGAGAGCGGGCAAGTAGTTCTGATCCTGTTGCCATGGCGTCGTCGGGCTCGTCAGCTGTGCGTAGAGCGCGTCGGAAATGCCTGGTGCGGCGGTCCGGAGATCCACATTGTTCGGATTCCGATATACCTGGGAAGGCGTCGACGAGCTTACGCAACCGTAGGCGCCATTCGAACCCTTGAATGTCCACCAGCATGTGGCAGTGTTGCCCGAACCGGAGAAGGGCGTCATGGCCTGGCCGTTCAGAACCGAGGTTGCATCTTCGCCGGTCAACGCGATGTTGGTCTGATTGCGGGCGTACACCGGTGAGCCGTAGTTCAGGCAATCATTGGCCTGCCAGCGGCTGTAAAAGAGTTTGCCGTTCGCACCGCAGTCTACCGGGCCGTCCTTCGCATAGTCCGCCGGATTTGGGCTGAAATAGATCGTGCAATTCGCGCTCAGGTGAAAGTTGACGTTGCTGAGCAGCACGATCGGCCCGGCGCAATACCAGGTACCGGAGGGCACCACGACGCGTCCGCCGCCAGCCGCGTTGCAGGCCTGAATCGCAGCGAGAAACGCGGGCCGCGAGTCGAATGACGACGGCGCGTGAGTCTGGTTCGAGCCGGGGCTCGCGGGGGAAGAAGAACCCGTGTACGGATTGGTCGCGGCGACAACGGCGCAAGGCTGTGCGCCGTATTGTGTGACGACGAAGTCGCGCGACGGGAACATGGACTGCGTGACGCCGGCGAGCGACGCGATGATTTGCGTCGCCGCGCCGGCACTGCCCCAGATCGGATCTTCCGGTGTCAAGCCCGAACTGCCCGAGCCGCCGCATGCGGACAGGCCGCCGACGAGCGTTGCGCCCGCCGAGGTCCCGGCGAACACCATGAAAGCCCGGCGCCCCGGCGAAGCAGGGTCGGCGCGACCGGAGTTTGCCGATGTCGCCCCTTTGCTGCCGCTTTTATATTGAGTTGCCACGAATGTCTCCATGCCCTTGAGGGCGTTGTAAATAGTCGTCGATGCTCGAAAGTACGCGGTTCATCTCGACCGCTTTAATTCCATCAGTCATCCTTAATAAATGAAAGAAACGAAGGGATTTTGTCTGCTTGCGATGAGTTGAAACGCAATACGCGCCGCTTTGCCCGTTCGTCGGATTGAACGGAGAAAGCGGCGCGACCGGATGCGCGTGGCGGGTCAGATTGTTTGCTGGCCGATCTCGTGATTGGCGAGCACTTCGAGCGCGCGCACCATCGCGGAGTGGTCCCACGCCTTGCCGCCGTGCGCGACGCATGCGTTGAAAAGTGCCTGACAGGTAGCCGTATTCGGCAACGAGACACCGAGTGTCTGCGCGGTCTGAAGCGCGAGATTCAAATCTTTCTGATGCAGTTCGATGCGGAAGCCGGGGTCGAACGTGCGTTTGGTCATACGCTCGCCGTGCACTTCGAGAATGCGCGACGACGCGAAGCCGCCCATCAGGGCTTCTCGCACGCGAGCCGGGTCCACGCCGGCTTTCGACGCGAGGAGCAGCGCCTCGCCGACTGCCTCGATAGTGGCCGCCACGATCACCTGATTGGCGACTTTGCATACCTGTCCGGCGCCGACCGCGCCGATTAGCGTGACGTTTTTGCCCATCATGTCGAACAACGGCTTCACGCTGTCGAAGGTGTTCTGCTCGCCGCCCACCATGATGGTGAGCGAACCCGCCTTCGCGCCGACTTCGCCACCCGACACCGGAGCGTCGAGATAGTCCGCGCCGGTTTCACGTACGCGAGCGGCGAAGTCGCGGGTGGCCATCGGCGAAATCGAACTCATGTCGACCACTGTCTGCCCGGCGCGCAAGCCGCTCGCCAGCCCGTTTTCGCCGAACAGCACGCGCTCGACGTCCGGCGTGTCCGGCACCATGATGAAGATCACGTCCGCCTGTGCGGCGACGGCGGCGGGGCTGTCGCAAGCCTGCGCGCCGGCTTGGGTGAGATCGTCGGGCACGCCGCTGCGCGTGAAGGCAGCGAGCGTGACGCCGTTCTTGAGAAGATTGGCAGCCATGGGCTTGCCCATGATGCCGAGTCCGATAAAGCCTGCTTTTTGCATGGAATGCTCCGGAGATATCAAGGCGGCCACGCCTGTGCCGGGTACGGTGCGCTTAGCGCCCGGTTCAGCTTTGGCCCGCCGGTTTCTGTATGAAGTGTTGGTGGACCGTCTGCGCCGCGTTCCTCAAGAGCCCGAGGTCGGCGCAGACGGCGATGATGCGGCAGCCCATGTCACGATAACGCTCCGCGTCGGCTTGCACCGGTGCAAGAATGCCGCTCGGCTTGCCGGCGGCCTGCGCGCGCTCGAACACATGCGCGATCGCCTGCTGCACGTCGGGATGTCCGGCGTTGCCCAGGTGCCCGTATCCCGCGGCGAGGTCCGACGGCCCGACGAAAACGCCGTCGACTCCGTCCACGGCCAGAATCTCGTCGATGGCCTCTACCGCTTGGCGGCTCTCGATTTGCACGATCACGCAGACGTTGTCGTTGGCAATGTCAAAATAGTCGGGTACCGTCGCATAGCGGTTGCCGCGGTGACCTACCGAAACGCCGCGAATGCCCTGTGGCGGATAGCGGGTGGCAGCGACCGCGCGCGCTGCGTCGTCGGCGCTATCGACGAACGGCACGAGGAAGTTGGAAAAACCGCTGTCGAGCAGCCGCTTGATAACGACGCTGTCGTTGCCGGGCGGGCGCACCACCGGCGCGCTGCGGCTGTCCTTCAGCGCCATCAGTTGCGGAATCAGCGTGAGGACGTCGTTGGGTGCATGCTCGGCGTCGAGCAGCATCCAGTCGAATCCGATCACGCCGAGCAACTCCGTGACGATCGGGCTGGCGAGCGAGGCCCAGCAGCCAATCAGGGTTTCGCCTCCGCGTACCGCCTGGCGGAAACTATTGGGAAGGGACTGATAAGGCTGGCAGGGCGCGGCTGGCATGAACGTTTTCCTCGAACGGCAATGGATCGGGCTAGTTCCGACGATGGCTGACCGCATGTTATAGGTCGTCGTATATCTATTTCAGATTAGCACCCGAGGAAGGCGTTGTAACGGGCACGTTAACCCGAATCCATGCCGAGGCAGGGCGGTTCCGGTTGCACAGGAACGCTGCTGTGTTGTAGGATGACTTATATCTTTAGCATTCAATCCAGAGGAAGAGACATGTCCAGTTCCAGCGAAGTCATCGGTCGGATCACCGGCGAAATGCTGATCGGCCGTCAATCGGTGCGCGGCGCCGAAGAGGCGCTGCACGCATTCAATCCCGCCACCGGTTCGGACATCGCCGAGCCGGTTTTCGGCAGCGGCACGGCTCGCGACGTCGGCCTTGCGTGCGAACTGGCGCAGAAAGCGTTCGATCCGTACCGCCAACTGCCGCTCGCAGTGCGCGCGGAATTCCTCGAGCGCATCGCCGACGGCATCACTGCGCTTGGCGATGCGCTCGTCGAGCGTGCGCAGCAGGAGTCGGGCTTGCCGAAAGCGCGCCTCGAAGGCGAGCGCGGCCGCACGACCGGGCAGTTGAAGCTGTTTGCGCAATTCGTTCGCTCGGGCCAGTGGCTCGACGCGACGCTCGACTCGCCGCTGCCTGAGCGCAAGCCGCTGCCGCGTTCCGACCTGCGCATGCAGAAAATTGCGATCGGCCCGGTCGCCGTGTTCGGCGCAAGCAACTTCCCGCTCGCGTTCTCGGTGGCGGGCGGCGATACGGCTGCGGCGCTCGCGGCCGGTTGCCCGGTGGTGGTGAAGGCACATCGTGCCCACCTCGGCACGTCGGAAATGGTGGGCCGCGTGATTCAACGCGTCGCACGGGAAATGGATTTGCCCGAAGGCGTGTTCTCGCTGATCGTCGGTGCAGGCAATTCGGTCGGTGAGGCGCTGGTCGCGCATCCGGCGATCAAGGCGGTCGGCTTCACCGGTTCGCGCGCGGGCGGCCTGGCGCTGATGCGCGTCGCGGCGGCGCGTCCCGAGCCGATTCCGGTCTTTGCGGAAATGAGCAGCATCAACCCGGTTTTCCTGCTGCCGAACGCGCTCACGCAGCGCACCGAGAACATCGCTCGCGGTTTCGTGGATTCGCTGGTGCTCGGCGCCGGCCAGTTCTGTACCAACCCGGGCCTTGCAATCGCTGTCGACAGCGACGCGCTGAAGAACTTCGTCGCCGTGGCGTCCGAGGCGCTGGGCGGCAAGCCCGCGCAGACCATGCTTACATCGGGCATCCATTCGGCGTACACGCAAGGCGAAAGCAAACTGGCCGGTATTCCGGGCGTGGAGACGGTGGCGCGCGGCGTCGACGCGACGGGGCCGAACCAGGCGCGCGCGGCATTGTTCGTGACGGACGCCAAAACGTTCCTCGCCACGCCGGCGCTGGAAGACGAGGTGTTCGGACCGGCATCGACGATCGTGCGCTGCAAGGACGAAAACGAACTGCTGCAGGTTGCCGAGCACTTTGCAGGCCAGTTGACCGCGACGATCCAGATGGACAGCGCCGACGTACCCGCAGCCAGAAAGCTCGTGCCGATTCTCGAGCGCAAGGCGGGCCGGCTTCTGGTCAACGGCTATCCGACCGGTGTCGAAGTGTGTCACGCGATGGTTCACGGCGGCCCGTTCCCGGCTACGTCCGATAGCCGCGCGACTTCGGTCGGCACGACCGCGATCGAGCGTTTCCTGCGTCCGGTCTGCTATCAGGATTTCCCGGCCGACCTGCTGCCGCAGGCGCTGGCAGACGACAATCCGCTCGACCTGTGGCGCCGCCGCGATGGCGAGATCACGCGCAGCTGATCGTTGCGATCGAACTGCGGCTGAAACGAAAAATGGCCGGGGAGGCGACTCCCCGGCCATTTTTTTGCGATTTGCCGTGTACTTGCCGTGCATTCGCCGTGAGAAACGGCGAGGTGCTCAGCGACCCGTCAACTATGGCTTTCTGAAATTTCGTTCGCGCGGCGAAGCCGTTCGCGGCTGTTGGACAGATGCATGCGCATGGCCGCGCGCGCACCTTCGGCGTCGTGACGGCTGATCGCCTCGAGGATGCTCTCGTGCTCCAGGTTGACGAGCGACAGGTACGCGTCCGGCTCCGCGCGCGCAATGCCCGCCGAGTCGAGCCGGTTGCGCGGAATCAGCGCGCTGCCCATTTGCGTGAGGATGTCCACGAAATAGCGGTTGCCGGTAGCGCGCGCCACCGAGATATGGAACTGCAAATCGGCATCGACACTGTCGCGTCCGTTGTGGCGCGTCGCCTCGATCGCGTCAAGGGCGGCGCGCATGCGGGCGACGTCTTCCGGCTTCGCGCGTTGAGCGGCGAGGCCCGCACATTCCGTTTCGAGGCTGATGCGCAGTTCGAGAATCGACAGCACGTCGCGCAGCGTGGTGGCCGGCACCATGTCGATGCCGAGCTTTTCGCGCTGCGGTTCGAGCACGAAGCTGCCGATGCCGTGACGCGTCTCAATGATCTTGCCCGCCTGCAGGCGCGAAATCGCTTCGCGGATAACCGTGCGGCTCACGCTCAGCGTGACCATGAGTTGCGATTCTGTCGGCAGCTTGTCGCCGGGCTTTAGGGCGTTTGACGCGATCTGCTCGGTGACGTAATTGACGACGAGCTCGGCGAGATTACGAGCGCGTCGTGGCGGTGCCGCGGATGCCAGTGGTGTAGCCATCGAAAACGCCCCTTGAATCAGGTAGTTGCAGAGACTTCGTGCGATCCATTATACCGTCGTCTGACGACTGATTATAGAAAGGCCGGATCATTTAGCGCCGTGCCGCGGCGGGTAAGCGGCGGCGCGCGGTACGGCGCTGCCGGGCGGCGACCCGGCGCGGCGCTTAGCGCGGGCGCAATTCCACGCGCTTGATGTCCTTCACGATCACGAGGTAGCTGAACACCGTGAGCAGCGCATTTGCGCCGACAAAAACCAGCGCGCCATTGAACGAGCCACTCTTCGCCACGAGATAGCCGATCACAATCGGCGTGACGATGCCGGCCACGTTACCGAACATGTTGAAGATCGCGCCGGACAGACCGAGCGCTTCCTTCGGCGATGTATCGGCGACCACCGCCCAGCCGAGCGCGCCGATGCCCTTGCCGAAGAACGCGAGCGACATCAGCGCGACGACCACCCAGTCGGTGGAAACGTAGTTGCAGCCGATGATCGACACCGACAGCAGCATGCCGCCGACAATCGGCACCTTGCGCGCGACGGTCAGCGAATGGCCGCGCCGGATCAGCGAATCGGACAGGATGCCGCCGAGCACGCCGCCCGAGAATCCGCAGATCGCGGGCAGCGACGCTACGAGGCCCGCTTGCAGGATCGTCATGCCGCGCGCCTGCACGAGGTAGATCGGAAACCACGTCAGGAAGAAGTACGTCAGCACGTTGATGCAGTACTGCGCAAGATAGACGCCGACGAGCATCCGGTTGCTCAGCAATTGACGCACGAGGGACCAGCCGCCCGCCTTCTCGACGTTTTCACGACGCGCGTTATGTTGGCCGCTCACCACGCCGCCGCCCTGTTCGATGTACTCGAGTTCCGCAGCGGAGACGCCCGGGTGGTCGGCGGGATGCTTCATCACCTTGAGCCAGGTGAGGGCGAGCAGTAAGCCGGCGACGCCCATCACCACGTAGACCATGTGCCAGCCGAACGCGTGCGTGAGCCAGGCCATCAACGGTGTAAATACGACTGCCGCGAAGTACTGAGCCGAGTTGAATATCGCCGATGCCGTGCCGCGTTCCTTGGTGGGAAACCAGCTTGCCACCACCTTGGCGTTAGCGGGAAAGGCGGGCGATTCCGCCGCGCCCATCGCGAAACGCAACAGGAAGAGACCGGTGACCGCGGCCGCCGCACTGCCGAGCAGGCCGATCGAGCTTTGCAGCAGCGTGAAGAGCGACCAGAAGAAAATGCTCGCGGCATACACGCGCCGCGCGCCGAAGCGGTCGAGCAGCCAGCCGGCCGGCAATTGTGAAAGCACGTACGCCCAACTGAACGCGGAGAAGATGTAGCCCATCCGGATTGCGTCGAAACCGAACTCGGCGCGCATTGCCGAGCCAGTGACCGACAGCGTCGCGCGGTCCGCGTAGTTGAACGTGGTGATTACAAAGATAAGCAGCAGGATTGCGTAGCGGACTTTCGTGCGCTTCGCAACGTTCGCGGAACTTGCCGTGCGGCTCAGGTCCATGGTCATCTCCTTAGTTCTTATGCAAGGGAGCGGGCATCCGGCCTTGACGGCGCGGCGGCTCCCAAACGCATTTGCAAAAAACGCCCGGCGACGGTGTTGTCCCCGGGCGCTGTTGCGCTGCCGCTTGTGCGGCGCTTGTTTCCTGACCGGCGCGAAATCCACGCGCCGGTCAGGCGCGCAGCATTACTGCGGGCCGAGCGTCTTGATGAGCGTGTCGAGTTGCGCCATTTCTTCTTCGGTCAGATCGGTCAGCGGTGCGCGCACCGGGCCGGCGCTATGGCCAACCAGCTTTGCACCTGCCTTGACGATGCTGACCGCGTAGCCGGCGCGGCGGTTGCGGATCTTCAGGTACGGCAGGAAGAACTCGTCGATCAGCTTGCCGACGGTTGCGTGGTCGTCCGCGGCGATAGCGCGGTAGAAGTCCATCGCCGTCTTCGGAATGAAGTTGAATACTGCCGACGAGTACACCGGAACGCCCAGCGCCTTGTATGCCGCGGCGTAGACTTCCGCGGTCGGCAGGCCGCCGAGGTACGAGAAACGGTCGCCCAGACGGCGGCGGATCGTTACCATGTTTTCGATCTCACCCACGCCGTCCTTGAAACCGATCAGGTTCGGGCAGCGCTCCGCGAGGCCTTCGAGCATGTCGGCGTTGAGCTTGGAATTCGCGCGGTTGTAGATGATCACGCCCATGTTCGGCACGGACTTGCAGACCTCTTCGGCGTGCGCGGCGATACCTTCCTGACAGGCTTCCGTCAAATAATGCGGCATCAGAAGGATGCCGTTCGCGCCATGGCGCTCGGCTTCCTTCGCGTACGCAATCGCGACGCGCGTCGGGCCGCCTGCGCCGGCCAGAATGGGTACCTTGCCCTTGCACACTTCAGTCGCGGTACGCACCACGTTCGAGTAGTCGTCATGCGTGAGCGAGAAGAACTCGCCCGTGCCGCCCGCCACGAACAATGCCGACGCGCCATACGGAGCCAGCCATTCCAGGCGCTCGGCGTAAGTGTCGGCGCGGAAATCGCCCTTTTCGTCAAAGTCGGTGACAGGGAAGGAGAGGAGGCCTTGCGAGACGATCTGCTTGAGTTCCTGCGGTGTAGTCATGATGTATGTATCCGGGCGTCGCTAAAGGTTGAGATCGGTTGAACCGTCGATCGATAGAAATGAAGATTTCTTATACGTCATCGTACAACAACAATTCGGCTAACTCAACGGAGTTTTCGCGGCATAATGCTGGTCATAGGGTAAATACGGAACATGCGGACAAACATGTATGTTGTAGGATGACGTATGAATTGCTGCCGCAGAAGGCGTAAATCGCCATAAGGATCGATGCAATGGAACTCTCACCCCTCTACATTCGCGTTCACCCCAATGACAATGTCGCGATCGTCGTCAACGACGGCGGCCTGGGCGAGGGCGCGGTTTTTCCCGACGGCCTCGTGCTGCGCGAGCGCGTCCCGCAAGGTCACAAGGTCGCGCTTGCGGATCTGGCCGAAGGCGACGAAGTCATCCGCTATAACGTGGTGATCGGCTATGCGCTCAAAGCGCTGCCCAAGGGAAGCTGGATCAACGAACACGTGATCCGCATGCCGAGCCCGCCGGGGCTCGAAGACCTGCCGATCGCCACCATCAAGGCGCCGGAAATGCCGCCGCTCGAGGGCTACACGTTCGAGGGCTACCGGAACGCCGACGGCTCGGTGGGCTCGCGCAACATCCTGGCGATCACCACGACCGTGCAGTGCGTCGCCGACGTCGTCGAGCACGCGGTTGTGCGCATCAAGTCCGAACTGCTGCCGAAATATCCGAATGTCGACGACGTGGTGGGTCTCGGCCACACCTATGGCTGCGGCGTGGCGATCGACGCGCCGGACGCAATGGTGCCGATCCGCACGGTCCGCAATATCGCGCTTAATCCGAACTTCGGCGGTGAGGTGATGATGGTGAGCCTCGGTTGCGAGAAGTTGCAGCCGGAGCGTTTGATGCCGCCGGGCACGATCCCCATCGCCGCGGCGCAGAACCCGAGCGAAATCGCGGATATCGGCGATCTCGGCGCCGACGAGAACGGAGACGTTGTCGTGCTGCAGGACGAAGCGCACGTCGGCTTTCAGTCGATGGTCGAGTCGATCATGAGAACGGCCGAAGGTCACCTGAAGCGCCTGAACAACCGGCGTCGCGAAACCTGCCCGGCGGCCGATCTGGTCGTGGGCGTGCAGTGCGGCGGCAGCGACGCGTTCTCCGGTCTCACTGCGAATCCGGCCGTCGGCTTCGCGACTGACCTGCTGGTGCGCGCCGGCGCCACGGTGATGTTCTCCGAAGTCACCGAAGTACGCGACGGCGTCGATCAGCTGACGGCGCGCGCGGCGAACGCGGACGTCGCTCAGGCGATCATTCGCGAGATGCAGTGGTACGACGATTATCTGAAGCGCGGCGGCGCCGACCGCAGCGCGAACACCACGCCGGGCAACAAGAAGGGCGGCCTCTCCAACATCGTCGAAAAGGCGATGGGCTCGATCATCAAATCGGGTAACTCGCCGATTTCCGGCGTGTTGTCGCCGGGCGAGAAAGTGCGGCAGAAAGGCCTGATCTACGCGGCCACGCCGGCGAGCGACTTTATCTGCGGCACGCTTCAGCTTGCGGCCGGCATCAATCTGCACGTCTTCACGACTGGCCGCGGCACGCCGTATAGTCTCGCGGAAGTCCCCGTCATCAAGGTCGCGACGCGCTCGGATCTGGCGCGCCGCTGGCATGACCTGATGGACATCAACGCGGGCACGATTGCAACAGGCTCGGCAACGATCGAAGAGGTGGGCTGGGAGCTGTTCCGCTTCATGCTCGACGTTGCGAGCGGCCGCAAGAAGACCTGTGCGGAGAAGCTCAAGCTGCACAATGCGCTGGCGCTCTTCAATCCGGCGCCGGTGACCTGACCGCCGGATTTAGCGGGCCGCGATTTCGCGGCTCGTTTTACATTGGGCTTGACGGCTCGTTGCATGACTGGCTCTATTCGCCTTTATTGCTTCACTGACAGTGGCTACTCATAAATACAAAAGACATGACTGACTCGAATTCTGACCGCGTGGCTGCACAAAAACCTTTCCGACGCCTTCTGCTCACCGGTGCCGCCGGCAATCTCGGCACGCAATTGCGCGGCGCACTCGCGGCGTGGGCCGACGTCGTGCGCGTAACCGACATCGCGCCGCTCGGCGAAGTGGCTGACCACGAAGAAGCGGCGATCGTCGACCTCGCAGACGAAGCCGCGGTTCACGCGCTGCTCGAAGGCGTGGATGCGGTGATCCATCTCGGCGGCATCTCCGTCGAGGCGCCTTTCGAAGATCTGCTCGAAGCGAATATTCGCGGACTCTACAACCTGTATTCGGCTGCGCAGAAACAGGGTGTGAAGCGCGTCGTGTACGCGAGCTCGAATCACGCGGTGGGTTTTCACCCAGTGACCGAAGTAGTGGATATCGACGCGCCGTTGCGTCCCGACAGTCTGTACGGCGTGACCAAATGCTTCGGCGAATCGCTGTCGCGCTATTACTTCGACCGCTTCGGCCTGGAGACGGTGTGTCTGCGGATCGGCTCGTCGTTCGAGCAACCGAAGAACCCGCGCATGCTCGTCACGTATCTGAGCTATCGCGACTTCATCGAGCTGGTGCGCTGTTCGCTGTTCACCAATCGCGTCGGCCATGCGATCGTGTACGGCGTCTCGGACAATCGCACGAAGTGGGTCGATAACACGAAGGCGGCGTTCCTCGGCTTTCGTCCGCAAGACAGTTCGGTCCAGTTCGAACATCTCTTCCCGGTCGCGGCTCCGACCGCCGATCTCGACGATCCTACGCAACGCTTCCAGGGCGGCGCATTCGTCCTGGCCGGACCGATGGAGCCAAAGCGATGAGCGCGGCGACCAATCCGCGCGTCGAGCGAGTCGAGGCGGTGGGGCAGGCGCCGGCTCTCGTCGGCGAAAGTCCGGTCTGGCGTGTTGCCGAACAGGCGCTTTACTGGGTGGACATTCCAGCGCAAAAAATCGTGCGCCTCGTGGTGGAGACGGGCGAGCGCTCTGAATGGCTGTTGCCGGAGAAGGTCGCGTGCATCGCGTTCGACCGTCGCGACACGGTACTCGCAGGCTGCGAGACTGCCTTGTTTGCGGTGACCTTGAGCGGAAGTTCGACCGATGCCACGGCGCAAGCCGTGCGCACTAGCGAGCCCGTCGAGGTAACAGGACGCAAGCTCGCCGCGCCCGTCTTCCCCTGTGGCGACATGCGTTTCAACGACGGCCGCTGCGACCGGCAAGGCCGCTTCTGGGCCGGCACGATGGTGCAGGACATGTCTTTGGCCAATCCAGCCGGTGCGCTCTACCGGTTCGACGCGCAGGGCGTGCTCTCGGCGCCGGTTGTCGACGGACTCATTACGCAAAACGGTCTGGGCTGGTCGCCGGATGGCAAGACCATGTATCTGTCAGACTCGCATCCGCTGCGCAGGCAGATATGGGCTTTCGACTACGAAGTCGAAACGGGTGAGCCGAAGAACCGCCGCGTCTTCGCGGATCTGAACCACTATGTTGGCCGGCCCGATGGCGCCGCTGTGGATGCCGACGGCTGCTACTGGATCTGCGCGAACGACGCGGGCGCATTGCTGCGCTTCACGCCGCAAGGCAAACTCGACCGGCAGATTGCCGTGCCTGCAATCAAGCCGGCCATGTGCGCGTTCGGCGGCCGCGATCTCGACACGCTTTTCGTCACGTCGATTCGTCCGGGCGCGGGCGCGAGCGAACATGATGGCCATCTCTTCGCGGTACGTCCCGGCGTGAGCGGCTTGCCTGAGCCCGAATTCGCCGGCGATCTCTAAGTCGCTGCGCACTGTTCTTGCGTAGGGCGCTGGCCTGGTAGCCCGGTCGGCGCCCACTCTTCGCAACGATTAAATTCATCACTCGTCATACGACATTGTCGTGCGGACGCGACGTTTTTCGGTTATTCCGAATAATGTCCGTCGTTCTGCGTGCGTTCTCCACTTATTCGCGCAATCGGGCGCACCGCCTCGCCGGGGCTCGCCCGTGGCCGGTTCAGGTCATCCCTGTCGAACTGTTGTTTCCTCGGGTAAATACCGTCTGTACAACTCAAACTGCGTTTTATAGACTTCATATGTCGTCGTACAACGTATAAGCGCAAACAGACAGCTTTCTGCGCTTTTCGAGATTGCAACGCGATGAATGGCGGCTTTGGCGCGCGCAATCGCTCGCGTGAAAGTGCGCCGACGCAGCAGAAGTACAAGAAGTCGAGTTGTCCGACAGGAGTGCTGATCATTGTGCCGGGGACGTTGCGCAAACAGCACGGCAAAGCATCTGCCACCTTAGGAGACCGGCGAGCGCCGCACCGGGAGACCCAGCCAAACCATGTCACATCCGGGACCGTCCGTTTGCAGCCGGCCGTTCGCGTTTGGCCAGCCGTCAGCAGCCCTTCGCATCGATTGGGTGTCTATTTTTCAAGGAATGTCATGATGAACAAGAAGTTCGCCTCTTCCCGTGTTTCGTTGATTGTCGCCGCATCGGTGCTGGCCTTTGGCGCCATGTCGGCGCAAGCGCGCGTGTTCCGCGTGTCGGACGTGCACGGCGACACTTACCCGACCAATATGGCCGTGAAGTACATGGGTGAGCAGATCAAGACGGCAACCGGCGGCAAGGATTCCGTGAAGGTGTTCGGCAACAGCGCACTTGGTTCGGAGAACGACACAATCGATCAGGTGCGCATCGGCGCACTCGACATGGCGCGTGCAAACGGTGCGGCATTCAACGAAATCGTGCCGGAATCGATGATTCCGTCGCTGCCGTTCCTGTTCCGCGACATCGACCATTTCCGCAAGGTGATGTACGGCCCGGAAGGCCAGAAGATCCTGGACGCCTTCAAGGCAAAGGGCATGATCGCGCTGACTTTCTATGAAAGCGGTGCCCGTTCCATCTACACGAAAAAGCCGATCCGCACGCCGGCCGACATGAAGGGTTTGAAAGTGCGCGTGCAGCCGTCCGATCTGATGGTCGACGAAATCAGGGCAATGGGTGGTACGCCGACGCCGATGCCGTTTGCCGAAGTCTATACGGGTCTGAAGACCGGCCTCGTCGACGCAGCGGAAAACAACCTGCCTTCTTACGAAGAGACGAAGCACTTCGAAGTCGCGCCGGTCTATTCGGAAACCCAGCATTCCATGACGCCGGAAGTTCTCGTCTTCTCGAAGAAGGTGTGGGACACGTTGTCGCCGCAGGAGCAGGAAATCATCAAGAAGGCCGCGGCCGACTCGGTGCCTTACTACCAGAAGCTGTGGACCGCGCGTGAAAGCGACGCAAGCAAGACGGTGACGAAGGGCGGCGCGCAGATCGTTGCGTCGTCGCAGATCGACCGCGCGGCTTTCGTCAAGGTGATGCAGCCGGTTTGGGCGAAGTACGAGAAGACGCCGCAAATGAAGCAGCTCGTGGACGAGATCCAGGCAATCAAGTAACGCTCGCATCGCGCTTTCGCGACAGCGGAAAAGCCTTGCAGAAGTACTGCGAGGCTTTCCGCTGTCTGCGCGATTGCGCAACGGGTGACGGAAAGTAGCACGACTAACGAGTAAAAACGGTCCGTCGTAGGCAAGAATGGGGTCAAGAGATTCATGAAACGCCCAAACGATTTTATCTTTCGCGCGCTCGCTGTTATCGCCTCGCTCAGCCTCGCAGGGCTGAGTCTGCTGGTGATCTACAGCGTCGTCATGCGCTACGTGTTTAGCGACGCTCCCGATTTCGTCGAGCCCATCGCACTGTTGCTGGTAATCGTGATCGCGATGTTCGGCGCAGCGCTGAAGGTCCGCGAAGGCGGCCATATCGGGCTCGATTCGCTGGTGAAGAGTCTGCCGGAGAAAGGTCAGCTCGCCGCGCACACGTTCCAGCATCTGTGTCTCATCGCGCTCGCCGTGGCGATCTTCTTCGGCTCGCTGCAAATGGCCGAGACCACGCTGCACGACAAGATTCCAATTCTCGGTTTGCCCGAAGCGCTCCGCTACGTGATCCCGGTCATTGCGAGCGTCTGCATCGCGTTGTTCTCATTCGAGAACCTTCTGACGCTTTTCGCAAAGAAACACAAATAGAACAATCATGGAACTTGCACTCCTCTCTATTAGCTTTATCGTCTTTCTGGTGCTCGGCGTTCCTGTTTCGTTCGCGCTGGGGCTGTCGTGTGTGCTCACGTATCTGTATGAAGGGCTGCCGGCCGCCACCGCGATGCAGTCGATGATCTCGGGGATGAACGCGTTTTCGTTCCTTGCAGTGCCGTTCTTCATCTTCTCGGGCGAACTGATGTTGCACGGGGGCATCGCCGAC
Source organism: Paraburkholderia sp. SIMBA_053 (assembly GCF_046534895.1). Taxonomy (NCBI): domain Bacteria; kingdom Pseudomonadati; phylum Pseudomonadota; class Betaproteobacteria; order Burkholderiales; family Burkholderiaceae; genus Paraburkholderia; species Paraburkholderia sp. SIMBA_053. Next base: position 151,119 of record NZ_JAWRXU010000010.1, on the reverse strand, counting down.
CGCATTCTGCGTTTCGCGCAGGCAACGGTCGGCCATTTCCGCGGCGGCCTCGGCATGGCGAACGTCGTCGCATGTACGCTGTTCGGCGGCGTCTCGGGTTCGCCCACGGCAGACACGTCGGCAATGGGCGGCGTCGTGATTCCGCTGATGAAGCGCGAGGGTTACAGCGCCGCTTATGCAGTCAACGTCACGACGCATTCGTCGCTCGCGGGCGCGCTGATGCCGACGTCGACGAACATGATCATCTACGCATTTGCGGCACAGGGCATTACCGGCACGCTGAACGGTGTGCCGATGAGCGGCGTGTCGATCGGCGATCTGCTGTTCTCGGGGCTGCTGCCCGTGTTGTGGGTGATGGGCTTCGTGCTGATCGCCGCGTACTGGCAAGCCGTACGCTACGGCTACCCGCGCCGTCCCGATGGCTCGACCGCACTGCAGCGTTTCCCGGGCTGGATGGCGGTCGCGCGGACCTTCCTCGGCGCATTGCCCGGCCTGATGGTGATCGCGATCATTCTGGTCTGCGTGGCGAAGGGCATTGCAACAGCGACGGAAGCCGCTGCTATTGCAGTGGCTTATTCGCTGGTGCTGACGGTCGTCGTGTATCGCTCGATGACGCTGAAGAAGCTCTCCTTCGCATTGTCCAAGGCCGCGAAGACCACAGGCGTCGTTCTGCTGCTGATCGGCGTATCGAACATGCTGCGCTACCAGATGGCATATCTGGAGATCCCCGATGCGATCGAGCACATGCTGGACGGCGCGACGAGCATTCCCTGGTTGATGCTGCTCTATATCAACATCATTCAGGTATTCCTCGGCACATTCGTGGACATGGCGGCGCACATTCTGATCACTACGCCGCTGTTCCTGCCGATGGCGATGCATAGCGGTGTCGGTCCCGTGCAGTTCGGCATCATGATCCTGTTGAACTGCGCATTGGGCCTCGTTCACCCGCCGATCGGCTCGGTGCAGTTCATTGGTTGCGCGATCGGCAATGTGTCGATTGGGGAAACTACCAAGGTGGCTTGGCCGTATTACCTCGCTATCTTCAGCGCCATCAATATTGTGACCTACGTGCCGATGTTCTCCACGTGGTTGCCGAGCGTGATAAACGGACACCCGGTTTTCTGACCTGAAATCCCCGATTCACCGGTTGCGCGGTTCAGACAATGACCGGTAGTCAAGAACAATTTTTTAAAGAGGAGCATAAATGAAAAAGGCACTAGCAACCTCCGCCCTTGGCCTGTTCGCCCTTGGCGCACACGCTCAGAGCAGCGTGACGTTGTACGGTATCGTCGACACGGGGATCGGCTACCAAAGCAGCTCGACGACGCTCGGCTCGACTTCGGGCGGCCGCTCGGTTGTCAAGATGAACAACGGCATCTGGGCGGGTAGCCGCTTCGGCCTGAAGGGTAGCGAGGATCTTGGCGGCGGCACGAAGGCCATTTTCCAGTTGGAGCAGGGCTTTAACAGCGCAACCGGTGCACAGAGCGTGAACGGCCTCGGCTTCAGCCGCCAGGCATGGATCGGTGTGACGAATCCCACGTACGGTACGCTGACGGCCGGCCGTCAGTACACGTCGTACTACACGCTGCTGTCGCCGTATAGCCCGACTACGTGGCTGACGGGCGCTTACGGCGCGCACCCGGGCGATCTCGATTCGCTGGATACGATCTATCGCGCGAATAACTCCCTCGTGTACACGTCGCCGAACATGTATGGTCTGACGGTAAGCGGTTCGTACTCGTTGGGCGGCGTGCCGGGCAGCTTCAACGCCGGCTCGACGTGGAGCGCCGCGGTGCAGTACCTGAACGGTCCGTTCGGTATCGCAGCAGGCTTCCAGCGCATCAACAACTCGACGCCTGGCGGCGGTCTGTGGGGCCCGGACTCGACTACGTCGAACAACGGCGCGACGACCGGCCCGGGTCTTTCCGGCATCACCAACGGTTACCGCACGGCGCAGGCTCAGCAGCGCGTTGCAGTCACCGGCGGCTACACGTTCAACTCGCAATGGGACGTGTCGTTCTCGTATTCGAACGTGCAATACATTCCGGGTGTGAACTCAGGTTTCCGTCATCAGGCGACGTTTAACACGGGTGGCGCAGTGGTGCACTTCAAGCCGATCGGTGCACTGGATCTGGCAGCCGGCTACAGCTACACGCGTGCGACGCAATCGAATGGCATCTCGAGCGCAGCTAGCTATAACCAGTTCAACCTGTCGCAGTACTACAGCCTCTCCAAGCGTACGGGTCTGTATGCGGTGGAAGCGTATCAGCGTGCGAACGGCCAGACGATCGGCAACAACGGCGTGAGCATCATCAACGCGACGGCCAATATCGGCGACGGTCAGAACAGCGCGCCGTCTTCGTCGCGCAGCCAGGTTGCAGGCGGCGTGGGCATCATTCACCGCTTCTAATGGCTCCAGGGTAGCGGCGGCGTGTTGTTACGCCGCCACAGCGGCGCATTTAATTCATGCGTCGCTGAGCAATAAAACCGCTGCGCGCACCACGCGCGCAGCGTTTCAATTCAGCTTCCGCTGTCGGACCACAAGCGTCCTCCTGTTGCCCAATTTTCGCGCTTCACGTCGGTGAGAATGATGTCGACCGAATTCGGCTCTACGCCGAGCGATTCGCAAGTCGCTTTCGTGATTGCTTCGACGAATTGGCGTTTCTGTTCCACCGAGCGGCCTTCGAACAGTTCGATACGAAACGTGGGCATGGTTCGGCTCCGTTGAGAATCTAATTGATATCACGCGCCGCATAAGCAATTGCGGTAGTCATTGCGCGGTATGGTCAGGGTAATTCAGGTACTAATCGTCCGGCAGTCGCCCGTCAGTTGCCCGTCAGTCGCGATAAGTCGGGTCTAGGCGGTCCAGCTTGCGCAGCAACACAGGCCATTCAAGTGTTCCTTCCACTGCGCCGCCGTCATAGAGTTGCTCGGCTGTGCGCGTGGCGACCGCGTCGTCAGGCACGACAAGCGGGGCGCCGCATGCTTGCGCCTGCAACTGGATCTCGCACGCCTTGAGCAACGTGGCCATCAGCACATACGCTTCGGCGACGGTGCGGCCCACGGTCAGCGGGCCGTGATTGCGCAGCAGCATGGCCGGCTTGTCCGCCAGATGCTCCACGAGGCGCCGGCTCTCCGCCGGCGCAAAGGCGAGGCCGTCATAGTCGTGATAAGCGAGCTGACGATAAAAGCGCAGCGCGTGTTGTGACGCGGGCAGCAAACCCGCAGGCTGTGCCGACACGGCCACGCCTGCCGTACTGTGCAAATGCATGACGCAGAACGCGTCTGCGCGCGCCGCATGCACGGCGGCGTGAATGGCGAAGCCGGTCACGTTCACCACATGTTCGCTGGCACCGACAATATTGCCGTCGATGTCAATTTTCACGAGATTCGACGCGCGCACCTCGTCGAATGCAAGACCGAATGGATTGATCAGAAAGTGGCCCGGCTCGTCCGGAACGCTCGCGGAGATGTGCGTGTAGATCAGGTCGTCCCAACCGTTGAGCGCGACGAGGCGATACGCGGCGGCCAGGTCGACGCGAGTTTGCTGCTCCGCTTGCGAAGTCGGCCCGGATTGCTCAATGCGGCCTGCGGGTGTGTGGATGAAAGACATACATCTCTCCTGAGGTTGTCTGGTATTCCCCGATCTTGCCTGACAGGCGGAGTCTCAGCGAACAGCACGCTGCCTCAGCCATTGCACGCTCCACGTTGCGGCGACGAAAGACGCGCTTAGCGCGGCGAAGCCGACGTGAGTCGCCGCCGCTTGCAAAACCACTGAGATCGCCACGCCGCCGAGCATCCACAAGACACCGCAATCGGTCAGCGCGAGTGCGGTAAGGGCGCCGTTGAATCCTAGCAGGCCTGCGTCGAACGAGCTCGCCCCCGCGCCCAGCAGAACATGCAGGCTGCTTGCGAGCGCCGCGCCCATCAACGCGTACAGCGCATGCCGTGCCGATGCCGCCGCGATCCCGAGCAACACGAATGCACCGGCCATTGCGCCCGAGGCGAAGCCGGTTTGCGCGAGACCGGCGAGCACGCCGCCGCCGAACTGCGCCGGGTCGAGCGTAGGCGTTGCTGCGAGACGCGCCGGCTCGGGGCCGCTTGCTGCGATCGGCATCCAGAGCCACGTGACGATCAGGCACGGGCTGGAGAAGTAGCTCAATTGGCGCGCGCGCAGCCATCGTGACCACGGTTCGTGAAGCCATGCCGTTCCCGTGGCTGCGAGAATGGCGACGGCGGCCGCCGTCGCATTGTCGGCGATGAAGCTGAACGCGGCGAGTCCCGCCAATGCGCCGTTAAAGCCGTACAGGCCAGCGCGCAGGTCGTCGTGGGAGTGAGCGGCCAGCATCGCGCTCACGTTGGCCGCGACTGCACCGATCAAGGCAGCACAGGCAAGGCGCGGGTCGCAAAGCATCCAGCCGGCAACGAGGCATGCCCCTGTGAATGCGTTTGCCTGGAGCACGATCTGCCCAAAGCTGCGCAGCAGGGTGCGCAAGGCGGCGGAATGCGCTTCGGTCGCGGCGGCATGCATGGTATCGGTCGATGAGCGTTCGGCGGCGCGCATCTGAAATCGAATCGCGCGCCGGCGGCGAACAGTTGCGAAACGCGAGGATAGGGCACTCGCGCGGCTGTGTGCATGCCCGCGCATTGATAGTGGCTATTTGCAAAGCATCCGCACGATGTGGCGGTAGGCACGCACATCGGCGAGCGCCTCGCGTTCGCGCTACGATATGAAGCGCGACGCGCTTGCTGCGCGTTTCATCATAGGAGGCGATCTGATGCGGGAAGTACGGTGGGCATCGCAAGAGGCCGAGGGAATCGAACACCTGTCGTTCGACGCACGCGACGACGGCTTCGAAGTGGAAAGCGTCGTGGTCGGGCAGCGCTACGGCAAGGCTTACGGGTTGCACTACAAAGTGCGCTGCGATGCGCAATGGCGCACGCGTTACGCATGGCTGAAGATCGTGGGCGGCGGAGAACTGGAACTGCACGGCGACGGCGAGGGCAACTGGCGCGATGGGCACGGCCTTCTGTTGAGCGCGATTGAAGGATGCATTGATATCGACATTGCCGCCACGCCGTTCACGAATACGTTGCCGATTCGCCGGCTGCAACTCACGCAAGGTGAGCGTCGACCTATACAGGTCGCGTACATTTCCACACCGGACTTGCAGGTCACGCGTGTCGAGCAGGCGTATTCGTGCATCGAATTGAATCGCGAGTACCGCTATGAAGGCATATTCCGCGACTTCACAGCGAATATGAAAGTCGACGACGACGGCCTTGTCATTGACTATCCGACGCTATTCACTCGCCTGCCGCGCGAGCGTTGAGCGCGACTGGGCCACCCGGCTCTGCCAGATGTCGCGCCACGAAGCGTTCTATGTGTGCCGCAACTAGTTGCGACTCGCGCAGCACCACCCAATGACCTGCGTCGAGTTCGACGCGGTCATAGGGTCCCAGCCAGGCTTCCTGGCCCACCGACAATTCGGGCCCGACATAGCGGTCATGCAACGGCACGATGAACTGAACGGGCACGTGCACGTGCACGTGGCGTGCGCGCGGATGCAGGAGCTTGTCGATGAAATTCGCGCGATAAAGGTTCAGTCCGTTGATCGCGTTACGCATCTGCGTTGGGTCACGCGACGCGTCAATGCGTTCCGTGATTCGTAGCCACAGCGGCCACATGCGCACTCCGCCCAGGCGCCAGACCAGTTCAGGCAGCCATGGCAAATGAAAAAAGAAGATGTACCAGGATCTGAGCAATTGACGAATGCTGAAGCGCGGCGATTGCTTCGCCATCCTAGGTTTTTCTTGAGGGTCACGCGTGCTGCGCAATGCGACCGAAGCGTAATCGAGGCACGGGCCTGAGATAGAGGTAAATGACCTGATGCGTCCTTTGAACTGCGGGTCGGTTACGGCTTCCCAGCTTTGAATCGAACCCCAGTCGTGGCCGACCAGATGGAAGGGCTGCTGGCCACAGGTGGCGTTCACGACTGCGCAGAGATCGGCGGCGAGTCGTTCAATACGGTATCCGTCGCGTGCGGCTGGCGCTTCCGATGCGCCGGCGCCGCGCACGTCGTAGCTTATGACGCGGTAGCGTGAGTCGAGTTGAGCGCGCACCCTTTCCCATACGGCGGCCGAGTCCGGATAGCCGTGCACCAGCACGATCGGCGGCGCGTCACGCGGGCCGCTCACGTAGGCCGCAAGCCGCACGTCGCCGGCATCCACCGGCAACGTGTCGGGTATCACGCGGCCGCCTGCGCGCCGCGCCGTGCCGCTCTACGCGAAATCGGGGCGGCCGCGTTGGAGGCGTCGACCGCCGCTACCAGGCCGTCGATCCGCGCGAGTTGCGCGCGATTGTCGTGATCCCACGGATGAAAGCCGGGCCTGAAAAAGCTCAGCCATTCAGCGGCTATACGGGGAAAGACGCCATGACGCGGGCCGTACAGATATTTCACGACGCGCCACATGCCGCGCAGATGACCGCCGCGTTTGCGGTCTGCAATCAGCAGACGGACATGAAAGTCGAACACGATCAGCCAGAAGGTGATGGTGGTGGCGAGCATAACGCCTGTACGTAACAGATAACGCCCGAGTCCAGGCTTGAGTACCGTATTCCACACGTCGTACGAAACGGCTTTGTGCTCGGTTTCTTCGAGCGCGTGCCACGTCCACATTTGCGCGTAACCGTCGACCGAACCTTCGATGCGTGACGCGTCCTCGAGCAGCAAGCCCGCGAGCATCGCCGTGTAATGTTCGAGGCACACGGTGACGGCCAATTGATACGAATGCGGCAGCACCTTGCGGCCGAAGTTGAGAATCGCCCACAGCCGTTTGTCGAGCTTATTTGCAGGCAAACCGGCTTGCTCCAGCAGATCGTTGTATTCGACGTGCTCGCGCGTATGCATCGCTTCCTGACCGATGAAACCGAGTACCTGCTTTTTCAGCACCGGGTCGTCAATCTGATCGCGATAGTTGCGCACGCTGTCCATGAAGAAGCGCTCGCCGGCGGGAAAGAGCAGCGAAAGCGCGTTGAAGAAGTGTGTCACATGCGAGCCTTGCGCGTGCCAGTCGCATGCACGGTCCTGCGGGAGGTTGAAGCGTAAGTCGCGGCGAACGGGCATCATGGCCTTTCTCCTCGTGATTCTATGAGCGTCTGGATGGTGCTGTCAGTTGCGTACCATCGGGCGCGCACCATCAAGCGCGCCTGCCGGCAAGTTGCGCCGCGCGCCGGGCGCGTTTCTCCGCACTGCGCTTCATGCGCCGCGTTTGCAGCACGACAAGCGCCTGGTAAGCGGCGGGCAACGTGCGCGCGAGCCAGTCGGCGGCACGTGCATCGCGGCCGATCAGCACGCGCCGCTTGTTCCTGCGCACGCCGTCGAGAATCGTACGGGCAGCTTCGTCGGCGGTGGTGATGAAGAACTTTTCGAAATCGTCCTTGCCTTGCTGCTCGTTCTCCAGCATGAAGCCGACCATGTTCGGCGCAATGCGGCTCGACTGCGCGATGCCTGTACGGATGCCGCCCGGATGCACGCAGGTAGCCGACACGCCGCATTTCATCAGATCGAGTTCCTGGCGCAGTGCCTCGGTGAAGCCGCGGACCGCGAACTTCGTCGCGTTGTAGCCGCTCATGCCAGGCTGAGCGAAAAGGCCGAATACACTCGACGTGTTGACGATATGGCCTTCGCCCGACGCCTTCAAGTGTGGCAGAAACGCCTTGGTGCCATGCACGACGCCCCAGAAGTTGATGCCGACGATCCACTCCAGATCCGCGTATTCCATACCTTCGATCGTACTGGACAGAGCGACGCCCGCGTTGTTGAACACGAGGTTCACGCGCCGATGCTGCTCGACGGTTTCCGCAGCCCACGCGAACATTGCGGCTCGGTCGGAGACATCGAACACAGCGGTGGTGATCAGCAGCGGCGCGCCGACGATATGTGGCGCGGCGGCTTGCGCAAGTCGAGCGGTCTCCTCGAGGCTCGTCGCGTTGCGATCGGCAAGGGCCAGGTGGCAGCCTTCTCTCGCGAGCCGGATCGCGAGCGAGCGGCCCATGCCGGAACCCGCGCCTGTGATCGCAGCGACCTTATCGTTGAAATGCTTCATTGGTTTTATCTCCCGTCCTCTCTGAATGTGCGTTGTCGTTATGTGTGTTTCAGGTGACGTCAGCCGACGCGGCAGCCTGCGCGCTACCGTGCACGTCGTGCGGCGAGGCAGTGTGCGCGATCGTTGTCCCGGGCGCTGACGTGAAAGCGAAGTAATCGTCCATATTGAAGATGCTGGTGGCCTGGCGGAATTTGTACGCAAACCCCGGCCACAGCGTGGTGTTCCTGCCGGTTCTCGGATCGAGATACCAGCTCTTGCAGCCGCCCGTCGACCAGATTGCGCGGCCAAGTTTGTGCTGGATCTTTTCGTTGTACGCACGCTCCACCTGCGGGCGAACTTCGATCGCCTCGGCTCGCTCACTGCGCATGGTTTTCAGTGCGCGCAAAATGTACTCGACTTGCGACTCGATCATGAACACCATCGAGTTATGGCCGAGTCCCGTGTTCGGACCCACGATCATGAAAAAGTTGGGATAACCAGGCAATGCCGTGCCGAGATAGGCATGCGCGCCGTCACGCCACGTATCGACGATGTCCACGCCGTCGCGTCCCCGCACCACACCTCGCGCGAACGGATCGGCGACCTGGAACCCGGTGCCGAAGATCAGACAGTCGACCGGATGACGCACGCCGTCGCTCGTGATGACCGCGTCTTCGTCGATGCGCTCGATAGCGCTCGTCGTCACCGTTACGTTTGCCCGCGATAAAGCGGGTAAGTAGTCGTTCGAGATCAGAATGCGCTTGCAGCCCATTGTGTAATTCGGCGTGAGCGTCGCGCGCAATTTCGGGTCGGGCACCTGGCGACGCAAATGCCGCTCGGCGACTTTCTGCGCGGTCTTCATTAGCGAGGGATGGATCGCGAAGCCGAGCGCGCGCGATTCGAGCATGCAGTAGAGCGCCGAACGCATGATCTTTTGCGTGAAGGGCACGTGCCTGAAAAGCCACTGCTCGAACGGTCGCACCGCGCGGTCGGCCTTCGGCATGATCCACGGCGGTGTACGCTGGAACACATCGAGATGCGCGACGCGAGATGCGATTTGCGGCACGAACTGGATCGCGCTGGCGCCGGTGCCGATCACGGCGACGCGCTTGCCTTCGAGCGGATAGGCGTGATCCCAGTGCTGCGAGTGAAATGCCTTTCCCTTGAATCGTTCAATGCCGGGAATGTCGGGTATCGCCGCGCGCGACAGGCCGCCCATCGCAGGGATCAGTACGCGCGCGGACCACTGTTGCCCGTTGGCGAAACGCAGTTGCCAGCGGTGGTGCGTGTCGTCGTAGACCGCGCTCACGAGTTCATGGCCAAAGCGCAGATAACGCTCCACGCCGAAGCGTCGCGTGCATTCCTCGAGATATGCGCGGATTTCCGGCTGACGCGCGAACATGCGGGTCCAGCGCGGGTTCGGTGCGAACGAAAATGAATAGACATGCGATTGCACGTCGCATGCGCAGCCCGGGTAATGGTTGTCGCGCCATGTGCCGCCGACCGACTCGGCCTTTTCTGCAACGATAAAGTTGGTGAAGCCGGATTGCCGCAAGCGAATCGCCATGCCCAGCCCCGCAAAGCCGGTCCCGATAATGGCGATGTCCGTCTCGACAGGCGCGAACGCGCCGTGGACCGCGGCGTCGTGTGGCATGCGTGCGTTCATCCGGATCGCCTCCCTATTACGCTGATAACTGTTACATTGAGTGATGTAACGATAGGGCGGAAGGACGGACGACGCAAGAGCACGTCTAGACGCGAAACTCTAGGTTGGAAAGGCGGGGACTCAGGCCATTGCTGACGAAGCGCCGACCGGCGCATCGGATTATTTCTTTGGCCGCTTCGGTTGACCGGCGGAGCGAGCCAGTTTCTTTTCCATGATGGCCGCGACGCGATCGCCGAGGTAGTCGCCAGAGGCCTCTTCAAGCGCTCGATTCATCTCGCTCTCGACGAGCACCATAGCGAGCGGCCGCACGCGCCAGATCGCATCCACGAGGGCCGGCACGTCGGCGGGCGGCGGCAGCGCGTCCGGATCGTAGCGGTCCAGTTGGCGAACCACCAGATCGACCAGTGCGTGGGCGATCGCGCTGAAATGCGGCCGTGCGACGCCGACGGCGTCGAGCAAATCCCCCAGCGGAATACCTTCTTTCGCGAGCGTGGCGCCAGCAGCGAGTGCAGTGGGGCTGCCCGACACGAACGACAGGCCCTCGCGTTCCAGCAGGCCGAGATCGACCGCTTTCGCGAGCGCGCTCGGCGACGCTTTGTCGCCGAACATTTGCAGCAGTTCGACCAACGAATACTTCTTTGGATGTTCGCGCGACCAGCGGCCGCCGATCGCGGTTTCGAGGCCCAGAATGGAGCGAAGATCGTGGCCTTCGTCCACGGCCTTGATCAGATCCTGGATGTTCGCGAGCGTGTAGCCGCGAGAGAGCAGATGATTGATCAGCTTCAGACGCGACACGTGAGCGTCGTTATACACGCCCACTCTGCCGCGCTTTTCCGGTGGCGCGAGAAGACCGCGGTCCTGATACGCCCGCACGTTTCGCACCGTTGTGTCGCTGACGCGCGCGAGTTCGTCGACGGTGTACTCGTTGCGCGGCGCGGCGCCTGCGGACGTGTCCGAGGCGCCGGACGAGGACGGCGGCGAGGTGGAGGGCGGCGTGGCGGGCGGCGTGTTAGGCATGCCCCGAATTTTACCCCCGCTGTATGGAGGCGGACCAGCACGACGCTCGGGTTGCAGCTTCAGGTTTCGTAGTCAGGCGGCGTCGAAGCGCCCGCACCCAAAGTCCGCTGCATCAGCGTGGTGTCGAGCCATCTGCTATGTTTGAAACCGACTGCCCTCAACGTGCCGGCCAACTCGAAACCCAACTGCTTATGCAGCGACAGTGATCCGCCACTGCCGCCGTCCGCGATCACGGCGACCATCTGGCGCCATGGCCCGGTTTCGCATCGGTCGATCAGCGCCTGTAGCAGCACGCGGCCGAGGCCTCGTCCGCGATAGGCGTCGCTCACATAAATCGAATCTTCGATGGTGTTTCTGTACGCCGCGCGAGGGCGGTACGGCGTCGCGTAGCAGTAGCCCGCGACCTCTCCGCCAATCTCGGCGACCATGTACGGCAGTCCATGGCTGCGCACCGACGCGAGCCGCATGCGCAGATCGTCCACGGATGGCGGCACTTCCTCGAACGACGCGACGCCGGTCAACACATGGTGCGCGTAAATGGCCTGAATGGCGGGCAGGTCGGCTTCGATTGCGTCGCGGATAAGCGGGTCGCTGCCGGTCGACTCAGCGGTTGCGGCGCTTGCAGCGGTTGCGTCCGGGGCGCCGGATGCGGGGCGGGCTGTGGTCATACGTGGTCCTGGTGCGGCCGGTTCCGGCCTGTCGTTTCTCTTCTTCTGAGGATACGTTTGACTATGCCCGCCGCGCGCGCAAATTTGAAGCCGGACAAAAATCGTTGCGTGAGGACTCGGCGCCAGGTCAGGCCGTGCGGCGCGCCGGCGTCGCTTTGGAGAAGTGCCGGGCGCCGGCCACGCACGCTACCACTGCCACGGTGACCGCGATCATCGAAGGCGGCACCTGTTCGTGCAGCAACAGACCTGCAAGCACCAGTCCGAAAAACGGCTGCAGCAGTTGCAACTGTCCGACTCCTGCGATGCCGCCAAGTGCGAGGCCGCGATACCAGAATACAAAGCCGATCAGCATGCTGAATAGCGACACATATGCGAGCCCCCAAAGCACTGCGTGGCTGACGCCCTCGAAAGAAGCCGGGCGGGTCCACCATGCGAGCGGCAACATCAGCGGAAGCGACAGCACCAGCGCCCACGAAATAACCTGCCAGCCGCCGAGATGCCGCGATAGCCGCGCGCCTTCCGCATAGCCCAGCCCGCACACGACGATCGCGGCGAGCATCAACGCGTCGCCCACCGGAGACGCATCGAGACCGTGGCGCATCGCGAACGCGACCACCGCGCCGCTGCCGAGCGCCGAGAAAAACCAGAAGGCCGCTTGCGGACGTTCGCCGCCGCGCAGCACGCCGAAGATCGCGGTTGCAAGCGGCAGCAGTCCGACGAACACGATCGCGTGCGCGGAACTCACGTGGCGCAGCGCAAGTGCGGTCAGAAGCGGAAAACCGACCACCACGCCGAGCGCGACGATTACGAGCGGAACCATATCGCGCCGCGCGGGACGCGCCTCGCGGAACACGAGCAGCAGCAACAGACCGAGCGTGCCCGCGATGGTCGCGCGCGCCACCGTCAGGAACACCGGATCAAGCCCTTGCACGGCGATGCGCGTGGCCGGCAGCGAGCCGCTGAAAATCAGCACGCCTATGAGCCCGCTCAGCCAGCCATTCGTTGTCTTGTCCATCTAAGGTCCATGCGTATTGGAATGAAGCGTATAGCATCCGCTTTCATCGCGAAAAGGTTAAGCTACGGATCAGTACAATTCGTGCAAACTGTACCGACGAAGGAGCAGTACAGATGGAGCAAGGTGGGCAGATGCGAGCACTTGAGAAACCGCAAGGAACGCGCGTAGGCATCGTCATGGACAATCTGCGCGAACGCATTGCGAGTCGCTCGCTGATGCCCGGCGCGCGCGTGCCGTCGATCCGCGTCATGACCGAGGCGCTCGGTGTGTCGAAGTCGACGGTGGTGGAGGCGTATGACCGGCTCGTTGCCGAAGGCGCGATCGTGGCCCGGCGCGGCTCGGGATTTTTCGTGTCGGGCCATGCGCCGCCGCTCGCGCTCGCCGATCTCGGGCCGCGCCTCGATCGCGAGGTCGATCCGCTATGGCTCACTCGCCAGTCGTTACAACCCGGCTCCAAGGTGCTCAAGCCGGGTTGCGGCTGGATGCCGGCCTCCTGGCTGCCCGAGGACGGCGTGCGTCGCGCGTTGCGGGCCATAGCGCGCGATCCGCAGTCGCCGCTCGCCGACTATGCGAACCCGTATGGCCTGCCCGCGCTGCGTCAGCAGCTTGCCTGGCGGCTCGCGCAGCACGGCGTGGAAGCGCCGCCCGAACAGATCGTTCTCACCGACGGCGGCACGCACGCGCTCGATCTGGTGTGCCGTTTTCTGCTCGAACCGGGGGACACGGTTCTGATCGACGACCCGTGCTATTTCAACTTCCAGGCGCTGTTGCGGGCGCATCGCGCGCGCATCGTCGGCGTGCCTTATACGCCGTCGGGTCCGGACCTCGCGGCCTTCGAGCGGGCGCTGGTCGAGCATCGTCCGCGGCTCTATGTGACTAACTCAGCGATTCATAACCCGACCGGCGCGACGCTCGCGCCGGCGGTCGCGCATCGGCTGCTCAAGCTCGCCGGCGAACACGGACTGATCGTCGTCGAGGACGATATCTTCGCGGACTTCGAAGACGAACCCGCGCCGCGGCTTGCCGCCTTCGACGGGCTCACGCGCGTGGTGTCGATCGGCAGCTTTTCGAAGACGCTTTCCGCGGCGGCGCGTTGCGGCTACATCGCCGCGCGCGCCGAATGGATCGAGCCGCTGATCGACCTGAAACTGGCCACGTCGTTCGGCAATGGGCAACTCACGGCGAGCGTCGTGCATCGGTTGCTGGTGGACGGTACTTACCGGCGTCATCTCGAGTCGATGCGCGCGAAGCTCGCGGACGCGATGGGCGAAACCATGCGCCGCCTCAACTACGCGGGCCTCGACGTATGGACGCAGCCGCGTGCAGGCATGTTCGTGTGGGCGCGTTTGCCCGATTCGCTCGACGCCGCCGACATCGCGCGCCATGCGCTAGGCGCAGATGTCGTGTTCGCGCCGGGCAATGTATTCAGCGTCTCGCAATCGGCGACCGGTTACCTGCGCTTTAACGTCTCGCAATGCAACCGGCCGAAAGTGTATGAGGCCTTGCAGCGCGCGATGGAGAGCGCTGCCGCATCCGGCGAGCGCAAGCGGGCGTAATCGCGGCAGGAGCGCTCACAGATGCACTGGCGCTCCGCATTCGCATGTATTACTACTTGCACAGCAGAAGCAGGCGCTCCTGATTCGTACAATTGCTACGCGGTTTTTCGGAGACCTGAGCCGCGGCCGCGTTGATGCCTGCGCTGCGGTTCGCAAGGCAGGCGCGTAAATGCTTCTCTACAGGCGGGTAATATTTCCAACCGCGCACGAGGCTGGGCAATTCCAGCTTGACCTGCTTCCATTTCGGATGCCCATGCTCCTGCAGATTGTCGAAGTTCGCGCATAGCGAGTCGGCAAAATGATTCAGATTGCCGACGGTATCGCGCAGACCGTAGTCATAGGTGACGAGGAAGGCCTTGACCGTCAGCGTGGGCACGTCTTCTTTCAGCCAGTTCGGATAGCTGCTCGCGCGGATCGTGGCGGGAAAATAGGTCTGCTTCGCACGGACGGTTTCGGGTGCCGTGGGCTCGGCTTTCAGCAGACGGATCTGCTGCAGCAGCTCCGGGTTCATATCGTTGAACAGTTTTGCCGGCTGACCGACCACGATGATCGCAACGTCTACTTTCTTGACGATCAATGCGGCCAGTGCATCTTCGTTGCTCAGGTGCTGGATGTTCTGTTCGGGAATAGGCTGACCGAACATAAGGCGATACAGGGTAGTCGCCGATTGCGCGGTCCCGCTGCCGAGCAGGCCGACGCTGATGGTCTTGTCCCTGATGTCGCCTAGACTTTTGAGCGGCGAATCCGCGCGCACCACGACGTTGATCTCTTCGTCGTAGAGCGGCATGATGAGGCGCAGCGGGCGGATCGCGGTACCGGCGTCGGGATTGCCCGAGTTGGCCATGTCGATGTACGCCTGATACACGTCGGACTGCACCAGCGCGAGTTTCACGCCCGGCTCGAAGCGCATGCGCTGTACGTTCTCGGCAGACCCTTTCGACGCGACCACGGCGAGGTCGATGCCCGCCGGCTGCGCAACCCATTTCGACAGGTCCTGACCGATCTGAATGTAGGTGCCGCGTTCGGGGCCCGTGACGATCTTGTAGTGCGCGGGTTCGGCACTCAGCAGCGACGACGTGATCAGCAGCATCGCTCCCAGCCATCCCGTCAGAAATCTCTTTAGCATGGTCTGCACCTATCGGGTCGGGTTGGCAATTTTCCAGCCATTAGATTCGGTATCCGAACTATTGGACGGCCGGCTGCCGCGGCAGCCTGGCATTGCTCGTTGTCTGGGTACTGAGCGGTGCCCAGCCGGTTTCGCGAATCACACGCTCGAGGATCGTCTTTGCCGTGTCGCTGCCGGTGTCCAGCGCCAGCGCCTCGTTCGCATGCTCTCGTGCGCACGGCCATGTTTGATGATCGGCGCACATCTGCGCCGCCAGCAACGCGGCGTCGCGGCGCGCGGTCAACGGCTTCATTTCGGCGGCGAGACTTTGCGCGTCGCTGCTCTCGGGTTGCAGCGATTGCGCTGCGACCAGGGCCGCTTGCGCCGCGCTCAGATCGTTGGCGCGCAATGCGGTGCGGGCCGCCCGCAGTGCTTGCGCGCCGTCGTGGAATTGCGGTGTGGCCGTTTTCGTTGAAACCACCGCGATCGGTACAGTGGCCGGTATTGCCTGTACGGTGTTTCGCACGCCTTCTGTGCCGGCAGATTTGCCGGGCATCGCCGCGAGGCGCGAGTCGGCTGCCTGATCGGGCGAGTATCGCGCGATGGTCCCCGTCGTCGTTCTGGCGTCGCGGGCGGTTTCTGCGGATTGCTCGCCGTTGCCGGAATGCAGGTCGCGGCTGTCGTTGAATAGCGCGTAGCCGACATACGCCAGGCCCGCGGCGACAATGGTCGCGGTCGCGAGTACCGCGTGGCGCATATGCAGACCCGCGCGATGCGGCAGTTCGGCAGGATCGGCAACGGGCAACAGCGGCGTCTCGGGCGAAAGCAGCGACGATGACGACGCCTGAAGCGCGCCTGCCGGAGCGAGGTTGAGGCCGGCATGCAATGCGCCGCCGGGGAAGTCGGGCTCGTTGAGCGCCGGCGCGCCGAAACCGTCGTTCAACATCGACATGCTCAGCGTGCTGGCTCGACTCTCGTGCAGCGCGCTGCGCACAGGTGCGCGTGCGTCGGCATCGAGCGGATGAACCGAGCCGCAATACGGGCAATGATCCACTCGCCGGTAGAGGGCTCCGCCACATTGTTTGCATGGCGTCGGAAAGCGATCGCCGGCTAAGGTCTGAGTGGACATGCTATGGCTCCAACTGAGGAAAACAATGCCGTTACGGCATGCTTCCGATCGCGCTTGAAGCGGTATGAGTGTCCGCGGAAACCACGATCTACATGCGCCAGAGAGTCCGAGCGGGCAAGCGAGGCCTGCGCGCCGTCGTTTTCAATATGTGGCGTTTCGAAGCGGACGTCAATGGACGATCGACCCTATGTTGTGTGCGCTACCGCACATTACCAGGTAGGACGAATGATCGTGCACATCATGAGGACGAACGCGCGCGATTCTTTTTATGGTAGGGCGCGCATTTCGCAGACGAATTTCGAGCGCATGCAATCAATATTTCCATGACGCGCCCGACGAAGTGCGATGGTTCAATGCTTACGCAACGGATGGTCCTTCAGCAGCCACGCGAGCACGAATGCGAGCAATACGACACACGCCGCGGAGAGATACACGGTATGCAACGCACCGGCAAATGCCTGTAAATAGTCGGCGCGCAATGCTTCAGGCAAATGGCGGATCGCGGCGGGTCCGAGTGCGTGCGGCAATTCCGTGTCCGGCGGGATAAGCTTTTCGAGCCTTGCGGCAAGGCCGTTGGAGAACACGGCACCGAACGCAGCCACGCCGATCGATCCGCCAATAGAGCGAAACAACGTGGCGCCCGATGTGGCCACACCCATATGCTTGAATTCGACGGTGTTCTGCACGGCGAGAATGAGCACTTGCATCACCATGCCGAGACCGCAGCCGAGCACGCCCATGTCGAGATACATCACATGAATCGGCGTGTCGATCTGCAGGCGCGCGAGCAGCATCATGGCGATCGCGACCAGCAAGGTGCCCGCAATAGGGAACATGCGATAACGGCCAATTTTGCTGATCAGACGACCTGTGACCATCGACATGACGAAGAGGCCGCCCATCATCGGCAGCATCTGCATGCCGGCTTCCGTCGGCGTGGAGCCTTTGACCACTTGCAGATAGAGAGGCAAAAACGTGACGGAGCCGAACATCGACACGCCCACGATGAAGCCGATCAGACTGCTCAGTAAAAACGTGCGCTGCCTGAAAAGTTCGAGCGGCATGATCGGTTCAGCTGCGCTGCGTTCTTCGTGGATGAAACCCCAGATCGCGACGAGCCCCATGCCGAGCGTGATCCACAATTGCGGCGACGACCACGGCAAGATCGTGCCGCCCTGGCTCGTGAACAGAATGATGCAAGTGAGTGCGCCTGCAAGAAACGCAGCGCCCATATAGTCGATGGTGTGCTTGACGTGATGGAGACGCGGCTTGAAGACCGCGCCGATCACAGCCAGCGAGACGATGCCGAGCGGCAGGTTGATATAGAAAATCCAGCGCCACGTAAGGTGCTCGACAAGAAAGCCGCCGAGCAGCGGACCGACTACCGTCGCGAGACCGAATACGCCGCCGAACACGCCTTGATAGCGGCCACGCTGCGCGGGTGGAATGACGTCGGCGATTGCGGCCATTGTCACGACGAGCAGACCGCCGCCGCCGAGCCCTTGCAATGCCCGCAGCACGATCAACTGGGTCATGTCTTGCGCTATGCCGCACAGCGCGGAACCGACGAGAAAGAGCACGATCGCCGTCTGGAGCACGATCTTGCGGCCGAACTGATCGCCGAACTTGCCGTACAGCGGCACGACGATCGTCGAGCTGAGCAGATAGGCTGTGACGACCCACGACAGGTTATTGAGTCCACCCAGTTCGCCGACGATCGTCGGGAGGGCAGTCGACACTATCGTCTGATCAAGCGCGGCGAGCAGCATGACCAGCAACAGCGCGGGGAACAGAAGGCGAATCGGCGGGTGGTCGGCTGCTCGTTCAACCGAATGGTCCGAAGCCGGCTCCTGTCGCGTCACAGCGGCCTGCGGGCCGTCGTTCAGCAATCGCTGCGGCCGGGCGAGCACGGCTTGTTTTGTGGGCTGTTGCATGGCATTAGCGCCTTGAAATTAATTAACTCGAAGATTAATATATGCGACATTCTATCGCCCGTCAAACGAGTGCAATGGCAAGAACTCCATCAGTTGGTAAGAAGACGAGCGGCGCGAAGGCTTCCGGTGGCAGCGGCTCTGCGGCGAAACCGCGCAAGCGTGCGGCGCAAACGGCGGCGGTTGGCGCAGATCCCGCGACAGGCGCCCCGGCAAAAACCGCGTCAGAGGGCGCATCTTCAAGACGGCCTGGCAGACCGCCGGGCGCTTCGCGCGGAGCGGAGCAGCGCACTCGTCTGCTCGACGCGGCGCTCGAGCTTTTCGCGCGGCAAGGCATCGTCGATACGACGCTCGGCGAGATTGCCCGCGAGGCGGGCTTTACGCCGGCCATGATGCATTACTACTTCAAGACGCGTGAGCAGCTGCTCGACGTGCTCATCGAAGAGCGCTTCGGCCCGTTGCGCGCGAGTCTCGGCGTGCCGTTCCAGGAGCATGCCGACGATCCCGTCGCGGCGATCACGCAGCTCGCACAACGCATGGTGCAGGCTGCGGTCGAGCGGCCGTGGTTTCCGTCGCTGTGGGTGCGCGAAGTCATCAGCGACAGCGGCCTGCTGCGTCAGCGCATGCAGGAGCGTTCCGGCGACGCAAATCAGAAGACGTCGCTTGCCACTATTGAGCGATGGCAGAAGGAAGGGCGATTGAATCCGGCGCTCGAGCCATCGCTGATGTTCGTCACGCTGCTCGGGCTGACGCTATTGCCGCTGGCGACGTCGAAGCTGTGGCGCCGCGATCCCAAACGTCGCCTGATTGGCGGCGACGAGATCGCCCGCCACGCGGTGGCGCTTCTCGTGCAGGGCATTAGTCCGAAGAAAATTGGTTAACCATGCAACTACTTGCTGCATGCCTTGCGATGCGCGGCACATAACGTGCTACCAGTGGGGTAAATGCGAACGCCGGGCAACGGGGCTGCGGGCGTCGCAGAAGAAATCGGCAGGAATGACGAAAAGACGCCGCGGCGGCAATAAAGCAATCAATCGCCAATGCCGTCGCGGCGAATCGGGTGTCGGCCCCGGACGCCGGGAGCCGTTTTTTCATTGGCGTGCAATTTTGGCGCGTTACTGTGCGCGCGTTGCAGGGGCCATGTCTACAATCGTGGGCCTTTTTTGCAACTCGGCACATGAATTCGAGTCGGAACCATGAACAGTAATTTCGCGGCCGCGCAAATCGGCGGCAAGCAACCCTCCCAGCAGGGCGACACATTGGCCAAGCCTGACGGCCTGACCGGATTTTTAGAGCAACAACATAAAATGAACGGTGCATTGAGACTCGATCAGGCCACGATCGTGCTCGTAGAAGACGACCCGGACAGCCGGGAATCGCTGACCTTGTTGCTGGAAGCGGAAGGGGCAAACGTCGTTGCCGTGGCGGATGCGGAAGAGGGCGTCGAAGCGGCCGTCCGGCTGCTGCCGGATGCGGTGGTATGCGACCTCGAATTGCCCGCCATGGACGGCTTCTATCTGATCCAGCGGCTGCGTGATCACGAGATTCGCGGCGATCACGCGCCTTCGGTAGCGGTGGCGCTGACGGGACATACCGACGACGCCTACCGTTTGCGAAGTATCGGCGAAGGCTTCCAGCACTTCATGACCAAACCGGCGTTACCGGAAGAACTGGTGACTCTGCTGCACGACGCCATCGGTGCACGCGGGGCCCGCTGAGCAGGTCCGCTGAGCAGGTCACAACGCGGCGCGAAGTGTGAAAGGCTTTGCGCCGCAAGCGCAACACATTGCCGCTATTTAGCCGCAACGGGCGCCGTCGATCCCGTCTTTGGCGCAGCCGCTGCGGCCGCCTCCGCCGCCTGACATGCGGAGCACAATCCCTTCAATTCGATTTCGTCGCTTGCGATCCGGTAACCCGCATCTTCGATTTGCGCGACGAGCGCCTGACGCAGCTTCGGCTGATGCAGTTCGGTGACGTTGCCGCACTGCTGACAAACCACCAGAATGCCGTGCTGGCATTGCGTCAGATCGTGGCACACCGTAAATGCATTAATCGATTCGATCCGATGCACGAGACCCGCCGACAGCAGAAAGTCGAGCGCACGATAAACCGTGGGCGGCGCAGATCCCGGATGAATCTGGCGCATGTCGTCGAGCAGCGAGTACGCCTTGGTCGCGCGTCCCGAGTTCAGCAGCAATTCGAGCACTTTGCGGCGAATCGGCGTGAGCTTCTCGCCGCGTTCACGGCAATATTCTTCCGCGAGAGCCAGCGCGGCTTCGGGCGAGTCGCCGTGCGTGTGCCCCGGCGCTTGCGCAACGGCATCCGCGGAAGCTGCGGCTTTCTCCGTGCGCGCGGGACTGGCTGGGTTTGCGGCGGTAGCGGCGGACTTGGCGTTCTTCATGCGTCGATTATAAAGGTCAACCATGGCCAGCGCCTGTTGCCGCGTCGGCGTCAGTCGCCGCGCCGGACACGCTCACAGCAGGCGACGGCGACCCGGCTCCACGGATTGCGCACCGCTGGCCGCCCTGGTTCACGTGAGCGGGAAGTCGACGTATTTCTTGAAGCCCGGGCGGGTCGCAATGCGCGAATACCAGCGCTCCAGGTTGGGCAACGGCGGACGCTCCACGCCGTCCAGACCGAACCAGCGTTTCGCGTACGCGCCGATCACGATATCGGCCAGCGTAAACTTGTCGCTTTCAAGGAAGAAGCGTCCCTGCAGATGCGTGTCGAGCATTTGCCACAGCGCGGTGACATTGCGGATGTCTTCGGCGAGTCTGGCCGCGTCGCGCTGTTCGGGCGGCGTGCGCACCAGCGCCCAGAACACCGGCCGCTCGGCCGGTTGCAGCGTGGACAGCGACCAGTCCAGCCAGCGGTCGATGCTTGCACGTAGCCGCGGTTCGGCGGGATACAGCGGACTGCCCGCGCCGTACTGCAGCGCCAGGTAACGCAGTATCGAATTCGATTCCCACAGTTCGAAGTCGTCGTCGACCAGCGTGGGAATCTTGCCGGTCGGGTTCATTGAAAGGTAGGCCGGTTCGTTGTTGCGGCCGAATTGCATGCCCGCGTCGATGCGCTCGTACGGCAGCACCAGTTCATCGCAGCACCACAAGACTTTTTGCACGTTGACTGAATTCGTGCGTCCCCAGATCGTAATCATCCGGTTAATCCTTTTTTGTCGACAGTTGGCAAGCCGTGCATCGCGCTCGGCGTTCAACCAGTAACGATACACGATGCGCATACGTTTGGATGCGTGCGCGGCGATGCGGCCATCTCTCAACGGAACGCCGGAGCGCCGGCTGCTCGATGCGTTGCGTACAATGAGCGCACCGAAATACGACGAGGCACCGCATGGCCCGCATTGTCCCCGACGACTGGAAGAGCCTCGCCGCCACCGGCGCGGCGTCGCGCGAGCGGGAAACGCTCGCATTGCTGGAGCAGGCGCTCCCCGACGATTACACGGTCTATCACGGCGTGCACTGGACGCGGCTCAACCAGAACTTTTCCGTCTTCGGCGAGGCCGATTTTGTGATCGTCAGTCCGGCCGGGCGCGTAATGATCGTCGAACAGAAAACGGGCTTTCTGCGCGAAACACCGAAGGGGCTCGTCAAGGTTTATCTGCAGACCGAGCGCAACGTGGCGATCGCGCTCGCGCATACCATCGAAGGGTTGCACCGGCGCTTTACCGCCGCGTTCGGCGCGGGCACCTATTTCATCGAAGAATTGCTATATTGCCCCGACCATATCGTGAAGGACGCCGCGATTGCAGGCGTGAATCCCGCCCGGATCGTCGATGCGACGCGCCGCGACCGGCTCGCCGCAGTGATTCGCGAAGCGCTGCCGGCCGACGAGCCGCGCCTGCCGTGCGCGTCGAAAATCCACCACTTTCTCGCCGATGAACTCGCGCTCACCCCGGACGCAAGTGCTCTCGTCGGCCAGGCGGGCACGCTCGTCACGCGGCTCGCGGGCGGTCTTGCGACGTGGGCGCGGCGACTCGAATTCTCGCCGTTTCGCCTGCGCGTGATCGGCACGGCCGGCTCCGGCAAGACGCAACTGGCGGTGCAGGTAATGAAAGACGCCGTCGCGCGCGGCCAGCGTCCGCTATATGTGTGCTTCAACCGGCCGTTGGCCGACCATATCTCGCGCGTGGCGCCGCCCGAGGCGAAGGTCGCGAACTATCATCAACTGTGCGACTGGATTGCGCGTGATGCGGGCCGCGAGCCCGATTTCGAGTCAGGCCAGGTGTTCGATCAACTCGAAGCGATGTTTGCGGAAACGCCGATCGACGCGCGCTGGCAATTCGACGTGCTGATCGTCGACGAAGGCCAGGATTTTCAGGAGCCGTGGGTCGCCGCACTCGAACGCCTGCTAAGCCCGGGCGGCGCGTGGTGGTGGCTCGAAGATCCGCTGCAGAATCTCTATATGCGTGAACCGGTGTCGCTGCCAGGCTGGACCACGCTGAAAGAGACCACCAACTATCGCAGCCCGCGCGACATTCTTGACTACGTGCGCGACGTGGTCGGCGCAGCGGTGCCTGTTGCGGCGGCGCTTGCGTCGGGTAGTCCATTCGACGGCTCCGACATTTCGCTGTCGGTCTACGACGAAGCGAACGCCGCCGAAGGCAGCATCGAAGCGACCAAGCGCGCGATCACCCAGGCGCTGTCGCTTGGCTTTCGCAAACAGGACATCGCGGTGCTGTCGTTTCGCGGACGCGAAGGCTCGGCGATGACCGCGCAGGATCATCTCGGCCCGCATCGGCTGCGCAGTTTTACCGGGAAATACGATTTGTTTGGCAATCCAGAATATCGCGACGGCGACGTTCTGTTCGAATCGATCTATCGTTTCAAGGGGCAGGCGGCGCCCTGCGTGATTCTCACTGAAGTCGACTTCAATGCATTCGACGAACGTATCGCACGCAAACTGTTTGTCGGCGCCACGCGGGCAACAATGAAGCTCATCATCGTCGCTTCGCAGCGCGCAGCCCAGTATCTGCATTTGCGCGACGGCAAGGAGAGAAAGGAGAACAAGGAAGCGCGCGAAGTCTGACGCGCGCTCACCCTCACTCCGACGCCCACGCGCGCGCGCCGACCAGCATACCGGTGTGGGTGTGGGCGTCCCACCAGATCACGCGCAATAGCGGCGCCTGCTGCGCAATCAGCAAAGCCTGCACCGGATCGCTTTCCACGAAATGCGTGACGCCGCCCGCGAGCGCCGCAGCCGCTTTGTGAGCGGCCGCACCGGCCGGGCTCTCGTCGTGCGTGCCGGGCGTGCGCATCACCAGTTGCATATGGCCGAAGCCGTGCCGCTCCAGCCACGCCTGCGTGCGCGCGCGGTCCATTTCAGGCCGGCCCGTAATGATCGTGCGAACGCGTTTGAGGTCGATGCCCGGAAGCACTTCGAACGGCAGCAGTGCATCGCGTTCGAGCAGTGCCGCCGCGAGATCTTCGTCGTAACGCGCAAGCGGCACGTCGGGCAGCAGAATGCCGTCGAGGTCGATCGCATAAGTCGCGTAGTGGTGATCGTCTGCCATTGCCGGCGCATCGCCCGCTTCGACGCGTGCCCAGTCGTCGCGATAGCGCTCGGTGTAGGCCTGGCGTTCCCACGGGAATAGCGCGAAGTAGCCGCGGGCGTCGATTGCATAGTCCGGCTGCGTGCGGCTCAGGTCGTCGACGGCGCCCGTCAGCGTCTTCACATCGAGGCCATGCTGTTTGAGGAACGCAACGCAATCCACCAGCGTAAAGCCGCGGCCCGCAATGTCTTCGCACAGCAGGACCTTCGAGCCGGCCGGCGGGATGGACAGCGTCGAGTCCCATGCCACAGTGCGCGACGCGCGGTCATAGCGCAGAAACGCAACCGGCGCGCCGGCCGAATGCGAAACCATCAGTGCGAGTGGAGCGCCGCCTCGCAGAATGCCGATTGCCATCGCAAAACCTTCGGCGAGCAACGCGGGTTGCAGCGATTCGATCCAGTGGTCGAGTTGCTCATAGGTGAGGGGCAAAACCGGCTTGTTCATAACGCTCGTGAGGTCGCGCAACGCGTGTGGGAAAACCGCCGCCTGAAGCGCGACGCGCGTTGGCAGATAGCGCGGCGGTGGGCCTTCGTTTTTTCCTGCAAAGAATTTTGACGATATTATGCATGCCGTTCAGCGATCGCGCGTCGGGGTGGCGCGTGTGACGGCAAACGCGGGCGATGCGCCGCAAGAAAAACAACAGACCACGGAATAAAAGAGCAGATGACCAAAGTAACTGCAAGACTGCAACGCAGGTTTGGCGCGCACGCACGCGCGCGGTGGGCGATGGGGTTGATATTCGCGCTGACCGCCTGGAGCGTGCAGGCACAGACCGACGCGGCGGCGCTCTCGCTCGACGTGTCCGGCAAAATCGGCAAGACGAACGACGCGGCGCACCGTTCGTATCGCTTCGCCGAGGCGCAGCTGCTTGCGCTGCCGGCCCACTCGATCACCACCGCCACGACGTGGACGCCGCGCTCCACCTTCACAGGACCGCTGCTCGCGGATATTCTGAAGACGGTTGGTGCGTACGGCACGCAGGTTGAAATCCGCACGCTCGACGACTACACCTACACGGTCCCAGTGTCGGATTGCGACCGCTACGGCGTGGTTGTGGCGTACAGCATGAACGGCCGGCGCCTGAAGATCAGCGACTTCGGGCCCCTGTTCCTCATCTATCCGCGCGACGCGTTCCCCGATGAACTCGCGGGCGCCTCGGGCGATTCCAAATTCGTATGGCAGATCAAGGCACTCATAGTCAAGTAACGCGCCGTCCGTGGCGCCGGGTTTTATATGTGCTGATCTGGCTCACCGCGCTCGCCGCGCCGGCCGGCGCGATCGGCTATCTGCTCTACGCGAACCTGCTCAATCCGGGCACGACCGAGTCCCTCACAGGCTCGTACGACGGCTTCTATTGGGACGCGGCGCAACTGCAAATCGCCTACGCACGCTTCGAGAACCAGCTGTTGCTCTACCAGGCGGGCGTCGATGACGACTATCAGCGGCTCACGTTGCGCTACCAGTTGCTGCAATCGAAACTGCACGTCATGGAAGGCTCCACGCTGAGGCTCACGACGCAAGTCGCACTGGTGCAACGGCAACTCGACGAAATCCATGCGCTCGATCGCATGCTGACCGACCTGGCGCCTCAAGTCGCGTCACTGCCCAACGATCGCAGCGGAGTCAACCGGATCGTCGCCCAATTGCGCCAGCACTGGAACGAAGTGAACGATCTCGCGCTGAGCCGCCGTTTCGCCGATGTCGCCGACCGCGAAGCGATGAACCGCGATTACATCGACAAGCGCCGGCTGCTTTTTGCGGGCGGCATGATCCTGCTGCTGCTGTCCGCCGCGGCGACGCTGCTGCTCGTGGTGAACGGCCGGCGCCGCACGCGCCTCATGCATCAGCAGCACGCGGCGCTCGAAGCCGAGCATCAGGCGAGCCGTGCGGCGCGCGAGGCGAGCCTCGCGAAAGACGCGTTTCTCGGCATGATCAGTCACGAGCTGCGCACGCCGTTGCACGCGATTGTGTCGTCGATCGAGTTGCTTGGTTTCAACTATCACTCGGAAGCCGACCGCAAGGTGATTCAGCGGCTCGAGACCGCAGCGCGGCATCTCGAAGCGCAGATGAAGGACCTGACCGATTACGCGCGCCTCGGCGCGGGCAAGCTCGAACTGCGTCACGAGCATTTCGAGCCGCGCGAGCTGCTGGCGTCGATTGTCGACGAGCATGCCATGTCCGCCGCCGCGCGCGGCCTCACGCTCGAGAGCGAGGCGAGCGGCGTGAGCGGGCTCGTCGATTCGGACCCGCACCGGATTCGCCAGATCGTCAATAACCTCGTTACCAACGCCATCCGTTATACGGAAACCGGCACGGTGCGCGTGAAGCTGATGCAGCGGCCGGCGCTGCTGAGCTTCATAGTGAGCGACACTGGGCCGGGCGTGCCGCAGGCACAGATTCCACTGATCTTCGAAGAGTTCACGCAGCTGGACAGTTCGCGCACGCGCCGCTTTGAAGGCGCGGGCATGGGACTCGCAATCGTTCAGGGTCTCGTGAGGCTGTTCGGCGGCAGCGTTGAAGTGTCGAGCATGGTGGGCGTGGGCACCACGTTCACCGTGACCATTCCTGTTACGCCGGTCGCGTCTGCTCAGGCGCCCGGCGTCACCGCGCGGGCCGAGCCTGGCGGCGCGCGGCCCAGCGTGCTGATCGTCGACGATAACCGGCTGATGCGGGAGTCGCTCGGTGAAATGGTCGCGCATATGGAGTTCGACGTGCACGCGGTCGCCAATGCGGACGATGCTCTCGCGTGGCTCGATGCGCATCGTTGCGATGTCGTGCTGCTCGATCTGCACATGCCCGAACGCGACGGCTACGCGTTTCTCGCGGATCTGGCCGCGCGCGGCGGGCCGTCGTCGGAAGTGCCGGTGATCGTGGTCAGCGCTTATGCGCCGGAGGCCGGCGCGAAGCACGGCGGTGAGACAGAGAACGGCGCGCTGCCGTTCTTCGAGGCGTTGTTAAAGCCGATACATTACGGTGATCTGCGCAACGCATTGCAGCGCGCGCTGGCTTCCCGGCATACCGTCTAGGACAGCGCTGCGCGTTTCACGACCCGCTCAAGGCCGGTTCAGCCGCTTCGACAGATCGGCCACCAGAATCGCCATGCGCGCCGGCTTTTCGTAGCAGGCGACGTCGTAGTTGCGGATCACCTGGCTGATCTCCGACTCGCTCGCCTTGCCGGTCAGCAATTCGCCCGTCAGCACGAAAATCGGCGCATCGGGATTTTCCGACGCACGCACCGCGCGAATCGCGGCCGCCGATGTCTGCGAGCCGAACAGCCAGTCGATCACGATGCCGTCGAACACCTGCGTTTGCAACTGTTCGGCAAAAGCCGAAAGGCCGTAGATCGCCACTGCGGTGAAACCGCTGCGCTCCAGATAATCTCGCAGATTGTCGGCGCTCGCCTGATCGTCGTCGACAACGGCGATGGTCGGCTTGTCCGTTTCCGCACGGCGCGGATAAATCTCGATCTTGTGGACTTCATACGCGCTCTGGTAGAGCGTGCCGTCGTGACGCGCAACGCGCCACTGGCCGAGCTTGGAGTACGCGACGAATTCCGGCCGGCTGCCCGGTTCGAGCGCGGCGCCGACCCAGGCGGTGCAGGGCAACTCGATTGCGCCGATGCAGAACACGGCCTCCTGCGCGATCGCGCCGACCATGCCCGGGTCGAGCGATTGGGCGCCGAACAGTTGCGCGGCGGGCTCGCCGTACACCTCGGCGACCTTCTTGATTTGCGACAGGGTCCACGGGCTATTGCCGCGCAGCTTGCGGTGCCCCTGCGAAAAACTCAGATCGAGGATGCGGCAAAGTTCTGTGGTTTGCTGTCGCTTGCCGATTCCATGCCGGCTCATCAACTCGCGCACGCGCTCGGCGACTGCGATGGAGTCTGGTGAGTGTGTTTCGTTGGTCATACTGCGTGAAAATCCGCCGTCTTAAAGGGCTGTGGGGGCGATACGGCAGGCGTAGCGCGGCCGTGCATCATGGACACAAGGCAAAGCAGTACGCAGGGGACAGCAAATGTACCGTAAAAACACCGCGGTCAGGGTTTTTGTAAAGGCGCCGCTGTTTCTGTCAGGGAAAGCCCGAAATGCGACAGATTTAACGGTCATACGCGCGCACCCGCTATGCATAGCGCATAAAATGCATTTTACCGGCGAAACCGGACCGTATCCACCAAGCGCCCGGGGGCGACGTCATGCCGCCGGCATCTTCGCAAGTTTCGTAGCGGAATTCCGCAGGCCTTTGAAGATCCGCTCGGCGACCTTGCCCGGGAATCGTTCGGGCAATTCCGCAGAAACCTGTTCTATCACGTTCGGCGTCTGCCCGATCAGGCGCTCGATCAGCGGTTCCGCGCTCGCGCCATACGAGCACTTGAGTGCCATCGTGTTGAAGTGGCGCCGCTGCACGTCGCGAAAAGCGTCGTGCTTGCTGCGCGACCACATGCCCATTGCGAGGCGAGCCTTGAAGCACGACCATTGGTTAGGTCCGTTGCCCTCCACCGGCCAGATGGACATGACGTCGTAGAGCGGCGTCAGCCGGTATTGGCCGCCCGCCAGCAGGCGAATACTGAAGTTTTTCGCGTGGCCGTCCGGCGCGGCGAGCATCCAGAAGAGAATCTGGCTCGCGAGCAGCGTCTCGATGTCTTGCGCGGCCGTGACCGACTGCTGCAGCACGCGCGCCAGATCCAGCACGCCCGGACCGCCTTCGTTCTCGTACTTGAGGTGCGAAGGCACGCCGTAGACCTGGCAAAAGTCCTCCTGAGGCAGGCGCAGCAGCCATTGTCCGCTCGAATGCAGTTGCCGGTCGAAACGCTCGACGCTCAGCACACGTTGTTTGCCGAACGTCACGATTTCCGTGTTCGCTACGGGCAAGCCGTAAGCGCGCAGTATGCGCAGGCACAACCATTCGTTTTCGACCGACGTGCTTAGATCCGCCAGCTTGTTGCCGACGAGTCCGAGCGGCAGCTTGAAGATATGGGTGGTGGGCGTGGCGCCGTGCGGCCGTTTCCATTGTTCGTCGTGCCACAGCAGCGCAGTTTTCTCCTGTGCGCCGGCAAGCGAAATGCGGAAATCGTCGATTTCGTCTGTCGCGCCGAGCGCGGGTGCGCTGACGGTGCGCGTCAGCATGGTCTCGATCTCGGCGTCGGTCAGCGGCGTGCCCTCGATGCGGTCTACGCCCACCGGCGCATCGTCTTCGGGCAGCAACTGGACGGCGCCCACGCAGTCGCGGCCGATAGCTTGCAGCAGATCGAACGCGTCCAGCGTTTCGGTCCGGTAGCGCTGAGCGATACGCTTTCTGATGATGTCGCTGTCCGGCAGCAGGTTGTCGAAGTAGTTGAGCACCCGCGGCCCTTTGTGCGCGATGTTGCCGGGCATGAAAGGCAGCGAGAGCGACAGCGGCCGGCCGGCGGGCGAGTCGATCCAGGTGGCGTCGTAAGAAAATTCCATCGGACCGCGGGTCGGAAGGCGCCACACGCCCACGCGTTCGCCGTTCGCCCAGACGGAAAGCGCGCGTGAGTGAGTAGGGCGGGCCATGCTTACCATTCGGTGGAAAGCGTCGGCGCGGAGGCCGGCTGGTTTTTGTCGCGCAGCTGTAGCTGCAGCCCATAAGCACCGCACAGCGATAGCAGCTGGGCGACGGTCAGCGCGGCCGCGTCGGTCTCCCACGCCGAAATGCGGCTTTGACTCACGCCCACTCGTGCGGCGGCTTCGGCCTGCGTGAGACCCGCTTGCCGGCGGCTTGCAGCCAGCATTTGGGCAATCTGGTCTGGTGTGGCGATGAGATGGAGCATGGCAAAATATCCGTCGAACGAATAAATGCATTTTATTCGCCATGCGAATATCTGGCAAATATTCGTGTGGCGAATAAACGCAAAATATCTGTGAGACGGATATTTGCAAATTATTCGTCTCGCAGATAAACCGCATCCTCACTGAACTGCGCGGATCACGCGATTGACGAGCGGGTCCCGCAGGGCTCCGGGCGCCGTCGCCATTGCGGACAACCGGTTCGCCTGCGAAGATTACGCTCGCACTTAAAACCACTTGCCCGATGACCACGACTTATCCGCTGCACGCCGGCTTCAGCGTCGCCGACCAACCGTTTCCCAAGCACGCCGACGTAGTCATTGCCGGTGCCGGCATCATGGGTTGCGCAGCGGCCTACTACCTTGCGCGGCGCGGGTTGTCCGTAGTCGTACTCGACAAGTCGCGCATCGCCGGCCAGCAGTCGTCCCGAGCCTGGGGTTTCGTGCGCCAGCAGGGTCGCGAATCCGCCGAAGTCCCGCTGATGATGGCGAGCATACCGTTGTGGGAAACGCTCGAGCGCGAGTTGAACTTCGACCTCGAATGGCGTCAGGGCGGCTGCCTTTATGTGGCGAGTAGCGAGGAGGACTGGACCTCCTTCCAGCAATGGATGGACGTCGCGCGGGAACACGGGCTCGACACGCGTACGCTCGATCGGAAGCAGATCGATTCGGTGGTGACCGGCATGCAAGGCCCGGTGCTCGGCGGCCTCTATACGCCGAGCGACGGTCAGGCCGAGCCGCGCCGCGCCGCTGCCGCATTCGCGGCGCGGGCGCGGGAAGCGGGCGCGCTATTTTTCGAAGGCTGCGGCGTGCTCGGCGTGGAGCGCGCGGGCGGCGCGATCGCCGGCGTCGTCACAGAGCGCGGAACCATCCGCACGTCGCGTTTCATTTGCGCGGCCGGCGCGAGCAGCTGGCGTCTTCTGAAAACACTGGGCCTGGAATTGCCGCAGCAGGCGGTGCGCGGCACTTGCATGCGCACGAATCCGTTGCCGCCCGTCACCGCGTCCACGTTCTGGGGACATGGTCTGGGCGTGCGGCAACGCGCGAACGGCGCGATCAATCTCGCCGACGACATGCAGGTCGACGTCGACATGACGCTCGGCCATTTCCGCGCGCTGAAATGGTTTCTGCCCGAACTGTGGAGTCAGCGCGAGAAGTTCAGCTTTCATCTGAACGGCGCCTGCTTGCGGGACTTGCGCGACCGGCTGCCAGGCAGCGTGCCGCAGAGCGAG
The DNA here is from genome assembly GCF_046534895.1 of Paraburkholderia sp. SIMBA_053. Lineage (NCBI taxonomy): Bacteria > Pseudomonadati > Pseudomonadota > Betaproteobacteria > Burkholderiales > Burkholderiaceae > Paraburkholderia > Paraburkholderia sp. SIMBA_053. The sequence continues at coordinate 120,340 of NZ_JAWRXU010000010.1, read as the reverse complement.
CGCGTGCTGCATCCGCGCGACCCGCATCCGCAGCCTAACGTGAGCCACGCGCCTCGCGCGCTTGCCAAACTGCGCGCGCTGTTTCCCGCGTTGAAGGACGCGCAGGTGGTCGAGTCGTGGGCGGGTCTGATCGACGTCCTGCCCGACGGGATTCCGGTGATCGACGCCCCGCCGCAGGTCAGCGGTCTTACGATTGCCACCGGCTTTTGCGGCCATGGTTTCGCGATGGGACCTATCGTCGGCAAGCTGCTTGCGGAGATAAACGACGGCGGGCAGGCGTCGCTGGATCTGTCGGCGTTTCGCCTGCAGCGTTTTTTCGACGGCACCATGCAGCGGCCCCGCAGCATGTTGTAAGCGGGTCTGCCGTCTTCGCGTCCCACACTTTTCATTGATCGCGTCAGCATGAACGAACCGACTCTGCGCCACGCCGCCGTGCCGTATCACACGCAATGGGGCAGCCCCGAATGGGTCCGCCATATCGTCGAGCAGAACGGCGATCCTTGCGACGACCCTGGCTGGCAGAAGAGCGGCTTCTCGGACCCGGAGCGCTACCGCTTCTGGGCCAAACGCCTGTGCGGTCTGACGTGCCTCGAATCCGCACTCGACTACTGGCGTATCGAACATCCGCCGCGCGCCGCGCTGCTCGACGAAGCGCTCGCGCGCGGCGTGTATCGACTCCGGGACGACGGCGGCGTCGACGGTCTTATTTATCACCCGTTCGCGGCGTGGGTGCAGCAGGCGTTCGGGGTGCGCGTCGACGTACTGTCAGAGGCGACGCTCGAAGAAATCGCCTCGCGTCTGAATTCGCGGACGCTCGCCGTTGTCTCCGTTAGCCCTGAGATCCGCTATCCGGAACGGCCCAACGAGCGCCGGGGCGGGCATCTGATTCTGCTGCACGGACGCGACGCGAACGGCGTATGGTTCCACAATCCTTCGGGGATCGGGCCGCAACAGGCCGACGTTTATCTGCCGTTCGCGACAATGACGCGCTTTTACGCCGGCCGCGGGATGGTGCTTAGTGTGAGCGAGGGCTAAGGCGAAGGCTTGAGGCAAAGGCTGTACAGCGAGCGCGGCAAGGCAAAACGGCACGCGCAGCGAGCACAACCGGCGCAACCGCACAGCCCGCAGTTGATCGGGCCCGTTTTCTGCTGTCACGCGTTGTATCGACATTGCGATACAGGACCCAATATGACCAGAATCCACGCCTTGCTCGCCGCCAGCCTTTTCGCCATCAGCGCCGTTACCGCCGCAAATGCCGCGACACAGGACGAACAGGCCAAGGCTTGTCGCGGCGACGCGATGCACTTTTGCGCCGCGGACATTCCTAACAAAGCGAAAATTACGGCCTGCATGAAGCAGCACATCGACGAACTGAGCCCGCCGTGCCGCGCGATGTTCAAAGGCGGCAAAAAGTCCGGCGACAGCAGCGGGAATTCGGGCGCTGCTCAGTGAGTCGGCGGTGAGTCCGCTGTGAGCGAGCGGGACACGCGCGAAGGGAAGGCCGCGGGCGGAGTTGCAGCGCGGTCACGGCTACCATCGTGACCGCCGTCATCGCCATAGTCTTCGTGAGAGAACTCATTGCGCGCTCTGAAGGCGGCGCGGCGTCGTAGAATCGCCTGTCTCCACTGCGACCAGACATCCGCTCATGACCCGTCCGACCACGCAGATTTTCGACGCCGCCGCGACAGCGCGGCTCACACCGTATGCCGCACTCGTCGACGCATTGAAGAGCGCGAGCATCGAGTACGCGCAGCAGCGCATAGCGAGTCCCGAGCGGCTTGTCGTGCCGCTGAATCAAGGCGGCATTTTGCTGTCGATGCCGGCAACCTCGCCGGATCTCGCAATCCACAAGCTCGTCAACGTGTGTCCCGGGAACGGGTCGCGCGGCTTGCCCACGATCCACGGCCAGGTGATGGCATTCGACGCCGACACTGGCGAGACGCTGTTTATTCTCGACGGCCCCACGGTCACGGGCCGCCGTACCGCGGCGATGTCGATGCTTGGTGTCCGGACATTTGCCGCGGCCGCGCCCCGCGAATTCGTGCTGATCGGCACCGGCACGCAGGCGCTGAATCATCTGGAAGCGATAGGCGAGCTGTACCCTGACGCGCGCGTGTGGGTGAAGGGCAGCGCGCCGGCGCGCGCCGAAGCGTTTTGCGCCGCGCATCGCAGCAAGGCATTCGAAGTCCTGCCGCTTGCGGATCCGGACGCAGCGCTGCCCGAGTCGGTCGACACGGTCATTGCTCTGACCACGAGCCGGCAACCCGTTTATCAGGAAGCGCCGCGCGTGAGTCGCCTCGTGATCGGCGTCGGCGCCTTTACGCCCGAGATGGTCGAAATCGGCGCCCGGACGATCGCGGACAGCGCACTTTTTGTCGACGACGAAGCCGGAGCAAAACACGAAGCCGGCGATTTCATCCAGGCAGGCGTGGATTGGAGCGACGTTCGGGGCATCGCGGCCGTGCTGGATAACTCAATGCCGCTGCCGGCTCGAACGCCGATCGTTTTCAAAAGCGTCGGCTGTGCCGCGTGGGATCTGGCGGCGTGCCGGGTCGCGCGCGAGGCTTTGGGCGGCGGCTGAGCCAGGCACGGCGAGGAGGGCGCCGCGCATCCTGCGCAGAGGACGCGACCGGCAGTTGCCTGGTAGCCCAGGTGGACCAGCTGCCGAGGCAACCTACTTAGGCCCGGCAACGCTAGTCGCATCCCGCTCAATAAGAAATCCCATCAAAACAGTGGCTTGCCGGGCCCCGTTGGCATATTGCGCCAATGTGCGGCGCATGTTGCCGTGCAAACAATCCCAAAACGTTGCACCATAGGCGTCTGCCAGAAAATTGTGCCGGTCAGCGCGCCGCGAGGCCGCCTGTCCACTTTTTCTGCCTTTGCCCCAGGCCTCGGCTCGAACGGCTCGAACGGCTCGAACGGTTCGAACGGCTCGAACGGTTCGAACGGTTCGAACGACCCAAACGGCCCGTTGGCTCCTGGCAACGCTTTCTTTCTCACGACGCTGCGACCGCGCTATGACGACCCAACACGCTTCTGCGACTCCCGACCTTCCGCTCGACATGATCATCTTCGGCGGCACTGGCGACCTGTCGTTTCGCAAGCTGCTCCCCGCGCTTTACATGGCGCATCTGCACTGCAACCTGCCGCCGGAAACGCGCATCCTGACGATCGGGCGCAAGCCGTGGTCGCGCGATGAGTACATCAACGAGTTCATGGAGCAGAAGGCCAAGCCCTTCATCGAAAAGAAGGCATTCGATGCCGCCGCATGGGACAAATTTCTCGCGCTATTCGAATACGTGCGCATGGACGTGGACTCGCCCGAAGACTATCAACGGCTGAAGGAAGCGTCGCGCGAAGGCGTACGCCGCGTGTTCTATCTCGCGACGTCGCCCGATCTGTTCATGAACATTTGCGAGAACCTCTCGGGCGCGGGCCTCGTAGACGGCAACTCACGCGTCGTGCTCGAAAAGCCGCTCGGCCATGATCTGGCGTCCGCGCAGGAAATCAACACGGCGGTCGGCAAGCATTTCAGCGAAGCGCAGATCTACCGGATCGACCACTACCTCGGCAAAGAAACCGTGCAGAACCTGATGGTGCTGCGCTTCGGCAATCCGATTTTCGGCCCGCTGTGGCAGGCGCCGTATATCAAACGCGTGCAAATTACGGTGGCCGAAACAGTCGGCGTGGGCAGCCGCGCGGGTTTCTACGACAAAACCGGCGCGCTGCGCGACATGGTGCAGAACCACCTGCTGCAACTGTTGTGCATCGTCGCAATGGAGCCGCCCGTGTCGCTCGACCCGGACGCGGTCCGCGACGAAAAGCTGAAGGTGCTGCGCTCGTTGCGGCCCATGACGCCCGAGGACATCGCCCGCGATACCGTGCGCGGCCAGTACACGGCGGGTGCGGTAGACGGCGAGGCGGTCAAGGGCTATCTGCAGGAAGACAACGTGCCGGCCGGAAGCCGCGCGGAGACGTTCGTCGCTTTGCGCGCGCATATCAACAACTGGCGCTGGGCCAACGTGCCGTTCTTCCTGCGTACCGGCAAACGCATGCAGAAAAAGGTATCGGAGATCGTCATTGAATTCTCCGAACTGCCGTTCTCGATCATTCCGAGCGGCGGACGCAACTACGGCAACCGTCTCGTGATCCAGTTGCAGCCCGAAGAGTCGATCCAGCTGCAAATGCTCGCGAAGGAACCGGGCAGCGGCATGCACATGCTGCCGGTAAATTTGAACCTCGACTTGCAGCAGGCATTCACCGAGCGTCGCGCGGAAGCCTACGAGCGTCTGCTGATCGACGTGATTCGCGGACGCCTCACGCACTTCATGCGCCGCGACGAACTGGAAGCTGCGTGGGCGTGGGCCGAGCCGATTCTCGAAGGCTGGGCCAAGTCGGGCGAGCGGCCGCGTAACTACACTGCGGGTACGTTCGGGCCGGCTGCGTCGACGGCACTGATGGCGCGCGAGAATGCGGTGTGGGCGGAGGAGTCGCAGTAAGCGGTCTTTTCTGTCGCAAGATGAAAAACGGCCCGCTGAACCAATGCGGGCCGTTTTACTAATAGCGAACTGACTTCAGGGCAACGAAATCGTCAGCGTGGCCGATTGCGGCCCCAGCTTGACCACCTGCGAATAGGGCGCCAATGTGCGCAACGTCTGATCGCGCAAATACGTGTTCAGGCCGAGATAGGCGAGCAGTCCGACCAGCGCGAACACCGCGCCGATCGACCACAACGGCACTTCGCGCTTCAGACGGTGCGCGACCTGATCGGGCAACGGCCAATGCGGTGCGAACGGCGCACGCTTACCCTTCATGTGCGCGATTTCGTCACCGATACGCGCGGTCAGATACGCAAGCTTCTCCGGCCCTTCCAGCAAGTACTTGCCTTGAAAGCCGAGCAGCAGGCACATGTGGAACACTTCGAGCGATTGCAAACGAGCCGCGCCTTGCGCGCGGCATTCCTCGAGATACTGGAAGAATTTTTCGCCCGCGAGCTGCTCGCCGAACAGCACCAGTTGAAGCGGCCGCCGCTCCCATTCCGTGCGAATCTTGAACGTGGACGACAACACCGACTCGTCTATCGCCGCACAGAACGCAAACTTCGACGCGTAGACGTCTTCGGCGGAGGCATTGAGCTTTTTCGCGCCGCGCTCGAAGTCGCCGAGAAACTGCTGAATGCGCTGGCTGAATTCGTGTGCTTCGCCAGGCTCGCGGCCGTTCTTCAACAGGAACAGCATGAAGAAGCCGTCGTACAGCAGGTCGAGTAGCGAACGGACCTGATAGCTCGGCTCGGTCGCCGGGGCGGGCGTCGCGGCAGGCGTGCTGCCGCCGAAGAGTGAAGGCGCGTAGCTCATGATGTAACCGCGATCAGTTCAAGTTGAAGATCGTTGATGCCCGACGGCGCATAGATCATTGCGGATTGCGCCTGCAACATGCGCTCATACAGTGCGCCGCGCGGCTCGAAGGAAAAATAGCACGCGCCCGGCCGCACCGGAATGGCAGGGGGCACCTGTGGCGTATAGACGAGCCGCACGCCCGGCATGGCCGAGAGCACGAGCTTGTCGACGTCGTCTGGCGCGCCGACCTTGAAGCGTGCCGGTACCGCTTCGACCAGTTCGGCGGTGGGCATGTCGGCGGATACTGCAATATAGAAGAGCGTCTTGTCGTCGATCTTGCCCGAGTCCAGCCGCCCGGCATGGAACGACGGACGCACTTCTTCGAGCGCGATCGCGAAGTAGCGTGTGGAGATCACGGTTTCCAGCAGATCGCGCAGGATCATATCGAGCCGGGCAAAGCCGGGGCCCGGATCGTCGTGACGATAAGCCGGCAGATCGGACAGCGCATAGCCCTTGGAAAACGTCATCAACTGGCCGGCAAGGCGCAGCAACTCCTGAAACAGCCGCTCCGGATGCAGCGCCGAATGCTGATACAGATGAGCGAGCGACGCGAACGCCGCGCTCGCCGTGTGCAGCAGCCAGAACGAAGCAATGTCGCCGGAACGGAACTCGATAATGTTCTTGGTCGGTTCGCGGTGAAAACCGTATAGCGCGTTGACCTTGGCCTGCAACGCGTCGATCAGCTGACGCAGCCGTTGATGCAGAACCGGCGAAGCGTCGATTGCGAGGCACGGCGGCACGAAGCTGTCGTCGATTTCAAAGCCCGACGTGGCTGTGCGGCGCACGCGCACGAGCGGCACCGAAAGCAGTTGATCGCGCGGCTCGCTGTGCGCGATCAACTTGACACTCGTCTTGAGGAAGGTGATGTCGGCTTCGGCCGCGTCGGTGAAATGATCGGCGACGGGAGTCTGCTCACTGACGTAGCGCGCGACGAAGCCCGCGTTGTTGTCGTGCGAATAATTGGCGCCCGTCTCGCGCAACGGATGCAGCGCGAGATAAAACGTAAATTCGTTGATGCCGTCGGGCAGCGTGTCCAACGCGATGGGCGGCGGCAGGTCGTCCGCTTGCGGCGCCGAATACAGTGCGCCGTCGGGGAACACCAGCGAAAGCTCGCTGACACGCAGCACGTTGCTGCCAAGTGCATCACGGTCGAAACGCGCCGAACGCACGCCCCAGTTGTACGGCTGGATAGCCTGAATGGACTCGAACAGGCGCGCCTCGTGATAGGCGTCCTGACGCTGAAAATGCTGCGGCCTCAGAAACAGGCCTTCCCCCCAGAGCACTTTTGCGGAATAACTCATCTCAAACCTGTTATATGGGTTCAGCGTGCGGCGCGGCCGCAATAAGCCTATTCGGGCGCCGCATTGTTAATTCTCTTGAAAATGTTAAATCTCACTGCCTCCGCATCTTTCGCGGCAGGTTTTAACCACAGCTAACAGCGGAAAGCATATTCAGCGGCTGCGCGGGCAATCCCTGTTCTGGCGGGATCACCGTGCCGTTGGTCACCGTCATTGCGCAGTTATGCAGGCCGATCATTATGCCGGATTTCTCCGACTTCGCCGGGTCGAAGGCGAATTTCCAACGCTGCATGGCCGGATCGCGGAATAGAGCGACGATACCGAAGGCTTGCGCTTCACGCGATACCTTTTCGGTAACAACGTAACGTTGGCCTGGGATCAGCGTCACTTCACGCACGCCCAGCAGATCGCCGCCGAGTATGGTCTTTTCCTTTGCCGGATCGGTAAATGCGTCGAATGGCGCCTGTTGGAATGAAGTGGGATCTTTCAATGTGTAAAGCCGCACCACCAGCGCAAATGGCCGCTTGTCATTCGCGGCATTCAGATTGGGCGCCGCATATAACGTGAGGCCGACATTGCGCGGCGGTTTTTGCGCGTCCGGCAAATCAGGCTTGCCGAGGCCGCTCGCCTGCAAAGCCGCGTTGGCAGCGGCTCCCAGCACGGTAACGCCTGCGGCACAACCCCCTAGCGCGGCGCACAAGGCGGCGTTTGCAATCAATAGCGATGCATGGCGAACAAGACGCGAATTCATATACTTCGACCGGCTGGCCGCCGTCCCCCGTCTAAACATCGATAACAAAATAATTTCTGCAGAACTTCACCAACTAATGCCGCTTTCTGCCGTTTACTGCCTCGCGATGCTGCTTGCATGTAATGCCGCGCATACATTGGCTTTGCGCCCGGTGAGTGGCAAAATTTCCCGTTTACCCGACTGCCCCTATTGCGCCAGGAAACAATTTCTGCGTGCCTGGTTTTAAAGATCCATGCGTATTTTTTTCGTGCAATGCTTCTTCACATGAAAGTTGAATTATCGAAAATTGGCCTGTACTATACCCGCGCACTTGAAGCAAAGCAAAACTCCGGTTTCTCCTTGAATTAAAAAATCGCACGTCGGTGAAAAACGATGAATGACCGTCTGTTAGTAAAACTATCTGGGGTAGTGTTGGCATGCGGCGTGATCGCCGGTTGCGCGACACAAGGCAACAACACGGCGACCACACCGGAGGCTTTTAATAAGCAGCTCGCGGACGCAGATACTGTAGCGAAAGGCGGCGATCAGGATCGTGCTATCGCGCTTTATCAGCAGCTTTCAAAATCAGATCCGACGCGCGAAGAACCGTGGTCGCGCATTGCGCAGATCCAGTTTGCGCAAGGTCATTACGGTCAGGCTATCGTCGCCGCGCAAGAGGCGCTGCAGCGCGACCAGACCGACCGTCAGGCAAAGAGCGTACTGGCCGTGGCAGGTCTTCGCGTCGCCACTCAATCGCTCGGTGAATTGCGTCAGGACGCGTCGCTCGCGGGCGACGCCAAGTCGGACGCGCAAGCGCTCGCCAAGCAGTTGCGCGACACGCTGGGTGAAGCCACGTTGTTCCCGCCTGACCCGAGCGACAAGACGACTGCAAAGAAAAAGCGCGTGATTCGCCGCGTCGCGAAGAGCAAGACAGTAGAGGCGCCTGATGCGAGCACCACGGCTGCGGCTCCGGCCGCCACGCCGGCGGCTCCGGCGGCGCCTGCCCCTGCGGCACCCGCAGCGCCCGCAAAGGCCGCGCAAAGCGGCGGCGCGTCAGATCCGTTCAGCGCGCTGCGCTGATCTCCACGTCTCACCATCAGCATTCGGGAGCCGACGATGGCGAAGAAAGAAAGCATACAAAAACGCTTGCAAAAAGTGCGGCCGCCCCGCGTGCAGCTGACCTATGAGGTCGAGCGCGGCGATGCGATCGAGGTGAAAGAGCTGCCGTTCGTCGTCGGCGTGGTGGCCGATCTGGCGGGGCAATCCGAAGTCGATCAGCCGAAGCTTCGCGATCGCAAGTTCGTCAATATCGACCGCGACAATTTCGACGACGTGATGAAGGCGATCGAGCCGCGCGCTGCGTTCCAGGTGGAAAACCGCCTGAGCGAAGCCGGTGGCAAATTTGCCGTAGATCTGCGTTTCAAGTCGATGGCCGATTTCAATCCGGACGAAGTGGTCGCGCAAATCGAGCCGTTGCGGCGTCTGCTCGAAGCACGTTCGAAGCTCGCGGATCTGCGCAACAAGCTCGCCGGCAACGACAAGCTCGAAGATCTGCTTTCCGAAGTGCTCAACAACACGCAGCAGTTGCAAACTCTGGCGAAAGATCAGGGCAATGCGGCGGACCAGAACGGCGGCGCGCCGGACCACGACAAGCAAGGCGAATAAGTACGGGGTGTGAGATGAACCAGCAAACAGCAGCGGCCCAACTCGCTACTGCGCAAAGCGGTCCGGAATCCACGCTGCTCGACGAGATCGTCGAGAAAAGCCGCGTGGCGAAGTCCGATTCCGAACATGCGCGTGCGAAAGACCTGATCGGCGAACTCGTGCATCAGGTGCTCGACGGCACCGTGGTCGTCTCCGACAACCTGTCGGCAACGATCGACGCACGCGTTGCGGAACTCGACCGCCTCATTTCCGCGCAGTTGAGCGCGGTGATGCATGCACCCGAATTCCAGCGCATGGAAAGCACCTGGCGCGGTCTGGACTATCTGTGCAAGGAGAGCAACACCGGCTCGACGGTCAAGATCAAGGCGCTGCATGCGCCCAAGCGCGATCTCGTGCGTGACTTCAAGACCGCGATCGAATTCGATCAAAGCGCGCTCTTCAAGAAGATCTACGAAGAAGAGTTCGGCACATTCGGCGGCTCGCCGTTCGGCGCGATCATCGGCGATTTCGAGGTCACGCGTCAGCCCGAAGACGTCTATTTCATCGAGCAGATGTCGCATGTCGCGGCGGCCGCGCATGCGCCGTTCATCGCTTCGGCGTCGCCCGAATTGCTGGGCCTCGAAACGTTTGCCGATCTGGGCAAGCCGCGCGACCTCGGCAAGGTGTTCGACACCGTCGAATACGCGAAGTGGAAGTCGTTCCGCGACTCCGAAGATTCGCGATACGTGGGCCTCACGCTGCCGCGCTTTCTCGGCCGCCTGCCGTTCAATCCGAAAGACGGCGCCACGGCGGAAGGCTTCAACTTTGTGGAAGACGTCGACGGCACCGATCACAGCAAGTACTTGTGGTGCAACGCTGCGTGGGCATTCGCTGCGCGCCTCACGGCTGCATTCGACGATTTCGGCTGGTGTGCAGCCATTCGCGGCGTGGAAGGCGGCGGTCTGGTGGAAGATCTGCCGACTCACACCTTCAAGACCGACGACGGTGAAGTCGCGCTCAAATGCCCGACCGAAATCGCTATTACCGATCGCCGGGAAAAAGAGTTGAGCGACCTGGGTTTCATTCCGCTCGTGCATTGCAAGAACTCCGACTACGCCGCGTTCTTCGCCGCGCAATCGGTGCAAAAGCCCAAGAAATACAGCACCGACAGCGCAAATGCGAATGCCGTTCTGTCCGCGCAATTGCAGTACATCTTCTCGGTATCGCGCGTTGCGCATTACCTGAAGGCAATGATGCGCGACAAGATCGGCAGCTTTGCATCGGCGCAGAACGTCGAGGTCTTTCTCAATCGCTGGATCTCGCAGTACGTGCTGCTGGATGACAACGCAACCCAGGAACAGAAGGCGCAGTTCCCGTTGCGCGAAGCATCCATCCAGGTCTCGGAGATTCCGGGCAAGCCCGGCGCATATCGCTCGGTTGCTTTCCTGCGCCCGCATTTCCAGCTCGACGAACTGTCGATCTCCTTGCGGCTCGTCGCCGATCTGCCGAAACCGGCCAATTCATAAACGAAGTCAGAAAACCCGGGCCGGCCGCCCGGGTTAGCTGTTAAAACCACCTCTTTGGGGAGTCGATGAGTTATGAAGGACATCTATTTAAAATTCGGCAATCCGGCGATCAAAGGCGAGTCTGCCGATAAAGATCACGCTGGCTGGATCGAAATCGATTCGTGGAGCCACTCGATCACGCAACCGCGCTCGGCCACGGCTTCGACCGCGGGCGGCCACACGTCTGAGCGTTGCGAACACGCGGACATGCAGTTCACGAAAGACATCGACGTAGTCAGCCCGCTGATCTATCAGCACGCATCGGGCGGCACGACGTTCGACGAAGTCACCATCGATTTCATGCGTTCGGACGGCGAAGGCAATCGCATCAAGTACCTCGAAGTAAAGCTGAAGTACGTGATCATTTCGAGCGTGACGCCGAGCGTCGTTGGCGAAGGTCTGCCTACCGAACAGTTCTCGCTGAAGTACGCAGCCGTGCAGTGGAAGTACACGCAGCAGAAGATCGGTGGCAACCAGGGCGGCAACGCGCAGGGCGCGTGGAGCCTGACGAAGAACGACAAGACGTACGCGGTCTGATGCATGGGCGCACGCGGCGCGCGCGGCCCGGAAGGGCTGCAGCGCATGGCGTGCGCACTGCATCTAACCGCTTCTTCTGACGCCGATGAAACGCTTCGAACCCAGCTTTCTCGACAAGCTGTTCGACGACGAACCGCATCTGCCGGCTTCACCGGCGATGCGGCAATTGTCGTTGGAGGAGTTAAAGGGCACTGTCGCGCGAGATGTCGAAGCGATACTGAACACGCGCATCGCGCTGACCGAGCATGAGCTCGCGGCTTTGCCCGAATGTCAGCGCTCCGTGCTCACGTATGGCCTGAACGACTTCGCAGGACTGAGCCTCGCGAGTCACTACGACCGCACGTTCATCTGCAAGTCGATTCAACAGGCAATTGCGCGGCATGAGCCGCGCTTGCAGCAGGTATCGGTCACGCTCGAACTGAACGAACAATCGACCAACGCGCTGAATTTCGCAATTCAGGCGCTGCTGGTCGTTCATCCGGCAGAAGAACCGGTGAGTTTCGACGCGATGTTGCAGCCGTCCACATTGCAATACTCGGTGACGCGCGCACGCGCAAAATTGTAGACGCTGTTTTTAGCTTGATACCGCTTGGCTTCAATGCCGCTTCCCCGCCGCCGCCACGCGCACCGGTGGCAGTAGTGAAGCGGAGAGGGTTCGGGTCCGGGGATTAGATCGATGGAAGAATTGCTGCCGTATTACGAGCGCGAGTTGTCATTTTTGCGGCGCTATTCACGCGACTTCGCGGAGCGCTACCCGAAGATCGCCGCGCGTCTTGCCATGTCGGGCGAGCACTGCGAGGACCCGCATGTCGAGCGAATGATCGAGTCGTTCGCGCTGCTCGGCGCACGCATCAACAAGAAGCTCGACGACGACTACCCCGAGTTCACCGAAGCGCTGCTGGAAGTGCTGTATCCGCATTATCTGCGGCCATTTCCGTCGTGTTCGATTGCGCAATTGGGCAACTCCGCCGCATTGAGTCATCTGACGGAACCGGTCACGATCGAACGCGGTACTGAGCTGAAGTCGCGGCCCATTCGCGGCGTGCAATGCCGTTTCCGGACCGCGTACGACGTCACGCTCGCACCGGTTCGTATCTCGGAGGCGAAGTACACGTCAGTCGCAATGGCGCCCAGCGCGACCGTGCTACCCGGCAATGCGACCGCAATCGTTTCGATCACCTTCGAATCCACCGCCGCGCAACTCGATCTGTCCGCGTTGAAGGTGGATACGTTGCGCGCGCATCTGCACGGCGAGCAGTCGTTCATTGCGGCGCTCGCCGACTGCCTGTTCGTCAATGCTATGGCCACATATGTCGAAGCCGACCGGCGCGGCGTATGGACGCAACTGCGTGCATCGCCGCTCGTGCAGGCAGGCTTTGACGAGCAAGACGCGCTGATCGACTATCCGGCCAGGTCCCATCCGGCTTATCGGCTCCTCACCGAGTACTTTGCATTCCCGGAAAAATTCAATTTCGCCGACTTCGATCTGACCGCAATGACGCGCGCGACAGGGCGCTGCCAACGCCTGACACTGCACGTCGTGCTGAAAGAAGTGCGCAGCGATTCGCATGTCGCCAGGCTTCTCGACGCTTTGTCGGCGCATCATTTCCGTCTCTTCTGCACGCCGGTGGTGAATCTGTTCGAACAGCACGGCGAACCGATTCGCGTGACCCATCAGGCGGTCTCGTACCCGGTGATTGCTGAAGCGCGCCGCGCATTTGCCTACGAGGTTTATTCGATCGATTCGGTCAAGCTCGTCAGGCAACAGGCGCATCAGGAATCGGTCACCGAATTCAGGCCGTTCTATTCGCTGCATCACGGCGAGGCCGCACGCGCCGGACACTACTGGTTCGCGCGCCGCAACGACTGGGTCGCGCAAAAGAGCCCAGGCTACGAGACCGAGATCTCGATTGTCGATATCGACTTTGAACCGGCGGCGCCGCAAACCGACACGTTGAGTCTCGATCTGACCTGTACGAACCGCGACTTGCCAGCGGGCCTCGCCGTGGGTCTCGAAGGCGGCGATCTCTTTCTCGAAGGCGGGTCGCTGACGGGCAGCATTACGATGTTGCGCCGGCCCGCGCCGAGTGTGCGTTTCGAACGCGGCCGGGCCGCGCATTGGCGGCTCATTTCGCATCTCGCGCTGAACCATGTGTCGCTCGCGAATAGCGGGCTTTCCGCGCTGAAGGAAATGCTGGTGCTCTACGATTTGCGGCGCACGGCGGTGTCGGCGCGGCATATCGACGGTCTTGTCGGGATCGAGCAGCGCGCGGCCGTGCAATGGCTGCCCGGCAAACCGTTCGCGACGTTCGTGCGCGGCATTGAGATTCGCTTGACCATCGACGAAGAGCATTTTGTCGGCACGAGTCTCGCGTCTTTCGTGCGCGTGATCGACACATTCTTTGGGCTGTATGTGCATCTGAACAGCTTTGTGCAACTGGTCGTCGTGTCGAAGCGCACTGGCGAGGAGATCTTGCGATGCAAACCGCGCAGCGGCGAATCGATCCTGGCGTAGTCGAGCAGCTTCTCGACGAACCACATCGCTTTGAATTTTTTCAGGCGGTGCGGCTGTTCGAAAAGTGGTTCGCACAACAATCGCCGTCTGACACCGGACGTTCCGGCGATATCGTCGCGCAGCGCATTGCCTTTCGCAATTCGCTCTCCATGTCTTTCCCGCCGAGCGAGATCCACGGTGCGCAATCGTACGACGACGAAGGCACTGCGCTAAAGGAAAAGGCTCAGCGTACGGCCGCGCTCGAAGACGGCTCGCTCGAAAAAGTGGACATCACGCCGGCATTTTTCGGCTTGCTCGGCGGGCAGGGCGCGTTGCCGCTGCATTACACCGAGCAGATCATCGCCCGTGAACAGATCAAGCGCGACCGCGCCGCGCGCGAATTTTTCGATGTGTTTTCCAATCGCGCCACCGCGCTTTTTTACGCGGCGTGGAAGAAGTACCGCTTGCCGTTCCATTACGAACTGGATCGCGACGAACGCTACTTGCCGTTGTTGCTTGCTCTCGCGGGCGTTGCGGACAACGACACCCGCACCAGTCTGCAAACTGGCGAGGGCGCGCTATTCGACGAAGCGATTGCCGGCTATGCGCTGCCCGCGCGGCACAGGCCAGTGTCGGCAGCGTATTTGCAACGCACGTTGTCCGAATACTTCAAGGTGCCGGTGCGTGTCGAGCAGTTCGTCGGCAAATGGTATGACGTGCCGCGCGATCAGTTGACGCTGCTCGGCAGCGTCAACGCAACACTTGGCGCGACTGCGCTCGCGGGGGAGCGCGTCTGGCAGCGCGACATGCGCGCGCGGCTCGTGATCGGACCGCTCGACAAAGCTGACTACGAGGCGTTTCTGCCCGGTGCGGACCGCGCCGTTGCGCTGGAACGCATGCTTACGCTGCTGGCGGGCATCACGCTCGAATACGAAGTGGCGCTAGTGCTGCGCCGCGAGGCCGTGGGCCCGACGCTTCTCAGTAAGGGCGCACGCCTCGGTTGGGACGCGTTTCTCTGTACACGCGACGCCGAGCGCGACCGCATGGATGCGCGTTACGAACTGCACGTGATTCACTGACCATAACGATAGAACCTGACCGGATCGCACGACATGAGCACGTCCCTCAATACCCTGATCGCGAAACTGAATCCGACTTGCCGGCAAGCAGCGTTGCTGGCGGCGAACAACTGTCTTGCACGCGGTCATTACGAGGTGGACCTCGAACATCTGCTGCTTGCGCTGCTCGATGAACCGGCAAGCGATGTTGCGCTGGTGCTGCGCGCAAGCAGGATCGATCCGCATGCGTTGCGCGCGGATATCGAGCGTGAGTTGCAGCGCCTGAAAACAGGCAATACGCGTACGCCGGTGTTCTCGAAACAGCTGATCGATTTGCTCGAACAGGCATGGCTGATTGCGTCGCTCGACTCGCAGATTGGGCGCATCCGTTCAGGGCATTTGCTGCTCGCGTTGCTGAGCGCACCCGATCTCGCACAATTCGCCGAGCGGATGTCGCCATTGCTGGGCGATGTGCGTGTGACGGATCTGAAGCATAAGTTCGACGAGTTGACTGCAGGCTCTCGCGAAGTCGAGCGCAGCGATGCGGCGCAGAGTCCGGACGAAAGCGCGAGCGATTCAGCGAGAGCCGACGCGGCGGTGGGCGCACCGTCGAAGACGCCGGCACTGGATACCTACACCAGCAACCTCACGCAGCGAGCGCGTGAAGGCAAGATCGATCCGGTGATCGGCCGCGAAGGCGAAATTCGCCAGACCATCGACATACTGATGCGGCGTCGGCAGAACAATCCGATCATGACAGGCGAGGCGGGTGTCGGTAAAACTGCGGTGGTCGAAGGGCTCGCGCTTCGCATTGCGGCAGACGACGTGCCCGCGCCGCTGAAAGGCGTGGCGCTGCATGTACTGGACATGGGCCTCCTGCAAGCAGGCGCCAGCGTGAAGGGCGAATTCGAGAACCGCCTGAAGAACGTGATTGACGAGGTCAAGAAGAGCCCGCATCCGATCATCCTGTTCATCGACGAGGCGCATACGATCATCGGCGCGGGCGGGCAGGCTGGCCAGAACGATGCGGCGAATCTGCTGAAGCCGGCATTGGCGCGCGGCGAATTACGCACAATCGCTGCGACCACCTGGAGCGAGTACAAGAAGTACTTCGAGAAAGACGCAGCACTGGCACGCCGTTTCCAGGTCGTGAAGATCGAAGAGCCGAGCGAAACGCTGGCGGCAGCGATGTTGCGCGGCATGGCGTCGCTGATGGAAAAGCACTTCAACGTGCGGGTGCTCGACGACGCGATTACCGAAGCAGTGCGCCTCTCGCATCGGTACATTAGCGGCCGGCAACTGCCGGATAAGGCGATCAGCGTGCTTGACACCGCATGCGCGAAAGTCGCGCTCGCGCACAGTTCGACACCGGCCGCCATCGACGACACGAAGAAGCGCCTCGAGCGTATCGACGCGGAAATTGCGGCGCTGGAGCGCGAAGTGGCGAGCGGGGCGCTTCACGACGAACGGCTCGCGCAGTTGCGCGAACTGCGCGAAGAAGACCTGAAGGATCTCGCCGAAGACGAGGCGCGCTACGACAGGGAGCGCGCATTGATGAGCGAGATCGTCGGCTTGCGGGCGGAGATCGACGCCGCGCGGGTGAGTAGCGCGGACGCGGAGCAAGCGGCGAAGGCGCAACAGGCGCGCGAAACGCTCGCGGTTCGCGTCGCCGAATTGCATGCGTTGCAGGGCGGTCAGCCCATGGTGCCGTTGCAGGTGGACGGTCACGTCGTAGCGGAAATCGTCGCGTCGTGGACAGGCATTCCGCTCGGCCGCATGGTCAAGGACGAAATCCAGACTGTGCTCAACCTGCAGCCATTACTTGGCGCGCGGGTGATCGGACAGGATCATGCACTCGAAGCCATCGCGCAACGAGTACGCACGGCAAGCGCGAACCTCGAAGATCCGAACAAACCGCGTGGTGTGTTCATGTTCGTCGGACCGTCGGGCGTCGGCAAGACCGAGACGGCACTCGCACTTGCCGATGTGCTGTATGGCGGCGAGCGCAAGATGGTGACCATCAACATGAGCGAGTACCAGGAAGCGCATAGCGTGTCTGGCCTCAAAGGATCGCCGCCGGGCTACGTCGGCTATGGCGAAGGCGGTGTGCTGACAGAAGCGGTGCGCCGCAACCCGTATTCGGTCGTATTGCTCGATGAAGTCGAAAAGGCCCATCCCGATGTGCTCGAAATGTTCTTTCAGGTGTTCGACAAGGGCACGATGGATGACGCTGAAGGCCGCGAGATCGATTTCCGCAATACGCTGATCATTCTCACGTCGAATGTCGGTTCGCAAGCGGTCATGCAGGCGTGCCTGAACAAAACCGCCGAGGAATTGCCTGACGCCGATGCACTTGCAGAAACCTTGCGCCCGCAACTATACAAAGCATTCAAACCGGCTTTTCTCGGGCGCATGAAAGTAGTGCCCTATTATCCGATTTCCGACGACGTGCTTGCCGAGATCATCGCGTTGAAGCTGGAGCGGATTCGCCGCCGCATAGAATCGAATCACAAGGCGGTGTTCGAGTGGGACGAGTCTCTCGTCGATGCGGTCCTCGCGCGCTGCACCGAAGTGGATTCCGGTGCGCGCAACGTCGACCATATTCTGAACGGCACGCTGTTGCCCGAAGTTGCACAACACGTGTTGGAGCGCATAGCCAACGGCGTGGCGATTCAACGTATTTCGGTGCGCGCAAGCGAGGCTGGCGAGTTCGAATACGCCGTCGCCTAAGCAATTTCACAAATGCATTCTGATAGCTCTGTGCCATGCCGACCAATCTGAACACGTTGCTCGCTCCAATCAGCGAAGCCGCGCCCTGTGGCGAAGATCTGCTGTTCTCCGCCGACTTCGATGCGATCCAGCACGCCCGGCGTTTCGAAGATCCATCGCTCGATCAAGGCGAATGGATCACCGAGATCAAGGAAGCCGACTGGCCGTTCGTTATCGAGCGATCGAGCGCTTTGCTGCAGACGCAGACCAAAGACTTGCGGCTCGCTGTGTGGCTCACGGAAGCGCTTGCCATAGAAGAAGGCGTGAGCGGACTCACGCAGGGTTATACGCTGCTGGCGGGGTTGTGCGAGAAGTTTTGGGACACAGTCCATCCGCTGCCGGAAGGCGACGACACCGAATATCGACTCGGCAACGTTGCATGGCTTGTCGGTCGCACTGGCGATCTGCTGCGTGCCATGCCGCTTACGTCGTCGCAAGGCAACCTGTACAGCACGATCGATTGGGACGTGGCGACACACGTTGCGCAAGCTGTGAAGCGCGATCCCGATCATGCCGACGACATTGCGCGCGGCAAGCCGTCGATCGAGCAGATCGACGCATCGAAACGCGCGACGCCGCCCGCCTTTTACTCAACGCTGCTGGCCGAACTCAAGGCGTTCGAAGCGGCAATGCTCGCACTCGAACAGGAACTGGACCGTCGCGCCGCTGACTCGGCACCGAGCTTCCGTCAGGCGAAAGACGCATATGAAAGCGTTTATCGTCTGGCCGAACGTTTTGCGCGCGAACTGGGCGTGAATGCAGATGCGCAACCGACGTCTGTCGACAGATCGAGTGCGCCGACGCATCACGAACTGGAACGGGCCGAACCCACCTTCAAAACTTCACCGCAACGCGAGGAGCCCGTGTTGACGACGCCGCCGACCCACGCAATCGCAGGAATCCAGAGCCGCGCGCAAGCCGTCGCGCAGTTGCGCGCGGTGGCCCGGTTCTTTCGCACTACGGAGCCGCATAATCCCGCGGCTTACTTCGCCGACAAGGCCGCCGAGGCTGCGGACATGCCGTTGCATCAGTGGCTTTCGACCGTGGTGAAAGACGACGGATCGCTCGCGCATATTCGCGAGTTGCTCGGCGTAAAGCCGGAAGAAAACGGCTAGAGGTCCGCGCCAAAACGAAAAAACCTGGCTTCGAGTCGCTTGACCGAGCCAGGTTTTTTTGCGCGAGCAGTTCACATGCTGACGCGTTGGTCCGCTCAGGAACCCGCGCGAAACTCGATTCGGCGATTACGTGCGCGCCCATCGGCGCTATCGTTCGATGCAATCGGCTGATCGGGTCCGACGCCGGTCGTGCTCATCTGTTGCGGCGGAATGCCCTTCGCGACGAGGTAGCCCTTCACGGCATCGGCGCGTGCCTGGCTCAAAGCGATATTCGAGGTTCGGTTACCCGAGTTGTCGGTGTGACCGATAATCGCCACCGTCTTCGTGGTCATCTTCAGCATCGCAGCAGCCATCTGATCGAGAATGGCGCGGCCTTGCGGCGTGAGCGTCGCGCTGCCGGTCTCGAATTCGATCGTACGATTCGCGAGCGTCTGGTCCAGCAGGCCCTGCTCGGATGCACTGACGCGCAGACCGTTCTTGATCGTATAGGTCGGATTCAGCGCGTTTGCCATATCGCTCGCAAGTTGCTGACGCTGCGACTCGTTGCGTACTTCTCCCTTTACGTCGATCTGCGTGCCGTCGATTTTCAATTGGCCCTTGCTGATCTGCTTCAGTTGCGGGCCGATCAGCTTTTGCACGTTGGCGGACCAGTTAGGCGGCGTCGCAACGTCTGCGACTTCAATCTGATCGACCACGCTGGCTGCACCATACGTCTCCCGCAAACGTGCGAGCACGGCCGCCTTGGTCGCTTCGTCCGGTACTTTGCCGCCCACCACGACCTGGCCCGGCGCCGCGTTAGCGGGCGGCGGCGATGCCGTGACGGCACCGGTGCCCGCACCGGTCGTGCCGCTCGCGAGGCCGGCAGTGTTCACCGCGGGCCCCACATTGCCCGCAGTAGCTGAGGGGTTGGCCGAAGGCGCGGGCAGTGTCGTGGTGCGAATCGAAATGCCGCTGTTGTCGACCGGTGTGACGCGGGCAGGGCCGTCGTTGTCGGCGTGCGCCGAAGCGTTGAACATCAAGCCCGCGAGTAGCACGGCGATCCTGGTGCGTGAGTTCAGCATTGCATTACGCTCCCGTGAAGGCTTCGCGGAACGTGTCGATGCTGACGCGCAAGGACAGTTGCGGTTGGTCGAGGTAGCTGACAAGCTTGCTGATGCCATGATCGTTTTGTGCGTGTTCGTCGATCCACTCGGGATCGTCGATATCGATGTTATGTGCTGCATAGGCTTGCGGATCGACCACGCTATGCAGCGTTTTCGCCGACGCGCCGTTAAAGCCGACAATGAGCCGCTCGCGCTCTGCGATCGTGCCGATGAAGATCGCCAGTTCGAAATCCGCCTGCGCGACGAACGGCGCGATCAGTTCGAGCCAGAATGCCGCAACGAGACTGCGATAGAACGGATCGTTAGGCAGCGGCAGCGTGAGTCCGCGTTCCAGATGCGACGAGCCGCTTTGCATCACGGGGCGCAGCAGAGAACCGAGCGCGAGCATCGCGCCGCGCAAGCGCACCGGATGGCCGCTTGCCAGCAACATCTGTTCGAGCCCGGCGAGCGTCTGGTGCTCGACAAAGTCGTTGAAGGTGCCGTCATGCGGATTGCCCGGACCGCCGCCGATCTCGATCGGCACCTGCGTTTCGCCCAGCGCCTGCAATGCGCCGGCCGGCTCGCTTGCGCCAAGCAAAGGCTTCATCTGCGCCGACACGCGCGACCACAAACGCGCGAAAGCGAGCGGGCTGTGCGCGAGGAACGTGAGCGGCTTTTCGACTTCGAGCGCGGTTGCCGCAAGAAACGGAAAGCGGCGCGACGACTGATCGTGACTCGCCACCATATGGCCCGCAATGGCGAGCTTGCTGCGCGAACCGAGGAACGCGAAGTGCATGGGCTTCGCATTTTCATAGACGATCTTCCAGCGCGGATCGTCAGTGAGCAATTCCATTGCCTCGGCGATCCAGCGGTCGAGCGTGGCGAGCAACTGCGGGTTATGCGCGCTTTTTACGAAGTCCCCACGCGACGGAATCTTGCCGAAGTACGCGATCTGCGCCTGCACGGTCTGCGTCATTGCGCACTCCCTGTGTTCGAAACCGCAGTGGCGGCCGTGGCCGGCCGCGCTGCCGGCGATGCGGGCGCCGCCGTATTCGTGGCCGTAGCGGTGACCGAGTTGGCCGCCGCACTCACGTCCGCTACCGACGACGGCAGGCGCAAACCGCGCAGGCTCTGCTGTTGTGGCGCGTCGCTGCTGCTGCCCGATGCTTGCGACGTGCTGATGATCCGCATGCTCACCGCCACCGTCACATTGCCTTGGGTCCACGACAGGTCGAAGGTCCCATCCGGGCGGCGCTTTCGTTGCGCCGAGTTGATCAGCTTCTCAAGACCGTAGCGGCCCGGCTCGTTGACGAGCTGCAGCGTGCGACCGTCGAAGGTCGTCGCGTTCAGCGTAGCGCCTGGCGAGCCCGACGGATTCGGCCACACGAAGTTGGTCCACTGCGGCGGCGTGTTGCGGTAGCGCATCTGCTGACCGTCGATCGCGAGCGTGTACTCGGTCGTTCCGCTGCTCGGCTGCGGCAGAATCTGGAACACCGTCTGCGGCTCGGCCGAGCTTTGGCCCGCCGACGCACCCGCTGCGCCGCCGGCGAGCGGCGCGACCCAACGCGCGAAGCCGTTGGTGAAGTCGGGCGTGAGCGCGAGGCCCATGTCGCCCCATGTGCGGGCGGTGAGCGTGTCGCCGCGGCGCACCGCGAGCGGCCCGAGCGTGGTGCCGACGAACTTCGCAATCGAACCGTCGGGTCCGAATACCTGCGCAATCTCACCCGCGCCGGCTTCGACCTTCGCATCGCCGGCAAACGGATACTTGTTCGCCAGCGAATTCTGGAACGTCTGATACACCTGCGCATTCCACACCTTGTTCACTTCGACGCTCGCGGGCTGAATCACCACGGCATACGCGGCCATCAGCGGACGCACCAGCAGCGGCCGCAACGCCTTGCGTTGTGAGTCGGTGAGACCCGTCAACATCTGCTCGTCGACATACTTGAGCGAATCGGCCAACTCGGAGCCGCTGCCGTCGAGCGTCTGCTGCATGAGCTGGCGCGCGCCCGGCCCGGGATCGCCCTGATTCTTGATGACGTTAAAGCGCGTACGGACCTTCGACAGCGTGTCCATGTAGCCCTTGAGCATCGAGCCGTTGTCGCCCGTCACGACAATGCGGCCGAGCGCGGAGAACGCCTGGCCGATCGGGCCCATCGGCAATTCCACTGGATTACCGTTGATGTCGATGTTCGCGTTCAATTGACCGGTCGGCGCGCGTGCGAACCATTGTTTGAACCAGCTCGTCACGCCGCTTTGCGCGCGTTTCAGGTTCGCGTTGAAAAGCGACGGGTTATCCCACGAGGTCTGGTCGTAAGCAGTTTCGAGTACTTTGCGAATGGGCGAATCCTGCGGATCGCCGAGACGGTTCATTGCGTCCACCGCTTGTCCGAAACTGCCGAAGCTCTGCACAGCAATACCTTGCATTAACTTCTGCCAGTGCATTGCGTACTCGGTCTTGTACATCGTGACGAGTGCTTTCTGAATCTGCTCAGGGCTGCCTTCGAGCGTGAGGTCGTCATGAGCGGAGGTGTTGAGCACCCAGTCTTTCGCTTGCAGTTCTTTCGTCGCGGCGTCGCGGATTGCAGGCTGCACGTACTGGAACCACGCTTCACGCGTGAACGTGCCGGGGATCGCGTAGCTGCCCGCCACGAGCGCCGTGTTGTTTTCGCCGACGATGCGCGCGATGGTCATTGGCGCGAAACGGGTCGACGCGCGCGCCTTGATCTCTTCGTAGACACGCTGACGAGCCGGCATGCCGCGCACCACGCGGCGCAGGTTTTCGCGCGTCTGGTCAACGAGGCCGAGGTTCTGGTCGATCATCGGCCAGTCGTCGTCGGATACGCGTGACAGGTAGAACGTGATCATGCGCTCCGCGCTGCGGATCATCTCGTCACGCGGCATGTTGCCGCGATTCGTTTCGAGCCAGCCGCGCCAGAAACGCGCAACCTGGTCGGTCAGATGAGCCGTTTCCACGTGACGTTTGTCACTTAGCATCAGATACGTCTTGAGCGCGTTGTACGCGTCTTCGACGTTGGTTGGCGATGCGTCGCTATAAAGCCCGCCCTGGCTGTTCGCCGCCATGGCCGTGTGAGCCGAGACGGGAATGGCGGCCGCATCGGGCGTGCGGTTGAGCGGCGCAAGCTGATCGGGATGCGCGTTGACCTCCTTCAGGAACGACGCGAGGTTCTGCGAAACCGGATCGAGAAGGATCTGGCGCACGCCGTTGTAGTACTCGGTAAGCAGGCGTTCTTCGAGACGGTCGCCCTGGTACAGACCGAATGAAACGGCGAGCGGCTTGTCGCGGCGGAACTGTTCCAACTGGTCGATACGGTCTTCGAGAACGTCCATGGCCTGCAGGCGCGATTGCAGATCGTTGCGGTTCTGCTGCAGGCGCACCACGTTGTCGAGGTCGGCTTTCACGTTCTCGGCGAGTTGCTGATTGCCGATGGTCGACCAGGTCCAGCCGCCGAGTGCGAGCGCCAGCGCGGCGACGAAGCCGAAGAACGTTGCATAGCGCATGCGCGTTTTCGCGGGGCTTGCAAACTGCTTGACCGTTTGCCGGTCTGCGAAAATTACTTTCGAAAAAAGATCGCGCAGAAAGAAGCCGTTCTTCGAGAATGCGCTATGCGGCTTCGGCAGGCTGTCGGCGCTCAGGCCGAAGCGGTTGGCGATGCGCGTGGCTGCGGAGCTATTGGTTTCGCCTTCCTGCAATGCACTCGTGAAATAAAAGCCGCGGAAGATCGGCTTGTACTGGAACGGGTTCGTTTCAAAGAGCGTGGCAAGGAACGCACGCAGTGCCGGCTTGATCGTCGAGAATTCCAGTGGAAAGCTCAGTTGACCGGGCGAGAGCTTATTGCCGCGATTGATTGACATTTGCGCGACGCTGATTTCTTTCAGGCCGTCGTACAGTTCTTCGAAGTGCTCGTCGAAAAGCCCCACCACGTCGCGCTTCTCGTCCGGTTCGTAGGGCAGGGTGGCGCCCCACACGCGGTCGTATTCATGACGGTCGCTGCCGCTGAAGAATTCGGTGAAGCCCGTAATCAGGTCTGCCTTCGTGAACATCACGTAGACAGGCGCGAAAACTTCGAGCTTCTCGGTCAATTCCTGCACACGCTGGCGCAGGTTCTTCGCGAGATTGATTGCAAATTCCGGCTTGCTGCTGGTGAGCTCCGCAATGCTCGCCGTCACGATGATCCCGTTGATCGGTGCTTTCGGCCGAAAGCGTTTGAGCAGGCCAAGAAAGCCGAGCCATTCGGTGCGGTCTTCTTCATGCACTGAGTAACGGCCGGCCGTATCCAGCAGAATGCCTTCGGTCGTGAAGAACCAGTCGCAGTTGCGCGTGCCGCCAATGCCGTGAATTACCGCGTTGTTCTTGTCGGCGAAGGGAAACTGCAAGCCTGAGTTCAACACGGCGCTGCTCTTGCCGGCGGCGGGGTTGCCGATCACGATGTACCACGGCAACTCGTACAGTGCGGAGCCGCCCGAGACCTGACCGATCTTCGAGGTCTTGATGGTCTTGACTGCATCGACGAGGCGCGTGCGCAGCACGTCGAGTTCCGCCTGACGGGCGGGCGTGGGCGCAGGACCGGCCTCTGTGCTCTGTTTCTCGGCCTGCTGTTCCAGCATCTCGCCGAGTTTGCGGTTCGCGCGCCGCGCGCGCAGGCGGCGCACCGCCCACACGAGCAGCCATAGCGCGATGACCACGCCGAGTGCGATGGCCGGCCACATCAGATCGATCTGCAATGTATCGGCGCCGACGAACAACACAGCAGCGAGCGCGAGCAGGCCGATGATCGAGAGCGTGCGTGGATGGGTCAACACGTTGAGAATGCGTCGCATAAGCCGTTCAGGTCTTGATGATTGGTGTTGTGGCGCGTGCTGTGGCAAACGGCATCACGCGAGTGCAGCGTTTGAAACCGAAGCGAAAGAAAACGAAAGCGGGTTCGGGACAAACATGAAAATGGGTGAATTGTTAAATGCGTGAGTGCGGTGCTTGCAAATAGCGGCCTGATGAATGCACCGTCGTATGGCCGATTGCGGTTTGCACTGCCGCTTTTTGCCATAAATAATGATTGAACGCCCCATTTTCCAGCCTCTTGTACCCGTTACGCCTTAATGACCCCGTCCGAGGACGAAGCCGGGTTTGTGATATTCAACGTGCCCGAGATCCATCATTTTCCAGCGGCCACCCCATGTCAGGCCGACCTGTTCGGCTGTTTGCCCATATAACTGATAGCCTCGCATCGCCCAGGGATCTTTTTCTGAAATGACGAGCTTGCCGTCGCGTAGAAACGCATTGTCCGCCGCAAGACCGTATTGGTGATAGCTTTGAAACGCAGCGGCATTGGTGACGTTGCTCCCCATTTGCGCGAGCCGGTTTTGCCGCTCCGGACTGCGATAACCTTCAAGCAAAGCCATTTCGTACCCGTGCTGCTCGTGCATGATTTTGTAGACGAGCAATAAACGCGTTCTGAAATCGGCATCGAGCAGATTCCAGTCGCGGCTCGCATCTTTCAGCGCGGGCCGGATCTGCTCGACTTCACGCGTGGCAAACACCTCCGGCGGCAGCGGTGGCGGGGGTACGAGCTGTTCGCCGTTTAGTAAGGCGGCAATTTTCTCGTCGGGTACCCGTGCTGTTTCGTCGAATTGGAATAACTGCCGGCCGCGTAATGCCAATGCCACCAATGGCGGCGTCGCAAGAATACCTGTGGTGGTAAAAATCAGCAAGCGCCGACGCGCCAGTAATTTCTTCATATCCACCGCAGTGGATTGCGAAATTCTTGCCGAGCGTGCTAATTGGCCGCGCGCGACGGATGCGCTACGCGATGCCCCGCGCATAACGCGCCCATGAATGGTCAGTGCAGCGTCTAATAGAGAAGCCCGGACTGCCGGTAAAAGCAGCATTGCGGCGATCACAACCGCGATGGCGAAATAGGCAAGAAGTACTACGGCAATCAATGGCGACCCCGGAAATTGGAAACAATTGTATTTTGTAATGCTTGCTCTTAGAATCAGGCCTGCTCGGAGAGGAGCCGGAGCAGTATTATCACGGCGAAATAATCCAGGATTCAATGAGACAGTGAATGAGTGCGCCGGAAAATTCAAATTCCAAAGCCCCGCCTAGCCTGTTATCCGATAAGGCTAAAGGCGCAGATGGCAATGGTTCGCGAATTCTTGCGAATCTGGAAGGCCGCGTCGCGCCGCCTAACGATAAACCACGCCGGTCAAGAACGCCTCTTGCGCTGGTCGCCCTGCTTGTAATCGCCGCGGGGGGATGGGGCGCGTGGCACATGCAACAACGTGCGCCTGCGGAGCCGGTCGCCGGCGCCCTGCCCGCGAGTGGAGCCAACGTCGCCAGGGCCGCCGTACCGGCCTCCGTTGCGAGCGCAACCGTTCAGCTCGCCGCGAATGCGCAAGCGCCCGCGCCGGCATCGTCGCAAGCGGCGACGATCATCGCCGATGACAGCGACAGCAAAGCCGCGGCTTCTTCTGCATCGGCGTCCGCGGGTCTCGCGGACAACCGCTTGTCGCGGGCGCTTGCTGACGGCGCGGTGCCGAGCGGCGCTTCGACCTCGGTTGCTGCGGTCGCACCGGTCTCAGGCGCGTCGGCAACGGCACCAGCGGTTGCGTCGGCGGCGAAGCACGACAAGAGTTCAACGGCCGTTGCGAGCAGGAGCAAGCACGAGGCCGCGGCGCACGGCAAGAAGGAAACCGTAACGGCAAGCGCAGGCAACCATCGTTCGGGCACGACGATCGCCGCCACGCAGACGAAGAAAGCGAAGCCGGGTGCGACGTCGAAAGATGATTCGGACGCCGATCTATTGGCCGCGCTCGTTGCACGGACCAAACCGGCGGACAGCAAGGCGGGCGGCAGTAGTTCGGCCGCCAAGGTGCCTACCTCGGCGGCGCCGGGCAATGCAAAGCTTGCCGAGCGCGTAAAAGAGTGCGGACAGCGTGGCTTTTTCGAAGACCAGTTGTGCCGCTGGCGCGTGTGCGACGGTCATTGGGGCAAAGACCCCGCATGTCCAGGCTCTGCGCAGCAAGCGCGTCAGCCCTGACTCTTTGCCATACGAGTTCTCTGTTCGAGAGGTCTTGGCGAGGTTCGCGTTATCCGCGAGCCTCGTCGATACTACGGTTTGATTTCGGCGTCTTTAAGTCTATGATGACTCTCCCTAGTCGCACACCGATGCGATAGAACAGGAGACATCAATGAAGCGGTTTTTCGTGGCATTGAGCTATGTAGCAAGCGTCGTGACTGCTCTGGTCATTGCGGCATGCGGCGGCAGCGAACTGAATCCCTCCAATCCCCCCAAGGTCATTATCGACAGCGACTACAACACGTTGAGCGACGACGGCCAGCTCGGCGTCATGGCGGCGCAATTACAGGCGCAGGGATCGCTGAAAGTACTCGGCATTACCGTAGTGTCGGGTAATCAATGGTTGAAGCAGGGCGTGGCGGATGCATTGAAATCCGTCGAGCGGCTCGGCGTTGAAAAGCAGATCGGCGTCTATGCGGGCGCAAACTATGCGCTGTCGCATGACTTCGCCACGATCCAGGCAGAAATGGCGCAGTTCCCCGGCGGCGACGGCTATCTCGGCGCTTGGGGCACGCCCGAGCCGAAGTCGGATAGCGACCTCGTGGCACCGCCCGACGGCTTCGCGACGCACACCAAGGTGCAGAGCAAAAGCGCGGTGGATTTCATCGTCGATTCAGTGAAGCAGAATCCCGGCGAGGTGACGATTCTTGCAATCGGACCATTGACCAATATCGCGCTCGCCGCGCGTCAGCATCCCGAGATCGTGCCGTTGATCAAGCAGATCATCTATATGGGAGGCGCGATCGACGTGCCGGGCAATACGACATCAACGGCGGAATTCAACTGGTGGTTCGATCCGCAAGCAGCGAAAGAGGTGCTGCGTCTGCCGGTGAAGCAGGTCGTCGTGCCGCTCGACGTGACAGACACCGTGAAAATGGATAAGGCGCTTTACGACCGTATCGCACATGATCCAACGAAGCAGACCATCATTACTCAATTGTTCAAGACATTGAATGGCTACGGTTTCGACGGCAAGAACGGCTTCGAGACGAACCCGAACTACACCACGAACATATGGGACACACTGACACTCGGGTACCTGATGCATCCTTCGTTTGCGACCCAGACCGTGGACGAGTGGGTGGACGTGGATACGAGTTTCGGCGCAAATGACGGCAAAGCTACCGGCTATGCGAGCTCACCGCCGGCTGGCTTGCAGAAGATGACCATCGTCAAACGCTTCGACAACCAGAACTTCTTCAATTTCTATGTGGACCTGCTGACCCGGCCGGTGCCGCTGCCAGGCTGATCTATTGTCACGCGTGTACTGCTGCGAGGCTGCATGAATCCGCTTCACGCGGGATGCAAGCCACGCAGCAATTGACGCACGCGCGAGAGATCCTGATCGACGTGCTCAGCGTTTTCGAACAACTCCGCGAGCCAGTCCACGAATGCGCGCACGCGGGGCGACACACGGCGATTCTTCAGATAGGCGACCGAAACAGGCATGGGCACAGGCTTCCATTGCGGAAGTACTTCGCGCAATAGTCCAGAGTCGAGGTACGGTTGCGCGGCGATCCGCGCAGGTTGAATGAGCCCGTGGCCTTGCAGTCCGCAGGTGAGATACGCCTGCTCGTCGCTGACCTTCACGAAACCATTTACCTTGACGCTTTGCGCTTCGCCGTCCACTTCGAAATCGAATGCGACTTCGCGGCCGTTATGCGGCGACATGCAATTGACCGCGACGTGCCCGCGCAGGTCGTCGAGGTCGGTAGGCGTGCCGTATCGATCGAGATAATCCGGGCTTGCGCAGGTGACATGCTCGAGCGTGCCGAGATGCCGCGCGACGAGATTCGAGTCCGGCAGTTCACCGAGCTGGATGCTGCAGTCGATTGCTTCGGACACCAGATCCACCGTACGGTTGCTGACGCCAACGGCAAGGTCGAGGTTGGGATAGCGCGTATGGAAGTCGTCGAGCGCAGGCAGCACGATTGCGCTTGCCACCGAGCCAGGCATTTCAATGCGTAGGCGGCCGGTGAGGTTATCGGTGGCGTGCCGGATGCTGGCTTCCATTTCGTCGATATCGGCGAGGATTTGCGCACAGCGTTCGTAATAGGCGGCGCCTTCCGGAGTGACGCTGAGCCGCCGCGTGGTGCGGGCGAGCAACTGCGTGCCGAGCAGGGCTTCCAGATTCTGGACGATGGTAGTCGCCGTCGCGCGCGGAATGTTCAGCGATTCCGCTGCGCGGGTGAAGCTGTTCGTGTCCACGATCCGGATGAATGTGCGCATGGCGGTTATTCTGTCTATCATTCGGTGCCTCTCGTTTGGATTTAGCTTTTTGCCTTTGCGGCGGGCTGTTTGGGTGTTTGCTTGATTACGCTGGGGTTCTTTGAACCTTTGGCCTCTCCCTGTTTTCACGGCGGTCTATTAGCGTTGCCCCTGTGCGGGGCGGCACTTACTTTCTTTGCGGCCGCAAAGAAAGTAAGCAAAGAAAGCGGCTCACACCGCTAGCTCATAAGTGGGTACCCTGGCTCAGAGAGGGCAGTGGTGCATCTGGAATCCGTGCCCTCGCACATTCCGCACTCGTGACAAGGCAGTCATACTTCCCGCCTCGCGCGGTGCGCTTGTCGGAAAGGTGCACGGAACACCGTGCGCGCTTTGACGCGTATCGGTAGTACTTCCGATCGAAAACTTGGGCGCGACATGACTGCCCGCAACAAAAAGTACCGGCGGTTTTATGAACGACCGCCACGGCGCGCGAAGCGCTGCCGGAAGAATGACTGCTTTGTCACGAGCGTGGAATGTGCGGGAGCACGGATTCCAGATGCACCACTTCCGGTTGCAGGCCACGGCGCCCACTTATGAGCTAGCGGTTTGAGCCCGCTTTCTTTGCTTACTTTCTTTGCGGCGGCAAAGAAAGTAAGTGCCGCCCCGCACAGGGGCAACGCTAATAGACCGCCGTGAAATCAAGGAGAGGCCAAAGGTCCCACCCAGAAACAGAACTCCAAACCACAAAAAGCAAAAAACAAAGCCACCGCCCGCAGGCGCGAAAAAAATACCGCGCCGCAGGCAGCAACCCTCTCGATCACTTCCGCAAAGAATCGAGATCGATCACAAATCGATACTTGACGTCGCTCTTCAACATCCGCTCATACGCCTCATTGATCTTCTGCATCGGAATGACTTCGACGTCCGAAGTGATTCCGTGCTCACCGCAGAAGTCCAACATCTCCTGCGTCTCGGCAATCCCGCCGATCAGTGAGCCAGCCAGGCGGCGGCGCTTGAGAATCAGGTTGAACACTTGCGGCGACGGATGATCGTGCTCCGGCGCGCCTACCAGCGTCATCGTTCCATCGCGCTTGAGCAGGTTAAGGAACGGGTTCAGGTCGTGCGGCGCAGCCACCGTATTCACAATCAGGTCGAAGCTGTTCGCATGCGCTTCCATTTCTTGCGCGTTCTTCGAGATCACCACCTCGTGCGCGCCTAGCCGCTTCGCGTCCTCGATCTTCGACGGCGACGTCGTGAACAGCACGACATGCGCGCCCATCGCACGCGCCAGTTTCACGCCCATGTGACCCAGACCGCCGAGGCCGACAACGCCGACCTTCTTGCCGGGGCCGGCGCCCCATGTGCGCAGCGGCGAATACGTCGTGATGCCCGCGCACAGCAATGGCGCAACGCCGGCGGGGTCGAGATTTTGCGGCACACGCAACGTGAATTCTTCGTCGACGACGAGTTGCGTCGAATAACCGCCGTACGTAATCTGTCCGTCGACGCGGTCCACGCCGTTATAGGTACCGACAAAACCGTTCTCGCAATACTGCTCGAGCCCTTCGGCGCAACTTGCGCAGGTGCGGCACGAGTCGACGAGGCATCCCACGCCTACGAGATCGCCTGTCTTGTACTTCGTGACGTCCGTTCCCACGGCGGTGACGCGGCCGACGATCTCGTGACCGGGCACCACGGGATACACCGTGTTCTTCCATTCGTTGCGGGCCTGATGCAGGTCGGAGTGACACACGCCGCAATACAGCACTTCCATCTGTACGTCGTGCGCGCGCAGTTCGCGGCGCTGGATTTCAAACGGGGCGAGCGGCGCGCTGGCGTCGGTCGCGGCATAGGCATATGTCGTGCTCATGGGTAGCTCCAGCAAAAGAGGGTGGATGTTGCAAGCCGCCCGCGATGGGCGATACATGTCGCCGATGCGGCCAGGTCTTGCCAATGTTTCGATCAGAGCGTCGGACCACCGCGCGGATCGGAACGCCCGCATGGGTGGCGAGTTCGTGAACATGAACTGCCGACCAGACTGGTGGCGTAGCGCGGAAAGGATGATCCGGCAGGGTTCCCATAGTAGGAGCGCGAGGCCACTCAGTGAATACCTGAATGTCTTGAAGATTTGCCTAAAACTCCTGGAGCGGAGCGCACCAGGCAGTTTGGTGCTAAATTTCAAGCATTATTCTCTTGCACGTCACTATATCGTCATGTCGCAGCACTCGTCCGAACTGTCGTCACCCTCAGCCGAACTTCCAGTGGCTGACGCCGCGCAGCAGCGCCTGATCGAAGTATTCGACATGCTCGCGCCGAAGCCCGGCATGACGCGTTCGAGCCTTGAGGGTGTGAACCTGATGCGTGCCAACAGCCCGCTGCCGCGCATGCCGGTCATGTACGAGCCGAGCATTGTTATTGTGTGTCAGGGGCGCAAGCGCGGCTATCTCGGGGACCAGGTGTTCCAGTACGATGCGCAGCAGTACCTCGTGCTGTCCGTGCCGCTGCCGTTCGAATGCGAGACCGAGGCGAGCTTTGATCAGCCGTTCCTCGGCATCTCGATCCGGGTCGATCTGACCATGGTGGCCGAGTTGCTGATGGCGCTCAACGAAACGCAAGGCGCCGCGAAGAACGAACCGCTCGGCATTTACTCGACGCCGCTCGATCCCGCTTTGAGCAGCGCGGTGCAGCGTCTGCTGGATGCGCTGGCGTCGCCGCTCGACGCGCGCATTCTCGCGCCCAGCATCGTGCGCGAAATCTGCTATCGGGTGTTGACCGGCGAGCAGGGCGACGCGATTCGCGCGGCGCTCACGCACCAGAATCATTTTGGCCGCGTTGCAAAGGCGCTGCGTCGCATCCACGCCGATTATCACGGCGCGCTCGACGTCGATACCCTTGCTGCGGAAGCCGGCATGAGCCTCGCTGTTTTTCACGCGCAATTCAAGGCAGTGACAGCGACTTCGCCGATGCAATATGTGAAGACCACGCGTTTGCATCACGCGCGCCTGTTGATGGTGCAAGACGGTTTGAATGCGGGCGCCGCAGCGGCGCGCGTAGGTTATGAAAGCGCCTCGCAATTCAGCCGGGAATTCAAGCGCCTGTTTGGCCTGAGTCCCGTCGACGAAGTGAAGCGCATGCGGGCAATCTACGACTCACCGCCGCCGCGAATCGTGCAGCCAGTCGCGCGTTATGTCACGGCCGTGTAAGCGCGCTGCCTCACACCTTCTTCAGATACGCCGCCTTCAACATGAAGTTGCCGGCGTCCATTTTGCAGTCCACCTCGTGATCGCCGCCGGCGAGCCGAATGCTCTTCACTTTCGTGCCCATTTTCAGGGTGATCGAAGAGCCCTTTACTTTGAGATCCTTGATCAGCACTACCGCATCGCCGTCGGCGAGCACATTGCCGTTGGCGTCCTTGACCACGCGTTCGTCTGACTGGTCAGCGGATGTGACGGCGGCGATTGGCCACTCGTGCGCGCAGTCGGGGCAGACATAGTTCTCGCCGTCCGGGTAAGTGTTGTCCATTGCGCATTGGGGGCAGGCGGGAATTGTCGACATGGTTCTTTTCGGAAGGCGCGTACGCCGAGGATCGGGATCGGTTGAGGGGGGCGAGTATAGCCGACGCCTGCGTCGCGCTATCCCGCTTTCAGACGCCGCTGGCGTCCACACTGGGCCGCAGTTCGTAGTGCGAGCGTTTTTCTTCGTACATCAGCAGATCCGCGCGCTGCACGCCGGCTTCAAGGCGGTCCCCGCGTTGGCACGTCGCGGCTCCCATTGAAAAGCTCAGCGGCGAGCCCGGATAAAACTGATTGTTCATTTCGACGAGTTGGCGAATTGCGTCGATCATCGCCGCGCCGCCGCGCTCGTCCGTGTTCGGCATCAGGATCGCGAACTCGTCCCCGCCGATACGGGCGGCCTGGAACGGCGACTCCATCGCTTTCGCCAGCACTTCGCCTGCGCGGCGCAGCAGCGCATCGCCGGCAGCGTGGCCGAGCTGGTCGTTCACGCGTTTCAAGCCGTTCAGATCAGCCATGATGATGGTGACGGGCCACGGACCTTTGCGCTCGAGCCGGTTCAGTTCGTCCACATAGAACGAACGATTGCGCAGCTTGGTGAGCACGTCATGCTTGCCGAGAAATTCGAGGTACGCTTCGGCCTTCTTGCGTGCGGTGATATCGGTCAGCGCGACGAGCACGAGGTCCCAGTTCTTTTCGTGACCGGGCAGCACCGAGAATTGCAGATGCACGTGCACCTCGCTGCCGTCGAGCGAATAGTTGAGCACCTCGCGCTGCTGGAACAGTTTGCCTTCCCACAGGTCGAGTAACTGCTCGCGGAAATGCGGCCCCATGTCGTCGCGGAACACTTCCGGCAGGCGCGCGAGCAGCGTTTTTTTGTCCGGCGCGGCAAACATTTCGAGCGTGTGCCAGTTCACGTCGAGCACGTGAATCTCCTGCATGCAGCGCTCGACGAACTCCGGATGCACATCGGTAAATACGCGGAAATCGCTAATGCCGGCCGCCCGCGCTTGATCGAGCAGTTGCTTGACCGCGCTGAAATCCTCGACCCATAGCGATACCGGCGAATGCTCGAACAGGCCGCGCGCATATTCCTCGGCGAGCGTCACGCGACGCCGCGCCGCCTCCAGTTCGGTGATGTCTTCCACCGACACCAGCACGCGGTCCCAGCGCTCCTCGTGACCCGGCAGCACGGAGCCCTTCAGCAGTACGTCGAGGCGCCGACCACCAAGCGTGTAGTTCACGGTCTGGCTCGTGAAGTGCGCTTGCCCGGCCCACAACTGACACAGTTCTTCCAGGTGCGTCTTCAGCATATCGTCGCGGAACACCGTGGCGAGATTGTCGTTGAGCGTGGCGAAATCGGCGGCTTCGAATTGCGTCAGCGTCTTCTGATTCACCTTGATGACGCGAATGCTACGGGCGCATTCCGCAACCCGTTCGGGCGCATTCGCGAAGTGCGCGCGCAGGTCGGTCACGCCTTCGGCGCGCCATGCGTCGAACAGATCGCGCACGCCGCTGAAGTCTTCGACCCATAGCGAGACGGGCGCGAGGTCGAACATCTTCGAATCGTCGTTGGCGGGCTTGGGGACGCCTGGCAGAGTATCCAGCATGAGGTTCTCTTAGCGAAAAGTCCTGCTATTTTACGGCCCCTTTGAAGCCGCCTAAAAAACAAACGGCTTTCATCGGCTTGCAGCAGGGCTTCGCGTCAGCACGCAATAATTGGTCTTGCTACACTCGATTGGACGCGTTTCGTTTGCAACCTGCACACACGCCACCGGGAAAAAGGACGGACATGAAGCCTTCTCTGCTGATTCTCATTCACCTCGACGACGCGAGCCGCGCTTCTATCGAGGCAGAATTCGATAGCGTCTACGCGCCCGATCCGGCGCAACATGCCGCTGTCATCGCCACTCACGGCGCAATGATCCGCGCGGTGCTGACGAACGGTACACGCGGGCTCAGCGCGGCTGAGATCGATCGCATGCCGAAGCTGGAATTCGTCAGCGCACTCGGCGCGGGCTACGAAAACGTTGCCGTCGACCATGCGCGCTCGCGCGGCATCGTGCTCGTGAACGGAGCGGGCACCAACGATCACTGCGTCGCCGACCACGCGTTCGCGTTGCTCCTGTCGATCGTGCGCGATGTGCCGCGACTCGACGAGGCGACGCGTGAAGGCGTATGGCGCGATGCATTGCCGATGCGTCCGGACGTCTCGGGCAAGCGTCTCGGCATCGTGGGGCTCGGCAACATCGGCGAGAAGATCGCGCGGCGCGGCGCCGGCTTCGACATGGAGATCGGCTATCACAACCGCAAGCCGCGCGAAGGCACATCGTTATCGTATTTCGACGGCGTCGAAGCACTCGCGCAGTGGTGCGACTTCCTCGTGATCGCGACGCCCGGCGGTGCGGGTACGCATCATCTGATCGGCGCCAGGGTTTTTGAGGCGCTGGGCCCGGATGGTTTCGTCGTCAACGTTTCTCGCGGCAGCGTGCTCGATACCGCTGCGCTCGCGCAAGCGCTCGTAGCAGGGACGATCGCAGGCGCGGCACTCGACGTCTACGAGGGCGAACCGCAGCCGCCTGCTGCCTTGCTGAAGTTGCGCAACGTGGTGTTGACACCGCACGTCGGCGGACGCTCCCCCGACGCGATAGCGGCAGCCGTGAACAATTTTCTGCGAAACGCTGCCCGGCATTTCGCCGGCGAGCCTGTGTTGACCCCGATCTGACCAGACGCCGCTGTCTTTCGTCTGTCCATTGCGACCTCTGTGAACGCCGCCTACGCATTTGCCAGAGGTGCAATGACGTGGCGGTAGATTCATAATGAGTATCCCGCGTCATGGTCGGCCTATTGGTGATATGAAACGCAGAGATGCGCTCGCTGCATGCTCGCTAGGCGCTCTGCTCGGCCCGGTCAGTCTGGCTCGCGCATCGGCGGGCAGACCTCGTGTGGTGTTCCTCAACCCGGGTGAGGCCGTCGAGCATGGCACCGGACAGCACTGGCAACTGGTGTCGGAATTCATGGGCATTGCGGCGCGGTCTTTCGACATGCGTCTCGACGTTGTGTACGCCGAGCGGGATCATCTGCTTATGTTGCGTCAGGCCGAGGAAGTCGCGCGCCGCGCCGATCCTCCCGATTACGTGGTGATCGTCAATGAAAAAATGGCCGCCCAGCAGATGCTTCAGTCGCTTGCCCGCTCGTCTTCGAAAGTTGTCGTCATTCATAACGACGTGACCGCGCGGCAACGTCGTGAAATCGGCGACGAACGGCAAGCCATACGGAACTGGATCGGAACGGTGACAGCCAACGCGGCGAGCGGCGGCTATCGCCTGATGAGCTATTTGTGCGGCCGGCTAGCCGGCGAACCGGCCAGGGTGATCGGCATCACCGGAGATCCCAACACGCCGGTTTCGCAGGAACGCGCCTCGGGTGTCGACGCGTTCCTGTCGCGCGTCGGCGGCTCGCGGATGTATCAACTGGTGTTTAGCGACTGGAGCTATGCGGATAGCGAGGAAAAGACGCGCGTGCTGCTTGCGCGCTATCGGGACACCAATCTTGTTTGGGCTGCTAATGATTCAATGGCGCTAGGCGCGTTGAGCGCGGTCCGGTCGCGGGGCGCGCGGGTGCTCGTAGGCGGCATGGGCGCGCTGCCAGGCGCGCTGCGCAGCGTCGCCGAGGGTGGACTTGCCGCGATGGTGGGCGGCGACTACTTCATCGGCGCGTGGGCGATGGTGCTGCTATACGACTACCATCACGGCAAAGATTTTGCGGCATCGGGAGGCGCCCGCCAGGCGCTGGACTTTCTGAGCGTGGTTCATCAGGGGAACGTCGAGCGCTTTAACCAGGCGATCTTCGATCATGGCGACGAACTCGATTTCACGATGTTTTCGAAGGTGCGCCATCCCGAGCCCGGCCCCTACGATTTCAGTCTCGCGCGGCTTGTCGGTCCATTCGCCGGGAGCGGGTGATGCGTCCATTTTCGCTTCCGGGTCTACGCTCGTTGAATCTGCACGCGAAGCTCATGCTCGCGCTCGCGATACTGGTCGCGGTGGTCGCGGGCACGTCGGCTTATCTGCTGATCGAGCGCCAGCGCGCGCAGAAATTTTCCGAACTCGAAGAACGTGCTGCGCGCATTTCCGATCTGTTCAGCCGTTCGCTCGCGTTGCCGCTCTGGAACGTGGACCGCGGCGCGATCAGCGCCCAGCTTGCCGCGCTTTCGCCGAATCCGGAGGTCGTGCAGTTCACGGTCACCGCGGTAGGCTATGGCGTCGTGGCCGAGGCGAAGGGTGCACGCCGTGCCGACCCGTCCAGCGACGTGGTGCGGGTGCGGCCGATTGAATACCAGCCGCCCGGCAATGCGCCGCGCGAGAAGCTCGGCGAGGTCCGCGTTCAACTGTCGAGAGCACCTGCAATGCAGGCAATGCGCGATGCGCGCAACGCAATTCTCGCGACGATAGCCGCCATGGTCGCCACGCTCTATGCGGCCACGCTGGTCCTGCTGAATGGCATGGTGCGAGGCCCCGTCAACCGGCTCGAAGAAATGGTGGACCGCATAGCAGGCGGCAATCTCGATGCGCGTTGCGCGGTGGAGTCCGACGACGAACTCGGCCGCCTCGCCGCGCGCGTCAATGCAATGGCGGATCGCCTGCGCGAATCGACGGCGCGCCTTTACGACAGTGAACAGAAGTACCGGAGCATTGTTGAAAACGCACTCGAAGGCATTTTCCGCCTGCACCGCAACGGCTGGCTGGAGGAAGCCAATCCGGCGATGGCGCGTCTGCTCGGCTATGGCAGCGCAGCGGCGCTGGTCGCTGCCGGAACCGGCGAGCCGGGCAAGCGGCCGTTTTCGTCCGAGCTGGTGGAGGACCTCTTTGCGCGCCTGAAGCAGGACGGCGAAATAGCCGAGCTCGATTTGCAGCTCACGCGACCTGACGGCACGGCTATCTGGGTACAACTGAGCGCGCGCGGCGTCGCGCACTCGCACGGCGATATCGTTCGGCTTGACGGTTTGCTTGCCGATGTCACGGCTCGCAAACATGCGCTGGACAATCTGCGCCGCCACCGCGACAGGCTTCAGGTGGAAGTCGCTGAGCGCAAGCGCACCGAGCAGGAACTGCGGGCTTCGCGCGAGGAGCTTCGGCAATTGTCCTGGCACCTCGAAGTGATTCGTGAAGAGGAAAGAAAGCGTATCGCACTCGAAATTCACGACGAACTCGGCCAGCTTCTGACCGCGCTGAAGATCGACATTTCATTGCTGCAGATGAAACTGGCGGGCAATCCGGACGCGCTGCGCAAGACCGAAGCAATGCGCGAACTCGTCGAGAAAACCATGTGGATGGTGCGCAATGTGGCCAATCATCTGCGGCCTGCAGCGTTGAATTTCGGCATTGTGTCCGCGCTAGAATGGCTCGCCGAGGACTTCCACGGACGCCACCACATTCGCTGCTCGTTCGTGACATATGGCGACGAACCCGCACTCGAGGATTCGTGCGCGACGGCCATTTTCCGCATTGCGCAGGAGTCGCTCACCAATGTGGCGCGCCACTCGCGCGCGTCGCGCGTGGTATTGACGCTGCGTTCGGACGACGCGTCGATCGACCTGGAGATTCGCGACGATGGTTGCGGTTTCGATCTGAATGCCGTGTCGGCCGGGCACCGCGGCTCGTACGGATTGCTCGGCATGGCCGAGCGCGCCCGCCTGATCGGCGGAGCGCTCTCGATTGCGAGCAGCGCCGGTTCGGGTACTGTCGTCGCGGTGCGCATTCCTCTATCGGACGATGTGCGGGCAACGTTCGTGTCGTGAGTTGGTGTGATGAGTCGTTTCAGACTCGTCACGATTCGTAGCGGCCCGCGCCCGTCACCCGCAAGCCCCCACTTCGCCGCACGCCGTGCAGAAGTCGCAACCGTCCTTGCGAATCACCGCGTTCGCGCCGCACGACCCGCATTTGCGCCCCAGCATCGTATGCAGTCCTGGTAGCACGCCGGGTTGCGTCGATTGCAATGTGCTGGTTTCGGCTTCGCCCGGATGCGGGCGGATGCCGAAGTCCGCGGGCAACGCCGTTTCCGCTTTCATCTGTCCGCGCGGCAAACGCGCGAGCAGGCGCGATGGAACCTGATTGCCCTCGGCATCGAGGAATCCACGCCGATGCAGGATCTGCTGGATTGCAAAGGCGAGGGCGGCGACTTCCGAATCGTGCCAGCGCGGCGTGCGGTGACCGTCCAGACGCTGCACTTCGCCAAGACGCACTTGCCCGCGATCCCACGACACCTTACGCATGTCCTGCAGATTGCGTGCGACGAACCCGCCGCGCGCGGCGAGCGACAGCGAACGCATGGTGGCCGTGATCCATTGCTGCGACTCGTCGCGCTGACCGGTCGGGATAAAGAACTCGATGGGCCGCTCGATCGTCACGTCTTCTCCGCCGAGACGCCCCGTCACCTCGATAAACGACACCGCGACGTATAGCGATTTCTTGCCGGCTTGCGTCAGATACTCGACCTTCTCGATGATCGCCGGCAACTCGCCTTTCGGCCGATGGTCGATCGCGATACGCAGCGGATCGAGATCGGTTTCGGCCAGCGTGTCGTCGGCTTGGGGCGGACTCACGCTGAGCACCGCGCCGAGGGTTTCGTTCGGCCGATACGTGGCGAGACCCTTGAGGCCGCTTTTCCACGCATCGAAATAGAGGCTCTCGAAGGCGCCGAACGGATAGTCGGCGGGCACGTTGACCGTCTTCGAGATCGACGTGTCCACGTAAGGCTGCACGGCCGCCATCATGTCCAGATGATCGCGCGCGGACATTTCGAGTGCGCTGACAAAATAGTCGGGCAGCCGGCTCACGTCGCCGCCCAGCTCGCGATAAAGCCGGTACGCGTAGTCTTCGACATCGAACGATTCGCGGCCGCCGTCCGCCATCACCTTCATGCGCGTGTAGGTCCACGAGAATGCAGGCTCGATGCCGTTGGACGCGTTGTCCGCGAATGCGAGGCTTACGGTCCCGGTCGGCGCGATCGACAGAAGATGGCTATTGCGAATACCGTGGCGGCGAATCGCCTCCTTGATGTCGTCGGGCAAGCGCGATGCGAACGTGCCCGCTTCGAGGTAGCGCGCGGCATCGAAGAGCGCAAACGCGCCGCGCTCCTTCGCGAGTTCCACCGAAGCGCGATACGCCTCGTCGCGCATCAGCCGCGCAATACTCACGGCGAAGTCGCGGCCTTCCTGCGAGTCGTAGCGCAAGCCGAGCATTACGAGCGTATCGCCGAGTCCGGTGAAGCCCACGCCGATGCGGCGTTTCGCGCGCGATTCTTCGTATTGCTGCGGCAGCGGCCACAGCGTGACGTCGAGCACGTCGTCGAGAAAACGCACCTGCGTGCGCGTGCGCCTCGCGAGACCGTCCCAGTCGAATGACGGCTTGCCGCCTTTCATTTGCGCGAACGGATCGATCACGAAACGCGTGAGATTCAGCGGGCCGAGGTTGCAGCAGCCATAAGCGGGCAGCGGTTGTTCGCCGCAAGGGTTGGTCGCGCGAATCGTTTCGACGGCGCGCAGGTTGTTGTCGTCGTTCATCCGCGAGATGAAGACGATGCCCGGTTCTGCGACGTCGTAAGTGGAGCGCATGATGCGGTCCCAGATCTCGCGCGCGGGCCGCTCGCTGTAGACCCACATACCGTCGTTCCGCTGTCTGACGTCGCCTGCCGCGCGCAGCGCCGGCGACGGCTCGGCGCGATGCACGAGCTGCCAGGGCTGATCTTCTTCGACCGCCCGCATGAATTCGTCGGTTACGCCGACAGAGACGTTGAAGTTGTTCCAGCGTCCCTTCGAGTGCTTCGCCTCGATGAATTCGAGCAGGTCCGGATGATTGCAGTCGAGCACGGCCATCTGGGCGCCGCGCCGCGAGCCCGCGCTTTCGACCGTGCGGCAGGACGCGTCGAACACATCCATATAACTGCACGGCCCGGACGCCGACGAACTCGTGGTGTGAACGCGCGCGCCCTTGGGCCGGATCGCCGAAAAGTTGTAGCCGACGCCGCCGCCGCGGCGCATCGTCTCCGCGGCTTGCAGCAGCGCGACGTAGATGCCGGGCAGCCCTTGTTCGTCCACGCCTTGAATCGCGTCGCCGACCGGCTGCACGAAGCAGTTGATCAGCGTGGCCGCGATGCCGGTGCCCGCCGCGCTCATGATGCGGCCGGCGCCGAGCGCGCCGTGTCGCAGGTTATCGACGAAAAGCGCTTCTACCGATTCGCGCAGTTCCGGCGGTTCGGCCTCGGCGACGCCGCGGGCGACGCGCCTGAAGATGTCGTCGGCGGATTGTTCGTCGCCTTTCGCGTACTTTTCGAGCAGGACGTCGGTGGCAAATTGCTGCGGAGCGACTAAAGGAGTGGGAGGCGCGCTCGCCGCGCCGGTGTCCTGCCGGGTCGACGGATGCGGCGTGTCTTCTGCCATGGTATGCCCTCGAGCAGCGCCGTGGCGCGCACGGCGCGATAGGTGAATATGCACGTCACGTTACCGCCGCGCGGTGGGCAGGCGGGTGACGTAACGCAAGCAGGTCCACCTTAACGCACGTGGCGAAGGGCCGCAATCGGGGGAGGGTTGTGCGCGGCGCGGTCTTGGAACCGTGTGGCCGCGCCGGCATGCAGACACGGATACAGCAGAAAAATCAGGCTTCGGCAGGTAGCGCGCCGACAATTTCGGCGCAAATCATGGCGGAAGCATTCGCCGGCGCTGGGCGCTCGGCCGGCTTGAACACCGCGTCGCCGCGTCGAATCTTGCGACGCGTCACCGCGCAGGTTCCGGAAGTGTGCGCGGATCTGCGCCGCCAGCGCTGCTCGCCGTAATGACATCGCCCCGGCTCGACCCAGCGGATCACCAGCGTCGTGTCGGAGCGCTCGAGAATTTCGATGCGTACGCCGTTGGTACCGTCAAGGGGGATGGACTCCAGGGTCATCATCGTCGGCTCCGTATTTGTGGGTGTGCCGAATGTAGACCTGCGCGCGCCGCAGAGCCATTGTGTCCCCGTTGAAACACTGTTCCCCAATTAGCAACAATCAGACTTGACTTTCGAAGGGGCTTGAATCGGCGGGGCCTAGCGGCGAGCTTGCTATCACGAAATCGGATAGGAGCGTTTTTTGCAACGCAGTGTTGTAATCGCTGAGACACCAGAACCGCGGTCAGAGGCGTGCGCGCGCTTCCTTTAAGATGTCATTGCGATGGTTCGAGCGCGTCCCGCAAGTCTAACGTGTTTGGCTTTGGCGAGTCGGCTCGCGCGCATCCCGGTTTCAACATTGGCATTAATAGAAGAGCTCACATGAATTCACGTCCACCCGTCACCCCGCCAGGCTCGACGCATTCCACGGAGTTGCCGGCAACGCCTGGGCGCGTCAAGAAGCAGAGGGCGGCTTCGCTGGTGCTTTACATTGGGCTCGTGCTGCTGGCGTTGTGGGTCGTGCGCGACTTCATCCCGGTGGTCGCCTGGGCAGGCGTGCTGGCGATTGCCTTGTGGCCGCTGCTGCGCAAGGTCGAAGGCAACCGCTGGCTCACCGGCCGCACCACCTTGATCGCAGCCGTGCTGACCCTTGCGATAGCGTTGCTCGTGGTGCTGCCGGTCGGCATCGGCATTGCGCAGGCCTTGCGCGAAGCGCGTGACCTCAGCGAGTGGTTCAAGACCGCGCAGGAGAACGGCATTGCAATGCCGGATTTCCTTCACCGTTTGCCGTTCGGTGCACAGCAAGTCGCGGCGTGGTGGCAGACCTATCTCGCGCCGCCGTTGCGCGATTCCGCAGCGATGAAGGGCTTGCACAGCACCACGGTCGTCACGCTCGGGCGGCACTTCGGCGCGCGCGCCGTGCATGCGGTCACCGTCTTCGCATTCATGCTGGTGACGTTGTTCGTGATCTTCCAGGCAGGGCCGCGTCTGTCGGGCGCATTGAGCCGGGGCCTGCGGCGCGGTTTCGGTGAAGACGGCGCGCAGCTCGTTCAGCGCATGGCCACGGCGGTACGCGGCACCGTGTCCGGACTCGTGGTAGTCGGACTCGGCGAAGGCGCGTTGCTCGGCGTCGCCTATTTCGTAACGGGCTTGCCGCATGTGGCGCTGCTTGCGCTCATCACCGCGATTGCTGCGATGTTGCCGTTCTGCGCACCGATTACTTTCAGCCTCGCCGCGTTGTGGCTGTTCTCGCAAGGATCGGTGGCCGGCGCAATCGGTCTGCTGGTGTTCGGTGCGATCGTGGTGTTCGTCGCTGAGCATTTCGTGCGGCCCGTGCTGATCGGCAACTCGACGCGCCTGCCGTTTCTGCTGGTGCTCTTTGGCATTCTCGGCGGCGCCGAGACGTTCGGCCTGCTCGGCCTCTTTATCGGCCCCGCGTTGATGACCGTGCTGATGGTGCTGTGGACCGATCTCGTGCAGTAGTTGCATGCACATCAATGCAATGCCCGGTCCCGCTCTGCGCGGCGCCCGCCTCAGGGCCGCTGATTCGACGGATGCTCCTGCACCGGCGATCTCGCGCAGCCGAGTGTGTATTTCAATGCGCCCGGTAGAAGGGCGCTCCATACGTCCCACGTGTGGCCGCCGTCGATAATGCGCAGCGCTGCCGGATTGCCGGCCAACCGAAGGTGCGTGTAAAGCAAAGACGCGTCGGCCTGAATGGCGAGATCGTCGTCGCCGGCGGCGATAAAGACGGGCACGCGATAAGGCCGGCTCATATAGCGCTCCCACTGCGCCGGGTAGTTCAGTTCGTGCCAGATGCGCGGATCGAATTGCCGCTCCCCGAACACGCCGACACGTCGCGCGGCCGAACCGCGCGGCGGCTCGTTTGCATAGATGGCAGGGCTTAGCAGCAGCGCGCCGCAAAACCGTTCCGGCTGCGTCATCACGTAGCGCAACGCGCCGAAGCCGCCCATCGAGACGCCGCCGATCATCCGCCCGGCGCGCTGGGTCGACACGGCGTAGTGCGTTTCGATCTCTGGGAGGAGATCGTCGAAGAAAGCGGTCTCCATCTTTTCCTTGCGATCGACGTACCAGTCGGTGCCGCCTTGCGGCATCACGACCGCGACCGGCGGGATATCGCGGTGTTCGATCAGCGCGTCGACCGTGCTTTGCAGATGGCCTTGGGTGATCCAGTCATTCGCGTCGCCATTGTTGCCGTGCAGGAGATAGATGACCGGAATGCGCGCCGCATCCGGACGATAGCCGGTCGGCAGATAAAGCGTGTAGGACCAGTCGCGTCCGAGCGCGGACGAATGGAAGCTTCGATTCGTTACCGTGCTTGCAAAAGACGAAGCGCCGCAAGCGGCGCAAAGAACAGCCAGCACGGAGTGTAGGAATGGACGCATGTCAGGGTAGGAAGCAGCCGCGCCAGATGACGCGCGGCCGTCATGCTATCAGCATCCGGTGGCTCTTTGTCCAAAGAGCTTTACGGCGATCCTCTGTTCCGGATACCGGGCACGCAGTGGGGTGAAAGCTTTGCAAAGCGGCGTGTCGAGAGTGCCGCCGTGCCTATTGCCTTCGGCGCGTTACGGCGACGTGCGGAGTCGCGTGGTGAAAAGACGCGTCACGAGGCGCTTGAGCGGCTCGGTCCCGCACGCGACGGCGAACAAGGCCGTGACCGCGCACGCGTCGGCGAGCAGACCGAGCGGATAGTTCAGATAGCCGTCGGTTGCCGCATACAGCACCGAGTCCACCACGAGCGAGATCACTGCGCCGGCGATGAAGCAAAGCAGGCCCTTGCGTCCAATGACACCGATCAACGGCAGCGACTCAGCGAGTTTTTTTGCCCAGCCAAGCTCGATCAGGTTGGCGACAAGCCATGCGATGGCGAGGAAGTTGACCGCTCGCAAGTAGGACAGATTCTGCTTGAAGCTCGCATCGAGCGGCTCACGTTCAATAAAGAGCTTGTAGTAAGCGGCGAGCGCCACTACCGAGCACGCCGCGAAAGTGACGAGCCAGCCCAAGCGATGTTCGCTCACTCGCTGATAGACGGGCTGGCAGCGCGCGAGCGCGCCGAGCACGAACAGCAACTGCCAGGCGAACGGGTTGAAGTCCCAATGCATGTCGGGCGCGGCCGGCAGATACGCATTGATGGCCGGCGCGCCGGCCCACAGCGCGACGCTGCCGGCAAGCAGAAGCCAAGGCTTGCTGCGCGCAAGCGGCAGGATCATCGGCACGAGCAGCGCGAAGAAAGCGTACATGGGCAACACCGACGCAAGGTAAGGCTGGCGGCGGAACAACAGGATGTCACGCATGGCGGCGACGGGCGTGTCCATCAGGTCGTCGAGGTCGGTGATCGCGAGGTTCGGCGCCTCGATGCTGAATGCGTTCAGGACCGCGCTCACGAGCAG
This sequence comes from Paraburkholderia sp. SIMBA_053, assembly GCF_046534895.1. NCBI lineage: Bacteria > Pseudomonadati > Pseudomonadota > Betaproteobacteria > Burkholderiales > Burkholderiaceae > Paraburkholderia > Paraburkholderia sp. SIMBA_053. The sequence continues at coordinate 75,501 of NZ_JAWRXU010000010.1, read as the reverse complement.
CATCAGGCCGGCGGTCACGAGAAACGCGCGATAGATTTCCAGCGAGCGCCGCAGGAAGCGGTTGCGCGCGATGGTTTCGCTACGCCGCTCGGCGAGCGCCGCGTAGGCCGTCGCGGTAGCAAAGCCGCCGAGGAAGACGAAGACTTCCGCGGCGTCGCACAGCGCATACGCGTGCAGCGTGACGCGCGACAGAATGCTTCCGCCGATGTGGTCCACCACGATGATCAGCAGAACGAGTCCGCGAAAAAAGTCGAGCTCGACTAAACGGGATTGCGACGGTTTCATTGTTTTTATGCCAAAAGCAGCCGCGTGCGACGGCGCGCTCTTTCAGCGCGTCGGGCGTCTCACATGGCTTTGGAATAGTGGATGAGTGCTGCGGCGGCCGCGCAATCGCGTTGCCGCTGTCGACCGGCACGAAGGCACGGTTGCACGATGCAGTAAAAATGACCCGGGCAGAGCGGCGGAGTTCCGCTTCGGTGCCGCGAAAGTCAGCGATTATATTTCTTTCTGTGACAAGTCTGCTCGGAGTCACGCAAATGGGAAGCCCGCCCATATGGGTTGTCGGCGGAATAGGCGGTTAAAGACAGTGGAGATTTCGCAACGTTTTGACATATCCAGGCGACACCCAATGGACGGACGGCTTACGGCGTGTGAGGATTTCCCGTAAGCGCGTCAGGCATCTAGAAGCGCGTTGTCGTAGGGTCAAGAAGAAGGCGTCGGATCGAGTTAGGCCCATTACTCGAGTGCAGGGGGATCGTCATGAACAAGCAAGTGTTCGCGCTCGCTGTTTCCACCGCTGTGTCCGCCGCTTTCAGCGCACCAGCTTCGGCGCAGACGAGCGTCACGCTGTACGGCGTGCTCGACGAAGGCATCAACTACACGAACAACGCCGGCCGTGGCCATGCCTACGAGTTGGCGAGCGGCTATGCGCAAGGCAGCCGATGGGGGCTCAAGGGCGCGGAGGAACTTGGCGGCGGCCTCAAGGCGATTTTTCAGCTCGAGAATGGTTTCGACCTGAGTTCGGGGCGATTCAATCAGGGTGGCCGTATGTTCGGGCGGCAGGCTTTCGTCGGCCTGAGCGCGGACCGCTTTGGCACGTTGACGTTCGGGCGCCAATACGATTCGGTAGTCGATTATCTGGCGCAGACCACGGCCAATGGCAATTGGGCCGGCTCGCTCTTCTCGCACCCCTACGATAACGACAACACGGATAACTCGTTTCGCCTCAACAACACCGTCAAATACACGAGCCCGTCGCTTAGCGGTTTCCAATTCGGCGGCACGTACAGCTTCAGTAACGATACCAACTTCGGCAATAACCGCGCTTATAGCGTCGGCGGACAGTACGCCTATGGAGGGCTGCTCGTGAGCGCCGCCTATTTACAGGCCAATAATCCCGGCAATGGCGTGAATGGCGCAATTACCGCCAATGACGCGAGCTTTATCGCAACCCGTATGCGCGTATTCGGTGGCGGCATTACCTATAACTTCGGTCCGGCTACGGCGGGCTTTGTATACAGCAACTCGAATTATCTGAATCCGACCGGCAATGGTTATCTCGGCGTTACGCCGCTCGTGCCGCCCGGCGTATTGCTGAATTCGTTGAAGTATCAGAACTTCGAGTTGAACGGAAAATACCAGTTTTCACCGGTGCTGTTCGTCGGGGCGCAATACGTGTACACGATGGAAAATTACGACGCGTCGAGCGGCGGCGTCAAACCGAAAATCCATTCGTTTGGTTTGATGGCCGATTACAACCTGTCCAAGCGCACCGATGTCTACATTCAAGGCGAGTACCAGCACGTGACTGGCGATTCCACTTACTCGATACTCGATGATGCGTTTATAACCGGCGCGCAAGCGCCGTCGTCGACATCGAAACAGGTCGTGGTGCGCGCCGCGATACGGCATAAATTCTAGATCCGGCCTGTACGCCGCCGCCGATAACGACGATACAAAAGAAAAACGCGCCCGGTGAGCAGTTCACCGGGCGCGTCGTTTTTTGCCGGTCATTCGCACCGGCTGCTTCATTCGATACTCAGTTCATCAGGACGTTTTGCACCAGAATGCCGGCCATCACGCCTGCGGGAATACCGAAGGTTCGGCCGCGGAGAGTCGCACTCAGATCTTCGTCGAGAATAAAGCTGCTGCGGCGCTTGCTCCATACCGTCTTGTACAGAACCGGCCTGGTGTCGGCGATAAGGAGCGAGATGACCGCCGTCGCAATGACCTGTTCGAATGCATGCAGTCTGGCCATGAGCGGGGAAAATTCAGCCCCGACGCAGAACAGCACCATGATGGCGGTAGCGATCACGGCGCCAAAGAAGAAACCGCTCATGAAGCGGTTGGCTGATGTAAGAGAATCCACTTGAGCCTCGACTTCTTCATCGTCCGGGTGAGGGTTGATGAAGCAAAATATTCTGAAGGGAAGGTATTTCAGTTGAGTAACTGGGGAGCTTTTTCGGTGCGCGGCAGTCAGCAACAAAAGAGGCCTAAGAATATTTTTTTTATGCTCTTCAACCTATCGTCCGTTTCCTAATCACGCTTCGGAGAAATCCTAAAGCGCGAGGGCGGATACGGGCTCCGCCCCGGCTTAGTCAACCGTGGGACATTGACCTGACTTCTTCGATGGAGATTTCATGAGCAATCGTGCGACGCAAATTCTTCCTCACCATCGCTATGTTCATTCGCTGGGCGCGCCGCTCGCCTGCGTGCAAGGCACAATCAGCAAAGTATTCGCGAGTCCGGACAACCACCACGGCGCGAATCATCAGCATATGGTCATCAAGATCGACAAAGTGTTGAAGTTCGAAGGCGGCACGCAAAACCTGGTGGGCACAGAAGTGTTCGTGGCGGTTCGCTTCGGCGACAACGAGGGACTGTCCGAAGAGATTCCCGGACTACAAGCCGGTCAACCGATCGAGGTGCAAGGCGAATACATTCCCGAGGCGAGCGCCTATCCGACCGACGACAATTCGGACCCTGTCCTGCCAGTCCTGCATTTCACTCACCATCCCGTCGGCTACGTACGCTATGCGGGGCAGTACTACAGCTGACACTCGCAGGTCGACTGCTGTGCGTGGCCCATCGCCTTTTCGAACCGGCCATTCAAGTTATGACGGCGGCGTGCCGTTAAGCAGATGGCGTCGACCGCGTTGCCCGCCCGTTGCGCGCGCAACGACGCATGCAAGGCCGTGCGTAACGTTTGTATCAGACTGTGTGACGCGCCGGGTTTTCTGTTGAAGCCACTTTACAATTCTGCTGGGAATTTAGTCCGGTCTGGCCCGTACTCGAAGGGAGTGGCTGCTTTGAGCGCCCGAATCCGCCGCCGCGCGAGCGACGAATCGACGAGCCGGGCCGGTCGAATGCAAGGCAAGAACAGCAAGGGTGCGGGGCGCGCAACGCGCGCTCGCCGGGCCGCCAAACGAAAGGCTGCGCGTTGTTCAATCGCGCGCATGCGGCAAGGCGCCTGCGACCTGCCAACAAGATACGTCAGGATTCGAACATGATCGGAAAGCGTTTCGACAGAGCAATAATGGTCAGCATTGCCGGCGCGTGGCTGGCGCTTGCGATGACCGGTTGCGCGAACGTCGGGCAGCAGGGTGCGCAGGGCGACGGGGCATCGGCAACAGGCGCTACAAACGTGGCAGGCACGGCGGGACTGTCTGCATCGGCGAATACGCCGGCGCCCGCCGCCAATGAAGCCTCACCACTCAGGAAAGCGCCGCCGCTCGTGTATCGGGTCAAGCGCGGAGACACGCTGGCGCGCATCGCGCAGCGTCATCATTGCAGTGTTGGGCAGTTGCAGGCTTGGAATGGCCTCAAGGCATTGTCGCGGTTGAAGCGGGGCCAGGTGTTGCGTGTTGCATCGCCGGAAACGGTGCAGGCGGTCAACGCGGCTACGGCTGCCGCCAAAGCCGCCGCTGCTACGTCGAGCGCCTCTGTCGCGCAGACTTCCGCGGCCGATACTGCGGCAGCCGGAACGTCGTCAGCCGCGCAAGCTTCGGCCGGGCCCAGTGCCGCCGAAGCGCGCGAAGTCGCGCAACAGACCATGCGTCACGCGAACGGTGTCGCGCTCGCGTGGCCGGCGGGCGGCCGGGTGGTCGAAGGGTTTCAGCCGGGCGAAACGCGCGGCATAGAGATCGGCGGCAAGGCAGGCGATCCGGTTCGTGCTGCGGCCGACGGCAAGGTCATGTACGCCGGTACGGGGCTGAACAGCTACGGCAGTCTCATCATCGTCCAGCACAACAAAGACTTCCTCACCGCCTACTCGCATAACCGCAAGCTGCTGGTCAAGACCGGAGACATCGTTCGTCAAGGGCAGCAGATCGCCGAGATGGGCGATCAGAACAACTCACGCGTCTCGGTCGGCTTCGAATTGCGCCGCGACGGCAAGCCCATTGATCCAATGCCGTATCTGCCGCAAGGACGCGGCTAGGCGCATCTCGTCGGGCGGCTTCAGTCGAGCTGCCCGAGCCACCCCAGCGCCGCCGCGACGATTGCTTCCGGCGCATCTTCCTGCACCAGATGGCCCGCGCGCGGCACGGCCTGAAAGCGCGCCTGCGGAATCAGCGCGGCCAGACGGCGGCCGCGCTCCAGCTCAATCCACCGATCCTCTTCGCCCCACAAAATCTGCGTCGGGCAGCGCAGTTGCGGATAGCGGGGTTCGACTTCGTCTGTGTAGCGCTGATCCATTTGCGCGATCTGCCGGTAGAACGCAGCTTGCCCTGTTGCGCCGAGCCATGGTGTCACGTACGGCGCAAGCTCGTGATCTGTGATGTCGCGCGCGATCGCGCCGCGCACATACGCGTTGACCACGGCCTCGTGAATATAGGACGGCAGCCCTGCGAAGGCGTCGCCGTGGCGGCGCACGTGCTGGACGAACGGCGAACCCCACGGCGCGAGCGCGACCGGATCGATCAGCATGAGGCTGCGGTAGTCACAACCGTTGATCAGATGCGCACGCAACGACGTGGCTCCGCCGAAATCATGCGCGATCACATCCGGGCTCTTCAATTGCCAGTGCGCGAGCAACTCGGCAAGCAACTCATTCTGGACACCGAGAGACACGTCCTGGCCGTCGCACATGGCGGACTGCCCATAGCCCAGCAAATCGTAATAATGGACCGTGCGATGTTGCGCGAGATGTGGCGCGATGCGATGCCACACATAGGATGAAAACGGTGTGCCATGCACCAGCACGAGTGGCGGGCCGGTTCCTGTCACGTTGAAGCGCACGCTTTGATCGCGGAACGTATAGGTTTGGGGCAGTGGCCAGTCGTTCATGGCAGTGAGCGGTTGTGACGAAGTCTGCCTACGTTAGCAGGGCTCGCGACAGCATGCATCACGGTTTTGCGTGGTTTTAAACGGCCGGCGCCGCGATCACCTCCAGACTCTCCTCCGCTTGACCGCTCACATCCCGCAAAAGCTCACCTTAAAATTGTTCAGCAAACCCAGGCAATTTGGTCGATAGGTCTTTCATCGCCCTTGCAAAGCATGTCCTTCGACCGATCGCGCATGCCTCATCTTTACGAATCGCGCATGAATGCCCTTGAATCAGGGCGATTTTGCGCCGTCATGGTTAGCAAAGCCTGGTAATCGCTGATTGGCGACGCTCCGCCGTGTAGGAGCAACCACGCTGGATCGACGCAGACTATTCACATGCAACCGCTTGCGAACGGTGAGGAAATCCGGGAGACGCGGCCTGTCAGTGACTACTTCGACTACTTCGCTTGCGCGCCGCGCAAGAGTTGCGATACCTGGCCATGCAGATGCAGTATCGCCGGATCGGCCTGCAACAGCGGCAGATAACGCGGCAGGAAAATATTATTCGGCTGGTCGGGGGAGAAGAGGCCGGTAACGGCTTCGGCAGCGGCGATCCGGTCCGTGGCGTCGGCTTCCTTGTCGTCGAGAATTTCGTCGACGTTCGCGATGATCGTCGAGAGCGGCGTGAGCCAGCGGAAGCCTGTACCGTTGATCAGCACTTGCAGAAACGCCGCAGGCGTGACCGGGCCGAATTCTTTCTCGTACGACGCGCGCTCATGATCGAGTATCGCCTTATGCAGCGCCAGCAAAGGTCTGCGGATCTCCGAGAGGAATTGGGTGCATTGCTGGTCGTTCATGATGCGGCTCCTTCGGATGGTCAGTGCAGGTCTCGCCCATGCTAACAAAAATGCGGCGCCTGGGGCCGCTCCGGTGCCATTGCACAGCAATGGCGGGGTCCAGGCGAAGTTCTTAATGCACGGCTACAATTCGCCGAACCCTCACAGTCACTAGCGCGATGCCTGGCGTGCAGTTACGCGACGACGCGTTTGCAACGGCGCATATTGGCATTGCGCATAGTCATTGTGCATTAGTCATTGCTGTCGAATAAACGCGGCGAGTCATTGCGTTTTGAACGCCGGTCATGACTAAACAGCATGGCAAAAGATAACCCCACAAGGAGTCGCTCATGACAACATTCAATATCAACGGCGAGACACATACCGTGGACGCGCCGCCCGACATGCCTCTGTTGTGGGTCCTTCGCGATCTCGTCGGCTTGACCGGCACGAAGTTCGGCTGCGGTATCGCTCAATGCGGCGCCTGCACCGTTCATCTCGACGGCGTCGCAGTGCGCTCGTGCGTATTGCCGGCGGCGGCTGTCGGCGACAAGAAGATCACGACCATCGAAGCAGTCGGCAACACGCCCGCGGGCCAGAAGGTGCAGCAGGCGTGGCGCCAACTGGACGTGGTGCAATGCGGCTACTGCCAGTCGGGCCAGGTCATGTCGGCGGCCTCGCTGATTGCGAGCAACCCCAATCCTACCGATGCTGACATCGACGCGGCCATGGCCGGCAACATCTGCCGCTGCGGCACGTACAACCGCATCCGCGTTGCAATCAAGCATGCGGCGAAGGGAGTCTGATATGTCGCAAGGATTGCTCGATGCACAGAACGGCGCAACGTCTTCGCCCGAGGCAAACGGAAAGCGCGGCGTGTCGCGCCGCACATTCCTCAAGCTGAGTGTGACCGTCGGCGCGGCGGCCGGCGGCGGGCTGCTGCTCGGCTTCAGCATGCCGGCCGTCAGTCAGGACCAGAAAGCCGGCAAGTCGGTGATTGGCGGCGACGCGAACGAAGCGGCGCAGAACGGCGTGTTCGCACCGAATGCATTCATCCAGATCGACACGGCAGGCAAGGTTACGCTGGTGATTCCTAAGGTCGAGATGGGTCAGGGCGTCTATACGTCGATTCCAATGTTGATCGCCGAAGAACTCGAAGTGCCGCTCGACACCGTCACGCTCGATCACGCGCCGCCTGACGAGAAGCTCTTCACCGACCCGCTGCTCGGCGGCCAGCTCACCGGCGGATCGACGTCGATCCGCTATGCATGGGAACCGATGCGCAAGGCGGGGGCCACCGCGCGCATGCTGCTTATCGGCGCGGCCGCGCAGCAATGGCAAGTAGACGCCGCGAGCTGTCATGCGAAATCCGGCCAGGTCATTCACGCGGCGAGCAATCGCAGCATCGGCTATGGCCAGCTGGTGGATGCCGCGGCCAAGCTGCCGGTGCCGCAGAACGTGCCGCTGAAGGACCCGAAAGACTTCAAGATCATCGGCACGGCTGTGAAGCGCCTCGATTCGCCGGAAAAAGTGGATGGCACCGCAACGTTCGGCCTCGACGTGCGACTACCCGACATGGTCTACGCGGCCATCGCTAACTGTCCCGTGTTCGGTGGCAAGCTTGCGAGCGTCGACGATACCAACGCGAAGAAGATCCCCGGCGTGCGTCAGGTCGTCAAGATCGACAACGCGGTCGCCGTGATCGGCGATCACACGTGGGCAGCCAAACGCGGGCTGCAGGCGCTCGACATCAAATGGAACGAGGGCGCGGACGCAAAGCTTTCGATGAAGCAGATCGTCGACGATCTGGCCAATGCGTCGCAACGCAACGGCGCGGTCGCACGCAAAGACGGCGATGTGGTGCACGCCTTTTCGAACGCGAAGACGCGAGTCGATGCCGTCTATCAGCAGCCGTTTCTCGCGCATGCCACGATGGAGCCGATCAACTGTACCGTGCATGTGCGCCCCGATGGCTGCGAAATCTGGCTCGGCTCGCAGGTGCCCACGCGCGTGCGCGACGCGGCAATGGCCGTGACCGGCTTGCCCGCCGACAAGATCGTCGTGCACAACCATCTGATCGGCGGCGGCTTCGGTCGCCGGCTCGAGTTCGATATGGTCACGCAGGCGGTCAAGATCGGCAAGCAGGTGTCGACGCCCGTCAAAGTGTTGTGGACGCGCGAAGAAGACATTCAGCACGACATGTACCGGCCGTACTACTACGACAAGATTTCCGCAGGCCTCGACGCGAACGGCAAGCCGCTCGCGTGGCAGCACCGGATCGTCGGTTCGTCGATCATGGCGCGCTTTGCACCGCCTGCATTCAAGGACGGGCTCGATCCCGACGCGGTCGAAGTCGCGTCCGATCTGCCGTACGACTTGCCCAACCAGCTTGTCGACTACGTGCGCCAGGAGCCGCACGCCATTCCCACCGCGTTCTGGCGCGGCGTGGGCCCGACGCGCGGCACGTTCGTGGTCGAAAGTTTTATCGACGAACTCGCGGCCGAGGCCAAGGTGGACCCGGTCAAATACCGGCGCGATCTGCTCGGCAAGACGCCGCGCGCGCTGAACGTGCTCAACACTGCCGCGCAGGCGGCCAATTGGGGCAGCGCGGTGCCGAAGGGCCAAGGGCGCGGCGTGTCGGTCATGCATGCGTTCGGCAGCTACTTCGCGATCGTCGTCGATGTCGCGGTCGATCAGGGCGAGGTGGCGGTCAAGCGCGTGGTGTGCGCGGTCGATTGCGGAATGGTCGTCAATCCGAACACCGTCGAAGCGCAGGTGCAAGGCGGGATCATCTTCGGCATTACGGCGGCGCTTTATAGCGAGATCACGATCAAGGACGGCCGCGTGGAGCAGAACAACTTCACGGACTACCGGATGCTGCGTATCGACGAGACGCCGCCTATCGACGTGCATATCGTGAAGAGCAGCGAGGCGCCGGGCGGCATCGGCGAGCCGGGAACAGCCGCGCTCGCGCCCGCACTGACCAATGCGATTTTCGCGGCCACCGGCAAGCGGCTGCGGCAATTGCCGGTCGGCAGCCAGTTGAAAACCGCTTAACGGGAGCCCGACATGAAAAACACTCTGAAGGGTTTCGGTGCGGCGCTATGCGTGGCGTTGCCTTTTCTGACCCAGACATCGCCGGCAAGCGCGGCGGCATCCGCAGCCGACCAGGCGCTCGTGCAACGCGGCGCGTATCTGGCGAAGGCCGGCGATTGCGCTGCATGCCACACGGCGCCGAAAGGCAAGCCGTTCGCGGGCGGCTTGCCGATGAACACGCCGATGGGCCAGATCTACACCACCAACATCACGCCTGACGCGCAAACCGGTATCGGCAGTTATACGGAACAGGACTTTGCCCGCGCCATGCGCGAAGGTGTCGCGAAAGACGGGCACAACCTGTATCCGGCGATGCCGTATCCGTCGTATGCAAAGGTCAACGACGAAGACATGAAAGCGCTCTACGCGTTTTTCATGAGCGGCGTCGCGCCGGTGCAGCAGGCCAATCGCGAGTCCGACATCAAATGGCCGATGAACATGCGCTGGCCGTTGAAGCTCTGGAACATGGTGTTCCTCGAGAAGGGCGTGTACCAGAACAAGCCGGGCAAGGACGTCGCATGGAATCGCGGCGCGTATCTGATCCAGGGACTCGGGCACTGCGGCTCATGTCACACGCCGCGCGGCATTGCGTTCCAGGAGAAGGCGCTCGACGAAACCGGCAGCGCGTTTCTGACTGGCGGTCTGCTCGACAACTGGTACGCGACGAACCTCACCGGCGAACATAACGTCGGCCTCGGGCGCTGGAGCGATCAGGACTTGCAGGCGTTCCTGAAGACCGGCGCGAATCGTCACGCTTCCGCATTCGGCTCGATGACGAGCGTGATCAACAACAGCACGCAAAACCTGAACGACGGCGATATCGCGGCGATGACGACGTATCTGAAGTCGCTGCCGGCGGTGGGCGGCAACGGTGCGCCGCCCTACAAGTACGATCCGCAAACGACGAAAGTGTCGCTCAACCGTCCCGCGAACGATGCCGGCGCGCGCGTCTATACCGCGTATTGCATGCATTGTCACGGCGTCGACGGACGCGGTTTTGCGCCGATGCTCGCGCCGTTGGCCGGCAATCCGAACGTGCTGGAAAAGGACGCGTCGTCGCTCATCAACGTGACGCTGAACGGCACCGAGGACCTCGTGATCGGCGGCATTCCCGCGCCGTATCCGATGCCGAAGTACGCGCCGGTGCTCAACGACCAGCAGATCGCCGACGTGCTCACGTTCGTGCGCGCCGGCTGGAACAACGGCGCGCCCGCAGTCACGGCCGCCGACGTGACGAAGCTGCGCAAGTCGACTCAAGCGGCGCGCTAGCTGTAGCGTAAAGCGTGAGCGCATGAAAAAGCGTCAACCGTCTTTCGGCGGTTGACGCTTTTTACCTTCTGCGACGCACCCGGCTCGCGAGGTCTAGCGATGCTGTCCGACCTTTTGCCGCTTCTCCAGCACGCGTGCGTACCAGGTCAGCGGAAAGCACATCGCGAAGTAGATCATGGCGACCATCCCGTAGATGGGAAACGGCCGGAACGCTGCGTTCGTAATCATCGTGCCGGTCTTCGTCAATTCAGTGAAGCCGATAATCGACGCCAGCGCAGTGCTCTTGACTACCTGCACGAGAAAGCCGACCGTCGGCGCAACGGCGATTTTGAGCGCCTGCGGCCAGACGATATAACGCAACTGCTGGCTGAACGTCATGCCGAGACTCGCGCCGGCGGCCCACTGACCGCGCGGCACGGCTTCCACACAGCCTCGCCAGATGTCGACCAGATACGCGCTCGTGTAAAGCGTGAGCGTGACCGTGGCGGCGACCCACGGCGACACGTCCACGCCGAGAAGCGGCAGACCAAAAAACGCGAGAAAGAGTTGCATGAGTAGCGGCGTGCCCTGAAACACCTCCACATAGAGCACGACGATGCGGCGCAGCCACGCGATCGGCGACACACGCATGGCGAGCAGGATCAGGCCAACGATGCCGCCGCCGACAAACGCGATCAACGAAAGCAGCACTGTCCAGCGCGCCGCGAGCAGCAGATTGCGAGCGATGTCCCACAGGGTGAATTCGACCATGATCAACGCTCCGCGGGCAGGGTGCGGGCGCCGCGCCACATCAGGCGGGCGCGCCAGCTGCGAGGCGCGCTGTCGGCGCCGCGCGCGGTGCGGCCCGCAAACAGGCCGCGTCCGAACCGGTTGAGAATTTGCCGCAGCACGATGGACAGCAGCAGATACGTCGCCGTGATGATCAGGTAGCTCTCGAACGACCGGAAATTGCGCGACTGAATGAAGTTGGCTGCGTACGTGAGATCGGGAACGGAGATCTGCGACACCACCGCCGAGCCGAGCATCACGATCAGCACCTGGCTCAGAAGCGCGGGAAACACATTGGCGAGCGCCTGCGGCAGAACGATGTAGCGAAACACTTGCCGTCCATGGAGACCGAGCGCTTGCGCGGCCTGAACCTGGCCGCGCGAAATGGAGTCGATGCCCGCGCGCACGATTTCGATTGCGTAGGCACCCAGGTTGACGGTCATCGCCAGAATTGCCGCCTGTATTTCGTCGATATGAATACCGAGGCTCGGCAAGCCGAAGAACACGAAGAACAACTGCACGATGAACGGCGTGTTGCGGATCAGTTCCACATAGCTCGCCACGACCCAGCGCGCCCATTTTGGTCCGGCCACGGCGACGCTCGCGCCCGCGATGCCGACCACGGCGCCGAGCAAGGTCGAGATCGCCGTGAGTCCCAATGTGACGGCTACACCGCGCGCGAGCATCCCCGCATAGAGGCCGAAGCCGCTGAAATCGAACGCATAGGTCATGGCGTGGCGCTCATCGTGAGTCAAACTCCGTACAGGAAAATCAGAGGTCGGCCGGCAACGGCGTGCGCAGCCATTTCTGCGAAATCGCATTCATGGTGCCGTCCTTGCGGGCCTTGGCTATGGTTTCGTCGACTTTCTGCTTCAGACGCGGCTCGTTCTTGTTCAAACCGACGTGATCCGGCGAGCTGAAAAGCGAGAACTTCTGCTCGGGATCGTTCGCGGGATGACGCGCGAGAATCGTAGCGCCGACGTCGTTGCCGACGACCATCAACTGTACCTGACCAGAAAGAAACGCCGAAATTGCTCCGTTAGGATCGTCGAAACGTTTGATGTTCGCGCTGGGCGGCGCGATCTTCGTCACGCTCAGGTCTTCCAGCGTGCCGCGCGCGACCGAAATCGATTTGCCCGCCAGATCGGCGGCGTTTTTCACCGGCAATGCTTTCGGGCCGAATACGGCCAGGTAGTACGGTGCGTACGGCTGCGAGAAGTCGATCACCTTCTCGCGCTCGGGCGTCTGGCCGACCGACAGCAGCATGTCGGCCTTACGGTCCGCGAGGTATGCCATGCGGTTGTCGCCCGTCACCTGCACCAGTTCGACCTTCGCGTTGAGCGCGCGGCCGATCAGATTCGCGACGTCAATGTCATAGCCCATCGGCTTCATGTCCGGCCCGATCGAGCCGAACGGCGGATAGTCCATGAACACGCCAATGCGCACGGTGCCCGATTTGGCAATGCTGTCGAGCGCATCGGCATGAGCGGCCGGCGAAAACGCGCTGAGCGCGCCAGCGCCGGTGAACGCGAGCGCTGCGGCCAGCGTGGCGAATGCGCGGCGCGCTGTCGATCGAACGGGCTTGGGTTGATTCATGAGCTGATTCATAGTCTGTCCTCTGTCGAATGTGTGCAACTGTTGTGTTGGAATGCGATTTGATATCACTGCACCGCTCGCGCGGCGATCAGCTTGCACGCGTGCGGCGGCAGTTCGGCCAGCACCGGCATGCCGAGCGCAAGGCCCGGTGTTTCGCGCGGCGTAGTTGCGGCAGTCAGCGTAAAGCCGGCGCAATCTATCGTCGCCTCAAGCGAGGCGCCTACGTCGCGGATAAACGTGACCGTACCGGCCAGCCGGTTGGGCCCCGCAGCGGCGCCGGTCGCGGATTTCACGCAGACGTCCTCGGGACGGATCAGCAAACGGATGTCGCTCGTGGACTCCGGAACGCGAGCCGCCTGCGACACCGCAATGCGCACGCCGCCTGGCAGACTGACCGCGCCCGCGCCGTCGTAAGTGACCGGCAGGATATTACCGAGCCCGATAAAGTCGGCCACGAACTCGCTGACCGGATCGCGATAGATGTCGAGCGGCTTACCGACCTGAGCGATGCGGCCTTTTTCCATTACGACGATTTCATCGGCCATGGTCATTGCTTCGCGCTGATCGTGCGTGACCATGATCGTGGTGATGCCGAGGCGCTGTTGCAGCAGGCGAATTTCCACTTGCATCGCTTCGCGCAGTTTGGCGTCGAGCGCGGAAAGCGGTTCGTCCAGAAGCAGCAGTTTCGGCTGCGACGCGATCGCACGCGCAATCGCCACCCGTTGCCGCTGGCCGCCGGAAAGCTGGGTGACCGGCCGGTTCGCCATGTGCGGCAACTGGATCAGTTCGAGCAGTTCGGCGATCCGGCGCGCCTGTTCGGGCTTCGGCGTCTTACGCAGCTTCAGCGGATAGGCGACGTTTTGCGCGACGCTCATGTGCGGAAAGAGCGCGAGTGACTGGAACACCATGCCGAAGTCGCGCTGGTTGGCCGGCACGCGCGTGATGTCGCGGCCCGCGAATTCGATGCTGCCCGAGGTCGGCGTTTCGAGGCCGGCGATCATCCGCAGCAAGGTGGTTTTGCCGCAGCCCGACGGGCCGAGAAAGCACACGAGCTTGCCGTCCGGCACGCTCAGATCGACGCTGTCGACAGCATAGGCCGCGCCGAAGCGCCGGGTCACGGCCTGCAAGGTCAGATGAGTCATCGAATGCTCCAGCAAGAAGGCGTCGGAAAAACACGAGCGGTCACAGCGCAACCCCTTCGTCGCCGATCAGCTTTTCGAGCAGCCAGATCAGCGCGAAATCGATCGCGACGATAAACACCGCGAAGCAGAACACGGTCGGATCGAGCGACGACACCGTGCGGCTGTAGAGCCACACCGGCAAGGTCATCGTGTCGATGGTGTACAGGAAGAACGTCACGGTGAATTCGTTGAACGACACGATGAACGCGAACAGCATGCCGGCGAGAATGCCCGGCCGCATCAGCGGCAGGATCACGTCGACGAGCGCGCGGGCCGGGCTCGCGCCCATCACGCAGGCCGCTTCTTCGAACTCGGGACCAATCGAGGCGACCGACGCCGCGCAGTTTTTCACCGTGAAGGGCAGGGCCAGAATCACGTGCGCGACGATCAGGCGGAAGACGCCGAGTTCGACCGGCAGCACGTTGAAGACGAGCAACAGCGACAGGCCCAGCATCACGAGCGGATAGACGAGCGGCAGCGCGACCAGTTGCTCGACTGCCGGTTTGCCGCGAAAGCGATAGCGGCTCAGCGCGTAAGCCGCGGGCACGGAGACGAGCGTCGCGATCAGCATGGTCGACAGCGCGACGATCAGGCTCGTGCTCAACGCGGCGCCCATCGAAAGAGAACTGGTTGCGTCCGGCGACACGAAGCTTTGCCATGCGGCGCGATACCAGTGCAGACCGTACGCGTGCGGCGGGAATTCCAGCGTGTCGGCCGCGCTGAACGACATCGTGATCATGGTGAGAATGGGCAGCGCGGCGACGAACAGCACGATCGCCGCGACCAACGCGGTGGCCTTGCCGAGCTGACCGGGCAGAGCGTTGGACAGACGCGGCCAGCGGGGCGGCGGCGACGCGCGATGCAGGCGCGCACTCGGGACGGGCGTGCTCATGCGTGGGGCTCCTCGGCGAGACGTTGGGCGCGGCGCACGAGTCGTTGTGAAAGCGCCATCACGGCGAGCGTCGCGATCATCAATACGACACCGGATGCCGACGCGGCCGGCCAGTTCAGCAAAGGCGCGACCTGATCGTGAACCAGTACCGCGAGCATCGGCACGCGGCGGCCGCCGAGCAGCAGCGGCACGGCGAACGCGCTGGCGTTATAGGCGAACACGAGTAGCGCGCCCGACACCAGACCGGGCATGGCGAGCGGCAACAGGACATGCCGCAGCGTTTGCCAGCGCGTTGCACCGAGCGTCGCCGCGGCTTCCTCGAATGAACTGGAGACGGCGCGCATGGCACTCGAAAGCGGCAGCACCGCAAGTGGAAACGCCGTCTGGATCAGGCCGAGCAGCACGCCGTTTTCACGGTACAGCCACATCAACGGACGATGCATGAGACCGCTGCCGAGCAGCGCGTGATTGAGCAAACCGGCCGGGCCGAGGATGATCAGCCAGCCGTAGCCTTGCAGCAGCAGATTGACGAGCAGCGGCAGCAGCACGCCGGCCAGCAACAGCCGCCGCGCGAGACGCGATTTGGTGCGCGCCATCGCAAGCGCGACCGGAATGGCCAGCAGCACCGCGCAGATCATGCTCTGGAACGCGAGCTTCAATGTGAGCCACAACGACCGCATGAAGTAGCCGTCCAGCAGATCAGCGTAGTTCTGCAGCGTGAAGCCATGCCATTCGTTGCCTTGCGTGCCGAAGCTCATGCGTAACACGACGAGCGCCGCCGCGCCGAGCACCGCGAGAAACAACAGGATCGGCGCGAGCAGCAGCCATGGCCGCGCCTTCTGCGCGACGCTGGCTGCAGGCGCGTCGGGTCCTGCGGCGTCGGGTCCGGCGTTGAGTGCCGCGCGGGACGCGGCGCTCATGCCAGGCGCCGCCTCGTGAGCCGTAGCATCGGAGGAGGCCGCTGAAGCACGCCGCGAGAAGCGCGCGGGCATCGTCGTCATGCCGAAAAGATTTCGGTGTAGCGCTTGATCCACGCGGGCTGCACGGCGGCGAGCGCCTTGTCGTCATGCAGCACGGCTTTTTCGGCGATCTGCTGCGCGCTTGGCACGAACGCGCGGCTCTCGGCGGGAATCACCGCTTTCGAATTGACCGGGCCGTTGAGCACGTCGGCGGCCATGCGGCCTTGCACGCCGGCATCGAGCGAATGGTTGATGAAGGCATGGATGAGATCGATGTCGCCGGGATGCGCTTTCGGGATCACCGTGAACATCAATTGCGTGGCGAAGCCTTCTTTCATGCCGTACGTCACGCCCATCTTGTATTCCGGCTTGCGAATCTGATCGGGGAAAAACGCCGGCGAATAGATGCCGCCAATGTCGAGCGAGCCGGTGCGAAAGAGATCGGCCACCTGATTCGGATTTTCACCGAGCGTCATGACGTGGTCTTTCAGTTGCATCAGCTTCTTGAAACCGGGCTCGATGTTCTGCTGCGAGCCGCCGTTCATCTTCGCGGCGATGATCGCCAGATCGACCGCTTCGGCCCATTCCGGCGGCGGCAGGAACAGGCGGCCGGCGTATTTGGGGTCCCACAGCGCTTCATACGACGACGGCGCGGTTTTCACCGTCGACGTGTTGTAGATCAGACCGTCGGACCACAGCAGGTAGCCAATGCCAAAGCCGTTCGCGCCAGTGCGGTACTGCGGCGCCACTTCTTTCAGGTTGGGCAGCTTGTCGAGATCGGGCTTCATCAGCAAGCCCGCATCGCCGAGACCGGCTGCGCCCACGCCCGCGAGCGTGATGACGTCGTAGGTCGGGCGCTCGCCCGCGGCCTTGACCTTCGCGACCATGCCCGAGGTGCCGTCGGCACGGTCGGCGATCACCTTCGCGCCGGTCTTCGCGATGAACGTCGCGGCGATGTTGCGCAGCGCGGCCGCGCCCGTGTCGTCCGACCATGTCAGGAGCCGCAACGTCTTGCCGCTGAAGTTCTGCTGCTGCGCGCGCAGATTGACGAACGGCATCGGCAACGTGGACGCCGCGAGCGCTGCGCCAATCGTCTTGATGGCCTGCCTTCTGCCCCGTTTGATCTCTTGCATGGCGGTCTCCCTGTGTTGAACGCCTGTTGCCTGGTGATAATCGCTGTGACCGCTGCCGCCGCACCGCACGGCACCGATCGTTGGCGTTGGCGGATGCGTACTGTGGATGCACTCTAGGTTTGCCAAAATCCGTCAACAAACGAAATATGCGCATGGAGGGCATGACGTAATCTCATGCCGGGCATGTATCGCGAACTGCGGAAAGCGCGTCACGCAATCCACCCGAAGGTTGAGCCACCGGCGTATTCGGGTTAACGTCCATGCTTTTCCGCACTCTGCGCTTGCCCGTAGGTATGAGCAAAGCTCGGTTCTGGTGCGTTTGTGGCGGCCTCGTGCCCCGCTGCAGTGCGCGCCGCGCACATTCGGCGCGTTTTTCGACCGGCGCATGAGCGCAACGCATGCCGCTACGCGTTGCCACGACTCGTGCGGCGACGCGCGATCGCGTATCCTGTGGGCAGGCGACGAATGACGACATCGGTCCTTCACACCGCCTCAATGATTTTTTCTGATCCGGATACCTGATACTTCATGCGACGCCTTCCGCCGCTCAACGCGCTGCAGATTTTCGAAACCGTTGCGCGTCACCGCAGCTTCACGCGCGCCGCCGATCATCTGTGCCTTACGCAAGGCGCGGTGAGCCGGCAGATCATCGCGCTGGAGGACTACTACAAGTTTCCGCTCTTCAAGCGCCACGCGAAAGGGCTGACATTGACCGCCGAGGGCGAGCTGCTGCTGCCGGCGGTGAAGGAAAGCTTCGCGCGAATCGAGGAGATTTCGCTGCGCTTGACGCGCCAACGCACGGACCTCGCGCTGAAGGTGCCCACTTGCGTCATGCGCTGGATGCTGCCGAAAATCATGCGCTTCCAGGCCGAATATCCGGACCTGCATGTACAGATCACCACGACATGGCAGCACGACGTCGACTTCCAACTCGAACCGTTCGATGCCGCGATCATTTATGGCTCGTCGCCCGGTGCGGACGTGCAGGCGGTGCCGTTATTCGAGGAGCGTCTCACGCCCGTGTGCGCGCCCGATCTGTTGAAGGACAAGCCGCTCGCGGCCGTCGGGGATCTCGCGCGGCATACGCTGTTGCATCCGACGCGAGATCATCGTGACTGGAAAATGTGGCTTGCCAAGATCGCCGAAGCAGACACGGCAGACGCGCGCGAGATCGACGCCGAGCACGGGCCGAGCTTCGACACTCTGGACATGGCAACCAACGCCGCGTTGCAGGGCTTCGGCGTGGCGATCAGCGACCTCGCGCTAATCGACGAGGACGTGGCCGCGAGGCGTCTCGTGCGGCCTTTCGATATGGTCCTCAAAACGGGTTGGCGCTACTACTTCGTGTATCCCGATTCGGTTGCGCATCAGCAGAAGCTGAATCTCTTTCGCGACTGGATCGCCGCGCATTGGGAAGAATAGGTGTCGATGTTCCGCGCGTTTGAAGGCGGGGCGGCAGAGCGCAAAGCTACGGCGCGAACGACAGGAACAGATATGCGGCGAAGAGCGACAGGTGCACCGCGCCTTGAAGGATCGTCGTGCGTCCTGTGCTCAGCGTCAGCGTGCCGACAATCAGCGTAAGCACGAGCAGCACGGTCTCCTTGCCGTCCAGGCCGAGCACGAGCGGTTGCCCCGTCGTCAGGAACACGGCCGCCACGGTTGGAATAGTCAAGCCGATACTCGCGAGCGCGGAGCCGAGCGCCAGATTCAGGCTGTTCTGCAAGCGGTCGGCGCGCGCCGCGCGCACGGCGGCGAGACCTTCCGGCAGCAACACCAGCGCGGCGATGATGATGCCTACCACCGCCGGCGGCGCGCCGGCATTCTGAACCGCTGTCTCCACGACCGGCGACAACACTTTCGCGAGCAGCACCACCGCGACGAGGCACACCACCAGCAAGCCGCCGCTCGTAAGCGCGAGTCCGGCGCTGGGCGGCGCGGCGTGCACGTCTTCGTCGGGCACGTCGGCGAGAAAGTAATCGCGATGGCGAACCGTCTGGACGAATACGAACACGCCGTACAGCACTAGCGACGACACGCCGGCGAAAGCGAGTTGCGACGGCGACAGCATCGGGCCGACGCTCGTCGTCGTGTAGTTCGGCATGACGAGGGTCAGCACCGATAGGGACGCCAGCACGGCGAGAGCCGCAGCCGCGCCGCGGCTCTGAAAATCCTGCTCGCGGTGGCGGATGCCGCCCACGAGCACGCACAGTCCGACGATCCCATTGCAGACGATCATGACCGCGGCGAACACGGTATCGCGTGCGAGGCCCGCTTTCTCGGGGCCGGACGTCAGCATGACGGAGACGATCAGCGCGACCTCGATCACGGTCACGGCCACAGCGAGAACTAGCGTGCCAAACGGCTCGCCGACGCGGTGCGCGACCACTTCAGCGTGATGAACTGCCGTGAAGACCGCGGCGCAGAGCGCGATACCCACTAGCACGAGCAGTAACTGGTTGCCCGGCAACGCGTAGGCCGCGCCCAGTACGATCCACGCAACCAGCGGCACGGCGAGAGTCCAGCGGGGCAAGACGGTCGGCGGCTTGGCCATCGGGCATCCTTTTGTCTGGTACTTGTTCGTGAATCGTGCGACGAGGCGGGCTATGGAAACGGGAGCGACGAATTAAACCGGTGCGTTAGGAGGATGGTGCAACGGTTTGGATGGTAGAGCTTTTTATCAGGCGCGGGGAAGGTTTGTTGATGGCGCTGCGGGTCCTGGCAGCACGAGATTGGGCAGGGAATTGCCACGCTGGAGGCCGCGCTGGAATGGTCTGGCCGGGATTGCCGACTGTGGACTGCAGACAGCGAACTGCGAACTGCGAACCGCTACGCGTCAAAATGCAACGACACTGCGAAAGAGTTGCTCGAGCCTGTTACGCCCGGCAGTGTGCAAACGTCAGGCAACTCGACGCCGGCACTTGCCGAGGTTGCTGCCGGCGCCACGCGAGCGCCGGCTTCTGGTCGTTACTGGCCGACCGGGCGAACCGTCAATGCGTTCTTCACCGACGTCACGCCGGCCACGCCTTGCGCCGCTTGCGTTGCGATGTCGACTTGCGACTGGTCAGGCACCGTGCCGGCCAGCGTCACAGCGCCTCCGCGTGCGCGCACGTTGATGTTCGCGACGCTCAAGCCCTTGGTCTTGGCGAGCGCGCTACGGACCTTGCGTCCGAGCGCACGGTTGGCAGCCTTGGCCTGCTTGCCCGTTGCCGCCGACGACGCCGCGGTTGCCGGTGCGGACGCCGCAGCGTCGCTGCTTTGTGCGGATGCGTTGAGCGATGCCAATACGATCAGCGCGCCGCCGACCATCTTCATTGCCGTGGATGCTTTCATGCGAGTTTCTCCTTGTCGTGAATATGCTCGTCCCCTGGCGGAGACCATGTGTTGCACTACGGGTACAGCGGAATCAAATCGGAAGGACATCACTGCGGGTCTTGCAAATGCTTGAGTCTGACGAGCTCGTTTTGGCTGCTTCGACGGGCCGAAGCCTGCGTGAGCCGGTGCAGGCTTGCTTGGGGCCGGAAGCAAACGATACTCCAATTGGTTCCAGGGTGAATGCGGCGGTGCCCGGAATGAGGCTTTGCTACGACGGTGAAGCCATGATGAGCAAAGCTTTGCTGCATATCCGGGCGGGCTGGTGTAGGCCGTGGCGTTCCGTGTTCCCAAAGAGTGGACTAACGGTGGACTAACGTGGACTTACCGTGAACTACCCAATGCATCAGCCCGCGGACTAACCCACGCACCAGTCACTGCAACCACCAACGCATTCAAAAAAGGCACGCTGCATGAGCAAATCTTTGCTTCCCATCATCCCGTTGTCGCGTAACGATTTGCCCGTGGGGGCCGCTGACCTCGCGCGTTTCATGATCGGCAAATACCTCGTGCACGACGTGCCCGAAGGGCGTATGAGCGGGCGCATCGTCGAGACCGAGGCATATCCGGTAGGCGATTCGACCAGCCATGCGTTCATCGGACGTCGTCCGTACAACGGCTCGATGTTTCTCGCGCCCGGCTACGCTTACGTGCGGCTCACCTACGGCCTATCGTACATGCTCAATATGTCTGCCGAAGCGGAGAACATCGGCGCGGGCATTCTGATTCGCGCGATAGAGCCGCTCGAGGGCCTGCCGCTGATGGAAGCGCGCCGCCCCGGCGTGCCGCTGCGCGACCTGGCGCACGGACCCGGCCGCCTCACGATGGCGTTGGGCATCGGCCAATCATTCGACGGCCAGGATCTTTGCAGCGGGCGCGACCTGTGGATCGGTGTCATCGAAAAAGGCGATATGCCGGTCGGTGTGACGACGCGCATTGGCTTGTCCCGGGAAACGCATCGGCCGCTGCGCTTCTTCGAGCCGGGCAGCGCGTTCGTCAGTGGTCCGCGCAAGCTGCTTCTTGCACCTCACGCCGACCTCGGCGGCAATTCGCAAAATTGACCGTCTTGCGGACGCCGATCTCGCGGATACATACCGCAGCTTCGGACCACGGGAAGGCAGGGGTGGCACATCGGCGAAATTATTACGGCAACGATGCAAGCGGCATTTTGCCTGGCGGCAATTCCGGCTGACTTTTTCGATTACGACAATTATGTATCTCACAATTAGGGGTTTTCCCTCGGTGCGCCGGTGACTAGACTGGAATCACTCGCTTCCACACGGTGTGGCAAGCAGCAAATAAAACCAAGTCTGGAGGTAATAATCATGAAATCGCTTATCAAGGCAGTCGCCATTGCAGCCGTTCTCGCCGCTCCGGTCGCATCGTTCGCTCAATCAAGCCAGCAACCCGTGACGCGTGCGGAAGTCCGCAACGAGCTGATCCAGTTGGAACAGGCAGGTTACAACCCGGCAGTCAGCAATGACCCGAACTATCCGGCCGACGTCCAGGCCGCCGAGCGTCGCGTCCAAGCGCAAAATCCCGCAGTTGCGCAAACGCAATTGCCGGTTGCCGACACCAGCGGTTACGGCGGCGTCGCGAATGGCTCGTCGCAATCGGGCGGCGTGCGTGAGCCCATGACTGGCGCGAAGGCGGTTTATTTCGGCAACTAAGATTCTGCAGCTTGGCCGCGTCGGCAGTCTCCGCTAGTCGAGTCTGCAACCGGCCGGCCAGTTTCTTAAGGCCGCAGAGCGTTGGATTCATCAAGCGTGATACGGCCGCTGCCGCAAGCATTGCAATTCTGGATATGAGCCGGACAGCGTGTTGCTAGATCAGGCGGCGCGCGGTCTTCCAGCCGGGATTGAAATACCGAATCACGTGGTTCTGACACGTTGGGCGGGCCAACGCAAAGACTCAGGTCCATGGCCGACACCGCGTCACACAGCGCCGTAGCCTCATACGCAGGCAAAGCGTTGCGCGGTGTCACATACCGCCCAGGAATTCACAGGAACCTCCGCTGCCGCAAGGTAGCTTGGCCCAACCGTTCAGCGATTGGGCTTTTTTTGCGGCTTGTGAATGCGGCGGGCGCGGCGCGTCAGGGACGCTCGCCGTGAATATAGAACTCGAGTTGCTGAATGGTGAACTGCTGTTCGGCGATGATGTTCTTCACGAGGTCGCCGATCGACACCATTCCCACGAGCCTGTCGTTTTCGATCACCGGCAAGTGGCGCATACGCCGCTCGGTCATGAGCGCCATGCAGTCGTCGGTGGTCTGCTCGGGGCGCACGAAGCGCACGGCCTTGCTCATGATCTCGCGCACCGGCGTGGCCTTCGATGACCGGTCCATCAACACGACCTTGCGCGCGTAATCGCGCTCGGTGACGATCCCCGCGATGCTGTCGCCGTCCGTAACGACGAGCGCGCCAATGCCTTTCTCAGCCATCAGCTTGATCGCTTCGTACACGGAGTCGTCGGCCCGTATCGTGTAGACGGTCGTGTTGTTCGGTTTGGTTTTAAGAAGCTGTGCAACGGTTGTCATGGAGCGGCTCCGTTTCGCGGTGCAGCACGCCGGCGCGGCGGCTGTCGAGGACCAAGCAATTCCAGTATAGGCGCGAGACGCCAGCGAGTGTGTTCGGGAATACCTGGAGCGCGCGAAGCGTTTACTTCGGGTAGTGCGGCCTCAAACTATTGCACTCGCGGTGCGATGGGCGCTTCGCTGGTGCAAGATCCGTGCGCCATGCATGGGCATACGGTGAGGTCGGCCGATTAGCGGTAAACTCCTGTCCGTACCTTATCCCCGGTTTCATCGGGTTCATGTTCAGCACCTTTGTCTAACGCCATGCTCACGTCTCACGATCCGTCGCCCGTAGTAGACGGCGCCATCAACGGCGAATGCGTCGTTCTCGACGCCACCGCCACGCTTCCCACGCGCTACGGCACGTTCACCTCTTACGTGTTTCGCGTGGTCGAAAGCGGCGCCGAACATCTTGCTCTCGTGATGGGCGACGTCGCGAACCGGTCTTCGGTGCTGACACGTTTGCACTCCGAATGCCTGACGGGCGACGTGCTCGGCTCCTACCGCTGCGATTGCGGCGAGCAACTCGATCTGGCGCTGCGCTATATCGCGGCCGAAGGCTGCGGCGTGCTTCTGTATCTGCGTGGGCACGAAGGCCGAGGCATCGGTCTGTCGAACAAGATCCGCGCTTATGCGCTGCAGGAGCAGGGCCGCGATACCGTCGAGGCCAATCTCGATCTCGGTCTGCCGGACGATTCACGCGAATACGACTCGGCGGCGGGCATCTTGCGCACGCTGAAAGTGACCTCGGTCCGCTTGATGAGCAACAATCCCGAAAAGTTCGACACGCTGTCCAAACACGGGATTCCGGTCTGCGAACGCGTCGCACTCGCCATTCCGATGCGCGAGGAAAACGAGCGCTATATCCGTACGAAGCAGCTCAAGTTTGGGCATTACTTCGATGAGAATGAGTAGACGGGAAGCGGTATCTGTGCGTAGCTGTGTGCGGTGAGTAAGCCCCAGGATCCGGGTGTAAGCGATGGTCTTTGGTGGCAAATTCCAAGCGCGAGACCGAGGGGCTTCATTACGAGAATCGCGGAGCCTTCAGCCTTGCATCATGCGGCGAATGTAGTCCTCCCGTTCCTCGTCATTCCTGTACAGGTGATACACGTAGGCAAGGGGGTCTTCGTCCTGATCACGTTCCGGCGCAAACTTGTTGAATGTGGGATCGTGCGCCCACCATGCCTCATATTCGACGCTGAATCCGTTGATGGTGAACGTCGTCGTCTTGCTGTCGAAGTTATGGCCATAGCTCACGTCACTCGACGGCCCAACCTCCCAGCGCGGCTCGCCGAGTTGAAGGTACAACCTTCCGTCTTCAGCGTATTGCACAAATGTCTTGCCCTCCACGGGAAAAGCGAAACCGCGCACGGGCAAAGACTCTGATCCGGTGACGGGAGTAAGGCTGCCCGTCGGCTTGTCCAGCACAAGTCTCGGACGGTTCGGCAGGGTACGGACGATGATCTGTGTTTCGTTCATTTGACTTTCGCGATGCCCGTGAGGATGTCCATGGTCGGGTTCGTGCGTGTTGCACTTTCAATGATCTGTTGAGGTGTCTTGCCGCTCTCGATCAGATAATCGTAGCTCGGGCCCATCTTGTCACCATACTTGGCCAGGTTGCGCGCGTATACGCCCGGCAACTGCTCTTCCGTGTAGTAGGAAAGGCGGTCTGCGTTGCGACTATTGGTTATCTGCTGGGCTATCTCTTCGTCCGGCACGCCCGCGCTTCTCTGGTCCGCGATCCAGGCCTCTTTCTGTTCCATACCCTCGTGATAGTCGATCCGCTTCGCGGTCGCACCCGCTGTTGCTTCGGGGTCGGTCCAGTCTACACCCCACTTTGACTGGTGAAACTCGGTCCCTTCCTTGGGCATGTACCCGTAGACGCCAGCCGAGTTGGGTTCGAGGTCAGCGGGCACCTTATCGACCGTATAGTCAAAGCGCGAAACCGGCGCGGCGACAGGCTCTTTTGGCGATTCGAGCAAAGCGATGGGAACAGGCTCTTTGGGCGCCTCGAGCATGCCTGCGCCCTTGCCGGCGAGTCCACCGCCAACGAGCGATCCACCCAGCATCGACCACTTCTGGCCATCCGAACCCTCACCGAAAACAGCGCCGCCGACCGCAGAGCCGAGTTCCCCGCCAGCGAATCCGCCCGCTGCGCCGATCAGACCGACAACGGGCCCCGCGAGCACGACCGCCGCGGCAATTCCCACGCCGAGCATCGCCCAGTTCATCCAGGCCGGAACCTCCGGGCTGATGTCATCGGTCGTCTGGCGTGCACCGCCAATGAATACATTGGGCGAGCCGTCGCTGATGACCGCGCTGCACGCAAGCATGTCCTCCTTGCGGCTTGCGGGCTGGCCGTTGATGAAGACGGTGCTCGAACCCTGCGCGACGACCTGTGGAGCACCTGAGTGGTCGCTACAAAGCCCGTTGCTGATGTGCGCTCGGATAGCTGAGCGGCTATTGATGAAGACGTTTGGTGATCCGGATATGAGACTGCCCGTGACGTGTCGGGGCGCCCAGGACATCGTGCCCAGTACTTCGCCGATACCACCACCGGCAGCAGCTCCCGCTGCCACTGCGGCCAGCGCGATCAATGCTGTGCCGCCCGTAAGCGCTACGACTGCTGCACCAAGCAATGCGCCACCGATCAGACCGGCGAGCATCCAGCCTTTGGAAGCTGTGTGCGCGACCGGGTCTCCGAGTCGGGCTGCGGCGAGTAGCGAATCCATCAGCTAACCGCCGGTTTCGTGAGTACAGAGACGGACACATCAGCCAGATATCGGCGCACGGCGTCGACGCTAGACAGACTGCTGATGCCACTGACGCTGCGTACAGCGTCGAGCCGATGGGCAAGGCGAGGGTGAGTCGCCGGGTCGAGAGTCCAAAACATATAGCGCTCGCCATCCGGATGCGCCCAGCCTTCTCCCGGTTCCGTTGTCCGCTCGAGCCCGATCGCTGCCCCCGTGTGATCGAAGAACGCGACCTTCGGGTCGAGCGCGTCCGCGATGTTATAACCGAAGAGTTGCGACAACCTCGGCACGACTACCAGCGACCCGTCGGCCTCTCGCAGAACGAAGACCAGCCCGTCTGCGTCAGCAGGCAGCATACGGCTCGCGAACGGTCCAGCTCCCCGCTTGGCAAGTTTCACGCTCCCGACCAGCTTCTGGTATTCCTCTGCCCACTCCGGCGTAAAGCCGTTCGGGCACGTCCCTATGAAACTGATTGCACGGGGTGTCGTGCCTGAGGCTCCCCGCGCCATCACAACGGTCTGTCGCTGGTGTAACGGCGTGCCCTGAGAGACCCAGCTATAGTCGATTTCTCTCGCCGTCTCACTGTCGACTTCCCTTGCTCGCAGGTTTTTCAGTTCGAAGCGGGGCAGTGTTTTGCGCATTTGCTGGACGAGCTTATGCGCGAACGTATCTACCGTATCGCTTTCGTCCATATCAGCGCGTGACACGACAAAGGTGAACGCGTTGATGCCGTTGCGCTCTACGGTGAACAGGTGCATGGTGCCGTCCTTGAACTGCTCGGGCAGATCGATGGAGGCATCGTTCATCTGATAACTGGACATGGTTGTGTTCTATCTGCTGCTTCTGGTTTGCATACCTGTTGCCTGCGTCCTGCGACTGCGTGCCGCGCCACCGCTGACTTTCCTCGGCGGCATGTATCCCCGGCCGCCACGATTCGCTTTGCGATCGCGAGCAGGGCCGTCTAACACTGTCGTCTAACCCTGCATTAACCTTCGCCATCTTGCAACGCGATAACGTGGTCATCGCGCTACCCAGGGATGTCGTCTCATGCCGGCAACCCTGCGTTTTTCATCTCGGGTACTTCTCATGCCGTCGGCCACTTCCCGCCTGCGCTGATCAATTTCTTGCGTATCGCCTCGATACGCTCAAGCTGGGGGGAGCCTTTCGGCGTACTGTCAAGCTCGATCTTGAGCACATTGGCGTATGTCACACCACCGTCATTGACGACGGTAGGGTCGGCTTTGTGCGATAACAAATAGTCGACGGAGTCCCACTGGCGGATTTGGGTCGCTCCGAAAATCGCGGTGTTGCCAAGCGAATCCTTGAGGTTCACATTTGCATTGTTTTCTACGAGCACGCGCAATTGAGGTAGAAGATTGTCTTCGGCAACTGCGAAAAGCAGGGGAGTGTCCCCGTCGTATCTCAGGTCAGGGCTCATGCCTCCTGCTAGGAGCGCCTTGAGCAGGGCGGGTGAGTCAGCCCGGGCGGCGATATACGCAACGTTGCCTTTGGTTTGACCAAATGGCTGCTCCGGTTTGGCACCATGGCGGACCAGTTCGCTAACGATCTGATAGCGCACGTTGCCTGCGTCCGTTTTGACGGGGACCGTTTCCTGGACGGCGAACGCGAGCATCGTCATTTCTTTCCTGCCTACCAGGCTCAAGTCGACCTTCGGTATCAGTTCCCTTGTACGGGCGAGATCGCCATCCCGAATCGCGATCGCAAGCTCGAGCGATGCGCCAGTGAAGAAGCGCGTCGGTGGGTATCTTCGAAAGTCCGATTGCCCGGGCTTCTCGTCCTGATTAACCCACCGGAAAGCGACGATCGTCGCAGCCGCTATGACTATCAACATAACGGCCATGGTTTTCCAGCGCGACATCCACCCCCCATCCGCTGCAAGACCATGCGTTAAGCTGTCGGCCACTTTGCGCCTGCGTCGATGATTTTTTTCCGGATCGCTTCGATGCGCTCCATCTGAGGGGAGTCTTTGGGCGTTTTCTGTAGCTGTTTGCTCAACGATTTTGCGTAGGAAACTCCGACATCGTTGGTGATCGTTGGGTCTGCCTTGTGTGCAAGCAGGTAATCGACAGCGTCCCATTGCCGGATCCGCGTAGCGTCAAAGATCGCCGTATTGCCGAGCGAATCCTTGATGTTCACGTTCGCGTTGTTCTCCACCAGCACGCGCAATTGCGGCAGAAGATTATCATCGGCTGTAGCAAAGAGAAGGGGCGTGTTGCCGTCGTACCTGAGATCAGGACTCATGCCGCCGGCTAGCAGTGCCTTGAGGAGGTTTGGCGAGTCGGCGCGCGCCGCGAGATACGCAACATTGTCTTTGGTGAGACCAAACGATTGTTGTGGTT
The DNA here is from genome assembly GCF_046534895.1 of Paraburkholderia sp. SIMBA_053. Classification (NCBI taxonomy): domain Bacteria; kingdom Pseudomonadati; phylum Pseudomonadota; class Betaproteobacteria; order Burkholderiales; family Burkholderiaceae; genus Paraburkholderia; species Paraburkholderia sp. SIMBA_053. Next base: position 47,452 of record NZ_JAWRXU010000010.1, on the reverse strand, counting down.
TCGCACCATGCCGCACCAGTTCGCTCACGATCTGATAGCGAACATTTCCTGCGTCGTTCTTGACGGGAACTGTTTCCTGCACGGCGAACGCAAGCAAGGTCATCTCCTTGTTGCCTACCAGATCAAGGTTGGCCTTTGAAATCAGTGCCTTCGTGCGTGCAAGGTCACCGTCCCGGATCGCGTGGGCCAACTCCAGTTCTGGGCCTGAGAAAAAGTCCTCGGGAGGATAGCGTTTGAATCCGGACATATGCGTTTCCTGTGCCTGAGTTGGCCACCAGAGCGGGGTAGCGACGCACACCGCTGCGGCGAATGCCCCAGCAATTGCGAGTTTTCGATATTTCATCTAATGCGTTCCAAGTAGTTGAAGCAGCGACGACTGCTGGTCCGCGACTGTCGACTCCATGCCCGCGTTGACCTCCGCCATCTTGTGACGCGATAACGTGGTCATCGCGTTGCCTGGAATGTCAATCTGTTCACCGACTGCCTTGGGCATTACAGCCGCAGTGGCGTCGCTAATCGGACCGAGTTTGCCTTCCTGCATCCCGGTCAGAATGTCGCCGTCTACCCGATAGTTCGTGATAGATGAATTGACCTGCGATGCGCCGTACAACGGAAGCGTCGCTGAGTTCAAACCTGCTGCGTTGAATGTCGTGGCGGTTGATCCGCTGGCTTCGGACGCCGCTGCGGCCAGCCCTCCTCCGAGCGAGTGTCCGGTCATCTCAACGCCTGACGCCATGTCTTTTTCATCCACGAGACTGCCGATCTTCACAGCCTGAGCATAGTATGGCGACAGCTTGCCTTGGCCCTGTGCGAGATTGTTCGCCATGTCTTCGCCCGTCAACTGCTCGGTACCCTTGAAGGCGACTGTCGGCTTCATGCTGTCGCCGAACACTGCGGGATCGGGCGCATATGCCTGTGAGCCGAAGTTGCTACCGGGAATTTTAAGATCCTCGGGCCTTAGACCGAGTTTCTTCAGAGCCTCAGGGTCATTGCTGATGTTCGACCATCCGGGCGGCGCCGTACCGGGCGAATAAACTGCGTCCGCCAGCTTCGCCATCTGCTGCGCCTTGACAGATGCCTGCAGCCGCTTCGCCGCGTCACGCACCTTCGGATCCGGACTCGCGAGACCCGCCGCGATGATCGCCTGCTGCTGCGCCCACTGGATGGCCAGCGCCTGCTCCGGCGTCACAAACAGGCCTTGGTTCAGGTGAATTACCGGCCCGTCCAGGAAAATTCCGCTCTGGTTGATCAGGATGCTCGACGCACCGTGCGACAGCTTGATGCTGTCGGGCTTCATCGTGATGATGCTCGCGCCGACGCGATGCTCGATCTTGTCCGTCGCCTGATGCATCTGGTTGCCAGGCCCAGCTTCACCGCCGACCGCTTTCGTATCGATCGTATTGGCCGTCGTCGCGCGCGCCTTCGCGATCGTCTCCGTCAAGCTACCCTTGGCGATGTCTTTCGTTTCATCGCCTGCGTGCAGTCTCACGAGCCGATTTCCGGCTTCGATCGAGCGCGTCTCGCTATCCTTGACGACGGTGTTCAGATTCTTCTGGGCGTGGATGAAGACCTCTTCCGATCCGGCGACATCCGAAAACTTCAGTTCGTTGAACCCGTCGCCGTTGATGGTCTTGCTGCGCAACCCCATCGTCCGGCCCGCGGTGTGGTGGTAGGGGTTGGTTTTCTCTCCATTGAAGACGCGACCGACGATGATCGGGTTGTCAGGGTCGCCCTCGTTAAACGCGACGAGCACTTCCTGTCCCGTGCGCGGCATTGCCGACCCGCCCCAGCCCCCGCCCGCCCACGACTGGGCCACACGCACCCACATCGAGTCGCTACCATCCTGCTTGCCACGGCGGTCCCAGAAGAAATGGACCTTCACGGAACTGCCGTCGGTGTGGACTTCCTCGCCTTCCGGCCCGACCACCACCGCCGACTGCGTACCGTACATGTAAGGCTTCGGCGTGCGCCGTTCGGCCCGATAGGGAATATCCACCGGCAGGCACGAAAACGAGTTGCGATACGGAAGTTCGTGCGACTCGTGTGTGTAGTCGTTGGCAGCTTCGTGCCGTACGTGCAGAAGGGCAAAGTCCTTGTTGTTGAAGGCCGATACCGGATGATTGACCAGTTTGAATTTCAGGCCCGGGTCAAGCTTCTGAACGTACGATGCACCATTGAAATGATGGGCCTGTGCCTCTTCAGCCTCCATTGCAATGCGCGCATAACGCTCCCCGTCGTCGCCGTGGTCGTAGAGCGAGTGATATTCGTACCGCTCAGTGTTCTGGATATTCGGATTCGACAAGGTCGACGGAACCTCCACATGGAGGAGGGGCGTCGACGGTGTGCGATGGTTGAAGTCCCGATAAGTGATCTTGCCGACGCGGAAGCTGAACGCTTCGTTCCACTGCGAGATGCCGTTTTTCTCACTCGCCGCGCTGTCCGCGTAGAACGGAATTTCGGCGAGGCCGTCGATCGCCCTGAAGCCCGCATTGCTGTCGCTGATCACGAGGACGTGTTTGTCCTTCTCGTGACGAATCCACCAGATAAGCCCTTCCTGCTCCATCAGGCGTGCCGCGAAGTTGAAGTACGACTCGCGATACATCACGATGTATTCGAACGGTTTATATTGGCCTTGCAGGTTCAACTCATAATCACTAAATCCGAACTCGGAAAATATTTCCGCCAATATATCCGAAGGCGTTTTATTCTGGAAAATTCTGCAGTCTGTCGAGCGGCTGAGAAACCAAAGCCAGGGCACGACCGTCATCTGGTAGCGCGTAACAGTGCCAGAATTACCAACGCGCGAAAAGGAAATGACAAAGCCGTGAAAGAAGCGCTCGGACTGGTTAGGGTTCTTTGGCACTGCGGAAAGCAGGCCGCCCTGTTCAGGCTTAAGCGAGACAGAAACGACTTGGCCGACGAGAGAGTCAATCTGGATATCGCGTCGCTGTGATATGAGATCGAGATGAATCTCTGGCAGCTGGTTCAGATACTCGTCTGCCACCAACGCGGTGACCAGAAGCACATCCGGGCCGAGCGGCGTCCGAATCGACATGAAGCGATTCTGCTGGGTGAGCTGGGGCTTGGTTGCAAGCGAATTGATGGCGTCTGCGACGGCTGAGGGCGTCTTGCCGATCAGGTTCGACGCCGTCTGGGCCAGTTGAACCGCGCGTGCCGCCTGATTAACGACTCCCGCTGCATATGAGCTGCCAACCGGTCCGCCTAAACTACTTGCGACTCCGGCAAATGACTCCGCGCCACTCAATAGTCCCGCAATAGAACCTCCTGACGCGGAGATTCCGTCACTAGCGTTATTAAAACTCATTGAAGCCCCCAGCGTGGCAAACAGCCGATTTTTTCTTTGGCGCTTTTGCGCTGGCCGAATAATACCCCAACACCAAATTCCTAAAAACCACCGCAAGACAACTTTTGTTGGAAAGTGTAACGGAAAAGTTAAATCCAGAGTGCTGCGTCAACTATTAACCCTGCATAACGACGCGAACTCGGACGGCCCCTTCGCAGTGTCGTGCAAACGATCAATGACTCCAACGGATATTAAATCGTGCTTGAAGTGACCATACTGACATAGGATTCAAGGCAGTTCATTCGATATGAGAGCGCGGACAAGAAAGGCAGCCCTTGATCGTCTGCAAACACGCTGGCAACGTCGCAGCTCGGACTCTTTCGGGTTAAGGCCTGCGTCTGCAAGTTACAGAGGGTATTGGCCGCTCTCCCTCAGCAAAGGTACTTTGAGCGTCGTCTATCGAAGCTCCGAATTGAATACCCTTTGGTGTTGGAAGCGATCTTGATGGAACAAACAAGTCGCGGTGTCCTCTGGCGCGTGTTACATGTCGGTTTATTAGCCGACGGGCGCAAGAGAAGCAGCAACTGCGATCCAATGCAATGACAGGAGCCGGCTTTGTCAATTACCCCTGAAAATGGCGACACCGGTCATACGGCGACCGTTATTGGACCGCAATTCCGGACAGCCACATGCAATCTACGGCCCACTCGAACAGGATCATCCGTAAGGAGCACATTTATGCGTGAAGGGTTTCGTTACGAGCCAGCAGCGACCGGATTCACGCCTGCCTGGCTGGATATTGCGTTCAAGGAACGGGGCGTCAGCCGTTACGGACCAGGAGAATCCAACCCGAGGATTGCCGAATACAACAACACGACTCAACTCGCCGGTTATGACGACAAGATTTCGTGGTGCTCGTCATTCCTCAACTGGTGTATGAAGCAGTCAGGCATTCCCGGAACGGGATCGGCCTTGGCTCGCTCGTGGCTCTCATGGGGCAATCCGCTCGATGCGCCCAGATATGGTTGTGTTGCTGTGTTGACTGCCGACGACGCTGTCGAATGGAAAGGGCATGTCGGGTTCTTTATCCGATCGGACGCCGACAACGTCTACCTGTTCGGAGGCAACCAACTCGGAGAGGTGAGGGAATTGGCTTATCCGCTCGAACGCGTGCTGGCCTATCGCTGGCCGTAAGCAAAACCCGTTCGAATGACGAGGCAGGAAAGCGGCTCGGACCGCTATAACGGGCGAATTGCATCTCGCGGAGAGACTGCGGCCTCATGTGGAATGTCGGGGCGTTTTCCGAGCGCGAGCGCCCCGTCGAAGCACCGCCACATCGGTCGAACGATCCGGTTTCCAGTGACCCTCATATGCGTCGCGCGTTAGCGCGGTCATCGGCCGCGAGACAGGCTAACGCTTCGGTCGCAATCGAGGCCGTCTGCACCTGCGCCCCAAAGCTACGCCCCTGCGCAACTCACTTCATTCTCACGACGACCTTGCCCTTGGCACGTCCTTGGGCCAGGTATTCGAGCGCTTCCTTCGCCTGCTCAAACGGAAACACCTTGTCGATCACTGGACGAAGCTGTTCCGACTTGAGGAGTTCGCCAATTTCAGAGAGTTGGGCTCCGTCGGGGCGCATGAAGAGAAACGAATACGCCACATCCCGCTTCTTCGCGAGCCGCTTGATCTTGCGGCTCATTAGCCCGAATACCAACCTCAAAATAAAGTTCAGCCTGCGGGCGCGGGCGAACGCTGCGTCCAGCGGCCCGATGAGCGACACGATCTTGCTCCCCGGTCTGAGAATGCCTATGGATTTCTCAATCGCATCCCCTCTGATGGTGCCAACCACAACGTCGTAGCCGTCCAGAACTTTCTCGAACTCCTGCTTCTTATAGTCGACAACCTCGTCTGCACCCAGACTGGTTACCAGTTGCACGTTGCCCGTACTGGTTGTCGTTCCCACGCGGGCGCCGAAGTGCTTTGCGAGCTGGATCGCAAACGTGCCAATGCCGCCCGACCCGGCAGGAATGAAAACTTTCTGGCCGGCTTGAAGGTGGGCGCGCTCTTTCAACGCCTGCCACGAGGTGAGCCCGACCATCGGAACGGCCGCGGCCTGCACAAAGTCGAGGTTGACCGGCTTCGACGCAGCAACGCTCTCCGGCACCGCCGCGAATTCAGCGATCGAGCCCCTGCCGAGATCGAAAAGGCTGGCAAAGATTGCATCGCCCGGCTTGAAACGCGTCACGTTACTGCCGACCTCGGTCACCACGCCGGCAATATCGCTGCCCAGCGTAGCGGGCAACTCGAATTTGAGGACGGGCTTGAAGGTCCCCGACGGAATCATGTTGTCGATCGGGTTCAACCCCGCCGCGTGGACCTGGACCAACAGTTCATCAGGCTTGAGCGTGGGGCGGGGCACTTCGGCGAACCCGATTTCGGGTGTCTTGCCGTAGCGTTTGAAGGTGAGCGCTTTCATGGTGTTCTAAATCCAGTTTTGGGTACCTGTCGCCGGCCGCGATGTTTTCAATGCGCCAGAAATTCCAGCGCTTTGATCACGAAGTCGGCGTGATACTGAAAGATGCCTCCGTGTCCTGCGTCCTCGTAAATGACGAACTGCGCGTTGGGAATGCGGCGCGCCATATCGTGGCTCAAGGCGGTAGGCACCATGATGTCGTTGTCTCCATTGGCGATCAGGACAGGCATGTGCACGCGGCCGAGATCCTGCGGCGCCTGCCGGCCCCAAGCCTTGATCGCCTTGAGCTGACGAAGCAATGCGCGGGGTGTCGGCCCTCTGTCGCGCTCCGCCGTGCGTTCCTTCAGCCTCTTCAGGAACGCGCTCGCTGCCTCGCGGCCATTAGCGGTGGAGGTGAAGAACAGATAGGTCTTGGGATCGCGCATCGTCAACAGGCCCTTGAGCATCAATGGCCAGGACTTGGTTCCCACGCGGTCGATGCCACGACCGCCCGCGGGCCCCGTACCTGTGAGGATGAGCCTGCGCACCAGGTCCGGCGCCTTTAGCGCCACGTCCTGCGCGACGAAACCGCCGAGCGAAAAGCCGAGCAGATCGACCTGACTGAAACCCATCGCGTGGATCAACGCGATGGTGTCGCGCGCCATCTCGTCCACGGTCACGGGCGCGAGGCCGCCAGACAGCCCGATTCCACGATAGTCGATCGCGATGATGCGATGTTCGCGAGCGAGGCCATCGACGATGCGCGGATCGAAGTTGTCCAGCACGGCGCCCCAGTGGTTGAGCAGGATCAGCGGAATGCCGCCGTGCGGGCCAAGCTCGCGGTAAGCGAAAGTGGCTCCGGCCGCCGTGACATGGCTGTTCTGTGCGCGGGCATAGGACATTGCCGACTGGCTAACCCTGCCGGTCGAATCGATCGTCTGCAACGCGCGTGAGCGTTGTGTGTGCGTGATGGTCATCGAGCTACATCTCAAGAACTGAGCCGGGGAATCGGTCGATAAGGCATGGCTGGCTTCCACGTAGACGGGAGCCGCAGTGTTCAGGCTTCCGACCGGTAGCGATCGGCCGCGTGCGCTTGTCGAATGTCCGACAGGAGCCCTTGACGGGCGCCATCCAGCGCGTCCCAGCGGTCGGCCACATGCAACGGCGGGATGGTGACCAGTTCGCGACGGTCGAAACCGACGAGCGCCGCGTCAACCAGTTCGCCGACCTCCATCACCTCGGTAAGCGAATTGACGTCGATGCCGGCGCGCTCCCAGATTTCCGTACGGGTCGCTGCCGGCAGCACCGCCTGCACATAAACGCCGCTGGGCGACAACTCGAGGTGCAATCCCTGCGACAGAAACAGCACGAACGCCTTGGTGGCGCCGTAGATCGACATACCAAACTCGGGCGCGAGGCCCACCACCGAGCCGATGTTGACGATCGCGCCTGTGCCCGACTCGACGAAGCGCGGAGCGACCGCGGCTGCCAGCCGCGTCAGCGCCGTGGTGTTGAGCGTGATCAGGCGTTCGATGCCCTCGCTGGTCTGCTGCAGGAACCCGCCCGACTGAGCCATCCCCGCGTTATTGATCAGGATACCTATGCTAGCGTCGTCGCGCAGTCGGGTCTCGACTGCGGTCAAGTCCCCCGGTTGGGTCAGGTCAGCCTGCAGCACTTCGACGGCAACACCGCTTTCTTCACGCAGGCGTGCGGCCAGCGTATCGAGGCGCGCCTTGTCGCGTGCAACGAGCACGAGGTCGTGGCCGCGGCGTGCGAAGCGCTCGGCGTAGATTGAACCGATGCCGGAGGATGCACCGGTGACGAGAACGGTCGGAAGCGTGGTCATAAGTAGTTTCCTTCGAATAAGCGGTTTGGGTGCGGGAACAAGCGCCGCGCCTCAAGCGGTGATGGCTGGGTAATCGGTGTAGCCCGCGGCGCCGCCACCATAGAGCGTGGCGAAATCGGGCTGAGCCAGCGGGGCGCCGGTCTTCAGGCGTTCGACCAGATCGGGATTGCTGATGAAGGCACGACCGAACGCGAACAGGTCTGCGGTGCCCTCGTTGAGCCTGGCGGTGGCGAGCTCCAGGTCATAGCCATTGTTGGCGAGATAGGTCTGCCTGAACCGCTGTCGCAGTGCGTCGTAGTCAAACGGTGCGAAATCGCGCGGGCCGCCCGTCGCACCCTCGACCACGTGCAGGTAGACGATGCCCAGCGCGCTGAGTTGCGCGGCGATGTAGTCGTACTGCGGCTGAGGATCGCTGCACGAAATGCCGTTTGCCGGCGACACAGGAGAAATGCGCACGCCGGTGCGATCGGCACCAATTTCTTTCACCACGGCCGCGACGACTTCCAGCAACAGGCGCGCACGGTTCTCGACAGAGCCGCCGTAGGCGTCAGCGCGCTGGTTGGCCCCGTCCTTGATGAACTGCTCCAGCAAATAGCCGTTCGCACCGTGAATTTCCACGCCGTCGAAGCCGGCCGCAATTGCGTTGGCCGCAGCCTGACGGAAATCGTTCACGATGCCCGGCAATTCGACAAGCGCCAGCGCACGTGGCTGGGATACCTCGACAAATCCGTTGTTGACGAAGGTTTTCGTCTCCGCGCGAATCGCCGAAGGCGCGACTGGCGCAGCGCCGCCGGGCTGGACATCGGCGTGCGAAACGCGTCCGACGTGCCAGAGCTGCGCGAAGATGTGCCCGCCCTTGGCGTGCACGGCCTCGGTGACCTTGCGCCAGCTGGCAATTTGCTCAGGCGTGTATAGGCCCGGCGTGTCCTGATAGCCCTGTGCCTGGGCCGACACCTGGGTGGCTTCCGTGATGATGAGACCCGCCGAAGCGCGCTGGGCGTAATAGGTCGCGGCCAGTTCGCTGGGCACTAGCCCCGCGCCCGCGCGATTACGGGTTAGCGGTGCCATGACAAAGCGATTGGCAAGCGTCAGGCGGCCAAGGGCGTAAGGCTCGAAAAGCGTCGTTCCGGTCATGTCGGTCAGTTTCTGGGTTGGCAATGGACGCAATGATGATGGTCGTAATCTAACGTGTCAAGGTTTTGATGATGATCGACATCAATGTATAATCGAACCTTCGAACACATGAACCACTGTGGTCACGAAATGAAGATCACCAAGGCACAGGCGCAGGCCAACCGGGAACGCGTCGTCGAGACGGCGTCAAAGCTGTTTCGGGAGCGCGGCTACGATGGGGTGGGCGTTGCCGATCTGATGGCAGCCGCCGGCTTCACGCACGGCGGCTTTTATAAGCAGTTCGGCTCCAAGTCCGATCTGATGGCGGAGTCGGCGGCCTGCGGTATTGCGCAGACCGTGGCGCTGAGCGCGGGTGCCGACGCACCTGAGTTCGTGCGGTACTACCTTTCCCGCGAGCACCGCGACGCCCGCGCGACCGGCTGCACGATGGCTGCGCTGGGTGGGGATGCCGCACGTCAGTCAGACGCAGTTCGGGCCGAGTTTGCGGCCGGTATTGAGAACCTGTTGACTGTGCTCTGCCCCGAAGGCGGTGCGGGGGACGGTGCGGACACGGGCCAGGCGCGAGCCAGGTCCCTCGACATGCTGGCGCATGCGGTCGGTGCCATTGTCATGTCGCGCGCCTGCCCGGACGATTCGCCGTTGGCCGACGAAATCCTTGCGGCTTGCCGTGACCAGATTCTGGCGTCAATGAGCCCGTCGACGACCGCCGTGGGCGAAGAACCGTAAGGGCATTGGCCTGTACCCGTGCATGCTCCACCATGTGTCGTCGTGCGCATTCTCGATGGAGAGAATGTCAAGCCCGCATGTTCGCGATCACCTGGCTCTTGAGCTACAGCGCGCAAAAAATCCCGCCGGGCGGACTGGCCGGCGGGCCCCGAGATCCGAACCTCGGTGACAGGTCCGGAGGGTTCGGAAGGAGAACGAACTGCGATGGCTGGACCAACCGCGTGGCCATCCCACTGCGCTCCCCAGGAATAAAGCCGTCAGACCTGCAAAGCATCCATCATGCGGGTCCGGTCTTGCGACTCCCGATCCGTGGACTCACGCCTTGGCAAATTGCAGGCCGCCGAAATTCTGGATCGTGGGAATGTCGACTTTCGTGTACGTGCTGATCTGGGTAACCGGTGCGACCACGATACTCGGGCTGGCGAAGCCGCCACCATAAGCAGCATTGAAGTTCCCGAAGTTGAAGTTGCTGCCGCCGCGTACAGCAGACAGAGCCTTGGCGGACAGTTCTTCGGTGTGGGCGATATCTCTGATGGTCAGCGAGGTCATGGTAGGTCTCCTGGAGCTGTTTCTCTGTTTCGGTTTAAAGAGTGTGGTTCGACGTGCAAGCGGGGAGAGCGCACCTTGATGGGATGAAACGGCATCCGATGCCGGTGCGACTCTCCGCGGCGCTTAACTCACGCCTTGGCAAGCTGCAGGCCGCCGAAATTCTGGATCGTGGGGATCTCGACTTTCGTGTACGTGTCAGTCTGCGTGACGGGTGCCACTACGACGCCCGGGCTGGCGAAGCCGCCGCCATAGGCAACATTGCCGTTGCCGAAGTTGTAGTTGCTGCCGCCGCGTACAGCGGACAAGGCCTTGGCGGACAGTTCTTCGGTATGGGCGATATCTTTGATGGTCAGTGAGGTCATGGTAGGTCTCCTGGATCTGTTTCAGTTCGGTTTAACGAGTGTGGTTCGACGTGCAAGCGGGGAGAGCGCACCTCGACGGGATCGAACGGCATCCGCTGTTAGCGCGACTCTCCGCGGCGCTTAACTTACGCCTTGGCAAACTGCAGGCCGCCGAAGTTCTGGATCGTCGGGATCTCGACTTTCGTGTACGTGTCCGTCTGCGTGACCGGTGCGACCACGACGCCCGGGCTGGCGAAGCCGCCACCGTAGGCAAGGTTGAGGTTTCCGGCGTTGTAGTTGCTGCCGCCGCGTACGGCGGACAGAGCCTTGGCGGACAGTTCTTCGGTGTGGGCGATGTCTTTGATGGTCAGCGAGCTCATGGTAAATCTCCTGTGAAGGTCTTCGGTCTGGATGGAAGAGCACTATTTGTCGCGCTCACAGGGGTATTTGCATAGGGTGTGCCAACGTGAACCAGACAAGCTGGCAACCATCACATAAGTTGCTGAATCTAAATGGAAAAATAAAATCTCCCGCGAGGTTTTTCATGCGGTTGCGGGGCGCGAGGCAGCAAAAGGTGTCGTGGGATAGCAAACACGTTTCGGCTCAGTGTCTGCCTTGAGTGAACGGCTGCCCATTCAAGCGCATTGATTCGTTCGAATGACGGGGACTCGTCAGTTAGTTGACGCGGTACCTGATGTTCTTGGCCTGCCGCTGCGGCCGTCATATCAGCGCATTAACACCGCTTAAAACAAACCAAAATCATCGTTGCTATCGGGAATCGCATTGAGCAGATCCCGAAGCGCACGCCAGCCCACCAGTGCCGAGAACGTCAGCACGAGCGCGAGCAAGCCGCTCGCATGCGTGGGTATTCTTCTCGCCTCGCATCTCAAGGGGCAGGTCGACATCTCCATGCTCCTCGATCAAACGTCCTGCGGCATGATCGCCGCTAACGCCTGCGCCAACGTAGTGGGACCGAATCGCCGTTCACTAACACCCGCTTGCAGGTCGATGCGTCCCGCGTTGTGCGCGTCGTACAGATCCGCAATGAGCCGCGCGTGTTTCTCGCTCAAGCCCGCGCCTTCCAGCATCGCGGCCCATTGCTCCCGCGGCACCGCGTGCGGCACGACAGGCCGGCCCGACAGTTCGCCGATAGTGCGGGCAACGTCGTTCACACTGACGCGTACTTCACTTTCTATGCTCACCACGCGAGGCGAACGCTCACGCGGCTCGCCGTCGAGCAGCAATTGAGCCGCCAGTGCGCCGACATCTTGCGCAGCCACAGTAGGAAAGCGCTTTTCGAGCGGATGATGCAGGCTCGGCAACACGCCCTTGGACAATGCGAGCGGCAGCACACGCGCCCAGTTGTGCATATGCTCAGCCGCGCGCAGGAACGTCAACCGGGTGTCGACGGTGCCGAGTTGCGTTTCGAGGTAGTGGAAAAGCGTCGTGATGCCCGTTCCGCTCGGGTGCTCGGCGCCATAGTCCGAAAGCGCGAGTACGTGCGGTGGCGGATTCGCACGCAATGCTTCGACGCTCACATCGATCATGTTGCGCATCGCGTTCGCCGGGTCGACGTCATGGCGCGGCAGCGGACACACAATCTGCACCGCGTGCGCGTCTTCCAATGCGCGCGCCACCGCTGCCCGGTCGTGCAAATCCGCGACCACGACATCGCAGCCGATTCGCTCGAACGCATCCGCCTGCGCCACGCTATGAACCACGGCGCGCACGTCGCGGCCGGCGCGTCGCAACGCGGCTACGCTCACTTTGCCGACATTGCCGCCGGCTCCAAAAATCACGAACATCAGGTGCTCCTTACCGGATCGTCATGAGAGGATCATAAGGACGCGCCAAGCGCAAAACGCGCATGCAAGGATGCCCGTGAGCAGATTCGGATGACTCGTTGCTCGTCGGCGCTGCGCACGGGAAGTCAGGAGGCGTACTGAGCGTAGGCGCGAAAAACCATGCACAATGCCCGCAGACCGACTGCCATCCGCGAGACAAACGATGAATGCCGTCCCAGAGACCCGCATGCAGATCCCACCCGCGCATACCGGCTCCCGTATTGCGCTGCGCTCTAGCCGACTGCTCGGCTGGCAGGGTTTCGGCGCGGAGCTGGTGAACGTGTCAGCTGGCGTGCACCGGATACCTGCGTTCAAGCATCATCGAATCGGCGTACATGTGGGCGCGCCTGTCCGCGCGCACTGTCGTTGCAACGAGAAACCGCACTCGCGCATTCAGGCGCACGGCGACGCCGACGTGATTCCGGCAGGACTCGACGGGCAGTGGAGCGATGAATCGGCCTGCACGATTTTCAGTATCTGGATCGGCGAAGATTTCGCGCGCAGGACCGCTGAACAATTGGCGCGCAAACCAGACGGCGCGCAGATTCGCCCGCAATTCCAGATGCGCGATCCGCGTTTTCAGCACCTGGCGTGGGCGTTGCGTGCGGAACTGGAAGCAGACGTCGCGTCTGACCCGCTCTATGCCGAAAGTCTGTGTACGGCAATGGTGGTACGGCTGATTGGCGGCGCTGCGTCGCTAGACAACAAGCGGCGCACGCTCGCACCGCGGACAGCGGCGCGCGTAACGGAGTTTATCGAAGCACATCTCGACCGGCGTCTCACGTTGAGCGAGCTTGCCGCGCTTGCCGACCTCAGCGTGCCGCACTTCAAGGTGCTATTTCGCGCGACGCTCGGCGTGCCTGTGCATCAATATGTGGTGCAGCGGCGCGTAGAACGCGCGCGAACGTTGTTGCTGCAAGGCCGGCTGAGCGCCAGCCAGGTCGCGCTCGACGCGGGCTTCGCACACCAGAGCCATATGGCGCACTGGATGGGGCGGCTCCTCGGCATCACGCCGCGCGAACTCGTGAAGTCGAGCTCGCGCTGACGAACACGATAGACCGTGCCGGCATCAGCTCGACGGCGGCGCCGCTGCCGTCAATTGCGAGTACACGTCATGCGACAGCTGCAGCAACTGCTTGCGATCGATACCGCCTGACACCGCGTAGCCGAAATCGCCGTCAACCCAATAGAACACGTTGACCGGCCCGTCCTGATACAGCTTGAACGCTGTCGTGTTCGCGTTCACCTTGCGGCGCGAGATGCACAGCGTCACCCGTTCGCCATTCTGGCCGCGATACATGAACTGCGCGGTGTCGCCGTCCGGACCAGGCAGCAGGCGGCCGCCCGAGAGCGCGAAGCCTGCCTTCGACAACATGGGCGGATGCACATTCGTGCCGAGGCGACTCGCCAGCCACTTCACGAAGTCCTGCTCGTGATCCGCGTTCATGTCGGTGGGCCGGTCGACCGCCGGCATATAGACGACATGCGCAACCGCAGCCTGACGCGCGAGTACTTCGGTGCTGTCCGCACTGACGGGGCGCGTGTCGGACGAACCCGCCACCGAAGGCAACGTGTCGCGTCCCATATGCGTGCCGACGCCGATGCCAATGCCCATTACCAGCGCCGCCGCCATGCCCGCGAACTGCGGCCAGTTGGCAGCGACGCGCGAGCGGCGCGGCGCGCCCGGCTGTAAACGCTTCGGCACGGGTTCGTTCAGCACGCGGTCGTAGCGCTCATGGAACATGCTGTTCAGCGAGAAATAATCGCTGATGCGCGTGGCCAGATCCGGATTCTGTTCGAGCGCGCGCTCGACCTCCGCACGTCGTTCCTCGGACAGCGTGCCGTCCACATAGGCGTGCAGTTCTTCTTCGCTAACTGGCGTAATTTGCTCGCTCATCGCACCACCTGTAATTTCGCACCGGGCTGGCTGCCCGCCATCAATGCCCGAAGCCGTTCGCGTCCGCGCGAAAGCCGCGACATGACCGTGCCGATGGGCACGTTCAGCGCGAGCGCGACGTCGGCATAGCTCATTTCCTCCAGCCCGACCAGCAGCACGACTTCACGCTGCTCGACGGGCAAACGCTGCAGCGCGTAGTCGAGATCGCGCATTTCCAGCGAACGGGATTGTTGCGCCGGCACGGCGAACTCGCTTTCATGCACGCTTTCGTCGTCGACCGCCACGTGTACCGCGCGCGACGACGCCTTGCGCGCCTGATTTGCGAACACGTTGTGCATGATCGTAAATAGCCAGGCGCGCAGATCGGTGCCGGCCTGAAACATTTCGGTGCGGCCGAGCGCGCGTTCGAGCGTGTCCTGCACCAGATCGTCCGCGAGGTCGCGATTGTTGATCAGCGCCCGCGCATAGCGCCGCAAGCGCGGCACGTGTTCCATCAACTCGTCACGAACATCCATTATTCATCCCGGTCATGGGGCCTCTCGTGGACACGGAGCGGCGGCGCTTCGTCGGGCGTCGCACGCGTTTGTAGTGCAAACACGCGTGAACGCATTTTATTCCGTTGATTAAGCGACTCGCCGCAAGATCGTGCGGTTTCATTGCATGGTCATGACGTCGGCGGCGCGCATCAGACCGTGTGTGCGTGCATTGCCGGCGACCACGAAGCGCTGCCGCTGTGCCGCCCATGTCAACAGACGTACATCGCCGATGCGGCGCGCCGACCATTGCGGCTGAGAAGGCGCGAGCAGTGCGAGCGTCGACAGCACCACGACCGGCTCGTTATCGCCATTCAAATAGATGAATTCGGTGGCGCGCTGCAGCAGGCCGAGCGACACGACGCGCTGATCCACGAGCCGCAGCCCGATCGCTTCGAGGTTGGGGGCGGACGGATCTCGACGAGTCGGCGAGCCGGCGGGAAACGGGGCGGCGGCGGTTTCGGCCAACGCCATGATGGCCGCGTTGTTAAGCGCCTGGCGCGTGACCTCGGTGGCCGCGAACCAGCCGCTCACGGCGACGCACGCGATGACGATCGCAACCAGCACCCTGAGCGGCTTGCGCAAGCGCAGCGTTACAGCGCTGCGCCAGCGGCTGCCGGCGTTGCGCCGCCCGTTGAATGCGCTGGCCTCGGGTTCGTCGGCGGTCTGAAAGGAGCGTTGCATCTGTTCGTTGAGCTTGCCGTAAAAGGCGACCCGGCGGGCTTCCGCCGGATCGCGGCCGAGATAGTCGCGCAGAAACGCGGCGCGCGCCGGCGACAACGTGCCGTCGGCGTAGGCCTGAATGTCGGCTTCGGAAAGCGGCGAATCGTTGGGGGCGTCGGTCGGGTTCATGGGAAAAGGTCTCCGGGCAAAATCCGGCTATTGAGGTGCAAACACCGCCGCGCTCCGGTTTATTCCGTTCTCGTCACCGGGTTTGCGCAACATCTTTTACTGTGCCATCGCAGCGTCGCGGAAGCTAGCAAACCCGTTCGCGAAGTGCTTTATTCCGCGCAACGGAAATGTTTTTTCCACGTGGCTTACGCAGGAATAAAAGCCGGTGAGGCGTGGTTCTCCCTGATGCAAACCCGCAACCAACTCACCGGAGTTCATCATGAAGAAGATTGCTTTTGCCGCATTGTCCGTCGTCGTTCTGGCCGCTTCGTCGAATGTTTTCGCGCAGGGAAAAACCCGTGCCGAGGTCTACCAGGAACTGATCCAGGCACAACAGAACGGTCTCGATTACGTGACCGACGCATCATATCCGGACGTCAGCCCGGTTTTCGCGCATATGGTCGAACAGCACAAGCAGGCGCTTGCTGCCGAGGCGGCCGCGAACCGCGTCGCGAGCGACGCCAGGCCGACGGACAGCATGAATTGAGGGCGTTGAAATGCCGACGGCCGGCGCGCGTGGCGAACGGGCGCGCCGGAAATCGAACGGAATAGACTTGCGCCGCGCGTGTTAGCCAATCAACGCCTCGATTCAGCAAGGAGTCTCCGTGACAAAAAACACCGTTCCCGATCAGTTACCTCGCTGTGTGCCGTGCCGGCTTGCCGCGATAGGCGCCGTCGTGCTTCTTTCCGCAGGCGGCTTTGCTTATACGGCGGGGTGGTTGACGCCGCAACGCCTGAGCGCGCCGCGCATCGTGAATACGCTTCAGGCCGTGGCGGGTCAACCGCATCCGGGCTATCGGCGCAATCATGCGAAGGGCCTGTGCGTCGAAGGTTATTTCGACAGTAACGGCCAGGGCGAGCGCGTCTCGCGCGCGGTCGTATTTGCCCCCGGACGAACGCCGGTCACCGGACGCTTTGCGGTGCCCGGCGGCAATCCGTCGGCGCCCGATACGAGTTCCCCGGTGCGCAGCCTCGGGCTGCTCTTTCAATTGAAGGACGGCGAGCAGTGGCGCACCGGAATGAACTCGACGCCGGTCTTCGCCGTGCATACGCCGGAGCAGTTCTATCAGCAACTGCTTGCCGCAACGCCCGATCCGGCGACCGGCAAGCCGGACCCGGCCCGGCTCAAGGCCTTTTATGCGGCCAATCCGGAGACCCAACCCTTCCAGACGTGGGTGAAGGCGCATCCGCCTTCGTCGAGCCTCGCGAACGCCGCGTACTACGGCATCAACGCGTTCCGCTTCACCAACCAGGCCGGCGACACGCGCGCGGTGCGCTGGGCGATGGTGCCCGAGACGCCGTACGCGCCGATTACGGACGCGCAAAAGGCCGAGAAGAATTTCCTCGCGGCGGACCTGGACGAGCGTCTGCAGAGCGGGCCGTTGCGCTGGCATCTGATCCTGACCGTTGCTCATCCTGGCGACCCTACCGACGACGCCACGCTTCAATGGCCGTCCGATCGGGAGAATATCGACGCGGGGACGCTCGTGATCGAGCGCAGCACGTCGCAGGAAAACGGTGCTTGCCGCGACATCAACTTTGATCCGACGATCGTGCCGGCGGGCATCGCGCCGTCCGACGATCCTTTACTCGCCGCGCGCTCGGCGGCCTATGCGCTGTCGTTCAAGCGACGCACGCGCGAGGAAACGCTGCATCCGGAAGTTCATCAAACCCCGACGACACATGGAGAGCGCTCATGACGCGGACCCGCACGCACTTCAGTCCGCTAGCGCGGTTTTTGCACTGGACGATGGCGCCGCTCATCGTCGCGATGCTGTTTATCGGCGTCGGCATGGTCGCAACCGTGTCGCGCGCGCATGACACGCTGATTGCGATTCACAAGCCGCTTGGCATCGCTTTGCTGCTGCTCGTGGTGATACGCGCAAGCGTGCGCTTACGGCGCGGCAGTCCGCCATTGCCTCACGACATGCCCGCATCGCAAAAGATGGCGGCGAAGGGCTCGCACGCGGTGCTCTATGCGCTGATGTTTGCGATGCCGCTGATCGGCTGGGCGATGCTGTCCGCGGCGGGCTATCCGCTCACGCTATGGGGTCCGTTTCATTTGCCACCGATCGCGCCGCATAACGTCGAACTTTTCGCGGTGCTGCGCGCGTTGCACACGTGGCTTGCTTTTGCGTTGTTCGGCACGGTGCTGCTGCATCTTGCGGCGGCGCTGTTTCATGGCCTGATCCGCCGCGACGGCGTGTTTTCGAGCATGGCGCGCGGCGGACGCTAGACGCCGTTTGCTAGTTGCGGATTCGCTCGGAGCGGGGATCGTAAGGCGACTTCAGGTGAAGCGTAGCCGGCAGCAATTCGCCGGCTACGTCGATCGCATATGCGCCGCTCGTCAGATACGCGGAGTCTGCCTCGCCGTCGGAGTTGTTGACGTAGCCCATCGCGACCGGGCAGCCGAGTGTATGGCCGAATGCCGCCGAACTCACGAAGCCGACCGGTTTGCCGTCGCGCAGAATCGCTTCGCCGCCCCAGAGCATGCGATCTGCTGCGCCGTCCGCGGTCAGCACCACCATGCGGCGGCGCAGCGGTTTGCCGCGTAGTTCGAGCAGTGCGTCGCGGCCGCGGAACGGAATGTCGGTGTCGAGTTTGCATGCGAATGCAAGGCCCGCCTCGAATGGATTCGTGTCCGGTGTGAGTTCGCGGCCCCATGCGCGGTAACCTTTTTCGATGCGCAGCGAGTCGATCGCGTAGTAGCCCGCATTGACGACGCCGAACGCCTTGCCGGCTTCATGCAGGATCTCGTACACGCCCACTGCGAATTCGACCGGCACGTATAGCTCCCAGCCCAGTTCACCGACATAGGTCAGGCGGGTCGCGCGCACGGTTGCATAGCCGATATCGACTTCGCGGCTTTGGCCGAACGCGAACGACTCGTTGCGCCAGTCTGCTTTTGACACGCTTTGCAGAAGTTCGCGCGAGCGTGGCCCCATCACAGCGAGCACCGCATACTGGCTCGTCACGTCCACGAGCACGCAGTGCTTATCGCGCGGAATTGCCTTGTCGATCATGTCGAAGTCGCGCGTGGTTTGGGCCGTGCCGGTAACGAGCAGGTATTGATCTGCGGCAAGGCGCGTGAGTGTGAAGTCCGATTCGTAATTGCCGCGTTCGTTGAGCATGCCGGTGTAGACCGTCGTACCCGGCGGCACGTCGACGTCGTTCGCAACCAGGTTTTGCAGGACGCTTTGCGCGTCGCGGCCTTTGACAAGAAATTTGGAAAACGACGTCATGTCGAAGAGCGCAACGCTTTCACGGCACGCACGGTGTTCGGCGCCGCTTAACGGCAGCCAGTTCTGCTGGCCGAACGCATAGTCGATGCGTGCTTCGTCGCGCGTCGGTGCGAAGAAATTCGCGCGCTCCCAGCCCATCTTGCTGCCGAAACACGCGCCGTCCTCGCGCAGGAGAGCGTACAGCGGCGAGCGTCGAAACGGACGGGCGCTGTCGAGTTCGCGATTAGGCCACGGCATCGCATAGTGCAGGCCTAGCGTTTCCTTCACGCGATCGTGCAGCCATGTGTCGTTACCGTTAAAGCGCGCAAAGCGGCGAATGTCGACGGGCCACAGATCCATGGTCGGCTCGCCCGCCACAATCCATTCGGCCAGCGCCATGCCGGCGCCGCCCGCCGAGGCGATGCCCATCGAGTTGAAGCCCGCGCCGACAAAAAAGTGTCGCAACTCGGGCGCCTCGCCGAGCATGAAGTTGTTGTCGGGAGTGAACGATTCGGGACCGTTGTAGAACTGGCGTACCTGCGCCGTTTCGAGCGCGGGTACGCGTTGCAGCGCGTTCGTCATCAGGATTTCGAATTGATCCCAATCGTCGGGCAGCAACTGGAATTCGAAGTGTTCGGGAATGCCTTGCATGCCCCACGGTTTCGCGTTGGGCTCGAAACCGCCCATGACGAGGCCGCCCACTTCTTCCTTGAAATAGATGAAGCCGTCCGGGTCGCGCATGACGGGCAGGTCGGGGTGAACGCCGGCAATGCGTTCGGTGACGATGTAATAGTGCTCGGCCGAGTGCAGCGGCACCGTCACGTCGCACAGGCGGCCCACGGCCTTGGCCCACTGGCCGGCGCAATTTACGACGATTTCGGCGCCGATCGTGCCCTCGTCCCCGTTCTTGTTGCGCCACGCAACGCCAGTCGCTTCCCGCGCGCCGTGGACGTCGCGTGTGTGGATAGCCGTCACGCGCGTGTTCTCGACGATGCGCGCGCCGCGCATGCGGGCGCCGCGAGCCAGGGCCTGAGTCAGATCGGTGGGATTCGCCTTGCCGTCGCCGGGTAGCCAGACCGCGCCCAGCAGGTCGTCGGTGCGCATGACAGGCCATAGATCGCCGGCCTCGCGCGCGCTGATCACGTCGCAGGCCACGCCGTAGGCGCGAGCGACGGCGGCGGTGCGTTTGAGTTGAGTCATCCGCTCTGCAGTGCGGGCCACCGACAGCGAGCCGCATTGTTTCCAGCCCGTTGCAAGACCCGTTTCGGCTTCGAGTTCCGCGTAGAGCGCGGTCGAAT
Organism: Paraburkholderia sp. SIMBA_053; assembly: GCF_046534895.1. NCBI lineage: Bacteria > Pseudomonadati > Pseudomonadota > Betaproteobacteria > Burkholderiales > Burkholderiaceae > Paraburkholderia > Paraburkholderia sp. SIMBA_053. The sequence goes on along the minus strand of NZ_JAWRXU010000010.1, from coordinate 27,416 downwards.
AGCGGATCAGCTTCGTCATGCTTTCCTGAGCCCGCAACTGGCCGACGAGACCGGCCGCATGCCACGTCGTCCCGCAGGAAAGCTGGCCTTGTTCCATCAGGACGACGTCGGTCCAGCCGAGCTTGGTCAAGTGGTACGCAACCGAGCAACCAATGATGCCGCCGCCGATGATGACGACGCGCGCGTGCTGAGGGGTGGATGTGGACATGTGTTGAATTAGAGGAATGACAAGCGAAGATTGCCCCATAAATGCACATGACGCAACGGGGAGTTGTTGCAAGATCTGAGGTGATATCTCGACACACAGATGTCATTTGTTGGCTGTAAAAGTTGTATAGGCCGAAATACGCGGCGCTTAGCTTAAGGCAACCGCTTTGCAATCACTGCAGATTTAAATGTGGCTTTGTGTGGGAATCGATGTCAAATGACACGCCCAAGCGTGGTTTTTGCTAGACTCACCGAAGCCCACAATCGCGCACTCCATGTTCTCTACCCAACGCCAGAGCGAAATCCTGCAGCTTGTCCGCGAGCAACGCACCTGTACGATCACCGGTCTCGCGGCGCGCTTCGAGGTTTCCGACGAGACTATTCGCCGCAATATCAAACCGTTGATTGCGCAGGGCCTGCTTCTAAAGGTCCACGGCGGCATCATGCTGCCCGAGCGCCTCGACGAACCGCCGTTCGAGCGGCGCATGGCGGCCAGCCTCGCGGGCAAGCGGGCGATCGGCGCGCGCATCGCTGAACTGGTGAGCGACGGCGACTCTCTGATTCTCGACGGCGGCAGCACCTGCGTGCATATTGCGCGGGCGCTGACGGCGCGCTCGCGGCTCACGGTCGTGACCAACTCCATCGAAGTGGCCCGGCTGCTCGCGCCGCGTAACGGCAACCGCGTGTTCATCGCGGGCGGCGAACTGCGTGCCGACGACAGCGCCGCGATCGGCGACAGCGTTCAGGCTTTTCTGCGCCAGTTTCATGTGCGTTACGCGATCGTCTCGGTGACCGCGATCGACATGCACGGGCATTTCATGGACGCGCTTCCCGCCGACGTCGCGTATTCGCTCGCGGCGTTTGCTCAGGCGGAGCGTCGCGTGGTCGCGGCGGACCACGCCAAATTCGGACATAGCGCGCTGCTCCACGCGTTCGCCGCGGATGGCGTGGACCTGCTCGTTACCGACGAAGCCCCCGCTCCGGCGCTTGCGCAGGTTTTGACGGCCGCAGGTGTCGAGGTGCTCGTCGGGGCGCCGCCCGGCGGCGGGGCGAGAAGCGGCGAGAAGGGCGGGCAGGACCGGTACGACCCGAAGAACGGAAACGACGGGAACGGCGCGCGCCCGCGCTAGCAACCGCCTCGCTGAGAGCGGTTCGAACGCGGACACCGGCCAACGCGCACCAGACCCCACACCAGCCTCGCCCCACGCGAGCGCCGCCTCGCACAGCCAATTCGCTCCGACGCGTAAAATGGCCGGTTATCGCTGGCAGCCTGGCTCCGGGTGAAAGAAGCGGTGGACTGCGCCGTCCGCCGGCAGTTGCCTTCCGCGCCGCCTGCCTTCGCCGGCTTGAAGAGGATGCACCCTGATGTCGTCAGTTTTCTTTGATCGCGAACGGATTGCAGAATGGCTCGGTGAGAACACCGTCGCCAAGGCGCGCGCGGTTGGGCCCGTCAGCAAAGTCGCATGGCACGGGGCCACGCTGACTGGCGACGTACAGGGTTCGCAGCCGCTGCCTTACAGAACGCGGGTCCGGTTTCGCACCGACGGTGGCTTGCCATGGGCGCAGAGCGACTGCACCTGCCCGGTCGGCCGCAATTGCAAGCACGTCGCCGCGCTGCTGCTGGCCGAGCTCGAATACCACGACGAGATGGACCGCATCATCGACGTGGACGGCAATGAGCGCGAAGACAGCGCCGCCGTTTTTGCCCGATCCGCATCGGCGGAGCCTACTGCTTTGCAACCTGGCGTGCGTCCCGAACTGGTCAGCTGGCTCGAACGCTTCCGGGCACGCGCGGAAGCCGCCGACGCCGCTGTCCAGAAGGCAAGCGCCGCGCGCACCGAGACGCTCGCCTACCGGCTGAACTGGTCCGACTTCCACATGCGGCACGAGGTCGTGCTGCACCGCGCGCGCTGCCATCCGGACGGTCGGATCGTCTCCGTCGGCGAAACGTGGGGCAACGTCGAAGCGGCGCTCGTCAAGCAACCGGGGTTCGTATCGGACGAAGATCTGTCCATCTTGCGCGGCCTATGGCTCGGCCGTTCTCGCGAAGACTTCGGGCAATTCATTCTGCGCGGCACGAACGGCGCGGAGATGCTGCAAAAGCTCATTGCCACTGGGCGCCTCTTCGTCGACTTCGGGATTGCGCCAGGTCACGACGGCCCCACGCCGCTCGCGCGTGCGGCCGACCGGCCCGGGCGCATCGAATGGGAGCCGCTTGCCGACCAGCGGCTGCGCCCGGTTCTGTGCACCGAGCCGCGCGCGAGTATGGTGTTGCCGACCGAGCCCGTCTGGTATGTGGACGGCGTGGCGAACGAGGCCGGTGTGGTCCGCTCGTCGCTACCGTTCCAGCAATTGCCCGATTACCTCGCAATGCCGCCGATCTCGCTCGCCGAAGCGCCCCTTGTCGCGTCGGTGCTGCGCGAAGTTGCGCCCGACTTGCCGTTGCCGCCCACTCATGACTCGCGGGCGATCCGGGTGATCGACGTGGAGCCGGTGCCGGTGCTCACGCTCAATAGCCACGCGTTGCCGTCCGCCGGAAAGGCCAAAGGCCTGGCCGTCGAACTGGCCGGCGTGAGCTTCGACTACGACGGCGTCAGCATCAACGTGGACAGCAGCGTGACACTCGTGCCCATGCCGGGCGGCGACGTCATTCACATCCGCCGCCGTTACGAGGTCGAGAAGAAGCGCCTGCTGGAACTTCGCAAGAGCGGGTTGCAGAAGGTGCCCACGAGCCGCGTGTTCACGTCGCGGCAACTGCCCGATACGATGCTCGGTCTGGCCGATGCGGACGCCTGGTCCTCGTTTGTGAGCGACGCGGTGCCGGAACTCGTCAGCAAAGGCTGGCGTGTGACGATGGCGCCCGAGTTCCGCTACAACGTAATCGAGATCGACGCGATCGACGGCACCGCGCATCAGGCGGGCGACGGCTGGTTCGATCTTGAAATGGGTATCCGCATCGGCGAGCGCAATGTGCGGCTCGAGCCGCTGCTCGCCGATCTGTTCCGCCGCGACCGGCGCTGGCTGGGCGGTACGCTGGAGGCGATCGCCGACGACGAGCCGATTGAACTGAAGACCGAAGAGAACAAGCGCCTGCGGCTGCGCGCGGACCGGTTGAAGCCGGTGGTGCGCGTGCTGGTCGATCTGTTCGATTCACTCGGTGCGAGTCTCGCCGAGGGCGCGCCGCTGCGCGTGCCTTCTGTGGACGCAGGCCGCCTCCAGGCATTGAGCGATACGGGACGCTGGCAATTTCGCGGCGACGATTCCATCCGAGAACTCGCGCAGCGTCTGCAAGCCGGTCCTGGCTTGCGCGAGGTGCCGGTGCCTCGCGGTCTGCGCGCTGAACTGCGCGCATATCAGCAGCAGGGTCTGAACTGGATGCAGTATCTGCGCGAGCAGGGTCTCGCCGGTGTCCTTGCCGACGACATGGGCCTTGGCAAAACCGTGCAGACGCTTTCGAATATCCTCGCCGAGAAGGAAGCGGGCAGGCTCGACCGGCCGGCGCTGATCGTAGTGCCGACCACGCTCGTGCACAACTGGCGCGAGGAGGCACGGCGCTTCGCGCCCGAACTGAAGGTGTTGGTGCTGAACGGCCCGCAACGCAAGCAGCGCTTCGATCAGATCGGCGAACATGAACTGATCCTGACGACGTACGCGTTGCTATGGCGTGACCAGAAGGTACTCGCCGAATACGAATATCACCTGCTGATTCTCGACGAGGCGCAGTACGTAAAGAACGCGACGACGAAAGCCGCGCAGGCAATCCGCGGCTTGAACGCGCGGCACCGGCTGTGTCTGACCGGCACGCCGCTCGAAAATCACCTGGGCGAACTGTGGTCGCAGTTCGATTTTCTGCTGCCGGGTTTTCTTGGCAGCCAGAAGGATTTCACGCGCCGCTGGCGCAATCCGATCGAAAAGAATAACGACGGCGTGCGCCGTTCGTTGCTTGCGCGTCGCATCCGGCCGTTCATGCTGCGGCGTCGCAAGGACGAGGTGGCGAAGGAGTTGCCGGCCAAGACGACGATTGTGTGTTCCGTCGATCTGGAAGGCGCGCAGCGCGATCTGTACGAAACCGTGCGTACGGCGATGCAGGAGAAGGTGCGCGCGGCCGTCAGCGCACAAGGCCTCGCGCGCAGTCACATCATCGTGCTCGACGCGCTGCTGAAGCTGCGGCAAGTGTGTTGCGATCCGCGACTGGTGCGCACGCTCAGGACCGCAGGCGAGGGCGTCGAACGCAGCGAGGACGCAGCGGCGAAACCGGCGAGCCCCGATAAGGCGGAAAAGGGCGCACGAGGTATGCGCTCCGCCAAACTCGACCTGCTGCTGTCCATGCTCCCAGAGTTGATCGATGAGGGACGCCGCGTGCTGTTGTTCTCGCAGTTCACCGGCATGCTCGCGTTGATCGCCGAGGCGCTGGACGAAGCGGCGATTCCCTATGTGATCCTGACCGGCGACACAACGGACCGGATCACGCCCGTCGAGCGCTTCCAGCAAGGCAAGGTGCCACTGTTCCTGATCAGCCTGAAGGCGGGCGGCGTGGGGCTGAACCTCACCGCTGCGGATACCGTGATCCACTACGACCCGTGGTGGAATCCCGCCGCCGAGAATCAGGCCACCGACCGTGCGCATCGACTCGGACAGGATAAGCCCGTGTTCGTCTACAAACTGATCGCGGCGGGCAGCATCGAAGAAAAGATCGTGGAATTGCAGGAGCAGAAGGCAGGTCTTGCCGACAGCATTCTTTCGGAAGACGCCGCCGGCGCAGCCAAATTCTCCGACGACGATATCGACGCGCTGTTCGCGCCGATGCCCGAGCTCGAAGGCGGAAGGTGACGCGACCCGTTTTCGGGACAGTGCGCACGAGTCGCGCACTCATCCACCACTGAATGCCGACGTTTTCCGGTATCCAATATTCCCAGATTTGACTCCGCATTGTTCAAAGACGTCACAAGTCGTCAAGAAACGCGGAGTTTGTCTGCCTGCCGTCAACGGTTGCTTGCCGTACTCGTTGAACACGCGACCATCATCAGGTCAGTCAACGCAGTACGTTAAGGAAATAACCGTTATGAACAAGCATTTCGTCGCCGCCGCTGTTGCCGGCCTTTTCTCGATCGCAGCGTTTGCGCAGGCTTCGGCACCGGTCGCGGCATCGTCGCAAGCTGCTGTTGCTGCTACCCAGCAGGAAGCAACGCCGGCAGTCAAGCAACACCACACCACGAAGCAACACAAGCACGCGCATAAGCATTCGCACAAGCATTCGCACCATGCAGCATCGGCTGCAGGCGGCGAACAGGATGCCGCACCGGTGTCCGACGAAGCAGCGCCCGCCAAGCCGTAACCGTTACGCCGCGTAGCGAGCCTGTGAAGACGCGGGCCGGTGCATGACATCGGCCCGTTTGCTGCCTGCAGTTCATCGACGAAAACCTGCGTGAAACATAAAACACGGTCTTCTTTCGGGCAGCCCGGTGGCTGACGCAGAGCGTCGTTCGCGTTGCCACTTGCAATCACATCTATTTAGTTAGGACTCTTGTATGAAACGTATCTGTCTTTCGATCGCGTTTGGCTGCGCGATGAGCCTGTCCGTCGTCGCTCAGGCAAAGAGCTTTGGATTCGAACTCAGCCCGTCCACACGCACGACTGCGAATGCTCCAGCGACACAAGGCTGGCACGACGGACGTTATTGGGACGGTCACCGTTCGTGGAGCCGCGACGAGTGGGAAGGACGGCGCACGCGTGCAGGTCACGACGATGCTTATCGCTTCAATCGCGGCACTCATTGCCCGCCGGGCCACGCAAAGAAACACGATTGCTGATGTTCTCGCCCGCAATGAACGCGCGCGCCGGCTGCGCAGCGTGTTCGACAGGCGGACCTCGCCGTGCTGGCCCCCGTGCCGATCGCCGCGCCGACGGCCGCGCCGATCTCCGCGCCGCCGCAGCAACGGTAGCCCGATGCGCCGCCTTGCACTACCCCGATCTCGCCCACTGCTCTAATGAAAATCTGTTTGCCCCGTTTCGCCACACCGGCTGTCCCAATCCTGCTCGTCTTCTCGTTGGCCGGCGCGCTGAGCGGTTGCTCCCTGCTCGCGCCGAGCGGTGCGCCTGCGAGTCCGCCGTTGGCGTGGCCCTCCAACTGGGCGCCCGCAGTGCCAGCAGTGCCTGCATTGCCGGCAATGCCTAATGAGGCAATGGTTCCGGCCGGGTTCTATCGGGTGAATTCGGGCGATACCTTGACCGGCATTGCTAGGGCTTTTGGCCGCGATGCAGCGGCGATTGCGCAGTGGAATCATCTGTCGGCGGATGGCGCACTGGATGCCGGGCAACTGCTGCGTGTCGCGCCGCCACCGGGAGTTGCCAGCGCGCCTGCCGGATTGAATTCGCGCACGCCTGCAAGCCCAGAACCCCGCGCGAACGCAGTGCAGAGCGTCGCGCCCATCGGCAAAGCGCGACTCGCATGGCCGGTTAACGGGCCGGTTGAAGCGCCGTTCGTCGCAGGAAAAACCAGGGGCATTGCGATCGCTGCGGCCGCCGGCGCACAGGTGAGAGCGGCGGCGAGCGGCAGGGTCGTCTACGCGGGCGGCGGCATTGCGGCTTACGGTCTGCTGATCATCATCAAGCACGACTCGCATTTGCTGACCGCCTACGCCAACAACCGCGCGCTGCTGGTTAAAGACGGCGCGCTCGTCAAGAAAGGGCAGGCGATTGCCGAGCTTTCGTCGGACTCCCACGGCGACGCGTCTTTGCATTTCGAAGTGCGCGACGGCGGCAAGCCTGTCGATCCGCTCCTCTATCTTCCGAAGCGCCCTTAAGCCGGTGCCCACGCGGCATTGCCGCTTTCCTCGAACCGGACCGACGCGGCGTGCTGTTAGATGCAGCGCGCTGCGCAGTGTAATGCCCTATGACTTTTCGCTTCACCAACTGCACCGGCTCAACCGGTTTCATTGGTTCTCTCCGCGCGGCTGCAAACCGTCTCGGTCTCACGCTCGCGTCGCTTGGCTGTGTGTTGGCGTTGGCGGGTTGCGCGCCGTCGGTCGTTGACCGCTCCGCCCTGAGCAGCGCCGAACCGGCCATTCGTACAGTCGGGCAAACGGCGCCTCATGCATTGCAAGGTAGCTCGACCGATGATGACGAACGAGCCGCTGCCCTTGCGCCGAGCTTATCGGCTGCCGACCCGCAATCCGAGCCGCAGTCCGACGCGCAATCCGCGGATGACGATTCGCCGGCCGCGTCGGCTTGCGCTTGCAGCAGGCGCTTTCTGCAGACCGGCCTCGCGTCGTGGTACGGCAAGGTATTCCATGGTCGCCGCACCGCGAGCGGCGAGCGCTACAACATGCACGCATTGACCGCGGCGCACCGCACTTTGCCCTTGGGCGCGTGTGTGCGAGTGACGGCAGTGGGGCGAGAACGTTCTGTGGTCGTGCGGATCAACGACCGTGGGCCGTTCGTGCACGGACGGATCATCGATCTCTCGTATGCCGCTGCCGAGGCAATCGGTGTGAACGTCGCGGGTACCTTGCCCGTCAAGCTCGAACACATTGCGCCCGCGCGTGGTCTGAACGGCGCTCGTCGCTGTGTTGACCGGGCAGAGCGGGCAGCGTGAGGGTCGGCCGCAAGCTTTCGCGGCTTTCGATGCGGCCGGGATTCGCGTGACTCATGCTCGAGAGAATGCAGCACTGGCGTGCGAGTTTTTCGCTTTCACGTCCGTCTGTAACAAATCATCGCCGTCTGTAAATGTTCACATGTCCGCACTGTTTATCCCCCAGGGTTCGATGTCGCGCGGCATTGCAACTTCGGGATGGTTGTTATGGCCTGCGTAATATCTACCGCGTTGTTCGTTACAAACGTAGTTCTTTCATCTTGAGAATGAATTTCTGAGCGGTTACTTTCTGTGCACTCGTGAGGTAGCCCCCGCGAGCGTGTGATGTTTTTACGGCGTCGTCCTGACCAGGCACGACGCCGTTTTTTTTGCTCTCGACGGCCCGCGCGCAACGACCCATGCCGCGAAACGCGCAGAGCACCCGGGCAATCGGAGCGCGACTCGGTGTATTGAGCGGTTGCCCAAGACATAACCTGAAAGCTTTGCTCCGCGATTAACTGCACGTTGTCACAGTGAGAGGTGTCGATCCACTGATCCAGTGTTTTTTGACTGGTTTGTGCGGACTCGACAGCTTCATTGCAAATCTACAACAGCGGCAGCACCGATTTGACAATCCTTAAACGATTTATTTTGGGACCGTTTCTATACTCACTCAAATTGTCAAATCGCTGTTTCCCGAAAAGCTTGTCGCGGTTTGAAAAAGACAGGCGCGGGGCCTGAAGTGTGCGAGAGAGACCACCTTTTTATATGCAGGCCCATACGGGCCGAAACTAGCCGGCGGGACCTGAGAGGCGTCGGGAACGGCGCGCAAAACCGGCAAAAGCGGCATGCGAGCCGGCAGCCGCCGCTGAACCGTTTAATGGCATTCAGCAAAGATCGATCGTCTTTTCGATTATGATTATCGGCGGTTTGATAATCGCCGCTCCCAAATCGAAAAATGCGCGCTAATTTTGAGATGGGGTGGCAGCAGGGTTGTACGGGGCGCGAGGCGAAGGACCATTAGTCGAAAGAGAGTCAAACAAACTTCGAACCGAAGATGAATGAAAGGCCGGATCGCCGGTGCCAGCGAGCACCGGCATCCCGGTCGATCCGCCGGCTTGCCGGTAATGGCCGCGGTCGCCGATACGCCGCTGCGCCCATTACCGGCAAACGACGAACGAACGACGAACAAACGACGAAGTCGCGTTGCGGGGTTTTTATGAGAATTGCTGTCCTGGATGACGATTCGGCGCAAGCCGATCTGGTTTGCCAAACGCTGTCGGCAGCGGGCCACGTCTGTCATGCATACGTTGCGGGACGCGAACTGGTGCGGCAGTTGCGGCGCCAGACATTCGATCTGCTCGTGCTCGATTGGAATGTGCCTGACATGTCGGGCGAAGAAGTGTTGCGTTGGGTGCGCGAAAGCCTGTCAGAACGCTTGCCCGTGCTGTTCATGACGAACCGCGGCCAGGAGAGCGACATTACGTCGATCCTGAACATCGGCGCCGACGACTACGTCGTCAAGCCGGTCCCGGCCGCCGTCCTGCTCGCGCGCGTCGGTTCGCTGCTGCGCCGCGCTTATCACCTGAAGCCGTCGGCGGCGACGGAAGTCTTCGGCGAATTCGAGTTCGATCTGCATGCAAAGCATGTAGTGGTGCGCGGCACCAAAGTGGCGCTCACCCAGAAGGAGTTCGAACTCGCGCTGTTGCTCTTCCAGCATCTGAGCCGGCCGCTGTCGCGCGCGCATATTCTCGACGTCGTCTGGAAGCAGGCGACGGACATCCCGTCGCGCACGATGGACACGCACGTGTCGATGCTGCGCAGCAAGCTCGGCCTGCGGCCGGAACACGGCTACCGTCTGACGCCGATCTACGGCTATGGCTACAGACTGGAGCGGCTGGAGTCAGCGAGCGATACACCGCCAGCCGCGGACCGTTCGCAAGCGGGGCAGGCGTGACGGTTTCCGTCGACGACGCTTCAGCGATACGCGGCAGGACCGGCTCGGCTGGCCGCCGCGCGAGCGCCGTACTAGCCGCGGCGGGATTCTTCGCCTTCGCCTGCTTCGCGCCCGCTTCGGCACAGGCGCAGCCCTCACGGGCGCCAAAGCAGCGCGCGAAAGCCGCGCCTCCAGCCTATGTTTCCTATGTGACGCACGCAGGCGACACACTCTATGAAATCGCGAGCCGGTATCTCAGCGACACCGCCGACTGGGCCGTGCTCAGTCGCCTGAATCAGGTGCCCGCACCTCGTCGCATGCCGGCCGGCATTGCGCTGCGTCTGCCAGCCGACAAACTGAAGCAGGACCCGGAGACGGCACGTGTGATCGCGACGAGCGGTCCAGCTGAACATGCGTCGGGTGCGAGCCCTTATCTGCCGCTGACGACGGGCGCGACGCTTGGCGAAGGCGACCGCATCCGCACCGGACCCAACGGTTTCGTCACACTGGAGTTGTCGGATGGCTCTCATCTCACGATGACGCAGGACGGCGCGCTCGACATCGACCGGTTGCGGCGGACCACGCTGACGGGCGCGGGCGACCGTCAACTGGAACTGCGCCGCGGGCAGGTCGAGAGCCAGGTCACGCACGCGACGAAGAAAGACGACCGCTTCCAGATCCGTTCGCCGTCGGTAGTTGCGGGCGTGCGTGGGACGCGCTTCAGGGTCGCTTACGACGGCGACGCGCAAACCACGGCTGTCGAAGTGCTGGACGGCGCGGTCGGCGTCGATCCGGTCGCGGCGCTCGCGCGCAAGTCGGCACCGCCGCCAGGCGTGCCGCTGCAGGCGTCGGCGCAACTGCTCACGGAACGCTTCGGCAGCGTGACGCGAGCCGGCGCCGCGATAGGCGATGCAGTTGCACTGCTTCCAGCACCTGCGCTCAAGGAGCCGGCGAGAGTGCAGGACGGCAAGACGGTGGCTTTCGATCTGATTCCGGCCGACGCCGCCGGAGCCGCGGAAACCGCAACATCCGCAACAACGTACCGCGTGCAGATCTCTCGCGACGCCGACCAGCTCGATCTTATCCGCGACCTTCGCGTGAGCGCGCCACATGCGGACTTCGGCGATCTGGCAGACGGCACGTATTTCGTGCGCATTGCGGCGATCGACGCGAACGGGCTGGAAGGTTTGCCGCAGGTGTATGCCTTCGAGAGACGTCAATTCGCGATCGGCGCGTCGGCCGCGCCGCGCGTGGGCGGCCACGATTACGAATTCCGCTGGTTCGTGAGCCGCGCGCCGGCGTCGGCGCAAACGCGTTTTCGCTTCGTCATGGCGACGACGGCCGATCTGCGCCATCCGATTGTCGACCGCGCGGATCTGACGGGCGGGCAACTGGTGGTGAGCGATCTGCCGCCAGGCGTCTATTACTGGACCATCGTTGCCGAGCAGTTCGACAACGGCCGCTTGTACGCGACGGCCAGCGCAGTTCGCACGTTCACGCTTGCGCGCTGACGCTGGTAGATTCACTGGCCCGGAAGTGACCCGGTCCGCTTGCTGATTTTGGCTTTCTACCTCCTGACATCGCGCCTTGCCCAACACATCCACGCGCTTGAGCCTCGACCCGCGCGCCCGTCTCGGACGGCGCGCCGGCCGTCGTTTTCTGATCGAATGGGCGGCTATCGGATGCCTGGGTCTCGTCGTGATCGCGCTCAGTTCGTTGGGTCGCATGAGCGCGAGCGTCGATCATCTGGTGTACGACCGCTTACTGAGTCTGCATGCTCAGGCGGTGCTGCCGGACATCGTCGTGCTAGAAATCGATAATGAAAGCATCGCGCAACTCGGCCGCTGGCCGTGGCCGCGCAGCGTTCACGCCCGATTGCTCGAGCAGGTCGCGAAGGCAAAGCCCGCCGCGGTCGTCTACGACGTGCTCTTCACCGAAACCAATCCCGACGATGCCGAACTTGCCCGCGCGATTGCGCTGAGTCCGACTTATCTGCCGGTGCTCCTCACGGACGCCGGGCAAGGCGCGCCCGCTGCCGTCGTCGAACCGGTGGCGCCGCTCGTGCGCGCAGCAGCCGGCCTCGGGCATATCAATCTCGAAGTGGACAGCGACGGCATCGTGCGCAGCGTCGCCCAGTTCGAGGGCGACGCCGACTCGCGCTGGCCGCAGTTGATGCTCACGGTGGCGCGGGCGGCAGAACGCGGCGCGCTAGGGCTGAATGTGCAGCCGGCAAGGCGCGCGTCTCTGGAATCGGCGAGCGATGCAAGCGATCGGGGCACCGTTGCGCGCAACGACGCTGCGAGCGACGGCCGCTTCCTGATCCCGTTCAGCCCGAATGCACAGAGCTACGAGAAGCTCAGTTTCGCGAGCGTGCTCGCGGGCCAGGTCCCGCCCGAGAAATTGCGCGGGCGCATCGTCGTAATCGGCGTGACCGCATCGGGTCTTTACGACCGGTTTGCCACGCCGGTTTCCGGTGCATTGGGGCCGCTGCCCGGCGTCTATATCCACGCGAACGTGCTCGATACGCTGCTCACCGGCCGCGAAGTCGCGCCTGCCGCACGATGGCTGCTGCTCGTCGTCTCACTGGCTCCGCTCGCGGCGTTGCTGGCCGGTTTCCTCGTACTGTCGCCGCGCCGCTCGCTGCTGCTGACCGGCGCGCTGTGCCTGCTTGCCATGTCCGGCAGTGCGATTCTGCTGTACGGCGCGCAGCTGTGGTTGTCGCCCGTGCCCGCGATTCTCGGCGTGGTGGCCGTTTATCCGATCTGGAACTGGCGCCGCCTCGAAATGACGATGGCGTATCTGCGCAAGGAGTTGCAGCGTCTCGCGGACGAACCGCATCTGCTGCCGCAAACGCCGCAGCGGCGGCGCCAGTTTGGCGGCGACGTGCTCGAACAGCACATGGCGCTGATGGCGCAAGCCGCACAACGCGTGCAGGACATGAAGCGCTTTATGTGGGACAGCCTGGACAGCATGCCCGAGCCGATTCTCGTGAGTGACATGCAGGGCATCGTGCTGATCGCGAACCATGCCGCGAGGGCGCACTTTGCACGTCTTGGCGCGCCGATGCCCGAGGGACGTTCCATGCAGGCGGTGCTCGGTGGCCTGACGTTCGTCAAGGCCATCGACAGCGGAGCCGGATCGGATGCCGAAAACGATCTGTTGGCCCGCGCGCACTGGCCCGCGCTGCTCGATCCCACGAGCCGCGAGTTTGCCGCGCTGATGGCGCAGGGCGTCGAAGTGCGCGACGCTGACGGGCGCGATCATCTGCTGCGTTACGCGAACTGCACGAATGCTCAGGGCGAGACGACTGGATGGATCGCCGGTCTCGTCGATGTCTCTGCGTTGCACGCCGCCGAGCGCCAGCGCGAAGACGCACTTCGGCTGCTGTCGCACGATATGCGCTCGCCGCAGGCGTCGATCCTGGCGCTCGTCGAGATCGAGCGGGCCCGCGAGAAGCCGGTGCTCGCGCGCGGCTTGCTCGAGCGCATCGAACGTTATGCGCAACGTGCGCTGACACTCGCCGACGACTTCGTCCAACTCGCGCGTGCCGAGTCGCAAACCTACCTGCTGGAGCCGGTGAATCTCGCCGAGCTGATGATCGACGCGAGCGATGAAGTCTGGCCGCAAGCGCACGCGAAGCGGATCGCGTTGCACACGGAAACGGACCTATCGGCAGAAGGCCGCGACATAGGCGATATCGCCGACGAGGGCCACTGGATCTGCGCCGATCGTTCGCTCCTGACGCGTGCGCTCGTCAACATCCTGAACAACGCGGTCAAATACAGTCCGCCCGATACGCATATCACCTGTGAGCTATCGAACGAGGCGCCCGCGCGCACGTCGGCGACGGCCGGTTTCACTATGGCGGTTGCATCGGATCGCGCGACGCGACGCGTGTCGTGCACGATCCGCGACCAGGGCTATGGGATACCGCAAGACCAGCAGGCACAGCTATTCGAACGCTTCAGACGTTTTCACGAAACAGAGCGGCCAGAAGTGGGCGGCGCCGGGCTCGGCATGGCCTTCGTCAAGACCGTGGTGACGCGCCATGGCGGTGAAGTAAACGTGGTGAGCGCGCCCGGGCGGGGCACGGCAGTCACGATCTATCTGCCGGCACTGGAAGAAGCGCAACTGGATCGGCCTGCGAGCCGGCGTCATGACGCCTGAGCGCGCGTCTTATCGAATCGGGGAGCGAACTGTGAAAACGGTGGAAGCGATGAGAGCGATGAAAGCGGTGAACGCAATGAAAGCGACTCTGGTGTGTACGGCGCTCGCTGCGGCGACGCTCGCCGGATGTACCGGCATGCACGCCGACGTGCACACCGCGACGCCCGCAGCCGCACTAGCCGGCGAGCGGACGTACACGTTCGCGCGCCTGCCGACGCAGGAAGCGCGCGTCGACCATGCGCAGTTCGAAACCGTGCTGCGCGACGAACTGGCCAAGCAGGGTTTCGCCGATACGACGGAGCGGCCTGCGCATTACGTGCTCTCGGTCGGATACGAGACGCGGCCAGCACAAATCGGCGTTGGTGTGAGCGACTGTGCATCTGGCAATTGCCGCCCGCTGACCGACGCATCGGTCTCGCTATTCGGCGCACGCGTCTACCGTCATACGCTCACGCTGCGGTTTTTCGAACGTGTGAGCGGGCGCGAAGTGTACAAGGTCAGTGCGGCCAGTACAGACCGCGACGCCGATCCGCTGCACGCCACGCCCGCGCTGATCAGAAGCGCGCTGGTGCAGTTCCCGTTCGACGCACCAACCGACTGGCGCGTGAAATTGCGCCCGAATCCAGAAGGCAGCCTGCCGGACGTGGTCTCGGTGACGCCGTTGCAAAGATAACGAAGGCTACAGCGGATCGCGCGGCGACTGCTCCTTCGGTACCGGATCTTCGGGCCAGCGGTTTTCAAATACGCAATCGGCGAGCGGCGTGCGCTCCGCCCATCGTTCGGTTTGCAGCATCGGTTCGCTATAAAAGCGGTCGACGTGGCCAAGGCAAAGTATCGCGACCGGCCGCGCGCCTTCCGGCATGCGCAGGAGCCGACGCACTGCATCGACGTCGAAGAGAGACACCCAACCCATGCCGAGCCCTTCCGCGCGGGCGGCGAGCCACATGTTCTGGATCGCGCAGGCCACCGATGCGAGGTCCATTTCCGGCAGCGTGCGGCGGCCGAAGATATGCCGCTCGCGGCCGTCCATCAGCGCCATGACGAGCAGCTCGCCGCACTCCAGCATGCCTTCCACTTTCAGCTTCATGAACTCTTCGCGACGCTTGCCGAGCGCGTCGGCGGTAGCCAGCCGTTCGCTTTCGACGTTCGCATGCAACGCAATACGCAAGGCGGGATCGGTGATGCGCGCGATGCGCCACGGCTGCATGAAACCCACGCTCGGCGCATGATGTGCAGCATCGAGCAGACGCTGCAATACCGCGGCATCGACGGGATCGCGCACGAAGTGGCGCATGTCGCGGCGCTCGTAAATCGCGCGATAAACCGCGTCACGGTCGGCTTCGTTAAAAGGCTTCGCCATTGAACAGAGCGGCCGTGAAGGCCGGGTTGGAGGGCCAGTAAGCGTGCATGTAAGTCGCGACAATCGAGCCGACGCGATATAGAGCCTCGCCGGGTGCATCGCCTTGAGGCCGCGTGGCTGAGCGTAACGGCGAAAGCGGCGTGCCGAGCTTCGAGTAGTGAAACGTGTGGCCGGTCACGGCGCCATGCATGCTGTCGATCTGTTGCATACCGAGCGCGGTGAAGCGTGTTTGCATCGTCGCGTGACCGGGCAGCAAGCCGAGCATCGACGTGCTGACACCTTGTGTGTCAGTGAGCTTATCGAGCAGATAAAGCATGCCGCCGCATTCGGCGACAAGCGGTTTGCCGGCCGCCGCATGTGCGCGGATCGCCGCGGCGCTGCGGGCATTCGCGGCGAGCGCCGCGGCGTGCAGTTCGGGATACCCGCCGGGCAGGTACAGCGCATCGGTGTCGGAGGGCGGCGCTTCGTCGGCGAGCGGCGAAAAGTAGTGAACGTGGGCGCCGAGCGCTTCGAGCAGCGCGACATTGGCCGGGTAGATGAACGAAAACGCGGCATCGCGCGCGATGGCGATTTTTTTGTTGTGCAGAAGGCGGGGAAGCACTTGTGGCGTAGCCGCGCCAAACTCCACCGCGGGCGGCAGCCCGGCCAGCGCCGTATGACTGAGCGCATCGGCGGCGCGATCCAGACGCGCGTCGAGATCGTCGATTTCCGCGGCCTGATGCAAGCCGAGGTGGCGATCGGGCAATTCGATTTCGTCGCTGGCGGTAATGTGCCCGCACCAGCGCAGCGCCGGCGGCAACGCCTCTTCGAGCATCTGCGCGTGACGCGAGGAACCGACGCGGTTCGCGAGCACGCCATGAAACGGCACCTGAGGCCGGAAATTCGCGAGGCCGAACGCGACCGCGCCGAAGGTTTGCGCCATCGCCTTCGCCGAAATCACCGCGAGTACCGGCACACCGAACTCGGTCGCGAGATCGGCGCTGCTCGGCGTGCCGTCGAAGAGGCCCATCACGCCTTCGATCAGGATCAGATCGGCTTCGTCCGCCGCCTGCGCGAGAAGATTGCGGCAGGCATCTTTGCCGACCATCCACAGATCCAGCGACAGCACGGGCGCGCCGCTTGCGCGCGCAAGGATCATCGGATCAAGAAAGTCGGGCCCGGTCTTGAACACGCGCACACGCCGCCCCAGTCGCCGATGGTAGCGCGCGAGGCCCGCGGTGATCGTGGTCTTGCCTTGACCCGACGCGGGCGCGCTGACAAAGAGCGCAGGGCAGGCGGACACGTTCAGAACTCCACGCCGCGCTGCGCCTTGACGCCTTGCTCGCGGTACGGATGCTTGACGATGCGCATTTCGGTGACGAGGTCGGCGGCTTCGATCAGCGCATCGGGCGCGTGGCGGCCGGTCACGACCACATGCAACATCGCCGGACGCGCGTTGATGACGGACAGCACTTCGTCGAGCGGCAGATATTCGTACTTGAGCACGGTGTTCAGTTCGTCGAGGATGACCATCTGATAGTCGCCGCTTTCAATCATCCTGCGTGCTTCGTCCCAGCCTTTGCGTGCGGTGGCCATGTCGGCGTCCCGGTTCTGCGTGTTCCAGGTGTAGCCGTCGCCCATCGTCACGAAGTCGCAGTTGGCAATTGCGCCGAGGAAGTCGCGCTCCGACGTATGCAGGGCGCCCTTGATGAACTGCACGACGCCAAGCCGCATGCCGTGGCCGAGCACACGCACGGCCATGCCGAAAGCGGCGGTTGTCTTGCCCTTGCCGGTGCCGGTGTTGACGATCAGCAGGCCCTTTTCGACGGTCGCGTTGGCCTGCTTCTTTTCGTGGCCTTCACGCCGGCGTTCGGTCATGCGTTGATGCGATTCGGGATCGGTCTTCATGGAAGGTCCTGTGAGATGGTGGTGACACTGTGTGCTGGCGCTGGTGCGGTCGATGCGATCGCCACGGTGACACCAGCGTAAACGGTTTTGCGAGCGATCAGATGTGCGGTGGAACCGGCGGCCACGCCAAGCAACGCGCACGGTTCGCATACGCCGTCCACGCCGAGATGCTCGCGCGCGGCAGCCGACGGTTCGTGAACGCCAATCGGGAGAATCTGCTCGCGGGTGAACACTTGCAGCGTGAACCCGTGACGCGCGCAGAACTCCAGCAGGCCCGGCTCGTCGGCTTTCGTTTCAATAGAGGCTACCGTTGCAATCTGTTCGAACGTGTGCGAACCGAGCGCGGCGCGCACCGCCGTTTCGATCTCGTCCGCCGATGTGTGCAGGCGGCAACCGATGCCCACGCTAAGCGTTTTCATTTCGCGTCCGGCGAAGATGCCGCATCTGATGAGCTTGCCGCGGCGGCACGCGCGAGCGCGAGCGACGCCACGCCGCCTATCACCACGATCGCAGGCGAGCCGAGTCCCGCGCGCGCGACCGCATCGGCGAATTCGCCAAGCCTCGAAAGCGCATGGCGTTGCTCCGGACGCGTGGCCGATTCGATCGCCGCACACGGCGTGTCGGCGCGCATGCCGGCTGCGAGCAATGCGCCGACGATATCGTTCAGCCGCCGCATGCCCATGTAGATGACGAGCGTCATGTGGGTGGCGGCGAGCGCGCCCCAATCCGGCTCGCTGCTGCCCGCACCGTGGCCGGTCACGAAGATCACGCCTTGCGCATGATCGCGGTGTGTAACCGGAATGCCGATAGCTGCGGGCGCCGCGATTCCGGCTGTGATCCCGCTGACGATCTCCACCTCGATTCCGGCCGCATGCAGCGCCTGCTGCTCTTCGCCGCCTCTGCCGAATACGAACGGATCGCCGCCCTTGAGTCGCGCGACGCTGCGCCCAGCATGCAGATGATCGAGCATTTGCGCGACGATGCCTTCTTGCGGCGTCGACGGATGACCGCCGCGTTTGCCGACGTAAACAATGGAGGCGTCAGCGCGAGCGAATTGCAGCACGTCGCGATTCACGAGATCGTCGACGAGTATCACGTCGGCTTGTCCGAGGGCGCGCGTTGCCTTCAACGTCATCAGTTCGACGTCGCCGGGCCCTGCGCCGATCAGCCACGCGCGTGTCATCGCGCCTCGCTAGCCGTGCACGGCAACGACGTTGCGCGCCCCGCCGGCGTACGCCATGCAGTGCGGCACGCGAACGGGCCCAGGTGATTGGAGATCGAAGTCATTCAAGCGGTGTCTTCACGCACGACGACGGCACGCGCGGGTGCGAACCCGGTTGCCAGATCGTGCTTCAGCGCCTTCACATCCGTCCCTCGCGGATTCCGGCTGCCGGCGGCGTGACGTCGAGAAACGCACGGTCGCCTCCGCATCTGGCCGGTATCCGGGCTGGCGGCCTCACGCGCTTTGCCTTCCCGCCCGCATTCATTCGAATGTATCGGACAGTGGCATCGAAAACGCATGCGCGGTGCAGCATGAACATTGCACCGCAGGTCGCTTACCGTTGCGGGGACAGCACAGGTTGAGCGCGGGAGCGCTGCCTGTTTCCCGTTTAACTGCACACGCGAATGCATGTGCGGGCACCAAACGCGCGCATACGATAGCACACGAGAAGCCCGTGCGATAAGCGCGCCGGGCCCGCGTTTCCTTGACGGCGCCAGACGGTCGGCCTAAACTCGCACGCACTTCTGGTGCTCGTGTGCGCGCTCGTGCGCATGCAGTTAAACGGGAAACAGGGCGCCCGCCTGTCACGGTTTGGGTCAACCTGTGCTGCCCCCGCAACGGTAAGCGAAAAGTGGCGTCACGGCGGTTCGCGTGGCGTCGCAGTGCCGGCTTCGATGTCCACGCGCAAGGCCGCGTGGGCATATCACCACTGGGCGAGAAATCACTCGTCCGGGAAGGGGAAGCGGCGCTTTCGCCAGCCCGGATACCGGCCGGAACACGAAGGGCGAACGTCGCGGGGATGCGGCGCTGCGCTCATGCCCTCACACCCGTTTTCTGCGTTTTTCCTGTTGTAGCAAGGCCGTCGTTCATGCCCGAGGCACGCGCTGGACCTCATGCGTGCGGACTACGCCGGCCGGCGCCTGCAACCTCTGGGATGGACCTCACGATGCAAACTCAAATGCGCAAGATCCCCGTCACCATCGTCACGGGCTTTCTCGGCAGCGGCAAAACCACTCTGTTGCGGCACATTCTTCAGTACGCGAGCGGCAAGCGCATCGCGGTGATCGTCAACGAGTTCGGCGAACTCGGTATCGACGGCGAAATCCTGAAGGGTTGCGGCATCGGTTGCGACGAGAACGGTGTCGAAACGGAAGGGCAATTGTATGAACTCGCGAACGGTTGCCTCTGCTGCACGGTGCAGGAGGAGTTCTTTCCGGTAATGGAAAAGCTCGTCGAGCGCCGTGAGCAGATCGACCATGTGCTGATCGAAACCTCGGGTCTCGCGTTGCCGAAGCCTCTCGTACAGGCGTTCAACTGGCCGCAGATCAAAAACAGTTTCACCGTCGATGCGGTGATTACCGTGGTCGACGGTCCCGCTGCCGCGAGCGGCCAGTTCGCGGAAAATCCGCTCGCTGTCGATGCGCAGCGCAAAGCCGATCCGAATCTGGATCATGAATCGCCGCTGCACGAATTGTTCGAAGATCAGTTGGCTTCAGCCGATCTGGTGATTCTGAACAAAACAGATCTGCTCGATGAGGCTCGTCAGAATGCGGTCGAAGCCGTGATCCGCGAGGAGATTCCGCCGCAAGTGAAGGTCGTGCGCGCGCAGATGGGGCAGCTCGATCTACACACGTTGTTCGGGCTCGAAGCCGCATCGGAAGAAACGATTCACTTGCGCCACGACCATCACGGTTCGGCAGACGATGCGGACCATCACCACGATGAATTCGATTCGGTAGTGGTGCATGCAAACGTGCTGTCGCGTGACGCGGTAATCGCCGCACTGCAAACGCTTGTCCAGAGCAACACGATCTACCGTGTAAAGGGTTTCGCGGCATTGCCGGGCGCAGCAATGCGTCTCGTGATTCAGGGCGTGGGCCGGCGCTTCGACAGCTATTTCGACCGGCGCTGGCAACCTGGCGAGGCGGGCGAAAGCCGCTTCGTGCTGATCGGTGAAGACCTCGATCAAGCCGCGCTGCAGCGCGCGTTCGACGCGGCGCTGGGCGTGTCGAACGCTCAGGTGCCGGGCGTCGCAGCGCAGCAGGCGTAAGCGCACATGCATCTTCTGCGCACCACGCCGGGCGGTTTCGTCGACGATACGCAAGGCGTGATCCGTATCGATCAGCGGCCTGCGGATATCGTCGTGCTCAGTTCTGCGGACACCACGTTGTCGCTGCTGGCAAGCGTGTTTCCTCGTCTCGGCGATGGTTTTCCGAGCGTGCGGCTCGCGAACGTGACGTATCTGCGGCAACCGGCGTCGGTCGATTTCTACGTCGAAGATGTGCTGCAACACGCGCGCGTCGTCGTAGTCGATCATCTTGGCGGCGAAGCGTATTGGCCGTACGGTATCGAACAGGTCGTCGCGCTAGCGGAGCGCAAACAGCAAACGCTCGCGATGTTTTCGGGCGATCTGCAGGAAGATCCCAATCTGCTTGCGCGCAGCACCGCGGACACGGATCTGTGCCATCAGTTGTGGCGTTATTTGCGGGAAGGCGGTCCCCAGAATGCGGAGGCGTTTCTGCGCTGCATCGCGTATCGCGCGCTCGGTTGGGGACACGAGCCTGCGCCGCCCCGTGCGTTGCCGGCCGCGTCGCTTTACCATCCACAACGCGACACGCCGACAATCGCCGACTGGCAAGCGCGCTGGCGGCACGATGCGCCCGTCGCGGCGATACTGTTCTACAAGGCGCATCTTCAGGCGGCCAACACAGCGGTGTTCGACGCGCTGATCGAAGCGCTCGAAGCACACGGCGTGAACCCACTGCCAATCGCGATTACGTCGTTGAAAGACGCGGTGAGTCGCGAAGTCGTACAGTCGTTGTGCTCGCAACATAACGCGGCGCTCGTACTCAACACGACTGCGTTCGCCGCGTCCGCGATCGATGATCCCGAACCGCTCGCGCTCGCCGGCGACGCGCCTGTGCTTCAGGTGATTCTGAGCGGCGGCAACCGCGAGGACTGGCTCAAGGACAATCAGGGCCTGAATTCGCGCGACATCGCCATGCATATCGCGCTGCCCGAAGTGGATGGGCGCATCATCACGCGCGCGATCAGTTTCAAGGGACTTGCGTATCGCTGTCCGCATACGGAAGTCGACGTGGTGCGTTATCAGCCCGATCGCGAACGCGTCGACTTTATCGCCGAGTTGAGCCGCCGCTGGTGCCGCCTGCGCTCGCTCGACAACGCGGACAAGAAACTCGCGCTGATTCTCGCCAACTATCCGATGAGCGAGGGTCGCATTGGGAATGGCGTCGGACTGGATACGCCGGCGTCGGTGGTCGGCATTCTGTCGATGTTGCGCGACGAAGGTTATCGCGTGGCAGCCGTGCCCGATAACGGCGACGCGCTATTGCAGAAGCTGACCGAGGGCGTGACGAACGATCCGGTGGTGCGCGATCTGCGGCCCGCTTTGCAAAGCTTTGCGGTGGCCGATTACCTCACCCATTTCAACGCGCTGCCCGCCGAAGCGCGCAATGCGCTGAATGCGCGTTGGGGTCCGCCGGAGCACGACCCGAGCGTGCGGCGCGGCCGTTTCATGATTGCGGGTTGGCGTTGCGGCCACGTATTCGTCGGCATTCAGCCGTCGCGCTCGCGCGAGCAGGGCGATTACGCGAGCTATCACGACGCCGAACTCGTGCCGCCGCATGCGTATCTCGCGTTCTATTTCTGGCTGCGTCATCAGTTCGGCATCGACGCGGTCGTGCATGTCGGCAAGCATGGCAACCTCGAATGGCTGCCCGGCAAGAGTGTTGCGTTGAGCGATACCTGCTGGCCAGATCTGATTCTCGGGCCCATGCCGCATCTATATCCGTTCATTGTCAACGATCCGGGCGAGGGCAGTCAGGCCAAGCGCCGCGCGCAAGCCGTGATCGTCGATCATCTGATGCCGCCGCTCACGCGCGCCGAAAGTTACGGTCCGTTGCAGGACCTCGAGCGCCAGGTCGACGAATACTATGAAGCGTTGATGGTCGACCCGCGCCGCTCGAAGCTGTTACGGCGCACGATTCTCGCGACTATCGTCGAACATAAGCTGCATGAAGAATTAAGCCTGTCCGAGCCGAAGGGTGAAGACGACGAAGATGTGTTGCTCACGCGCGTCGATGCGTGGCTGTGTGAATTGAAAGAAGCGCAGATTCGCGATGGTTTGCACACGTTCGGCCAATCGCCGCAAGCAGTGCAACGACGCGATACGCTGCTTGCGTTAGCGCGTTTTCCCGTCGGCGATGGGCAAGGTGGCAACGCAGGGTTGATCGATGCGTTGGCGCGCGATCTGCAGATCGATCACTTTTTCGACCCGCTATCGGTGGATTGGTCCGCGGCCTGGACAGGCCCGCGTCCTGTCATTCTGCAACAGGTCAGCGATGCGCCCTGGCGGCATTGCGGCGATACGCGCGAGCGTCTGGAACTGTTCGCAGCGGAAATGCTGCGAAGCCTATGCGAGCCGCAAGCGCACACGAATACAGATACGGCGAACCCATTGGCGAAGGCGCCGCTGCCGCAGGCAGGACGCGTGATCGAGCGCTTGCGCAACGACGTGCTGCCGCGGCTCGACGCATGCGGTACGCAGGAGATGACGCATCTCAGGCGCGGTCTCGAAGGGCGATTCGTGCCGCCGGGTCCGAGCGGTTCGCCATCGCGTGGCAGACCCGATGTACTGCCGACCGGCCGAAACTTCTATTCGGTCGACACGCGTGCGGTCCCAACGCAAGCGGCCTGGTCGCTCGGGCTGAAGTCGGCGCAGCAGTTGATCGAGCGGCATTTGCAGGAACACGGCGATTACCCGCGTGCGATCGGTCTGTCCGTGTGGGGCACCGCGACAATGCGCACGGGCGGCGACGACATTGCGCAAGCGCTCGCATTACTTGGAGTGCGACCGAAGTGGGCGCCGGGCAGCCATCGCGTGACTGACTTCGAAATCATGCCGATCGAAGCGTTCGACCGGCCGCGCATCGACGTCACGCTACGTGTGTCCGGTTTTTTCCGCGACGCGTTCGCGAACGTTATGCATCTGTTCGATGCTGCGGTGCAAGCCGTCGCCGAACTGGACGAACCAGCAGAACTGAACCCGATTCGCGAGCGTGTGCTGCGGGAACGCGATGCGTTGATCGCACACGGCATGGACGCGGCCGAGGCACGCAAGCGCGCCGGCTGGCGCGTATTCAGTGCGCGTCCGGGCGCTTACGGCGCCGGTTTGCAGGACATGATCGACTCGCAGCAATGGCAGACCGACGCCGATCTCGCGAATGCATATCAGGCTTGGGGCGGTTATGCGTACACGCAGAAAAGCGCCGGCGAAGAAGCGCGTCACGCATTCGGCACACGCCTCGCCGCGATGGATGTCGTATTGCAGAATCAGGACAACCGCGAACACGATCTGCTCGATTCGAACGACTACTATCAGTTTCAGGGCGGTATGGTCGCGGCCGTACGCCATCTTGCAGGCAATCAGCCGAGCGTTTATCACGCCGACCATAGCAACCCCGCCGCGCCGCGCGTTCGCACGCTTCACGAGGAGATCGCGCGCGTAGTGCGCTCGCGCGTGGTCAACCCGAAATGGATCGACGGTGTAAAGCGCCATGGTTATAAAGGCGCTTCTGAAATTGCAGCAACGGTCGATTACCTCTATGGCTATGATGCGACCGCGCGTGTGGTCGCGGACCATCAATATGCGCTCGTCACCGATGCTTATCTGAACGATGCGGATACGCGCGAGTTCTTGCAACGGCACAATCCGCATGCGTTACATTCGATTTGCGAGCGCCTGCTGGAAGCGATGCAGCGCGGTCTGTGGCAGGCGCCCGGCGACTATCGCGCGCAGGTCGAACAGCATCTGCTCGCGAGCGAACAGCAGATTGAAGGAATGCAATCATGAATGCAGCCACGCAAGATGCGCGGCCGAATCCTGCGCAAAACCCCGCGCAAAGGCCGGCGTTTCCTTTCTCCGCATTGATCGGTCAGGCGCCGTTGCAGCAAGCGCTGTTGCTCGCCGCGATCGATCCGGGGCTGGGTGGCGTGCTGGTGAGCGGGCCGCGAGGCACGGCTAAATCGACAGCCGCGCGCGCGCTCGCCGAGCTGTTGCCCGAAGGGCAACTGGTTAATCTGCCGCTGGGCGCGAGCGAGGATCGTCTGATCGGCACGCTCGATATCGAAACCGTACTGCGCGACGGCTCCGTGCGCTTTTCGCCGGGGCTGCTAGCCAAGGCGCATCGCGGCGTGCTGTATGTGGATGAGGTGAATCTGTTGCCCGATGCGCTCGTCGACGCGTTGCTCGACGTCGCAGCGAGCGGTGTAAACACCGTGGAACGCGACGGCGTATCGCATAGTCACGAGGCGAGCTTCGTGCTGATCGGCACCATGAATCCCGAAGAGGGCGAGTTGCGGCCGCAATTGATCGACCGCTTCGGCTTGATGGTCGAGTTGCAGAACTGTTTCGAGCCGCGCGTGCGTGAAGAGATCGTGAAGGCGCGGCTCGCATACGATCTCGATCCGGTAGCCTTTCGTGCCGGTTACGCTCGTGAGCAGGCGGATTACGTCGAGCGGATCCGTGCAGCACGCAACAAGCTCGCGCAGCTTTCTTTCGACGACGCCGTGCATGCGCATGTCAGCGCGTTATGTATCGACGCCGCAGTAGACGGCTTGCGCGCCGACCTGGTGATGCTCCGCGCCGCGCGAGCGCTCGCGGCGCTGGAGCGGAGCGACGCTGTAACGTCGCAGCATGTGGATAGCGTCGCCGAAGCGGTGCTCGTGCACAGGCGGCGTCAGCGGGACACATCGACCGCTAACGATGCGACTGGCGGCGAAGCAATGTCACGCGATTTGGCGCACAGTTCGACTACGCCCTCATCTTCCGATGTCGAGGCCGGCGATGGCGATTGGGGTTATCTGCCGCCGCAGCCATCCGCGACGACGCACGTCAAAGGCGTCATACCGCTTAACGTAAAAAAACGCTGAGCCATCGGAAGGGCGCCGCCGCTGACTCGCGCAGCGGTTTCCGATGGCGGCGACGGGCGCAGACGCACAGCAATGTGCGTGCAGATCCGCGTGGCGAGCCAACGCGCCGTATCGCATGGCCGCAGACGTTTGCTGCGAGTGGACAGCGACGAGCGAAAGAGCAGCGGGAAGAGCGCGGGCAACCCGCGCTGCGTGCCGAAGATCTGCGTTTCGTGCGCGAGACGCCCCCCGGCGGTGTGCTGCACTGCTTCGTGCTCGACTGCTCCGGTTCGATGCTGGCCGGTCAGCGCCTCGCACTCGCGAAAGGTCTGCTGATTGCGCTGTTCGATCGCGCGAGTGCAATGCGCGCCGAGGCTGCGCTGATCTGCTTCGGCGGCGCCGGCGCAGACCTGCGCTTTGGCCCCGCAGTGCCGCGCTGGTGGAACGAGCGTTGGCTTGAGCCCGTCGGCGGTGGCGGCGGGACGCCGTTCGCAGCGGGCATTCGACAGGCAACGCAGTTGCTCGGGCGCAGCGCGCGCCGCAACCCGGCGCAACAGCGCTGGCTTTGGGTTCTGACCGACGGCCGCACGACTGATCAAGCGACGCGTCCCCTGGATGCAGACGAAGTCGTATTCGTCGACTTCGAGCGTGGCGCGATACGGCTCGGCCGCTGCGAGCGGATGGCGAGCGCATGGGGCGCATGCCGCGTCACGCCGGAAGAACTGATTGGTTGATAGGCAAGCGCGCTTCGCGCACTGCTTGCCGCGGGTTCATTTGAAGCCGTGCGACCACTGCTGCACGTCGTCCTGACGATCGAACACAAAGACCTTCAACGCTATCTGCTGGGCCGGTTCGAGTTGATCGAATTCGAGTCCATGTACCGAAGAACTATCGGCGCCAGTGCTTTTCTGCAGGTTTCGGATCACGGCCGTGGTCTGTATCTCTGTGTCCATCTCCGCCGATCCGAGCCGGAAAGCCACGCGCAACCGGTCGCCGACGGCACCCAGGGTCCACGGCGCCATCAGCGACATGCCAAGCGCGCTGAGGCTCTTCGCTACGCCGAGACCGTCGTACGTGTCCCCGGTTTCGCCGATGCCGAAGCGCACCGCGAAATGCGTTTGAACGCGTATCGACTTGCGTTCGCGCAGACGCCGGATGGGGCCGGGGCGCGACAGCACCACGTAATCGAACGGAGAGCGGCAGACGGCTTCGACGGTGCATACGAATCGGAACACCGCCTGACTTGCAATCGCGACGATGTCGATGTTTTCACCGAGGCCGAGCGCAAGCATGCGCCCCTGCTGAAGCGGCGGAGTGATGAACAGCGAATGATTCGGCGCAAAACCGATGATGCGGCATGGATGCATTGGCGCGCCGCTGCCCATTTGCAAGCGTACGCCAACCAATGCACCGATTTCGACGTGCATGTCGGCGAGCGTCAGCGGTGTTTGCGGTTCGGCATGCGTATCCGCTACGGCTGCTGGCTGTGCTGCCGCGTCCGCCAGGTCGCCGCGGCGGGGCTCGAAGTGCTTGAAGAGAAAGGCTTTTTCGTCGGCAGTTGCGAGAACTGTGCCGCTTGCAAAAAGCAGCGAGCCGTCTGCATCGACGATCGGCCATTCGAGCGGTGTGCCTACCGGTACCGCGTCGGCGCTGAGGACCGACGAAGGCGCTGCTGGCGCGGGATTCGGGACTTGCTGGTCTGCTGATTCGTCCATTGAGCAGCGATCGTTTGAGTGGCGGGATATCCAGTTTAACGGCGGCCGGCGAGAGAGCTTTAATTGGTGCGAGACGGCGGCGGCAGTTCTTTCGTGTGTTCGTAGTCGGGGCAGGCGGGAAAATTGTGTTGGATACCTAACTATTTGCGGGTACGCGGAAAAAGTACTGCTCGTTCCGTTTTCCAACTTTTTGAAAATAATTGCAGATGAGGGGTTGACGGGCTGCGGGCTGCATCGCATAATTCGCCTCCCGTTTGATGACGGACGCGAAGAAAGCAGAGCTTCTTCACGAATGATCTTTAAAAACTAACAGCCGATAAGTGTGGGCGCTTGATGCGCGACGCGGGTGGATCTCCGGATTCACATAAAGCGAAAGTATCAAGTCTCACACAGTAATGAAAGGAAGGTTTGGTCATCGAGAG
>NZ_JAWRXU010000081.1:0-515 GCF_046534895.1 Paraburkholderia sp. SIMBA_053 | reverse complement strand
ATCGTCGTCAGCCAGTTCCGCCAGCCGCGACGCCACGGGAATCAGCACGTCCATCATCGTCTTGCTGCCGATACCGGCCTTGCCGCGCTGCGCAACGGCATCGACACCCGCGGCGAAGATCCGCGCCGCGTCCCGCACGCTTGCAATGTCCCCGCTCCCAGCCGACGCTTTCGCCATGCCGTGCAACAGCGAATAGAACAGCGGCCCCGACGACCCGCCCACCGTCGACAGCAATTTCGACGCAGCGAGATCCAGCGCCGGTGCGAATGCTTCGGCTTCGATATCGGCGCGCAGGCCGAGCAGTGCATCGACCCCGCGCAACAGGTTGAATATGTGATCGCCGTCGCCGATCTGCTGATCGAGCGCGGCGATCTCCTCAGTGTGTTCCTTTAGCGTTGCATGCGCAGCCTCGATGCACGCCATGACCGTTTTGCCGTTCATGCCGGAATCCTCCTGCCGTCGGAACGAAAATAAAGAAGGCTGCGCGGCGGCAGTGACACGCCGACCGTTTGCCC
>NZ_JAWRXU010000539.1:0-278 GCF_046534895.1 Paraburkholderia sp. SIMBA_053 | reverse complement strand
GCGTCGTCAACAACATGGGCTTCGTCAAGCTCGCGCGGCTCGGCGAGATCGAACTCGACGATCTGGATCGCACGTTCAGCACGAATCTCGCGCCCGCCGTGCAAACCGCGCAGGCGTTGCTGCCGAACATGAAGGAGAAAGGCTGGGGACGTATCGTCAATCTGTCGAGCCTGGTCGTGCTGGGCGTCGCGCAGCGAAGCACGTATGCAGCCGCCAAGAGCGCGATGATCAGCTTCACGCGCACATGGGCGCTCGAGCTTGCCGACTCCGGCATCACC
>NZ_JAWRXU010000538.1:0-278 GCF_046534895.1 Paraburkholderia sp. SIMBA_053 | reverse complement strand
GCTGTGTTCAGTGGGCTGTTCATGCTGTTTATGTTGCTCCCGCTGTTCGCTGCCGCGGGAAATGTCGCCGCCGCGGCGAGGCTCGCAATCGATGCGCCCGCAACGAACTCCGCGCCCCCACCAGGTGTTATGTGGCGCGGCCTCATCTTACCCGGACTCGGCAACGGCGGCGGCGCCTCGCCGGCGATCATGCGGAATGCGACGCTCATGTCGTCGGCGAGAGGACGGTCGTCGCGATACGTCGGCACGATCTGCCGCACGCGTTGCCAGAGCGCTTC
>NZ_JAWRXU010000537.1:0-278 GCF_046534895.1 Paraburkholderia sp. SIMBA_053 | reverse complement strand
CCATACGGCGTTTTCGATCAGGCCGTCTTCGGTGCGCAGATGAAAGTACGACGCGTCGCCCTTGAACGGGCAGTGCGTGGTGTGCGTCGAGCGCTCGAGCCGCGCCATGTTCACGTCTTCGCGCGGAAAGTAGAACACGTCGGGCAGGCCGGTTTCGCTGATTGTCAGCGCGGCGTGCGTGTCGGCCATCGTCACGCCGCCGTGGATCACGCGGACGCGGTGATCGTTGCCGGTGATCGCGATGGCATGTCCGCCGGCGGACTTGTCCCGGCTTCCGT
>NZ_JAWRXU010000536.1:0-278 GCF_046534895.1 Paraburkholderia sp. SIMBA_053 | reverse complement strand
CGGCCGTCTCGAGTTGACGGACGTGACCTTCTACGACGACGCGCATCTGATGAAGGTGATCGAGAAGATCGTCTCGCGCGTCGGGCGGCGCATCGACGAGTCGAGTCCGATGGTCGATGCGCGGCTGCCCGACGGCTCGCGCGTCAATGCGATCATTCCGCCCTCCGCCGTGGATGGACCGCTGATGTCGATCCGGCGTTTCGCCGTGAATCCGCTGCAAATGAGCGACCTGGTCGCGTCGCAAAGCCTCACGCCGCCGATGGCCGAACTGCTCGACG
>NZ_JAWRXU010000535.1:0-278 GCF_046534895.1 Paraburkholderia sp. SIMBA_053 | reverse complement strand
CACGCAGGCGATGTTCTGGCCCGTGCTGCTCGGCGAGCAGAAGCTGCAGATGGACAAACAGCACTTCTTCGAAAACGAGATCGCGGCGCTCGGGCCCGTCACGCATATCCGCTTCAACATCATTCCGGATGGTGGCGTGTCGCGCCTGCGTCTGTGGGGCACGCTCGCATCATGAAGACACTCGCTATCGAACCGCTGACACGCGAAGCATTCGCGCCGTTCGGGGACGTGATCGAACTGGAAGGCGCGAAGCAGATCCCGATCAATCTCGGCACGAC
>NZ_JAWRXU010000534.1:0-278 GCF_046534895.1 Paraburkholderia sp. SIMBA_053 | reverse complement strand
GAGACTGCGCTGCCCAAACCATCACCTCGCCGACGAGATCGGCATCCGCCATTTCCCAGACGAACGACGGGCCGCCCGGAAAGCCGAATGACTCGCCCTTCTCGCGGCGGATAGCCGCGTAGACGCCGATAGCGGGAAGCACATTGAGCGCGCCGGGGGTCTTCCCCGTCACGAGTTGCGGACGTAGCACGGTATAGGTGAACCCGTGCTTTTCACCCGCCTCGCGCACGTAGTCCTGTTGATCGACGAAAAAGTTTGCGTGATCGTCGCGCGGGTCG
>NZ_JAWRXU010000533.1:0-278 GCF_046534895.1 Paraburkholderia sp. SIMBA_053 | reverse complement strand
GCAGGTCATCCAGGCGATGGTCGGCGAGCCGCAGGAAGCCGTGAAGGACGCGGTGTGGACGGAGGTGAAGCTGCACTTCCGGCCCGAGTTCCTGAACCGGATCGACGACGTCGTGGTGTTCCATGCGCTCGACCGCTCGAACGTGCAGTCCATCGCGCGGATTCAGTTGCAGCGTCTGCATGACCGGCTCGCGAAGCTCGACATGCAACTGGTGGTCTCCGACGAGGCGCTCGAGCACGTGGGCAAGGTCGGCTACGATCCGCTGTTCGGCGCGCGGC
>NZ_JAWRXU010000080.1:0-517 GCF_046534895.1 Paraburkholderia sp. SIMBA_053 | reverse complement strand
GGCAACGTCACGGGCGTGGCTTCCACCGAGCGCGACCTGACCGAGCGCAGCATGAGCAATGCCTATCTGCGCGAACGGGCGGAGCAACTGGCGCTGGCCGACCATCGCAAGCACGAATTTCTCGCCGTGCTTCGACACGAGTTGCGCAACCCGCTCGCGGCACTCGTATCGGCGACGACTTTGCTGAGATCGGCAGCCAGCGACGATGCGGGGAAAACCTGGGCCACGGGAGTCATTGAGCGTCAGGGAAAAGCACTGGTGCATCTGGTCAATGACATGCTCGATCTCACGCGGATCACGAGCGGCAATATCGAACTCAACCGGCAGACAGTCTCGCTGAAAACGGTGGTGCAAAGCGCGATTGAGGTTTGCCAGCCAATTGTCGACGAGCGCAGGCACAGCCTGTCTGTTTCGTTGCCGCCGGAACCTGTGTTTTTATACGTGGATGCAACCCGCCTGTCGCAGGTCATCGAGAACATCGTCATCAACGCGGCGAAATTTACCGCCCCTGGCGGAT
>NZ_JAWRXU010000532.1:0-278 GCF_046534895.1 Paraburkholderia sp. SIMBA_053 | reverse complement strand
GCCACCTGCGAGTCGATTTCGACGCCGCGATTCATCGGGCCCGGATGCATCACGATCGCATCGGGCTTCGCGAGCGCGAGACGCTCGGGTGTCAGCCCCCAGCTCTTGAAGTACTCCTGCGCCGACGGCAGCAACGCGCCGCTCATCCGCTCGTTCTGCAGACGCAGCATGATGATGACGTCGACGTCCTTCAGCCCTTCGTCGAGGTTGTGGAACACGCGCACACCCATCTGCTCGAGACCTCCCGGCAGCAGCGTGCGCGGGCCGATCGCGCGCAC
>NZ_JAWRXU010000531.1:0-278 GCF_046534895.1 Paraburkholderia sp. SIMBA_053 | reverse complement strand
CTACTCCTCAAGGTGGTCCCCTGTCGCCGCTGTTATCCAATCTGATGCTCGACGATCTTGACAGGGAGCTCGGCCAGGCGATTGCCGAAGGCATCGTACTGCTTACCCACGACGATCAGATCAGGCAGTACGACTTCGCACCCATTCGATACATCTAGCGCCGTCTCGCCGTCTCGCCTTGCGCTTCGGGGTGCTGCTCGCATGTGTTTGACATCCGAACCTTGACGTTGCAGGCGAGCCCGCTTACGCACGCCGACCAACACGGAGCCAGTCGCCAC
>NZ_JAWRXU010000530.1:0-279 GCF_046534895.1 Paraburkholderia sp. SIMBA_053 | reverse complement strand
CAGATGACTCCGTTCGCGCTTGCCGCGTACGGCCACCCGCTCACCCGAACACCCAACCTCGATCGTCTGGCAAAGCAGGGCGTGGTTTTCGATTCCGCGTACTGCGCGAGCCCGCTATGCGCGCCGTCGCGTTTCTCGTTTCTCTCCGGCAAGCTGCCGTCGGCAATTGGCGCTTACGACAACGCAGCAGAATTTCCGTCGCAAACGCTGACATTCGCGCATTATCTGCGCGCGGAAGGCTATCGCACGATTCTCTCCGGCAAGATGCATTTCTGCGGC
>NZ_JAWRXU010000529.1:0-279 GCF_046534895.1 Paraburkholderia sp. SIMBA_053 | reverse complement strand
CACTTACCACTGGTCGTGCGGATCGCACGGGAGCATCATTGGAAGTTCGCGGTGAAGCGCAGGCGCATCGCTTGCGCGCTCTGCGGGTTCGTTCAACTTTCTTCATGGAGCTGCCAATGGTCAGAAAGAATTACGCCCCGGACGAAAACGCCCCACGTCAACCGTATGCAGATAAAGATGCGGGCGTCGGCATGGGTCGGATCACGCTCGACGATGACGACGATCTCGACGACGACCTGGACGATGAAGAAGAGGACGATGCGGAAGGCTCCCGCTAAC
>NZ_JAWRXU010000528.1:0-279 GCF_046534895.1 Paraburkholderia sp. SIMBA_053 | reverse complement strand
CGAGCTTGCAACGCAACTTAGAAACTCGTCGTAATCCATGCGACCGGCGGCAAGTTCGCTACGAGCGTGCCAGATGATTGTTCCCGAACCTGCCCGTTGTCCCTTGTACCAGGCATTAAGCATAGGCCCCCCAGAGAGGACGATTGCCGGAATGTCCACGGTCGCTGCACCCATTAGCATGGCAGGTGTAGTCTTGTCGCAACCGCTTGTTAGCACCACACCGTCGAAAGGGTAGCCATACAATGTCTCGACCAGTCCGAGGTACGTAAGATTCCGGTC
>NZ_JAWRXU010000527.1:0-279 GCF_046534895.1 Paraburkholderia sp. SIMBA_053 | reverse complement strand
CATGCATCTCTCCGTGCCATTGGACTGATTATAAATCCCTTGCTTTCTCTGCCATGGTAACCTTCAACCTCGGAACGGGCCGATAGTGGTCAATCGACCTATCAACCGCTGACGCTGATGGTAAGCCACTTCGGCGCGCATGCTCAACGCCAAGCCTTACATCTCATGCGTGAATGTCCCTTGTCTGGCCGTAACCGACGGTCAAACGTCTATGTGAGAGACGGTTCGAACGGCCGAAAATGGCCCAGACTGTGTCGAAACGGGCGGCCACAAGAAATA
>NZ_JAWRXU010000526.1:0-279 GCF_046534895.1 Paraburkholderia sp. SIMBA_053 | reverse complement strand
GCGTGCGCTCGGCGTTCAGTCCATCGAGGATGTACTTGAAGCCCATGCCTTCTTCGCCGATCAGGTTTTCAGCGGGAATCTCGAGATTGTCGAAGAACAGCTCGTTGGTCTCGTGATTCACCATGTTCGGAATCGGACGAACCGTCATGCCGTGGCCGATCGCGTCGCGCAGATCGACGATGAAGATCGACATGCCTTCGCTTTTCTTCGTCACGTCGGCAAGCGGCGTGGTGCGGGCGAGCAGGATCATCAGATCGGAATGCTGGACGCGCGAGATCC
>NZ_JAWRXU010000525.1:0-279 GCF_046534895.1 Paraburkholderia sp. SIMBA_053 | reverse complement strand
AGCCACGAGGTTCAATTTGCGCTGCAGCAGTCTGCTGCGAGCTGCGCGTACGCCGGGATTCCAGTCGTACAGGCGAAGGACGTTGTCTGCGTGTTCCAGTCCCCGTAGCGCAATCGTGACCGCGTGCTGGGCTAGTTGATCCTCTGTCGATCGGGGCACCGCCGAGGTGATGTCCATCTCGAGTTCGTGTCGCGCCTGGTCGAGGAGCGCACTCTGCGCAATGTCAGGAAGGCGCAGCGGGATCGCGTCGGCAAACGCCAGGATTGCGGTTCGCTTCGC
>NZ_JAWRXU010000524.1:0-279 GCF_046534895.1 Paraburkholderia sp. SIMBA_053 | reverse complement strand
ACGATAAAGCCGATATTATTTTGGTGGGCGTTTCTCGTTGTGGTAAGACACCCACATCGCTGTATCTGGCGCTACAATTCGGCATCCGCGCCGCCAACTATCCGTTGACCGAAGACGATCTTGACGAAGATGGCCATTTAAAACTTCCCAAAGCACTGGCGCCCCACCGGCAGAAACTGTTTGGCCTCACTATCGATGCACGCAGGCTCTCGGCCATCCGTAATGAACGTCGCCCGAACAGTCGTTACAGCTCGATGGATCAATGCTTACAAGAGGTGG
>NZ_JAWRXU010000079.1:0-519 GCF_046534895.1 Paraburkholderia sp. SIMBA_053 | reverse complement strand
GCGGCCGGCAAGTTCAAGATGGCGCAGGGCCTCGAATACTCGGGCGCAAAGACCACGTTCCACGGCTACGAGGAAATCGTTTTCGACGACGCGAAGGTCGTGGCGCTGTATGTGGACGGCGCGTCGGTGCAGCAAGTCACGCACGGCCAGCAGGCCGTCGTCGTGCTCGACCATACGCCGTTCTACGCGGAATCGGGCGGCCAGGTCGGCGACCAGGGCTTGCTCGCCAACGCAAGCGTGCGCTTCGCCGTCGCGGACACGTTGAAGGTCCAGGCCGACGTGGTCGGTCATCACGGCACGCTCGAACAGGGCACGCTGAAGGTCGGCGACGTGGTGAAGGCCGAGATCGACGCAGTGCGCCGCGCGCGCACGGCTCGCAATCACTCGGCCACGCACCTGATGCACAAGGCGCTGCGCGAAGTGCTCGGTTCGCACGTGCAGCAGAAGGGCTCGCTCGTCGATCCGGACAAGCCGCGCTTCGACTTCGCGCACAACGCGCCCATGACGGACGAACAGATC
>NZ_JAWRXU010000523.1:0-279 GCF_046534895.1 Paraburkholderia sp. SIMBA_053 | reverse complement strand
ATGCCCCGGCCCCAGCGGGGTGCCGCCGCGTCGGCGGCGGCGTCCGGCGCCGGCAGGGCTCGCGCCTGGTTCTTCGCTGGCGCTGCCGCGACGGCCAGCGGCGTGGCGAGGGCACCGGCGGCAAGCGCCTTGAACAGGGAGCGGCGGGTGGTATCGGGCATGGGGGCTGGCGTGGCAAAGAGGGCAATCTAGTGCGTCGCCGTCGCTGCGGCAATGCGGCTGGATCGCACGGCCCCGCTACGGCACCACGTCGATGAAGGTATTGATCGACAAGCGGCC
>NZ_JAWRXU010000522.1:0-279 GCF_046534895.1 Paraburkholderia sp. SIMBA_053 | reverse complement strand
GACCAATGGAACGATGCAACGCTTAATCCGTGGTTTGAACGCCTGAACAGCGGCCCCGTTGGCAAGCCGCATGACCGCGTGCAGATCGGCCGTGTGATTCGCGACCTGTTCCTGACGGACTGGGGCAGCCGCCTGTTCGTTTTCGAAAACTTCAACGGTACGCCGTTGCAAGCCATTCGCACCCTCACCATGCAACGCGCCGAATTCTCGGGGTCGGGCCCGTACGCAAAGCTCGCTCGCAAGGTTTGCGGAATCGAGCTGGAATCCGATGCCAACAGC
>NZ_JAWRXU010000521.1:0-279 GCF_046534895.1 Paraburkholderia sp. SIMBA_053 | reverse complement strand
ATTTATCTTATGTAAAATCACAAACGCAACCTGAAGATGGCCAATTCCCCCCCTTCAGTTCACGCGTCCTTCAGCCGCCATTGAGACCCGACGCGCACTGCACGAACCGTCGAAGCATTTCTGCAGCCAGTCGTTCGCCCAGTCGGTGGCATATCGGATCGCATCCTGGCGAAGATCGAAACCCGCCAGATCACCGCTCACATGGATGAACGATTCGCCGTCCGGCAGCGGACCACTGATCATCGCGTGAGCCATGTATTCGCCATCGGCGCGACGCGG
>NZ_JAWRXU010000520.1:0-279 GCF_046534895.1 Paraburkholderia sp. SIMBA_053 | reverse complement strand
CGCGTCGAATCGCCGGACGGCGCGGCGTCGCCCGCTCGCGTCGATGTCTTCAGCACCGCGGGCAGCGGCGCGAACGCGGCGGCGTCGATTACTTCGGCATCCTTGGGATTGCGCAGCGCGAACACGAGCCGCCCCGAACTTTCGGCGAGCGTCAGACGGTCGACATCGGCAACCGGCACCGCGAGAACCGCTGTCCTGACCATGCCGTTCGGATCGCCGGACGTGTCGCCGGCAGCCGTCGCGTTGCCGAACGCGAGCACGCGCACCTTCGACATCAAC
>NZ_JAWRXU010000519.1:0-279 GCF_046534895.1 Paraburkholderia sp. SIMBA_053 | reverse complement strand
CGACTACCTCGGCTTTGTGCGCCTGATGCAGCGGGCGTCGCTGATCCTCACCGATTCGGGCGGCGTGCAGGAAGAAGCGCCGGCGCTCGGCAAGCCGGTGCTGGTGATGCGCGACGTAACCGAGCGTCCGGAAGCGGTCGCGGCCGGCACCGTGCGCCTCGTCGGCACCGAGCGCGCGGCGATCGTGCGGGCCGTCAGCGCGCTGGTCGACGATCCATCCGAGCGCGAACGTTTCGCCCATCGCATGAATCCGTATGGCGACGGACAGGCGTCGCGGCG
>NZ_JAWRXU010000518.1:0-279 GCF_046534895.1 Paraburkholderia sp. SIMBA_053 | reverse complement strand
CGGCGTGCTCGCCATGCCGACCAGCAGCAACGCCGGGAAAATCCAGCCGAGCACGAGCCGGCTGATCAGCAGACTGTCCGAATGATTCAGACGTTTGCGCTTGCCGGCGATAAAGCCGAGCACGATCACAAACGCAACGGGTAAAAGTGGTCCAACAATCCTGTCTAACATCTCCTGACTCCAAGTTTTGTTATGCGATGCCGTAGCGGTGTTCGTTTAAAGGTTGATGCGATAGTCGCGAATCACATCGGGGTTCGGCTCGATGCCGAGGCCGGGGCC
>NZ_JAWRXU010000517.1:0-279 GCF_046534895.1 Paraburkholderia sp. SIMBA_053 | reverse complement strand
CCACCGCCCACAGCCCGAGCAGCGCCTGAACGCCGCACCACGCGCCAAGCACCGCGAACACCTTGACGTCTGCGGCGCCCATCATGCCGAGCGCGAAAAACGGCAACAGGGCGACGAGGCCGACGGCGGCGCCGGCCGCGGCCTGAGCGGCGGAAATACCGAACGGAGAAATGTTAAACAGAGCGCACAAAACCGCCGTTATTAAACCGACAACGACAAGCACATTGGAAATATGCCGGCTGCGGTAATCGCAAATGGCGACGCATGCACACCAGAGCA
>NZ_JAWRXU010000516.1:0-279 GCF_046534895.1 Paraburkholderia sp. SIMBA_053 | reverse complement strand
CAGCAGCACGAACTCGCGGAAATGAATATCCTTTGCGGCAGGCTGCGCGCCCATGGGGGAATTTTCGGCCATCACTGGCCTATGCGGACAATCGCCCGGCGGCGCCAGCCCCAACGCGCTTATTTCCGCCCCTCATCGCCCACCTGTCATCGCCCGCCGGGCATTAACCCTGCTGCATCCAGCAGCTTCGGGCAAACTGCGCAAATATGCCGATTTTGCCGTTAACCATTTTTTACGGCCTGCCGGGCATTCTGCCCCCACTCGCAAACCAAAGGTTGG
>NZ_JAWRXU010000515.1:0-279 GCF_046534895.1 Paraburkholderia sp. SIMBA_053 | reverse complement strand
GCGAACGTTTTTTGTTGTCCGTTCGATTGCTCGCGCATCGCATTGCGTTATTCGCGCAGCGTATCCGTCAATAGAACATCGTCAGCGCGCGAGCTGCTAAAGAACGTTGGATCGTCCTCTGCAAGATGAAACAGACAATCGCCTCTTCGGACCAACGCGGGCACGCGCTTGCAAACGACTTCTCCGTCGCTGTCGAAATGGCGAATCACCGGCTCGCGCCACGGCGTATCGGGGAAATGAATTCGCGCAGCGGGTTGCCCCTGACTTACCCGTTCACCG
>NZ_JAWRXU010000514.1:0-279 GCF_046534895.1 Paraburkholderia sp. SIMBA_053 | reverse complement strand
GCGGCCACAGACAACGTTTGTTGCTTTTGACCAGACTGTGACAATTGCCGCGTATAAAGCTGTTTTTAAGACGTACGGCATGCTAAACATCACGGGTTAAGCGAAGGCGGAAAGGTCAGTCACCGAACGATGAGCGCAAGCTTCCAGAACAACATCCAGCAACACGTGAAGACCACGGCACACGATACGTTCGAGCAGAAGCAGGCGAACGACGAACGCGCGCGCGTGAACGCATTGCGTATCGACCATCATCTCGCCGCCATCGACCTGTTACTCGGC
>NZ_JAWRXU010000513.1:0-279 GCF_046534895.1 Paraburkholderia sp. SIMBA_053 | reverse complement strand
GTGCCAAGATAACGTTCCAGGGTAAACCATTTGCCGCCGCCGTTTTTATTCCACTTTTCATCAGTTTCTGACACGCCGCCAAACTGTACTTCAGTTATGGCGTCTATTTCACCTTCGCACAGCACCGCAATAATGTGCAGGTATTCGTTTTCAGCACCGCCACTGGCATCAGTTACGTATTTGTGAACCTTAATGGCACCAATGCGCCTGGTGCCATACACAACCGGTATAGCGACATCGCTGCCCTGTTTCTCAACCATTACCGCTTGCGCTGGTGGT
>NZ_JAWRXU010000512.1:0-279 GCF_046534895.1 Paraburkholderia sp. SIMBA_053 | reverse complement strand
GATGCACTGCGGGGTTAGCTGGCACAGTGCCTGAAGCGGTAGCGACCGGTGTGTTCATGGATTCCGGGAACAGTCAATTCTGACTTTAGCTAAGGCAAACAAGTATTATATGCAGTCCAACCCTGCCACGTTTTCATGTCCCTCTTCAAGAAATGTTTGGTTGCCGGCTCGATTGTCCTCGTGCTGGCCGCAGCCGCGATCGCTGGCGGATACCACTGGGCCAACAGCCCGCTCGAGCTGAATCCCGCGCAACTCGACGTCACCGTCAAACCGCACAGC
>NZ_JAWRXU010000511.1:0-279 GCF_046534895.1 Paraburkholderia sp. SIMBA_053 | reverse complement strand
CCCAGCCGCCGGGCGACGAACTGGAACGCTGCCTCGCCGAACTCGCGAGCCTCTATAGCGACGCGCTGAGGATCGATGCGGGCAGGCTCGACGCCCTGAGCGCCGCGTTGATCGACGAAGAAAGCAATGAAGGGCTGATGCAGGAGATTTCCGAACTGCGCGCGCATGCCGATGCGATCGTGCGCACCGGGAAGTCCGCGCAGGCACGTCTTTCGGCA
The DNA here is from genome assembly GCF_046534895.1 of Paraburkholderia sp. SIMBA_053. Lineage (NCBI taxonomy): Bacteria > Pseudomonadati > Pseudomonadota > Betaproteobacteria > Burkholderiales > Burkholderiaceae > Paraburkholderia > Paraburkholderia sp. SIMBA_053. The sequence goes on along the minus strand of NZ_JAWRXU010000511.1, from coordinate 61 downwards.
GGTCTCGAAGACTTGCGCGCGCTGCCGTCGAGCAAGGCGCTCTTGCCCGTGCTGACGCTCG
>NZ_JAWRXU010000510.1:0-279 GCF_046534895.1 Paraburkholderia sp. SIMBA_053 | reverse complement strand
AGGTCCCCGCCAGCGCCCATTCGCCACCAATGCCCACGCCGGCAATGAAGCGATAAATGCCCAACTCCCACACGTTATGCGCCGTCGCCGACAGCCCGGTGAAGATCGCGAACGTGAAGATCGTGCCCGCCAGCACTTTCGTGCGGCCGAAACGGTCCGCGAGCGGCCCCCAGATGAACGACAGCCCCCAACCCACCAGGAAGAGCGCAAACAGAATCGAGCCAGCAAGCCCGACATTCGCGGGCGTCGCCGCATAGCCCGAGCGCGGCAGCAACTCCG
>NZ_JAWRXU010000509.1:0-279 GCF_046534895.1 Paraburkholderia sp. SIMBA_053 | reverse complement strand
ATTTTAGAAACGAATAAATCGTCTTTTAATTTTCTTAATAAATCACTCATGAATTCTTGTTTAGATTCATTAACGGAAATATCATGCACAAAATTTGCCCCCTTGTTGGACAAAAAAGACACGTTACCCCTAGGTTTTTACATTTACAGGAAAACGTGTCAATATATCTAAGTTGTGTGTTATAATTATGTATGAAGACTTATGACAAGTGTTTTCCCTAGCGCTCTTAGGGAGGACGGTGTAAGAGTGTTACCAGCACTACTTACACAGTTGTAGGTC
>NZ_JAWRXU010000508.1:0-279 GCF_046534895.1 Paraburkholderia sp. SIMBA_053 | reverse complement strand
CCTTCGTGTGTTCGTCGATTTTGTCTTCGAACTTCGCCGTTCTTTGCCCCTGAAGCTGCCACAGCACGTGAGGCATGCTCACGTTCTCGTACACGATATTGTTCCAGCCGGTCGGCCGTGTGTCATCGCGGTAGAAGCTGCGCAAATACGTATACAGCCAGTCGCGGTTTCTTGCCCGCGCTTCCACCGACAGATCCGGCGGCAGCGCGCCGAACCACGCTTTCGCGTCGTCGGGTCGCATCGCAACCGTCATCGTGTTACCGACTTTATCTGTCGTGA
>NZ_JAWRXU010000507.1:0-279 GCF_046534895.1 Paraburkholderia sp. SIMBA_053 | reverse complement strand
GGGCGCTTGCAACGGTCTTTCAGTCATCAGCCCAACGCGATGCTGCGACTGCCCCGCCTGCATCGAGTCCGATTCTTGCCACAGTTGCTACTGGGAACCTCGTCCGACAGACAGCATTCTCCGGGAGCGTTGTTGCGGAGAACGAAGAATCCCTAAGCGTGGCGGTGTCGCCCGGCGCGCTGCGCTCCGTAATCACAGGACGCCCGGTGACTCAGGGTGCGGCAGTAAACACCGGTCAGGTCTTCACTGAAGTCAATGGTCGACCCGTCTTCGTTGTAC
>NZ_JAWRXU010000506.1:0-279 GCF_046534895.1 Paraburkholderia sp. SIMBA_053 | reverse complement strand
CAGGAATTTTACCGCGAACTCGTTTAACCTCTGACTTCGTTTCCAGTGTAATAAAAAATGGTTCTTACGCTCTTTTGGTGACGATTTAAAAATTGTACGTATTAAAGAAAAGATAGAGTCTTGCTTGAACACATTTTCACTCTGAGGTTTCATAAAAAATGAACGATTGTATTGTCAATTAAAAATTCTTTTGTTGTTTCGCCAAATATGCGTAATAACCACTTTTGTTTTGCAGAAAACATGTGATTATAAAAGAAAAAAGTAATCAAATTTGTTTAG
>NZ_JAWRXU010000505.1:0-280 GCF_046534895.1 Paraburkholderia sp. SIMBA_053 | reverse complement strand
GCTCGTTGCCGGACAGCGGCGCGAGAAGCAGCGTCGTGCAGTCCATTGCCGCGACGAGAGCGTTCAGCTCATGAATGAACTTGGACAACGACAGCTCCGTCTCGCTGAACTCGCGGGCGCTACGAAAGCCGTCGATGATCATCAAGCTCGGGCGGTAATCGTAAATGCTCGACGCAATGAGTTTCAGAAAGCCGTCCAGGCCGTCCTGCATCAGTTCGTGATAGCCGGAGACAAAAAGCATTTGCTGCGCGACGGCTTTTTCGTCGAAGAAAGTCAGGCC
>NZ_JAWRXU010000504.1:0-280 GCF_046534895.1 Paraburkholderia sp. SIMBA_053 | reverse complement strand
AACCGAACGCGATGGCGAAGAACGCCAGCATGCTCATCGCCGGGCTGGTGGCGGCGAACAGCGAGAAGCCGGTGGCGACGCCCACCCACGCGCCGAGGACGGTCGGCACCATCGACAGCGCGAGCAGCCAGTAGGTGTTGCGCAGTACCCGGTTGCGGGTCTCGGCCGTGGTGACGCTGCCGCCCCGGCCAAAGGTATTGGGATAATCGTTCATGGTTTCTCCTTGCGTCAGACGCAGTGTTGCGACGTGGCTTGCAACGGTTTTTGTACGGTGCCGGCT
>NZ_JAWRXU010000503.1:0-280 GCF_046534895.1 Paraburkholderia sp. SIMBA_053 | reverse complement strand
GACGCAAAGTAATCGCCCGCGGCGAACACGAGTTCGTACTCGCCCGGAACCAGCGCGTCGCCTTGCAGCAGCGGTTCGTCGCAGCGGCCGTCGTCATTGGTGAGGGTGGTTTTCAGCGCGCGGCGCGTGTCGCCCGAAAGCGCGAAGAGTTCGACCTTGATGCCCGCGCCGGGACGGCCGTTCGCGGTGTCGAGCACATGGGTAGTGAGCTTTCCCATTCGCAGTTTTCCTTGTGTGTTTGCGAGGTTTCGGCGGCAGCCCGATCCAGATACGTTGCGGC
>NZ_JAWRXU010000502.1:0-280 GCF_046534895.1 Paraburkholderia sp. SIMBA_053 | reverse complement strand
AGCGTCTGAAGGCGCTGAGCCTGATCGGCTTCGCACTCGCCGCCTGCGAAAAGACGATGCAAAACGTCTACGAGCTGAACCTGCGTCCCGCCGAGCGCCAGCATCAACCGTGGATCGACCGCGTCCAGACGCAGCTGTTCGCCGCATATGACCATCTGGAAACAGCCATCGCGGGCCGCGAAGGAAACGGCTGGCTGCTGGGCGACCGTCTGATGCAGCCGGACATCACGCTGGCCGTCACGTGGCGATTCCAGCAGTTCATGCTGCCCGATCTCGTCGA
>NZ_JAWRXU010000501.1:0-280 GCF_046534895.1 Paraburkholderia sp. SIMBA_053 | reverse complement strand
GTGCCGTGGCTGCCTTCTCGAACATGGCCTGAGTAGTCACCGCGTTCATCGTGCGCCTCGCAGCGGGACGATCGGTGCGCCTGCATGCGTGTCGCGCAGGCTCGCCATTACCTTTTCCATCGTCATGTCGCGGAACGTCGCCACATGCCGGTGCGCAATCTGTTCGGCGCGCTTGCCGTCTCCGCTCGCGAGCGCGCTGATCATCGCCGTGTGGTCATGCCGGATCTCCGGCTTCGTGTTCTGCACGCCGAAGCCGAGCGACACGAGCCGCGCCATATCG
>NZ_JAWRXU010000500.1:0-281 GCF_046534895.1 Paraburkholderia sp. SIMBA_053 | reverse complement strand
AGATTGGTATGCACGATGTAACCATTGCATCTGCAGATTCAATTTCTAAAGTAAAACAATCAATTGTACAAACTGATAAACCTCAAAACAATACTACTCAACCCTTTATTGAAAAAAATAATAAGCAAACAGGTAAAGTAATTGAAAAGGGATCTAATTATTTAATGGTTAAACAGGGTGATGTAACAATTAAAACCAATGTACGTAAGAAGGTGTTAGAAAAGATAAATATTGGAGATACAGTCAATATCTATGCCGAAAACTTTACGGGTTCTAATCTG
>NZ_JAWRXU010000499.1:0-281 GCF_046534895.1 Paraburkholderia sp. SIMBA_053 | reverse complement strand
GCCGAAGCGGCTCACCACTTGCACCGCGCGCGGATTGATGCGCGCGAGGATGCGTTGCAGGCGCGTCAGCTCGTCGGCGGTCACGAGGTCGGCCTTGTTCACGACTAGCACGTCGCAGAACTCGACCTGCTCGATCAGCAGTTCCACGAGAGTCCGGTCGTCTTCGTCGCTCGCGGCGATGCCGCGTTCGGCGAGCGCATCCGCGGAGCCGTAGTCGTGCAGAAAATTGGACGCGTCGACCACCGTGACCATCGTATCGAGCCGCGCGAGCTCGGCGAGCG
>NZ_JAWRXU010000498.1:0-281 GCF_046534895.1 Paraburkholderia sp. SIMBA_053 | reverse complement strand
AATCCTCTTCTTGATACGTCGAAACGGCCGCGTGTAAGCGGCCGTAAGACGTTTCCGAATTCATCCTCCTAAAGTTCGCCGGGCATCTGCCGATATGCGATCAATAGCCGGAAAAAGTTTCCGAGGAACGCACGCGCAGCATCGCTGCGCCATACGTTTGACGTTTTCGCTGCTTACAACGCAGCTCACTTCTTTCAAAAGAGCCTGAACATGGCCAGATCGAATGCGCAGTCATCGCTTTTTGGACGCCTTTTTCGCTCGTCCGTGGCGGTCGATCTCGG
>NZ_JAWRXU010000497.1:0-281 GCF_046534895.1 Paraburkholderia sp. SIMBA_053 | reverse complement strand
CTGCCGGCAGTATTTGGCAAAGGGCCGTAGTAGCTCGATCCTGCGTGCGGCCGTAAGCCGGCGGCCTCCTACGGAACTGCTTGCCCATCGCACGGCAAGCTGTGTGGTCAACGAGCCCTTGTGGCCGATCTGTTGAGCGAATCGCGCGAAGTGTCGAAGCTGTTCGCCTTCCGCCTTGAGCGCAAATCCCGCTTGGCGGCGAACCGCGAGGTAGTCGTCGATCCACTGCATAAGTGATTTGCGGTGTCTCATGAGTGCCTCCCCGGCCAGGGAAGCGCTAC
>NZ_JAWRXU010000496.1:0-281 GCF_046534895.1 Paraburkholderia sp. SIMBA_053 | reverse complement strand
GCATGGACGACAACGGTCACGATTTCGCCAATGTCTACAAGTGCTCGTGCGTAATCGACAAGATTGCGGCCGCCCTACCGTATGACGATTACGTCGAGCAGATGACGTTCGCGAAGTACGCGACACTCGGCGGCGAAGGCGGTAATGAATTCCGCGTCGACCGGGCGCGCGCGCAAACCAAGAAATATCGCGCATTGCAGCAAGAGGCGTATCAGGCGTGCGGGCTCGCGAAGGCCACGCCGTCCGCGGCGAAGTAAAGCCTGCCAACTAAGCCCGCGAAC
>NZ_JAWRXU010000495.1:0-281 GCF_046534895.1 Paraburkholderia sp. SIMBA_053 | reverse complement strand
GGACGAGCGCGCTCTGGCGGGATCGTCCGGGGTGGCGGTTGGGTGCCGCGGCCGTGCCGGAGGCGACGTTCGCGGCCCTCACGGATGACGACGAAGTGGTTGAACTCGGTGCAGCGGACGTATTCGCTCCGAACGGGGCGGTGCACGCGGCGATGGACGGAGATGGCGCGGTCTGGGTGTCCGAGAGCGGCCGCACGGTGCGTCTGCGTCCGCTCGACAGGCGGCGCAGGATGCTCCACCGTCTCGCTCAGCGCGAGTCAGGGGCGGCAGCGACCGAGCCC
>NZ_JAWRXU010000494.1:0-281 GCF_046534895.1 Paraburkholderia sp. SIMBA_053 | reverse complement strand
ATCTGATTGCCGACGTGGATCACGCCCTCGTCCTGCGCCGTGTAGATGCGGCCGAAGCGGCGCGGAAACACGTCCTCGGCGGTCTTGCCGAGCAGCGCCGTTTTCTCCTTGAAGCCGCAGCGCGAAGCGAGCGTGCGGTTCACGAGCGCGTAACGCGCGTCGGCGTCCTTCACGAAGAAAACGACGTCGGGCAGCGCGTCGAATACGGGCTCGAGCTGCCGGAAGTGCGACAGCATGGCGGACAACGGTGCTTCGTCAGAGGGAAACTGATGAGCCAGCGT
>NZ_JAWRXU010000078.1:0-532 GCF_046534895.1 Paraburkholderia sp. SIMBA_053 | reverse complement strand
GAAGCACAGATCCGCAAGCCGTTCGAGGATGCGGGCTATGAAATCCAGATCATCGGCTTCGCCAAGCAGATCGGCGATATCGCCGATGGCGCGACGGCAGTGCTCGGCTTCTGCGGTATCGCGCTCCTGCTCACTGCGCTCGCCGTCTACTGGTATTGCCATTCGGTCCGCTTCACGGTGCTGCTGATTTCGTGCTCGCTGACGTCGCTCGTCTGGCAGTTCGGCACGCTCAGGCTGCTGGGCTTCGGTCTCGATCCGCTGGCCGTGCTGGTCCCGTTCCTGGTGTTTGCGATCGGCGTCTCGCATGGCGTGCAGCAGGTCAACTTCATCGTGCGCGAGATTGCGCACGGCAACAGCTCGTTCGATGCGGCCCGTCACAGCTTCAGCGGTCTCCTGATTCCCGGTGTGCTGGCGCTCGTCACCGCGTTCGTTTCGTTCATCACGCTACTGCTAATACCGATTCCGATGGTGCGTGAGCTGGCGATCACGGCATCGCTCGGTGTCGGCTACAAGATCGTGACGAACCTCGTGC
>NZ_JAWRXU010000493.1:0-282 GCF_046534895.1 Paraburkholderia sp. SIMBA_053 | reverse complement strand
AATCGCTTCGAGCGGCGTCAGGATTTCACCCGCGCGCTGCTTGCGCCAGGTGTCGGTGAAAAAACGGCGGACTTCGTCGCGGCTGGGATTGAACATCGATGGACTTCGGACGGTGAAAGCGAGTGGGGCGGGCTGTTTGCGCTGTGCGTCGGCTCGGACGTCGCCAGCAGCCGTTCATTTTACGCCGCGCCCGCAGCGCGCGCAGACGGATGGCGCGACACGCTGAAAGCGCCGTGCCGCGGCGCTTAGAGATCGGGCGGCGGCGTCTTCGGCTTGAATTCG
>NZ_JAWRXU010000492.1:0-282 GCF_046534895.1 Paraburkholderia sp. SIMBA_053 | reverse complement strand
CAGGTGGTCGATCTCGCGGGCGGCGACATCGGCTGGGCCGCGCGCAAACGGCGCGCCGCGACGCGCGATCCCGCGGCGCGTTATGTCCAGATCGCCGACCGCCTGTGCGAGCGCGGCTGGTTCGGCCAAAAAACCGGCCGTGGATTCTATCTGTATCCCGAAGGATCGCGCAGCGGCCAGCCGGACCCGGAAGTCGAGGCGATTATCGACGCCGAGCGCGAGCGCGCCGGAATCACGCCGCGCAATTTCACCGACGACGAGATCATTCGCCGCTACATGGCC
>NZ_JAWRXU010000491.1:0-282 GCF_046534895.1 Paraburkholderia sp. SIMBA_053 | reverse complement strand
CCGTGACCATGCTGATCTACCTGATCGTGCTCGTTCCCTCGAGGTTCGCCGACGGTGACGCCGAGATCTTCTCGCTCACGGACAACCTGATCCACATCATCACGCCTGTCCTGGTGATCATCGATTGGCTGGTCTTCGTGCCGAAGGGGTCGTTCCGGTGGGTCGACCCGCTGCTGTGGACACTGCTCCCCTACGCGTATCTGACCTGGGCTTTCGTCTACGGTGCGGTCGGCGGGGAGTTCACGCCGGGCCAGGCGTATCCCTACCCGTTCATGGATGTCG
>NZ_JAWRXU010000490.1:0-282 GCF_046534895.1 Paraburkholderia sp. SIMBA_053 | reverse complement strand
CATGCGCGGAAGCGCACGCCCGCGACGAATTCGCTGATGCGGCCCGTCGGCTGCAGCGGCAGGGACACGCCATTGACGCTCACGACATGGCGATTGTCGTTCAGCCCCAGCACCTTCACTTCGAGCCGCTCCACCGACGAATCGACATACCGCACCGTGCCGCCCGCCGCGCCCTCTTCGCCCATCAGATCCAGGTCCAGAACGAGCAATTGCTGCTGATGGAAGAAAGGGCCACCATTGCCCGGGAATTGCATGACTCCCTGGCTCAGGCGCTGTCTTATC
>NZ_JAWRXU010000489.1:0-282 GCF_046534895.1 Paraburkholderia sp. SIMBA_053 | reverse complement strand
GTCGCGGTACGCCGCAAAGCGCCCGAAGGACCTCTCGCCTGATGCGATGGCCTGCGGGCGCCGAATCAATGCACCTTGCGGCTACCCGGCGAATCGCGCTGCCGATGCAATTTGCACGAATTCGCCGCGATCCGCCGCTACTTTCCACTGCCGCCCGTCAAGCCACCTTGTAGCGCGGCGCCGGCGCATTGGTCGACAACAGCGAGAACACCGCGCGGCGCGCAGCCTCGTAGTCTTCCCACTTCTCAACCGCGTGCAGTGACGGAATCGTGATCAACTCGC
>NZ_JAWRXU010000488.1:0-282 GCF_046534895.1 Paraburkholderia sp. SIMBA_053 | reverse complement strand
CAATGTGTTGTTGTACAAGATCCAAACCAATAAAATTATTTATTAGACCGATAACAACTGTTTGCTCTTGTTTATTTAGTTTCATTTGTTTTCACTCCGTTGATATTAGTCGCTGACATCTTATACCCACCCGTTATTTGTTTAACTACAGATTCCGCTACAACAATTCCATCTATTGAAACCCCAACTTTACAATCCATCCCTACCGATTTACTATCGTTAATTTTTTTTATTATCTCAGATCGTGTAACTACTTTAATATCAGTTACGTCCACTTTCTCG
>NZ_JAWRXU010000487.1:0-282 GCF_046534895.1 Paraburkholderia sp. SIMBA_053 | reverse complement strand
CGGATTTATGTGAAGGGAGAAGCGAAAGGGAATATGGCTATATGGATAGAGGGGAAGGGGGAGTATAAATATTTTTTATACAATGAAAAAGCAGGACATGAGCATTTATACTCATGTCCTGCACTTGATTTATACTCTCGTAATGGCACGTGGAAATAAAATATTATTTTCTAAATGAATGTGCTCAAATAAATCGGACTCTAGCACTTCAAGGCGTTGATAAACAAGTCGATAAGTGCCGCAAGCTCCTTCAGGAGGGGTAAAGTCATTTGTCACTTTACG
>NZ_JAWRXU010000486.1:0-282 GCF_046534895.1 Paraburkholderia sp. SIMBA_053 | reverse complement strand
AGTTCTCGAAGAAATTCCGGAAGGCGATGTCTGCGTAAAGATTAACGACATCAAAATCGAAGTAATGCGCAGCGACGATCAGGCAATCAGAACAGTTAAGATTTTTCGCCCCGGTCCCGCGCCGGGGTCGAAGATCAAGCGGCTTGTCGGCCGCTGACCGCGCACCTGGCCCACACCTGGCCATTCGGCTGAATAGCGGCCCCTAGCGCGATACCGGATGATCAAGCCGTCATGTTTTACAGGCGGCTCGCAGCCGGGTTTCCATGCGCACTTCTTCCAACA
>NZ_JAWRXU010000485.1:0-282 GCF_046534895.1 Paraburkholderia sp. SIMBA_053 | reverse complement strand
CGTCCGCGACTTGCTCGCCAACGAGACCACAGTGGTCATCGAACAGCGCTTACCCCGTTTCGCGGTGTGTGGCTCGACATATGCGATCGCATGAACCATCATGCGAGTGATTCGGTCTTCGAATCCGGTGTTTTCACGATCGGCTCAAATCTTTGCCGCTCCCTCGTGTCAAACTGCATACGTGTAGAAGGGGAGGTCCTCCATGACGTCCCGTCGATCAAGAACACGCCCCGCTGTGTGGCGCCAGTGCTGCCACATCCGCACCGTGTTCGCCTGTGCGTC
>NZ_JAWRXU010000484.1:0-283 GCF_046534895.1 Paraburkholderia sp. SIMBA_053 | reverse complement strand
CGTCACTGAACACAAATCTGAATGGCAAGGTCGCGGTGGTTACCGGGGCCGCGAGCGGCATCGGCAAGCAGATTGCGTTGACCCTTTCGGCAGCGGGCGCGGCTGTCGCGATCGCCGACCTGAATCAGGACGGTGCGAACGCCGTCGCTGAAGAAATCAGGAAGGGCGGCGGCAAGGCGATCGGCATCGCCATGGACGTCACCAACGAAGATGCCGTCAACCAGGGCATCGACAAAGTGGCGGCCGAGCTGGGTTCCGTCGACATTCTCATTTCCAATGCCGG
>NZ_JAWRXU010000483.1:0-283 GCF_046534895.1 Paraburkholderia sp. SIMBA_053 | reverse complement strand
ACGAAACCCAATACGACGAACACATAGGAAAGCGAATGGAAACCATCGTATTTGAATTCCCGGCGGCACAACCCGCGCAACGCCGTGCAGTGGCCGGCGTGGTCGCGTCGGGCGACCTCGAAGTCCTGCTCGAAGCCAACGCGGCGCACCTTACCGTCGTGAACATCACGACTTCCGTCGACGGCAAGGCCCGTGTCTGGGAGGCGGTGCTGGAACGCATCTTCGGCGACGGCTCGCTGCCGGCCGCGAAGCTCGAAATCAACGATTCCGGCGCGACACCTGG
>NZ_JAWRXU010000482.1:0-283 GCF_046534895.1 Paraburkholderia sp. SIMBA_053 | reverse complement strand
CCCGATGGTGAAAGTGCCGGCGCTCGTGCTCGACGAAGGCGAGATTCTCTACGACAGCGCAAGCATCATCGACTATCTGCACGAAGAGGTCGGCCCCGCTCGCGCATTGCTCGCGACGAGCGGCGCGCGACGGCGCGACGCATTGCAGTTCATCGGTATCGCCTCGGCGATCTATGGAAAGCTCAGCGACATCTATGACGAATCGATCCGGCCGCCCGAGCGCCAGATTGCTTCGATTACCGAATCGTTGCGCGAACAGGCGCTCGCCGGATTCACGATGCTC